>NZ_JAGWCY010000005.1:0-242357 GCF_020657785.1 Clostridioides sp. ZZV14-6154 | reverse complement strand
ACAAGCAGGGGGTCGCAGGTTCGAGCCCTGCTGGTCCCACCATTTGCGGCCTGGTAGTTCAGTTGGTTAGAATGCCAGCCTGTCACGCTGGAGGTCGAGGGTTCGAACCCCTTCCAGGTCGCCAAATTAAATAAGCGGGAATAGTTCAGTGGTAGAGCGCAACCTTGCCAAGGTTGAAGTCGCGAGTTCGAATCTCGTTTCCCGCTCCATAATAATTTGGGTGCATAGCTCAGCTGGATAGAGCAACGCCCTTCTAAGGCGTGTGTCCGGGGTTCGAATCCCTGTGCGCTCATTAAGAAAAGTTTACTATATTTATAGTAAACTTTTATATTGTTTAAAAAGACACAGGATACATGTATGTCACCTGTGTCTTTTTCTTTATAATTATATAAGAGTTACATTATATTCATTAATATTGTAATCATATTAATGGTAATGTATAATAGTCTACAAGAAGTTTATAGAAAGATTTATTGCATAGACTTAATTATTAGTAAATAGGCTCATATACATTATACTGTATACTTTATAGTACTGAGACATTAGAATACTATTTAAATTCATAAATTAATTTCTTATACTGAAAAAGAACGATGAAATATATTATGAAATACTAGATATTCTAAATACTTGATAATATGGTGTTTGTAGATTGTATTAAATGAATTGTTATATTTATAAGTAATATATGTATGACTTTGAAAATAGATAAGCTGTTTTAATTATTTTAATTATAAAAGATAATTTCTAGAAAAGATACATAATAAGATATTAATAGAAGTTGATATAAATTATTTATAAAGGAAATTATTGGTATAATATAAAAATAATATTACTAATATAATATTAATAAAAATAATGTTACAATTTTATATAATTAATAAATAGATTATTAAATTTATTGTAGTGAAAATATATTGAAAGATAATATGTATTTTGAAATAGATTTTATAGTATAAAATTGCATCAAGGCGCGAGTACTATTTTGTATTCGCGCCTTGATGATTTGAATTATTTAAACTAGATTTAACTTTAATAGAAAATATATATTTGATTAGCAATGTTTTTAATGTATTTAGAGATTATTTAACAATCTCAATCTATAAAAATAGAATTATTTACACAAAAGTTAAATAGTTTGTATAGAGTTAGATTTATATAGTATAATACATAGTGTAAATAATTAAGAAGTTATCGAACAGGAGGATAAAACTGTGTTAGATATAAATTCTTTTTTAAATGAATTTTTTAATATAATATTAAGAATGAGTATATATGATTTAATTGACATATCCATAGTAGCATATATTTTTTACAAAATATTTATGTTTATAAAAGACACAAGAGCAGAACAAGTATTTAAAGGTATAATATTTCTTTTGCTAGCAACTCAACTTAGTAACACTTTTAAATTGCATACCGTTTATTGGATATCTCTTAAGGCGCTGGATTACGGAGTTATAGCAGCTCTTATAATTTTTCAGCCAGAATTTAGAGCAGGGCTTGAACATATAGGAAGAGCGAAGTTTAATTTATTTGGAAAAAATGTAAATACTTCAGAAGAAACTCTTAATAGAACTATAGAAGAGATTGTAGAAGCTTTATATTCACTTTCTAGACAAAAAATAGGAGCTCTTATCATAATGGAGAGAGAAACCAGAATAAGTGATATAATAAATACAGGAACTATAATTGATGCCGAAATTTCTAGGCAATTATTGATAAATATATTTATACCAAATACACCATTACATGATGGAGCTGTTGTAATTAGGGACTCTAAGGTAAAGGCGGCTGCATGTTTCTTGCCGTTAACAGAGAGTAAGGATTTAAGCAAAGATTTAGGTACTAGACATAGAGCTGGAATAGGTGTAAGTGAAGTCTCTGACTGTATAACGCTGATTGTATCAGAGGAAACTGGAGGCGTATCAATTGCTAAAGCTGGTAAGTTATATAGAGATATTTCTAGAGAAAGAATGATGAATATATTACGTAGTAATCTAAAAACGAATACAGAAACAAGAAGTTTTTTCAAAGGTGGTATATTTAAATGATAAATAGACTAAAAAATAATACCAAAATAAAAATAATATCATTTTTAAGTGCAATTGCTTTATGGATGTATGTTATGGCTGTAGTTGACCCTGAAGAAACTAGAGGGTTTGAAGATATACCTGTATCTATAAGTAATATGAGTGATTTAAATGATAAAAATCTTGTTATATATCCAGACGAAAAATTAACAGCAGATGTGTATATAAAAGGTAGTTTATCAAAGGTACAAAAAGTTAAAAAAGAGGATATACATGTATATGGAACTGTTGAAGACCCAATACAAGGTAAGAAGGAAGTATATTTAAAAGCAAATATTCCTCAAGGTGTTACTTTAGAATTTAAGCATGACGTTTTAATAGTAAATCTTGAGAAAAATATAAAAGAAAAAAGAGATATAAAGGTAGAAGTAAGTGGGAATTCAAAAAGAAATATAGATAATATTGAATTAAGTAAAAATTATGTCGATATATCGGGTCCGATGAGTTTAGTTAAAGAAGTTAAAAGTGTAAGAGCTAATCTAAATGTCGGCAATGAGACAGAAGATTTCTCTAAAAAATTGGATTTAATACCTTTAAATAGTGATGGAACTAAGGTTGAAGGTGTGACATTAAGTTCAAGTTCTGTAACAGCAAGTGTAGAATTATTAAAAGAAAAAACTGTACCAATAAGAGTAGATTTAAAGGATAATAATCAAGATAATAATACATTGAAAAATTATAAATTAAGTAAAGATGAAGTTACAATAAAAGGTAAAAAAGAAAATATAGACAAAATAAATTATATTAAGACAAAACCTATTGATTTAGTTGATTTAGCTAATGGAGAAGAAAAAGAAGTGAGTCTAGAGATTCCAGAAGGAATAACTATTGATGATACCTCTATAACTATAAAGCTAAATGAAACAAAACAATTAAGCGCTGAGTTTGTATATAGTCCAGAAGATATTATGTTAAGAAATATTCCAGCAAATATGGACAATCCAAGTATAATTTCTACTGGAGATATTCAAGTTGTTGTAGAGTCAGCAGAAGATTTAAGTAAGCTAAATAAAAAAGATATTTCGTTATATATCGATTTATCAGAAGCACCTGCTGAAAATGGTAAATATAAAATAAAATATGAAACAACATATCAATTTAAAAAAATAAATATAGAACCTAATATTGTTGAAGTGGAATGAACAAATATTTTGAATATTTAGTTGTTACAAGATGCGACAAAAAAATCTATAAAATTAAGTTTGTTAATTTTATGTTTTTGTTGCATCTTGTTTATTTTAGTTATATTATAAAATAAGGACAATGAGATATTTGTTAAATCTAAAAAGTGTTAGATATATGAAAAAAGACTGATAAATAGATTTAAATAAATATTTTTGAATTAAATATTTCAATTATCCCTAGGAAAACGTTGCTGAACGAGTTATAATTTAATTGAGATATAAAAGTTCTATTTCAAAAAATTCAAGATGAGGTGGAAATGCATGAGAAGTTTTGAAGAAGTAATTAAGTTTGCAAAGGAAAGAGGACCTAAAACTATATCAGTAGCATGTTGTCAAGATAAAGAAGTTTTAATGGCAGTTGAAATGGCTAGAAAAGAAAAAATAGCAAATGCCATTTTAATAGGTGATATAGAGAAGACTAAAGAAATTGCAAAAAGCATAGACATGGATATCGAAAATTATGAAGTAATAGATATAAAAGATTTAGCAGAAGCATCTCTAAAATCTGTTGAATTAGTTTCACAAGGAAAAGCCGATATGGTAATGAAAGGCTTAGTAGACACATCAATAATACTAAAAGCAGTTTTAAACAAAGAAGTAGGTCTTAGAACTGGTAATGTATTAAGCCACGTAGCAGTATTTGATGTAGAGGGGTATGACAGATTATTTTTCGTAACTGATGCAGCTATGAACTTAGCTCCTGATACAAATACTAAAAAGCAAATCATAGAAAATGCTTGCACAGTAGCACATTCATTAGATATAAGTGAACCAAAAGTTGCTGCAATATGCGCAAAAGAAAAAGTAAATCCAAAAATGAAAGATACAGTTGAAGCTAAAGAACTTGAAGAAATGTATGAAAGAGGAGAAATCAAAGGTTGTATGGTTGGTGGACCTTTTGCAATAGATAATGCAGTGTCTTTAGAAGCAGCTAAACATAAAGGTATAGATCATCCTGTAGCAGGAAGAGCTGATATATTATTGGCTCCAGACATCGAAGGTGGTAATATATTATATAAAGCTTTAGTATTTTTCTCAAAATCAAAAAATGCAGGAGTTATAGTTGGAGCTAAAGCACCAATAATATTAACTTCTAGAGCAGATAGTGAAGAAACTAAACTAAACTCAATAGCTTTGGGCGTTTTAATGGCAGCAAAGGCTTAAATTTAAGGGGGAAATAGGCAAATGAGCAAAATATTTAAAATCTTAACAATAAATCCTGGTTCGACATCAACTAAAATAGCTGTATTTGATAATGAGGATTTAGTATTTGAAAAAACACTAAGACACTCTTCTGAAGAAATAGGAAAATATGAGAAAGTTTCAGACCAATTTGAATTTCGTAAACAAGTAATAGAAGAAGCATTAAAAGAAGGTGGAGTAAAAACATCTGACTTAGATGCTGTAGTAGGTAGAGGTGGTCTTCTTAAGCCTATAAAAGGTGGAACTTACTCAGTAAGTGACATTATGATAGAAGATTTAAAAGTAGGAGTTTTAGGAGAACATGCTTCAAATTTAGGTGGTATAATAGCAAAACAAATAGGTGATGAAGTTAATGTTCCTTCATACATAGTAGACCCAGTTGTTGTGGACGAACTAGAAGAGGTTGCTAGAATTTCTGGTATGCCTGAAATAAGTAGAGCAAGTGTAGTACATGCTTTAAATCAAAAGGCAATAGCAAGAAGATATGCTAAAGAGATAAACACAAAATATGAAGATATAAATCTTATAGTTGCACATATGGGTGGAGGAGTTTCTGTTGGAGCTCATAAAAATGGTAGAATAGTAGATGTTGCAAACGCATTAGATGGAGAAGGACCTTTCTCTCCAGAAAGAAGTGGTGGATTACCAGTAGGAGCATTAGTAAAAATGTGCTTCAGTGGAGAATATACTCAAGATGAAATTAAAAAGAAAATAAAAGGTAATGGTGGATTAGTTGCATACTTAAATACTAATGATGCTAGAGAAGTTGAAGAAAGAATTGAAGCTGGTGATGAAAAAGCTAAATTAGTATATGAAGCTATGGCATATCAAATCTCTAAAGAAATAGGAGCTAATGCTGCAGTTCTTAAGGGAGATGTAAAAGCAATATTATTAACTGGTGGAATCGCATATTCAAAAATGTTTACAGATATGATTGCATATGGAGTTAAATTTATAGCAGATGTAAAAGTTTATCCAGGTGAAGATGAAATGATTGCATTAGCTCAAGGTGGACTTAGAGTTTTAACTGGTGAAGAAGAGGCTCAAGTTTATGATAACTAATGATAAAAGAATAAGAATCATAACAGGTCACTATGGAAGTGGTAAAAGTGAATTTGCGATGAACTATGTTGTTAAATTAAGAGAGATGGTTTCTGGCAAAGTTGCTATAGCCGATTTGGATGTGGTAAATGTATACTTTAGAACTAGAGAAAAGAAAGAGCTAATGAAATCTTTAGGTATACAACCAATAGATAGTTCAATTAATGCTCCAACATTAGATTTACCAGCAGTATCAGCAGAAGTAATGTCACCTATGGTTGACCATTCATACAATTCTGTTATAGACTTAGGTGGAGATAATGTAGGTGCTAGAGTTATAGGAAGATTTAGTCATTTATTAAAAGAAGGCGACTATGACATGCTTTTTGTAATAAATGCAAATAGGGAGAAAACTCAAACTTCTGAAGAAGTTATCCAATATATAAAGGAAATAGAGAAATCTTCTAAACTAAAGGTAACAGGTCTAATTAATAATACTCATCTTATTAGGTTTACTACTATTGATGATGTTTTAAGAGGTCAAAAAGTTGCAGAAGAAGTTTCTAAGGAATGTAATATACCAATAAGATATGTTGCATGCTTAGAAAATCTTGTTGAACAATTACCAAAAGATTTAGAGGGAGAAATTTTTCCGATAAAATTATATATGAGAGAAGACTGGATGTAGTTTGAGCTCAAATATATAGAAAGTTTAAGGAGGCTTAGGTAAATGGCTAAAGGAAAAGTATCTTTTAATCAAGAACGTTGTAAAGGTTGTGGATTATGTGTTGAAGCATGTCCAGTAAAAATCATACAATTAGACTCAAACACAATAAACAAAAAAGGGTATAACCCAGCAACTGTTTCTGAAATGGAAAAATGCATAGGATGTGCAAGTTGTGCAACTATGTGTCCAGATGTAGTTATAACAGTAGAAAGAGATTAATTTAAATTAATATTTAAGGGGGAATTTTAATGGCTAAGATACTTATGAAAGGTAACGAAGCATTTGGAAAAGCAGCTATAGAAGCTGGTTGCAAATATTTCTTCGGTTACCCAATAACTCCACAAAGTGAATTACCAGAATATTTATCAAGAGAGTTACCTAAAATAGGTGGAGCGTTCGTTCAAGCTGAATCAGAAGTTTCTGCGATAAACATGGTTTATGGTGGAGCAGGTGCAGGAGCAAGAGTTATGACTTCTTCATCTTCACCAGGCGTTGCTTTAAAACAAGAAGGTATAACATATGCAGTAGGAGCAGAAGTTCCTTGTGTTGTACTTAACGTAATGAGAGGTGGTCCAGGACTTGGAAGTATACAACCTTCACAAGCTGACTACTTTATGTCTACAAGAGGTGGAGGAAACGGAGACTACAGAACTCCAGTATTCGCACCAGCTACAGTTCAAGAAGCTGTTGATATGATAATGGAAGCTTTTGATGTTGCAGATTACTACAGATCACCTGTTATGGTAGTTGCAGATGGTATGATAGGTCAAATGATGGAGCCAGTTGAATTCAAAGCTCCTGAAAAGAAGAGAGAATTGCCTCCTAAAGATTGGGCAACTGTTGGAACTAAAGGAAAAAGAGTACCTAATGTAATAAACTCTTTATACTTAGAGCCAGAAGTATTAGAAGATCACTGTTGGCACTTAGAAGCTAAATTCAATGAAATGGAAAAAAATGAAGTACAATATGAAATGTACAAAACAGAAGACGCTGAATTTATATTTGCAGCTTATGGAACTACTTCAAGAATAGTGAAAAGTGCAATTGATATATTAAGAGAAGAAGGAATAAAAGCAGGTCTTATAAGACCTAAAGTATTATGGCCATTCCCATTTGAAGCATTTGACCAAATCCCTAGTGCTAGAAACATATTAACTGTTGAAATGAGTATGGGACAAATGGTGGAAGATGTAAAAATGGCAGTAGAAGGTAAATTACCAGTTTACTTCCATGGAAGACCAGGAGGAATGACTCCAACACCAGCAGAAATAGTTGAAAAAGCTAAAAAAATTATTGCCGGAGAATTGGTTGCAGGAGGTGCTAGATAATGGCTGTTGTATTTAAAAAAACTCAAGGGTTACAAGATACTCAAACTCACTACTGTCCAGGATGTACACATGGTATAATCCATAGATTAGTTGGTGAAGTATTAGAAGAATTAGGAGTATTAGGTGATGCTGTAGGTGTTGTTCCAGTTGGATGTTCAGTTTTAGGATATAAATATTTTAACTGTGATACTCAAGAAGCAGCTCATGGTAGAGCACCAGCTGCTGCTACAGGAATAAAAAGAGTTCATCCTGAAAACACAGTATTCACTTATCAAGGTGATGGAGACTTAGCTTCAATCGGTACTGCTGAAATAGTTCATGCAGCTGCTAGAGGAGAAAAAATAACTACTATATTTGTAAACAATACAACATATGGTATGACTGGTGGACAAATGGCTCCAACTACATTAGTTGGACAAAGAGCTACTACTGCTCAATCAGGAAGAAATGCTGAAACTCAAGGTTATCCAATAAGAGTAAGTGAAATGTTAGCTACATTAACAGGAGCTGTATTCGTAGAAAGAGTAGCAGTTGATACTCCAGCTCATGTTAGACAAGCTAAAAAAGCTATAAAGAAAGCATTCCAAGTTCAACAAGCAGGATTAGGATTTGGAATAGTAGAAGTATTATCTACTTGTCCTACAAACTGGGGACTAGCTCCAAATGATGCTTTACAATGGTTAAGAGACAATATGATACCATACTATCCATTAGGAAATTTCAAAAATGTTGAAGTTGAGGAGGTGAAGTAAATGTCTACAGCTAGAGTAATATGTGCAGGCTTCGGAGGCCAAGGTGTTATGTCTATGGGACAATTACTTACTTATGCAGGAATGTTAGAAGGAAAAGAAGTTTCTTGGTTACCATCTTATGGACCAGAAATGCGTGGAGGTACAGCAAACTGTGCAGTAACTGTATCTAGTGAACCTGTTGGTTCTCCACTTATAACAGATGATGCAACTGCAGCTATATTATTAAATATACCAGCATTTGAAAAATTTAAAGACGATGTTGTACCTGGTGGAAAAATAATAGTAAACAGTTCTTTAATAAAAGAAAAAGTTGAAAGAACAGATGTAGATGTTTATTATATCCCAGCAAATGAATTAGCTGTTGAATTAGGTAATGATAAAGTTGCTAATATGATAATGCTAGGAGCTTACTTAAAAGTAGCTGATACAGTGGATATAGAATCTGTATTAGAAGCATTTAAAAAAGTTTTTGGACCTAGAAAAGAAAAATTTGTTCCATTAAACAGAGAAGCTTTACAAAAAGGTATGGATGCTGCATGTTGTGGAGCAACTAACTAATAAAGAAAAAAGATGTCAAAAAAAAGACAATAGAATTATTTCTATTGTCTTTTTTGCTGAGAAGTATTAAAATATTTTTATGACTGAAATTAAGAATATAATAGTATTTTATGAATTATAAAAATATAATACAAATTACAAGCTTTTCAATTATGAAAGGAGAATATTTAGTGAGAAAGTATTTTGGAACAGATGGAGTTAGAGGCATAGCAAATACAGAATTAACATGTGATTTAGCATATAGACTTGGTAGAGCTGGTGGATTTGTTTTAGCTCAAGGAGACCATAGAGTAAAAGTAGTAGTAGGTAAAGATACTAGAATATCTGGAGATATGTTGGAGGCATCTTTAATAGCAGGTCTTATGTCTGTTGGATGTGATGTTATTACTGTTGGAATAATACCAACCCCTGCAGTTGCATATTTAACTAGAAAATATGGTGCTGATTGTGGTGTGGTTATATCTGCATCTCATAATCCTGTTGAATATAATGGAATTAAATTCTTTAATAAAAATGGATATAAATTGGATGATGAAATAGAGTTAAAGATAGAAGAATATATAGATGATATAGATAAAGTAGATTGTATGCCAGTTGGTGAAAATGTAGGACGAAGATTACATGAGCATTATGCACAAAGAGACTATGTAGATTATTTAAAATCAATAATTAACACTGATTTTAGAGGATTAAAGGTGGTTTTGGACTGTGCTAATGGTGCATCGTATAAAGTAGCACCAATAGTATTTGATGAATTAGGAGCAAGTGTAATTTCAATAAATAGTTCACCAGATGGAAACAATATAAATTATAAATGTGGCTCTACACATCCAGAACAACTTCAAAAGGCTGTTTTGGAACATAATGCTGACTTAGGTCTTGCATATGATGGAGATGCTGATAGATTAATTGCAGTAAATGAAGAGGGTCAAATTGTTGATGGAGACCATATAATGATATTGAGTGCTTTAAATTTAAAGAAAAATAATAAATTAGCACAAGATACTTTAGTAGTTACAGTTATGAGTAATATAGGATTAGCAATAGCTGCAAAAGAAAATGGAATAAAATTATCTACTACAGCAGTTGGAGATAGATATGTTTTAGAAGATATGGTTAAAAATGGATATAATCTTGGTGGAGAGCAATCTGGACATATGATATTCTTAGATTACAATACTACAGGAGATGGAGTTCTTAGTTCTTTAATACTTGCAAATATAATACTGCAAGAAAAGAAACCTTTATCAGAACTTGCATCAATAATGAGTCAATATCCACAAGTATTAGTGAATGCAACAATAAAAAATGAAAATAAAACCAAATATATGGAATATCCAGAAATAAAAACTGAAATAGAAAGAATAGAATCTATTTTAGATGGAAATGGTAGAGTCTTAATAAGACCATCAGGAACTGAACCATTGGTTAGAGTTATGTTAGAGGGTAAAGAGGAAGGTCAAATAAAAGAATTAGCAACAAATTTAGCTAATCTTATACAAGAAAAATTATCGTAATTTATAAGGGTATTCTCAGATATAAACCCTGAGGACACCTTTCTAAGCGCCAGAACTTAGTTATAGACACAAGAATTAAGTATTATTGGAACTAAGTTGACGAGGTCAGAGTTAATCGAATTGTCGGCGGATGCTCTGCGGTGTGTTTACCATCGAAAGACTTCTTTAAATAATAGGAGTAATCCTATGGACAAAGGGAAGCCAAAGTAAACTTATATGACCTAACTCTTAAAATATATAAATAATATTTTTAGGAGGACACAAATAATGTGTGGAATAGTTGGATATTTAGGAAGTAGAAAGGCAGCAGAAGTTATCGTAGAGGGGCTTTCTAAGTTAGAGTACAGAGGTTATGACTCAGCAGGAGTAGCAGTTAATGGTTCTAATTGTGATGAACTTAATATTAGAAAGTTCAAAGGTAGACTTTCTGTGCTTGCAGAAGATTTAGAAAAAAATCCTATTGATGGAAATTTGGGAATAGGACATACAAGATGGGCAACTCATGGAGAACCATCTGATGTAAACTCACATCCTCATTTTAATCAAGCTAAAACAATAGCAGTTGTTCATAATGGGATAATAGAAAATTATATGGAAATCAAAGAAGAATTAATTTCTGAAGGTGTTAAATTTGAATCTCAAACAGATACAGAAGTAATAGCACATTTAGTAGATAAATACTATGAAGGTAACTTGTTAGACGCTGTATATAAAACTATATCAAAATTAAGAGGAGCTTATGCATTAGGTGTTATATGTAAAGATCATGGAAATGAATTAGTTGCAGTAAGAAAAGATAGTCCTCTTGTAGTCGGTGTGGGTGAAGGCGAAAACTTTATAGCATCAGATATACCTGCTTTATTAAAATATACTAGAGATGTTTATTTCTTAGACAATGGAGAGATAGTTCACCTAAAAGATGAAAATGTAACAATTTATGATTCTAATAGAAATCTTGTAGAAAAAGAAGTATTCCATGTAACATGGGATGTAGAAGCTGCATCTAAAGGTGGATATGATTACTTTATGTCAAAAGAAATACATGAGCAACCAACAGGAGTTAGAGAGACTCTAGAAAGAAGACTTGATGATAATGGAAATATAATTTTAGATAGTATAAATATTTCTAAAGAAGATTTAGATAAAATAAATAAAGTTTATATAGTAGCTTGTGGAACAGCATATAATGCTGGATTACTTGGTAAGTATGCTATAGAAAAATTTGTAAATATACCAGTAATAACTGATATAGCATCAGAATTTAGATATAGTGACCCATTTGTAGATGAAAACTCATTAGTAATATTAGTTAGCCAATCTGGTGAAACAGCAGACACTTTAGCAGTATTAAGAGATTCAAAAGCTAAAGGAGCAAGAATACTTTCAATAACTAATGTTGTAGGTTCATCTATAGCAAGAGAATCAGATGATGTTTTCTATACTTGGGCAGGACCTGAAGTAGCAGTTGCATCAACTAAGGCATATACAACTCAAATAACTTCTTTATATATGATAGCTTTAGATTTTGCTATTAAAAAAGGAACAATAACTAGAGAATTTTATGATAGTATGATTTCTAAGATGAAAGAAATACCATCAAAAATACAAGAAATATTAGACAATGAGGAATATATAAAAGAAGTTGCTAAAACAGTTGTTAGCTCTGACCATGCTTTCTATTTAGGAAGAGGTATAGATTATAGTTTAGCAATGGAAGGTTCATTGAAATTAAAAGAAATATCATATATACATGCAGAAGCTTTTGCAGCAGGAGAATTAAAACATGGAACAATAGCATTAATAGAAAAAGGAACTCCTGTAATTGCTATAGCTACTCAAGAAAAATTATTTGAAAAAATGGTTTCTAATATGGAAGAAGTAAGAGCAAGAGGAGCTTATGTCGTAGCAATTGCTCAAAGTCATAATAAAGACGTTGAAAAAGCTGCTGAAAAAATAATATATATACCAAACTCAGATGATATTTTATCACCAATATTAGCAGTTGTACCAATGCAATTACTTGCTTATCATGTTTCTGTACTAAGAGGTTGCGATGTAGATAAGCCAAGAAACTTAGCTAAATCAGTAACAGTTGAATAAAAATATATTAAAAATTGCATAGATAATATCTATTAGAAAAAACTCATTCTATTTGTTATAATTTTATAGAATGAGTTTTTTATTATAGAAAAAAACTATTAATCAATCTGGAGGTGTATTTGTATAAAAGAAGTAAAGCTAAAACTAGAGACATTAAAAAAAATCGAAAAAAATAACGATGATTGTATAAATTGCAAAAAATGTTTTAAAGTATGCCCTATGATGAAAGAATTTGGAGATTCACCAAGAGAACTTATGATAGATATTTTACAAAATAAATCAATAAATAAAAATATGCCATATTCCTGTATGTTATGTGGAATATGCAAGGTAGAGTGTCCAAAAGATATAGATTTAAAAGAAATATTTTTTGATGTAAGGAAAGAAATATTCCATGATAATCAAAAAGAATTAAATGATATAGGATATAGAACAATAAAATTTCATCAAACTAATAGTTTCTCTCCATTATTCTCAAAACAATTTATTAAAAAAAACACTAAAAAGATTTTTTTCCCAGGATGTAGCCTTTCTAGCTATAGTAGTGACTTAGTATTAGAAACATATAAATATTTAGAAAATCATATAGAAAATATATCCTTAGCTTTTGAATGTTGTGGCAAGCCAACTTTAGCTATGGGAGATACAAATAAATTTGATGAATATTATTCTAAAATAGACAAGCTATTTAGAGAAAATGATATAGATGAGGTAATCGTAGCTTGTCCCAATTGTTTTAATACTATAAGAAATAATAGTGATATAAAAGTGATTTCAATATGGGAGGTGATAAAAGAATATGGGCTTCCAGAAAATCTAAAAAATCATTATGATGATTTAAATCAGGAATTTTTATTACATGACCCATGCCCTATAAGAAATGAGAATAATATACATGAGTCAGTCAGAGATATACTGGGTTTTATGGGAATAAAAATAATTGAATTTGAAAAAAATAGAGAAAACACAGAATGTTGTGGCTCTGGAGGTATGGTAAGGGTTACTAATAATGAAGTTGCTATAAACCAGACCAAAAATAGAGCAAATAATAAAAAAACAGATTATGTAATCTCATACTGTCAATCTTGTTGTGAGTCTATGTTAATGGCAGATAAAAAAGCACTACATGTATTAGATTTTATTTTTGATGTTGATGTTATAAACAAAAATAAATTAACCCAGAAAAAAACATCATCTATTAAAAAATGGAGCACAAGGTATAAAGGAATAGCATTAGCAAAGAAGATGAATATAGAAACTTAATAAATGCACATAAAAAGTATATAAGCTAATGAAAGGAAATGATATGTTAGATACACATGCAAGAAAATATGTAGAGCCATTTATAAGCAAAGGAGCAGAGTTCTTTTTAAAACTTAAATTAACCCCAAATAACGTAACAATAATAGCGCTTATAGTTGGAATATCTACATCTTTATTTATATATCTCGATATGAAAGTGCTAGCAATAATTACATTATGGGTTTCAGGATACCTAGATGCTGTAGATGGTGATATGGCTAGAAGTAGTAATAAAACATCCTTATTTGGAACATTAATGGATATTACTTTTGATAGAATAGTAGAAATAAGTATGATTTTAGTATTTGGTTTGAAGATGATTGATGTAAGATTAAATCTAATGATTCTTTTAAGTAGTATTCTTATGTCAATGACTATATTTTTAACTGTTGGTGCTTTAACTGATAAAAAAGGTATGAAATCATTTTATTATCAAGCTGGCGTAGCTGAAAGGAGTGAGGGATTTATACTTTTTACTTTGATGATTTTATTTCAAAGTTATATTGGGATGATAGCAAATCTATTTTCTATAGTAGTTTTATTTACAGCAGTTCAAAGACTATTAGAAGCAAAAAAAATATTATAAATTAATTTTCGAGAGGGGAAAAAATGAAAAAAAGGATATTAACAATACTATTATGTTTAGGACTTATATTTGGATTGGTAGGGTGCTCAAATAACGATAAAAAAGAAGAGCCTCAAAAAGACATATTAGAAAGTAGCAATGAAGAGATTTTAAAATCTGCAAAAGGTACAACAGTTAACTTTTATGGATATGGTGGAAATGAAGTAATGAATAAATGGTTTGATAGTTATGTAATTCCAAAGATGAAAGAAGACTATGACATAACTGTAAAAAGAGTAGGAATGGATATAGAAAACATTCTTAATAAACTATTGTCAGAAAAACAAGCTGGAAGTGCTAAGGGTACTATAGATGTGGTTTGGATAAATGGAGAAAACTTTAAAACAGCAAAAGAGAATAAATTGCTATTTGGACCTTTTGTAGAGAAACTTTCTAATTATGAAAAGTATGTTGATTCATCTTCTGAAGATATTACTACAGATTTCGGAGTGAAGGTAGAGGGGATGGAAGCTCCTTGGGGTAAATCTCAATTTGCAGTTGTAACAGATACATCTAAGATTAATACAAAAATAACTGATGCAGAAACACTAAAAGAAGCAATTGTATCTAATCCTGGAAAATTTACTTATCCAGCTCCACCAGATTTTACAGGAAGTGCATTTGTTAGAAATATAATATATGATGTAGTAGGATATGATAAAGTAAAAAATTTACCAGAAGATGAAGCTAAAGTAAAACAAGCCATACAACCAGCTATGGATTATCTTAAAGAAATAAAACCATACTTATGGAATAAAGGTAAAACTTATCCTGCGACATCTTCCCAGTTAGACAATATGTATTCAGATAATGAAACTTATTTTACAATGACTTATGCTCCAAATGTATTATTAGGAAGAATAGAAAATGGAGAGTTTAGCAAATCTACAAAAGCAATAGAATTTGAAAAAGGAAATATAAGTAACACACACTTTGTTGCTATACCAGATAATTCTCAAAATAAAGAAGGTGCAATAGCGTTAATAGATTTCTTGATGAGTATAGATGCACAATCCTCTAAGACAGAAACTAAAAATTGGGGAGATACATCTGTTTTAGATATGAAAAAGATTCCAAGTGAAGATGTTAAGAAATTTAGTGAAACTATAGTATTAAAAAATTCAGTTCCAGAATTAAAAGCAGGAATAGTTCCAATAATAGAAAAAATATGGACTCAAGAGGTACTAGAAAGTGAAAAGTAAAATAATTAATGATAAAATAATTCCATATTTATTAATAGCACCTGTATCTATCATCTTGATACTTATAATGGGTGTAGGAATTATAAATTGCATCTCGCAAAGTCTAGGATTTTTTCCTCAGATTGGTCTTGAGCAAATTACATTAAGTTATTATAGAGAAATTTTTAGAGATTCTAATTTTTTAGAATCTCTTATCTTTAGTTTGAAGATTTCTTTAGTGTCATCGATTTTAGCTGTTATTATAGGTATACTTTTAGCATACATAATGTCTAAAAATAGATTTTCTAAAGTTAGATATATGATTCTAAATATTCCACTAGTAGTTCCACATATAATAGTTGTATTGTTGGTATTTATAATATTTTCTCAAACAGGTATAATTTCAAGAGTATTTTACTTTTTCAATATAATAAAGGATTCATCTGAATTTATACCAATGGTTTCTGATAAAAATGGAATAGGAATAATTTTAGTTTATCTGTGGAAAGGAATACCATATATAACACTAATGGTTTATAATATACTGAAAAATATAAATGATAATCTACAACAGGTATCTATAAATTTAGGTGCAAGCAAACTTCAAACTTTTAGATATATAGTGTTGCCACTTGCTATGCCCACAATAATTTCTTCATTTATAATAATTTTTGCCTTTTCGTTTGGTTCTTTTGAAGTTCCTTTTTTAATAGGAGCATCAACTCCAAAAGCATTACCAGTTCAAGCATATCTGAGTTATGCTAGCTCAGATTTAATGCAAAGACCAATCTCAATGTGTATCAATGTTTTATTATCTGGAGTAAGTTTTATACTATTAATAATCTATGATAGATTTTTTAATAAAATATCAAAATATAATGTATAGGAGTATCTATGAGTAAAAAATTTAATATAATTCTTAATATCATGTTTGTAGTTATTATAGCTCCTATAATATTATTGGCAATATGGGGAGTTGTAAATACATGGCCATTTCCAAATCTTTTACCTAATGAATTTTCATTAAGAGGATTTAGATATATTTTGGATATAAGTAATCTGAATATTATTTTGAGAAGTATTATAATATCAATAATTGTAGTCTTAGTCACTATTTTATTAAGCATACCAGCATCCAAAGCATTAGCATTATATAACTTTAAAGGAAAAAGGTTTTGTGAGTTACTGATATTGTCTCCAATTATAATTCCACTAATATCTGTTGCTATGGGCATACATATAGCATTTATAAGAATAGGTCTAGCCAATAATACTTTGGGAGTAATTATTATAAATATACTTCCATGCATACCATATTCAGTTCGAATAATAACAGATGTTTATAAATTAATAGGTGATAATTTAGAAATACAAGCGAAAGTACTTGGAGCAAGTAGATTTAATACATTTAGATATGTGACTTTCCCTTTGATTTTGCCAGGGATATTGGGTGCATCAAGTATGTCTTTTATAATATCCTTTAGTCAATATTTTTTGACTCTTCTTATAGGTGGAGGTAGTGTCATAACCTATCCAATGATTATGTTTCCATATATACAAAGTGGAGACAGGACAATAGCATCTTTGTATAGTATGCTATTTTTAATAATAAGTCTATTTATCTTGATAATAATAGAATACAGTGTAAAAAAGAAATATAAACATATCCAAAATACAAGGCTATTTTAGTACGATTGGAGGTGTAACAATTGTCATCAGTTAAACTTATAAATTTATGTAAGAGTTTTAACAAAATAAAAGTTTTAAACAATATGAATTTGGATATAAAAGAAGGAGAAATAGTTTCTCTTTTAGGCCCATCAGGTTGTGGAAAAAGTACTACTCTAAAATTAATTGCTGGTATTCTACCTCCTGATTACGGAGATATACTTTTAAATAATGAATCAGTCTTAGATATACCTATAGGAAAAAGAGATACTGTAATAGTTTTTCAAGATTATTTACTATTTCCACATATGACTTTATATGAAAATATAGAATTTGGCCTTAAAATGAAAAAAATAAACAAGAATATAAGAAAAAGTAAAGTAAGTGAACTTATAAATTTAGTTAAGCTAAAAGGATATGAAAATAAATATCCAAACGAACTCTCAGGAGGACAACAACAACGTGTTGCAATAGCAAGGTCTTTAGCAATAAATCCAAAGGTACTGTTATTAGATGAGCCATTTTCAAATTTAGATATTAATTTACGCAATGAAATGAGAGAATTTGTATTAGGATTACAAAAACATCTAAAGATAACAACGGTATTAGTAACACATGACAAAGAAGAAGCATTGATGATGAGTGATAGAATAGCAGTTATGTTAAATGGTGAGGTTAAACAATTCGACACGCCAGATAACCTTTATGAAAATCCCAAAAGTAAAGAAGTTGCAAATATATTTGGAGAAAAAAATTATTTAATAGGAAATATAAGAAACGGAGAATTTGTAAATGATATAATTTCTATTAAATTAGATAAATATAAAAATATAAATATAGATAATGTAGAATTAATGATACCAAAAGAAAGTATAATCCTAAAAGCGATTAATAATGATGTAGGAAGAGAAGGGATTATATTAAGAAAGAGATATGCAGGAGATAAAATTTACTATGATGTAGATATTGACGGAACTGTATTAAAAGCTAGTAGTAACAATAATTTATATGAAATAAATGAAAAGGTAGATGTATTTATAGAACAAAGAAAAATTCTATTCTTTCCTATTGAATTATAGAAAAAAACTATAACTGTAATCAAGTAAATAAGTATCAAATATATTTTAATTTTGTTATAATGAATTCGAATACTATAATAAAATAAGATTTTATATCAAAAAAGGGAATATTTTTAATATTTGGAGGGTAATTTTATGAAATTTAGTAAAAGATTTAAAGTTTTAGCTATTGGTTTAACTTTAGTATTAACATTAGGGAGTGTAGTTGGTTGTGATTCTAAAGAATCAGAAAAACCAAAAGAATCTTCTCAAAGTCAAGATAAGGCTAGTTATAAAGAAGCCACAGGAGAAGAGGCTGTAAAAATGATGAAGAAAAATAAAGAGTTATTGATATTAGATGTAAGAGGTGCAGACGACTATGCTAAAGGTCATATTATAAATGGTATAAATATATCAGTAGATGATTTAGAAGGTAAATTAAGTGATTTAGAAGGATATAAGGATAAAACTATATTAGCGTATTGTAACTCAGGTAAAAAAAGTGCAAAAGCTGCTGAAATATTAGTAAAAAATGGATTTAAAGATGTTTATAATGCAGAAGGTGTAAAAGATTTTGATTATGGATTAGTTAAATATAATGATATAACTGCGCCTGAAATGTTAAAGTTAATAAGCGAAAATAAAGATGCTATAGTGATAGATGCTAGAAAGGCAAAGGAATTTGAAACTGGACATTTAAAAGAAGCTATCAATATACCATTAGAAGACACAGAAAAGAAAATGGGAGAACTTGATAAAAATAAGGATATAATCTTATACTGTAGAACTGGAAATAGAAGTGGACAAGCAGCTAAAATACTTTCAGAGAATGGATTTACAAAAGTATATAATTCAATTGATGGTGTAGATGAATATGATTTTGATTTAGTTAAATAGATTAAAATAATAAAAGATTGCTTAGAAATCGGAGTACAAATTATGTCAAAGAAATTCAGAGAAGAAAAAGAATCTTATGCAAAAGGGCATATACCTACAAGTGTTCATATAAATACTGATATTATAGAACCTCCTCCAACATGGATGCTTACTAATGATGATAATTTGGCCAAATTTGCTTTAGACTATGGATTTACAAAAGATGATACTGTGATAGTTTCAAGTAGTGCATCTATGGCTTCTTATAGAATTGCTATTATATTACGATATATAGGAGTAAGAGATGTAAGAGTTTTGAATGGCGAAATAAACTCATGGTTATCAGAAGGATATGAGTTGGAGTTAACTAGCAATCCAAAGAGTTCATGTACTACTTTTGGGGCAAATATACCAGCTAATCCACAACTAATTGTTAGTATACCAGAATTAAAGCAAAAGCTAAGAGATAAAAATAAATTTACGTTAGTGGACAATCGTTCTTGGGATGAACATATAGGTAAAATATCTGGATATAGCTATTATGATAAAAAAGGGCGTATACCAGGAGCCTTATATGGTTATGCAGGTAGTGACAGTGTATCACTAGAAGAGTACCGTAATATAGATAACACAATGAGAAATCAATATGAGATCTTGGAAATGTGGGATAAAGAAAATATAGATACTAATAAACAACTTGCATTTATGTGTGGCAGTGGATGGCGTGCTGCAGAGGTATTAACATATGCAAATGCTATGGGATTTGAAAATACTTCTCTCTATAGTGATGGATGGATGGGATGGAGTCTTGATGATTCAAATCCAATTGAAATAGGAGATTTAAAATAGAATTTTGTAAAAAATACAATATAATTGTTTAAAATGAAGGTATATTCAGTTTATTAAGTTGAATATACCTTTGTTATGTTTTAAAATATAAACATAGTTAGAATATGCTTATATAGATGTACACTTATTTAAACATATTATTAGCAATATAGAATTAGAAATTTATATATTATGAGGTGTGAAATATGATTAGTAAAGATGAAAAAGCAAGGTTAAAAGCTGAAGGTATATTAGCTCAAAGCCAAGAAGGGTATTTCTCAATAAGAATATTGAGTAGAGCTGGAAACTTTACAGCAGAACAACTTATCAACTTATCAAAGCTATCTGAAAAATATGGTAGAGGTTATTTAGGTGTTACTACTAGATTAGCTGTTGAAATACCATGGATAAAGTATGAAGATATAGATTTAATGAAGGAAGATTTAAAAGCTGTAGGGTTAAAGCATGGTGGTACGGGTAAAAAAGTAAGACCATTAGTCGCATGTAAGGGTACTGTATGCCAACATGGAATATATGATACACAAGAATTATGTGGAAAGTTACATGATTCATATTTTGGATATGATTTACCATCTAAAACTAAAATTACATTAGTTGGATGTCCAAATAACTGTGCAAAGGCGAATACTAATGATGTGGGTATAGTAGGTCAAGTATATGTAAAATTTAATGAAGAGAAATGTAAAAATTGTGGGTTGTGTACATCATCCTGTAGACAAAAAGCAGTTTATATGGAAGATAAGAAATTAGTGTGGAATAAAGAAGAATGTGTAAATTGTGGAAAGTGTGCTCAAGCATGTCCATTTGGAGCTATGGAAGTTGATAAAAAAGGACTAGCTGTTTATCTTGGTGGTAGAATGGGAAGAGGCTATAGATTTGGAGATAGACTTAGTAATTTGTATACAGAAGATAATATAGAAGAATTAGTGCAAGATGTATTTTATACATATAAACAATTAGCAAGTCCAGGAGAAAGAATAAGTAAAGTATTAGAGAGAATTGGAATTGAAGAGTTTGAAAAACATTTATTGAATATAAAATTACAAAATGCATAAAAATACATAATGATGAAGTATATCTCTCTTAAATTTGTTAATAATTCTGTTATAGAGAAAAACAAATTTAAGGGGGATTTTTATTATGAAGATAATAAAATTAGTTGTAAGTTTTTTTATGTTAATGGCTATAGGCATGACAATATCTTATGCGGATACAAGCATAAATACTAGATATAATAAACTAATTAGTGCTCTTGAAACTTCAGAAGCTGATTTTAAATATTATAATATGAAAATTAATTCTGTTATAAATTATAATTTATCAAATAAAGAATTACATAATATTTTTCTAGAAATAATTAACAATCTAAAGCTAGATGAAAAAGGAATAAATTGGAATGAAAAAGGGTATGGCGATAAAATACAATTATGTGCTACTATAAAAGATAGCGATAAAGAAATTTCTATAAAAGGAATAAATAAAAATAATAAAGAAAGCTACATAATAGTTGACATATTGGACAACAAAGTATATAAACATAAAGAGGATATTTATAGTAGTGTAGAAAATGTGTTAAATAAATATTCATCTCAAGTAGATGTATCTGCTTGTGTTGTTGGAGAATACACAAAAAGGTTACAAAACCACAAATATGATGATATTTTACAAAAAATATTATATAATATGAGTGCTAAGCAAATAGATAAAGTGAAAGACGTAAACTTTTTATCTATGACAGCATATAGTAAAGTATTAAATGATGATGATTTAGAATATTTAGGGGAAAAAATCAATTTAAATATAGGAATTAAATATAATGAGGACGATGGAAAAACACTCATATATATTGCCACACCAATTATAAAATTAGATTATTAATTATGAGGAGATCAGAAAATATGGCTAAGATAATAGTAAAAAAGAGTAATCCACTTAAAGGTAGTGTTAAAATAGATGGTGCAAAAAATGCAGTTTTACCAATAATAGCAGCAACTTTATTAGCGAACGGGAAATCAACTTTAAATGGAGTCCCAAATTTGAGAGATGTTCATGTTATATCAGATTTATTGAGACATGTAGGAGCAGAAGTTGAATATAAAGAAAATATACTTACTGTTGATGCAAGTAATATAAAAACTTGTGAAGCTCCATATGAGCTTGTAAGAAAGATGAGAGCTTCTTTTTTGGTTATGGGACCATTACTTGCTAGATTTAATAGTACAAAAATTTCTATGCCAGGAGGATGTGCTATAGGAACGAGACCTATAGATTTACATTTAAAAGGATTTAAAGCTTTAGGTGCAAAAATAGAAATGGACCATGGTTTTGTTGAAGCTGCAACAGAAAAATTAGTAGGAAATAAATTGTATTTAGATTTCCCATCTGTTGGAGCTACTGAAAATATAATGATGGCAGCTTCTTTAGCAGAAGGAACTACAATAATAGAAAATGCAGCAGAAGAACCAGAAATAGTTGACTTAGCTAATTTCTTAAATGAAATGGGAGCAGATGTTAAAGGTGCAGGTACTAACACTATAAAGATAAAAGGTGTTAAGGAGTTAAAAGGAGCAGAACATAATGTAATTCCAGACAGAATAGAAGCAGCAACTTATATGGTTGCAGCAGCTATGACAAAAGGTGACATAACAGTTGAAAATGTTTTAATGGAGCATTTAAAGCCAGTTGTAGCTAAATTAAGAGAAGCAGGTTGTGAAATTACAGAGATGGACAATTCTGTTAGAGTAGTAGGTCCAAAGGTATTAAAGCCAATAGACATAAAGACTTTACCACATCCAGGGTTTCCTACAGATGTGCAAGCTCAGTTTATGGCTATGCTTACTGTAGCTAATGGAACTGGTGTAGTTATAGAAACTGTTTTTGAAAATAGATTTATGCATGTTGCTGAATTCAATAGAATGGGTGCTAATATAAAAATAGATGGAAGAAGTGCGGTTGTTAATGGAGTAGATGAATTACATGGTGCAGCAGTAAATGCTACTGATTTAAGAGCAGGAGCAGCGCTTATTTTATGCGGTCTTATAGCAGAAGGAGAAACTCAAATAGGAGAAATATACCATATTCAAAGAGGTTATGTTGATATAGATAAAAAGATAACAGCATTAGGTGGTCAAATCAAAATAGTAGAAGATTAATAATTGGTTTAGATAAGTAAGTTATAAATTGATAGGGTTGTTCATATACTTAAATACAAGGTTTTAAAAGCTAAGGAGGAGAGTATATGAAGAACCCATTGGTTGTTTTGTTAGGATTTGTAACTTGCTCTGTGTTAGTCCCTTCATTGATAACTTTAGTTTCTTACAAAAATGTGGAACTAACTGAAAAACCAGAGAAAGTAGTATCTATAAACAAAACCATTAAAAAAAATGATATTAAAGATGAAAGTAAGAAAGAAGAGAAAAAGGTAGTAAACTATGAAACTGTAGACAAAAAAACACCAGTTATAAATGTCTATAATCACATATCAAGTAAAGTTGAAAAAATGGACATGGAAAACTATCTATGTGGAGTACTAGCTGGTGAAATGTCCTCGGATTTTGATATAGAGGCTTTAAAAGCCCAAGCTGTAGCAGCTAGAACGTATGTAGTATATAAGCAAGAACATGGGAAATCAAGTAAACATAAAAATGCAGTGGTATGTACTGATTACAAACACTGTCAAGAGTACAAGAGTTATGCTACTCTTAAAAAGTTGAATGGCGAAGAATGGATTAAAAATAAGTATTCTAAAATTCAAAACGCAGTTAAAGGTACTAAGGGGCAGATAATAACTTATAATGATAAGGCTATACTTCCTCTTTATTTCTCTACCTCTTCAGGGAAAACAGAGAATAGTGAAGAAGTATTTGCATCAAAATATCCTTATTTAAAATCTGTAGAAAGCCCATATGATAAGTATTCTCCAAAATTTGCATCAACACTTAAAATAAGCAATACAGATTTTGTCAAGAGTCTTAGAAAGTCTTATAGTAGTATTGTAATAGATGTGAATAATTTGAGTAAACAAGTTGCAATAACTAAAAGAAGCGATGGTGGAACTGTAGAAAAAATAAAATTAGGAAACAAAGAAGTAACAGGTAAAGATGTAAGAACTGTTTTTAACTTGAATTCTGCAAACTTTGATATAAAATTTGGAGAAGGATACATAGACTTTGTAGTAAAAGGATATGGTCATGGTGTTGGTATGAGCCAATGGGGAGCTGAAGGTATGGCAGAAGAAGGCTATAAATACTATGATATATTATCACATTACTATACTGATACAAAAATAAAAGATATATACTAATAATTGTATAAAATACCAAAAACACGTCAATAATCCAAATGTAGAAATATATTTGGAGGTGCGAAATGAAGAAAAAACTGTTAGAAAAAGATGGTTTTTATTTATCTTTATTTGTATGTGTTTGTTTATTAGCAGTAGGTGGAGTTTGGTTTACAAATAATAATGTAGATAAATTAGCTTCTAATAAAGGCATGATAGAAAAATCTAATAAAGATAGCGAAGAGGAAATACATTTAATTGAAAAAGATAAGAAAGATGCTATCCCTACTGCGACAGATTCAAAACAAAACTTAGAAAAAGCTAAGGCAAAAGAAGAAAATAAGTCAAGTACAACAAAATTAAATTACATTGGTGATAAGATAATAAGAGAGTATTCAGAAAAAGAACCTAGTTATTCTAAAACATTGGATGTTTGGGAAACTCATAAAGGTATAGATGTTAGTTGTACTAAAGGTAAAGAAATAAAATCTCTATTAAACGGAATGGTAGTAGATGTATTTGATGATGAAGAATATGGAAAATCAGTAAAAATAAAAAGCGACAATAATACTGTAGTAGTATATTCAAATCTAGATGAAAATGTTAGTGTTAAGAAGAATCAGAAAGTAACAGAAGGACAATCACTAGGTACTGTAGGAAGTACTTCTCAGATAGAAAGTGAAGAAGGTATACATGTGCATTTAGAAGCATATAATGGAGAAAAATCTATAGACCCAATGAGTCTAATTAAGTAAAAGCATAACAAGTTTAATCATATTTGGTTAAGCTTGTTATATTTTTTGGTGTTTTTACATATATATCATTAAAGCTATTATGTGAGGGGGGTAATCTTTGAGATCTCATATAGAGGAAAGAGCCATAGTGGTAGCAAAATATATACTTGAAAAAAACACTACAGTAAGACAAACAGCCAAGACATTTGGAGTAAGTAAAAGTACAATTCACAAGGATGTTACAGAAAGATTGAAGGAAATAAATCCATCCCTTGCCAAAGAAGTTAAAAGTGTGCTAGACAAAAATAAATCAGAGAGACATATTAGAGGGGGATTAGCAACGAAATTAAAGTATGAGAAGGAACATAAAAAAATGTAGGTTAAAAACCTACTTTTTTTATTACATTAAATTATTATAAGAAATATATTAGATAATTATAAATAGTAAAAGAATAATACCCTCAAAACATTTATTTTCTCTTGATTAAAGCGAGATTTTTGTATATGCTTTATTATAGGAGTATTAATAAATAGGCTTATAATATAATCTAATATATAAATGAAGGAGTTGAAAAAATGGCTGGAGCTGATATAGGCATAGATTTAGGTACTGCAAATGTACTTGTTTATGTTAGTGGTAAGGGAATCGTTTTAGAAGAACCATCTGTTGTTGCAATAGACAACAGAACAGATTCTGTTTTAGCTGTAGGAGAAGAGGCTAAAAAAATGATAGGAAGAACACCAGGTAATATAGTTGCAATAAGACCTTTAAGAGATGGTGTAATTTCAGATTATGATGTAACTGAGAAGATGTTAAAATCTTTTATAGATAAGATAGTTGATAAAAAGGGATTTGGAAGATTTTTCATGCCTAGAATTATGGTATGTGTGCCAACAGGTGTTACAGAAGTAGAAAAGAGAGCAGTAGAGGATGCAACTAGACAAGCTGGGGCTAGAGAAGTATATATCATAGAAGAGCCAATAGCAGCAGCTATAGGAGCTGGTGTAGACATATCACAACCTAATGGTAATATGATTATAGATATTGGTGGAGGAACTGTAGATATAGCCGTAATATCACTAGGAGGAGCAGTTGTAAGTGAATCTATAAAAGTTGGTGGAGACCGATTTGATGATGCTATAGTTAAGTACATGAAAAAACAACATAATCTTCTTATTGGAGAAAGAACAGCAGAAAAAATTAAGTTTGAAATTGGTTCTGCATTTAAGAGAGAAGAAGAAAAGTATATGAAAATAACAGGAAGAAATCTGATTACAGGTCTTCCTAGTTCTATAACTATAAACTCAACAGAAATGTTAGAAGCCCTTAGAGAATGTGTTGAACAAATAGTTGTTGCAACTCATGCTGTTTTAGAAAAAACACCACCTGAATTAGCAGCAGACATAGGTGATGTTGGTATAATAATGACTGGCGGAGGCTCATTATTATATGGATTAGATAAAATAATAGAACAGAGAACAGGAATAACTGTTACAATAGCAGATGAACCACTATCTTGTGTTGCGAAAGGAACAGGGATTGCTTTGGGCTCAATAGATTTACTTGAAACAGGTGGGTCTTTCAAAAGAAAATAATTAGGAGAGTTTAAAATGTTAAATATAGATGAAATAAAAGAACTAATACCACATAGATATCCATTTTTATTAGTGGACAAGATTACAGAGTTAGAAGTTGGAAAAAGAGCTGTTGGTATAAAAAATGTAACAGTTAATGAACCATTTTTTCAAGGTCATTTTCCAAATTACCCATTGATGCCAGGCGTGTTGATAGTAGAAGCTCTAGCACAAGTGTGTGGAGTGGCAATGATGTCTTTGGAAGAAAATAAAGGGAAATTAGGTGTATTTGCTGGTATTGATAAAGTTAGAATCAAGAGAGAAGTAAGACCAGGAGATACATTGACTATGGAAGTTGAAATGACAACGCTTAGAAGAAATATAGCAAAAGCAGATGCTAAAGCTTATGTTGGTGAAGAACTTGTCTGTAAAGGTGAGTTAATGTTTGCTCTAGTAGAGAAATAAAATTTTTAAGAATGAAAACAGAAGAATAAATATCAAAATAAAAAGGTAGATAATTTGGAGTATTTATTAAATTAAATACTCTATAGTATCTACCCTTTTAATACAAAAAATTTTATCAGTTACCTTATATAAGATTTAAGTAGATACCAATAGTGCTAAGGCTATTGTTTCAGCTAAGTCTAGTATAAAGCTAAGACGTATATTATTAAATGAAAGTCTGTTATTTTCATCAATTTTATCTACAATTCCTACTATAGAATAATTTCCTATTTGAGGTAGTTTTTTTCCCACACCTTTTCCAGGCAGGATAGGTCCTTCTCTAATCTGTATATTACCTATGTTACTCTGTGACCCCAAGCAAGCATCTATAGCCAAGAAGTTACCTTGCATATGTGTATTTTTTATAGTATCTAAAGACTCATATATATTTAAGGCGTGAATAGGGTTATCTAGTGTACCGTAAACGGGGTATTTAAATTTACTGTTTTTAAGTATTGTTCCAACTAAAGGGCCTAAAGTATCACCTATAGCCCTGTCTGTTCCTATGCAAACAACAATCGTATTTTCATTAATTATGGTTTTGAGAACTGAACTTAGCATCTGTATAACATCATCATCGCTGTAATTTACTTTAGCTAAATACAATAGGAACACCCCCTTCAAAAAAATATATGAATAAAAAACATTAAAAAGACCTAACTTTAAATTTCAGATAGAGATAATATTTTATTTGTCTCACAAAAAAAGTAATGGCAAAAATATGGCTAAAAATCTTGACAAAATTTTAAAAAAATAGTAAGCTAATAAGGTAAAATAAAACTTAAATCTTGATTACCTTATCAAGAGAGGCTGAGGGATAGGCCCTGTGAAGCCCAGCAACCACCCAAATGGGAAAAGGTGCTAATTCCTGCAAGACAAAAGTCTTGAAAGATGAGGTCAGTTAATTAGTATGCGATTACGATTATTAACCTCTTCTTATAAGGAGAGGTTTTTTATTTTGAGTAAAATTTCTAAGAATTGAAGATAAGGTAAAACCTATAATAAAAATTAAGAATGAATAAGGAGGAACAAAAATGGCAAGACATTTATTTACGTCAGAATCAGTTACAGAAGGACATCCTGATAAGATATGTGACCAAATATCAGATTCAATATTAGATGCATTGTTAGAAAAAGACCCACAATCTAGAGTAGCTTGTGAAACTACAGTAACAACAGGCTTAGTTTTAGTAGCTGGAGAAATAAGTACATCTGCTTATGTAGATATACCTAAATTAGTAAGAGAAACAGTAAAAGAAATTGGATATACAAGAGCAAAATATGGATTTGACTGTGACACTTGTGCAGTTATAACTTCTATAGATGAACAATCTGGAGATATAGCTATGGGAGTTGATGAAGGTCTAGAAAGTAAGACTGGAGAAGAAATAGAACAAGAAATAGAAAAAGTGGGAGCTGGAGACCAAGGTATAATGTTTGGATTTGCATGTAATGAAACTCCAGAATTAATGCCACTTCCAATATCATTAGCTCATAAATTATCAAGAAGACTTACAGAAGTTAGAAAGACAGGTTTAGTTGATTATTTAAGACCAGATGGAAAAACTCAAGTTACTGTTGAATATGAAGGAAATAAAGCTATAAGAGTACATACAGTTCTTATATCAGCTCAACATTGTGAAACAGTATCAAATGATAAGATAAGACAAGATTTAATTGAGCATGTTATAAAATCAGTTATACCAGCTGAATTACTTGATGAAGATACTAAAATTTATATAAACCCAACAGGAAGATTCGTTATAGGAGGACCTCAAGGAGATACAGGTCTTACAGGAAGAAAAATAATAATAGACACTTATGGTGGATATTCTAGACATGGTGGAGGAGCTTTTTCAGGAAAAGACCCTACAAAAGTTGATAGATCTGCTGCTTATGCTGCTAGATATGTGGCTAAAAATATTGTTGCAGCTGGACTTGCAGATAAATGTGAGATAGAACTTGCATATGCCATAGGTATAGCTAGACCATTATCTATATTTATAGATACTTTTGGGACAGGCAAAGTTTCAGAAGAAAAGCTTGTTGAACTAGTAAACAAACACTTTGATTTAAGACCAGGAGCAATAATAAGAGATTTAGATTTAAGAAAGCCTCTTTACAAAAAGGTTGCTGCTTATGGTCACTTTGGTAGAACGGATATAGATTTACCATGGGAAAGAACTGATAAAGTAGAACAATTAAGAAAAGACGCATTAGGTGAATAATGCTTAGATAAGGAGCTGCTAGAATGTAATTTTAAAATTACGTTTTAGCAGTTTTTTATTTTATGATTAAATATATTTAATAAATACTAATTTTCAATCATATAATAAAGAAACGTTATTTAGTGAGATTAATATATTTCATTATATAATATTGCATTAAATTAATACATATTAGGAGACATATGTTAAAAACTGGTTAAGATTTCGTTAAATAATGTTAAATAATTCAAAAAATATTGAAAAGCATCAATAATACAACTAATATAGTCTTAATAAACTTACATTAAATTTTACTTATTAAAAAATTTATTTTATTTAGGAGGGAGTAGTGTGTATGTCGAGTAAAATGAACATCAAAATGGTTATAAGTTTTGCTGGAGCATATGTAGCGACTGTAATAGGTTCTGGATTTGCAACTGGTCAAGAGATATTACAATTCTTTACGTTTTATGGGTATGCTGGTATTATAGGAGGAATAATATCTATGGTATTATTCTCATGGTTTGGAGCAGAAGTTATAGAAAAAGGGAGAGAACTAAAGCTTAAAGAGCCAATAAAGATTTATCAAGTATATTGTGGAAAATATCTTGGTACATTTTTTGAATGGTTTGGACCATTGTTTTTGTTTGGTACATTAGTAATAATGATTGCAGGAGCAGGAGCTACATTGTCAGAGTATTATGGGCTAAATCCATATGTAGGTAGAATTGGCATGGCAATCGTTTCCCTAATAACTGTATCTCTAGGTTTGACAAGACTTTCAAAGATACTAGGTAATATAGGTCCTATAATAATAATATTTACACTTTTAGTGGGAGCAATTAGTTTATTTAGTAATATTGGTGCTTTATCAAATGCAGGAGCTATAGTTGATAGTCTAAACGTTAAAACTGCTACATCAAATGGATATTTCTCAGGTGTACTTTATACTTGCTATAATGTAATAATAGTAATAACATTCTTGACAGGAATGGGAGCTTCAGCAGTAAATAAGAAAGATGCTGTATGGGGAGGTATAATAGGTGGAGTAGCACTTATGGCAGCAGCTATAATGATGAATCTAGCACTACTTTCAGATGTAGGAAATATATACACAAAAGAAATACCAGCTCTTTATTTAGCTGACAAGATATCTCCAATTATAGGTATTTTATTCTCAGTAGTACTTTTATTAGGAATATATACTACAGCTGTACCATTATTATGGTCAGTAACTAATAGATTTGTGGAAGATGACCATCCTAAATTTAAAATAATAACAGTAGTAGTAAGCATATTAGCATGTATAGGAGGATTATTACCATTTGATAAACTTGTAGGGACATTATATCCATACACAGGTTATATGGGAATTTTAATTTTACTATGTATGCTTTATCGAAGAATTACCAAAACTGAAGGATATAAGGAAAATAAATCTGAAGTAAATTAATATCAAAATAAATTTGTGAAATTTAATCTATGTTTTAGAAGCAAGCTGGTTGAAATAAAATAATTATTTATATATGGTGCCTTTATTTTAAGGTACCATATTTTTAGGATGCAGATTTTTTTTGTTTCTGATAAAATGTATAATAGTTGGAAATTAAGTTAAGTATAAAAATATAGAAAAATTTTCTGATAGAATCCTATCATAGAACTTAATATATTTAAGTATACTAACATGCAAACGGAACAATTATTAGTATTTTTAGGAGATAAAAATGGAAAAATTAGAAGGAATGATAAGTGAAATAGTCTTTAAAAATGAAGATAATGGCTATACAATAGCTCATCTGGTAAATGAAAATGATGAAATTGTTGTTGTAGGATGTATGCCTACCTTAGCAATGGGAGAGAGTATAGAAGTTGAAGGTAAATGGGTAAACCACAAAATTTATGGAACTCAATTTGAAGTGAATAGTTTTATGCCAGTGACACCATCATCTTTAGAAGGAATTTATGTTTACTTATCTTCTGGTATGATACATGGAATTGGCGAAAAAATGGCTAAGAGAATAATTGACAAGTTTGGTGTTGATACACTAGATGTAATACAAAATTACCCAGAAAAATTACAAGAAGTAGAGGGTATAGGCAGTAAAAAGGTAAAGCAAATAGTAAAGAGTTATGAAGAAGATAGAGAATTAAGAAACATAATAATAGAACTATCTCCTTTTGGAATAACACCCAATTATTGTTTAAAAATATATAAAAAATATAAAAGTAGTGCAATAGAAATTATAAATAAAAATCCATATCAGCTTGCTGAAGACATAAGAGGAGTAGGGTTTAAAGTAGCTGATAGTATAGCTAATAAAATTGGCATAGATAAAAATTCTAAAGATAGAGTATGCCAAGGAATATTATATACCTTAAATAAATCCCTAAGTAATGGACATACATATTTACCAGAATACATTCTAATACAAGATTCGGAAAAATTGTTGGAGTTAAGTGGAGACATAGTAAAAGAATGTGTAATGATGTTGGTATATAATCAAAAAATACATATAGAAAAAGTGAATAATGAAAATCTCATATATCTTATGCCATACTACCTATCTGAAAATGGAGTATGTAGTCAAATAGTCAAATTGTCGCAGTATGAATTTGAAGATTTGAATATAGATATAGAAAATGAAATTAAAATTTTAGAAGATGATAAGAAAATTAAGTTAGCAGAGAAACAAGTTTTAGCAGTTAAAGAATCTATGAACAGTGGAGTATTAATTATAACTGGTGGTCCAGGTACTGGAAAGACTACTACTATTAATGCAATTATAGATATATTTGAAAATAATGGTAAAAGCGTAACTTTAGCTGCTCCAACGGGAAGAGCAGCTAAGAGAATGAGTGAAACTTCTAATAAAGAAGCAAAGACTATACATAGATTATTAGAAATGGGATTTTCAACAGATGATGATTTAACATTTTTTAAAGATGAAGAAGAGCCGATAAACTCAGATGTAATAATAGTCGATGAAGTATCAATGGTAGATATTATCTTAATGTATAATTTACTTAGAGCAATAAAATTAGGAACAAGAGTAATATTAGTTGGGGATAGTGACCAATTACCTTCTGTAGGTGCGGGTAATGTACTTAAGGACATGATAGACTCAAATATTATAAATGTGGTCAAATTAAATGAAATATTTAGACAAGCTCAAGAAAGTATGATAATTGTGAATGCGCATAAGATAAATAATGGCGAACCACTTCATTTAAATACAAAGGGAAAAGACTTCTTTTTTATAAGAAAATCAACGAATGAAGAGATATTGAATGAAATAATAGGTTTGGTAAATGAAAGACTACCTAAATTTTATAATGTTGATAAACTAAAAGATATACAGGTTTTATCTTCAATGAGAAAAGGAGAGCTAGGAGTTACCAATCTGAATATAGAGTTACAAAAGTATCTTAACAAAAAGGAGAAGTTTAAAGTAGAAGAAAGTTTTTCTAAAAGGTTGTTTAGAGTTGGTGACAAGGTAATGCAAGTAAAAAATAATTATACAAAAAAATGGGAGACAGAAGACCAAAAGGAAAGTGGGGAAGGTATATATAATGGAGATATAGGCTATGTATATTATATAGATAAAGATAAGAAAACTATTTACGTGCTATTTGACCAAACTAAAATTGTATCATATTTATATGATGAGTTAGATGAGATTGACCATAGTTTTTGTACAACTATACATAAAAGTCAAGGAAGTGAATTTCCAGTTGTAGTGATACCAATAACTTGGGCTCCTCCTATGTTATTAAGCCGTAATTTATTATATACAGCAGTGACAAGAGCAAAAAAATTAGTTGTGTTAGTTGGAGATGTGAAATATTTGGAATATATGATAAAAAATAATAGAGTAAATCAAAGATATTCAAACTTAGGATATAAGCTAAATAAATTCAAACAAGAAGGGCTGTTGATAGAGTAAATATGAAAATATGCAATGATAATTTTATTAAGAGTCTTAGAAATCTGATTAATAAATGTCTGGATTTTATTTATCCTGAAAATATAAATTGCATAATTTGTGATAAATCAATAAAAAAAACTAATACCTATTCAGTCTGTAAAAGTTGTTTTGATGAAATGAATTTTATACTAAATGGGTGCATAAAATGTGGAAAGCCAATCATACATCATTCGCTTGAAAAAGAATTTATTGAAGGATGTAGCTATTGTTTTGATAAAAGTTTTTATTTTGATAAGTCAATCTCCTGTATTGAATACAATGATATAACTAAAAAAATAATATTAGGATTAAAGTACAATCAAAAAACATTTATGGCTAAATACATAGCTCAAATAATGAAAGAAAAGTTGGATTTAGAAAATGTGAAATTTGATTATATATTATTTGTTCCACTTCATAGGAAAAGACTTAATAAAAGAGGATTTAATCAAGCACGAAAAATAGCTTTGAGTTTGAGTAAAATAATCAATGTTCCAATATTAGATTGTATATCTAGAGAAAAAAATACAAGGATGCTCTATAAGTTAAGTAAACAAGAGCGAAAAAAGGAATTAAAAAATGTATTTGCTGTTAACGAAAATATTAAATTAATAAATAATAAAAATGTACTTTTGATAGATGATATATTTACAACTGGCTTGACAACAAATGAAATATCTAAGATTTTAAAGTTATCTGGTGTTAATAAGGTTTTTGTAATGACTTTGCTTACAAGAGCAAATGACAACTATGTTATGGAATAATCTTATATATTGACAATTTTACTTTAAAATATTAAAATGAATAAGTGATATTTAGGTCTGTGGTTGAAAGTCCAAGCCAGTCGCAGGCAAAAGGATCCACGTAAGTTAACACTAAAAGTTGAGTTAATGAGCATGGTGCGGCTTAGAAGTAAGACCTACCGATAATAAAATCGAGAGAGAGTAGTAGTGCGGCGAACCCAAGCGAACCCTCCAGTAGGCGAGTGTGGGGTCAAAGACCAGGTCAGCTAAATATCATATTAAAAGAGAGCTAACATAATGTTTTTATGTGTAGCTCTTTTTTATATATAATAAATTTAGAATGAGTCATAAAGAGGTGATATATATGAACAAAAGACAAGAGAACTTGTTGACAGTATTGCTATTAAAAGAAGAATTTATAAATATCAATGAGATTGCTAACGATTTTGAGTGCTCAGAGAGAACAATAAGAAATGATTGTAAGTACATTGATGAATGGTTATCTACTTTTTGTAGTGCTTATATTAAAAGAAAGCCTAACATAGGGATTAAGTTTAGTGGAGATGATACGGATAAAATAGTAGTAAATCAGAAGTTAAGAGGTGAAGTTAAAAGAGTAAATAGTGAACTTCATAAACAAGTTGAGATATTGAATCTATTACTTTGCAATAATAAGAAAATTACCTTAAATGATTTATCCAATAAATTGTATATAAATAAAAATATTGTTAGAGAAGAAATAAATAAATTATCAGTAGAATTAAGTAATTATAATTTAAAAATTTCAACTAAAACAGGTAGTGGTATATGTATTGAGGGAAATGAGAAAGACATAAGGATAATGTTAGTGGCGTTCTTATTTAAATATATAGATAAATACAGACTAAACATGGATGAAATAGAATATTTCCATATGGTAGACATAATAGTTGTCAAAAATATAATGTCTATGATAGAAGATAAAATGGATATAAGACTTACAGATGTCTCATTCAGGCAATTGATGTTATTTTTACTTATAAATATCATACGAATAAGGTTAGGGAATTTTTTTGAAATATTAAATACTAAAAAAGAACTAAAATTAGAAATTCTTATATTAGATATAGAAAATGAGTTGAAATCCAGTCTGTCTATAGTGTTAAACCATGAAGAAAAATTATTTATAGAGTCACTAATACTTGGTATGAATAAACAAATAAATAGTAAAGATACTAAAAAATCACTATACCTTAATGAAGAATTATCAGAGTACACAAAAAGAATTATAAATCTAGTATCAGAAGAATCAGGTATAAACTTTAATAATGATATATTGCTTTATGACCAATTAATATGTCACTTAAATGTTACAATGCACCAAATGCAAAGTAATGTTTATTTGGAAAATCCACTTTTAGATAATATAAAAAATAAATTTTGTTTTTTATTTACAGTAATTTCAAATTCAATAGGAATTGAGCAAAAAGAAAAACAAATAACTGAAGATGAAATAGGTTATCTTACTCTTCACTTTCAAACATCTTTAGAAAGAAAAAGTAATAAGAGAGAATCAACTAAAAAAGCAAGTATCGTATGCCCATTTAGCTTTGGAGTAAGTATGTTACTAAAAGTAAAGATAGAAAAGAGATTTAATAATATAGAAATAGTTGAAACACTAAGGGAAGAAGATTTAAGAAGAGATAACTTCAATAAAATGATAGATTTTATAATTGCATTTCAAGAATATGAAAATGTACAAAAGCCAATTTTTATAACAACACCACTATTTACTGATGAAGATGAAAATAAACTCAAAGAATTTACCAACAAAATAAAAGAAAAAGATACATCATATAAACTTATGAATAGATTAATGATGTCTGATTATTTAATAAGAGAGCTAGAACATAATGATATTTATGAGGCTATAGCATACTTAACTAATTTATTAATCGAAAAGCATTATGCAGATAAGGAGTATTTAAATTCTATTATAGAAAGAGAAAAGGCATATCCAACTAATGTCGGGAAAGGAATATTGTTTCCTCATGGAGATATGAAATATATAAAACAATCTGTCCTATGTTTTGCAAGATTGAAAACACCAATAAAAATTAGAAATGGAAAATACATAAAGATTATACTTTTGTTAGCTTATAAAAAAGATGATGATAGAAAAGTATTTAGAGAATTATTCAAAGAAATATCTAAATTGACAGAAGATGAAAATATGCTTGATGTGCTAAGTAAATGTGATATTAAAAATATAAAAAATATTCTTATATAAATTTATATCAAAATGTGAATAAGCACAAAATTTTCCATGTAATGGAAAAAGTTGTGCATGTTTTTTTGTTTTTATAAGATATTATATATCTATCAGATAGAAATCAGTTAAAAGTAGACAAGTAATTTAGGAGGAAGAAATGGAAGAAATAGTATTAAAGATTATAATTCATGCTGGAAATGCAAAATCTATGCTTTACGAAGCTCTTGATTGTGCAAAGGAAAACGATTTTGAAAAGGCTGATGAATTAATCGAAAGTGCAAATGAAGAAATATTAAAAGCACATAAAGTACAAACAGAACTTATACAAAAGGAAGCAGGAGGAAATAAGTCAGATATATCTATCTTACTAATTCACTCTCAAGACCATTTAATGACTTGTATGAGTGAAAGAAACCTTATAAAAGAAATGATAGTGCTAAGAAAAGAAATTCAAAAACTAAAATAAAAAGTAGTTAAGGGGGATTTAAGATAATGAAGAGAAAAGTATATTTATTTTGTAGTTTTGGGATGTCAACAAGCTTACTTGCAGGAAAGATGCAGAAAGTAGCAGATGAACACAATTTACCAATAGAAGTAGAAGCATTTCCAATAGCAGAAATTGATAAGATAGTTGCAGAAAAGAATCCAGATTGTATATTGTTAGGGCCTCAAGTTAAATACATGCTAAAGGAGTTAAAGCCAAAGTTTGAAGCTCAAGGAAAACCTGTGGATATAATAAACGAAACTGATTATGGAACTATGAATGGAGAAAAAGTACTAAAGCTTGCTATAAAATTAATAAAATCTAAACAAGCTTAAAGGCTTAAAATATAGTAAAAAGATACTGAGAAATGAGGGTGGATAGATGAATAAATTGGAAAGAATACTTATGCCATTGGCTGAAAAAATAGGTAAAAATAAATTATTAATTGCAATTAGAGATGGTTTTTTAGTATCATCACCATTATTGATAATAGGGTCGTTATTTTTATTAGTAGCAAACTTCCCAATAAAAGGATGGGACGAATTCGTAGGTCAAATTTTTGGTCCAGATTGGGCAGTAAAATTACAACAACCAACTATAGCGACCTTTGAAGTAATGACTTTACTTGCAGTTTTAGGAATTGGTTACTCTTATGCTAAACAAATAGATGTAGACCCAATTGCATCAGCAGCAGTTGCAATAGTCGCTTTTTTTATAGTGACACCATTTGTAATACCATATACACCAGAAGGAACAAAGGCAGTCTATATGGTAACAGGTATCCCATTAGGTTGGATGGGTTCTAAGGGAATGTTTGTAGGAATGATAACCGCAATAACATCTGTTAAATTATTTGCAGTAGTTGTCAAAAAAGGGTGGACATTGAAGATGCCAGATGGAGTTCCTCCAACTGTTTCAAAATCATTTGCTGCATTAATACCAAGTGCAATAGTTATGATAGTTTTCTTTTTAGTTAAGATTGCTTTTGAAGCTACACCATATGGAAGTATACATGAATTTATATTTAAGTTTTTACAAATGCCATTATTAAAATTAGGAAATAGTTTAGGTGCTATGGCAATAGCTTATATATTCTTACATTTATTCTGGTTCTTTGGAATAAATGGTAGTAGTGTTGTTGGAGCTGTCTATAATCCAATATTAAAAATTTTATCAGCTGAAAATTTAGCTGCTTTTCAAGCTGGTTCAAAAATACCAAACATAATAACTGGTCAATTCCAGGATATGTTTGCAACATTTGGTGGAGCAGGTAGTACACTATCCTTAATTATAGCTATGTTACTTATATGCAAAAGTAAACGTATAAAATCAATGGGTAAATTATCAATTCTACCAGGGATATTTGGAATAAATGAGCCATTAATATTTGGTCTACCAATAATGCTTAACCCAATATTATTGATACCATTTGCAATAGTTCCAACAATAAACATAATAATAGCTTATTTCTGTATGTCAGCAGGATTAGTACCACTTACAAATGGAGTTCAATTGCCATGGACAACTCCAATTATATTCTCTGGATTTCTAACAACAGGATGGCAAGGTGCTTTACTACAAATAATACTTCTTGTACTAGGAATATTTATGTACATGCCATTTATAAAAATGTTAGATAAACAATATTTAAAAGAAGAAAAAACAAATGTTGAAGAGGAAGATGATGATATATCTTTTGATGATTTAGTATTATAGGAGGAAAATTATGAAGAAAATAGTTATGATATTGGATCAAATACAAGCAGGTGCAGGTGGGAAAGAAAAAAGCAATATACCTCCTGCTGGAAAATCAAGCCCATTAGGTCCAGGTATAATGATGGAACCATTTTTAAAAGAATCTAAAGTGATAGCGACACTTTTTTGTGGGGATGAATTTTTTATAAACAATGAAGAAGAAGTAACAAATAAGATGATAGCTATGGTTAAAAAGTTAAATCCTGATGTAGTAATTTGCGGACCAAGTTTTAACTATGAAAATTTTTCTAAGATGTCAGCAATATTATCTAAAAGTATAAACAATAAAACGGATATACCAGCTTTTGCGGCTATGTCAGAAGAAAATACAGATATAATAAACGAATACAAAAATGATATATGTATAGTTAAGACACCTAAAAAAGGTGGAATTGGTCTTAACGATTCACTAAACAATATATGTAAATTAGCAAAATCAATAGCAAATAAAGAAGATATAACTTCAATGAGAGAAGAATTTTGTTATTAATTAATACTCCACCAATTGTCAAGTTTAAGTACCATACTATATTATGATTAAAGTATATGGATAGAGTTTATATAATTAAGGAGGGATTTTCTGATATGTGGGGAATGATAGCAACATGGAGAATGGCCATAGAAGGAATCACTGAAGCATCAGAACATTTAGAAAAAGGAATGGAAGCAGGAGATGCTGTAGAACTTGCTGTAAGAAAAGTTGAAGATTATCCATTCTATAAATCGGTTGGATATGGAGGACTTCCAAATGAAAACTGTGAAGTAGAACTTGATGCTGCATTTATGGATGGAAACACACTAGATATAGGAGCAGTTGCAGGTATAAGAGATTATTCTAATCCTGTCAGTATAGCTAGAAAACTAAGTTATGAGAAAGTGAATAATTTCTTAGTTGGAATAGGAGCTGAAGAGTATGCTCATAAAAATGGATTTGAAAGAAAAAATATGTTAACAGATAGAGCTAAGCTCCATTATAAGAAAAGGAAAAAAGAAACTTTAGATAAAGGATTAAGCCCATATGCTGGTCATGATACTGTTGGGATGATATCTTTAGATAAAAATGGAAAGATGTGTGCAGCAACCTCAACAAGTGGTCTATTTATGAAGAAAAGAGGTAGAATAGGAGATTCTGCACTATCTGGTTCGGGGTTCTTCGTTGATAGTAGCATAGGAGGGGCTACAGCTACTGGTCTTGGAGAAGATTTGATGAAAGGATGTATATCATATGAGATAGTTAGACTTATGAAAGAAGGAAAACATCCACAAGAGGCATGTGATATAGCAGTAAATGAGTTAGATGAACAGCTTATCAAAAGACGAGGAAAAGCTGGAGATTTATCATTAGTTGCTATGAATAATAAAGGAGAGTGGGGAGTAGCTACAAATATAGCTGACTTTACATTCTCAGTAGCTACTAAAGCAGAAACTCCTACAGTGTATATATCAAATAGAATAGATGGTAAAACTATACATAAGGTTGTTTCAAACGAGTGGATGGAAGCATATGAAGCTAGAATAAAGGCACCAATAGAAGTGAGTGAATAAAGTTTGTATTTATACAGTAAAGTAGAGTTCTTTAATATTTAAAAGGAGATTTTTATGAATATCATAAACAATAAAGTAGATGAGATAAAAGAAGATTTATTAAGTGATATTGTAGATATTGTAAAAATACCTAGCGTTGAAGGGGAGCCAGAAAATGGCTTCCCTTTTGGCGAAAAGGTAGGAAAAGCACTTAATAAAGCACTAGAAATTTCAAGAAAATTAGGATTTAAAGTTAGAAACTTAGACAATTATATTGGTTATGCAGAATATGGAGATAGTAAAGATTATATCTGTGTAATTGGCCATGTAGATGTAGTACATGAAGGTGAAAATTGGATATATCAACCTTATGGAGGAGATATATATAATGGAAGAATCTATGGTAGAGGGGTATTAGATAATAAAGGTCCTATAATGTGTGCTTTATATGGACTATATGTTATTAAAGAATTAAGTTTAAAGTTAGATAAAAAAGTTAGGATAATTTTTGGTACAAATGAAGAAAGTGGATTTAAAGATATACCATATTATTTAAAAAAAGAAAAACCTCCTATAATGGGGTTCACACCAGATTGCAAATATCCTGTTGTATATGGTGAAAAAGGTATGGCGAAAATTATAATCAAAAATAACTGTAACTATAAGGAAGATATATTTTTAAGCTTTATAGAAAATATGTCTGAAAAAGTGATTGTTACAAATCAAGAGTTACATAAAGAGAATAGTTACATAATGCTGGAGATAAAAGTAAAATATGACTTTAGTTATAAACTAGAAGATGTACTACATGAAATAAAATCTAATTTTCCTAATGGTACAGAGATAGAAGTAATTTGTAATTTTAATCCTGTATATTTTGATAAGGATAGTAAGCTTGTTAAAAAACTTCAAATAGCTTATGAAAGAGTAACATCATTAGATGGTACTCCAGTAACAACTAATGGAGGTACATATGCAAAAGTAATGCCAAATATAGTTCCATTTGGACCTTCGTTTCCAGGACAAAAAGGAATAGCACATAATCACGACGAATATATGGATATAGATGATATAATTTTAAATGCAAAGATATTTGCAAATGCAATATATGAATTAGCAAAGGAGTAGTTATGTTAGAGATAATAGGAATGACAGTAGAAGACGCTAAGATTATAGAAGATTGTGGCGCAGATAGAATAGAATTAGTTAGTGCTTTAACTGAAGGAGGACTGACACCAAGCTTTGGCCTTATAGAAAGTGTTGTTAACAGTGTAAAGATACCTGTGAATGTAATGATAAGACCTCATGCCAAAAGTTTTGTGTATAGTAAAGAGGATATAAACATAATGTTAAAAGATATAAATACAGTCAAAGAGATTGGAGCTAATGGAGTTGTATTTGGAATGCTAGATAAGAATGATAATATAGACGAAGAAAATTTAGATTTTTTGTTGCAATACTGCGATAATCTTGATGTTACATTTCATAGAGCAATAGATGAATCAAATACAATAGAAAGTGTTAATATTCTAAAGAATTATGACAGAATTACAAATATACTAACATCAGGGGGCAAGGGAAATATAAAAGATAATATAAAAATTATAAAAGATATGATGCTTAACTCTAATAATATAAAAATTCTTTTAGGTGGAGGTCTTAATTTTAATAATATAGTTGAAATAAAGGGAGTAACTAAGGCAAGTAATTTTCATTTTGGTACAGCTGTTAGAATAGATAAGAGTCCATTTGAAGATATAGACAGACAAAAGCTTAAACAATTAGTAGATATAATTTCGAAATAATATAAACATATATGATTTATACAACTTATTAGATTAAATAAAGAGTGTTAGTCAATTGTAGTTTGGGTATATGAATATTGATTAAGAAATTATTGTTATGATGCTTTACTACTTTTAGGTAATCTTGAAGCTAAACTAAATAGTGAAAGAAAAAATGAAATATGGAGGTCTTAGAAGGTGGATAACTATGAAAAATTTATAAAAGTTAAGTGGCATAGAATACATATAATTTCCTAAAATTACCACTTTATGACATGAATTCACATATTAATAAACAATTATTGGAGATATTTGTGGATAGAAAGGGCAATAAAAATAGCTTTAAATACACAGGAACAAGAGTTATTAACAGTTTTATCCACATTATCCACAGGGTATTGTTATAATATTAATCCACATAAGCGTTAAGGTGATTAAAAATGAAAAATAATTCTATCAATTGAATAGAAAAAATCACAAAAGTTAATAATAAAAGAAGGATTATGAGAGTTCGTGTAGAATATATTATTAAAGTATAAATTTTCTTATACTGGCATAATTGAAGGGAGATGTACTTATGAACATAATTATATCTGGAAAACAAATCGAATTGACTGATGCAATAAAAAATAAAATCGAAAGCAAATTAAGTAAGTTAGATAATTACATTCATCCAGACACTGATGTAAAGGTTACAGTAAGTGCTAGAAAAACAAGACAAAAAATAGAAGTAACAATAGCTACTGTAAATGGTCCTATAATTAGAGCAGAAGATATGCAGGAAAATTTATACACAGCTATAGATGTTGTATATGATAAATTAAGTAGACAATTAAAAAAATATAAAAAGAGACTACAAGATAAGCATCAAGACAATAAGAGTATAAGATTCCAAGATGCAGAGATAAATCTAGCAGATGAACAAGAAGATTACGAAGATGAAAATCAAGATATAGTAATTCAAAGACGTAAGAAGTTTAGTGTTAAGCCAATGAGCGAAGAAGAAGCTGTATTACAAATGGAATTAGTAGGACATGATTTCTATATGTTCAAGAATATAGATTCAGATGAAATAGCCGTAGTTTATAAACGTCATAATGGCGGATATGGTATAATAGAACATGAATAAAGCAATTTAGATTTAATCATATTAGCTATCGATAAATTATTTATCGATAGCTTTTTAAATTAATATTAAAAGTATAGTTTTTATGGTAAAATGAATAATAGTACAATAAAGAACGAGGAGAGATGTAAAATATGAGCTTTATGGATAGTTTATTCAACATGGCAGATAAAAAAGAATTGAAAAAGTTCAGTAAGACTGTTGATATAATAGATTCATTAGAACCTAAATTTGAATCTATGGCAGACTCGGAACTTAAAAATATGACAAATACATTTAAAGAAAGATTAGAAAATGGAGAAAGTATAGATGATATACTTCCAGAAGCATTTGCAGTAGTCAGAGAGACTTCTAAAAGAGTATTAGGTCTTAGACACTACAGAGTTCAAATGATTGGAGGTATAGTATTACATCAAGGAAGAATAGCTGAGATGAAAACAGGTGAAGGTAAAACTTTGGTTGCAACTGCTCCTGTTTATTTGAATGCTCTTACTGGAAAAGGTGTACATGTTGTAACAGTAAATGACTACCTTGCAAAACGTGATAGAGACCAAATGGCAAAAGTTTATGAGTTTTTAGGAATGAGTGTAGGTGTTATTGTACATGGTCAAAATCCAAAAGTTAGAAAAGAACAATATGATTGTGATATAACTTATGGTACAAATAATGAATACGGATTTGACTACTTAAAAGACAATATGGTAATACACAAAGAGCAAAGAGTTCAAAGAGGATTAAATTATGCGATAGTGGATGAGGTCGACTCTATACTTATAGATGAAGCTAGAACACCACTTATTATATCTGGTCCTGGAGATAAATCAACTCACTTATATTCAGATGCAAATACATTTGTGTTAACTTTAAAACCAGATGACTATGAATTAGAAGAAAAAGATAAGGCTGTATCTCTAACAGCATCAGGTATACAAAAAGCAGAGGTATATTTTAATGTTGATAATATAACAGATATATCTCATACAGAGTTATACCACCATATAAATCAGGCTCTAAGAGCACATGTAATAATGAAAAAAGATGTTGATTATGTTGCTAAAGATGGAGAAATAGTAATAGTTGATGAGTTTACTGGTAGACTTATGTTTGGTAGAAGATATTCAGAAGGCTTACATCAAGCAATAGAAGCAAAAGAAGGTCTTAAAATACAGAGAGAATCTAAAACACTAGCTACTGTAACATTCCAAAATTACTTTAGAATGTATAAAAAACTTTCAGGTATGACTGGTACAGCAAAAACAGAAGAAGAAGAGTTTAAAGCAATATATAAAATGGATGTTTTTCAAGTGCCTACTAATAAGCTTATGGTAAGAGAAGATTTACCAGATTGTGTATATAAAAGTGAGATAGGTAAATTTAACGCTGTAGCTGAAGAAATAATTGAAAGACACAAAGTTAATCAACCAATACTTGTAGGTACAGTTTCGATAGAAAAGTCAGAACTACTATCACAAATATTAAAGAAAAAAGGTATTAAACATGAAGTGTTAAACGCTAAACACCATGATAAAGAAGCAGAAATAATAGCACAAGCAGGTAGACTTGGAGCTGTTACAATAGCTACTAACATGGCTGGTCGTGGTACTGATATAGTTTTAGGTGGGAATCCAGATTTCTTAACTAAGAGAGAAATGAGAAGAAATGGATTTAAAGAAGATGTAGTAAATAGAGTTGATACTCCAATAGAAGGAATACCTGTGGCAGGAAATGAAATTTTATTTGAAGCTAGAGCAGAGTACGAAAGATTATATAAACAATTTAAGCAACAAACAGAAGAAGAACAAAAACAAGTGATAGAAGCAGGTGGACTTGCTATAATTGGTACAGAAAGACATGAATCTCGAAGAATAGATAACCAGTTAAGAGGTCGTGCTGGTCGTCAAGGTGACCCAGGTAGCTCAAGATTTTATATAGGGCTTGATGATGACCTTATGAGATTGTTTGGAAGTGATAGAATATCTGGAATCGTAAATAAAATAGGTCTTGAAGAAGACATGCCTATAGAACATAGAATATTATCTAAATCTATTGAAGGTGCACAAAAGAAAGTCGAAGGTAAAAACTTTGGAATAAGAAAACATGTACTTCAATATGATGATGTTATGAATAAGCAAAGAGAAATAATATATGCAGAGAGAAAACGTGTATTAGAAGGTGAAGATTTACAAGAGCAAGTACAGTCAATGACTCATTCTATAATAGAAGAATCAGTGACTCTTTATACAAAAGATAAAGGATTTGATGAAGACGGATTTAAGGAACATATGTATAATCTGTTTTTACCAAAAGGTAGTATAGAAATCCCAGAGATAGAAAAGCTTAATCCAGTTGAAATAACAGAAAAAGTTTATGAAATAGCTATGAAGATATATACTGCAAAAGAAGAACAAATAGGTTATGAAAGAATGAGAGAAGTTGAGAGAGTTATCTTACTTCAAGCTGTTGATAATCATTGGATAGACCATATAGATGCAATGGATCAATTACGTCAAGGTATAGGGCTTCGTGCTGTAGGTCAACAAGACCCAGTTATTGCTTATAAAATGGAAGGTTTTGATATGTTTGATGAGATGAATAAACATATCAAAGAAGATACTGTAAGATATTTATTTAATATAACAATAGAGGCTCCAGTGGAAAGAAAAGCAGTTGTAGATGTTGAAAATCTAACTTCTCCATCAGATGGAACTCTTCCAACAAGTAAAACTATTAAAAAAGATGAAAAGGTTGGAAGAAATGATTTATGTCCTTGTGGAAGTGGCAAGAAATATAAAAACTGTTGTGGAAGATAGTCTTGGAGGATTAAATGTTAAGGATACAAGAGTATAGACATAGTGTGGAGCAAATAGCTTCAAATTTAGAAGAATTGAGGGTTTCTCTTTGACGTAGCTTCATTGATGGAAAAGATAAAAATTAATGAAGAGAAGATAAACAAACAAGATTTTTGGAATGATAATGAAGTAGCACAAAAAGTACTTCAAGAAAATAAAGCTTTAAAAGAAACTCTAGATGAATATGAAAGTCTAAACAGCTTATTAGAAGATGTAGAAGTATTAATTGAAATAGGTCTAGAAGAAGAGGATGATTCTGTTGAAAAGGATATAGAAAAGTCTATAGAATCAATAGAAGAAAAATTATCTGAGATGAAAATAAAAACTCTTCTAAATGGTGAGTATGATAAAAATAATGCTATATTATCTATAAATGCTGGAACTGGAGGTCTAGACGCTCAAGATTGGGCTCAGATGCTTCTAAGAATGTATATAAGATGGGCAGAAGGTAAGTGTTATAGAGTTAAGCTTTTAGATATAATATCAGACCCTGAAGCGGGAATAAAGACAGCTACAATTCTTGTAGAGGGAACCAACACTTATGGATATTTAAAAAGTGAAAAAGGGGTTCATAGATTGGTAAGAATATCTCCATTTGACCCATCAGGAAAGAGACATACTTCATTTGCTTCTATAGATGTAACACCAGAGTTAGATGAAAATATAGAAGTGGAAATTAATCCATCAGATTTAAAGATAGACACATATAGAGCGTCTGGTGCTGGAGGACAGCATGTAAATACAACTGACTCAGCCGTTAGAATAACACATATTCCTACTGGTGTAGTGGTTCAGTGTCAAAATGAAAGGTCTCAACATTTAAATAAAGATAGAGCTATGAGACTTTTGATGGCAAAATTGATAGAGTTAAAAGAATTAGAGCAAAAGGAAAAAATAGAAGATATACAAGGCAAATACTCACAAATAACGTGGGGTAGCCAAATTAGGTCATATGTTTTCCAACCATATAAGTTAGTCAAAGACCATAGGACAAATGCTGAGTTTGGAAATGTAGATAGTGTGATGAATGGAAATATAGACTTGTTTATCAATGAATACTTAAAAATGAATAAGACAGTTTAATAAATAATGCACAGTAATTAAGATAGATATATAAGAAGGTTAGTGCTTACTATGCACTTTACAGCACTTAGGCTGAGGACTACAACCCTCAGCCTTCGTTCTGTTTGTTATACTTATGAAAAAACTAACATTAGGAGTGAAAAAAATTGGATATAAATCAAATCTTAAAAAATGAATTTAATCTCAGAGACGAACAAATAAATAATACACTAAAGCTTATTGATGAAGGAAATACAATACCCTTTATAGCTAGATACAGAAAAGAAATGACTGGTGAGATGAGTGATGTCACATTAAGAGAATTCTATGAAAAATTGATGTATCTAAGAAACCTTCAAAGTAGAAAAGATGATGTAGTTAGGTTAATAGATGAACAAGGAAAATTAACAGATGAGATAACACAAAATATAGAAAAAGCAAAAACACTACAAGAAGTAGAAGATATATATGCGCCATATAAACAAAAGAAAAGGACTAGAGCAACAATAGCAAAAGAAAAAGGTCTAGAAAATCTAGCAGTATCAATACTAGAGAGGAATCTAGATAATATAGATTTAGAGGCAAAGAGTTATATAAATGAAGAAAAAGAAGTAATTTCTGTTGAGGATGCCCTAAAAGGCGCAAGAGATATAATTGCAGAAACAGTTTCAGATGATGCTAAGATTAGAAAATACATAAGAGAGCTTGCTTTAAGAGAAGGAATGATAGTTAGTAAAAGTTCTACTGATGAGAAATCAGTTTATGATATGTATTATGATTATAGTGAAGCAGTAAAAAGTATGGCTCCACATAGAGTTTTAGCAATAAATAGAGGAGAAAAAGAGAATTTTTTAAAAGTTAAATTAGAAATAAATAATGATAAAGTTTTAAATTATATAGTAAATGAATATGTAAATGATAAAAACTTTAAGAATAAAGATGAAATTGTAAATTCAATAGAAGATTCGTATAAAAGATTAATTTTCCCATCTATAGAAAGAGAAATAAGAAATCATCTGACAGAAATAGCTCAAGAAAGAGCTATAAGTGTATTTGGAAAAAATGTTAAAAGTTTATTACTTCAACCACCAGTTAAAGATAAAGTAGTTATGGGATTTGACCCTGCATTTAGAACTGGTTGCAAAATAGCAGTTGTAGATAAAAATGGTAAATTATTGGACTATACAACAGTATATCCAACAGACCCTCAAAATAATGTAGAAGGGGCAAAGAAGACTTTAAAAGAATTAATTGAGAAATATAATATAGAAATAATTTCAATAGGAAATGGGACAGCATCAAGAGAATCAGAAACATTTGTATCAGAAATGATAAAGGAGATAGATAGAGAAGTTCAATATGTTATAGTCAGTGAGGCTGGTGCATCAGTTTATTCAGCATCTGAACTTGCAAATGAAGAACATCCAGATATAAATGTATCAATAAGAGGAGCTATATCTATAGCGAGAAGACTACAAGACCCATTAGCAGAACTTGTAAAAATAGACCCTAAGAGTATAGGTGTAGGTCAATATCAACATGACTTAAACAAGAAGAGATTAGAAGAAGTATTAAATGGAGTTGTTGAGGATTCTGTAAATAGTGTTGGAGTAGATTTAAATACTGCATCATATTCTCTCTTAGAGCATATTGCAGGAATAAGTAAGGTTATCGCAAAAAATATAATAGCATATAGAGAAGAAAATGGAGACTTTACATCAAGAGTCCAATTGAAAAAAGTAAAAAGACTTGGACCTCAAGCATTTACTCAATGTGCTGGATTTATGAGAATTTTAGATGGAAAAAATCCTCTAGATAATACAGGTGTACATCCTGAAAGTTATGATATATGCAAAAAAATGATTGAAATAATAGGATATTCTTTGGATGATGTAAAAAATAAAAATATAGAAGAAATAGATGAAAAAGTTAAGGAAATTGGTTTGAGAGAATTAAGTGAAAAATTGGAAGTAGGTCAAGTTACTTTAAGAGATATAATAGCTGAAATCAAAAAACCAGGAAGAGACCCAAGAGAAGAAGGTATAAAGCCTATACTTAGAACTGATGTCTTAAAAATTGAAGATATACAAGAAGGAATGTCTTTAAAAGGTACTATAAGAAATGTTGTAGATTTTGGAGCATTTGTAGACATTGGAATAAAAAATGATGGATTAGTTCATAAATCAGAAATGAGTAATAGCTTTGTAAAAGACCCTATGAGTATTGTTACAGTAGGTGATATAGTAGATGTAAAAGTAATTGGAATTGACTTAAATAAAAAAAGAGTAGCATTGTCAATGAAAAAATAGGCTAATTTATGTTTAGTTATGCTACTTACATGTAACAATTATAAATGTAAGTAGCATAATAAAAAATTTAAGAAATTATGAAATGAGATTGTAAAAAAATAATATTTAAAATAATTAGTATAGTATTGAAAATCAGGAGGAAAATGAATGGTTTTTGTAAAAAATGGTAACATAAATACCATAACAAATGGAATAATTCAGGGAGATATACTTATAGACCAAGGAAAAATAATAGAAATAGGAAAAGATTTAATAGCACCTTTAGATGTAGAGGTGATAGATGCAAGTGGTAAATTTGTGTTTCCAGGGTTTATAGATGCCCATACTCATTTAGGATTATGGGAAGATGGTATAGGATTTGAAGGAGCAGATGGAAATGAAGAAACTGACCCAATAACACCACAATTAAATCCTATAGATGGGATTAATCCAATGGACAGAACATTTAAAGAAGCTTTTGAAGGTGGTATAACTTCTGTATGTACAACTCCTGGAAGTGCGAATGTTATGGGAGGTCAATGTATAGCTATAAAGACATATGGAAAAAGAATTGATAAAATGGTAATAAAAAATCCAGTAGCATCTAAAATAGCCTTTGGAGAAAATCCAAAAAGTTGTTATGGTCAAGATGATAAATCTCCACAAACTAGAATGGCAATAGCTTCATTACTTAGAGAAAATCTTAAAAAAGCAGAAGAATATTTAGAGGAAGTCGACCTGTATGAAAGTCATGATGATGAAGACTGTGAAAAACCTGAATATGATATAAAAATGGAAAGTTTGATACCTGTTTTAAGAGGAGAAATTCCTTTTAAAGCACATGCCCATAGAGCTGATGATATGTTCACAGCTATAAGGATTGCAAAAGAGTTTAATTTAAAGCTTACATTAGACCATTGTACAGAAGGTCATCTTATAGTGGATGAGCTATTGGAAGAAGGATTTCCTGTAATAGTAGGACCATCATTATCAGAAAGGTCTAAATTTGAACTTAGAAATTTAACGTTTAATACAGCTGGAATACTTTCAAATGCAGGGCTTGATGTGTGTATAATGACAGACCATCCAGTAATACCAGTTCAATATCTTCCAATATGTGCAGGGATAGCAGTTAAGCATGGTATGAAAAAAGAAAAAGCAATAGAATCCATTACAATAAATCCAGCTAAGACTCTAGGGATTGAAGATAGAGTAGGTTCTATAGAAGTTGGGAAAGATGCAGATATAGTAATTTGGGATAATTCTCCACTAGAGATTCAAAGTAAGGTGCTTTACACGATAATAAATGGTAAAGTAGTGTACGAAAAAAAATAACTTGACAATTATTAAAAAATTAACTAATATAAGAGTGTAAGGAAAATTAAAAAATCAAAGAAGATCTTCGGGGCAGGGTGAGATTCCCTACCGGCGGTATAGCCCGCGAACTACTTAGGTGGTTGATTTGGTGAAATTCCAAAGCCGACAGTAAAGTCTGGATGAGAGAAGATATTTATGGAATATAAATAAGTTTATTTTAGTTTGTTTAGACTATATCCATAAAAACTCGAAGATAGGGTCTTCGAGTTTTTTGTTTTTCCTAAAAAATATAAATATATTTATTAGGAGGATAATAATTATGCAAAGTACAGCAAAAAGAGGTAATATGATTTCAACAAGAACTTTAGTAGTAATGTCAATTTTATCAGCAATATCTTATTTACTAATGTTTATTCAAGCACCAATACCAGGTATATTTCCAGATTTCTTAAAAATTGACTTATCAGATATTCCAGCAATATTTGGTGGTATGTCTTTAGGGCCAGTGGTTGGGTTTGGAATAGTTGTAGTAAAAAATGTACTACAAGCAATTACAGCAACAACAACTGGAGGGATAGGAGAATTTGCAAATATATTAATTGGTGGTTCTTATGTAATGATACTTTGTTATTCATATAAGAGAAGTAAAGATTTAAAAGGTGTATTAATTGGTTTTGTATTAGGAACAATAGCAATGACTATAATTGGTTCATTAGTGAATTATTTTGTAATGTTACCACTTTATGGTCAAATGATGGGACTAGATGCTATAATAGGCTTAGGTTCAGCTCTAAATCCTAAAATTCACGACCTATTTACTTTTGTAATTTGGATGATAGCTCCATTTAATGTACTAAAAGCTGTGATAATATCTTTAGTAACATTACCACTTTATAAAAAAATGGGAAATGTAATAAAAAAATAATCAGACAAGAAAATATAAAATTTTAAAATTAAATATATTGGAAAGCCATAATTTATTTATAACTTCAGTCTCATGTTGTGATTGATGTATTAAATACATTATGGCTTTATTAATTTATCAAAAAATGTATTTAAAATAAGAAATATTTAGACAGATTTAATTTTTAAAATAAAGGAAGAATTAAAACGATTAACTATTAAAATACTAAAAAGGTATCTACAATATGCAGAGCGAATTCATAATAAACAAAAAATAAAGTTATTATTAAGAATAAATAATGTTTTGAACTGTAATTCTTAATAATAGCTAATTTAATAATGATAGGAGAGTAGATTTATGAAAGTATGTAAAAAAATGAAAAAAGTATTTTTAGACGATAAAGGGTATTATTTTAATAGTGATTGGGAAAATATTCATATAGGCATTGATAGTGAAATGTTAGGAGATTCTTTAAAGCATATTACGAATGAATATATTGAAAATATGGAAAGAGTGAAGTATGATTATCATGAATTAGAAAATATAAATAACCAAACAGATGGTATGTGTATTTTAGCGGTAAGGCAGAATTATAAAGCTTTGAAGTATGTAAAAGAGCAAACAGAAGAATTATGTTTAGAAGCTATAAGGTACAATTATAGAGCACTTGAATATGTAAAAGAACAAACTGAGTATATATGTCTTGAAGCAATAAAAAAGGATTGCAATGCACTTAAGTATGTAAGAAATCAAACAGAAGAACTTATTATAAAAGCAATAAGATGTTCTTCTAATATAGATGTTGTAAGTATATTAAAAGCTTTAGAGGTTCAAACAAGAAAAATATGTTTAGAATCAATTAAAAAAGATGGCAGGTGTCTTGCATATGTTAGAGAACAAAGTGAAGAATTATGTATAGAAGCAATAAAACGAAACTATAAAGCACTTCAATATGTACAAAACCAAACAGAAAAAATGTGTATAGAAGCTGTAAGTCAAAATGGTATGGCATTACAATATGTAAACCAGCAAACAGAAAAAATATGTTTAGAAGCAGTTAAACAAGATGGAAGGAGCCTACAATTTGTTAATAATAAGACAGAAGAAACATGTATAAGAGCTATAAGATATTTGGATAAAAAGTACAATATTAAAGATGTACTAAATTACATAGATAACTATACAGAAGAGATATGTACAGAGATTGTAAGACAAAATGGAAAGATGCTTATGTATATAAAAAATCAAACAGAAAAAATGTGCATTGAAGCAGTAAAAGAAAATTATAAATCTCTCAAGTACGTAAAAGAGCAATCAGAGGAAATATGTAAAGAAGCTCTAAAACAAAATTGTAAGGCAAAAGAATATGTAAAGATTGCTATTGATGATTATATATAAGTTTTGATTAAAAAATAGCTACGCACACTCATGACTTTAGCCATGGGAGGTTCAGAGAATCATCAATATTGAAAGATAAACAAAAAAGATAAATAGAAGTACTTTATAATAGTTGGGGCTTATACTATAATTAATTAAGCAGTGATATAAATTCACACGACGATTATATCAAGATGGAGATGAATTAATGGCAAAAATATATTTAGAAAATGAAAGTAAAACTAGAGAAATAGGACATAAATTAGGTGAATTATTAAAAGAAGGTAGTGTAATTTGTTTAGTGGGGGATTTAGGAGCTGGAAAGACCACAATGACACAAAGTTTAGCAGACTCATTAGGAATAAATGATTATATAACAAGTCCAACTTTTACTATAATAAACGAATATGAAGGAAAAATACCTTTGTATCATTTTGATGTTTATAGAATTGGTAGTAGTGATGAAATGTATGATATTGGATATGATGAATATATAAATTCAAATGGAATCTGTATAATTGAATGGGGTAATTTAATAGAAGATATACTTCCAAAAGAATATTTAAACATAGAATTAAGATACAAAGATGAAGGAAGAGAAATGATATTAACTCCAAAAGGAGATTATTATAAAGGTATAGTTGAGGAGTTGATTAAATAATGAAGATATTAGGTATAGATACATCTTCTATGGCAGCAAGTGTAGCAGTTGTCGAAGATGATAATTTAATCTGTGAGTTTACAGTAAATAACAAAAAAACTCATTCACAAAAGCTTATGCCAATGATAGAAAATATGTTGGATATGAGTGATTTAAACATAAAAGAGATGGATTTGTTAGCTATATGTATAGGGCCTGGTTCATTTACAGGTCTTAGAATAGGTATGGCTACAGTAAAAGCTATAGCCCATGTAAATAATCTACCAATAATAGCAGTAAATTCTTTAGAATCTTTAGCTGGTAATATGAATTTATGCGAAAGAAAAATATGCTCTATATTAGATGCACAAAAAAATCAGGTTTATTCAGCTAAATATAAGTTTGAAGATGGAGAGTTAATAGAGTTAGATAGTGTTGATGTTGTAGAGTTTGAAACTTTACTAAAAGAGATTAAATCAAGTGATGAAGAATTTATAATAGTTGGAGAAGCTGTTTATAAATATAAGGATGAGCTAGAAAACATAAAAAATATAAAGATACCTTCACCAGCTCATAATGTATCTAAAGCAGGAAGCTTATGTTCTGTAGCATTAAATAAATATAGTAAAAATATAGATGTACATACTTGTTATACAATAAACCCTATGTATATCAGAAAATCTCAGGCTGAAGTACAATATGACGAAAAAATGAAGAGGATAAATAATGAAAGATAATACAAAACAAATAGTAGATGATGTAAAAATAGAAGAAATGACTATTAAAGATATAGATGAAGTTTTTGAAGTAGAAAAAAATTGTTTTGAAGATTATTGGTCAAAAGAATCTTTTAGAAAAGAGTTATCTAATGAAGTTGCAAAGTATATAGTAGCAAAACTAGATGGAAAAGTAGTTGGATATGTTGGAATTTGGCTTATAATTGATGAAGGGCATATAAATAATGTAGCTGTTCATAGTGACTATAGAGGCAGAAAAATAGGAGATAAGTTAATAAAAAGATTAGTTGATTTATGTAAAGATAATAATATTGCGTCTATGACATTAGAAGTTAGAGCATCAAATAAAATAGCACAAAATCTATATAGAAAATATGGATTTAAAATGGGTGGAATCAGAAAAGAATACTACAGTGATAATAAAGAAGATGCAATTATAATGTGGAACCAATTAAAAGAGGTGTAGAGTTTATGGGTGATATAATAACATTAGCTATAGAGAGTAGCTGTGATGAGACAGCTGCATCAGTTTTAAAAAATGGTAGAGAAGTACTTTCAAACATAATCTCTACTCAAATAGAAACACATAAAAAGTTTGGCGGTGTAGTACCAGAGGTGGCTTCAAGAAAACATGTGGAAAATATTGATATAGTTGTTCAAGAAGCTTTAGACAAGGCAAATATAGGATTTAATGATATAGACCACATTGCAGTTACATATGGTCCAGGGCTAGTAGGGGCTTTATTAGTTGGATTATCCTATGCTAAAGCACTTGCATATACATTGGATATTCCTCTTGTAGGAGTAAATCATATTGAGGGACATCTAAGTGCAAACTATATAGAACATAAAGATTTAAAACCTCCTTTTATAACATTAATAGTATCGGGAGGTCATACTCATTTAGTAGAAGTTAAAGATTATGGTAAATATGAAATTTTAGGAAAGACGAGAGATGATGCGTCTGGAGAAGCCTTCGATAAGATTTCAAGAGCTATGAATTTGGGTTACCCAGGAGGTCCTATTATTGATAATTTAGCTAAAAAGGGAAATAAGCATGCTATAGAATTTCCAAGAGCTTATTTAGAAGAGGATAGCTATGACTTTAGTTTTAGTGGTCTAAAATCTTCTGTATTGAATTATTTAAATGTAAAAAGGATGAAAAATGAAGAAATAGTAGTTGAAGATGTTGCTGCATCTTTTCAAGAAGCTGTAGTTGAAGTTTTAGCTACTAAAGCATTAAAGGCAACAAAAGATAAAGGTTATGATGTTATAACTCTTTCTGGTGGAGTTGCTTCTAACTCTGGTCTTAGAGCTAAAATAACAGAACTTGCAAAAGAAAGTGGAATTATAGTTAAATATCCTCCTTTAATTTTATGTACAGATAATGCTGCTATGATAGGTTGTGCAGGATATTATAATTTCATAAACAATAAAACACATGATATGAGTCTGAATGCAGTTCCAAATCTTAAGATAAACCAGTAATATAAACTAGGTTTAAAAATATATTGAGTAAGTATTTTTATAAAATTAAATATGTTGTCTATTAAAGCTTAAAACAAGACCATGGAGAATCTTTATATTCTAATAAATCAGGAGGTTTTTTAGATATTTAGATATAAGGTAAATTTATGGTCTAAATTGTTTTAAGTTTTATTTTTTTGTAGAAAGATTATTTTAGAAAGTGGGTAATAGACTCTTTTTTTTCATTCTTAAAAAGTTTTATACTAAGTGTAGAAAGTTTAAGGAGGGGAAGAAATGAGTCAAAGTAAAGAAGATAAAATAAGAAGTATTTTAGAAGCAAAAAATATTAAAGCAAATTTTCAAAATCAAGAAAATTTAGATGAACTTAGTGAAAAAAAAGCAAGTAAAAGAGCAGATGATTTATTGAATGTATATTACAATACATTGTCTACAGCTGATATGGAATTTCCATATTGGTACAATAGAGAATATAGAAAATCAGATGGTGATATAGCAGTAGTTAGAAGAGCTAAAGCTCTTAAAGCTGCTTTTTCTCATATGACACCAAATATAATACCTGGTGAGAAGATAGTAATGCAAAAAACACGCCATTATAGAGGCTCTTTCCCAATGCCTTGGGTAAGTGAAAGTTTCTTTGTTGCTCAGGGAGAACAAATGAAAGAAGAAGCAAAGAAGTTAGCTAGCAATACAGCAGATGAGCTTACAAAATTTGGTTCTGGTGGAGGAAATGTAACTGAAAGTTTTGGAAATGTTGTTTCAATAGCTGGTAAATTTGGAATGAGAAAAGAAGAAGTTCCTGTTCTTGTAAAAATGGCAAAAGAATGGGTTGGAAAATCAGTTGAAGATTTAGGATTTCACTATGAAAAGATGATGCCAGATTATGATTTAAAAGAAAATTTAATGAGTACACTTATATGCATGTTTGATTCAGGATATACACTTCCTCAAGGTAGAGAAGTTATAAACTATTTTTATCCTTTAAATTATGGATTAGATGGAATTATAGAAATGGCAAAAGAATGTAAAAAAGCAGTCGCAGGAAATGCATCTGGAGATGGTCTTATCGGAATGGATCGTCTATATTTTTATGAAGCTGTTATTCAAGTTATTGAAGGGTTACAAGCTTGGATTTTAAACTATGCAAAACATGCAAAATATTTAGAGAGTATAGAAACAGATTTAGAAGCAAAAAAAGAATATTCAGATTTAGTAGAGATATTAGAACATATTGCACATAAACAACCTCGTACATTTAGAGAAGCTCTTCAATTGACTTATACAATCCATATAGCATCAGTAAACGAAGATGCGATATCTGGTATGTCTATAGGTCGCTTTGGTCAAATTTTATATCCTTGGTATGAACAGGATATGGAAAAAGGACTAATTACAAAAGAAGAAGTTATTGAATTATTAGAACTTTACAGAATAAAAATCACTTGTATTGACTGTTTTGCTTCAGCAGGTGTAAATGGAGGAGTATTATCAGGAAATACATTTAATACTTTATCTATAGGTGGTTTAAGAGAAGATGGTTCTACAGGAGCTAATGAATTAGAAGAATTATTATTAGAGGCAAGTATGAGATGTAGAACTCCTCAACCTAGCTTGACTATGTTATATGATGAAAAACTTCCAGAAGATTTTTTAATGAAAGCTGTTGAATGTACAAAACTTGGTTCTGGTTATCCAGCATGGGTAAACAATTCAAATGGGACAACATTTATGATGAAGCAATTTGCCGATGAAGGAATGACTGTTGAAGAAGCTAGAGCATTTGCATTAGGTGGATGTCTTGAAACATCTCCAGGATGCTGGAAACAACTGACTTTAAATGGAAAGACATATTCTATTGCAGGTGGAGCAGGACAATCTGCTGGTTCTGGAGTTCACTTTATTGCTAATCCCAAAATCTTAGAGCTTGTTCTTATGAATGGTAAAGACCATCGTATGAATATACAAGTATTTGAACCTCATAATAAGCCATTAGATACTTATGAAGAAGTTGTAGAAGTATTTAAAGACTATTATAAACAAGCGATAAATGTTCTTGAGAGAGCAAATAATATTGAGTTAGATATATGGAGAAAGTTTGATACTTCTATAATAAATTCTCTATTAAAACCAGACTGTTTAGATAAAGGTCAACATATAGGAAATATGGGCTATCGTTATAATGCAACATTAAATGTAGAAACTTGTGGAACTGTTACTATGGTTAATTCATTTGCTGCACTTAAAAAACTTGTATATGATGACAAAACTTTTACAGTTGAAGAAATGAAGGATGCTGTATTAAATAATTTTGGATTTAAAGACGCATTAGAAGTTGGTAATTATTCTATGGCAGACCAAGTAAAAGTAGATAAGACTGGCAAATATGATGCTATTTATAAGGCCTGTCTTGATGCACCTAAATATGGAAACAATGATTTGTATGCAGATACGATTCTTAAAAATTATGAAATATGGTTAGCAAAAGTGTGTGAAGAAGCACAATCTTTATATGCTAAAAAAATGTATCCTTGTCAAATTTCTGTATCTACACATGGGCCACAAGGAGCTGCCACTTTAGCTACTCCAGATGGTAGATTAAGTGGAACAACATATTCAGATGGTTCAGTTTCTGCATATGCAGGAACAGATAAAAATGGTGTGTATGCATTATTTGAATCTGCAACTATTTGGGACCAAGCAGTAGTTCAAAATTCTCAAATGAATTTAAAACTTCACCCAACAACTATTAGAGGACAACAAGGAACAAAAAAACTGTTAGATTTAACAAGAAGTTATTTAAGAAAAGGTGGATTCCATATTCAATACAATGTTGTGGACTCAGAAACTTTGAAAGATGCACAAAAAAATCCTGACAATTATCGTCAACTAATGGTACGTGTTGCTGGATTTACTCAATATTGGTGTGAGTTAGGTAAACCAATACAAGATGAAGTAATTGCTAGAACAGAGTATGAAGGGGTGTAAAATATGAGAAAACATAGTGATTGTATGAATTTTTGCGCAGTAGATGCCACTAAAGGGATTTGTAGATTATCAAAACAAATGATTAATCTAGATGATGAAGCATGTTCAGAAATAAAAGTAATGCCAAAATGTAAAAATTGTAAAAATTTTGTTGACGCTAATGATGAAGGTATAGGTAAATGTGTTGGGTTAGAAAATAAAGATTGGGTATACTCAACATTAAACGCAATTACTTGTGAAGGGCATGTGTTTAATGAATAGTCAAAGCCAATTAGAAGGAATGATTTTTGATATACAAAGCTTTTCAGTTCATGATGGGCCAGGTTGTAGAACAACTGTATTTTTAAATGGATGTCCACTTAGTTGTAAGTGGTGTGCAAATCCTGAAAGTTGGACTGTTAGACCACATATGATGTTTAGTGAGTTGTCTTGTCAATATGAAAATGGATGTACTGTATGTCATGGTAAATGTAAAAATGGTGCATTGAGTTTTGACCTTGACAATAAGCCCGTCATAGATTGGGATATATGTAAGAATTGTGAGAGTTTTGAATGTGTCAACTCATGTTATTATAATGCGTTTAAATTATGTGCAAAACCCTATACTGTAGATGAACTTGTAAAGGTGATTAAGCGTGATTCTAACAACTGGAGAAGTAATGGAGGAGTAACATTTAGTGGAGGAGAGCCACTACTTCAACATGAATTTTTACATGAAGTGCTATTAAAATGTCATGAAACAAATGTGCACACTGCTATTGAAACGAGTGCATGTGTTTCAAATGAAATTTTTAATAATATATTTAAGGATATAGACTTTGCGTTTATTGATATAAAGCATATGGATAGAGAAAAACACAAAGAACAAACAGGTGTGTATAATGATTTAATATTAGAAAACATATCAAATCTTGTAAACTCTGACTGGGGTGGAAGATTAGTACTTAGAGTACCAGTTATTTCAGGGTTTAATGATAGTATGGAAAATATAAATGATATTATATCTTTTATGCATAAAAATAATTTAGTAGAAATTAACCTATTACCATTTCATAGACTAGGAGAATCAAAGTGGATTCAATTAGGTAAAGAATATGAGTATTCTGATAAAGGAGATGTTGATGAAGAACATCTTGAAGAATTACAGGACATATTTTTAGATAATGGCATAGCCTGTTATGTTGGACATGAGACTGCTTTTTAGAAATAAATATCATAAAAATTAAATATTAGTTTGCAGAAGGGAGTTATCGCATGAGTAAATTAAATTTATTCTGTGATAGCTTCTTTTTGCTATTCATACTCTACTATATAGTTCATCCAGCGTTAATTAAAAATATAATGGACATAAAAAATATCATAAATATGTGATAAGATAAATATATAGAAATATTTTACTTATTTTGGGGTTGTTATATATTTAGGTACTGGGGTGATATAGTTGAACCAAGAAATATTTTTTAAAGTAATGAATGAAATATTGGAAAATATTGATGAAGGGGTACATTTTGTTAATAAAGAAGGGAAAACTATAATCTACAATGATTCTGTACAAAAAATGGAAAAAATGAATAGACATGATATTTTAACTAATTCATTTTTTGATATAGTCAGCAAAATGAAAATAAATAGAAGTACACTAGTAGAAGTTTTGGAAAAAAGGGAAATTATTAAAGACAATATTCAAAAATATCTAGATAAAAATGGAAAAGAAATAACAGCAATAAATACTACGATACCAATTGATATTAAAGGAGAATTTGTAGGGGCACTTGAAATATCAAAGAATATGACAACTATAGAAAATTTATTAAACAGAAGCTATAAAAAAAATTTAGTTAATAAAGTTAATAATAAACAAAAAAATGGCTATGAATTTGATGATATTTTAGGTGAAAGTGATTTGATTAAAGAGGCAATAGCAAAATCTAAGAAAGCTTGTAAGTCTGATGCCTCAGTATTTATATATGGTGAAACTGGGACAGGCAAAGAGTTATTTAGCCAGTCCATTCACTATGGAAGTAATAGAAAAAATTATCCGTTTATAGCACAAAATTGTGCAGCTTTACCAGAATCATTATTCGAAGGAATACTATTTGGAACTGCTAAGGGAGGATTTACAGGTGCAATAGACAGGCCAGGTTTATTTGAACAAGCTAACAAAGGAACATTATTATTAGATGAAATAAATTCCATGCCTATTATGTTACAGGCTAAATTACTAAGGGTTTTGCAAGAAGGTTATGTAAGAAGAGTTGGAGGGACCAAAGATATACCTGTTGATGTAAGAATTATTGCAACAACAAATGAAAGTCCAAGAGTTATTTTAAATGAGAATAAAATTAGAAAAGATTTATATTATAGGCTTAACATAATACATATAAAAATTCCTCCTCTTAGAGATAGAAAAGAGGATATATCTGTATTATGCAAAAAATTTATTTCAAAGTATAATAAAAAGTTAAATAAAAAAGTAGTAGGTATTTCAGATGAAGCTATCAGAATTTTAAAAAATTATGACTGGCAAGGTAACATAAGAGAACTGGAAAACATAATTTATTGTACTATGAGTATGATGGAAGACGAGATACAAATAGAAACAAGCATGATTAATCTAAATGACTATTACAATCTAAAAGAGAATAAAGAGGTTAACAATTATTCTTTAAATGATTTAGAGAATAAGACACTTAATAATATTATTGGTGAGATAGAAGAGAAGTATATATATGAATCATTAGAAAAGACCTCATATAATATAACTAAGGCTGCATCAATTTTAGGTATGAACAGGCAAAATTTACAGTATAAAATGAAAAAATATAATATCAAAATATTATAAAGGAGCAAAATAAAGGAGCAAAATTATTATGAAAGAGCAAAATTTTTTGCTCTTTTTTTATTTCTCAGAAAAAATATTATTTTTTATTTATGAAAATATATAACAAGATAATTATAGTTTCAACGTTCTCATAAATATTTAACTTCGTTTTGAAGTTGGCACGATTTATGCTTTAACTAATAATTAAGAATATATAAATTTTTAGGAGGGTGTATATATGAGAAAAGTAAGAGTTGGTATATGGGGATTTGGAGCTATGGGGATAGGAATGGCTAATATGATTTTAAAAAAAGAAGGTATAGAAATAGTATCTGTTTGCAGTAGAAGTACTTCAGGTAAAAGTATGTATGATGTCCTAGGAATTGAAAGAGGAGAAAGAGAAGAAGTTATTATCAATGGAAATTATGAAGAAGTTTTTAAAGAAAAAAGTGCAGATGTTGTTTTATTAGCAACTGATTCATTTACCAAAAAGGCTTTTGATAAAATAATGTTCTTATTAAATAGAAAAATAAATGTTATATCAACAGCAGAACAAATGGCATATCCACAAGCTGATGATGCAGATTTGGCTAAGCAAATGGATGAAGTTGCAAAAGAGAATGGAGTAAGTATTCTTGGAACAGGAATAAATCCAGGGTTTGTATTAGATTTACTAGTATTAGCACTTTCAGGTACTTGTGAAGAAGTTAATAGTATAAAAGCTAAGAGGGTAAATGATTTATCACCATTTGGAAAATCTGTTATGGTAGAACAAGGTGTTGGAGTAACAAAAGAAGAGTTCATAAAAGGTGTAGAAAATAATACTATAGCAGGTCATGTAGGATTTGTAGAATCAATAAATATGATAGCTGATGGATTAGGATGGAAACTAGATAAGATAGAACAAACAAAAGAACCAATAATGACTACAGTAGATAGAAAATCTAAGTACGGTGAGGCATTAGCTGGAAATGTTGCTGGTTGTAGACAATGTGGATATGGATATGTAAATGGAGACGTTTTAATTGAAATGGAGCATCCACAACAGATAATACCTGAAGCAGAAGGCATTAAAACAGGAGACTATGTATCAATAAAAGGGATACCAAACATTGATTTACAAATAAATCCTGAAATACCTGGAGGGGTAGGTACTTACGCAATGATAGTAAACTCTATTCCATTAATAATAAATGCTAGACCAGGTCTTAAAACTATGTTGGATATACCAGTACCTAGAGCAATAATGGGAGATATAAGAAATCAGATAGAAGTTGAATTAGAAGAAGAATCAAAAGCAAATTAATAAAATAACATAGTTAATAAGGGGATGAAAAAATGGATGCTAAAATTAATGATTGGGTTATTATACACAATATAGTGTTAACTCCAGAAGAAAGAGCTCCACAAGTTCCAGAGGATACTAAGAAAGTATCCTTAGAAATGTGGGTTAAAGGATTTATACAAAAAGATGCTTTTATAGGCGATTTAGTAGAAGTTAAAACAATTACAGGTAGACTTGTAAAAGGTAATTTACTTAAAGTAAATCCATACTATACTCATGATTATGGTAAATGTATACCAGAGTTACTCCAAATAGGAATACAGGCGAAAGAAATATTATTTGGAGGTGTATGTAATGAATAATGCAGCATCAATGAAAGATATGAGCTATCAAGCTGTTATGGGAAGAAACAATGAAATAATGAAAAATGCAATTGGACTGGATTACTCATCTTTTGAACAAGAAGGAATAGGATTTGATTATGAAAAAATGATGGGTGAAACAGGATATACATTACAAGATATTGAAGCAATTCAATCACAATATGCTGTTGGAAATACTCCTATAATAGAACTTAAAAATTTGACTAAGCTAGCTAGAAAATGCGCTCCAGAAGGTAAAGGTGCTAGAATATTTGTAAAAGATGAAGCAATGAATGCATCTGGTAGCTTTAAAGCGAGAAGAGCAGCTACTGCAGTATATCATGCCAAAAAAATGGGATATAAAGGTGTAATAGCAGCCACTAGTGGTAACTATGGGGCAGCTGTAGCATCTCAAGCAGCAATGCAGGGGTTAAAATGTATAATAGTCCAAGAATGCTATGATTCTAATGGTGTAGGTCAACCTGAAATTATAGAGAAAGCAAGAAAATGTGAAGCCTATGGAGCAGAAGTTGTTCAATTAACTGTTGGGCCAGAATTATTTTATACATTCTTAGTTTTATTAGAAGAAACAGGCTATTTTAATGCATCATTATATTCACCATTTGGCATTGCAGGTGTAGAAACTTTAGGGTATGAGTTAGCTATTCAATTTAGAGAAAAATATAAAAAAGACCCAGATATAGTTGTTTGTACAAATGCAGGTGGAGGTAATCTTACTGGAACTGCAAGGGGTCTAATAAAAGCTGGTTCCCTTAATACTAAAGTAGTAGGAGCAAGTGTTGATTTGAAAGGATTACACATGGCTAGTGATAATCAATTTAATAAAAAATCATTTACAACAGGACATACAGGTTTTGGTATACCATTCTGTACATGGCCTGATAGGTCAGATGTACCTAGATCTGCAGCTAGGCCACTTAGATATATGGACAGATATGTGTTAGTAAAACAAGGAGAAGTTTTCTATACAACTGAATTATTAGCACAGTTGGAAGGGATAGAGAGAGGTCCTGCTGGTAATACATCTTTAGCAGCAGCATTTTCTTTAGCACAAGAATTAGATGAAGATAAAGTTATAGTAGTACAAGAGACAGAGTATACAGGTGCAGGTAAACACATATGTCCACAACTTACTTTTGCAAGAGAAAATGGAATAGATATAAAATTTGGGAATCCAGAAGAAGAAATTGCAGGAGTAAACTTAATATTACCAGAAAGACCAGAATTATTAAAATGTGTTGATATTGATATGAATAAAATAAGAAAATCATTTATAAAAAATTGTATTTCTCACAACGATATTCATGATGTTGATAGTATAAGTAATCAAGATATAGAATTTTTAATGGAAGAAGTAAAAAGTTCAAGAGATTTTGTTATTGATACGTTAAATAATTTATAATAGTTACTGTTTTTTAATTTAACATGAAATAAATAGTTGGAAAATTCACTTAAATTGATATGAATGGGGGAATGTTCATGAAAAAAAGAGAGGATGATTTTGAGGTTAGAAGAAAACATCTTCAGAAATTGAGTGATGATGAGTTAAAAGAAAGATTTTGGAGTTTAGCTACCCAGATAGTAGAACCAATGATAGACCTTGGTAAAAAGAACACAACACCATCAATAGAAAGGTCTGTTTTGTTAAGAATGGGATTTTCTTCTCTTGAGGTAAAACCTATTTTAGAAGGTGTTATGGAAAGAGGTCTTATAGGTAAGGGGGCAGGGCATGTAGTTTATAAGTTTGCTAAATCTAAAAATATATCAGTTAGAGAAGCTGGTTTATTATTAGTTAATGGTGAATATTGGGATGAAGTTACATGTTTATTTAGAGAAGGGGTAGAATCATGTTAAAGGAAAATAAAAAATTAGATATAGACTATATATTAAAAGATTTGGATAAATATAAACCAAAAAGAAGAGGTTGGGTTTGGAGAGAACACTTGGAAAATCTTGAAATGGGACCTTTTGAATATAAAGACTGTACAAAACCTTTAAAGAAGAGTATAGGGTTACCATCATCTAAATATTTCAATAATATAGACCCTCAACCAAGCCCAGTTATTACTACTGAAATAGCTTCTGGAAGATTTGAAGATGATATAAGAAGAATGAGGATGGCAGCTCATCATGGTGCTGACCACTTAATGGTCATTAGAACAGCTGGACAATCGCATTTTGATGGACTTATAGAAGGTACTCCTCAAGGTATAGGTGGTGTTCCAATAACAAGAAAACAAGTAAGAGCTCAAAGAAAAGCTCTTGACTTTATAGAAGAAGAAGTTGGTAGACCTATTAATTACCATTCATATGTAAGCGGTGTTGCAGGTCCTGAAGTAGCAGTAATGTTTGCTGAAGAAGGGGTCAATGGAGCACATCAAGACCCACAATATAATGTTCTATATAGAAATATAAACATGGTAAGATCTTTTGTAGATGCTTGTGAAGCTAAACAAATAATGGCTTTTGCCAATATAGCTCAAATAGATGGAGCACATAATGCTAATGCTACTGCTAGAGAAGCATGGAAGGTAATGCCTGAACTTATGGTTCAACACGCTTTAAATTCTATATTCTCAGAAAAAATAGGAATAGATAAAAGTAATATATGTTTATCAACAGTTCCACCAACAGCACCTCCAGCACCATGTTTAAGAATAGACTTACCTTACGCTGTTGCACTTAGGGAATTATTTAGCGATTATAAGATGAGAGCTCAAATGAATACTAAATATATGGAATCATCAACTAGAGAAGCGACCGTCACTCATGTATTAAATTTATTAACATCAGTTTTAACTAGAGCTGACATACAATCAACTATAACACCTGACGAAGGTAGAAATGTACCTTGGCATATATACAACATAGAAGCATGTGATACAGCAAAGCAAGCTTTAGTTGGTATGGATGGTCTTATGGATATGATAGAACTTAAAGATGTTGGCGAATTAAGATACAAAGCAAGAGAGCTTAAAGAAAGAGCTGTATTATATATGGAAGAAATATTTGAAGTTGGCGGATATTTTGAATCTGTAGAACAAGGATTCTTCGTTGACTCAGGAAATTATCCAGAAAGAAATGGTGATGGAATATCTAGAAAAATAAAAGGCGGAGTTGGTGAAGGTACTGTTTATGAAAGAGATAAAGATTATTTAGCACCTGTAACTGCTCACTTTGGATACAATAATGTAGCTCAATACGATGAAAAAGCTATAGAGAATCCATCAATATTAATAGATGGATGTACATTTGAAAATCCAGACAAAATAATATACATCGATGAACTTGATGATTTTGATAACGTGGAAAACAGACTAAAAGAATCAGAGGAATACAGAAGTGGAACTAAAATCAAGCCTGAAATGGAATGGTGTGCAGATGGAATTGTAATGATAACAATGATGCTTCCTACCGATAAAAGAACAGCTGAGTTTGCAGCTTTGGAATTTGTCAAAAAAATGAATTTACAAGAAGTTGAGGTTATAAGTAGAGAAGTTATGCATGAATCTGAAGGCACTAGGATAGAAGTAAAGGGAAGAGTTCCATTTGATATAGATTTAAATGATTTAGTAATACCAGAAGAGCCTAAAGTACTAACTGATGAAGAAATAAGAGCAGATATAGAAGAAAAACCTATGAAAATAGTTTCAGCAACAGTTGGAGAAGATGAACATTCAGTTGGTTTAAGGGAAATAATAGATATAAAACATGGTGGTATTGAAAAATATGGTATAGAATGCCATTACTTGGGAACTTCTGTACCTGTAGAGAAATTAGTAGATGCAGCAATAGAGCTAAATGCAGATGCAATACTTGCATCTACAATAATAAGTCATGATGATATTCATTATAAAAATATGAAGAAATTACACGATTATTGTGTAGAAAAAGGTATAAGAGATAAAGTAATGATTGCTTGTGGAGGAACACAAGTAACACCTGAAATAGCCGTTGAACAAGGAATAGATGCTGGATTTGGAAGAAATAGTAAAGGTATACATGTAGCCACTTTCTTAGTTGAAAAAAGAAGAGAAATGAATAATAAATAATGAAGAATAAAAAAGTTTCTCTAAAAATAGATGTGTTGGTAGCTGAAATAGGAAGTACTACCACTGTGGTAAACGCTTTTCATGATATTGATACTGATAATCCTGTATTTTTAGGTCAAGGTCAGGCTCCAACAACAGTGTTTGAAGGTGGCGATGTAAGAAATGGCTTATCAGGTGCTATTAAAGATTTAGCTAATAAATTATCTGTAGATGATATAAAATATAATGATATGTTTGCAACTTCTAGTGCAGCTGGTGGATTAAAAATGACTGTTCATGGATTAGTATATGATATGACAGTAAAAGCAGCTAAAGAAGCTGCTCTAGGAGCTGGAGCTGTTATTCGTCAAGTAACATCAGGTAGAATTAAAAGAACTGATTTAAAGAAAATAAAAGAAATAAATCCCAATATAATTTTAATAGCTGGTGGAGTTGATTACGGAGAAAGAGATACAGCTATTTATAATGCCGAAATGATAGCTTCTATGAATTTAGGTATACCAGTTATATATGCTGGTAATGTTGAAAATCAAGAGGAAGTAAGATTAATATTTGAAGATACAAATTATAAGCTTTATATAACAGAAAATGTATACCCTAAAATAGATTTATTGAATATAGAACCTACAAGAAAAATCATTCAAGGTGTGTTTGAAGATCATATAACTACAGCACCAGGAATGAAGTATATTAAAGAAATGGTTAATGAAAATATTACTCCAACTCCAGGGGCTGTAATGGAAGCTTCTAAACTCCTATATAAAAATATTGGAGATTTATTAACTCTAGATGTAGGTGGAGCAACTACTGATGTACATTCTGTTACAGATGGAAGTGACTATATTAATAAAATATTAGTTAACCCTGAACCTGTAGCTAAGAGAAGTGTTGAGGGGGATTTAGGTGTATATGTAAATATGAAAAATATAGTAGAAGTTATAGGCAAAGAAAATTTACAAAATGAATTATCTATAGATATTGATAAAGTAATAGATAATTATCCGCCAATACCAAAATCAAAAGAAGAAATATTATTTGTCGAGAGATTGACAAAAGAAGCTGTTATTAAAGCTATGTTAAGACACTCAGGAAAAATAAGAAATATTTATGGAACAACTGGAAAAATCAAAATTGCAGAAGGAAAAGATTTAACAGAAGTAAGATATATAGTGGGTACAGGGGGAGCACTTACTAGGCTCCCTAGTAGAATTAAAATATTAGACAATATAACTAAATACAATAAAAATAAAGAATTACTATTTCCAAAGGAAAAAACAAAGATATTGATAGATAGTGACTATATTATGGCTTCTATGGGTGTTTTGTCTAAAAAATACGAAGAAGCATCTCTTAAGCTCCTACTAAAAAGTTTGAACTTCGAGGAGGAAAGATTATGTACCCTAGATTAGAAATAGATATAGAAAAATTAAGACATAATGCTAAAATAATTTTACAGAGTTGTCATGAAAGAAACATTAAAGTATCTTTTGTAACTAAATCATTTTGTGCACAAAAAGAAATAGTAGAAGCAGTATATAGTGAAGGAATAGACTATATAGCAGATTCAAGAATTCAAAACTTAAAAAAATTACAAGATATAAATTTACCCAAAATGCTTATTAGAATACCCATGATAAGTGAACTAGAAGAGGTTATCAATTATTGTGATATAAGTTTTAACTCAGAATTAGAAACTATAAAGAAATTAAATGAGTTATGTGAAAGTAAAAATATTATTCATAATATAGTTCTTATGTTTGACTTAGGAGATTTACGAGAAGGTTACTTTTATGAAGAAGACCTCTTTAATAGTATAAAAGAGATAGTAAGATTAAAAAATATTAAAATAGTTGGTATAGCTACAAACTTAACTTGTTATGGAGCTGTTATACCATCTAAAGAAAATATAGGTAGGCTAGTAAGTATAGCTCAAAAGATAGAAGGTAAATTTGGAATAAATCTAGAAATAGTATCAGGAGGTAACTCAAGCTCTATACATTTAATGACAAGTAATAATATGCCAGAAGGTGTTACTAATTTGAGAATAGGTGAATCTATTCTACTTGGTAGAGAAACCGCATATGGCAAAAATATAAATGGGACATATCAAGATGTATTCAAATTAATATGTCAAATAGTTGAATGTAAAGAAAAGCCATCAGTTCCTATTGGTGAAATAGGAGTTGATGCTTTTAGAAATAAACCTGTTTATGAAGACAAGGGAATCTTAAAAAGGGCAATCATAGCAATAGGTAAACAGGACATAAATATTGACTCTTTAATTCCAATAGACACTGATATAAAGATATTAGGGGCAAGTTCAGACCACATGATATTAGATGTAAGTAATACAAAATATGACTATAAATTAGGCGACAATGTAGAATTTTTATTAACTTATGGAGGCATCGTGTCATCTAGTACGAGCGAATATGTTTCAAAAAAAATTATAGTGTAGTGTTCAAATAATTAGGAGGAAATTATTTTATGAAAGAGCGAGAATGTAGAAAAGCAAATCTGTTTGATGCAATGATACCAATTACTTGCTTGATATTATTTTTAAGTTTAGGGGTATTAATGTATGGCTCATCACCTCATGTACCACTAATAGGAGCTGCAGCAGTAGCAGGACTTGTAGCTGTATATAGGCTTGGATTTAAATGGAAAGACCTAGAATTAAGTATGTTCAATAGTATAAAGATGGCAATGCAAGCAATCTTAATCATAATTATAATAGGTGTACTTATAGGAACTTGGATAGTAAGTGGAGTAGTTCCATGTATGATTTACTGGGGGCTAAAAATTTTATCACCAAATATTTTTTTAGTAGCATCAACACTAGTATGTGCAATAGTATCTCTTGCAACAGGTTCATCTTGGAGTACAATGGGTACAGTAGGTGTAGCACTTTTAGGAATTGGCCAAAGCTTGGGTATGCCAACTGGATTAATAGTTGGTTCTATAATATCTGGAGCTTACTTTGGAGATAAACTATCACCTTTATCTGAAACGACTAACTTAGCTCCAGCTATGGCAGGAACAGATTTGTTTACACATATAAAATATATGCTATATTCAACTATACCATCATTATTAATTTGTTTAGTAATTTATGGTGTAATCGGAATGAAGTATTCAGGTCAAGCATTAGACATAAAACAGATAGAGTTAATTAGGTCTACATTAGATTCTACATTCAATACTTTATCACCAGTATTATTATTAGCTCCAGCAATAGTAATTGGATTAGTTATATTTAAAGTTCCTGCGATACCAGGACTTATAGTAGGTGCTGTATTAGGAGTATTGTTTGCAATAGTTTTCCAAGGAGAATCTATGAATGTAATATTAGACGCAGCACAAAATGGATATGTTTCATCAACACAAATAGAAGAGGTAGATGCTTTATTATCTAAAGGTGGGATTATGAATATGATGTCCACTGTATCTTTAACAATATGTGCTTTATCTCTTGGAGGTATTTTAGAAAAAACAGGCATGCTTGAAGCAGTAGCTTCTTCTTTACTAAGATTAGCAAAGGGTGTATTTGGAACAGTATTATGTACAATGGTAACTTGCACGGTTACTAACATAATAGCAGGTGAACAATACTTATCTATAGTTATACCAGGAAGAATGTATAATAAGGAATATAAAAAGAGAGGTATACACCCTAAGATGTTGTCAAGAGCTTTAGAAGATAGTGGAACTTTAAGTTCTCCACTGGTACCATGGAATACATGTGGAGCGTATATAACAGCAACATTAGGGGTATCTGCATTAACATATGGTCCATATGCATTATTAAATATTATAAATCCATTGGTATCTCTAGCATTAATTGCATGTAAGTTTAAAATAGCAAAAATAGAAGATGAACCTGAAACTTGTTTGAATTTTGATGTTTGATTATAGTATTTAATATATGTTACTTATTAGAAAAAATAAAGACCTAAACTTTGTGTAAATAACAAAATTTAGGTCTTTATTGACTTTTTCTATAAATTTAAAATAAAAAAGAATGTCAAGTAATCTATAAAATATTACTGAATTTTTTCTCTTGGGATATACAATTTTGAATCTTCTGATTTATTTTCGCACTCACATTCATTTTTTTTATTTTTTTTCATAAGTACATATAAAGGTGCTATCAATAACATTGCTCCTAGTCCTATCAAAACCCTATTTTGAGTTACAGGTTTTGACATATCTTCAAGCCAAGCTTGTTGTAACAACCATAAACTACCTAATATAGCTACTGTTGGTATAACAGGACCAAAAGGAATTTTAAATGAAGCCTGAATATCTGCTCTTTTTCTTAAAACTATTACTGACAAACAAGTTGGTATGTATTGAGCAAATCTGGCAATTACACTCATTACTGCAAGCTGTTCAAAACTTCCAGTTAATACAAGTGGTATACAGAAGATTAAAGACATTATTATTGCTACATATGGAGCATCATATTTATTTGTTTTTCCTATAAATGCTGGAAGAGAACCTTCTTCTGCTAGAGCAGAGCCACATTTAGGAGTTACTATTGAAGAACCTATATTTATTCCGAATATAGATATTAATGTTGCTACAGATATAAAGACTTTGCCATAATTACCTAAAAATACGCTTGAAGCGTCTGCGATTGGAATACTATTTTCAAATAGTTTGTCTCCAAGTATACCCATACAGACAACTTGAATTAAGATATAAATTATTGCACATATAAATATTGTAGTTATTAATGCTATTGGAAGATTTTTTTTAGGATTATCCATTTCTCCACTTGCTACAACAAATGATTCAAATCCAGTAAACGCGTAAAATACTAATATTATAGCAGGTCCTATACTGGAATTTACAACATTACCTGAAGGAACAACATTATCAAATTTTATAAAGAATATTCCGATTATTACAAAAATTATTAATGGTACTAATTTAGCTATAGTTATTACATTATTCATTATCTTTGTGCTTTTAATTCCAAATAAGCTGTTTATTGAAAGTAATGTCACTAATGTCACTGCGATATACCCTTTATATTCAGTAGCAGCTTCTGGCCAAAATGCGCCTAAAGCTGTTGCAAATCCTACTGCTAGTGTAGACCATGATATGATTCTAATAACCCAAGACATTGTACCAACTTCAAAACCTATAAAATCACCAAATGCCTTTTTGGAGTATAAATATGCACCTCCATTTTTGTCAAACATACTTCCAGCCTCTGCAAAACATAAAAGTATTGATAGAACTAGAAGTGTAGCAAAAATATATATAAATATACTGTTTTGGCTTGCTAGATTGTAAACTTTACCTGGTAGTAAGAATATACCTGAACCTATGATACTATTAATTCCTAATAATATCATACTAAATAACCCTAATTTTTTAGCTTTTTCCATATTAATTTATCTCCTATTCTTTTATTAATTACCATATTAATTAAAATATAAAGTATTCATTACATGCATCATAACTCCTATTGGCAGACAATCCTCATCTACATTAAATTTAGAGGTATGAAGAGGTGAAGTCAGCCCTTTTTCCTCGTTTTTGCACCCTAAATGGAAGAAGGCTCCTTTGCAATGTTCTGTATAAAAAGAAAAATCTTCTCCACCTAATGAAGGGTTTGTTCTCAGTATAAATTTTTCTTCTCCAAGTAATTCCTTAGTATTTGAAATAACAGTATCTACTAATTCCTTTTCATTTATAACAGCAGGGTAATTTTCGTCACTCACATATAATGTTCCAATACATCCAAATGCAGATGCTGTATCTTCAACAATTTTAGTAATCTTATTAATTACAAAATCCCTTGTCTCACTATTTAAAGTTCTCAATGTACCTTCTAATTTTACATCTTCACATATTACATTATGTGCATCACCACCATATATTTTGCCTATAGTCAAAACTGCAGCATTATTTGGTTCTAGGTTTCTACTTATTATGGTTTGTAGTGATGTAACAATTTGTGAAGCTGTGACTATTGCATCAATACCATTTTCAGGGTATGCACCATGAGCTCTTTTACCCTTAACACTTATTTCTATAGTATCAACACTTGCATTTAATGTGTCGTATTTTGTTTCAATAAATCCTGTTTTAATGTGTGGCATGACATGAAGCCCAAATATATAATCAGCTTTAGGGTTTTCTAAACACCCGTCTTCAACCAAGAATTTTGCTCCACCAAAACCTTCTTCTGCTGGTTGAAATAAGAATTTTACATTTACATTTAGACTATCTTTCATTGAATGGAGTACTTTACATGCTCCAAGTAGCATTGTTGTATGCGCATCATGACCACAAGCGTGCATTTTTCCATTATGTATTGATTTGTAAGGTATATCGTTTTCTTCTTCTATAGGAAGCGCATCCATATCTGCTCTTATACAAATAGTTTTATCTGCATTTTCCTTTAAAATGTATGCCATAATTCCATTGTGTTTTGTAAATTCCATATAATCAATTCCTATTTCTTTTAAATAAGAAATGACTTTTTGTTTTGTAAGATTTTCCTCAAGAGCTAATTCTGGAATTCTGTGTAATTCTCTTCTAACATCTATTAACCAAGGTTTTATAGAATTACAACTTTCTATTACAAAATCTTTTTCTAATTCTTTAACTTGATTTTCTAATTTTAAAGCTGGTTGCATTTTTATTCCTCCAATTGCTTTTTATTGTTTTGTTAATATAGTTAAGCAATTATTATGCCATATTTTTTTACTTAAGAATTTTGTTTTTTATAAAAATATTGAATAAAAAAAATCATTATATTGTATGAAAAGTATGAAAAATAAATATTATATTGCAATTTTCAGTAAAAAATCTTATTTTGGATAAAGATTATGCTATATATGAGTGTTTATAAAGAAAATAGGAAAATTTTTATGTATCCTATTCCTATTAATTCCTATTAATTAGATAAAAATAAACTATAATTTTTATGTATTTAGCAAACAAAAAAATCTACTAAGGAAACAAATTATTCCCTAATAGATTTTTTATTTAATATTTGATAAACTTATAGAGTTTCATACTTTAATTTATTATAAAAGGTTTCTCCTTTTTGAGTTATTTTACTTCCATATCTTCCTGAATTACAAATTATAAATTCTTCTTTTTTTAGATATTCAAATATTTTTTTTATTTTCCCTTCAGTAATTTGAATATTTTTATCTAGTAATCTTTGTAAAATTAGTCCTCTACCAATACCAACATCTGATTCTTTATTTAAGATTAACACTTCTAGTATATTTAAAATATCATTTTTATTATACTTTAGTTTTAATGGGGAATTCTTATTATCTAAAGTTCTTAAGTTTGGAGGTAAGTCCTTTTCAAGTACAATATCATCACACATAATATTTAAATAAGATGTTACATTTTGGAGTTCTCTTATATTACCTTTCCATTTATAGTTTTGTAGAAGCTCTTTTGCTTCTGGTGTAATCAATAACTTTTTATTAATTAAATCTTCCATAATAATTAAAATATCTTCTTTTCTTTCCCTTAAAGGAGGTATATTTATTGGAATTGTATTTAATCTATAATATAAATCCTCTCTAAATTTACTATTATCAATCATTTGTTCTAGATTTTTATTAGTAGCTGATATGATTCTAACATCTATATTAATTATATTATGAGAACCGACAGGCATTATTTGTTTTTCTTGAAGAACTCTAAGGAGCTTTGTTTGTAGTTCTAAGGGCATGTCGCCAATTTCATCTAAGAATATAGTTCCATTGTTTGCTAGCTCAAATAATCCTTGTTTTCCTTCTTTTAGACCACCAGTAAAAGTACCTTTATCATATCCAAATAACTGACTTTCTAGTAAGTTTTCGGGAACAGCTGCACAATTTACTGCTATAAATGGCTGATTTTTTCTAGTTGAATTATTGTGTATAGATTGGGCTATGAGTTCTTTACCAGTTCCACTTTCACCTCTAATAAGTATACTTAAATCAGATTTAGAAACTTTTTTAGCTAAATCTATGCATTCAAGCATCTTTGGGCTATTTGTTTTTATATCTTTGAATGTATATTTTGCTATTTGTCCTTTTTCTCTTAATTTTTTAGTTAAATTTTGTTCTAGCTTTTTTATGTATGTTATTTCTTGTAAACTGTAATATGTACCCATTTTTTCATCTTTATTGTATATGTTTTTTTTATTTACATTTATATACTTTTTATCAAATATAACAACCTTGTCCAATATCTCTTTTTCATTTAATAAAACCTTTAAACTATCTATAAACACTTCTTCAATATGTTTACCATAGATATCTTCTTTTATATTTAAGATGTCTTTTACTTTACTATTATATGTATTTATTACACCATCTTTTGAAGTAAATAATATTCCATCTTTTGATAAGTTCAATATTGTATCTAATTCTTCTATCTTTAAAAACAGTTCCTTATATTTATCTTTTATACCTGTGTCTAAACTTATTATTTCTTCTGAGTATTTAACTAGATTAGATTGTATTTCTTTTGAATCGATTTGTAATAAGTTTATTATTTCTATAAATGTAGAAATATCTATATATCTATGACCTAAATCAAAAATATCTGAGATAAAACTAGGGACTTTTTCTGGAACTCCTGGAGTTATAGCTATCTTTATATCTTTATAATTATTTTCGTTCATATATGGAACTGGTCTGATATTAGTTACTCCAATCTTATAAAATAAGCTTATAGTCTCTAAAGTAGTTTCATCAGAATCATTTACAATTAAAGCATTTGTACCTTGTGGTAAGGATAATAAATCATATACTTTATCTTCCTTAAAAGTTCTTCTTATTACAATAACTTTTTTCTTGTCCAATATATTATTTATAATTTTATCTAATCTCTCTACAGACATTACTAATATTACGTCATCGTTTATAATATCATCATCATTTATTTCATTTATAAAATATCTGTTAATTTTTATGTAATCTCCAAAAACTAACTTTAAGTTATTTTCCAAAAAATCTATTAAATCTTTTCTGCTATCATTTACCAAAGCTACTGATTTTTTCATTGATTTCTCCTTATTTATATAATAAATAGTTTTTAATAATATTTACAGGAAGGTTATTTCCATAATCAATATATCTCATTGTATCTAAAATGGTACAAAACTTATACAATATTAATACTTAAACTATTCAACATTATTAATACTATAAAATAATTTAATTTTAATATCTTTTTTATGTAACATCAATAATTTTATATCTAACTTTTTAAATTTAATAGAGTTTTATACAAAAAAGAAGGTGCCTAGATATGATTTTTTGAGAATCATACATAGAAACCTTCTTCCTTATAATTAAATCTTGTCACCAAATCCCCCTAATTGTTGCTTAAAATCTAAAATGTATGTATATTTTTCATTTCTATTCGATTAAATTATAATATACATCTAAAAAATTTATTTTAACAAATTCTATTGATAATACAATTTCATAAATATAGAATTATATTAAAATAAATAATATATGAAAATATATATGTATAAGTTTATTCTGCTTGAGTAGAATAGATTTGTCAAGATTAATTTAATTGTTATATTATCTTTTGTTAAAAATTAATCTAAATTAAAATATATAAATAGAATATTTTACACAATATATCATAAAAGGAGAATTTAATGAAAGCAGAAGAAACGAGCATATACCCAATTATTAAAAATAACTTAAATCAAGTATCCATTGTTGAATATAAAAAAGGGCAAAGATTTGTAGCGTCAGATGAAGATTTACAAGAAGTCTTTTTTATAATAGAGGGAGTTGCATTAGTAGAATGCTCTACTAGAGGAGGAAATAAATTTCTTGTTGATATTGTACCAGAAAATGAATTTATAGGTAAAATTAGTTATATATATGAACATAATTTGAAATGTGATATCTTTGCGAAAACTAATATAAAATTATTCCGATTTAAAAAAGATGTCTTTGATGAGTTATACCTTAAAAGAGATTTTATTGAATTATTTCACAGTAAATGTACAAGAAGAATATATGAGTTGTACAAGACTAGAATGGTAAGAGAATTATTTTCTTGTACAGAAGTCATTGCCTATTGTATATTAAAAAAACAAGAGAATAGTACATGTAAAGCAAAGTATATTCGTAATTTTAGTGAAATTTATTCAATCAGTAGAAAGAGTAGATACCATTCCCTATTGAATTTAATTGAAAAGGGTATAATTAAAAAAATAGATAGTACATATGAAGTTTTGAATTATGATAAATTATATAGATTAGCATTTGAAGTAAAGGAATTTTTAGAAGATAAATAGTTATAAATATTATTGTTATTTCACTTAAATATAATATAATAATTTCTATAAAAAATAGCTTCACTGAAAACTAGAAATAATTTAGCTGTTTTCAGTGAGACTATTTTAAAGTATTATATACTACTAAAATATACTATTGTTATTAATCAATTTCTTTAACTATGTTAATAGCCCATTTTTTAGATAATGCTCTAGGTACACCAAATATAAATTTTACAACTTCTTCACTGTAAGTGAGTAGAACAAGGATAAATATAGGTGCCCCTTTAAATGCAGCTATAAAAGTTAAAGGAAGTGAAGCTAACCACATACATCCTAATTCTAAAAATAGAGCATATTTAGTATCTCCACCACTTCTCAAAATACCAATTATAATTAATGTATTAAATGATTTTAGAGCCATTAGTATACCCATTATAAAAAATATTTTAGTTATATCAGAAGACAAGCTATCAGAAACACTGAACATCTTTAATAATAATGGGATATTTAAAATTAAAATAATTCCAAGTATTAAACCAGCTAAAAACACTAGTATAGAAAATTTCTTAGCATATTCAATGGCTCTTTTGATATGGTCAGCACCAAGTTCATTACCAAGCATAATAGATGCACCAGATGCAATACATACAGCAGTCATTATAAAGAAGTTACCTGTACTAGTTGCTATTTGACTTGCCGCTATAGCAGATGTACCTGCCCTTGAATAGGCAACAGAATACAGAACAGTTCCAACTGCCCATGCAGAGTCATTTACAAATATAGGGAAACTCTTTGATGAAAAAGATTTGATAAAAATCTTATCAATAGCCTTTAGATTTTTCAAACCAAATTTTAATATATAGTCTTTTTTATAAAAATAGACATAAGTAAGCATTAAAATTAATTCGCATATTCTTGCAATTACAGTTGCTAAAGCAGCTCCTTTTACGCCTAATGCAGGAAGCCCTAAATTACCAAATATAAATCCATAATTTAAAATAACATTTGTTACAAGAGCAAATGCACTGCAAATCATACCTAACTTAGGATTCCTAACACCTCTAGAACCAGTACTAAACACTGTACTTATAGCTATCAATGGATAACTAAATACTGCAATACTAAAATACTCTATACAAAGTCTTACAACCTCTGAATCATAAGAAAATATGTGTATTATTGGTTTTGGCGTTAGTAGAGCAGGGATAACAAATACAAAACTTAAAGCTAGTGCTAATATACAGGTAAGACCTGTAACCTTTCTTATATTACTAATATCTTTCTTTCCATAAAACTGTGAAATAAAAACTCCAGCTCCACCTGTAATACCAGATAGAGACATATTAAAAAGGAAGAAAAATTGGTTTGCAACTCCAACTGAAGCTACAGATACTTCACCTAAACTACTTATCATAACTGTATCTATTACATTTACAGATGTAGAAATTAAGTTTTGTATGATAATAGGTATACATAAAGATAGAAGTATCTTGTAAAACCTTTTATTTTCATCCTTTAAAGAAAACAATGCTTGCAAATAATCCTCTCCTTTTTACATAAACTCTTCCCACTCATCATATAGAGATGAAAGGTCATTTTCTAAACTGATTTTTTCTTGACTGACTTCTTTAGCTTTCTCAGGATTAGAGTATACTTCTTCTTGACACAATAGCACATCTAATTCTTCAATTTTAAGTTCTAGTTTTTCAATTTCTTTTTCTATACTTTGCCTTTTTATTCTATTTTTCTTTTCTAATTCTCTTTGTTCTCTTTCTTTTCTTTTTTCATCCTTTATTTGAGTCCTTGTTTTTTCTTCTTTCTCTTCAACAATACTCATTTCCTGAACTTGTCTTTTCTTATCAATATAATAATCATAGTTACCTAAATATTCAGTAACTCCATCTTCATCTAAAACAAGAATCTTATCTACAACAGTATTTAGAAAATATCTATCGTGTGATATTGTAAATATAGTACCATCATAATTAGTTAATGCTTCCTCAAGAACCTCTTTAGAATCAATATCTAGGTGGTTAGTAGGCTCATCTAACAATAAGAAATTTGCATTGGATAGTATAAGTTTAAGTATAGCCACTCTGGCTCTTTCTCCACCACTTAATGTAGAAATTTTCTTGAAAACTTCTTCATCAACAAATAAAAATGCTCCTAACATATTTCTTAAAGTGGTTTGAGTAAGATGATTATTATTTTCCCAAATTTCATCAATTATGGCGTTATCCAAATTAAGAGTTTTTTGTTCCTGATGGAAGTAAGAAACATGGACATTAGTTCCAAACTTAATATTACCATTAAGAGGTTGTAGTTCGTTAGTTATTATTTTAAATAATGTAGACTTACCAATACCATTTGCACCTATAAGAGCAACTTTTTCTCCTCTATATATGTCTAAGTTTAAATCTTTAAAAAGTATTCTTTTTCCATATCCCATAGATACATCTCTAATTTGAAGGACATCATTCCCACTTTGAACAGAGGGAGTAAACTGTATACGAGCTTTTTTTCTATAAGCTTCTGGCTTATCTAAAACATCTACTTTGTCCAATGCTTTTTCTTTGCTTCTCGCACGTTTTAGGTGCTTTTCCCGACCATACGCTTTTAGTCTTTCAATAGATTCTTCTTGTTTTTTTATTTCTTTTTGCTGGTCTTCGAATTTTTTTAGTTCTAGTTCTTTTTCTATTTTAGACAGCTCAACAAATTTAGAATAGTTACCATTATATACTTTAAGTCTTTTATTGTGAATTTCAAAAATTCTATTTACAGCTTGGTCTAAGAAATATCTATCATGAGATATTAGCATAACAGTACCTTTGTATTGTTTTAAAAATACTTCTAACCATTCTATTGCTTCAGAATCTAAGTGGTTAGTAGGCTCGTCAAGTAATAATAAAGTTGGTTTTTTAAGAAGTAATTTTCCTAAAAGAACCCTAGTTTTTTCACCACCAGAAAGTATACTTATTGGTTTATCCATATCATTGTCACTAAATCCTAATCCTTTTAAAACTCCTTTAGCTTCAGACTTATATCCATATCCATTTAAATCTGAAAATAATTCTAACTTATGTGAATATTCATCCATGATTTTTTCTAAAATTGGAGAGTTTGTTTTTGTGCTTTCCTCAGATATTTTAACTTCCAATTCTCTTAAATAGGATTCCATATCTATCAAATCTTTAAAAACTTCCAACACTTCTTCTAAAATGGTATTATCCGAATAAAAATTGGTATTTTGTTCTAAATATCCGATTTCACAATCTTTAGAAGTGTAAATATCTCCACTATCATAGCCATAAATTCCCGATATTATTTTAAATAAAGTAGTTTTTCCAGTACCATTAATGCCAATTATACCAATTTTATCCCCTTCATTTACTGTAAAACTAATATTTTCCAATATAGAATCTATACCAAAACTTTTATTTAAGTTGTTGCATGACAAAACAATCATAAATTTCTACCTCCTTGAACTATCTAAAATTATAATGTTTTGATATAATATAATCAAGGTTATATGTATTAGTTTTGAAAAAGAAATATTTTATTGTGAATCAAACAAAAAAGAGGACACTTTTAGGAGGTGAAAATGTTGGGAAATAAAAATATATCAATGGCAGTTATAAGAAGGCTCCCAAAATATCATAGATATCTTGGAGACTTATTAGATAGGGATATACAAAGAATATCTTCTAAAGAATTGAGTGATATAATAGGTTTTACTGCTTCTCAAATAAGACAAGATTTAAATAACTTTGGTGGATTTGGACAACAAGGGTATGGTTATAATGTAGAGGCTCTTCATACTGAGATAGGTAAAATACTTGGATTAGACCGACCATATAATGCAGTTCTTGTAGGAGCGGGTAACTTGGGACAAGCTATAGCCAATTATGCAGGATTTAGAAAAGCTGGATTCGAGATAAAAGCTTTGTTTGATGCAAATCCTAGAATGATAGGTTTAAAGATAAGAGAATTTGAAGTGTTAGATTCAGACACTTTAGAAGAGTTTATAAAAAACAATGATATAGATATTGCTGTATTATGTATACCTAAAAATGGAGCACAAGAAGTTATTAATAGAGTTGTAAAAGCTGGAATAAAAGGTGTATGGAATTTTGCACCATTAGATTTAGAAGTTCCGAAAGGTGTTATAGTTGAAAATGTAAACCTAACAGAAAGCTTATTTACTTTATCATATTTGATGAAAGAAGGAAAGTAGACAACTTAAACATATTAATAATAAGTAACTATGAAGAGTATTGAGAAAGTCAGAAGATTTAATATTAAATCATCTGGCTTTTTAAAATATAAAAGCTAAAATTGATATAATATAGAAGTAAACTTAATATAAAGGGAGTGCTATTAGTGGAAGAGTTATGGCAAAAAGCTATTGAATTTCATGGTCATGAATGTCCAGGTCTAGCTATAGGATTTAAAGCGGCACTTGCAGCGAGAAAATATTTGGAATGTAATCAGTCAGGGGATGAAGAGATTGTATGTATTTCTGAAAATGATGCATGTGGAATAGATGGTATACAAGTGGTATTAAGTTGTACGATGGGTAAAGGGAATTTGCTACTTAGAATGACAGGTAAATCAGTATACCATTTTTTTAATAGGGAAAATGGAAAGTCTATAAGAATATATGTGAAATCAAAACCATTTGATATGGATAGAGAAGGGTATAAAAAATACTTATTAGAAAGTGAATTTGAAGATATATTTGAAATTACAGACACAAAATTAAGACTTCCAGAAAAGGCAAGAATATTTAAGTCTCTTAAATGTGAAGTGTGTGGAGAGTTTGCACCTGAGCAATATATAAGAATTCAAGATAGCAAGAAGGTATGCCTTGATTGTTTTAGCAAATACGAAAGATTTTATGAAGAAGGAAAAGAAACATCAAATTAAAAATATTAGGTTTATACATAGCAATGAAAGAGTCACAGCAAAGGATTATATACAATATTATTAAATTTATATAATAGAAATAAATGCTTTATTTTAATGGAGTAAAGTGATGATATTTAAAAATAAATGTTATTTAATTTATGCATAATAAAAAGAGACTGATTAATATTGATAAAATCAAATTAAGACAGTCTCTTTATGAATAACCAATTATTATTCTGGTTGAGGTGCATCTACAGGACAAGCTCCTGCACAAGAACCACAGTCTATACAAGAACCAGCATCTATAACATATGCGTCGTCTCCAGCTGATATACAGCTAACAGGGCATTCAGCCTCACAAGCACCACAGCTTATACAAGCGTCAGTAATTTTATATGCCATTTTGAAATCCTCCCTTTTATATGTATTGTAATTCAATAACATTATAACAAATATTATTGAATATAACAATTAAATTAATTCTACAATAAAAACTTTATTGTGATATTCTTATTTTAAAGTTTTACAATAAATTTTAATCTGCTTATATTTTTATTTATCTTAGAGAAGTTTACCTTAAAAATAAAATTAAAGTTTAAAAGTTATGTATGTAGTACATTTAAAAATGTTATACTCTTAAAGAGTATATTTTATTAAGAATTTGTTGATTTAAAGGAGATTTAATATGAAAAATAAGTCAGTTTACATATGTATTATGAGTTTATTGTTGCTTGTAGTAGGGTGTTCTAATAATTCGAATAAAGAAAACAATATTAAAAAAGATTCTAATAATAACCAAAGTCAGGTTGAAGAACAAAAAAGAGAGCCTATAATAAAAGATATAACTATAAGTTTTGCTGGTGATGTAACTATGGGAAACTATAAAGGTTCATCATACTATGGTAGTTTCGACCATGAATTTGAAAGACAAGGAAAGGACTATGATTATTTTCTTAAAAATGTAAAACCTATATTTGAAAAAGATGATTTGACAGTAGTTAACTTAGAAGGTCCTCTTACCAATGCATCAAAGGCGAAGGAGAAGAAGTTTGCATTTAAAGGCAAACCAGAATATATAAACATTTTGAAGTCTGGAAGTGTAGAGGCAGTAAGTGTTGCGAATAACCATTCAGAGGATTATTTTGAGGAAGGTATGAAGGACACTAAGTTCATATTGGATGAAAATAAGATAAATTACTTTGCTTTAGGTAAAGATGCAGTAATAGATGTTAATGGAATTAAAGTAGGTTTATTGGGATATAATGGATTGTCAACTGAATACAATGAAAAAAACTTAAAACAAATGGAAGATGAGATTAAAGCCCTAAAAGAGAAGTCAGATGTTGTTATGGTTTATTTTCACTGGGGAATAGAGCTGGAATATTCTCCAGATAAAAAACAAAAAGATTTCGCTCATTATGTGATAGATAAGGGTGCAGACTTAGTTATAGGTTCTCATCCTCATGTAGTTCAAGGTATAGAAAAGTATAAAGATAAGTATATAGCCTATAGTTTAGGAAATTTTTGTTTTGGAGGAAACAAGAATCCTTCTGATACAGACAGTTATATATATCAACAAACTTTTACCTTCTCAGATAATAAACTATCTTCAATTAAAGAGCCAAATATAATACCAACAGCAATAACATCTAGTAGCTCTAGAAATAATTATCAACCAAAAGTACTAGATGGAAGTGAGAAGGATAGGGTTTTAAATAAGCTAGAAAAAATAAGTAAAGATTTGAACAATTAAAAGTGTAAAAAAAAATAAATATATATATTTATTTTAATAATTTATATTTTGTTTGAAGCTTGGGAAAACGTGGTATCAAATAAGTAGATTTTAATAGTTAAATTGTAGTCAATCACTATAATGCTATTAAATCTACTTTTTTAATATAAAAATATAAGGGGGAATTTGTAATGGCTTGTAACACTTGTAAAATGTGCGAAAGCGCAGACAAGAAATTAGAAAGTTTTGTAGCTTCAAAGGATGTTGAAACAGCATTTCATAGAACTGAAGATCAAAAGGTTAAATGTGGTTTTGGACTTCAAGGAGTCTGTTGTAGACTCTGTTCAAATGGACCATGTAGAGTAACTTCAAAGTCACCAAGAGGTATATGTGGAGCAGATGCAGATACTATAGTAGCAAGAAACTTTTTAAGAGCAGTAGCATCAGGGGCAGCTTGTTATTTACATGTGGTAGAAAATACAGCTAAGAATTTAAAAAATGTTGGAATAACTAAAGGTGTTATTAAGGGAGAAAAAACATTAAATCAATTAGCAGAGATGTTTGGAATAGAAAGTGATGAAAAATACGATAAATGTATAAAAGTAGCTGATAAAGTTATAAATGATTTATATAAATCAAGAGATGACAAGATGGAATTAGTAGAAAAAATAGCTTATGCACCTAGAGTAAAAAAATGGAAAGAGTTAGGTATAATGCCTGGTGGTGCAAAATCAGAAGTGTTTGATGCAATAGTAAAATCATCAACAAATTTAAACAGTGACCCAGTAGACATGTTAGTCAACTGTTTAAATTTAGGAATATCAACAGGGTTATATGGTCTTACTCTAACTAATCTTTTAAATGATGTTATGTTAGGAGAACCAGTTATAAGAATGGCTCCTGTAGGATTTAATGTAATAGACCCAGACTACATAAATATAATGATAACAGGTCATCAACATTCAACATTTGCAAATTTCCAAGACAGATTAAAAGATGAAGATGTTATAAAATTAGCTCAATCTGTTGGGGCAAAAGGATTTAAATTAGTAGGATGTACATGTGTTGGTCAAGATTTACAATTAAGAGGAGAACATTACCAAGAAGTATTTGCTGGTCATGCTGGTAACAACTTTACAAGTGAAGCTGTTTTATCAACTGGAGCAATAGATATAGTTCTTTCTGAATTTAACTGTACTATACCTGGACTTGAGCCAATAGCAGATAAATATAAAGTAAAAATGGTTTGCTTAGATGATGTTGCTAAAAAAGCAAATGCAGAATATATAGAATTAGATAGAAGCAATTTAGATGAACTTAGTAATTCATTAATACAAAAAGCACTAGAATCTTATAAAGATAGAAGAGGAAGTGTTGAAATAGATATACCAAAAGACCATGGATTTGAGCAGTCTTTAACTGGTGTAAGTGAAAAGAATCTAAAAGCATTTTTAGGAGATTCATGGAAACCTCTTATTAATTTAATTGCAGAAGGAAAAATTAAAGGGGTTGCAGCTGTTGTAGGATGTTCAAATATGACAGCAGGAGGTCATGATGTAAATACTGTTGAATTGACTAAGGAGTTAATTAAAAAAGATATTATAGTACTTTCAGCAGGATGTTCTACTGGAGGATTAGAAAATGTTGGTCTTATGTCACCTGGAGCAGAAGAATTAGCAGGAGAAAACTTAAAAGAAGTATGTAAGACTTTAGGAATACCACCAGTATTAAACTTTGGGCCATGTTTAGCTATAGGAAGACTTGAAATAGTAGCAACAGAGTTAGCAGCTGAGCTTGGAATAGATTTACCACAATTACCATTAGTGCTTTCAGCTCCACAATGGTTAGAAGAACAAGCATTAGCTGATGGAGCTTTTGGACTTGCTCTTGGTTTACCTCTTCATTTAGCATTACCTCCATTTATAACAGGAGGAAAATTAGTAACAGAGGTATTAACAGAAAAATTAAAAGACTTAACAGGAGGACATGTTATAGTGAATCCAGATCCTAAATCTTCAGCTGATCAATTAGAACAAATAATAATAGACAGAAGAAAAAATTTAGGGTTAAAGGATGTGGAATGTAATGCATAGAATTTTTATAAATAAAGATTTATGTACAGGCTGTAAAAGTTGTGTATTAGCTTGTATGTTAAAGCATAATAAAGATTATGACATGTATACTCTTGATTTAGAAAATATAGATAATGATAGTAGAGGGCATATAGAACTAGATAGCAAACATAATAATCCAGTTCCAATTCTTTGTAGACACTGTGATGAACCGGAATGTGCCTTAGCATGTATGAGTGGTGCAATGCATAAAGATAGTCAAAGTGGAATTGTTTCATATGATGAAGAAAAATGTGGTTCATGTTATATGTGTGTGATGTCTTGTCCATATGGATTATTAAAACCAGATGATAGAAGCAAGCAAAATATACTTAAATGTGATTTATGTAAAGATGAGGAATATCCTAGATGTGTAGCTAATTGTCCAAGTGGGGCAATTGAATTACAGAAGGAGGAAAATGATGAATTATGTAGTGTTAGGGGCTAGTGCTGCTGGTATAAATGCAGCAAAAACATTGAGAGAATTAGATAAAGATTCTAGTATAGTGATAATTTCTAAAGATGAAAATATATACTCAAGATGTATGCTACATCATGTTATATCTGAACACAGAACTTTAAAACAAATAAACTTTGTTGATGAAGACTTTATGGAGAAAAACAATATAAATTGGATTTCAGGTAAAACTGTTAAAGGAATAGACACAGATAAAAAACTAGTTCAAATGGAAGATGTCACTGTAAATTATGATAAGCTTTTAATAGCTACAGGTGCATCTTCTGCTATTCCTCCTATAAAGAATTTAAGAGAAGGAAATTTTGTATACTCTGTAAGAAACATAGATGATATTTATAAAATAAAAGAGAAGGCAGAAGAATCGAAGAAAGTTGTTATAATAGGTGCAGGACTAGTTGGGATAGATGCTTTAATTGGTTTATTTAAATATGAACAGCTAGATATTTCAGTGGCCTTTATGGAAAAATATATTTTAGATAGACAATTAGATGAATATACAGCATCAGTATATGAAAATAAATTTAAAGAAAAAGGCGTAAAATTTTATCCAAGTGCATCAATACAAGAAATTGTTTTAGATGATAGCAAAGATGTTAAAGGTGTTGCATTTTCAAACGGAGAAATTCTTGATGCAGACATGGTAATCGTAGCTACAGGAGTGAAACCTAATGCTGACTTTTTGGATGAAACAGGAATAGAATATGACAGAGGCATAATAATAGATGATAGATGCCAAACAACACGAGAAGATATCTATGCAGCAGGGGATGTTGTAGGTAAAAATGCCATCTGGCCTATAGCTGTAAAACAAGGAATTATAGCTGCACACAATATGGTTGGAAAAGATAAAAAGATAGAAGATGAATTTGCTTTTAAAAATAGTATGAATTTTATGGATATACCAACCATTTCTATAGGCATGAATACACCTGTAGATGATAGTTATAAAGTATTAACTAGACATGGAAATGATTGTTATAAAAAGTTTATTTTTAAAGATAATATAATCTATGGAGCAGTTATACAAGGAGATATTTCATATGTAGGTGTATTAACTCATTTGATAAAAAATAAGGTTGAAATATCTGATTTAGAAAATAGGATATTTGATGTATGTTATGCAGACTTCTTTAACATAAAAGAAAATGGAGAGTTTTGTTACAGTGTATAATAGCTGAATTAAAACTTATAAATAAATAGAGCTATTTTAAGATAAAAGATTTTAGTTTATAAAAGCTTTACTTAAATATAGCTCTATTTTTATAATTAAGTTCAAATTTTGATTAATTTATAAAAGTACCTATTTTGAACAAGAATACATATAATCTCTAGTTAGAGGTAAATCATTTTTGATACCTTTAGTGAAAAGTATCTGATGTATATCTATAATACCAGTATTGAAAGCAGCAGCGCAAGAACAAAGATATAAATCCCACATTCTTATAAATTTATCATCAAACATTTCTTTAATCTTAGGAAGACTATCATAGAAGTTTTTATGCCAAGATAATAAAGTTTTTACATAATGTAATCTTAAACTTTCAACATCTATAGTATGATAGTTATAATCGCTACAAATATGTATCATTTCTCTTAAACTAGGAATAACTCCACCAGGGAAAATATATTTTTTTATCCAAGGGTCTCCATAAGATTCTTTTAAGCCACTTATATAGTGAAGCAAAAATAATCCACTATCTTTTAGGACAGCATTTACATTTTTAATAAAAAGCTCATAATTTTCTCTGCCAACATGTTCAAGCATACCAACGCTAACAACTCTATCAAATGTAAGATTTGATTCTTTAAGTTCTCTATAGTCCATAAGTTTTACTTCAAGGTAATCTTGAAGATTCTCTTCTTTAATTCTAATATTAAACTCTTTAAATTGTTCTTCGCTAAGTGTAATTCCCACACCATGAATTTTATATTTTTTTGCTGCTTCTATTAATAGAAATCCCCATCCACAACCAATATCAAGAAGACTCATACCTTCTTCTAAATTTAGTTTAGTTAATATGTGATGAACTTTATTAACCTGAGCATCATAAAGATTATCATTATCATCTTTAAAATATGCACAAGAATAACTAAGTGTTTTGTCTAGCCATAAACTATAAAAATCATTTCCAATGTCATAATGAGCGTGTATTTCTTTTTTTTGATGTCTCATCGAATTAGATGAATGTAGCAAATGTTTTACAGCTGAGTTATCAATATTAAATTTGTCTATCTGTTTTAGAAGTAGATTTAAGGTTAAAAATAAATCTCCTTCAACCTCAATGTCTCTATTTATGTAGGCTTCTCCAAGTGCTAAAGATGTACTTTTTAATAATTCAGATTTGCTAATATCATTATTTACAATAACTTTAAATTGAGGAGAGCTATCTCCAACTAGAAATTCTTCCCCGTCTTTAAGCCTAACTAGAAATGGTGTTTCATTAAATCTTTCTAAATAGTCTTTTAAAAAATTTTTTGTAATGTTCATATTACCAGCTCCTTTTAATGTAAATCCAGTAAGTTTTCCTTGCTTAAAGTATATTATATTCCTTTTTTTAAAAAAGTAAAATTTTTTTTTGGTTAATTTTTACTTGAATGAACTTTTTATTTTATAAAGGAATTTTATCTTGTGATATTTTATTTTATAAATTTTAGTATTGGATATAATATTCAATTAGTAATGATATAATAATTTTAATTAATAATAAAGTTTTGAAGCAATTAGTTTGAAACTATTTAATGAAGGAGATATCAAATGGAAGTATATGCTTTAGTTGGGTCAAGTGGTACAGGAAAAAGTTATAAGGCACTAGAGTTTGCATATGAAAATGACATAGATTATATAATTGATGATGGGATTTTAATATATAGAAATAAAGTTTTAGCAGGTATATCAGCAAAACAAGCAAAGACTACTATTGAGGCAGTTAAAAGAGCTATTTTTTATAATTTAGAACATCGGCAAAAGGTTAGAGAGGTAATAGAAAAAGAAAACATAAATAAGGTTCTTGTTATAGGAACTTCAAAAAAAATGATTAATCAGATTGTAGAGAGATTATCAATCGGAAAAGTTTATAAATTTATAAATATTCAAGATATAAGTACTAAATATGAAATAGAAATAGCAAAACAATCTAGAAAAGAAGGAAATCATGTAATTCCTGTTCCAGCAGTTGAAATAAAAAATATGACAAGTGGTCTTAGTATAAATCCATTAAAAAGGTTTTTTAGAAAAGGAAATAATATAAATATGGTGGTTTTAGAAAAGACAATTATAAGACCTACTTTTAGTTACATTGGCAAAGTTTATATTGATGCAGATGTAATTAAACAAATAATTGAATATGAAGTGTACAACTTTGGAAGCATTGATAGAATAAATAAAACCAATATAGAGAATTGCAACAATTTTATGAATATTTTTGTAAGTATAAATATCAATGATTTAGAAGTTATAAAAAAAATTGAAAGTATGCAACATATAATAAAAAAGTCTATTGAGAGAATGACTTTAGTTAATGTACAAAAAATAGATATTAACATTCATAAAATTAAAAAAATAAACTTCCTCCCATGTTAAAAAATAAACTGAGAAAATGATATACTAATTTGCAATAAAGTGTGCTATAATTAAACTGTAAATTTAGGAAATGGTTTTTCTAAATGGAGTATACATAATTATAACGTATTTATAAGGGGGCTTTCAAATGTCAGGAAAAGATGTAAATGTCTTCGAGATGGCGCAATCTCAAGTAAAAAATGCATGTGATAAATTAGGTATGGAACCAGCAGTTTATGAATTACTAAAAGAACCTATGAGGGTTATTGAGGTTTCAATTCCAGTAAAAATGGATGACGGTTCTATAAAAACTTTTAAAGGATTTAGATCACAACATAATGATGCAGTAGGGCCAACAAAAGGTGGAATAAGATTCCATCCAAATGTTTCAAGAGACGAAGTAAAAGCTTTATCTATATGGATGACTTTCAAATGTTCTGTAACAGGTATACCATATGGTGGAGGTAAAGGTGGAATAATAGTAGATCCATCAACTTTATCTCAAGGTGAATTAGAAAGATTAAGTAGAGGATACATAGATGGAATATATAAATTAATAGGTGAAAAAGTTGACGTTCCTGCACCAGACGTAAACACTAATGGACAAATAATGTCTTGGATGGTTGATGAATATAATAAATTAACTGGACAAAGTGCTATAGGTGTTTTAACTGGTAAACCAGTTGAATTTGGTGGTTCTTTAGGAAGAACAGCTGCTACTGGATTTGGTGTTGCTGTAACTGCAAGAGAAGCTGCTGCTAAATTAGGAATAGATATGAAAAAAGCTAAATTAGCTGTTCAAGGTATAGGAAACGTTGGTTCTTACACAGTTCTTAACTGTGAAAAACTTGGTGGTACTGTTGTAGCTATGGCTGAATGGTGCAAATCAGAAGGTTCTTATGCTATATACAATGAAAATGGTTTAGATGGTCAAGCTATGTTAGACCATATGAAAGAACATGGTAACTTATTAAACTTCCCAGGAGCTAAGAGAATATCTTTAGAAGAGTTCTGGGCTTCAGATGTTGATATAGTAATACCAGCTGCATTAGAAAACTCTATAACTAAAGAAGTTGCTGAATCTATAAAAGCTAAATTAGTTTGTGAAGCTGCTAATGGACCAACTACTCCAGAAGCTGACGAAGTATTTGCTGAAAGAGGAATAGTTCTTACTCCAGACATATTAACTAATGCTGGTGGAGTTACAGTTTCTTACTTCGAGTGGGTACAAAACTTATATGGATACTACTGGTCAGAAGAAGAAGTAGAGCAAAAAGAAGAAGTAGCTATGGTTAAAGCATTTGAATCTATTTGGAAAATCAAAGAAGAATACAATGTTACAATGAGAGAAGCTGCTTATATGCATTCAATTAAGAGAGTTGCTGAAGCTATGAAATTAAGAGGATGGTACTAGAATTACTCTTAATAAATAATAGGATATAATTATTTAATATATAAAAGGGCTGTACTATGTACAGCCCTTAAAAGTTGTATGACTCAAAATAATTTGGGTCATTTTTTATTTTGTAAGATATATTAATGTAATCTATGCAAAAAAATTAAATACAACTATAATCAATAAAACTAAAGTTGATGTAATTAAAATTATTTACTTTCAAAACACTTATAATGTAATATTAGTAGGTTTTAGATAGAGTCTATATATTATAACTTAAACTAATTCTTGTCAATTGACGCACTAATTATGAATAAGATATAATTAAATAAAAATAGTTTTATAAACTTAATTGAAAAAATATTAAATAAAAATAAATATATTTCTAAATTAAATATGTTTCAAATGAGATAGGAGAGAGTTGATGGCTAACTTAATTCTAAATGGGATTTCTAGAACAGTTATAGTGAGTAGTTTATGTATATTTTTAATATTAATTTTTAAGCAAACGATATTTAAAAGATTTAGTAAGAAGTTCAATTATTATATATGGTTAATAGTAGTTCTTAAGTTGTTACTTCCATTTACCTATTATACCTTTACAGTTAATATTTTAAGAAATAAAACGAAAGCCAATATTGATAATATTAACTTAGAACATTTTAATAGTGTTTCAACTTTAAGTAATAGTATTTTGATATATGTTTGGATTTCTACTGTAATAATATATTTAACTTATACTATCTTTAAATACATAAAACTAAAAAACTTAATAAATGACTTATCTTATGATGTTTAGGATGAAGAAATAATAAATCTTTATGTAAGTATATTAAAAGAATTTAATATCACAAAAGATATAAAGTTAAAATATTCTTATGAAGTTGAAACACCAGCATTTTTGATTCATGTGTGCTTTTACCACCACATGATTATAAACTAAAAGAACTTGAATGGATTTTTAGACATGAGCTTATGCATTTTAAGAGTAAGGACCTCTGTTTGAAATATGTAGTCTTGTTTTTAAAAATAGTTTATTGGTTTAATTCAGTTATATATATAATGGATAAACATATGGATTTAGATTGTGAACTTTATTGTGATGAGAGGGTTTTAAAAAAGTTTAATACAGAAGATAAAAAAGACTATGCTTTAACAATTATAAATGCAATGAGAAGAAGCTCAAATTCTTCAAACAAATTTGTAGCTGGGTTACATAAGAAATCTGATATTAAAAAGAGAGTAACGAATATGTTTAATGAAAAATATAAGAATGGTATATTAATAGCTTTAATTATATGTTTATTGTTTTCTGTTACGTTCTTTAAATTTGATTCAACTAGTCTTATTGAAGATACTGCTCCTTTAAATAAATCTGAGTGTGTATTTGAAGGAAGAGAGGAAGGAATGTTTATAACTATAGATTTTACATATGCAAATGCACCTGAAAAATTAAGAAGAGAGCATGAAGAAAACTGTAGAGCAGTTGGAATTATACCTAAAGATTCAGATTCAATAGAAGTTTTTCCCAGAGATTTTAGATATTGTTTGGATTTAAAAAAATAAAATTAACATCATAGAAGCTTTATATTTAAATTAAACAGTTAAAAAATTTAAGATTAATTACTAGAATATGATTTAAATAAGAAAAGAAGTAGTTTAGATTTAGTTTAAAAGGAGACATTTATATTAAGGATATAAAACTTAAAAAATAAGTAAATTGAAATACAAAATACTAATAAATAAGTTAGGTGAAAATATATGGTTAATTCAATTCTAAATGGGATTTTTAGAACTGTTATAGTAAGTAGTTTAAGTATTTTTCTGATATTGATTTTTAAGAAAAATGTATTCAAAAGATTTAGTAAAAAATTTAATTATTACATATGGATGATAGTTGTTATTAAGCTGTTGCTACCTTTTACATACTATACCTTTACAATAAATATCTTGAGAAGCAAAGAAAATATCAATATTAATAACATAAATTTAGAGGGCTTTAATAATATTTCAAATTTAAAGAATAACATCTTATTGTATGCTTGGATTATAACTGTAGCAATATATTTAATTTATACTATATTTAAATACATAAAACTTAAAAACTTAATAAATGATTTATCCTATGATGTTGAGGATGAAGAAATGATAAATCTTTATAAAGATATATTAAAAGAGTTTAATATAACAAAAGATATAAAACTAAAGTATTCTTATGAAGTTGAAACACCAGCATTTTTTAATTCATGTGTACTTTTGCCACCACATGACTATAATTTAAAAGAGCTCAATTGGATTTTTAGGCATGAACTTATGCATTTTAGGAGTAAAGACCTTTGTTTAAAGTATGTAATGATATTTTTAAAAATAGTATATTGGTTTAATCCATTTGTATATATAATGGACAAACATATAGATTTAGATTGTGAACTTTATTGTGATGAAAGAGTCTTAAAGAACCATAGTGAAGAAGAAAAAAAAGATTATGCTCTAACAATTATAAATGCAATGAGAAGAGGTTCAAATATTTCAAATAAATTTGTGGCTGGATTACATAAACAATCTGATATTAAAAAAAGAATAATGGATATGTTTAATGAAAAATATAAAAATGGTATTTTAATGGCATTAATTTTATGCTTATTATCTTCTATTACTTTTTTAAAGATTAGCTTAACTAGTATCATTGATTTGAATATATTGCCTAAAGATGTAAAAGTTACAGGAAACATTTTTTCTATGACAGTTTCAACCATACCATTTACATATGCAGATGCTCCTGAAGGTATGCGAAGAGATCATAAAGAAAACTGTGAAAGTATAGGGTTAACTCCTAAAGATTCTGATAGAATTGAGATTGTGGTAGAATTTTATGATGTATTAGTAGAACCATAAGTAAATTTAGAAAAAACTATAATCTAAAAGTCACTTTTATATGAGTGACTTTTTATTTAGAATAAGTTAAAAAATTCACTATATTTCTAACTTTATAGAAGTTTTATTAAAAAATATACGATACATAAAAACGCACAAAAAAACACATAAAACAATATTTATGCGTACTTTAGCTTCAAAAGGTACAAAATTCTTTACTTTTACAAACTCATATTATATAATTAAGTAAATAATGTATATTTAGGTGACATATTGGATAAGCTAATTAATTATTATTTATTAATATAATGATACTATAAAAGTTATATAAAGAGGTTTACAAAAAAGTTACAGATAGAGCTTTTATTAATGTATTGTGTATTAGTATTTTATCCTTAGGTACACTTCACCTATAAAATAGAATCATAAGATAATTATGGGAAAATTTTAGGAGGTTTATCGTGAAGAAAAAGATATTAATACCAGTATTTGCATCAGTTATGGCATTATCAGTAAGTTCAATTGTAAATGCAGATGAAATAAATGATTCATCTCAAAATAAAGATGATAAAACAAATACTGAATTAAATTTAGGCGAATATAAAGAAGTAAAATATAAAGTTGCAAGAATAAAAGATGGAGTAGCTATAAAGATAAGAGAAGAAGGTCAAGTTCAAAATATAGCTTATTCTGGAGACGAATTTACAGTTCTAGGAATCCAAGGAGAATGGGTTAAAGTTAAAGTTGAAGATGGCGAAGGTTGGTTGGCTACTAGATATGTAGATATATCTGAAGGGGTAGGATATACTAATGCTGATAAAGTAAACTTAAGAAAAGATAAAAGTGAAAATTCAGAAGTAATTGGGGAGCTAGAAAAAGGAAGCTCTTTATTGGTTTTAGAGGAAAATGGAGATTGGTTAAAAGTTAAAGATGGAGAAACAGAAGGATATGTAAAATCTTCTTATCTAACTGATAAAGCTCCAGTAATAGAAGAGCCACAAGTAGACCAAAATGTTACTCAAAATGGAGATTCTACAAACACAAATAACAATCAACAAAACAATACAAATAATAATCAACAAAATAATAATTCAAATGTGCCAACAGCTAACTCTAATGCAGTTCAAGCTGTGCTTAATTTGGCTTATTCTAAGCAAGGTTGCCCATATGTTTGGGGAGCAGAAGGGCCAAATACTTTTGACTGTTCAGGATTTACACAATATGTATACAGAAATGCAGTAGGAAAGAAGATACCAAGAACATCTAAGGCACAATCTAATTATGGACAAACTGTAAGTAAGGCAAATTTACAGCCAGGAGACTTAGTATTCTTTACAACTAATGGTTCTGGTTCTGTTAGTCATGTTGGTATATATGTAGGTGGAGGTAATATGATACATTCACCATCAACAGGAAAAACAGTTCGTGTAACTAGTATAAATTCAGCATACTATACAGCAAGATTTGTTACAGCAAAAAGAATCTTATAATCGATTTGTACTATAATAAATTGATAAATACATAAATACAAATGCTCTATATTATATTTAATTTAATCAGGAAATCTAAAATGATTATATGTTAAATGCAATATAGAGTTTTTTGCATTATCTTAAATTTTGATGTGGATTTATATTAATATTACTATTAAATAGTATTCTTTCCAGATAATGATTATTTGCGCAATACCTTGACAGGATAAGGTAAAGGTGATAAGCTACTAACAGTACAAAAATACTTTTAATTTTAGTTCAGAGAGGCTAAAAAAGGAGGACGAAAGATGTTAAAATCAAGAAATTTAATCCAACCAGAAGACTTTTCAATAGAAGAAATAGATGAAATATTAGAATTAGCTCAAAAAATAATTGACAATCCGTCAAAATATTCTCATATATGTGAAGGTAAACTATTAGCTACATTATTTTATGAACCGTCAACAAGAACAAGATTAAGTTTTGAATCTGCTATGAACAGACTAGGAGGTCGTGTCGTAGGTTTTTCAGAGCCAAACTCATCATCTGCATCAAAGGGTGAAACTTTAGGTGATACGATGAGAATAGTATCTGGTTATGTTGATATAATAGCTATGAGACACCCTCAATCAGGTGCAGCTACAGAAGCATCAAAATTCACAGAAGTACCATTTATAAATGCAGGAGATGGCGGAAATCAGCATCCAACCCAAACACTTACAGATTTACTTACTATAAAATCATTAAAAGGAACTTTAGAAAATCACACAATAGGATTATGTGGTGATTTAAAATATGGAAGAACTGTACATTCTTTAGTTAAGGCTATGGCGAGATACAAAAATACTAAGTTTGTATTTATAGCACCTGAAGAACTAAAAATGCCAGACTATATAAAAGAAGCTATAAAGGGACATGCTTACTATGAAACTAATAATTTAGATGATATTATAGGAAGTTTGGATGTTTTATATATGACTAGAATTCAACAAGAAAGATTTGAAGATAAATCAGAATACGAAAGACTGAAAAACTATTATATTTTAAATAAAGCTAAATTAGAAAAAGCATCTGAAAGTATGTTAGTAATGCATCCATTACCAAGAGTAAATGAAATAGATGTTGATGTAGATACAGATGATAGAGCTGTTTATTTTAAGCAAGCTAAATATGGAATGTTCGTTAGAATGGCATTAATAATAAAGCTTCTAGGTATAAATGAAGGCTAGTAGTTACATTATATAATAGTAAAGTAAAGGAGATTTTGGGATGTATAAAATTCTAGAAAATATATACATAGGTGAAGATATGTATAGAATGAAAGTAAAAGGTACTTTTGAAGGTAAGATGGGGCAATTTTATATGCTAAGAGCATGGGATACTTATCCAGTACTTTCAAGACCTATAAGTATACATGATATAGATGAAGAAGGTATAACTTTTCTTTATAAAGCAGTAGGAGAAGGAACTCAAATTATTAGTAATCTAAAAGTGAATGATACTATAAAGCTAGAAGGTCCTTATGGAAATGGATATAGTAAAGTTGATGGAAAAGTAGCTCTAGTAGGTGGTGGAATCGGTGTAGCACCATTGTATTTAGTTGCTAAAAATATAAAAGACTGCGATGCTTATCTTGGATTTAGAGAAGATGTTATATTAGAAAATGAATATAAAGAAGTTTGTAATGAGGTATATACAACAGTAGGAAATACGTTTGTAACAGACATAATTGATGTAGAAAAATATGACTATATATTAACATGTGGGCCAACTCCAATGATGGAAAAATTGGTTAAAATGGTAGAAGGTACTAAAACAAGGATTATGGTGTCACTTGAAAATCATATGGCATGTGGAGTAGGAGCATGTTTAGTATGTACATGTAAGACTACTAAAGGAAACAAAAAAACTTGCAAAGATGGTCCAGTATTTTGGGGAGAGGACGTGATTTTTAATGGCTAATTTGAACATAAAATTTGGAAATATTGATTTTAAAAATCCAGTAATAATGGCGTCTGGGACTTTTGGATTTGGAAGAGAATATAATGAAATTTATGAGATACAAAAACTTGGTGGGATAAGTAGTAAAGGTCTTACTTTAAATAAAAAACCTGGTAATAATGGTATGAGAGTTCATGAGACACCATCAGGTATGATGAATAGTGTTGGACTTGAAAATCCTGGAGTTCAAGGATTTATAGACAGTGAACTTCCTTTCTTCAGTGAGTTAGATTTAGTTAGAATTGCTAATGTTGGAGGCGGAACATTAGAAGATTATCTACTTGGGGTTAAGCTGTTAAATGACAAGCCTGTAGATATTATTGAATTAAACATATCTTGTCCAAATGTCAAAGCAGGAGGAATGGCTTTTGGTATAAAAAATGAAGTGGCAAGAGAAGTTGTTCGTGAGGTAAGAAACGTAACTAAACTACCTCTAGTAATAAAATTATCGCCTAATGCTGAAGATATTGTGGGTATGGCAAAAGTTTGTGAAGAAGAAGGTGCTGATGGAGTATCTTTAGTTAATACTTTTAAAGCAATGGCAATTGATATAAAAAATAGAAAGCCAGTATTTGAAAATGTATATGCTGGATTATCTGGACCAGCTATAAAGCCTATAGCTCTTAGAATGGTACATGAAGTTTGTAAAAATGTAAATATACCAGTAATGGGAATGGGTGGAATAACTAAAGCTACAGATGCCATAGAATTTATAATGGCAGGAGCTACTTGTATTCAAGTTGGAACTGCAAATTTCATGAATCCTAAAATTGGTCTTGAGATAATAGATGGAATCAATGAATTTATGGATAGAGAAGGAATAAAGAGTTTAGAAGAAATAAGAGGAATTATATAAGTCAGTGTAGGTATGATAAATAAGTATAACTAAATCAAATAATATAAATTAAAATAAATATAATATTAACATGGAGGAAAAAATAATATGAGTAAAGTAGATGTAGTAGATATATTAAAGAAAAGTGATGCATTATTAGAGGGACATTTTTTATTATCTTCAGGAAAACACAGTAACAGATATGTGCAATGTGCAAAGTTATTAAGATTCCCAGAGTATGCAGCTGAGGTATTAAATACAGTTGTTGAACAAATTAAAGATTTAGGTATAGACTTAGTAGTTGGGCCAGCTATGGGTGGAGTAGTAGTTTCTTATGAGTTAGGAAGACAGTTAGGAAAAGAAGCTATATTTACTGAGAGAAAAGATAATACAATGGAGTTAAGAAGAGGATTTGAAGTTAAAAAAGGTGCAAAAATAATAATTGCTGAAGATGTTGTTACTACTGGTAAGTCAACTATGGAAACAAAAAGAGTATTAGAAGCATTAGGTGGAGAAGTTATAGGTGTTGCCTGTATAGCTGATAGAACTAATCATGATATAGGTATGCCTATATATAGTGCAGTAAAACTTGATATTCAAGTTTATGAAGCTGGTGAATGTCCTTTATGTAAAGAGGGAAAATTACCAGTTGTTAAACCTGGAAGTAGAGAGTTTAAAGAATTAGGAATGTAATAACTAATTAATTAAATTTAACATTATTTGAGGAAATACAAATTTTTTTGACTAAAAAAATATCAATTTAAATATATAAATAAGAGATAATAAACAGCTAGCTTTCATTTAAAAGGCTAGCTGTTTTTTGTTGAAAATATATTTACAAAACAGTAGCTAGTAGCAGTACAATATAATTATAAAATAAAAAATTATTATATATATTGGGGAGGGTTTCGGTATGAGTAATCAATTAAAGAAAAATCAAAAAAAGGTTGTATTTTTTGGTGTTGGTGCTGTTGGAGCTACCTTTGCAGAACAATTTTTAAATTCTAAATATGATTTTAAAATTCTTTGTGACCAAAAAAGAAAAAAAAGATATTTAGAAGATGGTTTTATAATAAATGGAAAAAGATATGACTTCGATTATATAACTAAAGATGAATATAAACAAGAAGCTGATTTTATAATTATAGGTTTAAAATACAATAACCTAAAAGAAAATATAGAAGAGTTAGATGGATTGGTTGGAAAAGATACAGTAATAATGTCTTTATTAAATGGAGTTAATAGTGAAGAGATAATAGGAGAAAGATTTGGAATTGAAAAAATGGTATATTCATATGTAACAAATATAGATGCAAAAAAAATAGAAAATAATATTATACATACTACAGATGGAATAATTGTATTTGGAAATAAAGATAATAGTGAAGATAGAAAAACAGATATAATAACTGAAGTTTTTGATAGTGTAAATATAGAATATGTATTATCAAAAAATATTCAACGAGATATGTGGTGGAAATACATGGTTAATATTGGGGTAAATCAAACTTCAGCTATACTTGGAGCTTCTTATGGAGTGTTTCAAGACTCTGAATATCTAAGAGAGTTAGCAAAATCTGCAATGAGAGAAGTTGTTGATATAGCTCAAGTAAAAGGTATATGTCTTACAGAAGATGATGTAGAAAATTCATTACATAGAATACTAGAACATTCAAGAGAAGGTAGAACATCAATGCTTCAGGATGTAGAGGCTCATAGACTTACAGAAGTAGATATGTTTTCTAAGAATATTTGTGAACTTGGAAGAAAGTATAACATACCAACTCCTATAAATCAGACTCTTTTTTATATGATAAAAGTAATTGAAAGTAGATTTTAGAAAATTTTCAGAAAAAAATTGAGGCTGTGAGTAAATCTGTGTAAAACAAATTTATCTACAGCTTTTTTAGTAGACACAATTGGTAAAAATGGTTATACGTCAAATTATGAATACTAAAAAAATAAAAAATTTTAAATTTAAAATAAAAAATTTGAAAGGAATTTTGAATAAAATTATTACAGAAAGGATAGAAAATACTATGAAAAAGCTATTTACAAGTGAAACATTTTTGGAATTTCAGTTTATCAGTGACTGCCAACTGTCTCCAGATGGAAGATATACAGCCTTTGTTGTAAAGAAAGCTGATATCAAAGAGAATGGTTACACAAGCCAACTTTATGTATTAGACAATAAAAGTGGAGAATTGAAACAAATAACTTCTATAGATTCTGTAGGAGCATATGCTTGGGAAAATGAAAATACGATTTTGTTCCCTACTTTGAGAAATGAAAAAGTAAAAGAAGATATTAAAAATGGCAAGCAATGTATGAGTTACTATGCTTTATCTTTACATGGTGGAGAAGCAGAAGAACTTTTTAGATTACCCATCAAAGGTGGTAAATTGAATCCTATAGGAAAAGGTTTGTATGCAGTAATTGATTCTTATGATAATGACCAACCTGCTATGGAAGGATTGTCAGAAGAAGAACAGCAGAAAAAAATAAATGCTTATAATAAAAGACAATATGAACACTTTAAGGAAATTCCTTATGCTGTCAATGGTGAAGGATATATTAGTAGGAAAAGAAAGCGCCTGTACTTATATAACAATAATACAAAGGAATTAAAGCCAATTACAGTCCCAATGTTTAATGTGGTAGGTATGAAAATAAATGATGGCAAAATATTATATGTAGGACAGGAATTTGAAAATGTAAAAGGTTTAAAAATTGGAGTTTATGTGTTTGATACTAAGAATAATACAAATGTTTGTATATTAGAAAAAGATAATTATATTATAAAAGGTTTTGAATTATATAAAAATAAAGCAGTGTTAAATTTAACAGATGCTTTGTCTTATGGTAATGGCGAAAATGGAGATTTTTATACCATTGATATTGATACAAAAGAAATGAAACTTCTTTCAGAACATCAACATCATTGTATAGGAAATACAATAACATCTGATATTAAAATAGGTACAGGGCAGACAATAAAAGTAGATGGTGAATATATTTATTATACTTCTACAGTAAATATGGACTGCATTATTGAGAGAATACATATTCCAACAGGAAAACAGGAAAAAGTTACAAAAACAGGCTCTGTTGATTTTATCGATGTGAAAGATGGCAATATTGTATGTGTAGCTTGTACAGGAAATCAATTACCTGAAGTTTATACAGTAGAAAATGAAACTTTATGCAAGAAAACATATTTGAATGAACATATTCTACAGGAATATAAAATTTCTGAACCAGAATATATGGAATCAAAAGGAAGTTCTAATTGGGAAATACAAGGATATGTATTTAAACCAGAGTAGATTATGAAGTAGGAAAAAAATATCCAGCTATATTGGCAATTCATGGTGGGCCAAGATTGACATATGGACCATATTTTATGAATGAAATACAGGTATTTGCAAGTTCAGGATATTTTGTATTCTTCTGTAATCCAAGAGGTTCCGAAGGTCGAGGAAATGATTTTGCTGATATTAGAAAACAATTTGGAGATATTGATTACATAGATTTTATGGAGTTTACAGATGCTGTACTTGAAAAATATCCTGATATTGATGAAACGAAGTTAGCTGTAGAAGGTGGAAGCTATGGCGGATTTATGACAAACTGGATAATTGGTCATACAAATCGTTTTGCTGCTGCTTGTGCTCAACGTTCTATTGCAAACTGGAGTGGTATGGAGGGTACAACAGACATTGGTTATTATTTCTGCAAAGGGCAAACAGGAGCTTCTCACATGGAAAATCATGAGCTTCAATGGAAACAATCTCCTCTTGCTTACGCTGATAAATGTGTTACTCCAACTTTATTCTTACATGGGGAAAAAGATTATCGTTGCTATATGCAAGAAGCATTCCAGATGTTTTCTGCATTGAAAATTCATGAATGCCCTACAAAACTTTGTCTTTTTGCAGGAGAAAATCATGAGTTATCACGTTCTGGCGGACCAAAACAAAAACTGCAAAGATTCGTAGAAATGTTAAATTGGTTTTCAATATATGTTAAAAAAGAGCAGTAAAGAGAGTAGAATATAAAAATGGAAAAACTAAAAATTGAAAGTTCAGATATTTATGAATATTTATTTCCTCATGATATTTCTTGTTCCCCTGATGGAAAGTATATTGCTTATATTATATCAAATATCAATGAGGAAAAAGATTGTTATGAACATGACTTATATGTTATGGAAATAAAAACAAAGAAACAAATACATTTAACTCAAACAAGAGATGTAACAGCATTTAGCTGGATTTCTAATACAGAATTATTTTTTACTTCAAAAAGAGATAAACCAAAAGCAGGTACAACAGATTTTTACACTATTTCTATACAAGGAGGAGAAGCAAAAAGAGCATTTTCTATTCCAAAAGCCTGTGGTCTACCTGTATCATTGGGAAATAAATTGTGGTTATTGATGACAAAAAATCCAACAGATGCTAAAAAATCAGAACCAGATAGAGCGGTAGAAGGTGTGGACTATTGGACATTTACAGATAAACCTTTTATAAGAGATGGAGAAAATTTTTCTCAAAGAAGACGTGTTACTTTAGAGTTGTATCAAGAAGGAAAAAATGAAACAAAAGCTATTACACCAAAATATTGTGATGTAGCAAGTTTAGATGTTTCTTCTGACAAAAAAAGAATTTTATATATTGGTCAGATTTATGAAGATTGTGCGACACCTTTTTCTGGTCTTTGGGAGTATCATTTAGAAACTGGAGAAACAAAAGAACTTGTTCCACAGGGAAAGTATCAAATTAGCTTGGCTAAATATGTTGGTGAAAATAAAGTAATGTTGCAGGCTTCTACATTAGACCGTTCTATTACACAGAACCATGATATTTTTATGCTTAACTTGGAGAATGGTGAAATTAATATGATTGCAAGCACAGATGGTATGTATGCTACATTATTGGATGTAGATGCTGTATATGGTGGTGGGCGTAGAGTAATAAAGTTATAGGAGATAAGTTTATTGGTGCAAGAATTTGCAGAACTATGACAGAGTTTAATGAATTTGACACAAAAACAGGTAATATACGCATTATTACAAAAGTAGATGCTTTTACCTCTTTTGATGTTTATGACAACACAATGTATGTAGTTATGTTGAAAGACTATGAATTAGCAGAAATATACAGCATTGATATGACAACAGGAGAAATGATAAAAATGACTACTTTTTCTAAATCATACTTAGATAGTCATAAAGTATCTTTACCTGAAAAATTAACATTTGTGGCAAAAAATGGAGAGGAAGTAGATGGTTTTGTAATACCACCTGTAGATGTTAAAAAAGGTGAAAAATATCCAGCTGTATTATTTATCCATGGTGGACCTAAATGGGCATATGGTTATATGTTTATACATTTGAAACAGTGTGTAGCGTCAAAAGGAATGTATGTTATTTACTGTAATCCTCATGGAGGCGATGGATATGGTGAAAAATTCTTGGAGATGGTAGAAAGATGGGGTTATGTTGATTATGAACATCTCATGGAATTTGTAGATACCTGTATTGAAAAATATCCTGGTATTGATGCAGACCGCCTAGGTGTGACAGGAGGAAGTTATGGTGGTTATATGGCAAACTGGATAATTGGCCATACAGACCGTTTCAAAGCAGTTGCTTCTCAAAGAGGTATTAGTAACTTAGTTACAGCGTCTTTGATTATTGACTTTGGTGATAGAATTATGAAGCAAACTTGTGGTGATAAGACACCTTGGAATCATGAGGAAGTTCTTTGGAATCATTCGCCTATTAAATATGTAAAAAATGTTAAAACACCAACTTTGTTCTTACATAGCGATAGAGATTATAGATGTTTTATGGGAGATACTTTCCAAATGTTCACAGCATTAAAACAGCTTGGTGTAGATACAGAAATGTATTTATTCCATAGAGATACACATGGATTGTCTAGAAATGGCAGACCATCTAATAGAATTGTACGTGCTGATGCCATTGTAGATTGGTTTGAAAGATATTTATAATAAGGGGGTTATTTTATGAGTGAAATGTTATTATGGTTTAGTGTTGTATTAGTTTTGTTTGCTATTGGAGATTTAATTGCAAGTAAAACAAAAGCAAAAGTTTCTGCTGTATTTGTCACATTACTTTTATTTTTGATTCTCTTTGTCACAAAAGTGATACCAGCAGATATTATTGAAAAAGCAGGTATGACTGCAGTGGCAAGTTAGAGTGTTCCAATGATTATGTTCAGTATGGGAACAATGTTGAATGTCAAACAGTTCATAGACGAATGGAGAACTGTGTTGACAGCATGGCTTGGAATTTTGGCAGTTATCATTTGTGTTTCATTGTGTATTCCTCTGTTTGGAAAAGCAACAGTATTGACAAGTATACCAGTTATAAATGGGGCTTTACCTGCTACCATTATTATGACGCAGGAAGCGTTAGAAAAAGGATTGACACTTGCAGCAGCTACAGCAACAGTTGTATTTGCAATTCAGAAATTTGTTGGTACACCAATTGCCTCTAGAGCTGCACTACAGGAAGCCAACCGTCTTTTAATAGAATATCATGAAGCAAAAGGAAAAGGAATTGATTTAGCAAATGTGAGTGGTGAAAATAAAGAAACAGAAGGTACAGCAAAAAAAGCAAAACAAGTTTTCTGTGAAAAATATGATAAATATTATTCTACAAATGTTTGTATATTTTTTATAGCTATATTCTCTTATTTAGGATATGAGTTTTCAGAGATTATTCATATGAATTATTCGATTGTATGTCTTGTTGTTGGTGTTCTTGTAACGCGTATTGGTATTGTACCAAAAGACATTTTAGAAAAAGGAAAAATAAAGGGGTTTATCAACATGGTTGTGTTTGTGGCTGTTATTCTTTCTTTAGCGAAGGTTTCTTTGACAGATTTAGTTAGTCTTTTTGTACCAATTGTAGGTATGTTTGCAGTTTCTATTATTGGTATATTTATTACAATGAAGGTATTACCTGGATGGAAAATTATTGGTTCTAAACCTCTTGCCTTTGGTGTAGGATTTTGCCAGATGCTGGGATTCCCAACAACATATTTGATTTCAAATGAAGTATGTAATGCCACTGGAGAAACAGAAGAAGAAAGAGCATATTTGATGTCTAAAATAATGCCTAAGCTAGTAGTTGGTGGTATGGCTTGTATGATTTCTATAGTGGTAGCTGGTATTATTGTACCAATGCTATAAATAAATTTTGTAATTAAATAGTAAATAGGAAAAGGGATAATTATTTATTGGGATAGGTTATAATATAAAAAGGATTCTAAAAGTCATAAAAAGCTTGTAGAATCTTTTTTTATGTTAACTTAAATAATGAACGCATAAGTTTAAGGGAAATACTCATAGCTATAACATGAGAATGATAAATAAAATTAAAAATTCTAATACATATGCAGTATTTAAAATTTCTTCTGTTATGTCATGTTTGATTTTTAATAACTCTTTCACGTTTTATCTAAAATAAAAACCACTCAAATATGACTAAGAGCGGTTTGAAATTCAATGTTAATTTAATTTTAGAATTATCCATCTTATAATATATAAAATATGAATTAAAAAATATTTTTAATAGCTATAACTATTGATATTACTTATTTTTATATTAATTACTATATCATAAAATAACAAAAAAATCAAGTCGAGTAATCTCTCTGTTTCAGTGATATACTAGGTTTTAATAGTTTTTAATAAACATAATGTAACTAGAGGATAATCTATGTTTTTTAATTTTTTTGATTAAAGTTACCTCTAGCTCAATAATTATAAGGAGAAATATTATGAATTTGAAAAAAGGATTAGATATTTTAGAAATTCCATCAAGTATATTAGGTAAGGGTAAAGTTATATATATTCCAGTAATCTATACAGAAGATGAGGCAACCATTGTTGATACTGGACTTCCAGGTCAAGGAGAGTTAATAATTGATGCTCTTAATAAGAGTAATACAAGTTTTAATAAATTAAAAAATATCATAATAACTCACCATGATATAGACCATATAGGAAATATAAAATATTTAAGAGAAAAATCTAAAAATGATATAAAGGTATATGCATACAAAAGTGAAGTTAACTATATAACAGGTGAGGAAACGCCATTTAAACTTTGCATATTAGAGCAAGAGATAGATAATCTTAATGACAAAATGCTTGATATGTTAAATGCTATAAAACTTGGATTTAAGTCATCATATACTACAGTAGATGTATCTTTAAATAACCATGAGGTTTTACATTTAAGTGAAGAAGTAGAGGTTATACACACAGGTGGTCATACTAGGGGTCATATATGTCTTTATTTAAAGAAATCTAAAGTACTTATTGCTGGAGATTTATTAGAGATAAAAGATGGTAAACTTAGACCAGTTGATGTAATGCATAGTGACAAGCAAGAATTGATAAAAGCTATTAAGAAATTAAGTAACTATGATATAGAGGAAATAGTTTTTAGTCATGGTGGATTATATAAAAAAAATATAATTGAAACATTAAAAAATATAGTTATTGAATATGAGAAGGAAAGAAACAAAAAATGTATAAATAATTATTTACTTGATATTTTGAGAATAAAAATATTACTGGAATCAGAAATTTCCAGTAATATTGAGTAGGAAAAAATATATTTACACAAATCTATAAACATTCTCAAAAAACTTATAATTATTGTTAGTTTTAAATTATATTAATCTTCAATGCTATTTAAATTACTAAATATTTTTAACTCTTCAATGAAAATACTTGCTGCTTTTGATAAAGTTATATCTTTTGGAAAGATATATGAAAAATGTCTGTTATAGTTGCTTCCAAGTTCTATAACAGATAGTTCGTTATTTAAAACAGGTAAGCTTGTTACTAGATTAGATACTATTGTAATCCCTAAATTATTTCTAACTGATTCTTTGACAGCATAGTTACTTCCAAAGACCATCATACTTTTTGGAATAATTTCCTTAACACTTAAAAACATATCCAAATAATCTCTAGTACCAGAACCATCTTCTCTGACTATCCATTTCTGATTTTGAAGCTTATCAAAACTAAAATCTTTTAATAAAGGACTATTATATGGAAGTGCTAAAACCATCTTATCTTCAAAAAAATATTCTTGCATAAATGTGGGTGAAGAACAAGTCCCTTCGATAAGTCCAATATCTAAAATATAATCCTTAACATGAGAAGATACAATAGATGTATTTTCTATGAAAATTTCTATATCTATGTCAGGATACTTTTGAGAAAATAGTGCAAGAAAATTAGGAAGAATATATTCTCCAATAGTTAAACTTGCGCCAATCTTTAAACGTCCAGTTATAGCATCTGAAACCTGATTTACATCATGATATGTAACACTTAAAAGATTTAGTATTTCCTTGGCTCTTTTATATAATATTTGTCCACTTTCTGTGATAAAAATAGTTTTCTGTTTAATAGACCTATTTATAAGCACAACTTTAAAGTAATTTTCTAAGTTTTTAATATGTTTACTTACACTTGGTTGTGATAAATTTAGATATTCACCAGCCTTGGTGAAATTTTTATATTCAACAACAGCCACAAACGTTTTTAATTCTTCAAACAATTTTTTATATCTCCTTTGCATAACAAAAATTTTGTATTTTTTATAAGTTACTTACAGATAATTGTAATATATACATTAATCATTAAAAATATTAATCATTACGATATTATATATTTATTTTACTTATGGTTATTACAATTATATACTATTATTGTAAAGAAAACTATATTAATTGGAAGGTAGGTATATTATGTTAAAAAATAAAAGTAGTTTTACATTAAAGAATATAAAAGAAATATTACCTGGATTGTTTGTATCAGTATTAGTAGGTTATATTAGTATATTTATTTCGACATTAATACCTAAGGTAGGAGCAGCATCAATCTCTATATTTTTGGGTATGTTTGTAGGAAATTTATTTTTAAACCAGAAAGTATTTCAAAAGGGTTATAAATTTTCAGAAACAGATTTGCTATCATATTCAATAGTATTATTAGGAGCAACACTTAGTATATCTACTCTAATAGATTTAAAGATTTCAGGTATATTGTTTATAATATTACAAATGACAATAACAATAGTATCAGCACTTTATATAGGTAAAAAGCTAGGTTTTGGTGAAAACTTTAGATTTCTTATGGCAAGTGGAAATGCAGTATGTGGTTCTTCTGCTATAGCAGCAACAGTTCCAGTAGTTAATGCTACAGACAAAGAAAAAGGAATAGCAATAACTATTGTAAATGTTACTGGTATATTTCTTATGTTTTTACTTCCAATAATATCTCAATTCTTATATAGTCATGAACTTGTAAAAACATCAGCAATGATAGGTGGTACATTACAATCAATTGGTCAAGTTGTGGCAAGTGGAGCTATAGTTGGGGAAAATGTAAAGGATTTAGCAACTATTTTCAAAATAATGAGAGTAATATTCTTAGTTGTAGTTGTTTTAGTATTTGGTCATTTGAAAAATAAGTCTAACAGTGAAATTATTGAAGAAGAAAAAGATGAAATAAAAAAGAAAAAAATAAATATACCATGGTATGTAATTGGTTTTTTCATAACTTGTGCACTTTTTTCAATTAATATCATACCAAAAGAAGTATCTGTATTGTGCAAAGAAATAAGTAATAAATTTGAAATAATAGCACTAGCAGCAATTGGATTAAAAGTTAATGTAAAAGACTTAGTAAGACAAGGTAAAGCAGTTTCTTTATATGGTTTATTTGTAGGAACAGTACAAGTTGTATCAGCGATAGTTTTGATAAAGATATTTATATAGAATAAAAGTATTGATTATAATATCAATCTACTTAATCAAAATAATATGTTATTAATAATCGATAATATAAATAAAAAATGAATTCTAATAAGCGTAGATGGGTATAAGCTTATTGGAGTTCATTTTTTATTTATAGTGAAAATTTAAAGTAAAATATTATTTTACATAATAATAACATTATAAATTTTGAAATTAGTTATCTTTGTGTTAAAATAAGAAAAATGCACATATCACAGTTAAGTATTTAAGCAGATAAATAAAATAAAAATATAAATATTAAGGAGATTTTTTATATGAATGTTTATGAAAAGAATAATGTAGTTATACTAGAAGGAGTAACAGATTTTGATCCAAAACATATATTTGAGTGTGGTCAATGTTTTAGATGGCAAAAGCAAGAAGATGGCTCATACACAGGAGTTGCGAAAGGTAGAATATTAAATGTAAAAAAAGAAGATGATAAAGTATATTTAAATAATACAAATTTAGAGGAGTTTAATAGCATTTGGTATAATTACTTTGATTTAGGGACTGATTATACAGAAATAAAAAACAATCTAAAAAGTATGGATGAATATTTAAATAAAGCTACTGAATTTGGATGGGGAATAAGAATATTGAGACAAGATGGATGGGAAATGCTTATATCATTCATAATTTCTTCTAATAATAGAATTCCTATGATACAAAGAGCTATAGAAAACTTATCAAAAAGTTTTGGTAAATACATAGGTGAGTATGAAGGTAAAGAATACTATGCATTTCCAACACCAGAAGAGTTAAATAAAGCCTCACAAGAGCAAATAAGAGCATGTCAAACAGGTTTTAGAGACAAGTACATAAAGAGTACTACACAAGCTGTTATAGAAAATAATGATAAGGTATCTGAATATGTAAATCTAAGTACAGATGATTGTAGAAAAGAGCTTTTAAAATTTAATGGAGTAGGTCCAAAGGTATGTGATTGTATTGCGTTATTTGGCATGCAAAAATATGATTCTTTTCCAGTTGATGTATGGGTTAAGAGAGTTATGCAAGAGTTCTACATAAATGAAGATATGAGTTTACCTAAAATGAGAACTTATGGGATTGATAAATTTGGAGAAATGTCTGGATTTGCACAACAATATCTATTTTACTATGCAAGAGAGCTTGGTATAGGAAAATAGACTTAAGGGGGAAGGAATTATGGGAGTGATAGGCACAATATTTCTGTTCTATTTAATTATATCATATCTAGCTGGAGCCATAATTTCTGTAATTATATTACTTGAAAATAGAGATCCTGCAAAAACCATGTCTTGGTTATTGATGTTTATCATATTTCCTGGGATAGGGTTAATTATATATGCTATTTCGGGTAGAAATATTAGAAAACGAAAATTATTTAAAACTCAAAAACTAGCTAATAATATAAAAGAAAAGAAACTTTTTGATACATTAGAAAAGATAACAGAAATTGTTGAACTAGAAAAAGAATCTATAAGGCAAAATAAGCTTTTAAGAGATGAAGAAGATGGTAGCTATAGAAAAAGAGTCATAAGCATGCTACTAAAGACTGGGATGTTTCCATTTACTAAAAACAATAAAGTAGATGTTTTTGTAGATGGAAATGAAAAATTTAAGAGACTTATAGAAGATATAAGAGAAGCTAAAGACCATATTCATTTAGAGTACTTTATAATCAAAGACAGTGAAATAGGTAGGGTGTTAAAAGAAGAACTTATAAAAAAAGCTAAGGAAGGTATTAAAATAAGAATTTTATATGATGATGTAGGGTGTTGGAGATTTTGGTTTAATAGAAAATTTTTCCGAGAAATGAGAGAAGTAGGTATAGAAATAGCAGCTTTTTTACCTACAAAATTCCCTATAATAGGAGGAAAGTTAAACTATAGGAATCATAGAAAAATTGTTGTTATTGATGGAATAATTGGATATACAGGTGGAATAAATATAGGAGATGAATATTTAGGAAAAAATGAGAAGTTTGGGTATTGGAGAGATACTCATATTAGAATTAAAGGAATTTCTGTATATATGCTTCAAATGACATTTTTGATTGATTGGTATTATACAACAAAAGAGGTTTTAGTCACTAAAAATTACTTTCCAAGTGTCGGAAATGTAGGTGAAAGTATGATACAAGTGGTAGCTAGCGGACCAGATAGTGATTGGGAAGACATTCATTATGCTTATTTTTCTGCTATATGTCAAGCTAAACAAAATGTTTATATAGAAACTCCATACTTTATTCCGGATGAGAGTCTGCTGAAAGCTATAAAAAGTGCTGCACTTAGTGGTGTAGATGTAAGAATAATATTTCCTAAAATTGCAGACCACAAAATAGTTAATATAGCATCTTATTCATATTTTGAAGAAATATTAAGAGCAGGTGGTAAAGTCTATTTGTATAAAAAAGGATTTATACATTCCAAAGTAGTAATAATAGATGATAAAATTGCTTCTGCGGGTACAGCAAACATGGACTTAAGAAGTTTTATGCTCAACTTTGAAGTGAATGCTTTTATTTATGATGAAGATGTTATCAAGGTAATGACAGATGATTTCTTTGAAGATTTAAGTCATTGTGAAGAGCTTAATTTAGAGGTATTCATGAACAGAAATATTGTACAAAAAATTAAAGAATCTGTAGCCAGATTATTTTCACCAATATTATAAAAAATTATTAAAAAAGGTATTGAAAATTATGTGTGATTGGTATATTATAATAATTGTTAGCACTCTAGTAGATAGAGTGATAATAAATAAAAAGTATATATATAAATCTACATACAAAAGTAGTATTAATTTAAAAATAACTAAAAACATAGGCAAACTAGTCTATACTTAATATTTTAGGAGGCGTGAATAATGAAAATAAGACCATTAGCTGACAGAGTAGTAATTAAAAAAGTAGAAGCAGAAGAAAAGACTGCAAGTGGAATAGTTTTACCAGGAGCAGCTAAAGAGCAACCTCAAATAGCTGAAGTTGTAGAAGTTGGACCAGGTGGAATAGTTGAAGGAAAAGAAATAAAGATGGAATTGACAGTTGGAGACAAAGTTATATTCCAAAAATATTCTGGAACAGAAGTTAAAATAGAAGGGCAAGAATATACAATACTAAGACAAAGTGATGTATTAGCTGTTATTGAATAAATATAGAATAAATTTATTAGGAGGGGTTTAAAATGGCTAAAGAAATTAAATTTTCAGAGGAAGCAAGAAGAGCTTTAGAAGCTGGTGTAAATAAATTAGCAGATACAGTAAAAGTAACATTAGGACCTAAAGGAAGAAATGTTATATTAGATAAAAAATTTGGTTCTCCACTTATAACTAATGATGGTGTAACTATAGCAAAAGAAATAGAATTAGAAGATAGATTTGAAAATATGGGAGCTCAGTTAGTTAAAGAAGTAGCAACTAAAACTAACGACGTAGCTGGAGATGGTACTACAACTGCTACAGTTTTAGCACAAGCTATAATCAGAGAAGGTTTAAAAAATGTAACAGCAGGTGCTAACCCAATACTTTTAAGAAAAGGAATACAAAAAGCAGTAACAGTAGCAGTAGAAGAATTAAAAAATCAATCAAGAATAGTAGAAACACAAGAAGCTATATCTCAAGTTGCTTCTATATCTGCTGGTGATGAAGAAGTTGGAAAATTAATAGCAGAAGCTATGGAAATAGTAGGTAAAGATGGAGTTATAACTGTTGAAGAATCTCAAACTATGAATACTGAATTAGATGCTGTTGAAGGTATGCAATTTGACAGAGGATTCGTTTCTGCATATATGGTTACAGATGTAGACAAGATGGAAGCGGTTTTAAACGACCCATATATATTAATTACTGATAAAAAAATATCTAACATACAAGAACTATTACCAATTCTTGAACAAATAGTTCAACAAGGTAAAAAGCTACTAATAATCGCTGAAGATGTAGAAGGTGAAGCATTATCTACATTAGTTGTTAATAAATTAAGAGGAACATTTGATGTAGTAGCAGTTAAAGCTCCAGGATTTGGAGATAGAAGAAAAGAAATGCTTCAAGATATAGCTATACTTACAGGTGGTCAAGTAATATCAGAAGAATTAGGATATGATTTAAAAGAAGCTGATTTATCTATGTTAGGTAGAGCTTCATCTGTTAAAGTAACTAAAGAAAATACTACAATAGTAGATGGTTCTGGAGATAAAAAAGCTATAGAAGATAGAGTAAATCAAATCAAACATCAAGTAGAGCAAACTACTTCAGATTTTGATAGAGAAAAATTAATGGAAAGATTAGCTAAGCTTGCTGGTGGGGTAGCTGTTGTAAAAGTTGGAGCTGCTACAGAGGTTGAGTTAAAAGAACGAAAATTAAGAATAGAAGATGCTCTTAATGCAACTAGAGCTGCTGTAGAAGAAGGAATAGTAGCTGGTGGAGGAACTGCTTTTGTTAGTGTTATACCAGCAATAGGAACACTAGTTGATAGTTTAACTGGAGAAGTTAAACTAGGAGCTCAAATAGTTAAAAAAGCATTAGAAGAACCATTAAGACAAATAGCTATAAATGCTGGTCTTGAAGGTGCTGTAATTGTACAAAATGTTGTTAATGCTGAAGCAGAAACTGGATTTGATGCTTTAAATGAAACATATGTAAATATGATAGAAGCTGGTATAGTTGACCCAACTAAAGTTAGTAGAAGTGCTTTACAAAATGCTGCATCAATAGCAAGTACTTTCTTAACTACTGAAGCTGCTGTTGCTGACCTTCCTGAAAAAGAAGATGTAGGAATGCCAGGAATGGGTGGCGGTATGCCAGGAATGATGTAATCTTAAAATATTTAAAAATATAAATTTTAAGATAGAGAACTATTTTGACTTAGATTTTAATATCTAAGTTGAAATAGTTCTTTTGTATATATCTAATTTTTTATGTATTTACAACTTTAATATATATATTTGGATAATTAGTATCTAGACTATAATAATATCTTTGAAGTGGTATTGTTATTTTTTAGGTTATGATGTTAGATATATATTAATTAAGGTATAATTGTTGGTAGAGAATAAATCAAAGTTTAAAAGGATGCGATAATATGGATTTAAGAAAATTGCTTGAACAGGTTAAAAATGAAAACATTGATATAGATGTTGCATTAGAACAATTAAAAGATTTACCCTATGAAGACCTTGGATATGCAAATATAGACCATCATAGAGAATTAAGAAATGGATATCCAGAAGTAATTTATTGTGAAGGTAAAAGTGATGAACATATTTTAGGGATTATTGATAAAATGAATCAAAAAGGTTCTAATATATTGGGGACAAGATGTAGAAAAGAAACATTTTTAAAAGTTAAAGAAATTTATAGTCATGCTGAATATGAGGAATTATCTAAAATTCTTAAAATTCAAAATCATGTTATAGAGAATGTTGGAAAAGGCAAAATTGTAATTGCAACAGGAGGAACTTCTGATATACCAGTAGCAGATGAAGCATATTATACAGCTAAATTTTTAGGTAATGATGTTGATAGAATATATGATGTTGGAGTGGCTGGTATACATAGACTTTTAAATAAGAGACATAAAATAGATAGTGCCAGGGTAGTAGTAGCTGTTGCAGGAATGGAAGGTGCACTTGCAAGTGTAATTGGAGGTCTAGTTGATGTTCCAGTAATAGCTGTCCCAACATCTGTCGGATATGGAGCCAATTTTGGAGGATTAGCAGCATTATTGGCTATGTTAAATAGTTGTGCGTCTGGAATATCTGTTGTAAATATTGATAATGGTTTTGGAGCAGGATATTTGGCAGCTATGATAAACAAATTATAATAAATATATTGATATAAATTAGACATAAATTATACGATATTAATCTAATGTTTATTAGATTTTTCATTATTAAAACTGAGGAGAAATATATGAGTGAAAAAATACTTTATTTTGATATAGTAAGTGGTATATCAGGGGATATGACCCTTGCAAGCTTATTAAATTTAGGTGTACCTAAGGAAATTTTTTTGGAGGAAATTCATAAACTAGAAATGAGCGATGAATTTAATATAAATATAAGCTCAAAAAATGAAAGTGGAATATCAGGTACAACAGTAAAAGTAATTACGAAAGAAACACATATTCACAGGAATTTAGTGGATATATTTGAAATTATAGATGAAAGTGATTTAAATGAAAATGTAAAATCTAATGCTAAAAAAATATTTATGGTAATTGGAGAAGCAGAAGCAAAGGTTCATGGAACTACGATAGATAAGATACACTTCCATGAGGTAGGGGCTATAGATTCAATTGTAGATATCGTAGGAGCATCTATATTAGTTGATTTACTTTGTATAGATAAGATTTATTCTAGTACAGTGTCTGTTGGTTCAGGATTTGTAAAATGTGACCATGGAGTCATGCCTGTACCTGCACCTGCAACTATGGAAATATTAAGAGGTGTACCAATTAAATTAAATAATGTAAGAGGAGAATGTACAACTCCAACAGGAGCTGCAATAATAAAAGTTCTGTGTGATGAGTTTATAGAGGATTTTGAGTTTTCTCCAATACAAATTGGATATGGAATAGGTCATAAGAAATTTGAAGTACCTAATATGCTAAGAACAGTATTAGGCGAAAAAAAAAAGAAGAATTAATTTATGAAATTAGTGCAAATATCGATGATATGTCTTCGGAAGTATATTCTTATTTGTATGAAAAAATATTAGACGAGAAAGCGTTAGATATTTATACAGAAAGCATTTATATGAAAAAGAATAGACCTGCAACGAAAATATCGATTTTATGTAATAAAGTAGATTTAGAAAAATTTATTGAAATATTGCTTTTAGAAACTAGCACTTTTGGAGTACGATATAATGCGTACAACAGAGAAATTTTAGATAGAAAGTTTGTAAAATTAGATACAGAATATGGATTAGTTACAATAAAACTAGGGTATTACAAAGATAAATTAGTTAAAGCTACTCCAGAATATAATGAATGTAAAACTATAGCAAAAAATGAAGATATTCCTATAAAAAAAGTGTTTGCTGATATAAATTTTAGAATAAAAGAAGAATTTAGTGAAAACTTATTGACATAAGTAATAAATTTTGATAAATTAATACTCAGCCTTAATAAATAAAAGTAAACAGAAAAAAATATATAAAATATAAACTCACTCGTATATGCTCAGAGATATGGTCTGAGAGTCTCTACCAAGATACCGTAAATATCTTGACTATGAGTGAAATTATTATACCAAAAGACCTAGTTAAGTAAATGTGTAGGCTGAGTTATACTCCCTATGTGTTGGCTATAAGATAAGGGTCATTTTGGAAGCCTGTATAGTAATTTCACTTTTGTTAGAAATTATGGAAGTTACTATACAGGTTTTTTGTGTAAAAAGATTTAATATAATTTAGACTGTATTGTGTTAAAATAAATATATATAAAAACTATATTATACAAGGAGAGATGTAAATTTATGAAACATGAATTAGTACTTGTAATAGATTTTGGAGGTCAATATAATCAGTTAATAGCTAGAAGAGTTAGAGAAAACAATGTATATTGTGAAATACTTCCATGTACTGCAAGCATAGAAAGAATAAAAGCAAAAAATCCTAAAGGGATAATATTTACAGGTGGGCCAAATAGTGCATACTTAGAGGATTCTCCAACAATATCAAAAGAAATATTTGAACTAGGAGTACCAATACTTGGTATATGTTATGGAGTTCAAATAATGTCTCATGTATTAGGTGGAGTTGTAAGAAAAGGCAACAAACAAGAAAAAGAATATGGAAAAACATCTATAACTTATGGAAAATCATCATTATTTGAAGGGATTACTACAAATAGTGTTTGGATGAGTCATACTGATTTAATAGAAAAGGCTCCAGAAGGATTTACTATAGTTGCAAACACTAAAGATTGTCCAGTAGCTGCTATGGAAAATGTAGAACAAAAACTATATGGAGTTCAATTCCATCCAGAAGTAGAACATTGTTTAGAAGGGGATAAGATACTTAAAAATTTCTTATACAATGTATGTGAAGTAAAAGGTGACTGGACTACAGATTCATTTATAGAAGATAAAATAAAAGAATTAAAAGAAAAAATAGGCGACAAAAAAGCTTTATGTGCTTTAAGTGGAGGCGTTGACTCTTCTGTTGCCGCAGTTCTTATTCATAGAGCAATTGGGGATAACTTGACTTGTATATTTGTTGACCATGGTTTGCTTAGAAAAAATGAAGGAGACGATGTAGAAAGAATATTCAGAGAGAAATTCGATATAAATTTAATAAGAGTTAATGCAGAAGATAGATTCTTATCTAAATTAAAAGGAATTTCTGAGCCAGAAGCTAAGAGAAAGATAATTGGTGAAGAATTTATAAGAGTATTTGAAGAAGAATCAAATAAATTAGGAAAAATGGATTTCTTAGTTCAAGGAACAATTTATCCAGATGTTATAGAAAGTGGACATGGAAATGGTGCTGCTACTATAAAATCTCACCATAATGTTGGTGGAATTCCTGAAGATGTAGATTTCCAAGAAATAGTTGAGCCATTAAGAGAACTATTTAAGGATGAAGTTAGAAAAATAGGATTAGAGCTTGGTATAGAAGAAGGATTAATATTTAGACATCCTTTCCCAGGGCCAGGTCTTGGAATAAGAGTTATAGGTGATGTAACTAAAGAAAAATGTGATATATTAAGAGAAGCAGATGCTGTTTATATGGACGAGCTTAGAAAAGCTGGTTTATATAGAGAAATATGGCAAGCTTTTGCAACATTACCAGATGTTAAGACTGTTGGAGTTATGGGAGATGAAAGAACATATGCTTATTTAGTTGGTTTAAGAGCAGTTACTTCTTCTGATGGAATGACTTCTGACTGGTATAAGATGCCTTATGATGTTTTAGAGAAAATTTCTAATAGAATAATCAATGAAGTTGATGGAGTAAATAGAGTAGTTTATGATATAACTTCTAAACCACCTGGAACAATAGAGTGGGAATAGTTAATAGTAAGCTAGAAGGCCTTTAAATAGGGCATTTCTAGCTCTTTTTCTGTCCATTTTTTACGTGTTTTCATACATATCATGCTGTATAACTATTCTTTTAGGTTATATTTATGTTTTTAACGGAATGCGTAAAATTCAAAGTCATAATATATCTTAGTTGAGCTAGACTTTGTGCTATAAATAATTATTTTACTCATAATGTTTTTCTTCTCTTTCAACTCCTGTATATAGTTTTGTAATCATTTGATAAAACAGACTGATTTCTTCATTTGAATAATCTTGAAATATATTGTTTAATTTCTCAGTATGGAGTTCCTGTACTTTTTGTGAATATTCATCTGCTTTTTTTGTTAATACAATAGAAGTATTTCTTTTATTATTGGGTTCATGCTCAATAGCTATAAATCCTTTGCTTTCAAGAGAAACAGCTAGTTTTTTTATATTTTGACGTGAAGACCCTAAGAGTTTTCCAAGATAAGTAAAAGTAGTTTTTTCATCAGCATGCTTTACCATTGTAAGAAGCATAAATTGTTTTAAAGTAAGATGTTCATCTGCTTTATCAAAAATAGTTTGTAATCGGTTTTGTAAAATAAATATGCTTGCAAAAATACCTCGAACTTCATTATTTCTTTCACCACTAAAATTTTTAATCATATTTTTAATTTGCATAAGATATTCCTTTCATGTGAAATCTACTATTTACATTATAGTAATAAGTTGCTATAGTGTAAATAGTAACTTATTACTATAATTTACACAAGGTATTTTTCAGTTGACTTAACTAACAACACTCAGAATCTTTAAATACTTTACCTTAGGGAGGAAATCAAATGATAAAGAAAAAACAAATGACCTGGCTAAATATTTCAGCAACCATTATATTCATACTATTGCTAATCATTACAGTTTGTGGAATATTTTCATTCTCTATAGATAATAAATATGAGGCAATAAACCTATATGGGCAAGTTATTGAGATGTATGGTACAGGTATCTATCAATATGACTCATATTTCAAGGCACCTATATTGATAGGTTCAGACTTAGTAATGTTTTTAATTGTTGTTCCAGTTATTGGTTCATACATATTTCGTGATATAGATACAGTAGAACAAAAAACAAATTTTCTCACAATTCTAGGTATCGTTTTGTATTATGCTTTTAGTATTTCGTTTGGTGTTGCACATAATCAGTTACAACTAGTATATATTTTGTTAACTTCAATTTCATTTTTCACTCTATTTATTTTACTGATGGATATTTATGGAATATCACTTTGCTATAACTGTTCTTTCCATTTAAGAAAGGTAGAATACATGTTTTTGATATTAGCAGGTACTTCAAATATTGTTGCATGGTTACCAGATGTATTACATTCATTATTTACAAGTAGTACACTTGAGAGAATAGAAATGTATACTACAGAAATTACTTATGTGCTTGATATGGGAATTATTAGCCCTTTGGTTTTTATTATTATTTATCTATTAATAAAAAAGAAAAGCTATATTTCATTAGTTTTATATAGAATGATATTAGTAACATTAAAAGTTATTGGGGTAATGCTTCCAATACAAACTCTTGTACAGCTACGAGCAGGCATTTATATTCCAATTCCTGAATTGGTTACGAAAGTTGCTATTTTTGTGACACTTGCGATAATCTCTATCTATTTTGATAAGTTAAATAAAAAAAGAATTATAGTGATTCTGTCAAATAATAATTTTTAGTTTCACAGGATGCAAGCTCAAAACAAGTAGAATATATCATGGTAGATTGTTTTTATCATATGAATTTTAAAAGGTAGATGTCGTAATGACTTATACCTCTTACTCAGTTTACTTTATTATATATTAATCATTAAACTTGAATTTTATGTTTAGTATTTTTGTTGTATTCTATTGATTTTCTATAAACCACTCATATACTGTCTGACAAAACTTTTCACTATTTAAATAGTAGCTATTATGAACATCATCAATTTCAACAAGCTTCTTTTTACAGCTCAACGAATTATAATAGCTATCAAAATACTTAGGTTTGAAATATCTGTCATGAAGCGTTTTAAAAACAAGTGTTGGAATATTAACTCCATTTTTTATTACACTATCTTGTGCGACAAAACATTCTAACATTGTATTCATTACCTTTGTGCTATTTTTCCAAATATTAGGGTTGTCTTGCTCAATCATTTTGTAAAACGCATTATCATGGGCTTCATTATAACCTTCATATTTAGGTGGTTTTACTGTTATATGAAAATTAGGAAGGAGTTTGAGGAAAAAGTTTAATAATTTAACAGTGGGATAAGAATAACCTACCCCTGACGTATTTTTATAATCAACACAGGCAAACTGGGCAAAACTTTTTAACTTATTACTTGTACATGCATAATACTGTGCAAACATGCCACCAATACCTGCATTTCCGTATAGATGTATGTTGGAAGAATAATTCTTTTCTATATACGCAATGACAGAGTCTAAGTCTTTTACAATTGAATTACGTGAAAAATCTTTTTCATTACCACCGCTTTTACCTGTTCCTGAAAAATCAAAGGCAAAGACATTTACATCATATTGCGAAAGAGGTTCGTATGCTAACTGTAAATCAAGCGTAGTTACAATAGGAGTATGTGTAACAATAATATTCGTAGATGATTTTCCACTAATGAATGAATTACAAAAAATCACTGTATTTCCGTTTGGTATTTTTATATGTTGCCAACTCACTTACTTTTCCTCTCTTTCATATGTAAAATATTAGAATAATAAAATTATAAATTATTTATTGGTCATATTTTATCACAGTTACATATTAAAGTCATTTATTTTTTAGTTGTATTATAATATTAATAATAAAGCAGTATATTAGAATGAAATTTATATAGTGAAATTCATATAATAAAATTTATTTTCAGGATAATTAAAAACTACCTTTTAATTTTAGATTAAAATCTTGATATTTTTACAAAGGTAGTAGAGCAAAGAATAGTCTCTGTACATTATGATAAGCTATTGTTTTACTATTGTTGATATTAAGGATATAGAATTTGTTAGTATTGAATAAATAGAAATATAAATTTAGATTATGAATTTTATTTTTAAACAATATTCTACAATAATATAATAGAAAATATTACATAAATAAAATGAATAAAGAGATTATCCGTGAATTATTATTGGAATATAAAGGAGTTTTGTTGAATATTGGTAAATAGAATATTATAATATAGTGTGGATAGATTTTTAGTAATAAAATTTGTAGAGTTAGTATTTATACTAAAAATGGACTTATAATTTGGAGGACAAAAAATGAAATTATCAAGGTACGAAAAAAACAATATGGTTTTGTCTATAATTTTATGTGCACTTATTATTTCAATTCTTGTAATTACTGTTTTTACTACTGTAAAACTGTACAACATATCTAATAAGCAAACTAAAAACTATTTAAACGATGTATCTACACAAATTGTATCAAATGTTGACAATCAAATTGAGTTTATTTTGTCTGATTTAAGACTAATGGCAGATTTTATTAAACAATATGAAGGCGATAGTCGATATGATTACTTAGCAAAAAGAAAAACTAGTTATGAATATTCTGATATTGGGATAATTGATTTAAAAGGTGAAGCAGAGTTTTTAAGTGGAAAAAAATTGGACTTAGAGAATACTGTTTCATATAAAAAGGGAATAGAAGGTAAAGAATATACAGAACTTATAGAGTCACTAGACGTTGTACTCTACAGTGTACCTATATTTGATGATAAACATGAGGTATCTAGTATTTTAGTCGGCGTTTCTCAAAAAGAAAGTGTGAATAATATTCTTAGTATTGACAGTTTTAATGGAGAAGGAACTATTGAAATTGTTAATACTAAGGGGAAACCTCTCTTTATAGGTAAAAATAGTGAGTTGATAAAGGATATTAGTCATAAATATAGAGGTGCTATAAATGAGCATTGGGTTCCCAAAATGATGGATGACTTTAAGAGTGAAGAATCAGGAGAAATTATAATAACTTCATCAAAAAATGTAAAGTGTTTGCTAACTTATCATCCAGTAACAAAAGATTTAAATGATTGGTATTTTGTTCTTATAGTGCCTGAAGAAGCTGTTTTAGGTGAATTGAATAAATTAAACATTTTTACAATAATAATGACATTTATAATTATTTTTATTATTGGAATTATAACATGGATTTTATATACTATTAGAAGAAAATATATAAAACAAATCGAAGATATTGCTTATTTAGATAATATAACAAATGGTATTAATTCAACAAAATTTAGTATGTTAATAAAACCTTTAATTTCTAAATCTCCTGATAGCACCTACATGATGATAGCAATAAACATAAAAGATTTTAAGCTAATAAATGATTGTTTTGGTAGTGAAAAAGGAAATAATGCACTTAAATATATTTATAATGTATTGGAAAAGAATATTATTAATGATGAAGAGTTTGTATGTCGTCATGATGCAGACTTATTCTATCTATTTATAAAGAATCGAGCAGTATTAGAAGTTTTAGAATTATTGTATAAAATAGAAAATGAGATTAATTATTTTAATAAAGACAAAGAAAACCCATACTTTTTAAGAATATCAGTAGGTATTTACACTATTGAAAATCATAATGAAGATTTAATAACAATACAAGACCATGTAAATACAGCAAGAAAAAGTTTTAATAAAACTCATAAAAGTGATTTTAATTTTTATAGCGATATAGAAAAAAATAGATTGATATTTGAAAAGGAATTATCAAATTTAATGGAAAAGGGTCTTGCAGATAAAGAATTTTTTATATGCTTACAACCAAAGGTTGATATAAAAACTGGAAAAATTAGAGGTGCGGAGTCTCTTGTTCGTTGGAATAGTGTAGAAAAAGGAATGATTTATCCAAGTGATTTTGTTCCTCTTTTTGAAAAAAACGGATTTATATGTGAATTAGACTTGTATGTGCTTGAAGAAACATGTAAATTGATTTCTAAATGGATAAAAGAATGTAAAGAGTTATTAATAATTTCTGTTAATGTATCAAGGCAACATTTAAAGGATAAATTATTCTTAGAAAAATATGAGATGATATGTAATAAATATAATGTGCCTACATGGCTAATAGACTTAGAACTTACTGAATCTATTTTTTTAGAAAGCCCAGAAGCTATTGATGTAATAGATGATATTCATAGTAAAGGTTTTAAATGTTCTATAGATGATTTTGGATTTGGATATTCATCATTAGGAATATTAAAGGATTTTAAAGTTGAGATAATTAAATTAGATCGTTCATTTTTTGTGAATAAAAATGATATAGAACGTGGTAAAATTGTTGTAGAATCTGTTATTGAACTTAGTAGAAGGCTTGGCATGAAAGTAATTGCTGAAGGTATTGAAGAAGTTGAACAAGTACATTTCTTAAGAAGTATTGGATGTGATTATGTTCAGGGTTATGTTTTCTCAAAGCCATTATCAATATCTGAGTTTGAAGAATTCACATATAATGATAATAAAATAAAAAATTTGAAAATATCTAATGATTAGAGTTCTAAAATAAAATATTTAGGCAAGTTATATAATTTAAATATATAGCTTGCCTTTTTTACTTGTATGGTTAAATATTCAGATATAGTTTTACTTTTAAGTAAAACCTTTAACTATTTAACTATTGACCATATAGTTATAGATGTATAGTAGTTATCAATAAAGCGTTGAAAATACTATGTAATATTAAAATGTATTGTAATCAGTAGATGATATAAAGTTTTAAATATAAATATTATATTTTTTGATAAAAATATGTCTACAGATTTTGTAAAAACAATTTTCAAATATTGTAAGTTGTAGTTAAAGCTTTATTGTATTATTCTGAATATAGAAAGATAGTTACTATTTTTAGACATAAAAAAACTAAAATATACAGAATAACATAAAATTTGCAGTATTAATAACTCTAATTATTTTGAAAGGAGGGAAAATATGATAAGTGGAAGAATGTTACTCATTATGAATTTTCTAAAGGAAAAAGAGAAGACAAGTTATAGGGAGATTAGCCAACAACTAAGTATAGAAGAAAGAAAAATTAGATATGACATAAATAATTTAAATATTGTTTTACAGTCACTAAAGAAACCATTAATACAAAAGATAAATAAAGGTGTATTAATTATTCCTAAAGATTTCCAAGTAGTATATATAGATAATAATGACTATGTATTTTCTTTAACTGAGAGAGTATCTATTATGAAAATTATATCAATGTTTAAAATAGATAAGCTAAATTTAGAAAAGTTGAGCAAAGAATTCCAGGTTTCTAGAAGTTCAATTAAAAACGACCTTAATGTTTTATCAAATGAATTAGAAAGAAACAAAATAACTATTACATATGATAAGACTTTCAAAATAAGTGGAGATGAAAACACTATATATAAACAAAGATTAAGTATATTAAAATCATATTCTTACCTATTTGGTAAAGAAAAGTCTGATTTAAGTGTGTTTGAGCAGTATTTAGTGAAAATTATTGAACAAATATTCAAAGGAATTTGTTTGAATGATATATATAACTGGTCAACAGATTTACTTTCCCAAATGGATTGGACTTTAAACGATGAATCTTTTATGTGGTATGTTTCAAATATTTTTCTTTTTACATGGTACATACATTCAGATGAAAAACATCCTTTAGAATCTTCTTCATTAAGTGAGCCGTATTTTGAAAATAAGTTTGACCAAGAATTTGAACAAATCATTCAAAAGAAATTGACCAAAGAACAAATTTTATTGTTAAAAAGTTTTGTGTTTTTTACAAATAAATATGCAAGTTTAAATGAAGATATGGATTTGATTAGTACAGAAATAATAGTTCAAGATTTAATTTACAATATGTCAGAAATACTAAGTGTTGATTTCAAAGAAGATATGATTCTTTATAAAGGTTTGCTTAATCATATTGCTCCATTAATAGAAAGAATCAAACAAAACATACAAATCTATGAAGAACTATTCCATGTTATACCAGATAAATATCAATATGTACTTGAAGCTACTAAGGTTTCTATACAAAAGAATAGGATGTTAAATCAAATAAGAAATGAAAATGAAATAATACTTTTAGCAATACACTTTTTAGGAAGTGTACAAAGAAACGAGAGAAATAATTATAAAAATATATTATTAGTTTGTGGATTTGGATATGGTGTAATTGCTATGTTAAAAGATACTCTAATAAATGATTATCAAATAAATATATTGGACAGTATTCCAGCATATAAATTGCAAGATTATAAGGACTGGGAAAATATCGATTTCATTATAACAACATCAAAGATAGCTACAACTTTACCCAAAGTAGTTATTGAGATTAATCCATTTTTACAAGAAAACGATTATCTAAAACTTGAAGAAAAAGGAATAAAAAGAAAGAATGTCCTGACTAATTATATATCAATTAAAAAAAGGCTAGATTTCTTAGAAGAAGATGCTCAAAAAAGAGTGTTGAGTATCATATGGCAAGAGCTCGGATATAGTGATGAAAGGATATTATCTAGACAACTTAAATTAAGTGATTTAATAGGGGCTGATACTATCAACATAATTGATAAAGAAGTGAAGTGGGAAGATGCTGTTAAAATTAGTTCAAATATACTTGCTGATTGTGATTTTGTATCAACACAATATGCTGAGAATATTATAGATATTTTGAAAAATGTAGGTTTTTATGCTGTAAAAGATGAAGAGTTTGCTTTATTACATGGGAATGATAGTTCATTAGTTAAAGTGAGTTCAATAAGTTTACTAATATGTAAAGAGCCAATTAGTTTTGGTGATAAAAAGGTTAAAGTTATATTTTGTCTAGCAAGTAGAGATAAAAAAGAGCAAATTCCAGCAATAATTAATTTAACTAAAATGGTTTATAAGACTAATTTTATTAGTATGTTAGAAAGTGCAAGGACAAAAGAAGAAGCAGAAGGTTTAATTCATAAATATGAGGAGGAGGTCACTGTATGAGTAAATTAGTCAATGTAAAATGCTCATTCAAAATGAAAGCAGATTCAAAAGAAGAAGCTATTACATCATTAGTGGATGTAGTATCAAAAGAGGGGTATTTAAGAGATAAAAATCAATTTTTAGAAGATGTTTTAAAAAGAGAGGAAACATTATCAACATATATTGGGCATGGTATAGGTCTACCTCATAGTCAAAGTATAGGGGTCAAAGATTCTTGTATTACAATTGGAAAGCTTGATGTTCCTATTGAATGGACAGAAGAAGGTGAAAAAGTAGATTTGATATTTTTAATATCAGTAACAAAAGATAATGAGAATAATCTTCATTTAAAGATTTTATCAAAACTGGCACGTTTATTGATGCATGAGAGTTTTAGAAATCAAATTAGAGAGTCAGATGAACAGACAGTTTATAATCTTATAAAAGAAAAGATAGGGGAGGAAGATTAAAGTGAGGATTTTAAAGTTTTTACAAAAACATCTTATGACAGCAACATCATATATGATTCCATTTGTAGTTGCTGGGGGAATATTATTTGCTTTGTCAGTAACATTAAGTGGGCAAGCTGCTGTTCCTGAAACTGGATGGTTAGCTAAACTAAATCAAATTGGTGCTGCAGGTCTAGCTTTGTTTATCCCAATATTAGGTGGATATATAGCATTTAGTATGGCAGATAAACCAGGGCTAGCACCAGGTATGATAGGTGCATATTTAGCAAAAGAAGTAAATGCTGGTTTTATAGGTGGTATTATAGCAGGATTTATAGCAGGATTTGTTGTCTTACAACTAAAGAAAATAAAATTAGCTCCTACAATGAGAACTCTAGGTTCCATATTTATTTATCCTTTGCTTGGTACATTGATTACAGGTGGCATAATTGTATTTTTAATTGGAGAACCTATAGCTTCTTTTATGGCATGGATGACGAACTGGCTAAATGGAATGTCTGGTGTTTCAAAGATTCCTTTAGGGGGTATTTTGGGAGGAATGATAGCTTCTGATATGGGTGGCCCTATAAATAAAGTTGCTGCGACTTTTGCTCAAACACAAGTTGATACACTTCCATACTTAATGGGAGGGGTTGGCGTTGCGATTTGTATACCTCCAATTGGATTAGGGTTAGCAACATTATTATTCCCAAAAAAATTTAGTAAAGAAGAAAGAGATTCAGGAAAAGCATCACTTCTAATGGGGTGTGTTGGAATCACGGAAGGAGCTATTCCATTTGCAACAGCGGACCCTGTTAGAGTAATTCCTTGTATTATGGCTGGTTCAATTATTGGAAACATTATGGCTTTTTTATTAGGATGTTTAAATCATGCTCCTTGGGGAGGCTTGATAGTACTTCCAGTTGTTGATAACAGGTTGGGTTATATAGCATCTGTACTAACTGGAGCAGTTGTTGTCGCAATCTTGATGAAATTAGTAAAGAAAAATGTAAAGGAAGATGAAGAAATTGAAGAAGATATAGATGATTCTATTGAATTGATATTCGAAGAATTATAGATATATGAAATAATAAATTAGCTTATATAAAATTTTAAAAAAAGCATGTAGAACTATAAACTTAAAGGAGATGAAGATATGAAAATTGTAGCAGTAACATCTTGCCCTAGTGGAGTAGCACATACTTATATGTCAGCTGAATCACTTGAATTATCAGCAAAAAAATTTGGAATAGAAATAAAGGTTGAAACTCAAGGAAGTTCTGGAATAGATAATGAGTTGTCACCTAAGGAAATTGAAGAAGCAGCCTGTGTGATATTAACTAACGATGTTGAGATTAGAAATATGGAGCGTTTTAAAGGAAAGAAAGTAGTAAGAATGAGTGTGTCTGACATTATTAAAAAATCTGATGCATTAATTAAGAAAATAAAAGATACTTTTCAATAAAGTTTGATTTATTTTACATATAACATAAAGATGTTTTTATTGAAGATTTTATTAAAAATATCTTTAAAAACATCTTAAAAAATAGAATAAAAGGAGATATAGTAATGAAAAAATTACCAATAAAAACTGTCGTACAACGATTACTAGACTTACAAGAAGAGGGGAAAAGTGCAACACTTTTAGGGATTGGTCCTATGTCACCTAATTTGTTACAAGCGAGTTTTGAATTAGCGAAAGATGATGATTTTCCTTTAATGTTTATTGCCAGTAGAAATCAAGTAGATGCAGATGAGCTAGGTGGAGGCTATGTAAATGGTTGGAATCAAGAAACTTTCACAAGAGATATTAAGAGAATAGCTGATAAAGTTGGATTTGATGGTTTATATTACTTATGCAGAGACCATGGAGGGCCATGGCAAAGAGATAAAGAAAGAAATGACCATTTACCTGTTGACAAAGCTATGGAATTAGGAAAAAAATCTTATTTAGCTGATATTGAGGCAGGTTTTGATTTACTAATGATTGACCCTACAAAAGATCCATTTGAAATGGGGAAAGTGATTCCATTGGATATAGTCTTAGAACGAACTGTAGAATTAATTGAATATTGCGAAAAAGAAAGAAAAAGACTTAATTTTCCAGAGATAGGATATGAAGTTGGGACAGAGGAAACAAATGGAGGATTAACTTCAACTGAGACATATGAAACATTTATAACTAGATTAAAAGTTGAACTTGAAAAGAGAGATTTACCAATGCCAACATTTATAGTTGGTCAGACAGGGACTCTAACTAGAAAAACAGAACAAGTAGGAACTTTTAATTTTAAGAATGCTTATGATTTAGCTCAAATGGCTAAAAAGTATGGAGTTGGTTTAAAAGAACATAATGGAGATTATTTGGATGATGTGACTTTATTAGAGCATATACCATCTCAAATTATTGCGACAAATGTTGCTCCTCAATATGGTACTGAAGAGACTAGAGCATACTTAAAGCTAGCAGAAGTTGAAAGAAAACTAAAGGAAGAAGGATTAATTGAAAAAACTTCAAATATTAGACATGTTCTTCTTGTAGATGCTATTGAATGTGGACGTTGGAGAAAATGGGTAATGGGAGAACAAAAAAGTTTAACTACTGAAGAAATATTTAAGGATGAAGTACTATCTAATGAGATATTAGATATTGCAGGTCACTATACATTCAATAATGATGATGTTAAAAGAGAGATAGAAGTGCTTTATAGTAATTTAAGCAAAAATAACATTGATGGTCAAAGATTTGTTGTAGACCATATTAAGCGTCCTTTACGTGATTATGCAGAATGTTATAATCTAAAGGGTGTAACTACTAGAATTTTAAATAAATAATAGGACTTATAGTGGTAAGTATTGTTATACTAGGTATTTATAGTTATAATTATATTTACCACTATTAAATTTTGGAGGACTAATATTTTGATTAATTTAATTTTTGATGTAGATGATACTTTATACAATCAGTTAACACCTTTTTATATTGCATATGATAAAGTGTTTTCTTCAATAAAGAATGTTTCTGTTAAGGATTTATATATAAGTAGCAGAAAGTATAGTGATGAGGTATTTCATTTGACTGAGAGTGGAGAGATGCCAATTGAAAAAATGCATGTGTATAGAATAATGAAAGCTTTTGAAGAATTAGGAAATGCCATTACAGAAAAAGATGCTCAAAATTTTCAAGATGAGTATATATATCAGCAATCACAAATAACTTTAATACCAGAAATGGAGCAAGTTTTAAATTTTGCTAAAGAAAAAAATATTAATATGGGAATTATAACTAATGGACCATCTTCTCATCAAAGAATGAAATTAAAGCAATTAAATATTGAAAAGTGGGTTGATGAAGAGAATATTTTTATTTCTAGTGAAGTTGGTTTTTCTAAGCCAGATATTAATATTTTTAGATTGGCTGAGAAATTTATGAATTTAGATAAGGCAAATACATATTATGTAGGTGACTCTTACAAAAATGATGTAGTAGGTTCTAAAAAAGCTGGATGGAAGAGTATCTGGATGAATCATAGGAAACATAGGGTAGAGGAGTTGGTTTATAAACCTGACTTTATAATTTTGGATTATCAAGAAATACCATTATTGTACAAAAAATTATTTAAAGATATTTAACTATTAATAAGATATAAATTGATTGGTAAAATAAAATTAAAAACTAGATATTTTGTAAGTCAACAACTATAAAATTGTATATCCATGAATAAGGAAGATGATTTATGATAATCAACTTCCTTTTTTAGTATAGATTTTAATTTAAATATCTTATAGAAGTGAGTATCTTACTGAATTATGAATATTATAATTTAAAAAATATTATGTAAGTTTACTCTAAATTATATAAAATATATTTATTTATCAAAAAATAATAAATAAATGAAAAGTAATTTTGTTAGGTATCAAAAAAAGTAAATAAAGTTCGCGATGGGACGAATAAAAAAAATACAAGGAATATTTTTTTTAAAAAATTTCAAAAAAGAGTTGATAATATATGTATATTAATATAAAATTTAAGATGTATAATTCGTATAATAATGCGAATGATTTAAAGTTTAAAATAACTTATAAACGGAGAGGGGAAGTCTAATGAAAGTAGCAGTAGTTATGGGTTCAAAATCAGATTATCCAAAATTAGAAGAAGGGATAAAACTGCTTGAAAAATACGGAATAGAAGTTGTAGCAAGAGCATTATCTGCTCATAGAACACCAGAACAACTTTCAATATTCCTAAGAGAAATAGAAGATGATACAGATGTAATAATAGCAGCAGCAGGAAAAGCAGCACATCTACCAGGTGTAATAGCTTCACAAACTCTAATTCCAGTAATAGGATTGCCTATTAAATCATCAACTATGGATGGATTAGACTCACTTTTATCAATAGTTCAAATGCCAAAAGGAATACCAGTTGCAACAGTTACAATAGATTTAGGTTTAAATGCAGCTTTATTGGCATTACAAATAATGACTCTAAAATACCCAAAATTAAAAGAAGATTTGAAATCATATAGAGAAGAAATGGCACAAAAGGTGCTAGAAGACGACAAGAATTTAAGGGGGTAACAGAAATGTTATTATATGAAGGAAAAGCAAAACAAGTATATTCTACAGATAATGAAAATGAATATGTTGTTTATTATAAAGATGATGCAACAGCATTTAATGGAGAAAAAAAAGCAGAAATATCTTCAAAAGGTATACTAAATAATAAGATATCAACAATAATCTTTGAAATGTTAAAAGAAAATAATATAAATACACACTTTATAAAAAGTTTATCGGATAGAGAAATGTTAGTTAAGAAAGTAGAAATTTTACCATTAGAAGTGATAGTAAGAAATATCGCTGCTGGTTCTATTTGCAAAAGAGTTGGTCTTGAAGAAGGTGTAGTTTTCGATGAGCCAATCTTTGAAATAAGCTATAAAAATGATGATTATGGTGACCCAATGCTAAATGACGATTATGCAGTGGCAATGAAATTAGCAACTAGAGAAGAATTAAAATTCTTAAGAGAAGAAACTCTAAAAATAAATGAATTGCTAAAAGCATTCTTCTTAAAATTAAACCTAAAGTTAGTTGACTTTAAAATAGAATTTGGTAAAGATTCAGAAGGAAACATAATATTGGCAGATGAAGTATCACCAGACACTTGTAGACTTTGGGATGTAAACACAAATGAAAAATTAGACAAAGACAGATTTAGAAGAGACCTTGGAGACCTTGTAGAAGGTTATACGGAAGTACTTTCGAGAATGAATAATAAATAGGAGGCAAATGTATGTGTGGAGTTTTAGGGATTTACTCTAATAAAGATGTAACTAAAGAACTATATTATTCTTTATATTCTATGCAACACAGAGGGCAGGAAAGCTGTGGTTTAGCTCTTTTAGATGATGGAGAAATTAAGTACAAAAAAGATATGGGATTAGTTGGAGATGTTTTTAAGGAAAGTGAATTATCTAAGTTAAAAGGAAATATAGGTATTGGACATGTTAGATATTCAACAGCTGGAGGAAGTCATGTTTCTAACTGTCAGCCTTTAGTTGGAAGTTGCAGAAAAAGACAATTAGCTATAGCTCATAATGGAAATCTAGTAAATGCAAATTATTTAAAAGATATGCTAGAAGAAGATGGATATATGTTCCAAACTAATTCAGATACAGAAGTAATTTTATATATACTTGCAAGATATTACAAAGGTGATATAGTAGAAAGTTTAAAAGTAACAATGGACTATATCAAAGGTGCATATGCTCTTGTAATAATGAGTCAAGATGAATTGGTTGCAGTTAGAGACCCACATGGATTTAGACCTCTTGTACTTGGTAAAAAGGGTGATGAATATATATTTGCATCAGAAAATTGTGCAATAGACATACTTGGCGGAGAAGTTGTAAGAGATGTAGAGCCAGGAGAAATAATAGTAGTTAAAGATGGTGAATTAAAATCATATTTTTATTCAGAAAATTATAAACCAGTTAAGAAAAGTTGTATATTTGAACACATATACTTTGCAAGAAATGATGCAACTATAGATAATGTAAATGCATATGAATTCAGAATTAAATGTGGGGAAAGATTAGCTCAAGATGAAAATGTAAAAGCAGATGTAGTAGTTCCAGTTCCTGATTCAGGTTGGCCAGGGGCTATTGGTTATGCAAATGCTAGTGGATTAAAAATAAGTGAAGGTCTAGTTAAAAATAGATATGTAGGAAGAACATTTATAAAACCTACACAAGAGGAAAGAGAGATAGCTGTAAAAATAAAATTAAATCCTCTTTCAACAGTAATAAAAGGAAAATCTATAATTTTAGTAGATGATTCAATAGTAAGAGGAACTACATCTAAACAGTTAGTAAAATCTTTAAGAGAAGCGGGAGCAAAAGAAATTCATCTTAGAATAACATCTCCTCCAGTCGCTTACTCTTGTTATTATGGAATAGATACTCCAAATCGCTCTAAGTTAATTGCATCAAGTAACAACGTAGAAGAAATGAGAGAATATATTGGATGTGATAGTTTAAAATTCCTAGATATAGAAGGAATGTTAGATGCAGCAGAGCATAAGTCTACTTTCTGTAAAGCTTGTTTTGATGGAGAATACCCAGTTAAAAAAATTGATAAGGAGGAACTACTTTCATGTTAACATATAAAGAATCAGGTGTAGATATAGATGAAGGAAATAGAGCAGTAGACCTTATAAAAGGGAAAATTAAAGGAACTTATGATGGAAATGTAGTTGGAGATTTAGGAAACTTTAGTGGATTATACAGTTTAAAAGATTTTGTAGGAATGAAAGAACCAGTTTTGCTTGCATCTACAGATGGTGTTGGGACTAAGTTAAAAATAGCTCAAATGATGGACAAGCATGATACTGTTGGAATAGATTTAGTTGCAATGTGTGTAAATGATTTAATATGTCAAGGTGCTAAGCCATTATTTTTCCTTGATTATATAGCTCTTGGAAAATTAGTTCCTGAGCATATAGAAAAAGTAGTTGGCGGAATAGCAGACGGCTGTAAGATGTCTGGTTGTGCACTAATTGGTGGAGAAACTGCTGAAATGCCTGGAATGTATGGAGATGATGATTATGATTTAGCAGGATTCTCTGTAGGTATAGCAGACAAAGAAAAGATTGTTTCTGGAAATGATGTTAAATCAGGAGATGTATTAGTTGGTATATCTTCAAGTGGAGTACACAGTAATGGATTTTCTTTCATAAGAAAGATATTCTTAGAAACTTATGATTATAAGATGGAACAATATGTAGAAGAACTAGGAATGACAGTTGGGGAAGCACTTTTAACACCAACTAAAATATATGTTAAGTTAGCTTTAGATGTATTGGCTAAACATGATATAAAAGCTATAGCTCACATAACTGGTGGAGGGCTTATAGAAAATATAACAAGAGTTATACCTAAAGGATTAGGATTAGATATAAATAAAAAATCTTGGGAGAAACCTCCTATATTCAAAATGATAGAAGGTTTTAATGCTGTAGATGAGAGAGAACTTCATAAGAGTTTTAACATGGGTATTGGACTAGTTTTAATAGTAGATAAAGAAAATGCCAACGATGTTGTAAACTTTATAAATAATAGAGAAAATGACAATGCTTCTTATGTAGATAAAAAGTATAGTGAATTATTAGAAGATAAAGCATATATAATTGGTGAAGTAGTAGATAGTCATGAAGGTGTAGAATTATGCTAAATATAGGAGTTTTAATATCTGGTGGAGGAACAAATTTACAAGCAGTTATAGATGGTACTGAGTCTGGAAAGATAAAAGGTCAGGTTAAGGTAGTTATCTCAAGTAAGCAAGATGCTTATGGTTTAGAGAGAGCTAAAAATCATAACATAAAGGCAATTTGTGAAACTAATGAAGACAAGATAATAGAAATTCTTAAAGAAAATAAAATAGATTTAGTAGTTTTGGCTGGTTATTTAAAAATAATCAGCCCAAAGCTGGTTAATGAGTTTAGAAACAAAATGATAAACATACATCCATCATTAATTCCTTCATTTTGCGGAGCTGGATTCTATGGAGAAAGAGTCCATCAGGGAGTAATAGATTATGGGGCTAAAGTAACTGGTGCTACAGTTCATTTTGTGGATGAAGGTGCTGACACTGGACCAATAATAATGCAAGATGTAGTTAAGGTAAATCAAGATGATGATGCAAAAACACTTGCACAAAGAGTGTTAGAAGTTGAACATAGGATTTTGGAAGAGAGTTTAAGTCTTTTTTGTGAAAATAAATTAAAACTTCAAGGTAGGAGAGTGTTTATAAATGAGTAAGAGAGCTTTAATAAGTGTAACTGACAAAACAGGTGTAGTTGAATTTGCTAAAGAATTAAATAAGCTAGACTATGAAATTATATCTACAGGAAATACTTTTAAGACATTAAAAGAAAATGGAGTTAATGTAATGCAAGTTGAAGATGTTACAAACTTCCCAGAAATATTGGATGGAAGAGTAAAAACATTAAATCCATATATACATGGTGGAATACTTTACAAAAGAGACAAAGAATCTCATGTAGAAACTGTAAATGAACATAAAATACATTCAATAGATTTAGTAGCTGTAAATCTATACGATTTTGAAGGAACTTTAAAAGCTGGAAAAAGCCACGATGAAATGATAGAAAATATAGATATCGGTGGACCATCTATGATACGTTCTGCTGCTAAAAACTATAAAGATGTAATAGTAGTAGTAGATATAAAAGATTATGATTCTATAATAGAAAAATTAAAAACAGACACAATGACATTAGAAGATAGAAAAAAATTATCATATAAAGCTTTCTCAACTACAGGAAGATATGATGCTTTAATATCTAGCTATTTTGCTGGAGAAGTAGGAGATACATATCCTGACATATTAAATTTAACTTTCCAAAAAGAACAAACTTTAAGATATGGAGAAAATCCACATCAAAATGGTTTCTTATATTCACAATCAAATGCAAAAAATCCAATCTTAAATTATGAACAACTAGGTGGTAAAGAACTTTCTTTCAACAACTTAAATGATTTACATGGTTGCTTAGAAGTTATGAGAGAATTTAAAGATAGTGAAGAAGTAGTTTCAGTAGCTATAAAACATGCTAATTCATGTGGTGTAGGATTAGGAAAAGATGCTTTTGAAGCATATACAAAATGTTATGAAGCAGACAAGGTATCAATCTTTGGTGGAATAGTAGGAATAACTTCTACTATAGACAAATCTACAGCAGAGAAATTAAATGAAATATTCTTAGAAATAGTAGTAGCATATGATTTTGAACCAGAGGCATTAGAGATACTTAAACAAAAGAAAAACCTAAGAATCTTAAAATTAGCTAAGATAGAAAATAGTTTACAACCATATGAAATGAAATACTTAGATGGAAATTTATTGATACAAGATAGAAACAATATATTAGCAGAAAAAAGCGAAAATGTAACAAAAGCAAAACCAACAGATGAACAACTTAAAGATATGGAATTTGGTATGAGAGTAGTAAAAAACATGAAATCAAATGCAATTGCAATAGTAAAAAATGGTCAAACTCTAGCTTTAGGTTGTGGACAAACATCAAGAATTTGGGCATTAAAAAATGCTCTTGAAAACAATAAAGATAAAGATTTTACAGGAGCTGTTTTAGCATCAGATGCATTTTTCCCATTTGATGATTGTGTAACATTAGCTCATGAATATGGAATATCAGCAGTAGTTCAGCCAGGTGGCTCTATAAAAGATAAAGATTCAATAGAAGCTTGTGATAAGTATGATATGGTTATGGTATTTACAGGAATAAGACACTTCAAACACTAAGGAGGATATTATGAAGATATTGGTTGTAGGCGGTGGCGGAAGAGAACATGCTATATGCTGGAAATTAAGCAATGAAAAAAATGTAGAAAAAGTTTATTGTGCGCCAGGTAATGCAGGAATCGCAAATGTAGCAGAATGTGTAAATATAGGTGATACTGATGTAGAAGGACTTTTAAAGTTTGCCAAGGATAACAACATAGGTCTAACAATAGTAGGTCCAGAAGTACCACTAGTTATGGGAATAGTAGATGAATTTGAAAAAGAAGGTTTAAGAGTATTTGGACCTAATAAAAAATGTGCTCAACTTGAAGGAAGTAAAGCTTTTTCAAAAGATTTTATGATAAAGCATAACATACCTACTGCAAAATATAAAGAATATACAAACTTAGAAGAAGCTATATCAGAAATAGATAGCTTTGGGTATCCAGTAGTAATAAAAGCGGACGGATTAGCTGCTGGAAAAGGTGTTGTAATACCTGAAAATAGAGAAGATGCTATAGCAACTTTAAAAGAAATGATGTCAGATAAGAAATTTGGAACTGCTGGAGATAAAATAGTAATTGAAGAATTTTTAAAAGGTATAGAAACTTCCATCTTGGCATTTGTAGACAATGATACAATAGTTCCTATGGCAAGTGCAAAAGACCATAAAAAGGTAAACAATTATGAACAAGGACCGAACACAGGTGGAATGGGAACTTTTTCACCTAGTGAAATCTATACAGAAGAATTAGCAAATAAAGTAAAAGAAACAGTACTAGAAAAAACATTGGAAGGATTCAAAAAAGATGGACTTAACTTTAAAGGTATTTTATTTGTTGGTCTTATGATAACTGATGATGGAGAGAAAGTACTTGAATATAATGTAAGATTTGGAGACCCTGAAACACAATCTGTTTTATTTAGATTAGAAACAGATTTACATGAAATAATGGAAGCTATACTTGACAACAAGTTAAAAGACATAGAAATAAATTATAGTGATGATGAAGCTGTATGTGTTATGCTTACATCAGGAGGGTATCCAGACAGTTATGAAAAAGGAAAAGTTATAACTGGTCTTGAAAATTTGGATGATGATATAGTAGTATTCCACAGTGGTACTAAGATGCTTGATGGTAATTTAGTTACTAATGGAGGAAGAGTAATTGGTATAACTGCAAAATCAACTACAGTTAAGGATGCAGCAGAAAAAGTTTATGAAAATATAAAGAAAGTAAACTTTGAAGGGATGCACTATAGAACAGACATAGGAAGATAATTTTTCTAAAATGGAGGATAAGGTATGTTGAATACTGAAAATAAAGACTCAATGGTTAGAAGAGTACTAGTTGAAAAAAGAGAAGGTTTTGACCTTGAGGCTAAAGCTTTAAAAAAGGATTTAGTGGAAAGTTTACACATAAGTAGTATAGAAGATTTAAGAATATTAAATAGATATGATGTAGAAGGAATATCAGAAGATGTTTACGAAAATGCAGCAAAGACAATCTTTTCTGAGCCAAATCTAGATGTAGTATACTATGAGGAAATACCAGAATTAAATGGACAAAGAGTATTTGCAATAGAATTTCTACCTGGTCAATATGACCAAAGGGGTGACTGGGCAGCTCAATGTGTCCAAATAGTAAATCAAGGTATAAGACCTGCTATCAATACAGCAAAGGTTTATATATTATCAGGTAAAATAACTGATGAAGAATTTAGCAAAATAAAAGATTACTGCATAAATCCAGTGGATAGTAGAGAAGCATCTTTAGAAAAACCAGAAACATTAAAAATGGAAACTGAGATACCAACATCAGTTGAAATATTAGATGGATTTATAGATTTAAATGAAGATGGATTAAAATCATTTGTAAGTGACAAAGGGTTAGCAATGACTTTAGGAGACTTACAACATGTTCAAAAATACTTTAAAGATACAGAAAAGAGAAACCCAACTATAACAGAAATAAAAGTTTTAGATACTTATTGGTCTGATCATTGTAGACATACTACTTTTATGACTGAAATAGAAAATGTAAAAATAGAAGATGGTAAGTTTAATGATATAGTAAAAGAAGCGTATCAAATGTATCTTAACTCAAGAGACAATGTATATGTAAACAGACACAAAGATATATGCTTAATGGATATAGCTACAGTTGCAGTAAAAGAATTAAAGAAAAATGGTAAGTTAAATGATTTAGACGAAAGTGAAGAAATAAATGCATGTAGTATAAATGTAGATGTTGAAGTTGATGGAAAGATGGAAAAATATTTAGTAATGTTTAAAAATGAAACTCATAACCATCCAACTGAAATAGAGCCATTTGGTGGAGCAGCTACTTGTTTAGGTGGAGCTATAAGAGACCCATTATCAGGAAGAAGCTATGTTTATCAAGCAATGCGTGTTACAGGAAGTGCTGACCCAAGAACAACTTTAGAGGACACTTTACCTGGAAAGCTTATGCAAAGAAAAATAACTACAGAAGCAGCTCATGGATATAGCTCATATGGTAACCAAATAGGTCTTACAACTGGACAAGTTGCAGAAGTATATGACGAAAACTTTGTTGCAAAGAGAATGGAAATAGGTGCGGTTATAGCAGCAGCACCAAAAGAAAATGTAGTAAGAGAAAGACCTGAAGCAGGAGATGTAATAGTTCTTCTTGGAGGAAAAACAGGAAGAGATGGCTGTGGAGGTGCAACTGGTTCATCTAAAGAACATAGTGAAGAGTCAATATTAACTTGTAGTGCGGAAGTTCAAAAAGGTGATGCTCCTAACGAAAGAAAAATACAAAGATTCTTTAGAAATAAAGAAGTTGCTCAAATGATAAAAAGATGTAATGACTTTGGAGCAGGTGGAGTTTGTGTTGCTATAGGTGAGATTGCTGATAGTTTAGATATAAATTTAGACTTAGTTCCTAAAAAATACGATGGACTTGATGGAACAGAACTTTCAATATCAGAATCACAAGAGCGTATGGCAGTAGCTATAAAAAAAGAAAATAAAGATAAATTTATACAATTAGCTGTAGAAGAAAACTTAGAAGCTACACATGTAGCTACAGTAACTGACACAGGATATTTAAGAATGTTCTGGAATGGAAAGGCAATTGTTGATATAAATAGAGAGTTTTTGGATACAAATGGAGTAAAACAAACTACTGATGTTCATGTTGCTAAAGTAGATGAAGAAAATACATTCTTTGCTTCTAATGAAATAGTAAAAGATGTTAAATCTGCAAGTATGAAAGATAAATTTACAAAAGTATTATCAGACCTTAACGTTTGTTCTCAAAAAGGATTAGTAGAGATGTTTGATAATACAATTGGTGGTAATACAGTACTTATGCCATTTGGTGGAAAGTACCAAGCTACTCCAACTCAAGGTATGGTTGCTAAGATACCAGTTCTTGGTGGAGAGACTAATACTTCTACAATAATGACTTATGGATATAATCCAAAAGTAGGAAAATGGAGTCCATTCCATGGAGCTTTATATGCAGTAGTAGAATCTGTATGTAAATTAGTTGCTATTGGAGGAAATTACAGCACAACAAGACTTACATTCCAAGAATACTTTGAAAAACTTGGTAACAATCCAGAAAAATGGGGTAAACCATTCTCAGCACTTTTAGGAGCATTTTATGCACAAAGTAAGTTTGAGATACCTGCTATAGGTGGGAAAGACAGTATGTCTGGTACATTTAAGGACATTGAAGTTCCACCAACATTAGTTTCATTTGCTGTTGATACAGTAGACGCTAAGAAAGTAGTATCTCCAGAATTTAAAAAAGCAGATTCAAAAGTAGTAATGTTATGTGTAAATAAATCAGAAAATGATGTTATAGACTTTGAAGAATTAAAGAAAAACTTAGATAAAGTAAGAGAACTTATACATGGAAATAAAGTTTTATCAACATATGCATTAGGATTTGCAGGTGTGGGAGAAGCAATAAGTAAAATGGCTTTTGGTAACAAAATAGGATTTAAGTTTAGTGAAGAAGCTGAAAAAGTATGTACAGATGATAAATTATTTGAAGCTAGTTATGGAAATATAGTACTTGAATTAGCAAATGATGATTTGAGCATGTTAGATGAATATAATTACATAGTGCTTGGAAGTACAGTTAAAGATGCTAGTATATTCATTAAAGGCGAAGAACTTTTATTAGATGAATTATATAAAGCGCATTGTAGTACTTTAGAGCCTATATTCCCAACTAAAACAGAAGAAGTAAAATCAAAAATAGAGACTATAAGCTATATATCACAAGGAGAGGCTAAAAAATCATCATTAAGTATAGCTACTCCAAGAGTATTTATACCAGCATTCCCTGGAACAAACTGTGAATACGATTCTGCAAGAGCATTTGAAAGAGCAGGGGCTAATGCAAATATAAGAGTATTTAAGAATTTAACTTATAAAGACATAGAAGATTCTATAGATACAATAGTGAATGAAATAAAATCTTCTCAAATAATAATGTTACCAGGAGGATTTAGTGCTGGTGATGAGCCAGATGGTTCTGGTAAATTTATAGCTACTGTATTTAGAAACCCTAGAGTTCAAGAAGCTATAAATGAGTTTTTAACTCAAAAAGATGGTCTAATGTTAGGTATCTGTAATGGATTCCAAGTGTTAATTAAGTTAGGTTTAGTTCCATATGGAGAAATAAGAGTTCCAAGTGAAAGTGCACCAACACTTACTTACAATAATATTGGCCGTCATCAAGCTAAGATTGCTAGAACTAGAATTTCATCTAATAAATCTCCTTGGTTAGCTCAAACTAATGTTGGAGATATTCACAATATAGCAATTTCTCATGGAGAAGGTAAATTTGTTGCTAGTGAAGATGTTATGAGAGAATTAATTGCTAATGGACAAGTAGCAACTCAGTATGTTGATTTTAATAATGAAGCTACTTATGATATTGAGTTTAATCCAAATGGTTCATTCTATGCTGTTGAAGGTATAACTAGTGCTGATGGTAGAGTGTTTGGTAAAATGGGACATTCTGAGAGAATTGGTGGGGAAGTATTTAAGAATATCATAGGTGAAAAAGACCAAAAGATATTTGAATCTGGAGTTAAGTATTTTAGATAGGATTCTGATAATTAATTGGTAATTAAAACATATATTTTAAATATTTAGACTTAGAGAGATGTAATAATATGATGATAATCATTTGATATTACATCTCTTTTTTACTTACATAAAAATATATTCTACGCAAGTCAAAATATAAGCTATGTTATAATTAATTATTAAGAGGAATTGAATATTTACTGGAGGATGAAAATAATTAATGAAAATATTAATAACAGGGTCTAATGGCCAATTAGGAAAAGAATTGGTCAACCAATTAAAATCAATCAATCAAAGTATGAATCAACCAAAATATACTATATTAGCTACAACAAGAGATGATTTGGATATATCTAATCAAATTAATGTAGATGATTTTATTTTATATAACAAACCTGATGTAGTTATAAACTGTGCAGCATACACGAAGGTTGATGTATGTGAAGATAATATAGAAATTGCATATAAAATAAACGCATTAGGAGCAAGAAGTCTAGCAATCGCATCAGAAAGAGTTAATGCTAAACTTGTTCATATATCAACTGACTATGTATTCAATGGTTTTTCTAAATATCCATATAGAGAAGATAATAAAACTGAACCTAATTCTGTGTATGGAAAAAGTAAACTTATGGGAGAAAAATTTGTGGAACAATTCTCACATAAGTACTTTATATTGAGAACAGCATGGCTATATGGTGATGGGAATAATTTTGTAAAGACTATGATAAAACTTTCTTTAGAAAACAAAGAAGTTAATGTGGTTAATGACCAGTTTGGAAGTCCAACAAGTACAGTAGACTTAGCAAAGGTTATAATAAGAATCATGGAGACAGAGAATTATGGAGTTTATCATGCCACATGTGAAGGGCAATGCAGTTGGTATGATTTTGCTAAAAAGATATTTGAATTAAAAAATATAGATATAAAAGTAAATCCAATTAAAAGTAGTGATTTTAAAAGTAAGGTTCAAAGGCCACAATACTCTGTACTAGATAATTTTATGTTAAAATTAATAGGATTAAATTCGTTTAGAGTATGGGAAGAGTCTATTGAAGAGTATCTAAAAGTATATGACATAGATAGGAAATAAATATACTGATTGTAGAAAATAAAATAAGATATTACATAAAATATAAATATTTCTTTTATTTATCCGATAATCATAATATGACAAAAACAATTTTAAGGATGGAATAAATATGAAGGGAATTATTTTAGCAGGAGGGTCTGGAACAAGACTATATCCTATAACAAAATGTATATCAAAACAAACACTTCCAATATATGATAAACCAATGATATATTATCCTATGTCAGTTCTTATGTTGGCAGGGATACAAGATATACTAATAATATCCACACCAAGAGATATAACAGCATTTGAGGAATTATTTGGAGATGGAAGTTCATTAGGACTTAAAATAACATATGCAACTCAGGAGAAACCAAATGGGATTGCAGAAGCATTTATAATAGGAGAAGAATTTATAGGAAATGATAGTGTATCTCTTGTATTAGGTGATAATATATTTTATGGGTATGGATTTAGTGAAAGATTAGAGAATGCAGTTAAAAGAACTGGAGCAACTATATTTGGATATCATGTTAGTAATCCAAATGCGTTTGGTGTTGTAGAATTTGATAAAGATTTTAATGTTTTATCAATAGAAGAAAAACCTAAAATACCTAAATCTAATTATGCTATACCAGGGTTATACTTTTATGACAATGATGTTGTAGAAATAGCAAAGCTTGTTGAACCATCAGATAGAGGTGAATTAGAAATAACTTCGATAAATAATGAATATTTAAGAAGAGGAAAATTAAAGGTAGAACTTCTAGGAAGAGGTATGGCTTGGCTTGATACTGGTACACATAAAGGTCTATTAGATGCTTCTAACTATGTCGAAGTGGTTCAAACAAGACAAGGATTGTACATAGCATGTTTAGAAGAGATTGCATATACAAAAGGATACATAAGTAGAGAACAATTAATGAAATTAGCCAAACCACTGATAAAAACTGAGTATGGTCAATATCTATTAAATTTGGCTAGTGAAGATATGTAATTATGGTAAATAAAATTTATTATAAATTTTATTAAGGGAGTTTGTTATAATGGGAAAATTTAATTTTATAAAGACAAAAATAGACGGATTATATATAGTCGAACCAAATGCGTTTTGTGATGAAAGAGGATATTTTATGGAAAGTTACAATAAGAAGGATTTTATGGAGCAGGGTCTTGATATGTGTTTTATTCAAGATAATGAGTCTAGCTCGAGAAAAGGTGTTTTAAGAGGAATGCATTTTCAAACTAAATATCCTCAAGGAAAATTAGTCAGAGTTACAGAGGGAGAAGTTTTCGATGTTGCAGTTGACCTAAGAAAAGATTCACAAACATTTGGAGCGTGGGAAGGAATAATACTGTCTGATAAAAATAAAAAGCAATTTTATATTCCAGAAGGATTTGCACATGGATTTTTAGTTTTATCAGAAAAAGCAGTATTTAGTTATAAGTGTACAAATTATTATTACCCAGAATTTGAGAGTGGTTTTATATGGAATGATAAGCAAATATCGATTGAGTGGCCTTTACAAGGAATTGAAGAACTATTCCTATCAGCAAAGGACAAAAAACAAAAAAGTTTTAAAGATATTTGTATAGAACGTTAATAAAATTTATTAGAATTAACATTTAGGAGAAAAATATGAAAAAAATACTAATAACTGGAGGAGCAGGATTTATTGGAAGTAATTTTGTACATTATATGCTTAATAAGTATGTAGATTATTTTATTGTTAATCTAGACTTGTTGACTTATGCTGGTAACTTGGAAACATTAAGAGAAATACAAGACAAGCCCAATTATAAATTTGTTAAGGGAGATATTTCAGATAGAGAACAGGTATATAATTTATTTGAAGAAGAAAAATTTGATATGGTTGTTAACTTTGCTGCTGAATCTCATGTGGATCGGTCAGTTGAAAATCCACAATTATTTATCCAAACAAATATTATAGGAACTCAAGTGCTTCTAGATGCATCTATGAAATATGGAGTAAAAAGGTATCATCAGATTTCTACAGATGAAGTCTATGGTGATTTACCAATTGATAGAAAGGATTTATTTTTTACAGAACAATCTACTATCAATCCAAGTTCTCCTTATTCAGCCTCTAAAGCATCAGCAGATTTATTGGTGAACTCTTACTATAGAACATATGGCTTGCCAACAACCATATCTAGATGTTCAAATAATTATGGACCATATCATTTCCCTGAAAAATTAATACCTATTATGATTTTAAATGCCTTAGAAGATAAAGATTTGCCAGTGTATGGTAATGGAGAAAATGTAAGAGATTGGTTACATGTATACGACCATTGTACTGCTATAGATTTAATAATACATAAAGGTAATATAGGTGAGGTTTATAATATAGGTGGTCATAATGAAAGAAGTAATATAGAAGTAGTAAAAACTATATTAAATCTTTTAGGTAAATCTGAGGATTTAATATCCTATGTAAATGATAGACCTGGTCATGATTTAAGATATGCTATTGATCCATCTAAAATAGAGAATGAGTTAGGTTGGAAGGCAAAATATGATTTTGATTCAGGTATAAAAGAAACAGTTAAATGGTATATAGAGCATGAATATTGGTGGAAATCTGTTCTATCAGTTTAGATTGGATGTTTATAAAATTTAGAAAGGGGAGTTTTATATTGAATGAGATAAGTTCATTAATTAATATATTGGCATTGACTCAATTATCTGGTAGCAACACTACAAATCAGTGTAACTGTACATATAATAATTCATCTGGATTTGATATGATTATGATGACATTGTTAAAAGCATTGTCACAAAATAATCAACAGACTTCTAATGGATATAATTTATTGTCTAATTCTGAAAATTTATTTAACGAGCTTGATAATGTAGTAAATAATACAGCTAGTAGGTTTATAGACGTTGATACAAAAGATAAAAATGTAAAGTCAAGAATTGAAAATGCTGTAGAGCAAGCATCAAAAAAATATAATGTGGATGCGAATCTTATAAAAGCAATAATTAAAGTTGAATCGGATTTTAATCCAAATACTGTATCTTCTGCTGGTGCGAAGGGTCTTATGCAACTTATGCCAGAAAATTGCAGAGATTTGGGTGTTACAGACCCTTTTAATATAGAGCAAAATATAGATGCTGGAACTAGACACATTAAGGAATATATTGATATGTTTGGAGGGAGCATAGAAATGGGATTAATGGCATATAATGGTGGTCCTGGAAGGATGAAAAGTAGAGGGGTAGAATCAATTTCTGACTTGTATAAAATGCCAAAAGAAACACAAAATTATATTCCTAAGGTTATGAAATATTATAGAGGGTAGGCTTTATTATGGGTATAAATATAGATAAACTAAACATAAGTCCAAGTAGAAATATAGAGGTTAAGAAACTGAAAGAAAATAATAAATTTTATGATAACTTAAACTCTGTAAAACAATCTTCTTCAATAGAAGATATAAAACGAAATCTGGAAAGTGTAAAAAAGGCAGGGGAAAGGCTTGTACTTACTCAAAACTATGGCGATATTAGTATATATAAAAATGCAGTAAAAGAATACCTAAAATCTGTTGTAGATAACATGTATTCACTTGATAAAAATAGTAGCTTTTGGGAGCATCAGTATTATAAGAATGTAAAGATTGTTGACAATAAACTTGAGGATATGACTAGTAAGTTACTTAGTGAAGAAAAAGAAAACATAGATATTGTTTCTACTGTTGATATGATACAAGGCTTGTTGATAGATATGTATAGATAAGGTTATACAAGGAGAAAAATTTTATGAATAGCAAAAAAGAGGATATATATGAATTGAATTTTGGGCAACTAATAGAAGAAAAGACTGGTGTTATAGAAGAAAATCAAAATGTTTTTAATGCAAAAGTAAACGTAGCTGTTTCTATAGGAAACACAACAGAAACAATAAAAAATATATTAGATTTAAAAGAAGGCTCTATAATAAAACTAAATAAGAATGTGGATGAAAAATTAGATATATATGCAAATGATAGATTGTTTGCTTATGGAGAAAGCATTATTACAAATGAGAAATTATCTGTAAGATTATCTAAAATAGAAGATTCAGATATAAATTAGCATTTTAAATAGTATCCCTTTAGGCTATTCTGTATGAGTTTAGCTAAGGGGATATTTTTATAAAAAATTTAAAATATGTTTAAATCATATAAATGTTTTTGTTTTCTGAGCGATAACTAAATTATAAGTATGTAATTTTGGAGGTGAAACTATGGATATTAAAAATGTAAGTTCAAATATTGTAGTGAATAATTATTTAAAGAATACATCAGGTGTAAAAAAAGTGGAAGAAGTTCAAAAAACTAGTAAAACAGACAAGATAGAGCTATCTAAATTTGCAAAGGAAATGGCAAGTGTATCAAATATGAGTGATGAGACTATTAGAAATAAAAAAATCGATGAAATAAAAAATGCATTGGAAAATGGAACTTACAAAATAAAACCAGAAGAAATTGCGAAAAAAATGATAGAGGATATGCGAGGATAAAGTCATGATTACAGACTTAAAAGTTATAATATATGAAGAAAAAAAGATACTTAATAATATGATGGAATTATTAAAAGAACAATTTGATTATATAGTTGTAAAAGATATAGAAAATTTAAATAGGTTAAATACTGAGCTAGAAGATATTAGTAGAGAACTTGCATCTATAGAGATAAAGAGAAGACAACTTTTTAATGATGATATTTCAATGAGTGAAGTTGTTGAAAATAGTAATGATGAATATTTAAAAGAAATATATACAGACTTAAAGCACATTATTGCTTTAGCTAAAAATCAACAAGAATCAAATGATTCTCTGATAAAGAAAGAACTTATTTTTACGAAAAAAATGATTAATTTTATAAAACCAGCTGATAAACAAACTACAACTTATAATTCTTATGGAAATATTAGAAAATAAATATTGGGAGGAGAAATATGGCAGGATTATTTTCCATTTTAAATACAGCTAATTCAGGAATGAATGCGCATCAAAAAGCAATACAGACAATTTCTCATAATATAAGTAATCTAGATACAGAAGGTTATTCTAGGCAAAGGACAGAATTTGCAACAAATAGTCCAATGTATATGCCTAGTTTGAACAATGCAATTGGAAGAGGTCAATTAGGTACAGGTGTGCATGTAACAAATGTAACAAGAGCTAGAAATAGTTTTTATGATTACCAATTTAGAGCAGAAGCTCATAAATATGGTAATACAGTTTCAAAGTATGACTATTATAATACTATAGAAACTATAATAAATGAACCATCAGATTATGGTATATCTGCAGGTATAGACGACTTTTTTAAAGGATGGGAATCATTAGCAAAAGATATCAATAGTGATAGTAAAAAAAGTCTGGTGGTAGAAAATGCATCAAATCTAGCAACTTTAATAAGTGAGAGTTATAAGAAACTTGATAAGTTAAAAGGAGATATAGATGATAATATAGACTCTGAGATAAAACAGATAAATGACATGTTAAAAAGTCTTGAAGATTTGAATAAATCTATTGATGTTATATCTGGTTCTGGCTCTACTCCAAATGATTTGCTTGATGAAAGAGATAGAATATCAGATGACTTAAGTTTTAAATTAGACCTTGAAAATGGTGATGTTAAAAGTATGCTTGCAGATGGAAAATTAGAACTTAATGAATTAAAAAATGCAGATGGAACTTGGAAAACAGGTGTATCAGGAACCTTACAAGGCTTGTTTGAAATGCATGGTAAGATTGATACATATAAAAGCGATTTAAAAGACGTATCTGATGGATTAGCTAAACAAATAAATGATGTTTATAATACATCTGCTGGAATAACAGTAACAGATTTTTTTATAACGTCAAATGTAGCTGGTGAAGATATCATAAAGGTAAATCCAGCTATAAAGAGTAACCCAAATGAATTAAAGCTTACTGCTGATGAGGCTTCAAAGATTGCTAAGCTAAAAGATGAAAAAATAGATATTGGGGCAGTTGGTGGAAAAGTAAGTACAATAAGTGACCACTATAAAGCTTTTGCAGAAGTAGTAGGTTTAGATTCTAAAAAGGTGAATCAAGATGAAGTGAATCAACGTAAAATTATAAATAATATTGATAGCTCACGAATGAGTGTTTCTGGTGTATCTTTGGATGAAGAAATGACAGAGCTTATAAAAGTACAACGTTCCTATCAAGCTAGTGCAAAAGTTATGTCAACAGCTGTGCAACTGTTGGATGTTGTAATAAATGGAATAATTTAATAGAAGGGGGAATTTATAATGAGAGTTAGTACAGGTATGATGTCTAGCAGTTATCTAAACTCGCTACAAGATAATCTACAAAGATTAGATAAGGTTAATAGACAAGTTAATACAACAAAAGAAATAAACAAACTATCCGATAATCCATATAAAGCAATAAAAATATTGAACTCAAAAAGTGAAATAAAAACTATGGAGACTTATGTTGAGAATTGTAAAGATACAGCAAGTTGGTTAGAGACTACTGATACTTCATTAGATCAGCTTGGAAAGTTGTTGTCAGATATAAAGAAAAATTTAGTAGCAAGTGGTGATGGTGCATATTCAGAGGATGAACTAAAGACTCTTAGCAACTCAACTAATGAAAAAATGAAAGAAATTGCAAATGCTTTAAATGCAACACATGAAGGAAAATACATATTTTCAGGTTCAAATACAGGTGTACCTCCTGTTGAATGTATAGATAATGCTGATGGTTCAGTGAGTTTAAAGTTTAATTCTAGTCTAAATCTTAATAAATTAAATGACTCTTTGAGTATGGATATAGCTCAAGGAATAAGTGTAGATTATAATGTTAAATTGAGTAGTCTTGGATTTGACCCAACACAGGCTGACCCCTTTAAAGAGTTAAATAATATATCAAAAAAATTAGCAAATCCAGATGCTGATGCTATAAAAGAGCTGACAACAACTTGTTTAGGTGACATGGAACAACTAATAGAAAATACAGTAAATGTTAGGTCTATATATGGTACAAAAGCAAATACAGTAGAGGCTATGAAGGAAAAAAATGATGATAGTTTGATACAATTGAAGGATATTTTATCGCAAAATGAAGAGATAGATTATGGAGAAAAGCTTGTTCAATTAAAGGCAGCAGAATTAACTTATCAAGCTTCTCTACAAACAGGAGGAAAGTTATTTAATGTATCTATATTAGATTACATATAGTAAAATAACGCATATATGATGAAAGTTACATTGAAAAAAGGTATACTAGGATTTGAAAATCTAAGAGAATATGAACTTTTAGATATAGAAAATAATGATATTTTAAAAGAGTTTAATTCTACTGAGGAAGATTGTATAGGATTTATTGTTGTATCACCATTTGAAATTATTAAAGAATATGAGATAGTCTTAAATCAGGATACAATTGAAAAACTAGAAGTGAAATCTCCAAATGATATTATGTTATTGAACATAATCACTCTTGGACAGACGCTTGAAGAATCAACTGTGAACATGAAAGCTCCTATAGTAATAAATGTAAGAAATAATTTTGGAATGCAAATAATTTTACAGGATGAGAAATATTCAATAAGGCATCCATTACTGAGAGGTGATGGTGGATGCTAGTCATTTCAAGGAAAAAAGATGAAGCAGTACTTATAGGAGAGAACATAGAAGTCAAAGTTGTAGGAGTAGATGGAAATAATGTCAAACTAGCCATATCAGCTCCTAACAATATAAATATACTAAGAAAAGAAATATATGAGAAAGTAAAGAGTGAAAATATAAAGGCTACAAATAAAAATATAAAAATTTTAAAATCATTAAAATAAAATTCTTGGAGGAAGTAATATATGTATGGAGAAAACCCTTATAGTTCTTATAAGCAAAATGCTGTTTTTATGGCATCAAAAGAACAATTGTTGCTTATGCTTGTTGATGGGGCAGTAAAATATACAAAAATAGCCAGAAGAGCTATTGTAGATAAAAATACACAAAGAGCACATAGAGAGCTTATAAGAGTACAGGATATATTTACAGAATTAATGGTTACATTGGACCAAAATGCAGGACAATGGGCAAAAGATATGTACAAAGTTTATGATTTTGTAAGATATGAACTTTCAAGAGCCAATATTAGAAAAGACATTCAGATAATAGATAATGTGTTACCTGTAATAGAGCAAATTAAAGATACATGGCATGAAGCTGATAAAAAAAGTAAAGAAGAAAGAAGTAGGTATAAATAATGGATTTAAATTTAGATAAACTAAATGAGTTATCAAAAGAAGAACTACTATTAATGCTTGTAGATGCTACAGTAGAATATACTAATATATCAAGAGTAGCACTTTTAAATAAGGATTATTTGAAAGCACATAGTGAACTTGTGAGAGTTCAAAATATATTTACAGAATTAATGACTACATTAGACCAAAATGTAGGACAATGGGCAAAGGATATGTATAAGGTTTATGAATTTATAAAAGCTGAATTAATAAGAGCTGATGTAAATAAAGATATTAAAATAATTGATGACATATTGCCAATAGTAGAACAGATTAGAGATACATGGCATGAAGTTTATAGTAAATTAGAAGTATAATTATGGATGGGGGGATAAATATATGTCAAGTATAAGTCCTATAAGAGTTACAGGCCTTTCAGGAAATTTTGATATGGAAGGTATAATAGAAGCTAGTATGATTAGAGATAAGGAAAAAGTTGATAAAGCAAAACAGGCTCAACAAATCGTTAAATGGAAACAAGAAATATATAGAAATGTTATACAAGAATCAAGAGATCTTTATGCTAAGTATCTAAATATAGATTCTCCTAACAGTATAATAAATAAAAACTCATATTCTGCTACAAGAATAAATAGTTCTGATGAAAGTATTATAGTAGCAAAAGGCTCAGCTGGTGCAAATAAAATAAATTACCAATTTGCAGTTTCTCAAATGGCTGAACCAGCAAAAGTGACTATTAAATTAAACGCAAGTACTCCTCTTGTTCAACAGTTTCCACCAAATGCTAATGGAGCTAGTTCTTTAACTATAGGAGACGTAAATATACCAATATCTGAACAAGATACTACAAGTACTATTGTAAGTAAGATAAACTCACTTTGTGCAGATAATGATATAAAGGCTTCTTATAGTGAGATGACAGGTGAACTGATTATTTCAAGAAAACAGACTGGTTCGTCATCAAACATTGATTTAAAAGTAAGTGGAAATGACAATTTAGCTCAGCAAATAGCTAATGATAATGGTATCACATTTGCAACTGATGCTGGTGGGAATAAAGTGGCAAGTGTATATGGAAAAAATCTAGAAGCTGATGTAACTGATGAACATGGAAGAGTAACACATATAAGTAAAGAACAGAATTCATTTAATATAGATAATATTGACTATAATGTAAATTCAAAAGGAACTGCAAAGCTGACTTCTGTTACTGATACTGAAGAAGCCACTAAAAATATGAAGGCATTTGTGGATGATTATAATAAATTGATGGACAAGGTCTATAGTTTAGTTACTACCAAAAAACCAAAAGATTATCCGCCTCTTACAGATGACCAAAAAGAAGATATGACAACTGAAGAAATAGAAAAATGGGAAAAGAAAGCTAAAGAAGGTATACTTAGAAATGATGATGAGTTAAGAGCTTTTGTTGAAGATATTAGGTCTGCATTTTTTGGAGATGGAAAAAATATTACTACTTTAAGAAAACTAGGAATCAATGAAAGTGAAAATTACAACAAAAAAGGTCAAATATCATTTGATGCAGATGCTTTTTCAAAGGCTCTTATAGATGATAGTGATAAAGTATACAAGACACTAGCGGGTTATTCTTCAAATTATGATGATAAAGGAATGTTTGAAAGGCTGAAAGATATTGTATATGATTATACTGGAAGTTCAGTTTCTAAATTGACTAAAAAAGCAGGTATAGAGAAAACTGCTTCTGCTAGTGAAAATGTATATTCAAAACAAATTGCAGAACAGGAAAGAAATATAAATAGACTAGTTGACAAAATGAATGATAAAGAGAAAAGACTTTATGCTAAATATTCAGCTTTGGAGTCTTTATTAAATCAATATAATTCTCAAATGAACTATTTCTCACAAGCACAAGGTAATTAGTTATGGATAAATTAGAAGAAAAAATAAATTTATATAAAGATATATCTTTACAGATTATAAAATTGATTGAAAAAGAGGAGTATAAAAATATAAGTAATAGATTAAATGATAGACACAATATTATAAACAGTATAAGTGAAGTGGATAAAAATGATTTCATACAACTTTATAATGATATGGAATTAATTGCAATTGATGATAGAATAAGAAACTCTTTACAAGAACAATTGTCAGAAGTAAAAAAAGAGTTACATGAGTACAAGCTTACTAAGCAAGTAAACACAATGTATTATAGCTTAAATAGAGAAAAAGTAAATATTTTTAATAAAAAAGTATAAAGTTATAGGTTAACTTGTCCGATTATATAAATGAAGAATTAATATAAAAAGTTAAAAGTAGAAATGACAAGGATGTCAACTATACTAAGGAGGGTAAAATAATGAGAGTTAATACAAATGTAAGTGCTTTAATAGCAAACAATCAAATGGGAAGAAACGTAAGTGCACAAAGTAAATCTATGGAGAAGTTATCTTCTGGAGTTAGAATAAAGAGAGCTGCTGATGATGCTGCAGGACTTGCAATATCTGAGAAAATGAGAGCTCAAATAAAAGGTCTAGACCAAGCAGGAAGAAACGTTCAAGATGGTATATCTGTTGTACAAACAGCAGAGGGTGCATTAGAAGAAACTGGAAACATATTACAAAGAATGAGAACTTTATCATTACAATCTTCAAATGAAACTAATACTGTTGAAGAAAGACAAAAGATAGCAGATGAGTTATCACAATTAAAAGACGAAGTTGAAAGAATATCAAGTGCAATAGAGTTTAATGGTAAGAAGTTACTTGATGGAAGTTCAACAGAGATAAGATTACAAGTTGGAGCTAATTATGGAACAAACGTTTCAGGTACAACTAATAACAACAATGAAATAAAAGTTGCATTAGTAAATACTGCAAGTATAATGAGCAAAGCTGGAATAACAAGTTCTACAATAGCAAGTATGAATGTGGATGGAGCTTCTGGAACAGATGCAGCTAAACAAATGGTATCTAGCTTAGATGTAGCTCTTAAAGATCTAAATACATCAAGAGCAAAATTAGGGGCACAACAAAACAGACTAGAATCAACTCAAAACAACTTAAATAATACTGTAGAAAATGTTACAGCAGCTGAATCAAGAATAAGAGATACAGATGTTGCTTCAGAGATGGTTAACTTATCTAAAATGAATATATTAGTTCAAGCATCACAATCAATGCTTGCTCAAGCTAATCAACAGCCACAAGGAGTTTTACAATTATTAGGATAAAATAATTTTGTATATTGGATAGAGAAGAAGAGTAGGGCTTTGCTTTACTCTTTTCTTTTTTAGAAAATATAGCTTTGAAAGGAAAATATATATGTTACTTAGTATAGTTATGATTGTCAAAAATGAAGAAAAGATACTTGAAAAAACTTTAAAATCATTAACCAAATTAAGAGATTCTATAGATAGTGAACTTATAATAATTGATACAGGTTCTACAGATGATACTATAAAAATATCTAGAAAATACACAGAGAATGTATATTTTCATAATTGGAATAATGATTTTTCTAGTATGAGAAACATATCAATATCCTATGCCAAGGGTGAATGGTTGCTTATATTAGATGCAGATGAAATATTAATTGATTCTTCAACTATTGTAAGATTTTTTAAAGATGGACTTGATAAAAAATTTAACTCTGCCTCTATACAATTAAAAAATCTTTACTCATATGATAAAAAATCATATGGATATTGTTCAGTACTGAGACTTTTTAAAAATGTTGATTTTAAATACCATGGTAAAGTGCATGAACAACCAATGTACAAAAATCCTATATTTAATAATGTTGCGGACTTTGAACATTATGGATATTTGTTTGAAGATGAAGAAATAAGGTTAAACAAAGTAAAAAGAAACGAAAAATTATTATTTGAAGAGTTAAAAGAGAATGAGAGCTCTCCATATATAAATTATCAATTAGGAAAAAATTTTATTATATTAGGAAAATATCAAGAGGCTTTAGATTATCTTGAGAAGTCTTATGAATTATACTCTAAACTAGAATCGGCACCTGGTTACTTGATAACAAGCCTTGTAAAAACATATTTATATTTAGGAAAACATAAGAAGTGTGAAAAATTATGTTTAAAGTATATTAAAAAAGACATGAATAATATTGATATATATTATTATATTGCACAAGCACAAGTGGATTTAGGTAAATATGAGAATAGTATAGATTCGTATAAAAGATATCTTTATTTATTAGATAATTATGAAATAAGTACACAAGCAAATAGTTTATTTTCTGATACTGATACTGTAGGGCTTAGAGATGAAGCTGTTATCACACTGATAAAGGTCTATTATAAACTTGAAAAATATGAGTCTCTAGTTTCAGAATACAATAATATTGAAGATATAGAAAAAAAGAAGAATGTGTATTTTAGCTTATTTATGTCCTTATATAAATTGAATAGATTTGAAGATATAAAAAACTATTATAAGGAAATTTCAAATTCTAAAGTTGAAAGAAATAGTTTTTATAGAAACATAGAAGAATTTATAAATAATATAAAAGATGATGAAAAAGAGGCTGTATATAAAAGCTTTTGTGATATTGAAGGTAATTATGGACTTTTAAATCAGATAAGAACAAATAAACATGTATCTGTAGATACATGCAAAGAAATACTAAATGAAGAGAAAGAAATAATTTATGCATGTATTATAAAAATAGCTTTTGAAGAAAAAATTGATTTACTAGATATTTTTTATGATATGGAATATGTTTGGATAGAGAAATATCTAAAATATCTTTTAGCATTGGAAAGAAGTTTTAATTTAGAATTATATAAGTACATAATTAGTCGTCCAAACACATCAGAAATAGAAAAGATAAGAGTATATAAAGTTATATCGAAAGTAGTTTTAGAAAATACTAGTTTAAGTGATGAAAAGTATAAGGATATTTTTTATCTTTATATAATGTACTCTTATAAATACATAAAATACATATATAGTAATCTAAGTGATTTTGAATTAATAAAGTTTGTGTGTAATGATTTAGATAAATTTACTATAGAATTTAAGAATCTACTTGATACTAAGAATAAAATAAATGATGCTAATGAAAAATTAGAATATATAAATAATATGAGTAAATTACTAAATGAATATCCTTTTTATAACAAAATAATAAAAATACTTATAAATGAATTAGAAGAAAATATAAAAGAAAGTCAAGAATTTAAAGAATTAAAAGATAGCTTTATTATTAGTATAGAAAATATGATTGAAAATGGCAAAATAAATGATGCGAAATTATTGGTAGAAGACTATTCAAAAACATTTGTAGATGATGTCAAAATTTTAAATATAAAAGGGATTTTATATATGCTTGAAAATAAACTTGAGAAAGCTGATTTTATGTTAAAAAAGGCGTTATCATTAGATGTAGAAAATGAAGATACCATATATAATATAGAATACCTAAAAAATTTAAAAATAGGAGACTTAGAGAATGAGCATACCAATAACAGTTAATGAAAAATCTAAAAATACAATAAAAGATTGGCAATATACATGTGCAAATGAAGATATAAAATTTACAAGCATAATAATATTGACATATAATCAAATAGAATATACCAAATTATGTATTGAAAGTATTAGAAAATTTACCCCAAAGAATAAATATGAAATAATAATAATTGACAATAACTCTTCTGATGGAACAGTGGATTGGCTAAAGGAACAATCGGATATAAAATCTGTATATAATAATAAAAACTTAGGGTTTCCAAAAGGGTGCAACCAAGGTATTGAGTTAGCTAAGGGTGAAAACATATTATTATTAAATAATGATGTAATAGTTACTCCTAATTGGCTTTATAATTTGAACAAAGCTTTATGGTCACAAGATAATATAGGAGCTGTGGGTCCAATAACAAATGCATGCTCATATTATCAACAAATTGATGTGGATTACAAATCAATTGAGGATATGTTTATATTTGCTCAAGAAATAAATAAATCTAACATCAATTCATGGAAATATAGAGTTAAATTAGTTGGTTTTTGTATGTTAATAAAGAAATCTGTAGTAGATAATGTAGGTGTTTTAGATGAGCTATTTACACCTGGAAATTTTGAAGATGATGATTTATCTTTTAGAATGTTAGAAGAAGGATACAAATTATTATTATGCCAGGATACTTTTATACACCATTTTGGAAGTGTATCTTTTAAAGAAAATCGTAATAAATACACAGATATAATGGATATTAATAGAAGAAAATTTGAGACTAAATGGGGCTTTAATCCAGAATACAGTGGAATGATACGAACTGACTTAATTTCTGAAATAGATTGTAATGTAGAGAAAAATATTAATGTTTTAGAAATAGGTTGTGGTGTAGGAGCTACTCTTTTAGAAATAAAAAATATATATAAAAATTCATCCATATATGGAATAGAAATAAGTGAGTCAGCAGGTAAATTAGCAAAAAATACTGGAGAGGTACTGATAGCAGATATAGAAAAAGTACAATTAGATTATAATAAAAATTTCTTCGATTATATAATATTGGGAGATGTACTTGAACATTTAGTTAATCCATGGAAGATAGTCAATGACCTAAAGAGATATCTAAAGAAGGATGGTTATTTGATATCAAGTATACCAAATATTATGCATGTATCCGTTTTAAGAAACATTGTACAAGGTAATTTTACATATACTGATTCAGGAATTTTGGATAGGACTCACTTAAGATTTTTTACATTAAATGAGATAATAAGAATGTTTAATGATAGTAATTACACAATAGATAGTGTTTGTGCTACTAGAATGAGGATTTCAGAGGATGACAATAGATTCATCGATACAATGTGTAAAGAAAGCCATGAAAATATGAGAGAACAATATGAGTGTTATCAATATATAGTAAAAGCTTCTAATTGTGTAGATACTAGAAGATATTCTAGCGTTAGTATGGTTAATTTAAAATATGCTTTAATGAGAATTGATAATGAGTTAGATGTGGATGATAATTTAAGTTATATATTTGATAATTATAATATAACTGAACAATGTTTTATTGATGATATTGAATATTTAGTTGATATGTTTTCAATAAATAAGACAACTATACTAAATAGATTGGGTGCTGAGGCATTTAATAGAGGTCTGGGTGATTTTAGTATAAGTATGTTTATGATGGCTTTAAATATAGATAGAGATAATATTGACACAATATACAATATAACTACTGTATTGTGTGATTTAAAAGAATTTGAAATTGCTTATGACTTAATTAAGAATAGTAGTGAGAAAGTACAGAGTGAAAGTGATATACAAGATATACTTTATTTTATTGAAGGAAGAAAGAAATATGAATAATGAAAAGATATGTTTTATAACCTGTGTAAATGATGAAAGACTTTATGAGGAATGCCTTGTATATATAAATAGTCTAGATATTCCAAAAGATTTTAGTATAGAAACAATTGCTTTGAGAGGAGCTAATTCAATTGCATCTGCTTATAATAAAGCTATGAGAGAAGTAGATGCTAAATATAAGGTATATTTACATCAAGATACATTTATAATTAATAAAAACTTTATATATGATATTTTAGATATATTTAATAAAAATATTGATGTAGGAATGATTGGTGTAGCTGGAGTGAAAGACATACCTGTAAGTGGAGTTTGGTGGGATTCTGATAATAAAGTGGGAAAAGTATATGATAGTCATACAGGTAGAATGGATATTTATGAATTTAATAGCTTTGAAGGAGATTTTGATACAGTCATGGCTATAGATGGATTAATTATGATTACTCAGTATGATATATTATGGCGAGAAGATAAATTTGATGGATGGCATTTTTATGATTTGTCACAAAGTATGGAATTCAATCAAAATAACTATAAAGTTATTATACCAAAGCAAGATAAACCTTGGTGTATGCATGATTCTGGGATAGCAAATATAAGTAATGGCTATGATGAATATAGGATAAAATTTGTAAAAGAGTACATAGAACTTGATTTACATAGAGAAAATTTTTATGAATTTGATAAGAATAAAGCAAGTAACATACTTAAGAGTAATAAGTATGTAGTGGATTGTATGAAAGATGAACTTGAGAGAGAATTAAAACTAAAGAATTATAGAACTGTTTTAGACATTGTTTCTAAAGTTGCTCGTTTTTCTGTTTTTAATCACACTGGTTTGTATTCCTGTGAAAAATGTGAAAAGGCATTATTAGAATGTGCCAATAATTTACCAAAAGTAAATAATATAAAATTATTTAAGAAAAAAGATTTCAAAAGAAAGAGAGTATTACATGTTTTAAGTGAAGTATACTCAACAGGTGGTCATACAAAAGTAGTTAAAAATTGGATCAATAGTGATAAAGATTCTGTTCATTCAATTGTAACTACATGGCAATCAAAGACATTGCCAGATTGGTTATTAAAATCAGTAAATGATAGTGGTGGTGAAATTATATCTTTGGATTCAATTTCAGATGACTATTTAGAAAGGGCTGTAGCTTTAAGAACAATAGCTTACGATTGGGCTGATATAGTTATTTTATATATTCATATGTGGGACACAATACCTGTTCTAGCTTTTGGAATTGATGGGAAAATACCTATTTTATATGTTAACCATTATGATAGTGCTTTTTGGCTAGGTGCAAGTATTGCGGATGTTGTTATTGATTTTAGTGAAGTTAGTCAATTAGTTACATTGAATAAAAGAGGTATAGAGAAGTCTGAAATATTACCAATTCCACTAAAAGAAAAAGAATTGTTTTCAAAATCTGAAATTAGAAAGCAGTATGATTTGGATGATGATGTAACAATAATTTTAACTATTGCTAGTGAAAGAAAGTATAATAGTGTAAATGATATTAATTATTTTAAAATTGCTAAAATGATAATCGAAAATACGGATGACACGATTATTATTGTTGTAGGAGTTGATACAAATAATATCTATTGGAAAACATTAAATAGTGTTACAAATGATAGAGTTTTATGCTTTGGAACTATGGAAGAGATAGATGATTTTTATAAAATCTCAGATATATATCTAGAATCTTTTATGGTAGGAAGTCATATTTCAAAATTAGATGCAATTTTATATGATTTAATTCCTGTTAAATTCAAAAACGAAGTTTCACCAATTTTTACAAATATGTGGGATTTTATAGATAAGTTTGATTATAATAATATCAAAGAGGTTATAGATATGATAAAAAGATATAACACTAATGAATTTGATAGGAATGAGCTAAAAGAAAAACAATCAGAAATAAAACATTTTGTTATAGATAAACACTGTGTTGAAATAAAAAGTTATATAGACAAAATATATAATGAAGCTAATTATCATAAGGTTAAGTATAATTTACATAAAAATGATGAAATTGAAAACTATCAATTATTTGTAGCCTTATATGGTCATATAGTAGAAAATAAAAAGAGTTATAGGTGATAAAATGTACAATATCTGTATCAAACAATTTGAAAATTTTTTTCAGGAGGATTGGGATTATTTTGTAGAAAATAAATCTATAAATGGGACATTCCTTCAAACTCGAAATTTCATTAATTATCATAAAGAAGACAAATTTTCTGACCATTCACTAATGATATATAAAGGTAAAGAGATAATAGCAGTTGTACCTGCATGTGAAGTTTATGAAAATGATGAAAAAATATTTTTTTCTCATTTAGGTAGCACCTTTGGTGGTATTTTAATAGGTCATGATTTCAATGATATAAAGCATGTAAAAGCTATTACAAGTACAGTAGAATTATATTTACAAGAAGAAAATTTTAATAAAGTATTTCTAAAAAATGCATCGAGAATATTTTGGAAAGAGGATGCTTCATTGTTAGAGTATTTTCTATTTAAGAATGGTTATATGTTTTATGATGAATTAAGTATGTTTTTAGAACTAAATAAGTATAAAGAAGATATATTAAGTAACTTTAGTTATAGTAAAAGAAGAGATTTTAAATATTCTTTAAAGAACAATCTTATTTTTAAGAGAGTGTATGATGATAAAGATGTAATCTCTTTTTTTGAATTATTATCTAACTGTTTAGATAGAAAAGGGGCTAAATTGATACATTCAATAGAAGAACTATTGGACTTTAAAAATAATAGATTAAAAGACATTGTAGAATTTTATGCAGTATATATTGGTGATATTATGATTTGTGGTAGTATGGTATTTAACTTTCAAGGAAGAGTTTACCATACTCAATACTTAGCATCAAATTCAGCATATAATAAATATTATCCAATGATATTTTTAAACTATAATCTGATTAAAAATGCCTCAGATAGAAACTTTAAATATTTTTCATTTGGAATTAGTACTCTAAATAGAGGAAAATATTTAGATGAAGGTTTGGCTATATTTAAAGAAGGTTTTGGTTCAAGTGCTGTTTGCAATAGGACATATTATAAAAATATAAATAAGTAATACTTATACTTTATAGAATTTCTTGATTGTAGTAAATCTATAGTATTTTAACTTTTACAGAAAAATAATTAACTTATAAAGAAGGTTTGTATATGAAAAGATTAATGATTTTAGGCTCAATTAAGTATTTTGAGAATATTGTTATGTCAGCTAAAAAAGAAGGAATATACACAATTGTTTGTGATAATAGAATTGATACTCCTGCAAAAGAAGTTTGTGATGAAGCAATAGATGTTGATGTATTTGATTTTGATAAAATAAAAAATATAGCCATAGATAAAAAGATAGATGGAATTTTGACTGGATTTACAGATTCTTTAATGAAACCATATGTTTATATTGCAAATGAATTAAATTTACCATGTGTGATTTCTTGCAATCAACTTGAGTCTGTAACTAATAAGGCTGTTATGAAAAAATATTTTAAAAACAATGGAATACCTACAACTGATTATTGTATTCTTGAAAGTTTAAAAGATTTAGAAAAAATACAAGGGTTAAATTTTCCGCTTGTAATAAAACCTGTTGATGGTTATGGTTCAAGAGGTGTATATTTTGTATCAAATGTGGAGGAGTTAATAGAAAAATTTGAATATTCTAGGGAAATCTCACAAAATGGACAAGTAATAATTGAGGAATTTTATGAAAGTGAGGAAATACAAGGACTAGCTTGGGTTTACAATGGAGAGTCACATGTATTTTATATCGGAGATAGAGAGCTTGTAAATATACATGTAGGGAGAGCTGGAAAACCAGACAGATTACTATATCCATCAAAGTATTGTTTTCAGTATGAAGAAGAAATAAAGTCGATATATCAAAAGATAACAGAGGCTTTTAATATAAAGAATGGACCATTTTATGTTCAGATGCTAGTGGGTGCAGATGGAATAAAGGTGTCTGAAGTTATGCCAAGATTACCTGGAGGATGTGATTATTTGGCAATTTCACATATAACAGATCTAGATATAGGAAGGCTATTTGCAAATTTTAGTGTGAATAATGACATCGATTTTAATGAAATAAAAAAATATAATATGCATTTATCAAAGTGTGTATACGCATTACCAATATACATAAGACCTGGAACAATAAAGAAGATAAATAATATAGATAAAATAGAAAACTTAGATTATGTAACTCAAATTTTGTTGCTTGTAAAAGAGGGAGATACAATAGAGTTATATGAAGACGAGAGGCAAGATTGTGGAAGGATTTATGGAATAGCAAATAATATATTTGATGCCAATATAAAGAAAAAATATATTCATGAAATGATAGAAATACTTGATGAGAATAATGAGAATATGATAGAAAATTTTTAAATAAGGGAGCATGGTATGTATGAAGTTAATAACTCATGAGCAAATTATGTCATTAAATATCTCTCAAAGGCAAGGATATGAGTGGATAAAAGAATCATTTCTGACAAAAAAAGATTGTCAATTACCACCAAAAATAAGTATGGTAGAACAAGGGCATGTATTTTACAATGTAATGCCATCTTTAAATCATAATCATATGATTGGTGGAATAAAAATGGTTACAAGATTGCCAGGAAGAAATCCAAGTTTAAATTCAGATATATTTCTATATGATATGAACAATGCTAAACTAAAAGCCATTTTAGATGGTAATTATATTACAGCCTTTAGAACTGCTGCTGTGGTTGCTTTAGCGATTGATACTTTTGCTAAAAAAGACTTTAATACTATTGCTATTATGGGGCTAGGAGTAACTGCTTCTTCTATAATGAATATGCTTTTATATACCCTTAAAAATAGGAATATAAATATAAAGTTGTTTAGATATAAAGACCAGGCAGAGTTGTTTGTACAAAAATATAAGGATAATGACCAGTTTAGTTTTAATATATGTGATACACATAAAGAACTTATTGTAGATTCAGATGTGGTAATTTCAACTGTTACATATACAGATGAATATCTTTCAGAATTTGAATGGTTTAAAAAAGGTGCATTACTATTACCTGTACATGTTATGGGTTTTGGAAATGTAGATTATTTATTTGATAAAGTATATTTAGATGATTATAATCATTTGAAACATCTAGAAAATATAGATAAATACAAGTATTCATGTGAGTTTCATGATGTTTTAAGTAAACAATCACAAGGAAGAGAAAATGATGATGAAAGAATAGTATCTTACAATATAGGTTTATCAATACATGATATATTATTTGCAAGTAAAATCTATGAACTATGTGAAACTCTGAATTGTGAGGATATAGACTTAAAAGAACCAAAGGAAAAATATTGGATGTAGTATATTTTTTTATTAACAAGAATTTATTGTAAATTAAAATATGAAGTAATATCTTATTAAAAAGTTATTATAAACAGGGTAGGGAGATTTATGGAAAAGTACAATTTAATTAAGTTTGAATCTATTGGAAGTGAGGACGTAGGAAGTTTAATTGCATTAGAATCAAATAAGGTTATACCTTTTGATATAAAGAGAGTGTATTACATATATGGGGTACCACATGGTGTAAAGAGAGGTTTTCATGCTCATAAAACTTTAGAGCAAGTGTTAGTTTGCCTAAATGGAAGTGTTAAGATAAAATGTTATGATGGTGTTAGAGATACAACCATTGTTCTAAACAAAAATGATGTGGGACTGTATATAGGACCTGGGGTATGGCGTGAAATGTTTGATTTTGATGAGAAAACTGTTTTAATTTCAATAGCTTCTGAACATTATAATGAAGATGAGTATATCAGAGATTATGAAGAGTTTTTAAAATATATAGATATTATCTAGTTACTATGCAGACAGATATTTTCTTAATTAAATAAATTTAGCATAGCTACATAGATAATAGATAGGTAAGGATGTAACTTTATGTTAGTTAAGTTTAATAATTTATTAGAACAATTTAAAATCCATAAAGAAGAATATGAAAAAAAGGTTATGGATGTAATGGAAAGTGGATATTATATCCTTGGAAATGAAGTAAAGTACTTTGAAGAAGAATTTGCTAGATATGTAGGTAGCAAATATTGTGTAGGTTTAGCTAGTGGTTTAGATTCACTGATAATTGCATTTAGAGCATTAGGGATAGGTAAAGGCGATGAAGTAATAGTGCAATCAAATACATATATTGCTAGTGTTATGGGAATTAGTATAAATGGAGCAAATCCAGTATTTGTAGAACCAAATGAGTATTATAATATAGATTCATCTAAGATAGAAAAAAAGATAAACAGTAAGACAAAAGCTATATTAGTAGTACATTTATATGGTCAGGCAAGTAAAATGAAAGAGATACAAGAATTATGTAAAAAATATAATTTGTATTTAATTGAAGATTGTGCTCAATCTCATGGAGCTAAATATGATGGAAAAATGACAGGGACATTTGGAGACGTAGGATGTTTTAGCTTTTATCCAAGTAAAAATTTAGGTGCATTTGGAGATGCAGGTGCTATAGTAACGAGTAATAAAGAAATAGCTGATAAAGTGAAAGTGCTTAGAAATTATGGTTCGGAAAAGAGATATCATAATAAATTTGTTGGATATAATTCAAGATTGGATGAAATTCAGGCAGGTTTGTTAAGAGTAAAACTTAAATATATTAATGAAATTGAAAATGAAAAGTCAAAAATCGTACATAGATATCTTAATGAAATTAACAATTCAAAAGTTATACTTCCAAAAATAGAAAAGAACTGTACACATGTATGGCATTTATTTGTTTTACAAGTTGAAAAACGAGAGACATTTATGGAATACTTAAAGAAAAATGGTATAGAGTCTATAATACATTATCCTATACCGCCTCATCTATCTGAAGCATATGCTTATTTGGGATATAAAAAGGGTAGTTTTAATATAGCTGAAAATTATTCAAATAAAGTTGTTAGTATACCTTTATTTGTCGGCATGAAAGATGAAGAAGTTAGTTATGTAATTAAAATTATAAATGAATATTAAATTAATTGTAATAATACCATAAATAAATTTTTTATGTATAGTTTATTTAAGATTCGTTAATTGATATTTTTAGATACTGATAGATTACATAAATAAAATTGAAATATATGGAAAAATATAGAATGAAGATGAGATTTGTCTTATATTTTTCTAAAATAAAAATATTTTCAGACAATTTATTATAAAATTGTAGAATATAGTATTTATAATCTGTATAATTAATAATAACTAAGTTTTTAAAATAAAATATTTAAGTATACATAAAAAAAATATTTAAAAAAATTGTTATTTATTGTATACTTAAATTAAAACTAAATAGGCAAAACTAGATAAATCTAGTGACGCAAAGCTATAGGGGCTAAGGTTTGTATATACGAACTATGTCAGCCAGTTGCCAAAAAGAATACTAAGTATACTGTATACGCAGAATTAGTCGAAAATGACTGCCTTTTTGGCAGTCATTTTGTTGCTAAAGTTCACTTTATTACAGTAGAAAATACAAATGATAACATATTTTACCAACTATAAGTAAAAATAAAGATAGACTATCTAGAAAAGTCGCTATTTTACAAAAAAGAGCAACTTTACGAAGAAATATTTAAATACATATTAAAATTTTTTTTTATTTTCATTGAGGTTAATTAAAAAAAGATTTGTTTTCTTACTAAAAAATAAATCGTTATATTAAATATAATAGAAATGTAATAAATTTAGATGGGTAAAGAAGTCATTTTTTGTAATATAGTAACTTCAATTTTAATCACTAAATATAGTAGATAAATATATTTTGAGGAGGAGTGAGTATGAATACATATGACATTATAAAAATGGGATTAGATGCAACTAATTTAAGAAGTCAGGCAATAGCAAATAATATAGCAAATATAAATACTGAAGGCTATAAGAAACACTATGTAACTTTTGAAGAAACATTAAATGATGCCATGCCTAAAATAGAAGAAAAAACAGACAATTCTAAAGGTTTAAGAGTGGATGGCAATAATGTGGATATAGAAGAAGAAAAAGTAAATCAAGCAATGACAACATTACAATATAATGCTTTGATAGGTTTTGCAAATGGCAAAATAGCAATGACAAAATCAATAATAAGTGGGAGGTAATTAGAAGATGAGTGTGTTCAGTGGGATGAGAATCTCTGCTAGTGGATTAACAGCAGAAAGTTTAAAAATGGATATCATATCATCAAATGTAGCTAATATAAATGCTACAAGAGGTCCAAATGGAGAAGCATATAGAAGAAAAATTGTATCATTTGAAGAAAATTATGATAATAAATTAGGTATGTTAGGAGTAAAAGTCACATCTGTTGAAGATGACAAATCACCTCTTAAAGAAGTATACGACCCATCTCACCCAGATGCAAAGCCAAATGGATATGTAGAATATCCAAACGTAAATATATTAGTTGAGATGACAGACTTAATAACTGCTTCACGAGCATATGAGTCTAATATAGATACATTAAATGCTCAGAAGTCTATGATAGCAAAAGCACTGGAAATAGGAAAGTAGGGATAAATTATGCCAATTACACAGATTAACAACCTAGTGCAAGGAGCACAGTTAGAGAACTTAATTGGAGAAACTAAACCATTAAATACTAATAATAAAGAAGAAAAAAAGAATTTTGAAGATGTAATAAAAGATACTATTGATAAAGTTAATTTTCAACAAGTGACAGCAGATGATATGAAAGAAAAATTTATAAAAGGCGAAGATGTTTCTATGCATGAAGTTATGTTAATAGGTCAAGAAGCACAACTATCTATGCAATATCTAATAGAAGTTAGAAATAAGATTCATGATGCATATCAAGAAATGAATAAAGTACAAATTTAGTCTTTTGAACAGGAGTAATAATCAATGATAGCCAGTTTTAAAAATAAGATTAAGGAGCAAGTTGCTAAATCTAGGACAAAAATAGGTTCTCTAAAAAAGGGGACTAAGATAGCATTAGGTATAGGGATTGTTGCTATATGTTTAGCGCTAGTATTTACAGCAATATCTGCAAGCAAAAATAAGTATGCAGTCTTATTTTCAGAGCTAGATGTTCAAGATGCTGCAGATATATCAGCAGAATTAGAGTCTAGAAAGATAGATACCAAGGTAAAAGGAAGTACAATTTATGTTCCTAGAACAGAAGTTGATAAGTTGAGGTTAGAGTTAGCTCCAAGCTTGACAAGTGGTTCTAAAGGATTTGCACTTATGGATGATAGTTCATCAATAGGGCTTACTGATGAAGAGTTTCAAATTAAGAAGCAACGAATGATGCAAGGAGAAATAGAAAAAACAATCAAGAGTTTTCCTCAGGTGGAAGATAGTAGAGTACATATAACATTTGGTGAATCTTCTGTATTTGAGAAGGAGGCTGTTCCAGGAAGTGCAGCAGTTTATTTGATGCTAAAGCCAGGAACAACTTTAGAGAAAAATCAAATAAAATCTGTTATGGCACTTGTATCAGGAAGTGTTACAAATATACCAGAGAAAAATGTTCAAGTTATTGATAACAAAATGAACTTATTATCTGAAGGCATCTTAGACGATGAAGAAGTTGATGAAAACAATCAACCGATAAATGGTGCTATTAGTATTGATAAAAATAAGGCATCTGAGCAGGCACTGGATAAACAATTAGAAAAATCTATTTTAGACATGTTAGAACCAATATTTGGTACAGGAAAGGTAAAAGCTACAGTAAATGCTGATTTGAGTTTTGATACAGCTGAAAAAACTGAAATAAAAATTGACCCTGATAAAGTTGCTATAAAGGAAACAAGGTCAAAAAATTCATCTAAATCTGCGACAAATAATGTCCAAGGTGTAGATGCTAATATGAATAACCAAGGAAATAAAAATGGTACTAATACAGAAGATAGTTTGGATGAGAGTTTTGAATATGAAACAGGTAAGATTGAAACTCATACTATAGTTGCGCCTGGAGAACTTAAAAGATTGACAGCTTCTGTTGCTATAGATGGAAAAATAGCTAAAGGTGTTCAAGCTGATGTGGAAGATATTGTTAATAATGCTATAGGCATGGATGGAGCTAGGGGAGATACTCTTAGCGTTGTTTCAATGGTATTTGACCCTAAGGGTAAGGCAGAAGCTAAACAAGAAATGGAAGATATTAAAAAAGAAGGATTCAAAAACAATATAATAAAAGCGGTTGTTGGAGTAGTAGCAGTTGTTGCAGTAGGTGTTATTGGATACTTAATATATAAAAAGAGAAGTGAACAAGAAGACATGGATTATGAAGATGAAGTTTATAGTACTAATTCTATTGATAAGAAAGACAATCCTCTGTTAGGGGATGACCCAGAATTGACATTAGAGGAAGCTGTTAAAATGTATGCAGAAGAAAAACCAGACCAAGTCACAGAGATAATAAAAACTTGGTTAAATGAGTAAGGGGGATAGAAAGTGTCCGCGGAAATTACAAATGTTAATGCGTTTGATTTAAGTGATATAAGTGAAAATGATAAGAAAGAGAAGGTAGAAGGTGAAGGTTTAAAAAAAGCCGCTGTACTGTTAATGACATTAGGTCCAACTGTGGCTAGTGATATAATAAAAAGTCTACCAGATAAACAAGTTCAAAAAATAGGTTTGGAAATTGCAAATATTTCTTCAATAGCTTCAAAAGAAAGAAGAGAAATATTAAAAGAGTTTGTAGAAATAAATAAAGCGAAAGATTATGTTATAGAAGGCGGGCTTGAATATGCCAAAGAATTGTTAAGTAATGCCTTGGGAAATGCCAAAGCAAGTAAATTACTTGAGGGTATATCAATAGATACAAGTACAAAACCTTTTAAACATATTATAAAACTAGATGTAAAGAAGATATTAGAAATACTTAGAAATGAAAGTGCACAGACTATAGCCATTTTACTTGCACATATGGAACCTGAAAATGGCGCAGAAGTTTTAGCTTATTTAGATTTTGATTTACAAAATGAGGTAGCTATGAGAATAAGTTCAATGGGTTCAATATCTCCAGAAGTTATAAGTGTAATTGAAACTTCATTAGAGAATAAAATGCATTCAATAAGTGGTGAAGATTTTAAAGATTATGGAGGAATAGCTACTCTAGTTCAAATATTGCTTAATTCTGATAGAAAAACAGAAAAGAATATTTTGAATACTATTGAAGAAAAAGACCCAGCTTTAGCAGCTCAAATTAAATCTAATATATTTGTATTTGAAGATATTGTCAAGTTAGATGATATAAGCATACAGAAAGTACTGAAAGAAGTAACTATGAAGGATTTAGTATATGCTTTAAAAGGTGTGGATGATGAAATATCAGATGCTATATATAGAAATCAATCCTCTAGGGCAGCAGAAGCACTTAAAGAAGAGATGGAAATGGTTGGTGTCATAAAGGTTACTCAGGTTGAAGGTGCTCAACAAAAAATAGTGAGTATTGTAAGAAAACTTGAAAGAGAAGGTGCCATAACTATTGTAAGGAATTTTGGTGATGACTTTGTTGAATAATAAAATTATCAAAAGTGAAAAAGCATCATATAAAGGAGTACTAGACTTATCTATAATAGATAAAGCTAGAGTGGGAGAATCAAATATAAACGAAGATAATGATTGTAGATTTAGAGATGAAGTAATAAAAGAAGCTATAGAATCTGCTGAGATAAAAAAGAATGAGATATTGGAAGAAGCAAAAATAAATGCACAAAATATAGAAAAGCAAGCATATGAAAAAGGATATAGTCAAGGTCAGAAAAATGGATATGAGGATGGATATAAAGAGTCATATAATGAGTATACCCAAAAAGCTAAAGATGAAGCAGATTCTATAAGAAATCAGGCAAATTTAATCTTATTACAAGCTAATGAGAAAATGACTGAGTACATAAAGGAAAAAAATAAAGAGATTATAAGACTTGCTATTAATATGGCTAGTTCTGTTCTAAAAAAGCACTTTGAAGATGAAGAATCTATGAGTGATTTGTTAAAGCAAATTATTCAAGATTATGAAGGAAGTATTTCATTCATAGTAAGATGTAATTCTTTCTATAAAGATAATATAGAGAAAGAGTTTGAATTATTTAAAGAAGAAACATCATTAAAATCAAGTGTATTTGTTATTGCAGATGATAGCATAGATAAAGGAAATGCTATTATACAAAAGGAAAATGGAAGAATAATAGTTGGTATTGATTGTGCTATGGAAAAACTAAAAGAAGAATTGCTTGGTGAATAAAGTATGTATAAAACTGATATATCTATAGATTTTGACAAAATAAATAAGAAAATAGAAAATTTAGAACTTACTATATCAGAAGGTAGAGTTAAGAAAATAATAGGGCTTACTGTAGAAGTTGAAGGGATAAAAGCTTTTGTTGGAGAGCTATGTGTTATATACAATCAAGTCAACAAAACAGTGAATTGTGAAGTAGTAGGTTTTAAAGATAAAGAAGTAATATTAATGGCATTAGGAGAGTTAACATTAATAGCACCTGGTTGTAAAGTTATTTCTAAGGGGATACCTTTAAGTGTTATGTGTAGCGATAATTTACTAGGTAAAGTACTTGATGGTCTTGGAAATCCTATAGATAACTCAGAAGTTGTTTTAGGAGACAGATACAACTTGAATAATGAACCTCCTGACCCAATGAAGAGAAAAAAGATACGCAATATAATGGAAACAGGTGTAAGAGCAATAGATGCATTTACTACTTGTGGTGAAGGACAGAGAATAGGAATATTTGCAGGAAGTGGAGTAGGTAAGAGTACAACTCTAGGCATGATTGCTAGAAATGCAAAAGCAGATGTAAATGTAATTGCCCTTGTTGGAGAAAGAGGAAGAGAAGTATTAGATTTTATTGATAAAGACTTAGGTGAAGAGGGAATGAAAAAATCTGTTGTTGTATGTGCGACATCAGATAAAGCACCATTAGTTAGACTTAAAGGTGCCCTTACAGCCACTGCAATAGCCGAATACTTTAGAGATCAAGGGAAAAAAGTAATACTTATGATGGATTCTGTGACTAGATTTGCTATGGCGCAAAGAGAAGTTGGAATAGCCATAGGAGAGCCACCAGCACAAAAAGGATATACACCATCTGTATTTGCCATTTTACCAAAACTCATGGAGAGAACAGGGACATCAGATAAAGGCTCTATCACTGCATTTTATACAGTATTAGTTGATGGAGATGACTTTAATGAGCCAATAGCAGATACTACAAGAGGGATACTGGATGGTCATATAGTTCTATCTAGAGATTTGGCAAATAAGAACCATTATCCTTCCATAGATGTCTTGAATAGTTTAAGTAGACTTATGAATGAGATTGCTTCAAAAGAAGATATAAAAATAGCATCATTTGCAAGAGATATGCTCTCTGAATATAGAGAAGCAGAAGATTTGATAAATATAGGTGCATATGCTTCAGGTACCAATAAAAAAATAGATGAAGCAATCTATTATCATGAGCATATTATCAATTTTTTAAAACAAGGTATAAATGAAAAGAGCTCTTTTAACGAAACTATAAGTAGCTTGAAAAGAATATTTGAATAAATAACTTAAAAAAATATTTGAAGAGGTTGTGATGGAATTGGATAAAAACTTTAAGTTTAGATTACAGAAAGTTTTAGACTTAAAAATGAAAGATGAAGAAAAAATAAAAATGGAGTTTGCTAAAATTCAACAAAAAAAAATAGATATAGAGAATAATTTAGAAAACTTAGAAAGTAATTATAATAAATATGCTATAAGTAAAGATAACGATAGTATTCAAAATCAAAAAATAACTATTAACTATTTGTTGGCTCTAAATAACTCTATAATGGATTTATCAGAGGAACTGGATAAGTCGACAAATGAACTTGAAAAAGCTAGAAAACAGCTTATAGACAAACAGATAGAAAGAAAATCATTAGAAAAACTAAAAGAGAAAAAGTATGGACAGTATTATAGAGAAGAAAATTTAAAGGAACAAAAAACTAATGATGAGTTTGCAAGTATGAGTTATTTGAGAAATAGACAAGTTCTATAAGAATAGTAGGAAGTGAGGATATTATTGTATGAAGATACAAGCAGATTCTTATAATGTTATTAAAGATATTGTGGATAAAAAAAGTTCATCTAAGAATAAAGATGTAAAAAAGAATAAATTTGAAGATAATTTGTATAAGGTAACAGACAATAAACCAGTTAAAGATAGAAAAGAAACAAGCAATCAAAATGTTAGCTCAGATAAACCAGAAGATAGTGATAATGAGTGTCATTTAGATGAAGATAAAAGTAATCACTTAGAAGATAAAAGTACATATGAAAAAGATTGCAGTAAGATTAATGAGATTTTACAACAATTACTAAATATTTTAAAAAATAATGATAAAAAAGATAAAGATATAAATTCTATATTAAATGATATAGAAAAGCTAAATGTATCAGATGAATTGAAACAAGAACTTAAACTTAATAAAAATATGTTGAATAAGATTGCAAACCAAAATGCAGAATTAAATAAAGCTAATGCGAATAAATCTGATGAAGCGCAAAATTTAGACATGATGAAGTTAAGAGAACTTTTAGAAAATAATGCTAAAGGAAACTTTGAAGTAATTAGTAAAACTACAGAGGATGATAATAAAAGCATAGATTTATACAACTTTGATAGTAATAGAATGGACAATCTTAACTCAAATAAGCAAAGAGATGATAGTTCTGATATTTTGGAAAAACTAGCAGGGGTTAATGGAAATAAAAACGGAAATTTGGGTCAGGTAATAAATAAAAGCATGGATATAAACGAAACTAAAAGCGATAATGTTAATTTAAAACATATAGAATCAAACGTCATGGATGATTCGATTAAGGCTATTAAACATATGAAAACAAATGATATACAAGAGTTAACAATTAAATTAAGACCAAAAGAATTGGGAGATATGAACATACAATTATTGAAAGATAATGAGAGTATGAAAGCTGTTGTAACTGTTTTTAATAAAGACGTATTTGACTCTATAAATAAAAATATAACAGATTTAAAGCAACATCTTGAACTTACGAATGTAAATATAAAAGATGTATCAGTGCAAATGCATAGTGATAATAGAAATACATCAGATACTTTTGATAAAGCATTTGAACAACAGAACAGACAAAATAACCAAGAAAATATGAATAAGCAGGATACAAATAATAAGCGTAACAATATAGTCATAGAAGATGAGATTAAAGAAAATCTTATTGATGATGATAGAGTAGATTTATTAGCGTAATAAGGGGGTAATACTGTATGTATGGAGTGGCAACAGCTTTAGCAGGGGCTCAAGGAAACTATAGGTCAAATAACTTGAGCCAACTTGAAAGAAATATTAATGATATTGCGAATAAACAAGTTAGAAGTAAAGGAAATCAGACAGTAACAGACAACGGAACTCCAATTATAGGGCAGGGTGACGATGCTGATAAAGACTTGTTTATGAAAATACTTGTAGCACAAATGGGTAATCAAGACCCAATGAATCCACAAGACCCAACAGAGTATGTATCACAATTAGCTCAGTTTGCAACTTTAGAAAAGATGTCAGCTATGAACGACAAGCTAGATATACTCTTAGCTTTAAGTAACTCTACTCTAATAAACTCTGCTTTGAGTATGGCAACGTCATTAATTGGTAAGGAAGTAGAAGTATCTGGAGAAGAGAAGGAAGATGAAAACATTGTAGGTGTAGTAAAGTCCACATATATAAAAGATGGAGAGGTACACTTAGAACTGAAAGTAGATGGTAGTGATAAAACTGTAGATGTTAAATATGAAAAATTACTTAAAATAGGAGAAGTAGATACAACTTCAGGAGAAGAAAATAACCCTCCAGAGCAAGAATCTCCAGAACAAGAATAATATTAAATTAGAAAAGAGGTAAATTCATGATAAAAGCAATGTATTCAGGTGTAAGTGGAATGAAAGCAAATCAAACTAAACTAGATGTAATAGGTAACAATGTAGCAAATGCTGGGACTACTGCTTTTAAGAAAAGTTCAGCTAGAATAACAGATTCATTTTATCAAACTGTACTATATGCAAGTGCTCCAACAGCTGCGTTAGGGGGAACAAACTTAGGACAAGTAGGTGTAGGTAGTAAGATATCAAGTATAAATAAAGATATGACACAAGGAAATGTACAGCCAACTAATAGACCATCAGATTTGATGATAGATGGCGATGGGTATCTTCCAGTAGTGAGACAAGGTACAGTTATGTATACAAGAGATGGTTCTTTTAACTTAGATACAGGATTTAAAGCAGCAGCTGGACCTTTGCAAAATATCAAAGGTGGAAGACTTGTAAATGGTGATGGGTATATGTTACAAGGCGAGGTTTATAAGGGTACGTATGATGCTACTACTGGTGAATTTACTAAAAATGCTACTGCAGAAGGAAAAGAACCTATTGTAATACCACTTCAAAGCGTAAGTCCTAAAGATGGAACAGTCCAAAATGTACTAGAGTACAATATATCAAAGGATGGTACTGTAGAATTTTTATTAAGTGATGGTCAAAGAACACAGTTTGTATATCCTATACCTGATGGTAAAAAAGTAGGAGATGCATCTGGTTTAAATATTAATGATGGTAAGATTCAAAAAGTACAAACATATGCATTCCAAAATCCAGCAGGACTAGACGCAGAAGGAGGAAACCTATACAAGCCATCAGCAAACTCAGGAGACCCACAAGTAGCAGGAGCTACAGGAACAATAATACAAGGAGCAATAGAAGCTTCCAATGTAGATATAGCAGAAGAATTTACAGAAATGATAATAGCAAGTAGGTCTTTCCAAGCAAACAGTAAAATAATATCTACATCAGATGAGATACTTCAAGAAATAATAAGTCTTAAGAGATAGTAGGTACATAGTATGATAAGAGTAACGGATTTAAACGGAAGAAGCTACATATTAAACTCAGACCTTATAGTAAGAATTGACTCAGTGCCGGAAAGTAGAATATTACTTACAACAGGAGAAAAAAATCTTGTAAAAGAGTCTGTAGACGAGATAGTAGATAAAGTAATAAAGTATAAAAGGAAAATAAATGTAGGTTATATTAGGAGCGAAAAGTAATGAAAAAAACAGATTCACTGACATTCATTGGACTAATATTATCTACAGTATTAGTTTTATTTGGAGCAGTAAAAGGAAGTAGTACAGGATTAAAAAGTTTTTTTGACTTTTCATCAATATTAATAACAGTATTTGGGTCATTTGGAGCATTGATGATTACATTTACTATTGATGACATGAAACTTATAAAAAATGCACTACAATACTCATTTAAAACAACGAGTATATCAAGATTAGACTTATTGAATCAGTTTAAAGCACTTTCCAAAAAAGCGAGAAGAGAAGGCCTTTTGTCAATAGAAAGTGATGTAATGAAAATACAAGACCCATTTATGAAAAAAGGATTAGAGCTATGTATTGATGGTCTGGAAGTCAATGAAATAAGGTCTATATTAGAATTAGAGATAGATTCTGTTGAAGATACAAATAACAGATATTCAAAGATATTTAAAACTTGGGGAACATTTGCACCTGCATTTGGAATGTTGGGGACTCTAATAGGTCTTATACAAATGTTATCTGACCTTACATCACCAGATTTGATTGCTTCTGGTATGGGAAAAGCATTAATCACAACATTTTATGGTTCTCTACTTGCAAATATTGCTTTAAATCCAATTGCATATAACATAGATGAAAAAACGGAAAAAGAAGTTTACATAAAAGAAATGATGCTGGAAGGTATAATAAGTATACAATCTGGCGAAAGCAGTATAGTAGTTGAAGAACGATTAGCAACATATCTTTCAAGAAGTGAAAGACTAGAGTTCTTGAAATCTAATAAAAATACAGAAAGAGTAATTAGTAATGGCGCGTAAAAAAAATAAAAAAAAAGATGAGATAAACCCAGATGCATGGTTGGCCACTTATGCAGACACAATAACTCTAATTCTTACTTTTTTCGTATTGCTATATGCAACATCAGTTGTAGACATGGAAAAATTTAAAAATATATCGAATGCATTAAAAGGTCAGTTTTCTGGAGTAAGTATGTTTAACACAGGTTCAAGTACAAGTGCGAAGTCTCCAATAGATAGTGTTTTAGTGGATAAAAATGATAAGTCAGATTTAGAACAAGATTTAAAAGATAAGGTTAATAATTCTAACTTACAAAATAGTGTAACAGTTAAGGATGATAGTAGAGGGATTTTATTAGAGTTAGATGACTCAATCTTATTTGACTCTGGGATTTCGGAGTTAAAAGTTGATAGTAAAGCTACTCTAAATAAAGTATATGACATGATAAAAATGATGAAAAATAAGATAGTTATAGAAGGTCATACTGATAATGTACCTGTAAAATCAAGTACACATGAGTCCAATTGGGATTTATCTTCTAGTAGAGCAGTAAGTGTTGTAAGATACTTTGTAGAAGAAAAGGGCATGGACCCTAAACTATTTTCAGCAACAGGATGTGGAGAGTATCAACCTTTAGTTTCAAATGATACAGCAAAAGGAAGAGCTGAAAATAGAAGAGTTAATATACTTATAACTATCGACTAGGAGGAAGAGTTTTGTTCAAAAATAAAAAAATTATTCTAATTATTTTGATACTGATTGTTTTCTCAGCAGGAGCAGGGTTTTTTATATTAGGTAAAGGTGGAAATGGACAAATTGATAAGATTATAGGTTTGTTTATTCCAACAGGAAAAGGTAAAGATGAAATAAAAACAGAAAATCTTGATTTAGAAGAAATGGTATTGAAGCTAGCTGATGAAGGTGTAAGATATTTAAAGGTGTCAATAACTGTGTCTTATGATGCTTCATATAAAGATATAGAAAAAAATACACCTCTAATTAGAGATAATATCATAAATTGCCTTATGGCAAAAAGAGCAGATGATTTTGCTGCTGAAAACCTAAATAATATAAAAGATGAAATAAAAAATACTTTAAATACAAATTTAGGTGGAAATGTAATACAAAACATATATTTCACAAATATAGTAGTACAATAAAAGGATGGTAAGACATGATACTTTATTTATTAAAGATATTAATATGTATTCCAATAATTTTAATATTGATAGTCTTATCTTTAAAAATTAGCCAGGGAACTTTATTAAAAAAATACAATGACAAATATGTAAAAATACTAGACATTGTAAGTATAAATAAAAACAATAGCATAATAATTTTAAAAATAGGTGAAGAAGGATGTATTATTGCATCTTCTTCAGCTAGTATGAATAAGATAAAAGATTTGACCAAAGAAGAAATATCAAAAATAGAAGATGACATTAAAGAAAGAAATTTTAAAATCCAAGACTTTAAAATGGAAAAAATCAAAGCAAAATATGATTTCAGTAGATATATTGGAAAATTTACAAAAAAGGAAGATAAGTAAATGGAACTATTATCAAAATTACCTTTGGCTGACGTACCATATACAAGTTCAATGCAATTGTTTTTATTTCTAACTGCATTAATGTTTTTACCATTTGTAATGTTCATGATGACAAGCTTTGTTAGAATAGTCATAAGTTTATCATTTTTGAAATCAGCATTAGGAGCACAACAAGCAATTCCAAGTCAAGTTTTGGTAGGGCTTGCAATAGTATTGACAATATTTATAATGAGACCAGTATTAAATGAAATAAACGAAAAGGCATTACAACCATATATTAAAGAAGAAATCACTATGGAAAAAGCTATGAAGGAAGCAGAAGTACCTATTAAAGAGTTTTTATTAAAGCAAACTAGACAAACTGACTTAGATTTATTTGTAGAACAGGCAGGGTTAAAAGAAAAAAAATTAACTCGTGAAAATATACCCTTATCTGTTGTAGTTCCAGCTTTTGCGATAAGTGAGTTAAAAACTGCTTTTCAAATAGGTTTTTTAATATACATACCATTTTTGATAATAGACCTTGTTGTGGCAAGTGTTTTGATGTCTATGGGAATGTTTATGTTGCCTCCAGTCATGATATCATTACCATTTAAGTTGTTATTATTTGTAATGGTAGATGGATGGAACTTGATAGTAAAAACATTGATATTGGGATTTGGATAGGAGAAAAATAGTATGAGTGAATTTATGATAATGAGTGTTCTTAAAAATGGCATGTTTACAGGAGCTATGATTGCAGCTCCAGTACTAATTGTTTCTCTTGTAGTTGGACTTTTAATAAGTGTGTTTCAAGCTACAACTCAAATCCAGGAGCAAACATTGACTTTTGTACCAAAACTAATAGCAATTCTTTTAGTAGTAGCTATTGGTGGAAGCTGGATGTTACATACTCTTATTAATTTTACTTCTGAGATATTCAATATGATATCTCTTATAACTAAGTAGGTAGGGTGCATATGATTTTTGTATTTATTAGAATAGTAGCCTTCTTCGGAACATTGAGAATACTATTTCCAGCTGGTACACCTGCTTTATTTAAGTCACTTTTTGCAATCATTATATCAATATTGATTTCAAGTACTATGCAAATTGAATATGCAACAAATGTAGATAATATTGTAATGTTTACGTTATATGGTATAAATGAGACGATAACAGGGATTATTCTCGGATATATAACTAATCTATGTTTTTATAGTATCAGAATGGCAGGTTCTATGATGGACCAACAGATGGGATTATCAATGATTAATATGTTTGACCCAAACTCAATGGCTCAAACAACTTTAATTGATAATCTTATGAACTGGACAGCAATAATGATATTTTTTAGCATGGATGGGCATCATGTTTTAATTCGAGGTATAAGGTATAGTTTTGAGTTAATTCCAATAGGAAAATCATTTGTAGATAATAATATAGATTATATAATAAACATATTTGTGCAGTGCTTTATAACTGGATTCAAAATAGCAATACCTATTGTACTTTGTCTGCTTATGGCAGATTTTATATTAGGTCTTATATCAAGAAGTGTACCTCAACTAAACGTAATGATAGTTGGTATGCCATTAAAAATATTGGTTGGTATAGCACTATTTATCATATCAATACCTTTAATTGTCAACCAAATAAGTCACTTATTGAGTCAGATACCAAAGATGTATGAGGGAACTTTTGCACTAGCCCCCATGTTTTTTATGGGTTCAGCAGATAAAACAGAAGAAGCCACTCCAAAGAAAAAGGGAGAACAAAGAAAAAAAGGTAATATAGCAAAAAGTAGAGAATTACCCGTTGCAATGACTCTATTTGCATTCACTTTATTAGTCCCTACATTATTTTCATATGTAGTGGATACACTTAAATCTTCACTTAATCATTTTTTAAGTGTGAATTTTTATATGGACATAAATTATTCAAATCTAGAAAACTTAGTTATAGTGGGATTAATGGATTTTTTTAAGATATTTTTGCCAATAGCTATTCCATTCTTGGTTTTAGGTATAGTAGCTAACCTGTTTCAAGTGGGAATATTGTTTACTGGGGAAACTTTGAAACCAAATCTATCAAAATTAAATCCAGTTAGTGGATTCAAAAATATGTTTTCCATGAGAAGTTTATCAACTTTAATAAAGGATGTAGCGATTATATCTGTCTTAGCATACATAGGATATAAATTCTTTCAAGATAATTATTTAGATATCTTAAAGCTAGGTAATATATATCTTCCAACTTTAATGTATACAATTAAAGACTTAGTATATTCTATATTAAGTAAAATTTGCATAGCTATGATAGTTATAGCAGCTGCAGACTATTTTTATCAAAGATATAGTCATAAAAAGCAACTTAGAATGACAAAACAAGAAATAAAAGATGAATATAAAAACTCAGAAGGGGACCCAGAAATAAAAGCTAAAATAAAACAAAAACAAAGACAAATCTCATCTCAAAGGACTATGCAAGCAGTACCAAGCGCTACTGTAATAGTAACCAATCCAACTCACTTATCTATAGCAGTGAGATATGAAAAAGGAAAGGACCAAGCTCCAGTAGTAGTGGCAAAAGGTGCAGACTATTTAGCTTTTAAAATAAGGGAAATCGCAAAGGGAAATGATATCCCAATAATAGAAAATAAACCTATCGCTAGGTTGTTATATAAGCAAGTAGAAATAGACCAAGAAATTCCAGAGGACATGTATCAAGCTTTTGCAGAGATATTAGTAGCAGTATATAAAATCAAAAATAGATACAAAGTCCCAAAAAGGTAGGATAAGTAATGAATAAGTTTAATCTAAAGGAACATATGGACGTAATAGTGGCTTTTGGTGTCGTAGGAATTGTTCTTATGATGATAGTGCCATTACCTACATTTATATTAGATATTTTACTGGCAATTAACATAAGTTTATCTGTGCTAATTTTATTAATGACATTATTTACAACAAATGTACTTGATTTATCTATATTTCCAACAGTGTTACTTGTTACAACACTATTTAGATTGGGATTAAATCTTTCATCAACTAGATTGATTTTAACTCAAGGATATGCAGGTGAAGTTATAGAGGCATTTGGAAGTTTTGTTGTAGGTGGAAATTACGTAGTAGGGATAATTATATTCCTAATTATATTAATTGTTCAATTTGTCGTTATAACTAATGGTTCTGGAAGAGTATCTGAAGTAACAGCTAGATTTACGTTAGATGCCATGCCAGGGAAGCAGATGAGTATAGATGCAGATTTAAATGCAGGAGTTATAGATGACAAAACTGCTAGAAAAAGAAGAAAAGAACTCCAACAAGAAGCTGATTTTTATGGTTCTATGGATGGTGCAAATAAGTTTGTAAAAGGAGATGCTATAGCAGGTCTTATAGTAACAGCAATAAACATAATAGGAGGAATTGTAATAGGAGCTGTAATGCTAAACATGACTCTTATGGGTGCAGCTCAGACTTATGTAAGACTTACTATAGGTGATGGACTTGTAAGCCAGATACCAGCTCTACTAATATCTACATCAGCTGGTATAATCGTAACAAGAGCTTCTACTGATGAAAACTTTGGTGACTTAGTAGGTAAGCAATTAACAGCAATACCAAAAGCAATAATGATGACTGGATGTGTTTTAATTGTACTTGGTATGATGCCTGGATTACCTAAACCAGCGTTTTTTTCACTGGGAATAGGTGCAATAGCAGCAGGTTACTTCTTAGGAAGAGAAAAGAAGGATACCTTAGAAGATTTAGATTTTGAAAAACCTGATATGGTAAATCCAGACAAAAACGAAGTAGAAGATGTAACAAACTTAATAAATGTAGAAGCTATAGAAGTAGAAATTGGATATGGCTTAATATCTCTAGCTGATGAATCAGCAGGAGGAGATTTACTTCAGAGAATAGCATCAATAAGAAGACAATGTGCCATAGACATGGGGATCGTTGTACAACCTATAAGAATAAGAGATAATTTACAATTAAATCCGAACCAATACAATATAAAGATAAAAGGTAATGTAGTTGGTGGATATGAGATAATGCCTAATATGGTTTTATGTATGGACCCTATGAATCAAGGTTTTAATATATTTGGAATAAAGACAATTGAGCCTACTTTTGGAATAGAGGCACTTTGGATAGAAAGTGATAAGGTAGAAGATGCAGAGTTAAAAGGTTATACAGTTGTAGATTCATCCACAATACTTATAACCCATTTACTAGATATAATAAAATCCAATGCACATGAATTACTGGGAAGACAAGAAGTTAAGACTATTATAGATGCAGCAAGAGAAAATTATAGTGCTGTAGTTGATGAATTGATACCAGATTTAATGACACTTGGTGAGGTTCAAAAAGTACTTAAAAATCTGTTGAGAGAAAAAGTAAATATAAAGGATAGGGTTACAATACTTGAAACACTTGCAGACCAGTCTCGAAATACAAAAGACATAGAGCTTCTTACTGAATATGTGAGAATATCTTTAGCTAGAAGTATTTGTACGAATTTGGTGGATGAAGATAAGTCAATTGTAGTGGCTACATTATCTCCAGAAACTGAGGAATTAGTATCCAATAATTTACAAAGGTCTGTAAATGGAACTTATCCAGCCGTTGACCCAGAAAATACAAACAAAATATTTGAGAGTATACAAGATGTAATAGGTAATGTATATTTCAATCATAATATACCAGTAATAGTAGTATCACCAAAGATAAGAGCACCATTTAGAAAACTAGTTGAGATTGTATATCCTAATTTGACGGTACTATCATTAAATGAAATACCTAATGATGTTAAAATCAAAGCAGAAGGTGTGGTGAGCATATATGATGACGAAAAAGTATACAGCTGATACAATTCAGGATGCTATGAATCTAGCCAAAATGGAATTGGGTGACAATATTACATTAATAGATAAAAAAGAAGTAAGAAAGTCTGGAATACGAGGTATTTTTTCAAAGAGAGATATCGAATTAACTGTCGGATGGGAAAAGAGAGATAATGTAGAACAAAATGACTTGAAACGAGAGGTAGAACAATTAAAGTCAATTATAAGTAATATGGGGTTTGATAATAAGAATGACAATGATATAGATAAAATATGTAAGAACCTACTAAATCTAGAGTTAAATGAAGAAATTGTAGAGTCCATAAGAACTGACTTACAAGAAATGAAGTTCAATGGAATTGATACAAGTAAAAATTTAGTGGAAAGTCTAAAGAAAAAGATTAAAATAGAAAATCCAACGATAAATGGGAAAATCGCTCTAGTTGGACCACCAGGAGTAGGTAAGACAACTACAATAGCAAAGTTAGCTGCAAAATTAGTATTTGAGGAAAATAAAAAAGTAGGTGTAATAACTATAGATACCTATAGAATTGGTGCTGTAGAGCAGTTAAAGATATATACTGACATAATGAATATTCCTTTTAAAGGAGTAATAAGCCCTGATGAGATGGAGTTGGCACTTGATGAGATGAAAGATTGTGATGTTGTATTAATAGATACCACAGGTAGAGGATATAAAAATTCTATGCAAATACTAGAAATCAAAAATCTCATAGATAAAGCTGAAACTGATAATATACACTTAGTTTTGAATTGCACAACAAGAGAAAATGATACAAAAGCAATTATAGATTCATATAGAAACGTGAACTTTAAAAGCTTAATAATTACAAAGCTAGATGAAACAATCACATATGGTTCCATCTTTAACATAGTGAATTATGCACAAAAACCAATATCATATATTACAATAGGGCAAAATGTTCCTGATGATATTATAAAACCTAATGAAGATAAGATTATAAGATTACTATTAGGAGTTGAAAGTATATGATTGACCAAGCTCAAATCTTGAGAAAAATGGCAATAGAAAAAAAAGGACTTGATGAATTTATAGTAGATAATGGGAATGCACCTAAGATAATTACAATAGCTTCTGGGAAAGGTGGTGTTGGAAAGAGTAATCTTGCTACAAATTTGTCTATCTGCTTGACTAGGCTTAATAAAAAAGTTCTTATATTAGATGCAGATATAGGAATGTCAAATATAGATATAATAATGGGTGTAAATGTAAAAGGTACGATAATTGATGTAATTAATGGAGAAAAAAATATAGAAGATATAATTTCACAAACTAAATATGGTGTGAATATAATTTCTGGAGGTTCTGCACTTAATCATATAGAAGATTTTACAGAAGCTCAAAGAAATAAGTTTATACATAGCATAGAACAGATTCATGATGTCGATTTTATAATAATTGATACAGGAGCTGGTATGAGTAAAAGTCTATTGTCATTTATATATTGTAGTACTGAATTTTTCTTAATAACAACTCCAGAGCCAACATCATTGACTGATGCATATAGCTTACTAAAGGCTATAAGTAATTTCGGTATAAAGAGAAGTGCAAACATAATAATCAACAGAGTAATAAATTTAGAAGAGGCAAAATCTACATACAACAGAATAAAGATGGTTGTAGACAAATTTTTAAATCTTAATTTAGAGCTATATGGATATATAATAGATGATAAAAAAGTAGGAATATCTGTAAAAAAGCAGATACCATTTATTCTGGAATATCCTACAAGTAGCGCTTCAAAGTGTATTATATCTATAGCAAAGAGAATGGTAAGTCAGTCAAGAGAAGATATTGATGAGAGTAAGGGTCTACTAAGAAAAATGTTTAGTATATTTAAAAGCTAAGGAGGCGTAGTTAATGAATAGAGAAGAATTAATAAAAGAGAATATGCCTCTTGTAAAGAGTATAGCAAGAAAATTTTTTATACCTGGGAAAGGCTTTGAATATCAAGATTTAGTAAATAGTGGAGTTATTGGATTGATTGATGCAATAAATAAATTTGATGTTGAAAAAGGAGCAAAATTTTCTAGTTACTCTTATATAAAAATAAAATCAGCTATATTAGATGAAATTAGAAATCAAAGTCCAATCTCTAAGCACAATTTAACTAAAGTAAATAAATATAATAGAGTAGTAGAAAAATTACAGGCTGAGTTATTAAGAGAGCCAACTTCATATGAAATTGCAAATGAATTAAATATTTCAGAAAAGGAACTTTATGATATTGAAAATAATATAGATATGATAAATATTGTGTCATTAAACCATGTAATCTTTGAAGATACAAATGAAACTGTACAAGATACAATAAGTGACAGAGAGGAAGATATTCCAGCAAATGTAATAGAGGAAGAAGAAAAACTAGAAATTTTATCTCAAGCAATTTGTAATTTAAGGGAAAAGGAAAAATTGATACTTTCACTGTACTATTATGAAGATTTAAATCTAAAGGAAATAGGGAAAGTGCTGGGTGTTTCAGAATCAAGAGTTTCACAACTCCACAGAAAATCAATAAGAAACCTAAGAAACAAAATAAAAGAACTTAAATATTCTATATAGATGGTGATTGATGTGAGGATACAAATTATATTAATAGTAGTGTCTATTTTGATAATAGTAACTATAATTGCAAATTTACATAAGGAATCAAAAAATAAAGATAACAGATATTTTGACAAAATATTTGAACAGGAATATGAGGCAAATGATAGATTGATAGTTGCAGAAAAAAGAAGATTCTTTTTAGATAAAGTACTTGCTGAAATAAGAAGTAATAATCATATAAAAATTTATGAAAATTATAGCTTAATGAAAACCAATGAAGAAAAAAAAGAAGATATATTTATAGAATCAAAACAGGAAATAAAACAAGAAAATGAGCTATCTCTTAAAGTGAAACATCTTATAAATTCTGGTTATGATGATGTGGAAATATGCAAGATGCTAGATATTGGAAAGGGTGAACTGTCATTAATAAGGAGTTGTTACAAAATATAAGAATGTTATTATTTGATAAAAAAGTACTTTTAGGAATAGGGATTGGTATATTAATATCAACTTTATGTATAATGCTTTTTAGTAATAATGATATGAGTAAAGCAGAGATAGAAAAAAAGGCCAGAACACTAGGTATGAAATATGCAAGTGAGATGAAAGTTTTAGAATAAATAGTCTTGTTGAACAATTTACAAAAAAGGAGGTCATAATATGATAAGAGGATTATATACAGCAGTTTCTGCTATGATAACAAATCAACAAAAGCAAAATGTTGTTGTCAATAACCTAGCCAACATGGATACTAATGGATATAAAAGTAAACAGCTTTTAACCAAAAGTTTTGATGAATTGAAATTAGAAGGTTACAATAACTATGCAAATGGAACTAAACAAAAGCAAGAGATAGGAAAAATAAGTCCAGGTGTTTCTATGGATGAAACTATTACAGATTTTAACCAAGGTCCTATAAAACAGACTGATAATAAAATGGATGTAGCTATTCAAGGTAAGGGGTTCTTTTTGGTTAGTGATGCAGCTGGGAATCAGTTTTATACTAGAAATGGGAATTTTAGGACAGATAATCAAGGAGACCTTATAACTAGTGAAGGATACTATGTTCTTGGAACAAATACTGTTACTGGTGCTGTGGGTCATATAAATGTAGGAAATAAAAAATTTGAAGTAGCAAAGGATAATACAATATCACTGGACGGAAATGCTATGTACAAATTTAATATGGTAGATTTTAATGACTATAATAAGCTAAAAAAAGAAGGCGATAACCTATATTCTGGAGAAGGAGCTATAAAAGCAAATAATGCATATACAATACAAAATGCTATAGAGTCATCTAATGTGGATATGGTATCTGAAATCAACAATATGATGACAATTTCAAGAGAATATGAAGCAAATCAAAAGATAATTCAAGCTATGGATTCTAAATTAGCAAAAATAGCAAGCGAGATTGGTTCAGTAAGATAAATAATAGGAGGTGAATTTTTATGTACACAATGTTTTATACTAGTAAAACAGCTTTATCAGCAAATCAAAGTAAACTAGATATAATATCTAATAACATAGCAAATAATGATTCCACAGGATATAAAAAGCTAAATATAGAATATTCTGATTTAGTAGATGAAGTATTAAATAGACCATCATATCCCACAAATGGTAAAGATATATCAACTGGAACTGGTTCTAAAGTCTCAGCTCCTATGAGAAATTATGAACAAGGAGCATTAGCTCCAACAAATAGTAAAAGCGACTTGGCAATAGATGGAGAAGGGTTTTTTAGAGTAATAAGAAATGATGGTACATATGCATATACAAGAAATGGTGGATTTAATGTAGATGCTTTAGGTAAGATTGTAGATGATAATGGAAATATATTAGACGTTCAATTTGATGCAGGTTATAACTACAATAATACAAATATAAATAATACAAACTTAACAGTTTCAAGAAATGGAGATTTATCTGTAGATAATAAGAAAATAGGAAAGATAAACTTATATGAACCTATAGGAACTCAAAATTTTATATCTGAAGGAGATAGCCTATTTGTTGCAACTGATGCAGGACAAGTCAAACAAGTTGGAAAAGTGGATATAGTTCAGGGCTACAGAGAAAGGTCAAATGTTTCTTTACAAGACGAATTTGTTGACTTGATAGCTACTCAAAGGGCATTTCAAATGAATTCAAAAGGCATAAAGACAGCAGATGAAATGTGGCAAATAGCTAATAATTTAAGAGCTAAATAATTATGTAAGGTGAGGAATATTCATGTATGATATGAAAGATTATGATTTCGGCAAACCTCAGAGTTATTCAAGAGAAAATTTAACTTGTTTAAATTTTTTATTAGCTGAATTCTGTAAAAAATATAAAAACTATATAGTTTATGAACTTAAGTGTAATTCTAGTATGGTGGTTGAGAATATAGACCAAGTAAATTATCAAACCTTTTTAGATAGGGTAACATCTTCATGTTTAGTAGTACAAAATTCGATGGAACCTATTATGAAAAACTTTTCTTTTAGAATAGATAGAAGTGTAGCTGATATGTGGATTGATATAACATCTGGAGGAAATGGAGTTATAATAGATACTAAAAGAGAACTTACAGAACTTGATAAGAAATTACTTTTACATCTTATGGAGGATTTAGTAAGAAATATGCATTTATTTGAAGGCTTTGAAAACATACAAGTATTAGATACACACACACATATTAATTTACCACAATTGTGTTCACCAACTGCACCTGTATGTGTTGTAGATTTAAAAGTGCTAAATGATAATGAGTATATTGGTACGGTTTCACTTTGTTTCCCATACAATGGTTTAGAGGCCATGTTGGAAAATATTTCTGTAGTAGAATTTTTAGATATGGATGCAGGAGATAATTCAGAAGAATTCACTAAGAAAATCTATGATAGTGTATCTAATATAGAATTATCAGTTATTGCAGAGATAGGTAAAGTATCAATTAATGTTGAGGATTTACTTAAACTAGAAGTTGGAGATGTAATAGTAACAAATAAAAAGATAAATGATTATATAGATGTATATGTAGAAAATTCAAAATCATACACAGCAACACCAGGATTTATATCAAGTAAAAAGGGTGTGAAAATAAATGATGCTGTCAAAAAAGAGGTGTAATTATGGATAATAGCAATCTTATTTCAGATGAAGAAGCAAAAATGTTATTGAATGATAAAAGTGAAAAAGAAATTGGTGGAGATGATGAATTAGCTTTAGAAATTTCTGAAACTAATAGAAATAATATAGAGAGAATACTTGACCTTAAGTTAGAGTTATCTGTAGTTATAGGAAGAACTAAGATGAGTTTGAGAGATATTTTAAATTTAAATAAAGGTTCTCTTATTGAACTTGATACTTTAGCAGACCAAGATGTAGAAATACTAATAGACAATAAAGTACTGGCTTATGGAAAAGTGGTAGTGGTAGACTTAAACTTTGGTGTAAAAGTAACAAGTATAGTAAGTGAAGAGGACATGGTAAAATCTCTTGTTTAGAAACAAAATCAATTAATACTTATGGCATGAGGTGGTATTTATTTTAAACTTAAATGATGTAAAGAAAGATATATTAAAACTCAATAAAAAAGACTCATGTGCTCTATATAATGAATCTATTGATAATATAAATAATAATTGTATATCAAGTGGATTAAAATTTTTAAAAGAAGCAAGAGATTTAAGCCCAAATGATGTAGATATTTTAAATCTTATAGGTCTTATAAACCTACTAAAATGTAATTTTGATGAGGCTGTAGAAAGTTTCTATAAGAGTTCCATTTGTGAAAAAACTGCTCTGTGTGAAAAGTATATAAATATGCTTACATCTGAGGAGTTTTTAATTTTCTTTGAAAAATATAATCAGCTTATAAGATTCATAAACAAAGGAATGTACAAAGAAGCTATACAAGGTTTTAAATTTATAACTGAACAATACAGCGATTTAATAGAGCCTTATGAGTTGCTTGCTTTGATTTATGATAAAGAAGAAGAGTACATAAAATTTGATGAATGTTTAGAAGTGTTAAAAAGGATTGATAAAGAAAATCATTTATTAAACCAAGAGAATAATATATTAGATACATATAATAAACAAATCAAAAGTAATGCAGATGTAGATATTGATGAGAGTGAATTTTCACATAGAAATATTAAACACTCTAAATTTGATGAAACTAAAGATGTAGTTAAGAAAGATAATAGAACTGAAAAACAGAAAAATTTAACTTCTAATAAGAAAAAAAGTATTAAAAAAAATAAATATCTACATTTAGCAATAATATTAGGTATATTATTAATAGGACAAAATATATATAGTTCTTATAAGGTGAATAATTTAAAAAAGCAGATGTCTGAAAATACTAGTATTAAAAATGAAGAAAAACTAAATTCTAGCTTAAATGATAAAGAAAATAAGGATAAGACTTCTAATTCAAATAATAATGATAGAAGTGATGATAAAGAAGATGTAAACTCTGAAAAAAATACTGTAGATAATGAAAATGATAAAAATACTGATTTATTTACAGAAGATGAATTGATGTCTAAAGCGAATAATTTAAAGAAGGAAAAGAAAACAAAGTCTTCTATACAGTTATATAAAAAGGTAGTAGATACTGGTGGAAATAAAGGGAACACATCAGAAGCAACTTATCAAGTAGCTACTCTTAGTGAAAAATTAAAAGACTATAATACTGCTGAAGAATATTATAAAATGTATGTAGAAAATTACTCAGAAGAAGATGCCTATTTTGATGAATCATATTATAATTTAGGTATGATGTATTATAATAAAGGTGATTTAAAAAATTCTAAATTGACATTAAAAAAACTAGTTAATAAGGTTCCTAATAGTATGTATAATAACTCAAAGGTAAAGGAAATTTTAAAAGAAGAATAAAAAATAAATAAGAAAAATAAACTATTTCATTTTAAAATAATTTATTTATAATATATTGACATACTATTTTAAAAAATTTAAAATAATAATTATAAAATGAGGAGGGATAAAAATGGAGTTTGAAAAAGGAAGTATTTCAATTCATACAGAAAATATTTTTCCTATAATTAAAAAATGGTTATATTCTGATAAGGACATATTTATAAGAGAGCTTATCAGTAATGCATGTGATGCAGTAAGTAAATACAAAAGACTTGTATCATTAGGAGAAATATCAGAAAATAATCCATCAGAGTATAAAATTACTGTATCTGTAAACAAGGGTGAGGGTACACTTAAATTTATTGATAATGGAATAGGTATGACTGAGGAAGAAATAAAAAAATACATAAACCAAGTTGCCTTTTCAGGTGCAGAAGATTTCTTTAATAAATATAAGGATAAAATGGAAGAGTCAAATGACATAATAGGTCATTTTGGGTTAGGGTTTTATTCTGCATTTATGGTGTCTAAAAAAGTACAAATAGATACACTTTCATATGTGGAAGGAGCAACTCCTGTAAGATGGATATCTGAAGGTGGTACAGAATATGAAATATCTGAATCAGATAGTAGACATGACAGAGGAACTACTATAACACTATTTATTGATGATGATAGTAAGGAATTTTTAGATGAATTTACTGTAAGAGGAGTAATAAACAAATACTGTTCTTTCCTACCAGTAGAGATATATTTAGAAGATGTTGAAAGATTAGAAAGAGAAGCTAAGGAAGCTGAAGAAAAAGCTAAAAAGCAAAAAGAAGATGGAAAAGAAGAAGAAGTTATAGATTCAAAGGTAATTGAACCCTTGAATGATACTAATCCTTTATGGCTTAAATCTCCAAAGGATTGTACTGATGATGAGTATAAAGAGTTTTATAGAAAAGTATTCAATGTATTTGATGAACCTTTATTTTGGATACATCTAAATGTTGATTATCCTTTCAATTTAAAGGGTATACTTTATTTCCCTAAATTAAAAAATGAATTTGAATTGACAGAAGGAAAAGTAAAATTATATAACAATCAGGTCTTTGTAGCTGACAACATAAAAGAAGTTATACCAGAGTTTTTACTTTTATTAAAAGGTGTAATAGACTGCCCAGATTTACCACTAAATGTATCAAGAAGCTTTTTACAAAATGATAGAGATGTAAGTAAAATTTCTAAACATATAATTAAAAAAGTAGCAGATAAGTTAAAATCTCTTTGTAAAAATCAAAGGGAAGAATATAACAAGTTCTGGGATGATATACAAATATTTATTAAATATGGTTGTTTAAAAGATGAGAGCTTCTATGAAAAGGTGAAAGAATGTATATTATTTAAAACTATTGATGACGAGTATATAACACTTCAAGATTACTTAGAAAAATGTAAAGAAAAACATGAAAATAAAGTATTCTATGTAAGTGATAAAGAGCAACAATCACAATATATTAAACTATTTAAGGAATATGACCTAAATGCTGTGGTATTAAATTCATCAATAGACACTCATTTTATTTCATTTATGGAATACAAAGAAAATGGTGTTAAATTTAACAGGATAGATGCAGACCTTTCTGATGTATTAAAAGACAAAAATGAAAATAAAGATAGTGAAGAAAATAAAGAAGAGATAGCCAAGATAGAAGGATTATTTAAAGAAGCTGTTGGAGAAAGAGTAAAAAATTATTCTGTAGAAGGATTAAAAAACGAAGAAACTCCAGCTATGATTTTAGTATCTGAACAATCTATTAGAATGGCAGAAATGCAGTCAAGATTTGCTGGAATGGATTTAGGAATGAGTTTTGAGGAAGAAAAGACTCTTGTAATAAATGAAAACAGCCTGATTATCAAAAAATTAGTTTCTCTTAAAGATGATGAAGAAAAGAAAGATAAAGTAGCACTTATATGTAATCAAATAGCTGATTTAGCTTTACTTTCTAATAAAGAATTAAATCCAGGAGAATTAGATTCATTTGTACAAAGAAGTAATAAACTTATGAATATGTTAATAGAACTATAGACTTAAAATATAGAAAAATAAAGTTTTAAAAATGTGTAAAATAGAACAATGAGAAGAGTTATCTTAAGATGATTGAAATTATCTTTAGGTAACTCTTTTTTGTTTTTATAATTTTTAGTTAAGTTTTAAACAGTTAACTGTACTTCAACAAGAAATATATTTGATTAAATAGAGTTAACTTGATATGAAAGAAGATAATACATATAATTAAGTAAAAGATTATTTTATAAATTATGTTTCAATACATAATTACACTTTTATTAAAAAATAAAGTTATTACTAAAGTAGAAAAATAGGAGGTTTTAGCATGAATTTTAATTATAATTTGCCAGTAAATATTTTATTTGGAAGAGGGAGAATTAATGATGTAGGTATAGAAGTATCCAAATATGGTAAAAAAGTATTAATTGTAACTGGGAAAAACAGTACAAAGAAAACAGGGTTACTTGATAAGACAATAGATTTGCTAAAAGGTGCTAAAGTAGAATATGAAGTTTTTGATAGAGTAGAGCAAAATCCTCTTATAACTACTATATATGCAGGAGTAGAAGCTATAAAAGAAACTGGTTGTGATTGTGTTTTAGGCCTTGGTGGTGGAAGTATAATGGATGCAGCTAAAAGTATAGCTTTTTCTTATAAAAATCCAGGAGATTTGAATGATTACATATTTGGAATTAAACAAGGTGAAGAGGCCCTACCTATAGTTTTAGTCCCAACAACATCAGGCACAGGTAGTGAAGGGAATTGTTTTGCAGTGCTTACAAATTCAGATACTAAAGATAAAAAATCTATAAAAAAGAATAGCATGTATGCAAAAGCCTCAATAATTGACCCAGAGCTTATGGTAACAATGCCAAAACATATAATTGCATCAGTTGGATTTGATGCACTTGCTCACAACATAGAAGCATATCTTTCGAATGGAAGAAATCCTCTTGCAGATGTACAAGCTATCTATGGGATTGAACTTATATCAGAAAGCTTAGTAAATGTATACAATAATTCTGATGATTTAGAAGCTTGGGAGAGAATAACACTTGCAAGTACTATTGGTGGGATGACAATTGGTACAGCTGGAACAACTCTTCAACATGGCATGGAGCACCCTGTAAGTGGTCTTAGAGATGTAATGCATGGAAAAGGACTTGCAGCTTTAACTCCAACTATTATAGAAAGTTCATGGGATAGTGATATTGAAAGGTTTGAAAATATATCAAAAATATTGGGCGGAACTTGTGCAGAAGACTGTTCAGATGCAATCAAAAATTTCCTTAAAAAGATAGATTTAGATATAAAACTAAGTGACCTAGGTATTGTAAAATCAGATATTGATTGGTTAACTGATAATTGTATGAAAATATCTGCTGCAAATATTAAGAGACATCCAAAGACTTTTAATAAGGAACAAATAAGAGAAATATACTATAAATCTTTATAGATTAAATTTTAGATAAAAATTGGTTGTGTTGGTTGTTATAAGTAAATAAACTTATAATTAGTTAATGCAAAAAAATAAATTTATCTCAAATGTTTATTTTACTTTCTGATAAATAAAGGAACTTAAAAAAGGGAAGATTAACTAAGTAATATTTTATAAAAATCTTCATTTTAAAAACTTTAAGTAGAGGTGAAATAAATGTTTAATCCTAAAAGAATAATATTTGAAAAAGGCACCCTAGATACAAATATTGGGAAAAACATATACGATAAATTTAAGGATAAAAAAGATGTAGAAATAATTAATATATCATCAAATAGGATTAAGGAACATATTCCAGGTGAAAATCTATATGAACAATATAGGAGTGGAAAACAAACTATGGTAGTTGGGATTAGAAAAAGTCTAAAGTTTCAAACATGTAAACCTTCTGCTAACTATCAATTGCCACTTGTCAGTGGATGTATGGGAAGATGTGAATATTGTTATCTAAATACACAGTTAGGTGATAAGCCATTTATAAGAGTGTTTGTAAATCTAGATGAAATACTTGAACAAACAAAGAAATATATTGAAGATAGAAAACCACAGGTAACTATATTTGAAGGAGCAGCTACATCAGACCCTGTTCCAGTAGAACCATATACTAATTCACTTAAAAAGACAATAGAGTTTTTTGGAAAAGAAGAAAAGGGAAGATTTAGATTTGTTACTAAATACAGTGATATAGATAGCTTGTTGGATGCTGAGCATAATAATCATACAGAGATAAGATTTAGTATAAATACACCTAGAATTATAGATGGGCATGAACATTATACGGCTTCTGCAAATAAAAGAATAGAATCAGCCGTAAAACTTGCAAAAGCTGGATATCAGATTGGATTTATAATAGCTCCTGTATTTTTATATGAAGGTTGGAAAGAGGAATATAGAAGTCTGATTAGAAGCATAAAAGAAGCTCTTCCAAAAGATTTTGATAGAAAAATTATATTTGAAGTTATATCACATAGATATACAACTAAAGCAAAGAATAGAATATTAGAAATTTATCCAGACACATTATTGCCAATGGAAAATGATAATAGAAAGTTTAAATATGGTCAATTTGGATATGGAAAATATGTATATACTAAAGAGCAATTAGATGATATGAAAGAGTTCTTTCATAAGGAAATCAATGAAGTATTTAAAAATAGCTTAATAAAATATATAATATAGCAAATCTTATCTAAAGATTTGCTATATTTTATTTTTATATATTCTATGTTTATAATAAAGTGATAGGATTTAGTACTGTCATATGAGAAAATAAAAAAGGCACTGTCTATCAAGACTATTTTTTTAAGTTTTGATAATATAAAAATATAGGATTAATAAAAATATCAGGAGGAGTTATGATATGCATGCATGGGAATCTATTCAAATTACATTAGATTTAATAGAAGCAAACTTATCAGAAGAAATATCAATCAATGAATTAGCAAATAAAGCAAATTTATCACCATTTTACTATCAAAGACTATTTAAAAGATTAGTAAATAAGACTGTAATGGAGTATATAAAACTTCGTCGTCTTGCAAAAGCTTCTGAATACTTAGCAGAACATAAGAATCGTATACTTGATGTAGCTTTAAATTTTGGATTTGATAGCCATGAAACATTTACACGTTCCTTTAAAAAAGCATATGGATTAACTCCAGAAAAATATAGAAAAAATCCAGTAAAACTCAATCAATTTGTTAAGCCAGAGTTAATTTTAAATTATGTCATGGTGGATGAAGGTGTACCATTGATTACAGATGGTATAGTAATTGAAGTAAATCGTAAAAAATTAAGTAAACCAAGAACTTTTGTTGGTCTTGAAGGAGAAATACCTATTTGCCAACTAATGGGTGGCGAAACAACAGGTATTGCAATAGCAAAGGAATTATGGATGAAATTTGGTAGCCAAAAACATAATATACCAAATCAAATTCCAGGTGGAAATGATTTTGGTGCTCTTTATATGGGTAATGCAAAAGAAGGAAATTGTATTTATATGGCAGGAGTAGAGGTAGAGCCAGGTACATCAGTAGAAGGATATAGTTCTTTTGAGTTACCTGCTAGAGAGTATTTAGTATGTGGGTTTGAAGCAGAAAATTTTGATGAGTTAGTTGACTCAGCTGTTTTTAAAGCTGACAAGTTTATGGAGAGATGGATGAAGAAACATAATCTAACAACAACTGATTTTGCAATTGAAATGTATTATCCATCTACATCTGAAGTAGCATATCTGGAACATTGGATTGTTCCAGTTCCTATTAAATAGGGGAAAGGGTGGTAAATATGGATTGGCAAGATACATTTTTCCAAGATAATAAACCAACACTTGAACAAATTAAAGAATTTATTAATAGCCCATTATGGGACAAGTTAAATAGTGTATTAAGTTCAACATATAATGTGGAACCAAAACTTGAGTATAGTAAATGTTCAATGCAAAGAGGTTGGAATGTAAAATACAAAAAAAGAGGAAAGTCATTATGTACTTTATATCCTCAAGAAGGTTCTTTCAAAGCTTTAGTCATTGTAAATGAAAGTAATAGAGTAGAAGTTGACTTATTTATTAATACTTGTTGTGATTATATAAAACAATTGTACAATGAGATAAAATTTTTTAATGGAAGTAAGTGGTTAATGATTCAAATAGATAGTATGTCGACATTAAATGACACACTTGAGCTTATTAAATTTAGAGTTTAATATATAAAACAGGGTGACTTATATACTCATCCTGTTTTTATATATTAACTTTTAATAGCTTGTATGAATTTGAGAAGCTTTTGTATTTCAATTTTTAATGATATTATATAACTTATGTTTATCAATTATTATTGAAATTGATTTAAGATAGAGTTTAAATATATACTTTTTCCTTTATCAGTAAGAAACATAAAAATAATGCTCCATAAACAGTTTAGAGTGTTTTTTATACTATCATGTTCATCAAGTTCTTTAGTGCCAACTGGTTTATATATAAGTATTGTTAAAATACATTCAATAATATTTTCTATCTGATTAGGAATTGTACATTCTTGAATTAAATTAGAATTTTGTAAATTAAGAAAACTTTCTTTCAAGAATTCTTTAAGTTCTTTTATGAAGTCAAGTTGAAATTTATATATTTTAGGGCTTATTTGAGATAGTTGGTCATAGTGCTTAAAATAATATGCATTTTCATTTTGAATACTCAATGAATTTAAAAATAGCTCATTTAAATCCTGTAATGACTCAGGGATATCTATTTTCTTATAATTTTTATGTTTGTATGCAACTACTTCCTCAATTAAATCTTCCTTTTTTTTAAAATAATATGTTAAGTTCCCAACACTCATTCCTAAAGCATCAGCAACATTTCTCATAGATACATTATTATAGCCATATTCATTAAATAAATCACGAGCTTTAATTAAAATATCCACTTTTGTTTGTTTTGCCATATTGAATCCTCCAATAAAAATTTATAATAACTTTTATTTGACATTTTAGTACATTAGTACTACAATGTCAAATATAGTACAAATGTACTAAAAAATATTTAAGTCATTCTGAGATAGATAAATTAAAGATTTTGGTTTTATATTATAAATCTAAAATCTATAAAGACTAAGATATTATTTACATAAAAGTTGATGAAGAGGAAAAAGTATTTTATATTATCCTATGTTTTGATTAATCTTGTATTACTTTAAAAGTACATTAAATTTAATATTGGGAGGTTATAAAATGAAATATAAAAATAATAATTTGGAACTTTATAAACTTGGACTAGGTTGTGGAGGAATGATAAAGCTTGATAATAAATCTGAAAATATAGCTACAATTCATGAAGCTTTAGATAGTGGTATAAATATGTTAAATACAGCTGACTTTTATGGTGCAGGGCAAAGTGAAATGATAATAGGTGAAGCTCTTAAAGGCAGAAAAAGAGATGATGCTTTTGTATCTGTAAAAACTGGAGCTCTTGTTGCACCTAATGGTCAAATGTATGGTCTTGATGTTAATCCTTTTAACATAAAAAGTCATGTAGCTCAAACTCTTAAGAGATTAAATTTAGATTACATAGACCTTTATCAACCAGCTAGAATAGATTTAGCTATACCTGTAGAGGAAACTATTGGAGCTATTTCTGACCTAGTAAAAGAAGGGTATATAAAGTATATAGGTATCACTCAAGTTGATGCTGAAACTTTAAGAAGAGCTAATAAAGTTCATCCGATAAGCCTTATAGAAGCTGAATATTCTCTTTTCAATAGAGAAATAGAAAAAAATATATTACCAACTGCTAGAGAATTAGAGATAGGGGTTGTTGCTTTTGGTGCTCTTGCTCATGGACTTTTAAGTGGAGTTTGGTCAAAAGCTAATGGTCAAAGATATAACTCTATGATACCTTTGTTTTTTGATGAAAATATAGACAAAAACCTTGGACTCGTAGAAAATCTAAGAGAAATAGCAAATGAAAAAAAAGCTACTATTCCACAAATAGCTCTTGCATGGGTATTATCAAAAGGAGATGATATCATAACTTTAGTTGGGGCATCAAGAAGAGTGACGCTAAGGGATTCCTTAAAAGCCAAAAATATTAAACTAAGTGATGAAGATATTAGAAGAATAGAAAATGCTATAAATGAGAATGAAATTTTAGGTGCAAGTTTTCCTAACATGAAATTTAAGAATGGTAAAGTAGTTAAATAAGTTCTCATAAGCCACCCTTTAAAAGAGTGGCTTTTTACATTCCATTAAATAATCTAATAAACAAACTATAGTATAAGTTATTCAACAAATATCAATTTAAGTTATTTTTCTGCATTCCCTACAGTTAAGTCCACATGTGTTTTTTTCCTGCATATTGATAGCACCCCAATTAGCAAATTGTCGCAAAATAGGTACGATACTTTTACCCTTATCCGTTAATGTATATTCAACTTTTGGAGGAATTTCATTGTATTGTTTGCGATGAACAATACCATCAGACTCTAAATCTTTTAATGATTGAGCTAGCATAGTATTTGTAATTCCATCTAGTTTTCTTTTTATACTACTATACCTAATTGGATTATCAACTGCTAACATACATATAATAGGTAATTTCCATTTTCCACCAACAATATCTAATGCATAACGTATTGGACAAGTTAATTCTTCATCATTTTCAGTTATATTATTTTTATTATCTAAACTCATTTTAATTCACTCCTCAATTCCAATAGTATCTTTTTTATACTTTATCAGAAAAAACTGCATACTTGTTTTTTTCTTATTTTATATTAAAATTATATCAAAGGATAATCCTTAATACAACTATTTAAAAGGGGTGTAATAATTATGAAAGCATTAGATTTTTTAAACAAAGCAGGAGTTTATTATTTAGCAACAACTGATGAAAGTAATCAAGCACATGTACGTCCTCTTGGATTCGTTATGGAGTACGATGGAAAACTGACATTTTGTACATCTAACCAAAAAAATATGTTTAAGCAACTTATTTTTAATCCAAAGGTTGAAATTTGCTGTATCGACCAAAAATTTAATACCTTACGTATTTTAGGTGAAGCAGTATTTGTTACATCAAAAGAAACACAAGCTAAAGCACTTGAAATAATGCCAAGCCTAAGTAAAATGTACTCTGTAGGAGATGGTAAATTTGAAATATTCTCTATTGATAATGCAAAAATTAGTTGCTGTTCAATGAGTGGTAAAAAAGTTGATATAGAACTTTAATTATAGCTGAATCAACATTTATGACGAAAGTTAAGAAAACGTTACTACTAAGATATTAGAAATTTAAACCTAAAGACAATAAAAAGATTTTTAAGCAGTAAATGTGTAAAAATTTTTAGTTATTAGATTTATATTCCAACAATTACATATTGTTTTGAATAATTTCATAACAAAAATAAGAATAATTAAAGTTTATTTTATGATGGAGTGTAATTCCTTTTAAAAATATTTTAACTGTAAATGATTGCAAGTAATTTTTATTTAATATGAAGAAAATATTATGATTATAAAAAATTACTACTTATTATTTATATATTTTTGTATATAAATAATAAGTAGCATGACTTTATAAATTAATAGTGATAGAATATAAATTAATAGATAAGATATAATTTTAAAAGGAGTGATATAAAGTGAGTAAATATAGTTCTTTGTGGGAATATGTTGAGAAAAATGGTACTTCACCATTTAAATTAACTTTTGAAGAAATAAAAAATATTGCTGGAATAGAGATAGATCATTCTTTTTTGAAATATAAAAAAGAATTAAATGAATATGGATATCAAGTTGGAAAAATTTCTTTAAAAGAGAAGACGGTTATTTTTAATAAAATTGATTAAGGTGTTAGTAATTACATAGAATAAGATAGTTTGTATTGACTATCATATATAACTAAAAATAAAGTAAGTCTTATAATAAGACTTACTTTATTTTTAGTTGATGCTTTTTTAGTTTTATACCATAAGGTATAAAATTGTAACTATTAAAAAAGTTATAATTTCTATTACTATCGTTCTAAGTATGTTATATATTTCAATTTGGCTATTTATTTTGATTTTATATAATGCAAAAATCCTCTAAGGTTTTCACTTTTAACATTTAAATAATAAATATATAAACACTGGATGCAATATTAAGTGTAATTAAAGAATAGTTTGTTTTATTTATTGAAATCTTTTTATTTTAAGTTATATAAATAAAATATAGAGTTCTATACATTCTCTAATATTTTATGATTACATGAAGATTTACTCAAAGTAAAATAAATCTTCAAATTTTTTATCTAGAGCAATACATAAAATAAGTGCTAACTTTGCTGTTGGATTAAACTGACCTGTTTCTATTGAACTAATTGTATTTCTTGATACTCCAACCATTTCTGCCAGTTGGCTTTGGGATAATTTTTTCTCTGTTCTTGCTATTTTTAAGCGATTTTTTAATATCAATTCTTCATTCATATGCTTACCTCAATGATGATAAAATAAAATTAGTCAATGAGAAGATTGTCAGAATTAAGAAACCAAAAGCAAAAACTAAATTCTTTTTCTCATGTGTAAATTGGTATTTTGCTATATTTTCAGCAAATCCGAATGTCCAAAATAAAGCAGATACTGCATCACTTTTTTGTCCAATAAAGGCGTTAAATATTACAATAAAGCAGAATACACATATGAAAATTGAATATCCTACTTTTATACCCTTATTTTCAATATACTCTAATCCTTCATCTTTATTAGATTGACGACTTTTACTTAAAATTTCTTCTTTATTCATATAAGACACCTCCTATTTGTATGACAAGTTTACTTGGTATTTTCATTATATCATACCAAGTTTACTTGTCAATAGATTTGACAATAAAACTTGGCATAAATTCACCAGATTTATCTCTTTAAAATATATTTCAAACTCCGCTTTATAGAACAGCTGAGTTTAATACTTTATAATTGAAATACAATTATTTTTAACTTGAAAGGAGTTTAATATATGAATTTAGGAGACAAGATTATAAAACTAAGAAAGAAATATAATTATTATCAAGAATTGTTGGCTGAAAGACTAAATGTATCTAGGCAAACTATTAGTAAATGGGAATTAGGAGTATAACCTAGTTAAAGATAAAAAACAATGTATGCATACCTGCTTGCTAAACCAATAATGAAATTAAACAAACAAGTAGAAGAACTTTATAAGAAGTACATATGGTTAAGAAATCAATATGATGAATTTCAGTATGAGCACCAACAGCAAAGTAATGTACTTGAATCTAAATTTAAAAATGTAAGATTCTCTAAAAAACTATCAAAGAATATTAATTATGAATTGCGCATTCTAATGTATCAATAGTGAGGTAAAATAGTAGTGGGACTAATAAATTATGATTTAATCTTATCTAATGAAGATATTGAAATATCAGATAGAGATATGGAAAAAGTTATTAAACAAATGAGTATATGAAATATAATATTAATCTTTTATTTGAGGGAAATGAATCATTTGATGCTATAAAAGATAATCCAAGATTTAAAGAACTTATAAAGAGAATAAAAGAATTCAAATTAATTTAGAGTAAAGTCTATACAATAGATTTGTAATAGTAAATAATTACTTGTGATATAGATGAAGAATTTTAATTTACACTATAAATATTCACTTAAGGTACTATACTAAAACATTGATAATATAGTACCTTTTTTGTAAATACATAAAAAGTAGACAAATACGTAAATTATAGTCTATTTGTAGTTAATATGAGATTGGCATTTTCAATAGGATAATATTCCAAGGTATATTTTTCTTCAGCGGGGAAGTACCTATTTTTCTATTTACATTTTATATCTTCTAAATTACCTATATATCTATCATTTTCTTTATAATATTTTATCTCCATTTTTTATAGGAACTAAAATTTCATTTAGTAAATAATCATATCTCCATTGGATATTGTAATAACAATCCCACTCTTCTTTAGAATTATTATACCTGATAAACTTAGGATGTATAAAATAATAAATGTGTAAGATGTAAGAAGGATAATTCAAATTTTGCAATTGTAATTTTAGTGAATTAGCAAGTGTACTTTTACCTGACCCTCCTAAACCGTCAATACCAATAATATATATTTTATTAGAAATATCCTCATTTATTAGTTTATTAAATAGCCTCTTCATTATAATATCCTCATTTCATATAATATAAATAGTATTAAGATTTTTATAAGAGTTAAAGCAAGCATGTATTATTACTCAAATATTTGTATAATCAACATCTAGTAATTTACCTTTTTGGTGAAAATGATTAATAAGTTTTTTAGGATAATTCATTATTAATTCATCTGGAAAATTAATTTCTTTTAAGATATTCTCAGAATACTCATAGTTACCTATATCAAAACAAATGTGAGCATCTGAAGTTAGTATGATTTTAGCACCATATTTTTTGCAAAGTGTAGCAATATACTTACAATTATCCGAGCTACCATTTCTTGACACGCCTTTGATAGAACAATTATTTATTTCTATTAAGATATTCTTTTCCATGGCTAATTTAATGATTAATTCATAGTCGATTGGGTAGTTTGGGTTTCCAAGGTGGCCTAATATTTCAATATTATCATGCTTATTTATTGCATTTATTAAGGCTTTAGTATTATTCTCTAATGTATTTGGTGAAAAAACGGCTTCGTGAAATGACAAGATAAGATAATCTAATCGAGGAATGACAAAAGGGTCTAGATCTATGTTTCCTTCAGTGTCTAGTATATTTGCTTCACATCCTCTTAAGATTATAATGTTATTTATGATTCTTGGGATATTTTGAATGTTGTGAAAGTACCATTTGTGGGGAGAACCAGGCATCTTAGGACCATGTTCAGATGTACCTAGTATCTTAATTCCATTTTCTTTACAATAATTAATATTTTCTAACAAAGTACTATAGCCATGACCACTGACTATAGAGTGGGTGTGTAAATCTGATAAAAAATTCATATAAATTCCTCCTCTATAAAAGATGAGGGTAACGTAATTTATATTATAAAACGAATAGGAAATAAAATCAATAGTTACACAATTAGACAAAAATATTAAAATATTGTAGAATTAAGCTTAATAATAAATATTTAACAGTATTACTGCTTATATGGGAGGTTAACTATGATACAAAAGAAGCTATCAAGGAAAGAAAAAGTTTTAATTTGCTTGAAAAGGTTAACAGAAGAACACTTGAATCTTAATAATGGCATTAGATTTGGATTTGATGCAGAGTATATTGCTACTGAAGTAGGTATAAATAGAAGTAATGCTAGTAAGGAATTAAATCAATTAATAAAGGAAAGTATTATTATAAAGATAAAGGGAAAACCTGTTCAGTACTTATATAAAGAAAGTATTGAGAGTATTTTAGGAAAGAAACTAAATAAAGGGATATTTGATAATATTAACTCTATAAACGAATATAGTGAAAATGATGCTATCAAAGATGAGTATATTGTAGAGGGTATAAAAAAAGAGAACAATATTTTTAATTTAGTAGGATGTGATGGAAGTTTAAAGTCCCAAATAGAGCAAGCTAAAGCAGCAGTAATATATCCACCTAAGGGGTTGAGTACATTAATAATAGGACCTACAGGAGTTGGTAAATCTATATTTGCAGAATATATGTATAAGTATAGTTTAACTATAAAAGAAGATAGTGATAATGCACCATTTATCATATTTAACTGTGCTGATTATTCTGATAATCAGCAATTATTATTAGCACAGCTTTTTGGATATGTAAAAGGAGCATTTACTGGAGCTGATAAAGATAAGTATGGTATTGTACATGAAGCTAATAATGGAATATTGTTTTTAGATGAAGTTCATAGGTTATCTGCAGAGGGACAAGAAATGCTATTTCTACTTATGGATAAGGGTATATATAGAAGGTTAGGAGAGGCTAATAAGGTACATGAGTGTAGGATTATGATAATTGCAGCTACTACAGAAGATCCAGAAGTAGCAATGTTGGAAACGTTTTTAAGAAGAATACCTGTAACTATAAAGATTCCGTCTTTAGAGGAAAGAGGCTTTCAAGAGAGAATGAAGCTTATATGTTATTTTTTTAAAGAAGAAAGTATTAGGATTGGTGTTAAGTTAAAGGTTTCAAAAGAAGTTATTAAGGCATTTATTTTATATAAGTGTAAGGGAAATATAGGACAATTAAAAAGCGACATACAATTAATTTGTGCAAGAGCTTTTTTAGATTATATGACCTATAAAAGGGAATGTGTATATGTAAGACTCTCTCTTCTACCAAACAATATTAGAGAATCATTATATGGAAATAATAGAAAAGAGGAGTTTGTACAAAACTTCAGTTTTATTGGGAAAGATGATATTATTTTTTTACCAGAAGGAAAGAATTTTGAAAGTGAAAATTTATTAATAGAAAATAAAAAATATGATTTAGATTTCTATGGAATGATAAAAGAAACTTGGAATAAACTTCAACAAGAAGGTATTAAAGAGTCACAAATTAGAAGCGTTATAGATGAAGATATACAGAAGTATTCCTATAATTTAATGAATACTTTTATATATAATAGTAGTAATCAAACAGCTTATAACAATATTGTTAATGATTCAATTGCAACTACTGTGAAGTATATTTTACAAAAGCATGATAAATGGAGCAAAAGAGAAGGATTAGATAAATTAATAAAAGCTATAGCCTTACATATTCAGAATTTAATTGAAAGAATAAAGATTGGGAACATAGTAAAGCATCCTAATAAAGATGAAATTATGAAGGAAAGAGCATATGAATATAACATAGCAAAAGAAATATTATCTAACATGTCATTAATGTATGGAGTTGAGTTTCCAGAAGATGAAGCAATTTTTTTAGCAACGTTTCTTTATTTATCTTATGTGGGATTAAATGAGGAGAGTATAGCAATATTAGTTATAATGCATGGTGAATCTACGGCATCTAGCATGGTGAATGTAGCTAATACTTTACTGGATTGTAACCATGCAGTGGCAATCAATATGGGATTAGAGGATAGAGTTCAGGATATTTTAGTCCAAGCTGTAGAAATAGCCAATGAAATTGACAAAGGAAAGGGAATTTTAATTCTAACTGATATGGGATCTATTTTAACATTTGCTAAAGTTATTCATGATGCTACTGGAAAAGAAGTAAAAGCAATAGATATGGTAAGTACACCTATTGTAATAGAAGCAACTAGAAAGGCCCTAACTCCGGAAATGACATTAGAGAAATTATATTTTAATATTATAGAATCTATAAAGAAACATTATGGAGATATGGAAATTACATATGCTGAAAAAGATAATGGTGGTAGATATTTTGATAGATTACTAATTGATAATATTAGTAAAACTTTGACTTTTTTAAATGGGGAAAAGGCTTATTTTATATTAAAAGAAGTAATTAATAGAATTAGCGAACATTATTCTTTAGTAATTCAAGATGAACTTTTAGTAAAGTTTATATTTCATTGTTCATGTATGATTGAAAGAGTAATAATAAAAGAGTCTTTAGTTTATAAATCATATGAAGAAAGAATTAGTAGAAGTAAAGCATTATATTTAGTTATAAAAGAAAGTTTTAAGCTTGTAGAAGAGACATTCGATATAATCATTTCAGATATGGAATATGCAAATATATTAGATATATTTGAATCACAGTATGATACAGATAAATTCAAAAGTTGATACAAAACTTAAATATAGCCAAAAGGCTATCTTTTTTTTACTTCTTTTTGATACAGATTTGATACAGGTTTGAAAAAGATTTTGATACATATTGAAAGAGTAAGCTTTTTTTATAAATTAAGTAAAAAGATTTGATTAAATCCTGTAAAATAGCCATTTGTTATTGATACACATAAGTTGGCATGGCAATTGCTTATATAAAAAGTGACAAGAAAAGTGAGGTGAGATTGGTGATTGGGATAATAGTTATGACTCATGGGAGTTTTAGTGAAGAAATTATAAAAAGCTGTGAACTTATTGCAGGACCAGCAGAAAGAACAGCAGCAATTAAACTAAATAGGAATGATAATATTGAAGACTTAAATAGAAATTTTGTAGAAAAGTTAAATGAATTAGATGAAGGTGACGGAGTTTTAGTATTAGCTGACCTATTAGGAGGTTCACCAAGTAATGTAGCAAGTTTAAACCTTAAAAAAGGTGGAAAGTTTCATGCACTTACTGGAGTAAATCTTCCAATGCTACTTGAAGCTTTAATTAATAGAGAGGGAAAAAGTTTAGAAGAGTTAGCAGAGACATGCATTGAAGCGGGGAAAACTGGTATAAACCATATTAATAAAGTTCTTAGCTCAATGTAATAGAAAAAGGAGTTCGATTAAAAATGTCTTTAGTAAAATATTGCAGATGTGATGATAGATTAATACATGGTCAAGTGATATATAAATGGGTTAAGCATCTAGGTGTTAAAAAAATAGTAGTAGTAGATGATGAAACAACCAATGATGTTATTGCCAAAGGTTTGATAAAAATGGCAGCACCAAAGAATATTGATTTATCAATATTAACTGTAAGTGAATCAAGGAGGTATTTTTATAATAACCAAGCTGATGATAACGTTTTTGTATTAATTAAAAACTTAGATACTGCAAATAGAATGAGAGAAGAAGGAATTGATATTAAAAAACTTATTATTGGAAGAATACCTACAGGGATAGGAAAAAAGAAAATATCTCAAAATGTATACATTAATAAAAAAGAGTTTCTTTTAATAGATGAATTTATTAAAAAAAATATTAATGTATCAATTCAAATGGTACCTGATGAGGAAGAAGTAGAATTAAATCAAAGTATTAATCGCTATAAAGGAGAGTTTGTTTAGCAATGAATAAATATAAGGTAATCATACTCTGCCATGGAACGTGGGGAAAGGTATTAGTAGAAGAAGCAAATAAAAATTTTGGATTGTCAAATCAATACGAAGTTTTATCACTAAGCTCTGAAAAAGATATTTCTGTATTCATGAAAGAGGTTGAAGAAGTAGTAGATAAAGAGGATGTGAAAATTATAATATCAGATCTGTATGGGGGATCTACGTCAAGTGTTGCAATAGCTGTTGCTATAAGAAGAGGGATAGATGCAATAAATGGACTTAGCTTACAGACAATTTTAATCGTAGATGAAGAATTAAGCAAAGAAGATAAAGTACATACATTACCAGAAAGAATCGTCAAAAAAAATAATAACCTTTGTGTGGATTTAATTAAAGAATTTAAAAAAATATAAATTATGAGGTGGATATAATGGCAAAAATAACATTAGTAAGAGTAGATCACAGATTAATTCATGGACAAGTTATAACAAAATGGGTGAAAATCGCTCAAGCTCAAAAAATAGTAATAGTTGATGACTTCTTAGGTCAAGATGAATTTATGGCTGATGTATATAGAATGGCAGCGCCATCAGGAGTAGAAGTAGCTATTTTAACAGCAGAAGATGCAGGACAAGCATTCCAAAACAATATTTTAGGAGATAAAAATATATTTATTCTATTTAAGAACGTTGATATGGCAAATAAGGCGTATAAGGCTGGACTTAAATATGAAAAGATTCAATTAGGAGGTATTCCAAATGAAGCAGGAAAGAAGATGGTATTTACAGCTGTTTCATTAGGAAATGAAGATGTAGAACAACTAAATGAACTTAATGAAGATGGGGTTGAAATAGTTCTACAAGTTATACCAGAGGAATCATCTATGACATATGAAAATGCCTTAAAGAAGTTTAAATAAAAATTATAAATTAGGAGGAATTATAAATGGAATCTGTTTTGATGTTGGCAATTGTAACAGGATTATGGTATTGGTTTGCAGCAGGTCTTGCAGGGTATACCCTTTTCTCAACACTAAAGTCCCCTTTATTTATAGGTTTTAGCCTTGGATTACTTTGGGGCGATGTAACAACTGGTATGATTGTTGGTGCAAGTATAGAAATGGTTTATCTAGGAATGGTAGCAGCAGGAGGAAATATTCCATCAGATAAATGTTTAGCTGCTCTTATTGCAATACCAGTAGCACTTCAAACTGGTGTTAATGCAGAAGTTGCAGTATCTATTGCGGTACCTTTAGGTGTCATAGGAGTATTAGTTAATAACTTAAGAAGAACTGGTAATGCTGTATTAGTTCATAAGGCAGATAAGTATGCCGAAGAAGGTAATACAAAAGGTATCTGGAGATGTGCAACACTTTATTCTTTAATATTTGGGTTTGTTTTAAGATTTCCAATAGTTTTTGTATGTAACTTTTTTGGAGCAGATTTAGTTCAATCATTATTAGATGTTATACCACAATGGTTAATGAATGGATTAACAGTAATGGGTGGTATATTACCTGCATTAGGTTTTGCAACAACAATATTTACTATAGGTAAAAATAAATTCTTACCAATGTTTATTATAGGATTTTTTATGGTTCAATATTTTGAAATATCAATTACTGCAGCTGCAATATTTGGTGTTTGTATAGCTCTTTTAGTTACATTTATGAAAGAAGATAAAAGGGTGGGTGAAGTATAATGCAAGAAATAAAAAATAAAGAAGCTAAAGATGAGCAAGGTACAACTGAAGTTAATAAGATAAGAGTACTTACGAAGAAAGATGTAACAAAAACATATCTAAGATGGTGGTGGACAGCAGAATTATCTAACTCTTTTGAAAGAATGCAAGCATTAGCAGTTTGTGCAAGTTTCACTCCGGCTTTAGAAAAGTTATATAAGAAAAAAGAAGATTTAATAGATGCGTTAAAGAGGCACTTACAATTTTTTAATACTCAAGCTATATGGGGAGGGTTAATTCATGGTACAGTTTTAGCTATGGAAGAAGAGAAAGCTACTGAAGGAAAAATCCCAGGAGAAGTTATTTCAGGTGTTAAGAATGGGCTTATGGGACCTTTGGCTGGAATTGGAGATACTTTAGATTTTGGTACATTTCAAACAATATTCTTAGCTTTAGGTGCTTCGTTTGGAGCAGAAGGAAGTGTTATAGGTGCATTTTTCCCAATAATGTTTAGTATATTACTATTTTGCGAAGGTTATTACTTATTCCATTTAGGATATTCTTTAGGTAGAGATTCAATTAAGAAAATTCTATCAGGTGGTATTGTCAATAAGATAATTGATGGTGCTTCAATTCTAGGAATGTTTATGATGGGAGCATTATCTGCAACTACAGTTAAGCTTTCAACTCCATTATCATTTGATATTGGTGGTAAAGCAATTGTTGTTCAAGATACATTAAACATGATTGCTCCAGGTTTATTACCACTTGGTGTTGTATTCTTCGTATATTGGGGAATGAAATACAAGAAGTGGACAATAACTAAGTTATTAGTAATTTTAGTTGTAGTAGCATTAGTAGGATCATTCATTGGAATATTCTAATTTACAATGGTTAAAATATAGAATTTAATTTTAGGAGGAGAAAGAAATGTCAGAAAAAATGTATACAGAAAAGGAATATTTAGAAGGAATTAGAGGAGCAACAGGAGAAAGAGCAGTATGGTTCTATCTTCTTATGAAAGAAGCTGAAAAATTAGGAGTTAATCAAGATGATATATGTAAAGAAGCAATATATGGATTTGGTAAAATGAGAGGCCAAAAATATAGATTAGCAGATACTCCAGGAAAAATGGCAGAAATGTTATATAACAGTAAAGGACAAAAAGTGTTTGAAATGGAATTAGTAGAAAATACAGATGAGAATGGAGTTTTAAAATTCCATCACTGTCCATTAGATGCTGCTTGGAAAGAATATGGATTAACTAAAGAAGAAAGAAAAGAAATTTGTAGATTAGCTTGCTACGGTGATTATGGAAGAGTTGATTGTGCACAAGGTGTTAGATTAGAGTTTGCTCAAAAATGTGCTCATGATGATGAAGTTTGCGAATTAGTATTCACAAGAAAATAGTTTTTAATGCTAAAAGCCTGTTCTTTAAGGACAGGCTTTAAAAAAACAGAAGGTAGGTTGATTTATGGATATAAGCAGAAGCATAGATAATAGTTTAAATAGAACAGTAGAATTCCTAAAAGAATTAATAAAAATTGATACACAACAAGGTGAACCTATTTCACAATGTCCTTTTGGTATAGGACCTAAAAAATCTTTAGAGAAAACTTTAGATTACTGCACTAGTTTGGGTTTTAGCGTTAAAAATATTGATAATTATATTGGATATGCAGAAATTGGGGAAGGAGAAGAATTAATAGGAATTCCAATGCATTTAGATGTAGTTCCACCAGGAGATGGGTGGAGTGTAGAACCATTTTCGGGAGCAGTAATTGACAATATTATTTATGGAAGAGGTGCCATAGATAATAAGGGGGCTGTATCTATGCTTATACATGTATTGAAAAACATAGAGGATACGTACCCTACAATTAATAAAAGAATAAGATTAATTTTTGGGACAAATGAGGAAACAGGTATGGAGTGTATCAAATATTATTTAGATAAAGATGAAGAAATTCCAAGTATGGGCTTTACTCCAGATGCGATGTATCCAGTGGTTAATGGAGAAAAAGGAAGAGTTCATATAAGGATAGAAAAAGAGATTAAAATTGATAAAAGCAAACCTTACATAATAGTAAGGGGAGGAACTAAAGAAAATGTTGTTCCGTCTCATTGTACTGCAAAAATTATTAATGGAATTATTTCAGAGTTAACTACTAAAGGAGTAGCTGCGCATGCAAGTAATCCTGAAAAGGGAGAAAATGCTATATCTAAAATGATAATAAAGATAGTTGAAGATAATATGGATTTTCAGTATAGAGAAGATATAGAATTAGTTTCAAAATACCTTTGTAGTGACTATTATGGAGATGCATTGGGAATTAATCAATATGATGAGGTATTCAAAAGCACTACTTTAAATTTAGGAATATTAAAAATGAATGAGGAAAAAATCATATGTGAGCTAGATATAAGGTATGGTAAAAATATAGTTTTAAACAATATAATAGATAGATTCAAAAAGTTTTTTTGTAATGGTTGGAAAATAAAAGTTATTGCTCATAAAGACTTACATTATGTGGATGAGAGTAATTTAGTACTTAAAAAGTTATTAGAAGCCTATGAAGAAGTAACAGATGAAAATGGATATACAATTGCTATGGGTGGTGGCACATATGCAAGTTGGTTTAAAGATATGGTGGCGTTTGGACCTAAGTTCTTAGCGTATAAAACTGGCGGTCATGGAGCAGATGAAAGAGTACCAATAGAGCATATACGAAAGAATATGGAGATATATACCTTGGCTTTAATAAAACTATTAGAATTGTAAAAGGAGAAGAGATCTTATGTGCAAATATATAGATATCTTAAAAAGAGAGATAAAACAAATTCAACTTTATTTAAGTGCAAACATAATTAAGAATGCATTAGGGATAGGTATACCTGGAACTGGGAAAATAGGAATAGAAATAGCAGCTGCACTCGGTGGAGTTATTAAAAAATCAGAAAAAAAGTTAGAGATATTATATAATTTTACTAAAGATGAATTAGAAAAGGCTAATGAAATAGTTGATTTTAATGAAATAAAATTACATTTAAAAGAATATATGGGAAGATTATCACCACTTTGTGGAGCAGGTATTGCAGGGGCTACAGGAGCTTGTTGTGGAATGACATATCTACAAGGGGAGACGTTAGAAAATATAAAGAGAGCAATTAATAACATGTTAGCTGATTTATCAGGATTAATTTGTGATGGAGCAAAAACAAGCTGTGTATTAAAGATAGCTACTGCAACTAATCCAGCTATACAATGTTCAACATCATCAAATACTATTCCATCATCTAAAGATGGAATAGTATTTGATGATGTTGAAGAGACAATAAAGAGTATAGCAAAGTTAGTAAAAGAAGGACTTGCAAATACTGATAACAAGTAGGCAAAAGGTACATAGAAAATTGTTAATAAAGTACGAAATCTCTTGTATTTATACAGGGTACAGCGATTTTTATAGGTGTGACATGACATTTCACATAAATTAGAAGTTATAGAGGAAATAAGTATGAAATTATTAAAAAAAGATGATTTTATAAAAGTTAAGGTCGAAAAGTTAATTGAGTGGAATGAGCCAAATGGAGAAGGTTGTATATGTGTTCGCAATCAATACAATTTTTAACTATGATAAAGATATTATTCCATACTTACATGCAGATGTTGGAAGTGCATATATAAGAATAGATAGCAATAACTTTGAAGTTGATGATGGTTTAAAAGAAATCTTTATCCATGAACAATAATAAAAATTATAGTTTATACAATTTAATATGATGTATGTACAAGCAGTTAGTTTAAATGATTGACTTCTTTTCTTTTATAGATTTTTATATAACAGGTAATTATCAATACATGATAGTTGCCTGTTATGATTGGAGGAATAAATATGAATAATAACTTTATAAAAGAATTAAATGAAAAAATTGAAAAGTATTGTGTTTCACAGACAAGGCTTGCTGTTGCTGTTGGCATAAAAGATATTTTACACATCAATCCTAAATATATGTTGCAATGTGAATATGGAAAATATGGATATGAAAACAAATATATTATTGGTTATATTAAAAGATATTTTATACAAGACGTTTAAAAAACATGATAAATAAAAACTATATTTGGATATATTCATCTGTGATTTTGTATAATGATGCGGATAAAATTGGAATAATAAACAAATTATGTAAATTATGTTTAAAAATATATTTAAGCAGGTATCTAAGATATCTGCTTATTTGTTTCCCTATGGTTGATTTTTTCATCAAAAGTCAACTTTAAATCGCTTGTTAGGTTTATGGATTTAAGGATATAATTATACAAAGGAGGCGTTGATATGAATGAATTAAACATTGCAAAAACACTGATTTTAAAGCGTAAAGAAAAAGGAATTACACAAGATGAACTTGCAAATTATATAGGTATCTCTAAAGCTTCTGTGTCTAAATGGGAAACTGGGCAAAGCTATCCTGATATCACTTTTTTGCCACAACTCGCGACATATTTCAACATTACAATTGATGAATTAATTTGCTACGAACCACAAATGATTAAGGAAGATATTAATAAACTATATCAGCGATTGTGTAAAGATTTTACTGTTAAACCATTTGACGAAGTTATGGATGAAATAAGAGAAACCATAAAAAAATATTATTCATGCTTTCCTTTGATTTATCAGATGGGGATTTTGATAATTAATCATTATGACCTTGTAGATGAAGAAAAACGTGAACTATTAATTAGTGAAGCATTAGAAATTTTTATTCGAATACGAGAAACAAGTGATGATATAGAAATTTGTCGTCAGTCAAAAGGTATGGAGGCAACTTGTTATATCTTGTTAAATCAACCTATAGAAGTTATTGATTTATTTCAAGATAGCAATTTTCCCATGGTAAATGAAAGCATACTTCTTGCACAGGGACAAATGATGAATGGTCAAACTAATGAAGCTAATGAAACGTTACAGATTGGAGCATATCAGAATCTTACGTTATTAGTTCAAGATTTAGTGGGACTTCTGCAAAACTCAGATAAATCACAAATTAAAGAAATAGAAAGACGTATTTTAATAATTTCAGATACTTTTGACCTTAATGCATTATCTCCTGGTGTTATGTTTTCTGTATATTTGACCCAGATACAAATGAATTTAATACATGGAAATACTAAAGGAGCTATTAAGTCGTTACAAAGATATGTAGATTTGGCAATAAGTGATATATATCCAATTATGTTACATAGTGATGACTTTTTTAATCATATCGATGGCTGGATTTCTGAGATTGGAGCAGGTATTACACGTGATGATACAATTGTAAAGGCAGGTATTGTTGCGGCTATTAAGAATAATCCTATGTTCTCTGTATTAAATGAGAACAAAGAATACAGATTTCTTATAGAAAAATTATCTTTATTGGAGGAATAAAATTATGGAAAATTTAATGGAATATCTACCGCTTTTGCTTCCTGTTATTATTTTAAATTTAATACTTGTAATTACTGCACTTATTCATATAATAAAACATCCAAATTATAAAATTGGTAATAAGGCAATATGGATTCTTTTAGTATTATTTATAAGTATAATAGGCCCAATTTTATATTTCACTATAGGAAGAGGTGATGAATGATGAATATTGTTTCAATAAATGGGTTATCAAAAAGTTTTGGTAATCGAAAGATAATAGATAATCTAAATCTTACTGTACCAGAAGGGTCAGTTTTTGGATTTGTAGGTAAGAATGGTGCAGGCAAGACTACAACAATGAAAATGGTGCTTGGGTTACTTGAAACAGATAGTGGAACTATAAATGTTTGTGGTGAGAAAGTGATCTATGGAAGAATAAGTTCTAACCGCCATGTAGGTTATCTACCCGATGTTCCAGAGTTTTATAACTATATGAGACCACTTGAATATCTTTCTCTTTGTGGAGAAATTACAGGGCTTTCAAAACAAGAAATAAAGTTAAGAAGTGAAGAGTTGTTGTCACTTGTAGGACTTGGAAATGAAAAGAAACGAATAGGTGGATTTTCTCGTGGAATGAAGCAACGTCTTGGGATAGCTCAAGCATTACTTTCACGCCCTAAATTACTTATTTGTGATGAACCAACAAGCGCACTTGACCCTGTTGGTAGAAAAGAAATATTAGATATTATGCTTAAAATCAAAGACTCAACAACCGTAATATTTTCAACACATATACTGTCTGATGTTGAAAGAATTTGTGACCATGTTGCCATATTAAATAAAGGAAGCATTGCTCTTAGTGGTACACTTTCAGAAATAAAAAGTATGCACGGAAAAGATAGACTTTTATTGGAGTTTTCAAGTAATGATGAAATCCAAGCATTTAAATCTAGTAGTAGTATTAGATCCTTACTTAAAGATTCAGAAGAGACTAATATGGAAATTATTTTCCATGGTAAAGATATAAAATCAATACAACAAACAGTCATATCTACACTTGCAGAAATGAATCTTTGTCCAATAAAGATGGAATTAATAGAATTGTCACTTGAAAATTTATTTTTGGAGGTAGTAAAGTGAGAGAATACATAGCATTTACAAAAAAAGAATTTGTAGAGAACATAAGAAATTATAAATTATTTAGTCTGATTACTTTATTTTTAATATTAGGTATAAGTAGCCCTCTTTCTGCAAAATTTATGCCAGACTTGATTGCCCATTTTGCGCCAACTTTAAAAGTTACTGCTGCACCAACTGCTTTAGATTCTTGGACACAATTTTCTAGCAATATCTCTGGTCTTGGCATGAGTTTAACTCTAATTATTTTTTGTAATATTTTATCGAACGAATATTCCAAAGGAACACTTGTTATTATGCTGACTAAAGGATTGTCACGTTCGTCTGTAGTATTGTCTAAATTTTCTATTGCAATAATTATTATGACCATTGGTTTCTGGCTGAGCTTTTTATGTACTTATGGTTATACAATGTATTTTTGGCCAACTGCAAATCTTAATCATGTTGTATTTTCAGCATTTAACTTATGGATAATTGGTATTATGTATATTACTATATTAATTCTTGGATGTGTACTATTTAGACCAGCATTTGCAAGTGTATTACTTGTATTAGTAGCAACTATTGTTTTGAGTTTAATTTCTATTCCTAAACAGGTTGCACCTTATACGCCTAATTTTATATTATCAAAAAATATAGATTTGATTTCAGGTAAAGTGACAGCTCCAGAATTTATTATTCCAATCATTGTAACAATCATTATTTCAATAGTGTGTCTGTTATCAGCTGTTATTTTATTTAATAAAAAACCAGTTTAATGATATCTTTATTATAAATATAAATAGCACTGTATTGTGTGAAAATATACTTAGTAATGTATAAGAATATATCTAAGTAAAAAAGATTTGAACTTAAGTTTCAAGTCTTTTTTTGTTTTAGTCGTACTCATTATGTTTTATAATAATTAAATTATTACCTTAAGGAACTGTTTAAAAATAAAAAAGGAGATAGATTATAATCTAGTGATTATCAGTTATTTAAGATATGCTATAAGTATATAGAGCCTAAACTAGTAAAGAGTTAAAACAATGTAGTAAGGAGTTAAAATAATATTGTTTTTATTAAATAAAGATAAGAATCTTTAATTGTGGTAAAATATACTAAAAAATTACTTTAAAAGTGATAAAATTAATTCAAGTAAATATTTTAAAGGGGTGTAGATATGGAAAAGTCAAAAGTATATTTTTGTGATTTATATTCAAATTCGCAAAATAAGAATGTACCAAATAATGTGAGAAGATTGTTTGATAAAGCTGGATTTAAAGATTTAATATCAAAAAATGACCAAGTCGCAATAAAACTTCACTTTGGAGAAAAGGGAAATACTACATATATGAGTCCTGTTGCAGTTAGACAGGTAGTTGATAAGGTTAAGGATTGTGAAGGCAAGCCATTTTTAACAGATACAAATACATTATATACAGGGAGTAGAACAAATTCTGTAGACCATCTTACAACAGCTATAGAAAATGGTTTTGCCTATGCAGTGGTAAATGCGCCAGTAATAATTGCAGATGGATTGTACAGTAGAAATTATGAAAATGTACAAATAGATAAAAAACATTTTGAAAGTGTAAAAATAGGTGGCGAAATTTATAATTCTTCTGCAATGATAGTAATGAGCCATTTTAAAGGTCATGAAGCAGCAGGTTTTGGAGGAGCATTAAAAAATTTAGCTATGGGGTGCGCAAGTGCAGCAGGAAAGCAAATGCAACATTCTGATGTTACTCCTGGAGTAAATGAAAAGAAGTGTATAGGATGTGGAAAATGTGTTAATTCTTGCCCAACAAAAGCTATAAGTATAGTAGATAAGAAGGCAGTAATAGACTCTGATGTATGCTATGGTTGTGGGGAATGTCCGACTGTCTGTCCAACTAGGGCAGTAACTATACAGTGGGAAAGTGACTCAGATGTATTTGTTGAAAAAATGGCAGAATACGCTTATGGAGCAGTATCAAATAAAAAAGATAAGGTTGGGTATATAACTTTTGTTATGAATGTGACTCCACTTTGTGATTGTGTACCTTGGTCAGGTAGACCGATTGCACATGATATAGGAATATTAGCATCAACAGACCCTGTAGCCATTGAGCAAGCATGCTATGATTTGGTTTGTAAGGAAATGGGTCATGATGTGTTCAAACATGAGCATCCTCATGTAAATGGAACTAGAATAATAGACTATGCATGTGAAATGGGAATGGGAAGTAAAGAATATGAATTAATAAAATTATAAGAATAGATAGACTTAAATGCATATAATGATGTAAGAGGAATTTAAAAGTATCAAAGGAGTATGCATTTATGAAAATTTACTATGAAAAGGAAAATAGCAAGAAAGCAAATGTAAACAATATTCCAAGTGTATTTGCATTTAATTTTCTAAGAAATTTTTTAACAAGTAAAGAATATGAAGAAACTAGAAAAGAATATTTTATAAATAATCTAACAAAGAGTCAAGTTAATCAAGCTATGAAAGATTTAAAGTGGCTTTTTAGAGAGTATGAAGGCTTAGAGATTATTACAATGGAAAGCTTGGATGGAGTAAAAACAAGGATAGTTTTGTAAATTATTAAAAATACTGCTTTAATAATGATATGTATAATATAATTTGTTATACTAATGTCATTTTAAAGCAGTATTTTTTATTTTTAAATAGTAAACCTATATCTAAAATAAAGTTGACCATTAAATAGGAAATATGTAATACTATATATAATAAGTAAACTATGAAAGTTAAAAAGGTTGACTAATAGGAGGGCATATGAAAGAATACATAATCAAATTAAAAAATAAAGTTTTAAATGGAAAAGAAATAAGTTATAAAGAAGCTTTTAGTTTAATAAATATTGATACAAATAATAAACATGATTTTGATATTTTATTAGAAGCAGCAAATGAAATAAGAGAATTTTTTATGGGTAACAAGGCAGATTTATGTACAATAGTAAATGCAAAATCTGGGAAATGCAGTGAAGATTGTAAGTTTTGTGCTCAGTCATCTCATTATAAAACTGGTATTGATGAATATTCATTACTCAATTATGACGTGATTTTAAATAGGGCTAAAGAAATGGAAAGTAAAGGAGTCCATAGATTTTCTTTAGTTACAAGTGGGAAAGGAATGACAGGGGATGAGTTTAATAATATTTTACATATTTATGAAGGTTTAAGAGAGAATACCAGTCTAAAATTGTGTGCATCTTTGGGGATTATAGATTATAATCAAGCTGAAAAATTAAAAGAAGTAGGAGTATCTACATATCATCATAATGTTGAGACATCTAAGGATAATTTTGAAAGCATATGTACAACACATACATATGAAGAAAGAATAAAAACCATCAAAGAAGCTAAAAGAGCAGGTCTAGATGTATGTGTTGGTGGAATAATTGGAATGAATGAGAGTAAAGAACAAAGACTGAAGATGGCATTTGAAATAAAAGAGTTAAATGTGAAGTCATTTCCAATAAATATTTTAAATCCAATTGAGAATACTCCAATGGAAAATTATGATGTATTAGAACCAATGGAAATATTGAAAACAACAGCAGTATTTAGATTTATAATTCCTAATATATATATAAGATATGCTGGTGGAAGATTGTCCTTAAAAGGATATGATAAGGTAGGATTTAATGGGGGCGTAAATTCTGCAATTGTCGGTGATTATTTAACAACTGTAGGAAATGGTATTGAAAATGATAAAAAAATGATTGAAGAACAAGGCTTTAAAATTTAATAGAAATTGCTTAAATTAATTAATATACTTTTTAAGAATTAAAAAAGTATATTAATTTTTTTTGGAAATCGGCTAATATGCTAAATTTAAATTAATAGTCGAAAATATTTTGAAAAATAAGAAAAATATCAAAATTTGTATAAAGTAGTTGCAAAGCGAAAAAAGATGTGATAGTATCTAGGTAACCGGTTAAGTAAAACGGTTTCCTAAATTGTGGGGGTGAACTTCTTGAGTATAACTATAAAAGAGATTGGCGAATTGGCTGGTGTTTCCAAAACAACTGTGTCAAAAGTCATTAACAATAAAGATGAAAATATAAGTCAAGCAACAAGAGAAAAGATTTTAAAAATAATGAAGGAAAAAAATTATGTTCCAAATAAATTGGCACAAAGTTTAGTGACTAAAAGAACAAATACAATAGGACTTCTTATACCAGATATACGAAATCCATTTTTCACAGACGTATCAAGAGGTGTTGAAGATAAAGCTAATGAGGAAGGCTATAATATAATTTTATGTAATACAGATGAAGATGCCAAAAAGGAATATGAAGGGATAAGAACATTATCAGAAAGAATGATAGATGGAATTATCTTTGCAGCATCGTCAAATACAAACTGGAAAGAGGCAAATTACAAAGATATAAAAATACCAACAGTATTAATTGATAAGAAAATAAGTATGAATAAAGAAACCTTAAAAGGGATAGTCAAAATAAATAACTTTGAGGGTGCATATATAGCTACAAAACATTTATTGGATATTGGACATAAGAAAATAATATATTTAAGTGGTCCACTTCAAAATGAAATAGCAATAGATAGATTAGAAGGATATAAAAAAGCTTTAACTGAGTATAATTTAGATTACAATTCTAATTATGTATTTGAAGGAAAATATAAGATTGAATGGGGGCAAGAATTTATAAAAACTTTAGAAGAGATAGATTTTAATGCGATATTTTGTGCAAATGATTTGATTGCAATAGGTGTTATCAGAGGTCTTCAAGAAAGAGGATTAAATATACCAAACGATGTAAGTGTTGTGGGATTTGATGATATTCAAACTTCTAGTTTAATAAGTCCTCCACTTACAACAGTACGACAACCATCTTATGATATAGGATATAAAGCCAGTGAAATATTAATAAATTGTCTAAGAGGAGATAAGAAAGAATCCTTTGATGAATTAATTTTCAAACCAGAACTAGTGGTAAGAGCTTCAACGAAAGAAAGTAATTAACAGCAAGAAAGGCATAAATAGATATGTAAAGGAGTAATGTAATGGGAAACATAGTTGTCATAGGAAGTGTAAATATGGACATGGTATGTTCTGTAGATAAAAGACCAGAAAAAGGAGAAACAATACTAGGTAATAGTTTTTTTACATCACCTGGGGGAAAAGGTGCTAACCAAGCAGTTTCAGCATCTAAGTTAGGTGCAAATGTAAAAATGATATCTTGTATAGGGGAAGATAGCTTAGGCGAAGAATTGATACGAAATTTTAAAGAGAATAAAGTTGATTATAATTTGATAGCTAGAAATAATCAAAAAAGTTCTGGTGTTGCTGTCATAACACTATGTGAAAATGATAATAGTATTGTTGTTGTGCCAGGAACAAATGAGCTAGTAGATATAAATTTAATTAAAAAGAATGAAGAAGAGATAAAGAATGCAGATATAGTATTACTACAGTTAGAGATTCCAATAGAAACAATAAATTATGTGGTAAATTTCTGTTTTGAAAATAAGATAAAGATTTTATTAAATCCAGCACCAGCAATAAGATTAGATGAAGATATAATAGAAAAAGTAACTTATTTAACACCAAATGAACATGAATATAAGATAGTTTTTGACACAGAGGAAAGTATAGAAGAAGTATTAAAAAAACATCCAAATAAACTTGTAATAACAGAAGGAAAAAATGGAGCTAGATTTTATGATGGCAAAGAAGTAAAACATGTGTCTTGTATAAATGTTGATGTTCAAGATACTACAGGGGCAGGAGATACTTTTAATGGAGCATTGTCAGTAGCTATAACAGAAGGCAAAGACTTATATACAGCGGTAGGGTATGCTGTAGTAGTGTCAGGACTCTCTGTAACAAAATTAGGTGCTCAATCTGGAATGCCTTATAGGGAAGATGTTGAAAAATATTTAGATATTAATAAATAAAAATTAAAATTGTTCAAATCTAAAACTATTAAAAATGGAGGGTAATTATGAGAAAAATTTTATCTTTAGGAATTGTTGCAACACTAGCAGTAGGAATGTTAACAGGATGTTCAATGGATGGACCAAGTAAATCAGAAAAGAAGGATAGTTCAGCTAAGAAAGATTTAACTATAGGAGTATCTACAATAACTCTTCAACATCAATTTTTTATAGACATTGACGAAGGGATAAAAGAAAAAGCTAAAGAACTAGGTGTAAAAGTCATAGTAAATGACCCAGACCAAGATGTAGCTAAACAAACATCAGCTATAGAAGATTTTATACAACAAGATGTAGATGGAATGATAGTACTTGGAACAGACAACTCAGCTATAGTACCAGCTGTAGAAGGAGCATTTGAAAAAATGCCTGTAGTTACAGTAGATGCTGTATTAAATACTGAAAATATTACAAGTTATGTTGGAACAGTTAGTTATGATGCTGGTAAAAAATTAGGCGAATACACTAAAAAGTACATAGATGAAAACTTAGGTGGGAAATCAGAAATTGCAATAGTAACAGATTTAAAATCTCAAATACAAATGCAAAGAATAGATGGATTTAAAGAAGCATTAAAAGGTTCAGCTAATGTTAAAATATTAAACTCACAACCAGGATATGATAGAGAAGAATCTCTTAATACTGTAGAAAACTTAGTTCAATCTAATCCAAATGTAGATATAATATATGCAACAGCTGAAAATAGTGTATTAGGAGCTAAAGCTGCACTTGAATCTGCAAAAAATAAGGATGTTAAGATTGTAGGATTTGATTTAACTGATGAAGCAGCAACTGGAATAACAGATGGAACTGTTCTTGCTATGATTCAGCAACAACCTAAAGAAATGGGACGTTTGGCAGTAGAAGCAGTAGTAAAGGCTATAAAAGGTGAAAAAGTAGAGAAAAATATACCAGTACCAGCTTTACTTTATGATAAAGAAAATATAAAAGACTTTAAGAATTAATAAAAAATAAGATTATTTAAAAGAAATCCTATCTAAAAAGGAGTGTCATTATGAGTAATATAATTCTAAAGTTAAGTAATATTGCTAAGGAATTTCCTGGAGTTAGGGCGTTAGATAATGTTAATTTTGAGTTATTTCATGGCGAAATTCATGCACTACTGGGTGAAAATGGTGCTGGTAAATCAACAATGATAAAGATTTTAACTGGTGCACATGCAAAGACTTCTGGTAAATTTATTTTTGAGGGAAAAGAAATAGAAAATATATCACCGGATATTTCTAAAAAAATAGGTATAAATGCCATATATCAAGAATTAACAGTATTTGATGAATTGACAGTAGCACAAAATATTTTTATGGGAAAAGAAATAAGTGGCAAGGTCTTAACTAATGATAAAAAAATGAATGAAGAATCTAAAAAGATTTTTGACAATATGGGAATAGATATAAATCCAAGTAGCTTAGTCAAAGAACTTAGTATAGCTCAAAAGCAAATGGTTGAAATCGCAAGAGTTTTATCATCAGAAACTAAGGTCTTAATAATGGATGAGCCAACATCTTCAATAAGTAAAAAAGAAACTGAGATACTTTTTAGACTTATAAATGATTTAAAGAGTAGTGGAGTTAGTATAATATATATTTCTCATAGAATGGAAGAACTTTTTGAGATTTGTGACAGAATAACTATAATGCGAGATGGGAAAACGATTTCGACTTTGAATACCAAAGAAGTATCATCTGAGGAAGAATTAGTTAATTTAATGATAGATAGAAAATTAGACCAATTTTTCCCTAAAAGAAAAGTAGAAATCAAAGAAGAAATTATGAGGGTAGAAAATCTAACTAAAAACAATGTTTTTAATAATGTCAGTTTTAACATAAGAAAAGGCGAAATCTTAGGAATAGGTGGACTAGTTGGAAGCAAGAGAAGTGAAATCGTAGAAGCTATATTTGGACTTAGAACATATAACTCTGGGAAAATATATTTAAATAATAAAGAAATTAAATTCAAAACACCATCAGATGCAATTGAAAATGGTTTAGGGTTGATAACAGAAGATAGAAAAGGTACTGGATTATTTTTACAGATGAGTGTCAAAGAAAATACAACTATGGCGGGATTAAAGAAAGTATCTAAATTTAAATCAGTTATAGACAGAAAAAAAGAAAAAGAAGTTTTAGAAAAATACATAGAAGCTTTAAAAATAAAGACTCCACATATGAATCAGGTTATACAGAGTTTAAGTGGTGGTAACCAACAAAAAGCTATAATAGCCAGATGGCTTTTATTACAACCAGACATATTAATTATGGATGAACCAACTAGAGGTATAGATGTAAATGCTAAAGCAGAGATATACAATCTAATGGGTGACTTGGTAGAGGATGGTGTAAGTATCATAATGATATCTTCAGAGATACCAGAATTGATATCAATGAGTGACAGAATAATGGTTATGAGAGAGGGTCATATAAGTGGCTTTTTAGAAGGTGAAGAAATGGTTGAAAATAATGTATTAAAATTGGCTTTTGGAGGTAAAATTAATGAGTTCAATAACTAAGCATAAAGAGAATACTTCATCTCCATTATTATCAAAATTAACAAGTGTATTTAAAGACCAGGGGAGTGCAGCTATAGGACTTGTAATAATTTTTATAATAATGAGTGTAGCTTCATCTAATTTTTTAACTTTAGATAATTTAATTAATGTTGGAAGACAAATATCAATAAATGCAATTCTTGCAGTAGGGATGACTTTTGTAATAATTACAGGAGGAATAGACTTAAGTGTAGGAGCAGTAATTGCTTTAGTAGGTACATTCTGGGCTACAACAGTAGTAAATTATAATGCACCCATATGGGTAGGCATGTTACTTGCATTAGCAATTGGAACAATACTAGGTGTCATAAAAGGTGCAATTATTTCAACACAAAAACTACCACCATTTATCGTAACTTTAGCTATGTTGACGATAATAAGTGGAGCAAGTTTTGTGTTTACAGGAGGGAGACCTATATCAGTAAACACAGATGCATTTAAGATGCTGGGTAGAGGATATGTTGGACCAATACCAATACCAGTTATAATTATGATTATAGTTGTAATAGCAGGACATTTTCTCTTAAAAAGAACTGATTTTGGACGCCATGTACATGCTGTAGGTGGGAATGAAGAAGCAGCTAGACTATGTGGAGTAAAGGTAAATAAAGTTATAGTTAAAGTGTATGCCTTAGCTGGATTATTAACAGCCTTAGCTGGAATAATATTATCTTCACGTTTAGCATCAGGTTCACCAACTGTTGGAGATGGAGCAGAATTGGATGCTATAGCAGCGGTTGTGCTTGGAGGTACTAATATGATGGGTGGTTCTGGTTCTATAGTAGGTACATGTATAGGTGTTGGAATAATAGGAATATTGGGAAATGGATTAAACCTATTGAGTGTATCTTCATATAATCAGATGATTATAAAAGGTTTGGTAATGTTATTTGCTATATGGATAAATAACATAAAATTAAAAAAGTCAGCTAAAGCAAAATAATAAATCTTGGGAGGAAATATGAAAAAAATTCTCTTAGATACATTAAATAGTAACAAACAAGAATATATAGATTATTTAAAAGAGCTTGTAAGTATCAAAACCGAAGATGTAGGTCATGGAATACTAGGTGGATTTGAAAAGGAAGGTCAAGAATATATTGAAAAACTTGCAAATTCCATAGGGTTTAGTGTAAATAGACAAGAAATGAGCGAAGATTTAATTAAAAAGGCAAAATACATATATAAAGAAGGTAATCTAGGTCACAATTATGATGATAGATATAATTTAATATGTAAGTACAGTGATAATTTGCCTGGTAAGACAATAGTTTTTAATGGTCATGTAGATACTATGCCACCTGGTGATATAAAAAAGTGGAGATATAATCCATATTGTGCTACAGAAGATAAAGGCAAGCTTTATGGACTTGGAACTGCAGATATGAAATCTGGCCTAATAGCCTCAATATTAGCTGTAAAACTTATAAAAGATAGTGGATTAAATATACCTGGCAATATAAAGGTAATGTCAGTGGTAGATGAAGAAGGCGGAGGAAATGGAACTATAAATGCAGTTATGAATGGCATTGATGGAGACTATTGTGTAATTTGTGAACCATCAGAGAAGGACATAATAATTGCACATATGGGATTTGTATTCTTTGAGGTTGAAGTTAAAGGTGTATCTCTCCACTGTGGAAGCAAGTGGGAAGGTGTAAACGCTATAGAAAAAGCGATGTTATTACTTCAAGATATAAAAGAGTTAGAACATAATTGGCTTATGAAATATAAACATGCTTTATTACCTCCACCTACAATAAATCTAGGTTTAATAAATGGTGGAACAGCAGGTTCTACTGTACCAGATAAGTGTGTATTTAATTTATGTGTACATTTCTTGCCAAATACAATGAGTTATGAGCAAGTTGTAGACGATATAACTAAGGTTATAATGACAAGAGCTGATGGAGATTTATGGCTTAAAGATAATAAACCAGAGATAAACATATATCAATCAGGATTAGGTTTTGAGACGGACAAGCAATCTGAATTTATAGTTAATACTCAAAAGATATTAGAAGAAACCTTAGAAAGAAAGTTAAATATAAAAGGGTCAACGGCTGGAAATGATGCGAGACTGATGAAAAACTTAGCTAAAATTCCAACATTAATATTAGGTCCAGGTTCAATAGAACAATGTCATGCGATAGATGAGTATGTTGAAATTCAAGAGTATTTAGACAGTATACTTATGTATGCCAGTCTAATATTAAACTTATAAAAGTAGGAGGAATATATAGATGAAAAAAGTATTAATAGTAGGGGAATCATGGGTAAAAAATATAACTCATATAAAGGGATTTGACACATTTGTTACAACACATTATGAAGAAGCAGTAAAATGGTTAAAAGAAGCAGTGGAGTCTGGAGGCTATGAAGTAGTTTATATGCCTGCACATGTAGCAGCAGACAGCTTCCCATATAAATTGGAAGAGTTAAATGAGTATGATTGTATAATATTATCTGATATAGGTTCTAATACATTCTTATTATCTAATAGTACATTTATAGATTGTAATAGTAATCCAGATAGACTTGAATTAATTAAAGAGTATGTAAATAGTGGTGGAGCATTAATCATGGTAGGTGGATATATGTCATTTACAGGTATAGATGCAAAAGCTAGATTTGGAGAAACTGCTATCAAAGATGTATTGCCAATAACAATGATAGATAAAGATGATAGAGTTGAAAAACCAGCAGGAATAACTCCAGTTGTTGTTGATTCTGAACATCCAGTTTTAAAAGATATACCAAAGGAATGGCCACAGTTCTTAGGATATAATAAGACAATAGCTAAAGATAATTGTCCTGTACTAGCGACTATTGGAGGAGACCCATTTGTAGCTATTGGTGAATTTGGAAAAGGAAAATCTGCTATCTTTAGTTCTGATTGTGCACCTCATTGGGGTCCAAGAGAATTTACTGATTGGAAATATTATAATAAATTATGGGTTAATATGCTTGATTGGTTAACATGCTAAAAATTTTATAAATTTAAAAGACCTCTTACTTGATAAAATGAAACTTACAAGTCAAGAGGTTTTATTGTATAAAGTAGCTGTACAATAGAAAATATTTTTAAATCAGTTATTTTGGTTAGTAATTGATAAGTTATTAGAAATAAGGAGGTTTATACGATTAATATGAGTGATTTAAATAAAAAGTTTTTAGTTGAATATATAGATGAGATACAGGAAGAGTTAAGAGATATATCAGATAAAATATGGAAAAATCCAGAACTTCAATATAAAGAATATTATGCTTCAAACTTACAAAAAGAATATTTAAAAAAACATGATTTTAGTGTAGATGAATTAGAGGATATAGATACAGCATTTGTAGCTAGCTATGGAGAAGGTAAACCAGTTATAGCAGTTTTGGGAGAATATGATGCCTTAGGTGGTTTGTCTCAAAAAGTATCCATTACAAAAGAATCTATTTCAGATGGTGGTGCAGGTCATGGTTGTGGACATAATTTACTTGGTACAGGTTCAATAGGAGCTGCAATTGCAATAAAGGAATTAATCAAACTAAAAAAATTGAAAGGAACTATAAAATACTATGGATGTCCAGCAGAAGAAGATTTGTCAGGAAAAGTATTAATGATAAAAAAAGGCTTCTTTAATGGAATCGATTGTGCATTTAGTTGGCATCCATTTGATATAAACACTCCAATAAGAATTCCAACACTTGCTAATTATTCTGTAAAATTTAGATATAATGGGATTAGCGCTCATGCAGCACAAGCTCCTTATAACGGAAGAAGTGCACTTGATGCAGTGGAACTTATGAACATAGGTTGTAACTATTTAAGAGAGCATATATTTGATAGCTGTAGAGTTCATTATGTAACTACTAATGGTGGAGAAATGCCAAATATAGTTCCAGACTTTGCAGAAGTATGGTATTACATAAGAGGAGTTAAAATGGAGCATGTAAGAGATGTATTTGACAGAATTGTTGATATAGCAAAAGGAGCAGCATTGATGAGTGGTACTAGTATGGAATATAATATTATAAGTGGAGTATATGACTATATTCCAAATACAATATTAACAGATGTTTTATCACAAAACATGAAATTGATAGGGGTACAAAAGTATGATGAAGATGACTACTATTTTGCAAAAAAATTAGCTGAAACAGTGTCTATAGACAAAAGAATTAGTGTTTCTAGTGTATTGAGTGGAAACAAGGAGATTACTAAGATGAATCTACATGATGAAGTTACAGATGATACCTTTACTCATAATAACTGTATATCACTGTCATTAGATATTGGAGATGTTAGTTACATAACTCCCACAGCACAATGTTCTTGTTCAGTTTGGCCTATTGGTATTTCTGCTCATACATGGCAATCTTGTGCTAGTGCAGGTTCTGACATGGGATTTAAAGCGATGTTGTTAGCATCTAAATCTATAGCATGTTCAATAAATGATGTAATGCTTGATGAATCTATTGTAAATAAAGCAAAAAAGGAATTAAAAGATACTTTAGGCAGTTTTGAATATACTCCAATTATTTAAAAACTAATTTAATGTAAGTAAGATTGAATTGTATAAAATAGTATAAATATATATTGCGAGCCACAGGAATAATTAAATTCTAAGACACAAACAGAAGTAAAAATAATTGATTATGATGGATATACATATACTTTAAAAGAAATACAGGAAAATTATTTACCAGGGTTGAAGGAAAAGAATTTAATTTCATGCTCAATAAAAGGACTTATAATTTATAAGTCCTTTTATTATATTTATTCTTTGTTTGTAATTAATCTGATTATCTTAGGTTCAGTTAAATTATAGATTCCTCTGAGAAACAACATGTCACCTATTATTAAAAATATGTAAGAATAGTTTATAAATATTTGATTTTCAATATTATTTATTATATCCATTTTATGGATGGATGAGGAACGGCTCTGCCTTCCTTAGTTACAGATGCTGTAGGGAAACCAATTGTACAGGCATCAAATCCATATTCACCTGTTGGTATTCCTAAAATATCGCAAAAATCTTTATTATTACTTAATCTTCCTATTATACTAACAAGTTCAAAACCTAATCCTAAAGCAGTTGCTTTAAGCCACATATTCTGCATAACATGAGATAATGACTTTTGTTCTATGGCTGGTATTCCACGACGTTCTGCCACAATAATAAGATAAGGTGCTGTCCCTACACCAAGAACCCCTTTTTTAACTTGCATCTTTAAAGAAGTAATGAAGGATTGTAGAGTGATGTCGTTCTCCGCCTCCTTCTCATGGGTTGATATTTGAGTTTTAATAACATCAACAAGAATAGTTTTAATTTTATCCATTTGTAAACTGTTATTTGAGATAACAAAAAAATGTCTAAAATCTGTTTGCTTTGCTACTGCAAGTATTGCATAAGGTGCAAGTCTTCCAGTTTCAATTATTTTTTCAACTAGTTCTTTTGAAGGTATTTCTTTTGTAAAACTTCTTATGGATCTTCGAGTTCTTAACAGCATATCCAAAACTTCATTAGCATTGTTTTTATCTAAATTGTTCATTTTTATCCTCCATTAATACTATTCTTAAGATATCCTATAATGCATCCATATAAAGGCGAAATTTTCGGTCATATTAAACATTTACTTCAAATTAATTCGCTATTTTTTATGAACACGTTGTTGATTAATAACCTATATGTATATTATAATATTTATATTGATTTATGCAATGAACAATAATATTTAAATTGTTAAGTAATAAACATTTACTATAAAATTGTTAATTAAAATTAAAAAAATTTATATAGAATGAGGGAATAATTCATGAAAAAAGTATCTATTGATAGAAGAACAATACGTACTAAAAAAATGATTAGGTCTGCATTAGCAGAGTTAATAGACGAGAAAGGATTTAACAATATATCAGTTACTGACTTAACTCAAAGGGCGGATATAAATAGAGGAACCTTCTATCTGCATTATGTTGATAAGTATGACTTGTTAGAGAAGATTGAAAATGAAATAATACAGGAAATTGAAGAAGAGACTAAGCACCTTGATTCAGTCAATATGATGAATATAGATGCCTCAAATGAACCCCTTCCATTTATGGTAAAGCTTTTTGAATATTTTAGAAAAAATTCGGTAATTATTAAATCTATTTTAGGTCCCAAAGGTGACCCTACTTTTGAAAGAAAAATAAAAAGATTTATTGAAATCAATTTGTTTGAGAAACAAAAGTTAAAAAATTTTAACATAGATGAGGCAGTAATTTCAGAAGAATATTTTATACAATATATACTTTCAGCGGACTTAGGTGTAATTCAATATTGGCTTGAAAAAAACATGAAAGAATCTCCTGATGAAATGGCACTGATACTTGCTAGAATGTCGTTACTCGGTCCATTAAGGGCAGTAGGTATTCGTAAAGATTCATAAAAACAATTTTAATAGATATTATTTTGAAAAGTTTAACACAAGACACTGTTTCAGAAATGATAAAAATTACGCCTCAACACATGTCGAATTTTGAGACTGGCAATTCTAGTGTTAGCCTACCTACTTTGGTTGCGATTGATAATATTTTAGGCATATCAATCGACGAATTACAGTGAGAGACAATACTAGACTCTAAAGTTGTCCTTGAAAAAGAATTAAAATAAGTGATAAGTGATTGTAATGACTATGAGATAAGAATTTTAGCTGATATAGTCAAAGCTTCAAAAGAATCAATTAGAAAAGTTAAAATATTTCAATCAAATTTAAGGGAGTAATATATGAAAAATGAAAATATAAGTTATTTGGGATTAGGATTATGCTTTGGTGTTATTTGGGGTTCAGTATTTAAAAATTTAGCTATTGGTTTATCCCTTGGGTTACTTATTGGAGTAGCATTAGATAGGAAGAAAAATAAATAAAATTTCTGTAGTAGAGTATATCCAAAAATAAGAATTTATTTTTTTATAGTAAAATTAAAGTTCTTAGAATTCATTCAAATGTAGAAAAAACAGATGTCTGCTATTATCTAAGTATAAACTATATGTAAAATAGACTTGATAAAACGTATGTGATGATTATACTATCGTTTCCTGACATCTTATGAGGTTTTTAAATGGTATATCAGTAAGAATTATATTGTATAAAAATATAAAACTTATTGATGTACCATATGTAAATCTATAAAATAACTACTAAAGTAGCCTTCCGATAGTTATAAATAAACCCTTTAGAATTAATATTTTTATTTATCTTGCTTCCAACCTAATAACTCATTAGGAGAACACTTGAGAGCCATGCAAATTTTTTCTAATGAATCAAATTTAATAGATATCACAAGATATGTATTGTACACAATTTAATTATTGACAACCATTGTTGCATATAATTAATATAGTAAGTGTAAAATATTGGTAGCAATTAAAAATAGAAAACATATTAAAAATATTTCATACAAATAAAAAATAACCCAAAATCAACTTAGTAAAATAACTAATATAAGTCAAAGTTATATATCAAAATTAGAGAGAGAATGATTTTATCATAGTCCAACAGCAACACTGATACTTAAATTGACAAAAGCACTCGAAGTTGATGCCTTAAAGTTAACAAGATATTTTAGTGAAAAAGATATATTAAAACCATCAGAAAAATAGTTCTAAACAATGAATTATAATTTTATTAATGATATAATAATAATTAACAAAAAATAGAAAAAGAATGAGTTCATGTTTGATGGCATACACTCATTTTTTCACTAATAAAACAATAGAGCCAATTAAGTATACATTTATGTAAGTCACAATACTTTTTATAAACCACAAAGAAGTGTTGAGAATATAAAAGAGTTAAATGTGATATTTATAGATATAGATTGTTACAATACAAATTATAATTTATATAAAAAGTAGTACAAAAAGGAGTATTTATGTTTGGATATGTTAAAATAAACAAAATGGATTTAACATTTAGAGAATATGACCATTACAAAGCTTATTATTGTGGGCTATGTAAATATTTAAAAAGAAATCATGGAGAAATTTCTAGATTTTCTCTGAATTATGATATAACCTTTTTAATTATTTTATTAACAGCAGTATATAAGCCAGAGTCTACAAATACAGAAGAAGTGTGTGTAGTTAGCCCATTTAAGAAGAAAAAGATAATTACAAATGATATTACAGAATATGCAGCAAGTATGAATGTTCTTTTAACGTATTATAAATTGGAAGATAATTTAATGGATGATAAACGCATAAAAGATAAATTAGCATATTATATATATAAAAACAAATTAAACTTAGCCTATGAGAAATATCCTGAAAAAGCTGAGTATATAAAGCAACAATTAAATGAATTAAATAAGTTGGAAAAGGACAAAAATATAAATATAGATGAAGTGTCTAATGTCTTTGGAAATATAATGGGAGAAGTATTTGCGTATAAAAAAGATGAAAATGAGAGAAATCTAAGAATGATAGGTTTTAATATAGGTAAATATATATATTTATTAGATGCATACGAAGATTTAGACGAAGATTTTAAGAAAGGAAGATATAATCCTTTTATAGAATATATAGATAAAAATGATGAGTTAAAAGAAAAAGTTAAAAAAATAATTGTAACATCATTAGGTTTTTTAGCTAGGGGAATTGATAATTTAAATCTAAATAAAAACGTTGGAATAATAGAAAATATAATTTATTCTGGGGTTTATTTAAGATACATGAATATATTAGAAAGTAGAGGTGAAAATAATGTACAGTAATACTTATAATAATGAAAATTTTATGAGAGCAAGAGCTTTTATGGAAAATAGTGAATTTAAAAAAGCCTATGATTTTTTAAAAACATTAACTGACAAATGTGCAGAGTGGTATTATCTAACTGGTTTTTCTGCGATGAATATTGGATATTATGAAGAAGGAGAAGACTTCTTAAAGAGAGCAAAATTCATGGAGCCTGAAAATCAGGAATACAATGATGCACTTAGAAGTTATACACAATATAGAAATGAATATAACAATAGAGCTGATAATTATAATAGAAGAAGACGTAATGATTTAGATGGATGTTGTTGCTGTTGTTGTGATGACTGCTGTTGTTTAGGTGATGATTGTTGTGAAAACTGCGCTAAACTTTGGTGTCTAGATTCATGTTGTGAATGTTTTGGTGGAGATTTAATATCTTGTTGTTAGGATGATAAATATGAGTATAAAAGTTGCTTATGGAGGAGTTTTATTAGCATTAAATGTAATACTGTTAACTCTTACAAATATTATTCCTGTAAATACATTGTTTATCATGGGGTTAGCATCACTTTTAGTATCAATTGTAATAATGGAATGGGGATTTAAAAGTGGCATTGCTTTTTATATAGGTTCTGTAGTATTAGGATTTATAGTAATGGCAAGTAAATCTCAATGGATTGTATATTCCCTTACTTTTGGGATATATGGTATTGTTAAATATTTTATAGAAAAAGATAGGTCAATATATATTGAGTATCTTATGAAATTAGTATTTGCAAACATAATGATATTTATATTGTATTTTATATTAAGGACAATAGTTTATATTCCAATAAATATTATTATAGTAGCCTCATTTGAGGTAGCCTTTATAATATACGATTATGTATATAGTTCCTTTATCGATTATTACAATAATAGACTAAGAAAGATGTTATTTAAAAATAACAACTGACCTAATGTTTTACTTTAGAATGATTTTAATTTGTATATGAATAATACATTTGTGAAGGTACATTGAAATATAAAAATAAAATTAACATATGTATGAGTTTGTTTAATAAAAAAGACTTTGATTTTTATGTCAGAGTCTTTTTGTGTTGTCATCTAGGATTTAAAAATTTTGATAATAGCAATTTTTTTATTTAAAATAGGGAGTCGCCACCTGAGAAACAAAATCTATAACATGTTAAAACTGTTTTTCTTAAAGATACTATCAAAAGAAAATAAGATACTGTTAAGGACAAAAACATAACTTGAATAGCAGTGATGAATGTTGTCTTATTTTAAGATAAAAAAATTATAATATAGAAAATTTATTAAAATAAAAATAAAGGATATCATTCTAATGATGACATCCTTTATTATAATAAGACTTTTGTTATATAAGTCTTTAAAATAACTAATATAAATTAAATATCCACTATATTTACATCTGTAGATAAAGAATATATAATGTCTTTTCTTTCTACTATTATTTCAACATTTTTAGAAATTTCCTTGTTAAGTGATATTTGAGCCAAAAGTTCTTTTGTAGGATTTATTGCGATTGGATTTCCAACTCTTTTTAGCATATTTATATCGCCATTAGTATCTCCATAAGCGTACGAATTTGATAGGTCTAAATCATATTTTACAACAAAGTCATTTATAGCGTTATTTTTACTTATAGAATCCCACATCGGTATGACTGTTCCTGTAAATATATTATCTTCAAACACATAATCACTTCCTAAAAAGTCAGTTACATTGTACTTCTGAGCCATTTTTTCAACTAAAAATCCAGGACTACCAGATATAAAGATAACTATATGACCCTGATTTAAATGCCAATCTATTCTTGAACGTGTATATTTATAAACTCTATCTGCCTTTAATTTAATTACCTGGTCACTTGTAAAATTAATGCAAGTTTTATCTAAGCCTTTTAAGGAGTCAACATAAAGATTACATATCTCTAATAGGTAATCATCATAGTTGCCTTGCCTTTTATCCCAATCCATAAACGTATCTCTAGCGTGTTTATACCAATTTTTTTGGTCAATTATATCATATTTAATTAATTTCTTAAAATGTTCAACCATAAGAGAGTCCCTATAAAGAGTACCATCTATATCAAAAAAAGCTGCTATATTTTTCATAAAAACCACCTCAATTAATCATTTCCTTATATTATATTATAAATTGTACCTAAGTTGTTAAAATATATGTATAATAATTTATATATTAAAAAATAAAGATTTTAAATTTTAAAGGACGTGATTGTATGAATTTTAATTTTTCAAAGGTTACAAATTCTAGACTTATGGGGAGCTTGGGTCTTATAATAAATTGGATAGACAATAAAAAAAATCACTTTTGTCAATATTTTTTATTGGATGCAGAAGGGTTAGGTTTGGCGGATTATGTGAGTTTGAAAAATCCAACACAAGAAGAAGCTTATAGAGAAGAAGAAAGATTAATGGGTGGATTTGGCTCAGATAGAATTGGATTAACAGAGGAGGAATCTCTGTTTTTAGTATCTTATTTTGGAAATAAGAATATTTGTTATAACAAGATATTACCAGGAGATAAATGTGAATACATTGACATTATAAAAAATTATAAAACAGATTTAACTATAGAAAAATTATATAATAAAATATGTAAAAGAGTTGATGAGGAAGTTGAATTCATAAACTATATGACTATGAGGTTTATAGCATGGGACAGAGAAAGTTTAAGATACTTTTCTGGAAGTGACGAGATTGCAAATATGCATATTACAAATATCAATGGTACATTGCTTAAAAATACAGTAAGCAATAAAGGACAAGGTAGGTATATTAGCGAGGCTTTATATGAAGATAATGATGGGTATTATACATGTAAAATAGCCTTTTGTATAAGTAAATGTAATGAGACTGGCTTTAAAATTAATTCTATGCTAGTAACAGATAAAGAGCCTATGTACGACTTTGAAGTTTTTGATGAAATTTCTAAGAGTGAATTTGTAAGTGTATATAGTGTAAGTTCACCTGAGGAGTTTGCAAAAGTATTTTATGAAGAAAATCCGTTCTTATTAAAAAGTAATATGAATGAAGGGATATTTTTTACTAGATTTAATTTTAATAATGACCATGTTAAAGAAAATGTATATATAATAAATAATGATATGAAAGCTATATATTACTTAATGGGAAACAAGTTTTTTATAGGGACTTATAGTGATAATGATTGTAATTGTATTAATGAAATAAGTCAGTCTAATTATAGCAAATACATTAAATTCGAGGAGAAATTTTTCTTTGAGCAAAATGCTTTATACGATTTTGCAGAGTCAGATTCAATAGACTTTTATGACTTTTTGGAATAATATATGATTTTGGACATTATTTAAGCGAGATTAACTGAATTTAATCTCGCTTAAATTTATTTCTATAATATTGGGGGAATATTATGAGGAATACATTTATTATTGTGGTCAATTATTAAAATTTTATACAATTTATATAAAAATATTTTATTTCTTTTTTTAATAATATTTGTCAATATTGGTTTTTAGCATACCGTATCTAAACATATTACTAGATATATAGGGAATAAGATATATTTTATGGTGAAGCTATGAAGATTTATAATGAAAATAAAATAATATTAAAGAGTTATGAATGATAGTTATAATAAAATTACAAGCTTTTATTTATTTGTAAATATATTAGAATCATACCAACTATCAAGACGGATGAACTTAAATGGCTGATGTATATAGACTGATTGTTCAGGACAATTATAAATACATCTCATGCACAAACAACAACTCCAATTAAATTTGACTTTATCCTTGGTAATATTTATATTATGTTTAGGACAATTATTGGCACATTTACCACAGTGAGTACAAGTATCTTTAACATAGAAGAACTTACCTAAAATACGAGCACCATACCACTCTAATCTACCAAAAAAAGCTAAAAATTTTACTGAAGTTCTACTAGTTGGTAGATGTGAGATTCGATTTATTAAATTATGTACAGTAATAGGTATTTTTTTATCTGCTTCATTAATAAGCTCTTTTGTTTTTTGGTCATCATATTTAACCATAAAATTTGAGGGCATAGCAAACAATTTATTATAAAATACTTTGAAACCTTTAGCATTCAATCTTTTGATTAGTAAATTGGATGAAGCATAATTTATATAATGTTCTTCTCCAGCTGTATGAATTATGAATGTATCCATAGAGTCTATTTTTGGTAAGTGTTTTACAAAGTCTAATACAATTTGAGGTGCGTTAAAGGAATGTACTGGATAAGCTATTCCTACTGAATCATATGATGTTAAATGAATATTAGACATCTTGATATTTTCAATTCTTCTGCAATCAACATAAGTCTGTTGATTTTCAAATTCTTGTTTTATTCTATTTACAATATATCTTGTCATACCAGTTCCAGAGAAGTAAAATACACATATTTTATTCAAAACAATACCTCCTATAAATAAGATAATAACTTGTTAGAGTCATTATAACATAGAGCTAGTAAACTTAAGTTGAGAAATATCTAAGAAATCCAAAAAACCATGAGAAAGGGTGTAGTCCATGTATCCTTGACAATCTAAACAAGAAGAAAATGCCAGCATGTTTTTTTGTATAGTTAATGAAGATATGCATGATGTAACTGACTATTCGATTGAAGGATTTGTGAGCTACTTACATAAACATCAAACAAATAGTGATATACAGTGATATTTTTTAAGTATTAAGTTAAATGTAAATAAAAAATCAGATAAAATTTTATTTTATCTGATTTTTTATTTACATTTATTTTATTAGATTATGTTAATATTTTTTGACTAAATAAAAGGATATTCAATCAAAATTTTATACCTATAATAATATTGGGGGAATATTATGAGGAATACATTTACTATTATGTTCAATTATTAAGGTCTTATACAATTTATTTAAAAAATAAAAATATTTTACATTTCTTCCTCATCAAACTCCTCAATATTAGTTTGTGGCATACCTTGTATAGACATATTACTAGAACCATAAGGAGTCGGATACATGTTAGAAGGCATATTACTAGGCATAACTACAGGCATACCATTCATTGTATTATGACATATAACACCTGGTATCATCATAAGTACATTAGGAGGCATATTTTGATTACATGATAAGTTAGGAATACCCATGTTATTCATATTATACCCCATATTATTCATGTTGCCAGACATGTTGTTAGGCATACCCATATTATTCATGTTACCAGACATATTGTTAGGCATACCCATATTGTTATTCATGTTACCAGACATGTTATTAGGCATACCCATATTATTATTCATATTACCAGACATATTATTAGGCATACCCATATTATTATTCATATTACTAGACATGTTATTAGGCATACCCATATTGTTATTCATGTTACCAGACATGTTGTTAGGCATACCCATATTGTTATTCATGTTACCAGACATATTAGTAGGTACACCCATATTATTAGATGTATTATAGTTCATGTTGTTAGGCATATTGTTTGGATTAGATGTGTTGTAGTTCATATTTCCAGATGTATTATTTGTGTTAGGCAAGTTGTTTGGAGAATTACTACTTTTAGGATAATTATTTACGCTATTAGGATAAATGTTACTTATGTTCTGATTATTAGGTATTTTTGTATAACCACTAGGGATTTGTGGGTCATTTCTCAACTCATCTTGGGGAATTTCTTCGTTAGTAATATAATCTGCATAATTAGCAGGGTCTAAGTAAGGCATGTAACTAGTATCTAAGTTCTTTTTTTTCTTATTACTCATATTAAACTTGCACCTCCTAGAAAAACTATAAAAAAGTTTACAAAAACTTATTCTAATAATATATATATTAAAAAAGTCCATAATATGTGCATTCTAATTATTATTAAATAAATAAAAAAATATTGTTGCGAAATCAGATATAATAGCATATAATGAACATATGAACAGTTATTCATATATTAAAATAACGGAGGATTATACAATGAGAGAAGAGATAAATGATTGTAGTTGTAATATAATACATGAGGAAATAGTAACAGAAGCTAAGTCAACTATGCCAGATGAAGAAATGTTATATGATTTAGCAGAATTATTTAAAGTATTTGGAGATACTACTAGAGTAAAGATATTATATGCATTATTTGCAAATGAAATGTGTGTATGTGATATAGCAAGTTTATTAAATATGACTCACTCTGCAATATCTCACCAACTTAGAGTATTAAAACAGGCTAGGTTAGTAAAATTTAGAAGAGATGGAAAGACAGTATATTACTCATTAGATGATAGCCATATAAGTCAAATATTTGACTGTGGATTAAATCATATTAGAGAGACTTATAAATGATAAATGAGAGGAGTGAATATATATGGAAGCAAATAATATAATTAAAAAGGAATTTATATTAGGAGGATTGAATTGTGCACATTGTGCAGAAGAGATTAACAACAAAGTTTCTAAGCTACAAGAGGTTAAGTCTTCTAATCTAAATTTTATAAATAAAAAACTTACAGTAAATATAGAAAATAGTTTTGATGAAGAAAATACTATAGAAAAGATAATAGAGATAATAGATTCAACAGAACCAGGACTTAATATACAAATAAGCTCTAAAGACAATACAATAGCCAACAAAACATCAACTAAAAAGGAGCTTATATTAGGAGGATTAAATTGTGCACATTGTGCAGAAGAGATTAACAACAAAGTTTCTAAACTAAAAGAGGTTGAATCTTCTAATTTGAATTTTGTAAATAAAAAACTTACAGTAAACATAATAAGTACTTTTGAAGAAGATTCTGTTATAAATAAAATAAAAGAAATAATAGACTCAACAGAACCAGGACTTGATATACAAGTAGAGTCTTCTGATAAAACAAAATCTAGAACGATTGAAAAGTCAGAAACTGTGAGCGATACAAATAAAAAAGAATTAATTCCACTTATAATAGGAGCTCTTGTATATATTTTTGGTATATATCAAACAGCAACAGGATTTGAAAGTCAATTTAGCAATATAGTATTTATAGTTGCTTATGTGATAGTAGGTGGAGATGTACTTTTAAGAGCAATAAGAAATATATCAAAAGGAAGAGTATTTGATGAAAACTTCTTAATGGCTCTAGCAACAGTAGGGGCATTATTAATAGGAGAACTATCAGAAGCAGTAGGAGTTATGCTTTTCTATAAGGTAGGAGAGTATTTACAAGGTGTTGCGGTTGGAAAGTCTAGAAAGTCTATAACTTCACTTATGCAAATAAGACCAGATTATGCAAACCTAAAAGTTAACTCTGAAGTTAAAGTAGTATCTCCAGAAGAAGTAAATATAGGTGATATAATAGTAGTAAAACCTGGTGAAAAAGTGCCATTGGATGGTGTAGTAGTAGATGGAGTATCTATGTTAGACACTTCTGCACTTACAGGTGAGTCTGTATTAAGGGAAGTTGAAAAAGGAGACGAAATTTTATCAGGTGTTATAAATAAGAATGCTTTACTTACTATTGAAGTTACAAAGAGCTTTGGAGAGTCAACAGTTTCAAAAATACTTGACCTTGTTGAAAATTCTAGCATTAAAAAATCAAAAACAGAAAATTTTATATCTAAATTTTCAAGATACTATACTCCAGTAGTAGTTATAGCTGCTTTATTGATAGCATTTGTACCACCACTTGTTATTTCAGGTGAAGTATTTAGTGATTGGCTATACAGAGGGTTGATATTCTTAGTTGTTTCTTGTCCTTGTGCATTAGTTTTATCAATACCACTTAGTTTCTTTAGTGGGATTGGATTTGCATCTAAAAATGGAATACTTATAAAGGGAAGTAATTACTTAGAGGCTTTAAGAAGTGTAGATACAGTAGTGTTTGACAAAACAGGAACCCTTACTAAAGGTGTGTTTAATGTAACTAAGTTAAATCCTGTGGGAATATCAGAAGAAGAATTATTGCAATATGCAGCTCTTGCAGAAGTAAATTCAAATCATCCAATAGCAAAATCTATATTAAGCTACTATAGTAAGAAAATTGATTTAAATACAATAGATAGTTATGAGGAAATAGCAGCCTATGGAATTAGAGTAAAATACAATGGTGAACTTATATTGGCAGGTAACGAGAAGCTTATGAAAAAGGAAAATATATTCTATTCACCAGCTAAAGAAGTTGGAACAGTAGTGTATATTGCTGTTGATAAAATGTATAGAGGTTATATAGTTATATCTGATGAGATAAAAGAAGATAGTAAAAATGCCATAAGAAGTTTAAAATCAATAGGAGTAAAAGAAGTTGTAATGTTAACTGGAGATAATGAAAAAGTAGCAAAAAATATCGCTCAAGAGTTAGGATTAGATACAGTTTACTCTAATTTACTTCCTAATGAAAAGGTAGATAGACTAGAAGAGTTGTATGAAGGTAGAACAGAAAAAGAAAAAATAGCTTTTGTAGGTGATGGAATAAATGATGCACCAGTTTTAGCTAGAGCAGATGTTGGTATAGCAATGGGAGGTCTAGGTTCAGATGCAGCTATTGAAGCAGCAGATGTAGTACTTATGACAGATGAACCAAGTAAAATATCTAAAGCCATTGAAATAGCAAATAAGACTAATAAGATAGTATGGCAAAATATAATATTTGCTCTAGGTGTAAAAGTTATAGTTATGGCACTAGGAGCTGGAGGAGTAGCTACTATGTGGGAGGCTATATTTGCTGATGTAGGGGTAGCACTTATTGCAGTACTAAATGCTATGAGAGCTATGAGATAATATGTAAGTTAAAAATAAATAGATTTTATTAAAAGATTGATTATAAAAGAAGAAGTATTGATAAGTTTATTCTAACTGTATTAATACTTCTTCTTTTATGATTGTATTTATTTACATCTATTTCTATATTCTTATTTATTGTCTGTATTTTCTACTGTATTTTTTCAATTTATATAGGGATAATTCTATTATAACTGTTGAATTTGTATATAGAAATATTTAAAATATTAATAATTAAGATAAACAATTGTGATTTTTTATAAAAAAATATAAATATATTAAAATTGATTGAAGCTATGGTATTACTACATTATAATGGAATATGTGATAATGAAAATTAAAAAATTTAAAAAAATAATTTGAAAAGTATTGACGAATTATTTTTAAGGTGATATAGTATTACTTGTCCTTAAGAAAAGGGCAAACATGGAAAATGAAAAATGAACTTTGAAAATTAAACAGTAGGTTAATTTATAAAACAAGAAACAAACCATAAAGCCAGATATTTTGATAACAATAGTATCTGAGCCTGATAAACTTTTATTTGAGAGTTTGATCCTGGCT
>NZ_JAGWCY010000004.1:0-270791 GCF_020657785.1 Clostridioides sp. ZZV14-6154 | reverse complement strand
TGTCTCAGTTCCAATGTGGCCGATCACCCTCTCAGGTCGGCTACTGATCGTCGCCTTGGTAAGCCGTTACCTTACCAACTAGCTAATCAGACGCGGGTCCATCCTGTACTGGCTCACCTTTGATATTCAAGAGATGCCTCTCAAATATGTTATCCCGTATTAGCATACCTTTCGGTATGTTATCCGTGTGTACAGGGTAGGTTACCCACGCGTTACTCACCCGTCCGCCGCTCTTTACCGAAGTAAATCGCTCAACTTGCATGTGTTAGGCACGCCGCCAGCGTTCATCCTGAGCCAGGATCAAACTCTCAAATAAAAGTTTATCAGGCTCAGATACTATTGTTATCAAAATATCTGGCTTTATGGTTTGTTTCTTGTTTTATAAATTAACCTACTGTTTAATTTTCAAAGTTCATTTTATTAAATCAATCATTTTGTACTCATTATTTTCTTGTTCCTTGTTGAGCACATTTATTATAATAACACCTTATCATAATATGGTCAACTACTTTTTTACATTTTTTTTTAAATTTATTAATTATTCATATTTTATAATACTATTGCGACTTTATTTTCAAATATGTAACTATTATTAATAACAATTTCCAACTATAATAATACTATATAATTACTATTAATTTAGAAGGGAGCTATAAAATGCTTAGAAAGATACTCTACTTTTTGACAATACTTTCTATATCTATTTTTTTCATTGTTGGATGTTCAAACTCACAAAAAAAACAAAACACAGACCAGAATAGGGAAATATCAACGCAAGAAGATTCTCAAAATGTTGATGATAATAAATATACTTCCAATATAACTGTTTCAGATGGAACAGACAGTCTATCAAATAAAGATACTGTGAACAATGATAATGAAAAATTAGACGTGTCATCTTTGGACAATACCGCTCTTGATTGGTTTTATATACCAAATACTAAACATCAAACTCCAGAAGTAAATACTGATATCAAATTTAATTTTTCTGACTATAGTGCTATATATAATGGTCCCATCAAAGATGGTCAAAAAACATTATATCTTACATTTGATGAAGGTTATGAAAATGGATATACATCAAAGATACTAGATGTTTTAAAAAAAAATAAAGTAAAGGCTGTTTTTTTCGTTACATCTCCATACATAAAAGAAAATAAAGATTTGATAAAAAGAATGGTTGCAGAAGGTCACATAGTTGGAAGCCACAGTAAAACGCATCCTTCTATGCCAACAAAAACAAGCAATCTAAAAAGCTTTAATAATGAATTTGAAGATGTTGAAAAACTTTATAAAGATTTAACTGGAAAAAATATAGTTAAGTTTTTCAGACCTCCTATGGGTAAGTATTCAGAAAAAAGCTTAGCAATGACTAAAAATCTAGGCTATAAAACTGTATTTTGGAGTTTCGCATATAGGGACTGGGACACTGAAAAACAACCATCACATGAGGAAGCCAAGAAAAAAATAATGGATAATTTACACGATGGTTCTATCTTATTACTACATGCTGTTTCTAAAACTAGTACAGAAATTCTAAGTGATTTTATATCAGATGCTAGAAAGCTAGGATACAATTTTGAACTTCTAAATTATTAACATTTAGAAGTATATTTAAAAGCTATACTTTAAGTCTAATATTTATATATTAATTTACATAAACGATTTCAAATTAAATACTTCCAATAAAAAATAGATGTATAGTTTTTACATAAACAAAAGTCTTTTGATAGGTAATAACTGTGCATCTATTTTTAATTTATATATTTATATAATCTTTTATTTTTAATTTATATATAAGTTTTGTTAATCTACAAGTAAAATAATATTAGTTTTTATTTGCTAAATAATGAATACTGCTACTATAGTTGTTACAATGAGTCCTGTTATAACAGGAATAAAATTCCTTTTTGCCAACTCAATAGGACTAACTCCACAAATTGCGGCTGCTGAAATAAGACCCCAAGGAACTAGACATCCTCCACCAACCCAAATACCACTAATTTGACCTAATGCTGCTAATGCACCAACACTTGCATTAATAGCAGTTCCAAATACAGATGCAAGTGAACCAACTAATGAAATTCCAGAGAACCCAGAACCATCAAGCCCAGTTATTGCACCTACTACAGTTTCTATACCTGATACTGCAAATTTATTAAGTGGTATCGTTTGAGAAAGGGCTATCCCTATATCTGATAATAATCCTTGAGAACCAGGGGTTAATACCTTACCAAATACACCAGTTAAAGGTGCAACTTCTCCCATGTAGAAAAACGCTGCTATTGGTATAATCGCACCAAATATCTTTATACCAAACACAAAACCATCTATTATATTTTCACACACATTTTCAAGACTATCTTTGCCGAAATTTATAGTATTTATAATAATTATTAGAAACACTGCTGTTCCTCCTAAAAGAGCTGATGCATCTCCTCCTTTTAGGTCAAACATATACATAGCAATTATATCAGCAAGAAATCCTAAAGCTACTAAAATAGTTGCTATCTTAGATTTTCCATTAAATTCTTTTACTTCTTCACTTTCAAAATCTTTAAGCTCTTCTCTAAACATTCCTTTATTGATATCCCTTTTTAATGTATAAAATGCCATCGATATCGTTACAATTCCCATTACCCAAAATAAAATCATACCATCATTTATGACATATGATACTGCTACTCCTGCTGCACCAGCTGTTATACTTGGAGCTCCCTGAATAACAAAGTCTGTAGATAAGGCAAGACCATGACCAAATAAGTTTAATGCTACTGCAACACCAATCGCTGGTAATCCAGCTCTAATAGCAACAGGTAAAAATACAGCCCCAACTAAGGCAACGGCTGGAGTTGGCCAGAAAAACCAAGAAAGAATCAACATTACAAATCCAGTTACAAAAAATGCTGTGTTAGAATTTCTTATAACTTTGGAAAATGGTCTTACCATATACTGTATTGCATTATTCGCTTCTAGAGCTTTAGATAAAGCTACCATAATCGCTATAATTAAAATAATCGGTCCCAACTCATTTAAAGATATAATAAACGAGTTAAACACTGCTGTTATAGCTCCAAAGATATTTTTTTCAAAGAATAACCCCATGAAGAAAACACCTAATATACATGGTACTATAGTATCTTTTTTCATAAGCATAGTAATTAAGATAATTACCATAAATACAATGTAAATATAATGCGCTCCTGTTAAAACCATATTATTATGTCCCCTTTTTTTAAGATAATAATATTATATGGTCTTACAAGTAAACTTGTTACTTGGTCATAGGTACATAACAATTAACATGTGCAGTACTTAATTTAGACATTTATGATTCATTTACTGGAATAGATATTTCAATAGAAAACTCTTTGTCACCTGAGTTTATAGTTATACTTCCATTGTGATATGCAATTATCTTTTCACAGTTTTTTAAACCAATTCCAAAACTTTCTACATTTTTATGAATGTTACTAACTTTGTTTTTTTGTATAATTAGCAACTTACCATCTTCAACTTTAATTAAAAATACTATTGGTCTATCCCTTCTTGCATACTTTATTATGTTAGAACATAAATTATCAAATATTCTTCTAAATTGTGTTACATCTACATAAATATGATATTGATTATAAAGTTCATTCTCTATTTTTATATGAAATCCCTTTTCTTCCAATGTATATGAACTATCTAAAAGCAGTTGAAATATAAATTCATTTGCATTAATCTTTTCATACTTTTTAGACACTTCTTCTTCGCAATTAACAAAATGTGTAAAAAGGTCATCTGTCAAATCTTTTATCTGATATGCCTTTAATCTTACATTTTTTATATATTGCTCCAATTGCTCAGGGCTATTATACTTATGATCTTTAATTAAATCCAAATAGCAAATTACTGATGTCAATGGAGTTCTGACATCATGTGATATTGAAGTTACTATATCTTTATTTTTATTCTTCATTTCTCTTTCTTTTATAAGCTGATTATCAAGTGCTTGACTCATCTCATTAATACTAGATGCAAGTGATGATAATTCATCGTTCCCCTTAACAGGAATTCTATACTTTAAACTACCACTTTCTACTATCTTTATACCCATCTCTATTTTTCTTAGATATTTAATCTTTCTACTCAACAACAATAAAAATGTTACAATAAATGTAATTGCCATAAATGTGATAGAAACAGCATCTATAAAGTTTTGAAATCGAAATCTAAACAGTGCTACTATAACTACACTGGCTTTAATATCAGAAAATTGTATCTCATAATGTCTAGCCATAGAGCTACTATAAAATTCATTTTCTTCACTTTTATCAGGTAATTCATTTGGATAGTACAATGTATCATAAAAAATCTTATCTCCTTCATATACTTTCATAGATACAAACCAATTGTCATTATTCCAATTTGATATATCTTCTACATCATTTGAACTTATATTTTTATCATTTACATAGATTTGAAAATCATCCATTAACTGGTCTGCTTCTCTTTTAAAATATGTTTTACCTTCTGATACATCCTTTACTATTGACTCAACAGCAGAATAAAATGGTATATTTAAAATAAAAGCCACCACAGCTGAGATTACTACATATACCAATAGTATGACACCCAACTTTGATGGCTTAATTTTGCTAATCAATATAGTACCCCTTTCCCCATGCAGTTTTTACATATTGTGGATTTTTCTGATCTTTCTCTAATTTTTTTCTTAAATTTCTAATATGTACCATTATAGTATTATTTGCTGTATAAAAATATTGCTCATCCCAAATACTTTCATATATATTTTCAGACGAGAAAACTTTTTTTCTATTTTTTAGCATAAGAACTAATATGCTATATTCTATAGTTGTCAAAAATATAGTTTCTCCATCTAATATGACATCTTGAGTATCCAAATTTACACATAAACCTTTTGTTTGCAATATATTTGGCTCCTTATTCTTTTCCTTCCCCTGATATATATAATAACGTCTAAGTAGTGACTTAACTCTTGAAATTAACTCAGAATATGAAAAAGGCTTTGATAAATAGTCATCTCCTCCTGCTGAAAACCCAATAACCTTGTCGGAATCTTGAGTTTTCGCAGTTAGAAATAATATTGGAGCTGTTGTTTTTTCTCTAATCTCATTACATGCAACAAACCCTGTCTTTACTGGCATAACAACATCCAAAATAATCAAATCAATTGTACTGTCTACTAAATTTACAGCCTCTTCTCCGTTCGTCGCCATAACAACTTCATAACCTTCGCCAGTCAAAAGTATTTCTACAATTTCCCTAATTTCTGGATTATCATCAGCTACTAAAATTTTTTTTGGAATCTCTTTAATCATCGCTAAACTCCTTTTTTACTATATTTCTTAAATATTTCAAACTATATAAAATATTATACTTTATTAGTAAAAGCTTAGCAATGTCATACGTTTTAATACTTTCTACTATTGTAAGTGCTCTTAAAGTTTAATCAAAACGTATACATATATCACTTATATAAAAAATAAACTATACAATACTATCTTACATAAATAACTTCTTTTACTGACTTAACTTTTTCAGAAGACTTAACATGTGCTACAATACATACTAAACCACTTATAGCAACGAATGCATAAAAACTTATTCCTCTGCTAAGTAACATCGCTGGCACTAGTAAATGACCTGGGAAAAATATCTTAAATAATATCATAAAACTATTTTCAGATGCTCCAACAGCTCCTGGTAATGGTAAAGATGAAACAGCAATATTAAGTAATGATTGTATTGCTAATATTTCAAACACAGTATATGTTGATAGATGGAAAGCTTTGTATACAAAGAATGGTACTAAAAACATAGCTGTTATTTGCACAATAGTTATAAGTAAAATCTTAATTACTAACTTTGGATTTTGTTTTATATATTGAGCACCTTTAATATATTCTTCAATTTGAGAAGTTATCACTTTTCGTGAACCTTCAACATCTTTTATTATTCTTAGTTTTCCTAATAAATTTGTTATGGATATTATGAAGTTATTTACTAATTTTTTTGAAAATATAACTGCAATTACTCCAACAACAAGAGCAACATTCGTTATTACACCATATATCAATAAAATATTCATCCCTCTTACATTGTTTAGTATAAATTCACGTTCCATAATGAACATTATTCCGCTATATGCCAATACAACAACTTGGTGAATGACAACAATAACTAATAATATAAGTGAAGAGTAAGATATGTTTATATCATCCTTCTTCATGTAATAAACTTGTGCTGGTTGACCTCCAGATGCTGAAGGTGTAATTGAGCTAAAATAAAATCCAACAAACGCATATCCCATACATTTTAAAAAAGTAGTTTTTTGATTTAAAGCCTTCATACCTAAATATATATTTATACCTTCGCAAGCAACATATATAAACATCATTGCAAATCCAATTAATATAAACACAGGACTTGCACCTTTTAATGATTTTATTAACGATTCAATTGATTGACCTCTAAAAACAAAGTATCCAGTTATGCCCATTAGTAAAACTAAGAAGGCTACACTACCTAAGGATTTATTTCTCTTTTCAGTTTTACTTATCATAACTACATCCTTTCTGGTGTTACAAATTTGAAACCACTGGCTTTAAGTTTTGGAATAGCTATCTTTAATGCTTCAATAGTACGTTCAGGTGCTCCAACTGCCCCTCCTGAGTTTTCTCCTGCATCATGCAAACAAATTATAGAATTTTCTTTTGTTCTATCTATTAATTTATTTACTATAATCTCTACTGTGCTATCTTTACTCCAATCTTCTGCCATTACATCCCATAAGGTCATTTTTAAATTATATTTTTTAACAAATTGATTTGAAAATATATTAGTATGCCCCCATGGTGGACGATAGTAGTTTACGTCTACACCTAAATTTTTCATTATATCTGTACTTTCAATAAAATCTTTTTTAGCATAATTATAACTATAAAGCCATGCATTCTTATGTTCTAGTGAATGTAAGCCAACTATGTGATTTTCTCTTAACATTCTTTTTATAATTTCAGGCTCTTTTTCAGCATTCTTTGCCACTACGAAAAACATGGCCTTTATATCATTTTCTTTTAGTACATCCAACAATTTTTCTGTATACCTTTTGTCTGGTCCATCATCAAATGTAAGAGCAATTTCATTCTTCTCAGTCATATTTTTCAATACATCTTTATTTAATAATTTATTATAATATGTAGGTATAATTGAATGGATTAAAAAAATCAAAGCAACAACTATAATTAAACCTACTACATACATTCTCTACACACTCCTTGTCCATCAAATGAAAATAAAATATTTTCTAATGTATTATTATCAAATTGTTTTTTAAGTTTTTTCATATTCAAACTCATTTCTTTAAGTTTAACATCATCATAGATTAAGTCTTTTATCTCATCTACATAGTATTTTTTATTTTTATCAAGTATTTTTCCAATTCCATTATTTAATATAAAATCAGCATTATTTATCTCTTGTTGCAAAAATGGATTGAATGCTAATATTGGAAGCTCTGAATAAATTGTTTCAAATAATGTTATTCCACCTGGTTTAGAAATAATAAGGTCAGCATTTTCCATATATTTGTATACTTCGTTAGTATAGCCTACAACCTCAATATTTTCATATCTATTGTACAATTTATAGTACATTTTTTTATTATTGCCAGTTATTACAGTAGTTTTTACTCCTTCTAAACTATTTAGCTCTTTATAAAATTGTTCTGACTTAGGTAATAAACCTAATCCTCCACCCATTATAAGGATGTTTTTTTTATCTAAATGATTTATATGTTCTATTTTTTTAAATTCTTTTTTTACAGGTATTCCATTAACTTTTATTTTATCTTCATCTATTCCTTTTAAAATAAGTTCTTCTTTAGTAGATTCACTAGCTACTAAGTAACAATCTGTATTTTTACTAATCCATTCTGAATGGCTACTTATATCTGTTATACATGTTATCAAAGGAAGATTTGAGTTATACTTTTCTTTATATCTTGATACTACTTGAGAACAAAATGGAAAAGTTGAAATAACTACTGTTGGTTGTATTTCATTAAGTAACTTGTCTAATTTAGTTAAGAAATAATCTGAAAAGGTAAATTTTATATCCTTTTTTCCATTTTCAGTACACTTGTAAAATAAATTATAAAGACTGCTTCCCCGATTTACAAGAATAGAAAAAGTTTTATACATTTTATCTGAGTAGTTAGGCATAATATATTCAAATATATCTTTAATTATTATTTCAGAATTATTAAATTTTGTTTTTATATCTTCACTTAAAGAGTTTGATGCTGAGTAATGACCCATACCAAATTTTCCTGTAAGAATTAATACTTTCATAAGATTCCCTCCTCATTAGAGCCTTTAAATACCTTTAATTACTATATTTATAAGTATAAACTTTAAATCTTTAGAAAAACCTAGTATAATTCTTAAGAAATCTTAAAGTTTTAATTAAAAAATACAAAACCCAATTAATATTGGAAGCTATCTCCTAATTAATTGGGTTTTATCTTTATATATATATTTAAATATAAATACTATTATTGTAATTATTTAAATATCTCTTATTTAATTATACTTTTAATTAATCCATAATATTATATTCTTCATATAGAGGATAATTTTCAGTTAAACCAACAACCAGTGTTCTTGCTTTAGATTCTTCATCATAAGTTAAACATAGGTCTATAGCCTCGGCAATTATTGCCATATCTTCCTCTTTCATGCCTCTAGTAGTTACAGCTGGAGTACCAAGTCTTATTCCACTTGTAACAAGTGCTCCATTTGGATCAAATGGTATTGTGTTTTTATTAGCAGTTATATAAGCATCATCTAATCTTTTTTCTGCTGCTTTACCAGTTATATTTTTATTAGTTAAATCTAATAATATTAAGTGATTATCTGTTCCTCCAGAAATCAATTTAAAATCTCTCTTAATAAGTTCTTCAGCTAAAGCTTTTGCATTTTTAGCAACCTGTTGTTGGTATGTTTTAAATTCATCACTTAAAGCTTCTTTAAAACATACTGCTTTAGATGCAATTATATGCTCAAGAGGTCCCCCTTGAATTCCAGGGAATATTGCTTTGTCTATAGCTTTAGCATATTTTTCTTTACAAAGGATAACTCCTCCACGAGGCCCTCTTAAAGTTTTATGAGTTGTTGTTGTAACAAAATCAGCTACTTCACATGGATTTTGATGAAGACCAGCAGCTACAAGACCTGCTATATGAGCCATATCTACCATAAGTAATGCTCCAACCTCATCAGCTATTTCTCTAAATTTTTTAAAATCTATCTCTCTAGGATATGCACTTGCTCCCGCAACTATCATTTTAGGTTTTACTTCGTGTGCTATTTTTCTAACATCATCAAAATCTATAAGTCCACTATCTCTATTTATTCCATATTCATAAAATTTATAATATTGACCAGAAATATTAACTGGAGCGCCATGAGTTAAATGCCCACCTTGAGATAAATTCATTCCCATAACAACATCACCTGGTTTTAGCATAGCAAAATATACACCAATATTTGCATTTGCTCCAGAATGAGGTTGAACATTAGCATGTTCTGCTCCAAATATCTTTTTAATTCTATCTATTGCAAGAGTTTCAACTTCATCTATGTACTCACATCCACCATAATATCTTTTGCCTGAGTAACCTTCTGCATACTTATTAGTAAGATGACTTCCCATAGTTTCCATTACTGGAACTGATACTATATTTTCAGATGCTATCAACTCAATATTCCTTTGTTGTCTTTTTAACTCTCTTTTCATACTTTCATAAATCTCAGGGTCCGCTTTTTTCAAGTTCTCAAACATATTACTCCTCCTAGTTATTATTTAAATTTTACTTTTACAGACATTTCATAATTTTCATTTTTATCAATATGATAATTTATTATTATAGTCTTTTATAAATTAATAGTCAAGTGTTTTACTACTTTTACATGTTTACTTTCTGTATTTTAAGTTAAAATATAATAAATAATATTGTCTAATTCTTTTAATTGGATATAATTTAAATGTGACTATTTTTAAATAAAAAAAAGATAATATAATTTATATATATATAAGGAATATTACTTAAAAATTTGATATAATTTCAATATTATGTTTTTTAATTTGGAGGTGTATTTATGAATCAAAATGAGGAACTTGAATATAAAAAAAATATTCTAAAATTAGCTCTATTTGTAGGGGAACTTATGATAAAAAATGGAGCTGAAACATCTAGGGTTGAAGACAGTGTCCTTAGAATCTGCAGGTCAAGAGGATTTTATCATGTAAATATTTTTACAACTCCTACAGTAATAATTATTTCAGATGAAAAATTTGACGGTTTTTCGTTTATGAAAACGATTCAATCAAGGGGTATAAACTTAAATAAGATTTCCTTATTAAACAGTTTTTCTCGAGAATTTGTAAATGATAAAGAGTATGATATTGATACTGCTATTGCACGTCTTTATGAAATACAAGAGGTAAAACCTTATCCTTTATGGTTGTTTTACTCTTGTACAGGAATTGCATCTGCTTGCTTTGCTTGCTTGCTTGGAGGGAATTATATATTAAATTTTATTCTTACATTTATAATAGCAATATTTGCTGCAATTACTTATGATAAAACCATGAAGATAAGTGCAATATCTGCATTTTCATGTTTAGTATCTTCTTTTTTAATAGCACTTTCAGGAGTTTTACTAGTTGAAATAGGTATTTTGAGTGACCCTAAAATGCTCATAGTTGGAGCAATAATGCCACTACTCCCAGGAGTTGCTTTTATAAAAGCCATCAGAGATTTAATATCAGGTAATTTAATATCAGGAATTTCTCGTGCTTTCGATGCTGCTATGATTATTATTGCAATTGCTTCTGGAGTCGGTTTTGTCCTTGATACATGGTATAGAATTGGAGGTTCTTTCTAATGACTGATATGTCGATGATTTTACATTTTTTATTTTCAGGCATTGCAACTGCTGGATTTGCTGTCTTTTTTAATGCACCACTTTATCTACTTCTTCCAGCTGGAATAACTGGTGGAGTTGGTTGGATTGTGTATGTATATTTATTTAATTTCACTACGAACTCAATTTTTGCGGGTTTTATAGCTGCTGCTTTGGTTTCAGCGTGTAGTGAGATATTGGCTAGAAAACTAAAGCAACCAGCTATTGTATTTGTAATTCCAGGGATTCTTCCTCTGATACCAGGAATTGGATTATACAATACAATGTTATCTTTAATTCAAAAAAATTATGATTTAGCGATGTCAAAAGGTACTGATGCACTATTTTTAAGCGCTGCAATATCGCTTGGTGTATTGGTTGTAACTTCTTTTGTAAGAACATTAAACCTTTTGAAAATACGAAAGAATTTTATTCCTCAAAGAAAATCAAAATAAAAATATAAAAATAGCAATGTACCTAAATCCTATAAATATACATTAAGCATTTATAAGAGTACATTGCTATTTTTAAATTGTAATCATTTTAAAGGTCAATTAATATTCTTGTGATTACTGGTATAAATTCTCTACTATCTCTAAATTTTTTATCATTTTTCTTTAAATACAAATAACAAATTACTGTAAGACAAATCCCAACTAATCCACTTATAGCTTCAACCCCAGAGGTCATGCCAATTGCTTCCAATATATAGTATGTTCCTATTGTTCCAACAAGAAGCGCTACAAGAGGTATTATATAAGCCATCGCAGCTGCTTTTAATACATTCATGTTATCCATACTCACTTCTACATGGTCACCAACCTTCGCACCAATTGTATTGTCTACCTCTACTAATATCTCTTTTGACTCTGATGAGTCAGCAGTAGCACATTTTCCACAAGCAGCACAAGCTGAGTGTCTTTGCATTTTTAATTTTGCAGTTCTATCATCAACAATCTCCATAATAAATCCTTGTTGATTCATACCTAACCGCCCCCTTATTTTGTAAATTTATTTATGGTATCCATAAGTTCTTTTATCATCTCTTCAGTTTTTTCACTATCATCATGTTTGATACTTTCTGCTACACATCCTTTTATATGATTTTCCAAAATAATTGTGCCTACTCTATTTATAGCAGACCTTATAGCGGATATTTGAACTAATATATCAACACAATAACGCTCCTCTTCTACCATCTTTTGTATTCCTTTAACTTGACCTTCTATTCTTTTTAATCTTTTTATAAGAGCTTCTCGCTCATTGTTTGGTGCTAATTTTCTTTCTTCCATAAATTCACCTCATACTCTTATGATGTTCTATACAATTATGATTTACTTACCAATTTGCTTAAAATATAATACAGTTATTACTATTATAAATGCTAAAATTGATATTGCTATAGACCTGCTCTGATGCTTAGTTTGCTCCATACTTAATTTACCATTCATTTTAAACCCTGCTAATGGAAATAAAAATATAACTAATGCGTCAATTCCAAGTACAATTTGGGCTGCAATAGTCCATTTGCTCAAAAAGCAAAATATTCCACCTACACCTAAAAGAACCTCTAATATATTTATAAACTTATACGTAGGTTTTTTTATTATATATTCTTCAATTTTTTCCTTACATTCTGTACGACATGGATATATATCGGTATTGTCATCGTATTTTATAGCCAATTTATTATTTGGTGACTTTATATCCCTGTTACAGTAAAGACATTTTTTCATCTTATGTTCTCCTCATAGTATTCCTCTTAAGAAATTTTATCTAAATTATTATCGTTTCAATACTATTATACCAAATAGATACAAAAAACAAAAATAAAAGGACTCATTTTAGCTATTTCTTTTATATTACTACTTAATTTATAATAATAGTTAGACAAAATTATTTATATTTAGTTTAATTGTTATATAATCTAAAATAAGTCAAATTTGTATGAGAGGTTAAAATGAAACAAATAGAATTAGCTATTGTAAGCTTAAAAAAAGATGCTGGAAAAATTTACGAAGACCAAATAAGACAATTTCTAGGTAACAATATAAAAATAAACTTATACTCATTTGAAGAGGGAAATCTAAAATTTTTTAAAGAAAAACTAATCCTTTTATCTGCTTATTTAAAATATGATGAAATAGCAAAATTATCTCATCATGATGCTCAAATTATCGTTCCTAAGTTGACATTTGAAAAGAATAGTATAGATATGATATCTAAATTAGAAAAAAATAAAACTATTTATGTATATAATCTAAGCAAGGATATGTCTATAGAGACAATCTCTTTAATACATAGACTAGGAATAGATAATATCAATATCTTACCCTGTTATCCAGAAATAGAATTTACTCCTACAGATGCCATAATTCTAACTCCTGGAGAAAAAATCTTGCCTAATTTTAAAAATTGTGAAGTTATAGACTTAAAATATAGAATAATAGATTTAAGTTGTATTGTTGAAATTGCCACAAAAACTAAGTTAAAACATCTAATAAAAGATGACTTAATAAAAAAATATGTAGAAAAAATAATTCCTACAAGCTATAGTACAGGCGAATTATTGTTAGATGCAAATAAATTTGAAAGGCAATTTGATTTGTTGTTATCTATAATTGATGATGGAATTATATGCACAAATAATGATGGAATTATACAATTTTACAATCATATCGCTAGAAAAATTTTATCTATAAATGCAAATGAAATGATTGATGTATTTATTGGTGAATGTATAAAAGATATTAACTTTCAAAACATATTAAACAATAAAACTCTATTTTATGAGAAATTAATTAAGATAAATCATATTGACATAAATTTAGAGATTAAACATATACAATTGAATGTATTTGATGGTTTTATATTAAAGATGACTAAGTTTTCTCAATTAGAAAAAAAACAAGCTAAGCTAAGAGCACAACTAGTAAACTCTGGTAATATCAGTAAGTATACTTTTGATGACATATTAGGTTCTAGTATACAAACTATTAATACTAAAAAAATTGCCAATAAAATGGCTCAATCAAACTCATCAATCTTAATAATTGGCGAAAGTGGTACTGGTAAAGAATTATTTGCACAATCTATTCACAGTGCTTCTAAAAGAAATTGTGGACCTTTTGTAGCAGTAAATTGCAGCACTTTTCAAGAAAGTTTATTGCAAAGTGAATTATTTGGTTATGATGAAGGTGCCTTTACTGGAGCTAAAAAGGGCGGAAAAATGGGTTTATTTGAATTAGCAAACAATGGAACTATATTCTTAGATGAAATTGGTGAGATGGATTTAAATTCTCAATCTAAATTGCTCAGAGTTATACAGGAAAAACAAGTAAGGCGTATTAGTTCAAATAATGTTATTGACATTGATGTAAGAATAATTGCTGCTACTAATAGAAATTTAAAAGAACTTGTATCTAAAGGTAAATTTAGAAGAGATTTGTATTTTAGGTTAAATGTTCTTCCTCTTAAAATACATCCTCTTAGAGAAAGACCTGCTGATATATTTGAAATCTTCGAATCACTAACGTATGATATACCATGCAATTTTAATCTAAGTGACGAAGTTAAGGAAATCTTCAAAATATATAAATGGGAAGGAAATGTAAGAGAATTAAGAAACTTAGGAGAATATTTCTGTTATCTAGGAAAAGATGTTATAGAAATATGTGACTTACCTGAATATATATTAGATACTATAGATGAAAATTATAGCAAAACTGTTTGTAATAAAGTAACAGAAAAAATATCTAAATACCAATTTAATATTAATAAAGACAAAAACTTCATCAAACATGACTATAATTTTAAAAGACCATTAGATGAATATATCTTTATATTGGATAATTTAAATAAAGCTTACGATTTAAAAGAACGAATTGGTAGAAAAAGCTTATACAAAATAGCTTTAAACGAAAATAGATTTTTGACAGAACAACAAATTAGAAATATACTTTTGGAATTACAAGAATTTGGATTTGTAAATATACTTGTTGGTCGTGGTGGTTCAGTTATAACCCTTAAAGGAATCGAGTTTCTAAAAAAAATAAATGGGTTTAATAATTAAAACAGTTCAACCATTTAAACCTATTTAATTGTATTTTAATAAATTTAACAATTTTTTAAAATAACCTTTTCCAAATAAAATTAAATAAATTTAATAATTTCATATCTTCCAACCTCTGGTATTACTTAATATCACGAATTAATTTTTAATTAAATATTTTTAATATCTATTTTGGCATATTGCTTGCTAAATACTATAAGTATAAATTTAAAAATTACTGGAGGTATTTATAATGAATTACAATTTTAATGAAATTATTGATAGAGGTAATAATTTTTCAGCTAAATGGTCAGAGATGGATAAAAAATATGGTACTAATGATTTACTTCCTATGTGGGTAGCTGATATGGATTTTAAAGCTGCTCCGTGTATAATTGATGCCTTAAGACATAGGCTAGAACAAGAGATTTACGGTTATACAACAAGACCAGATTCTTACAATGAATCTATAGTGAATTGGTTGGATAAAAGACATAATTGGAAGATAAAAAGTGAATGGTTAGTTTATAGCCCAGGTGTTATCCCAGCAATAAGCCTTTTAATAAATGAGCTTACAAAAGAAAACGATAAAATAATGATACAGGAACCAGTTTACAGCCCTTTTAATAGTGTTGTAAAAAATAATAATAGAGAACTAGTTATAAGCCCACTACAAAAATTAGAAAATGGAAACTATATAATGGACTATGAAGACATTGAAAGTAAAATCAAAGATGTAAAATTGTTTATACTTTGCAATCCTCACAATCCAGTTGGAAGAGTATGGACAAAGGATGAATTAAAGAAACTAGGAGATATTTGCCTTAAATACGGTGTAAAGGTTATATCAGATGAAATACACAGTGATATTATATTTAAAAATCATAAACATATACCTATGGCATCTATATCTAAAGATTTTGAAAAAAATACAATTACTTGTATGGCACCAACTAAAACTTTTAATATAGCAGGTCTTCAATCTTCATATGTTGTACTACCTGATGAAAAAGATTATAAATTGTTAGATAATGCATTTACTAGAATTGATATAAAGAGAAATAACTGTTTTAGTTTAGTTGCAACAGAAGCTTCATATAACAATGGTGAGCCTTGGCTAGAGTCATTCTTAGAGTACTTAGAATCTAATATAGATTTTGCTATAAAATATATAAATGAAAATATGCCAAAACTTAAAGTCAGAAAACCAGAAGGTACTTATTTATTATGGGTAGATTTTAGCCAACTTGGATTAAGTGATGAAGAATTAGAAAATCTATTAGTAAAAAAAGGTAAAGTTGCCTTAAATCAAGGAAGTAGTTTTGGTATTGGAGGAAGCGGATATCAAAGAATAAACTTAGCTTGTCCAAGAAGCATGGTTGAAGAAGCTCTTATAAGAATAAAAAATGCAATTAACTAAAAACATTTAAGGAGAATTTGCGCTATGAAAATAGGTACAGAAAGAAAAAGACCTTCATTTAGATATTCGTTATTAGTAATGCTTGCGATAATAGCTTTAACATCGGTTGGTATAGTTCTATTTAAAGCTTCTATAACTACAATGTTTTTACTTTCATGGCTTATAGTAGTTCCAGCAGCTATGAGACTTGGTTATACTAATGAAGAAATAGAAGCTTTTGGATTTGAAGTTGGTAAAGATGCCTTTCAATCAAATTTAATTATACTTTCTGTTGGGGTACTAATAGCAGCTTGGATAGCTGCTGGTACAATCCCAACAGTAGTATATAGTGGTCTGACAATAATAACACCTAAGTATTTTTTACTTACAACATTAATAGTCTGTTCACTTACTTCTGTTGCTACTGGTACATCTTGGGGAACGCTTGGAACGTCTGGTATAGCAATGATGAGTATTGGTACTAGTATGGGTATTCCCCTTGGCTTAACAGCTGGTGCAGTCATATCCGGTGCTTTTTTGGAGATAAAATGTCTCCTCTATCCGACTCTACAAATCTAGCTGCTGCGGTTTGTAAAACAGATGTAATTACTCATATGAAACACATGGTTTACACAACAGGACCTGCATATATAATATGTATCGTTTTGTACACTGTAATTGGGCTTAAGTATTCAAATAATACTATTGACTATGTTCAAATAAATCAAATCAAAGATGTATTAAATTCAAACTTTCATATTGGTTTAGTAGCAATGATTCCAATACTATTCTTATTATTACTTTTATTGTTACAAAAGCCTCCTATTATATCTATATTAAGTTCAGCTATTATGGGGCTTATTATAGCTGTAATTCAAGAAGGAGAAAAAATAGGCGATGTCTTAAATTACATGTTATCAGGATTTACTATAGACACAGGATTTGTTTATGCTGATAAATTATTAAATCGTGGTGGAATAATGAGTATGGCTGAAACCGTTTTACTAGTCTTTGTAGTTTTCGTTATTGCTGGAATTCTCCAAAAAACTGGATTCTTAGAAGTATTACTTCAACCAATGATAAATAAAATAGGAAAATCAAGAACTAAGTTAGTTGGCTCTACTTTCATAGTAAGCTACTTTGCAAATGCATTTAGTTCATCCATGATGTTCACATCAGTATTTGTTGGAACTTTAATGTCCCCAATATATAAGGAATTTAGGCTAAAACCACAAAATTTATCTAGAATTATAGAAGATACAGCAACCCTTGGCGGTCCATTAATACCATGGAATTCAAATGCTGTTTTCTGTGCCCAAACTCTTGGTGTAAGTCCACTTGAATTTATTCCATATTGTTTTCTAAGTTGGATTACGCCTATAATTTCATTTATTTATGGTGTCACAGGTTTTACCATGCTTACATATACAGATGATGAAATAGAAGATTTAGAAATATCTACTACTATGCAGAGAAGAGTTGATTAAAATATGCATTTTAAATACTATTACTTAATCCAAGATATTATAGGTGTATTATTGGCATTTATAGGGCTTCGAATGACCATTCTCAGTTTTAAAATAATATCGATAAAGGGTATTTCAATAAATACAATTTTAATCCTAATTAAATACTGTTTATTTACAATTGCAGGGATAAATCTATTGATATTCAATTTTGGCATTAAACATTGGATTTTAAGTATTTGTATGTTAATAATATCTACAATAATAACTCCTAGAATTAAGTTATCAAAATAGAAATCATTATTAAAATCAACATTTCATAATAATAAAGAGACTGCCATTAATATTAAGACAGTCTCTTTATTATTTATTATCTATAAGTTTAGATAACTGGTGTATCAGATAGGTAATCATTACTTACATAACCATATCCACCATTATATTTTATTTTTACCCATCCAGTAGCAAACATTTCTACAGTTTCTACCTTACTTCCATATGGAAGTTGTCCTATTTTTTCATCTTCCGTACTTGGTCCTTTTCTAACATTTAGACCATCTTTTTCTTTTACATATTTTATCTTAACATTTTCACTATTATTATTAGGTTTATTATTTGTTAGATAAGACCCACTGACATATCCAATATCGTCATTGTATTTTATCTTAACCCATCCCGTTTTTAGTACTTCTAAAACTTCTACTTCATCACCATTATTTAGATAACCTACTACAGAAGCTTCTATTGTAGCATCACTTCTTACATTTACTTTATCTGTATTAGCTACATACATTACTTTCTTACCAGTACTACTCTCTTGTAAATCTTTTAGCTCTGTAAATGCATTTTCATTTCCACCACTACCAACTTGAGTTATAACAGCTGCCTTTTTATTTGTAAATATACTCTTTTGAGTTGCACTCAATTTATCTCCTACTATAAGTACTGGAGAATTTTCTTTTGATGCTAATACACCTACTGCTAGAGCATCTATAAGTTGATTTTGTTTTTTCATTCCATCTTTAGCTACAAATACATTATCTAAATTATTTGATGTATAAAATTTTTCTATTACTTTTCCATTTGTTTCATTTCTATCTGCTCCACCTATTCTTTCTGAATTTGGCAGATTTTGTTTTATTTTATCTGACACAGCATTAGTAGAGCCTATTATGTATGACTTACTTATATTTTTAGAGGCTATAAAATCCTTAAAACTAGACACTCCAGATGCATCAGAAACTGGAAGTATAACCATACCATTAGTAGCAGCTACAGAAGCTATACTAACTGCATCTGCAAGACCTGTATATCCATTTATCACAGCTATTTCTGATATCTCTTTTAAACCTTCTATCTTTTTAGCTATGTTCAAAGCTGTCTGATGTCTGTCACTACCACCAATTCTATCAACTGTTAGGTTATTAGATTCTAGTTGTTTTTGTACATTGTCTGATACCGAGCCAGATAGTCCAATTATATAAACTTTTTTAACACCTAATCTTTCTAATTCTTTCTTAGTTTGCAAATTTAAATTATTTTTTTCTGTAAGTAGTATTGGAGCGTTCTTTAATTTAGCAAATGGTGTAACAGATAATGCGTCTACAATAGATTCACTATTAACTATTACAGCCTCATTTGCACTACTCCAACCTTCTTTACTTACTTCAATAGCTGTCTGATATCTATCCTTTCCTATTAAAGTATTTTCTGTTGCCGTTCTTCCCATTTCATTTGCATATGATATTGATGATAAACTTAAAACTAGAGATAAACACAATACTGATGATATTGATTTTGTTAATTTCATATTAACTCCCCCTAAAATTATTGTATCTACAATTTTTATTTACTCTAAATATTATATCACAATAATTTAACCTATATCATCTATTCTAAAGCATCAATAAAATACAACTTTATTCTTCTCCAAAAGTTTGAAACTTATCTAGGCTTCCATATCTATTCATTAGAATATCCCATTCATGCTCATCATAAAACTCACAATTTCCACTGCTATAGTATTTTGCTACTTCAACAACAAATCTTCCTGCACTTTCTAAATCAGAATAATTACTTGCTCCAGTTGCACATCCAGCAACTGTTGTCTCAGTTGTTATAGCAACTCCTACTACAGGTGCTTTTGTAGCTACAGCTGGCTGAAGAATACTATTTATATGATATAAACCATTTCCATATGGAGTTATATCTTGTATTGACACAGGAAATACATAAGGAAGTCTTCCTGTAGTAGTCTGCATTATATCTAATAAATCATTACTTGTTTTTAGAATATATCCTTCTTTTATTGTAGGAGATATAGCAAATCCTCTTGTATTTATAACTCTATTACCTTTAGTTGTATCTATTGATAATATAGCATCACAACTTAAATCAACTTCGTTTTCATTCATAGTTCTCATGTCAATTGGAGAATCCATAAATGGAACTGGTTTATGTTCTTTAGTAGGTGCATCTGGACATATGTGAGTTGAAACTATTACATCTCCATCAATAAAATCTCCCTTATTCTGCATGTCCAATAATTTTGCTCCTACTGCTATTGCTACTAAAGCTCCATCAGCATCAGAAACCATACCTATCATTTCTGGTCTCGCTCCAATACCTCCTAGTCTTCCTAAGACACCTAATGTCTTAGCTGTTCCTCCTGATGATTTTCCATTTTTACCTTGTATTGTAAACTTTACTAAATCAGTAGACCCTTTTTCCGTACTTAAAGTTTTTACTAATATATTCTTCCCACCATAGCTTTCCAAATATTTTTTTACACATTCTCCATCTACTTCTGCGCTATCAATAATATCATAAACTTCCAAAATTTGTTTTAACATCATATTTGCTCACCATCCAATTTTATTTCTTTTATTTATAATTTTTGTGTAAATATTTTTCCTTTTATTTTTATAAATATTACAGCATTTTTTTCTTTTATTTATATCTTTATAAACTTTTTCCTATTGTTTCACTTATTTTATTTGAGCTCTTATAAACTTTTTCTTATAATCTTTCATATCTTATTTATTTTTATAAACTTCTTCCTAAGTATTTGTTTTATTTATAATTTTATAGGTATTGTATTGCTCTTTAAATTTAATTAATTTTAATTCTTCAATCAATTAAATTACTACACATCCTAATTAACTCCAATTATTTTTTTATTTAATATATCTTCTATATCTTTTAATAATTCTTCTTGTGTCATTGTTATTGAAAGTTTTAAATTTTCTTTAGAAGTTTTTATTAAAACTATCTCTTGCCCTTCTCTGATTTCTGCTGATGTAACAGGCATACTTGTGTTTTTATCAAAAGTCATAATTAAATCTGGAAACGTTGCTATTCTATTATTGTCTTTATCTATTGTCATATATTCATTCCAAAAAGTTACCTCATAACCATTTACAATCAATTTACCTACATCAAATCCACCTGTAGTTTCTAACTCTAAAGTTTCTATTGTTCCTTCTGAAACTACCTCTCCATTCAAAAATTCGACAACGTTGTTTATTGCTTTATCTTTTGATATTTCTAAACCTAAGTAGAACTCTTTACCCAAATCTATTGCATGACTTATGCCTCCTATAGCAGCATTTTCTTTTACAACAGAAGCTTTTACAGGATTTCTAGCTACAGCAACTAGTCCTTCTGCTGCTACAGCACACTGTCTAACAAGTCCTGCTGTCTTATTTAAAGAACCCTCTACAAATCCCTCTATATGATTATCAAGTTCTGGATTTCCACCAGACACAGCTTGATAAGACTTATATGTTTTATCTCTATGTAATCCAAGGCTTCCCATCAGGCCTGTTGGATGGGCTCTACCATTACAAGGTGCATCTATTAGTGGTATTTTAAACACAGAAGACTGAAGCCATCCATTTATTGTTGCACACCCTCCATTTTCATTAGTAATAATACCTTGTATATCTAATCCTAGTTTATCAATAAATATTTTGACTGTGTTTATATAATCATCATTATCAGCATACTTAAGTGGTGCTGCTGGAGCTCCTACTGCAGATACATTTAAAACAATTGCGTCATCATGTAATTCATCTATACTTATTAGCTCTGGAAACCCATATTGTAAGGCATATTCCCCCATATCTCTTCCACTTTCCTTTGCACCGCCACCTCCTCCACCTAAAATTGTACCTCCTATTAAAGCATATTCTAATATTTCCTTAGTTAACTTCATATTAAATATCTCCTTTATTAGTTAGATTATGTAAATATATTAGTAACTATTTAAATAACTTTATGATATATTATAGTTTATTATACAAGCTTTGTATTATAATGTATAATATATAATTAATTATCAAATTTATATAATTCAAGTTATATTAAAAGAGGTGTATTTTATATTATGGATTTATTGCATCTTAAGTATTTTCAAACTGTCGCTAGAATGGAACACATAACAAAAGCATCACAAAAACTAAACATAGCACAACCAGCTTTAAGTAAAACCATATCTTCTTTAGAAAAAGAACTTGGAGTTCAGTTATTCGATAGAAAAGGAAGATATATTGTACTAAATGAGTACGGTAGATTATTTCTAAAAAGGGTGGATAGTATTTTAGATTTAGTAGAAATGTCAAAGAAAGAATTACAAGATATTTCCTTAGAAAACTCTGGTGAAGTAAAAATATTAGCTACAGCAGCTGCTAATGTATTACCACCACTTTTGAGTAACTTTAGAAAACTATATCCTAATATTACCTTTAATGTTTCACATACTCTACCATCTTCTTATAAGAAAAGTGATTTTGATTTGTATATATCTTCTTCATTTACAAAATTAAACTCAGAAAATAATATAACATTAACCTGTGAGGAAATATTATTAGGAGTTTCAATAAACCACTCTCTATCCTTAAAGGATGGGGTTTATCTAAATGAAGTTTCAGACGAAAACTTTATCGTTATAACTAAAGGTGAAAATTATAGAGAAATAATAGATATATTATGTGAATCAGCTAATTTCAAGCCAAAAATAGCCTTTGAATCCGATTCTCCATATACAATCTATGCTCTTATAAAATCACTTCAAGGAGTTGGATTTATATGTGGAAAATCATGGGGCTTATCTCGAGACCCTGAAATCAAACTATTACATATAAAAGATATTGAATTTAAAAGATATTTAAATCTTTCATGGTTTAGTGAGAATTATGCATCTAAAGCAGTCTTATTATTTAAAGACTTTCTTATAAACTATTTCAAAAATCTTTAAACCAAAGCTGGTATTATTAAAGAGGATATATCAAACAGAGTTAATAACTTTATCTTTAACGTTTGACATATCCTCCTATTTTTATTTTTTATCGAAATTGTACCTTAACATATAATGTAAAATTATATATTGTAACTATTTTTTCTGTCCTTTAAGTAGGGAATATCATTCCTATATTTTTCTATTTCATCTAGGTCAATCTCTTCTAATATATATTTTTCTCTATATGTATCTAATTGATTTATTATAGTTCCTCTAGGATTACATATTTTACTCTTTCCAAACAGTATCAAATTAGGGTCATTACTTACTAAGTTCACTCCTACTGTATAGACAGTATTTTCTAAAGCTCTTTGAGATACGTTTAAATCCCACATATCTTCATCTTGTATTCTCCATGCAGAAGGTATAAATATTATTTCAGAGCCTTTTAATGTCAATTCTCTAGCAACTTCTGGGAATCCTGCATCATAGCATATCATCACACCAAATTTACCAAAGTCTGCATCATATACATTTACTTTTTCCCCTGCTTTAAAGTATACTGCTTCCAATGACCATAGGTGATTTTTACAGTATTCCCCCATCAGATTACCCTGTCTATCGAATATAACAGCTGAGTTGAAAACATGTGTAGAGTCCTTTTCTAAAGTTCCATATGGAGATATTAGGTATACATTATTTCTTTTAGCTGCTTCTGACATTGATTCTTCTATGTATTTGTTATGTTCTCTTATTAGGTCTAATGTTTTAATTCCGCCTAAATATTCTAAGTTATATCCTGTAGCAAATAATTCTGGCAGACAAATAATATCTGCACCTTGATTTCCTAAATCATCTATCATATCTACTGCTTTTTCTATATTTTTTTTAACATCTCCAAGTACACTATGTTGTTGAATTATACCTATTTTCACTTTGCGACTCATACAAATTCCCCCTTTATTTATCTTTACTTCCAAAACATTTCATTAGTATATAATAAAGAATCATACTCACTACGATTCCATTTATTGGTGGTATTAAAAAACTTATTTTTGAAGTATAATATGATGCTGCAAAACCAATCAACCAACTTATTACTGCAATCCAATTTATTCCTTCTCTGTGTTTATAAGTTCTTCCTTGTATAAAATAATATTCACACCACATAATTCCTGCTATAGCTGGAACTGCTATTCCTAAGAAAGATAAGAATGATTGGAATTTGAATATTATACCAGTAGCTGCTATTGTTGTACCTATTAGACCTGCAACCAAAGTTAATACATTTCTCTTTACATTTGGAAAAATAGTTTTTAGTGCCAATCCACCAGAATAGGCATTTGATACATTGGTTGACCAAGATGCAAGTATTAAAATAACAAATGCTATCCATCCAAACCCTAAATTAGCCAATACTTCTGTTATATCCCAAGTAGGAGCACCCATAGACATTACACCTGCTGCAACTTGTTGGAACAATGAAATAATACCTAATCCTAAAAAACCAATTATCCAAATATCTTTTACTCCTCTTGTATATCTTAATTGGTCAGGTGATATAATCGCACCGACTATGATAAGACCAACAACCATATTTAATCCTTCAACCATGCTCATTGTTGTCTGAGGAGTGTAATTGTAAATGGCTTCAATTCCATAAGTAGAAAAAGCTTTAAAAACTCCCCAAGCCATTAATATTATAAGTGGTGGTATAACTAAGTAATTAAACTTAGCCATTGCCTTAAAACCATACAAAGCAAAAACTACCATTAATAATCCAAGTATAACTGTGACTAGTGTTAAGTTTACACTTGGAAATATTTTTTGTACTGATAATCCAGCAACTCCTGCTTGTACACCAAACCAACCAAAGCTAGTTATTCCAAGTAATAGAGATATAAGATATTTTCCACCTATCTCTCCAAATGCCCCCTTAGCTAATACATATGTATTTAACCCTTCTTTGCAACCAATATAACCTTGTATCATAATAATTGCGACTAATATTAAGTTCCCTATAATTGATGTAATAATCATATTGGAAAGAGTCATTCCTAAAATTAAGGTTCCTCCAACCATTAATTCTGATATGGCTATATTAGAGCCAAGCATATTAAATAATGGAGCTAACCATCCAACTCTTTCCTCTTTTGGAACTGGATTTAAAACTAATTCTTCTCTCTCTTGCAAGATTATCCCTCCCTTTCTTTGTAAAAGAATCTTTTCTACTTTTTTCTACATTTTTTTCATGCTTGATAGTTTTTTTTCTTTCTATAATTATAATTCTACTCTACAAAAAAGTATAATATATAGTTTATTATCAATTTGATATAATTTAAGTTATAGATAGATAAATGGTCTAAAATTATTATTTAAATTTAGACTATTCACACATATTTTAAATTTATTTCAGTTTTATTAGAATTATACTTTTTTTATTAAAATTTTATAACATATAATTTATTCTCAAATATTTTTTATAAACGCTTATAAATACTTCTAATTTAACCTATTCTAACTTATTTTTAGTGAATTTATTACAACTTTACTAATCAAATTTAGTCTAAATTTTCTGATTATTACTATAAAAATAGTTTTTCAAACAAAATTTACTTAAAAACGAATTCACGATAAAATTTTTAAATATAGTATTTTTGTTATAGTGAATATAAATATAAAGAAGGATGTGTAAGATTATGGTTAAAAGACCAAAGATAAAGATAACTTTAATAGATAAAAAAGAAAAAGGTGCTTGCCACTATGGGCATAAAATTAGTAATTCTTTTGGATTTATTTTTTATTAAAAAAGGGAGTCGCCTATTTTTTAGTGCGACATCCCCTTTATAGGTTTCAATTGTAGAAAAGATTATCAAAAATCATATTCATAATTTTATTTATACTACCCCAACTGCAGCTAATATTATACAAATAACCATAACTGAAATTAATATCGTAGTTGTCTTGACTTTTTTTCCTAATAACCAATACATAATTCCAAATATCATAGCTGGAAGCATACATGGCATTATTTGGTCTAAGTAAGTTTGAATAGGCTCTGCCCATTCCCCACTACCTACATTAACACTAAGTTTTAGTATTACATTAGAGGCAGTCATACCTCCAATTACCATAAGCCCTAGCATTGATGCTGCTTCCATAACTTTTGAGACTATATTTGAGCCACTTACATCTTTAAAAAATTGAGTTCCATACTTAAATCCTTTATCTAGACATATATAACGAATAATAAAGTGAGGAACATTTATTATTAGAAGAAATAAAATTGGACCCATTATATTCCCCTGAGAAGCTAAAGCTATACCAACTCCAGCTGCTATAAGCTTTAATGTTCCCCAGAAAAATGAATCTCCTATTCCAGAAACTGGTCCCATTAAACTTGACTTAACAGCATTTATACTCTTTGCATCAAATTCTTCATTCTTTGCATTTTCTTCTTCCATAGCTCCAGATATACCAACTAAAAGAGTACTTATATGAGGTGTAACTGACATAAATTCAAGATGTCTTTTTAAAGCTTGAGCTTTTTTTTCTTTATCATCTTTATATAATCTACGGATTATTGGTGCCATCATATATGCATATGCTATATTTTGCATACGTTCGTAGTTCCAAGATGAATCTAATGTTAGAGATCTTCTAAAACATTTCCAAAAGTCTTTTCTTGTTATTTTGCTATCTGGCGAAATTGTTTCTAATTTCTTAGAATTCGTTGTCATCCACTACTACCTCCTTTTCTCCTACAAAGTTAACATATATTAGAGCTACTGCTAATCCAAATAATGCAACTCCTGTTACTGTTATTTTTAAATAAGCAACCATTATAAATCCTAATAATAAGAATGCTATCGTTTTCTTATTAAGCATCATTCTAGCTAACATGGCAAAACCTATTGCTGGTATCACGCCTGCTGCAACATCCATACCATGAATTACATATGATGGTATAAATGAAAGTATCTTTTCTATTACTGGAACACCTAATGAGAATCCTATACCTACTATTACTGCTAGTATTAATTTATTACCTATACCAAATAATAATTGTATACGTTCTACACCTTCAATGTTACCATCTTCTGCATAACAGTCAGCAAGATGAGCTCCCCATGTAAGTACTACTGTCATTAAGAAGTTGTCTATAAGTAATACTAAAGTTGCTATAGGAACTGCAAGTACAACTGCTGCGGATACATCTTGACCAGTTAATATTACAAATGCCGTAGCAATAATAGAACCAGATACAAAGTCAGGAGGATTACTTGCTCCAACTGGGAATGCACCCATAAATACTAGTTCTAATGTTGACCCTATTACTATACCTGTACGTAAATCTCCTAGTGCTAAACCAACAAGCGGTGCAACCACTATAGGTCTATTATGCATTGTAGAACCTACAAAACAATGCATATATGCAAAGAATGCAATTAGAGTTATTAGAATAACTTGTGTAAATTCCATTTTTATCCCCCTAAAAATTATATTAATTTCATTACATTTGTAGCATCATCATCAGGAACTAATTGTACGAATACATTTACACCTTCTGAATCTAATTCTTTAATCATGTTTATATCATCCTTTGATACATGAACTGCCTTAGATATATTTTCACGATTATCATCTGATTTTGTTCCACCAAGGTTTATTGATTTAATAGATTTAACTTCTTTAGATAGTCTATAAACATCTTCTACAGATTCGCAAAGTATCAAAAGATTGTATTTATCAGTAACACCTGAATTAAGTGCTTTTATAGAATCTGCTATACTTTTCATTACAAGTTTGACATTAGATGGCTTAGCCATTTTAAGCCCTGCCATTCTTAAATCATCCTTTAATAATTCATCACTTGCTATTAGTATGCAATCTGTATTTAAAAACTTTGTCCATGTAAATGCTACTTGTCCATGTATAAGTCTGTGGTCTACCCTTACTAATTTAATCATTATAATTCCTCCCTAATTCTTTTTATTTCATCCATAAATGTTTTTACGTGTTCTGCACTAACATCTCCAAAGTCTTGGTAATTATCTTTGAAGTAACTTCCTATTATTGCCATATCCCCTATTTCAAGTTGCTTTTTTGCGTTTTCTAATGTAACTCCAGCTGCAATAACTAAAGGGAAATCTCCTACATTTTTACGGAATAATTCTATTTTTTCCATTGATGTTTCTTGCCCTGTGGCATTTTCTGTAACTGCTATAGCATCACATCTTGTCATCCCTATTTTTAAATCTTCTTCAACAGTATTTTCTGATAAAACTGGTTGGTACTTAAAACGTACCCCTCCAATTAAATAAGCTTGACATTTTGAGCGGTGTAATTTGAAAAATTCTTCTAAAGTAGCCTCATCTCTAGGTTTAACATGACCTACTACAGAATCAACTTGTACATATCTTGCATTATATCTTGTTGCTAGTTCAAATCCCATAGTATCAATGTTTAAGCAGTTTACTCCATATGGTATTGATAAATTGGATTTTGATACATATTCAAGTATTCTTTCTAAATCATAGTAATTGCCGTAGTAATTTTCTAACATTATTCCATCTACACCATTTTCTTCTAAGATACTAATTTCTTTTTTAGCTCTTTCAAAAATATCATCTGAAGTATCTCCCTTTAAGTGTATCATTGCTATAATTGGCTTTTTGTTTTTAAAAACTGATAATATTCCCTTATTGTCCATAAACTAAAATACCTCTTCTTCTTCATTTATTTGTAATGTTACATTTTGTATTCCCATTCTAGATTCTTTTGCTAACTGTTCTGCATCTTCAGTTGTTAATTTATCAGAAAATCTTGTAAGAAGCTCTAATACCATATTTAAGTTCATTCCTGAAAATAACTTAACATTATGTAACTTAGTTAACCTTAACATAGCAGTACATACACTTGCTCCGTATAAATCAGATAAAATTATATATTCACATTCTTTATCTTCTACTATTGTTTTTTCTAACTCTAAAGCAAAATCTGAAGCGCTTTGTCCAGGATATAAACTGTATGAATTAACGCAATTTGCTAAATCTCCTACTATCATTTTCACTGAATCTAAAAGCCCTTTTGAAAAGTCTCCATGAGACGCTAATATTATTTTTCTCATATTTATTCCTCTCCTAAGTGTAAATTATATTTCTGCTGATACTGCATATTTATACTTATCACTTCTTATAAATTGTTCATTGTAATATAAAACATCATTATTCTCTGTATATACTAATTGTCTTACTTTTAATAATGGCATATTGCTTGCACATTTAAGGTGGTCAGAATATTCTTTGTTTGAGTGTTTTACTTCAAATATATTTTCCACACGATTAGGCAATGTACTTATATTGTTGGATATAACTTCCATTAAAGACTTATCTTCCAGCTCTTCTTTTAATAAAAACATGTAATCTATTCTAAAGTAATCAACTTCAAAAATAACAGGTACTTCATCTATTAATCGAAGTCTTTTAATACATATTATCTTCTCTTCTAGTTCAATATTTAAAGCTTCAGCCACCTGCTTATCAGCTTTTTTTATTAAAATAGAGATTATCTTAGTACTTGGTTTTGCATTAATACGATGACAAGAATTAGTGAAACTATTTCCCGCACATGTTGCTTCTATTCTCTCTGGTATAGTTACATAAGTTCCTTTTCCACGCTTTTTACATAATATATCTTCTTTTACAAGTTCATTAAGCGCATTTCTCACAGTTATACGACTTATATTAAACTCCTTACATAAGTCTACTTCAGATGGAAGTTTATCTCCTGGTTTATATATACCAGCTGCTATTTGTTTTTTTATATTGTCATATAGTTGTTGGTACAAAGGAATAAATGAATTTACCTCTAAGTCCATTTCTTTTTTATGCTTTTTTTCATCCATTTTAGTCACCTCCTCATGTAGTATTTTTATAACATTATATAACAAGTTCTTTATTACATATTATAACAACTTGAAATCGTTGTCAATTTATTTTTAAATAATTTTTAATTTGGTAATTTTTTGATTTTTTTGTCTAATATGATATTTTATTGTTTGTAGTATCAGGTAGGAATAGTTTGACTTTTACTAATCTAACAGAATTCTTTTTTAGGATTGTGTAAACAATAGTTAATGGTACTTTTAATTGACAATTATTACTATTAGATAGTATAAAAAAAAGACGTCGCCCTATTTTTTAGTGCGACAGTCTTTTATATATTATCTCTTATTCATATATTACTCTTTATCTTTTATATCAACTTTTATACTTAATTCATCCAATTGCTCATCATCTGCTACTGTAGGAGCATTTGTCATAGGACAAACAGCATTTTGATTTTTAGGGAATGCAATAACTTCTCTTATATTTTCCGCTCCTGCAAGCAACATAACAAGTCTATCAAGCCCAAAAGCTAGTCCAGCATGAGGAGGAGTTCCATATTTGAATGCTTCTAATAAGTAACCAAACTTCTCATTAGCTCTTTCTTCTGTAAAACCAAGTGCTTTAAACATTCTTGATTGAACATCTGAATTTGATATTCTAACACTTCCTCCACCTATTTCATATCCATTTAATACAATATCATAAGCTTTAGCTCTTAAAGATGATTTATCTCCATCTTCTAGTTTATCTAAATCTTCATCCATAGGTGATGTAAATGGGTGATGCATTGCTGCAAACTTACCTGTTTCTTCATCTTCTTCAAAAACCGGGAATTCAGTTACCCATAATAAGTTATATACATTCTTATCTAGTATATTAAGTCTATTTGCCACTTCAAGTCTAACTTGTCCTAAAGCATCAAATACTACTGAGTTTTTATCAGCTACAAATAAAAGTAAATCTCCTACTTCTGCATTCATTCTTGTAAGTATAGCATTCATTTCCTCTTCACTAAAGAATTTTGCTATCGGAGAAGTTACTCCATCTTGACCTACTTTCATCCAAGCAAGTCCTTTTGCTCTATATGTTTTAGCATGTTCTTCTAATGAAGATATTTGTTTTCTAGTAAAATCGTCAGCTTTTCCTTTTACATTTATACCTCTCACACTTTTTCCTGGTTGTGTAGCATCAGCAAACACCTTAAATCCACAATTACAAACAACATCAGATATATCTGTTAGCTCATAACCAAATCTAGTGTCTGGTTTGTCTGAACCATATCTAGCCATAGCTTCTGCATAAGTCATTTTAGGAAGTGGAAGTGTCAATTCTACATTTAAAACTTCTTTAAATATAACTTCAAGCAAACCTTCAATCATACTCATAACATCTTCTTGTTCAACAAAAGACATTTCACAGTCTATTTGTGTAAATTCTGGTTGTCTATCAGCTCTTAGGTCTTCATCTCTAAAACACTTAACTATTTGGAAATATCTATCCATTCCACTTACCATTAATAATTGTTTGTATAATTGTGGTGATTGTGGTAATGCATAAAATTTCCCTGGATTAACTCTACTTGGTACAAGATAATCTCTTGCTCCTTCTGGTGTTGGAGCAATTAAAAATGGTGTTTCTATTTCACAAAATCTATTATTTGATAAGTAATTTCTTGTAATATTCATTACTTTGTGTCTTAATTTTAAATTTCTTTGCATAGATGACTTTCTAAGGTCTAAGTATCTATATTTTAGTCTTAGTGCTTCTGAAACATCATCATCATCTTTTATATAAATAGGTGGAGTTTCTGATTTATTTAAAAGTCTAAGTTCAGTTGCAAATATCTCTATATCCCCAGTTGGCATGTTAGGGTTTTTAGACTGTCTTTCACATACTTTTCCTTTTACTGCTATTACAAACTCAGCACCTAATTTTTCAGCTTTTTCAAAAGCTTCTTTATCTACATCTGTGTCAAAAACTATTTGGCATAATCCACTTGTATCTCTTAAATCAACAAATACAAGTCCTCCTAAGTTTCTTTTTTTCTGTACCCATCCCATAAGTACAACTTCTTCATTTATGTTTTTTTCTCTCAACTCTCCACAGTAGTGAGTTCTCTTTAAACCCTTTAAAGTTTCCAAGATACTACCTCCATTTTATTTAATTTTAATGCTATATATTTATCTAATACACAAAACATCATACTTTCTTATTTTACAGCTTTTGCTTTAATTCTTCAACTAATGTACTTAATTTTACAGTAGTTTGCTCTGATGTTTTCATATTTTTTAATGTTGCAGTGTCATTTTTTAACTCGTCATCACCAATTACTATTGTAAATTTTGAATTTATTTTATCTGAATACTTAAATTGTGCTTTTACACTTCTTTCTATATGGTCTTTATCCGCACTTATATGATTTTGTCTCAAATCTTTCAACAATTTAAAGCTTCTTGTATTTGCTTCTTCACCTATAGTTACTATAAATATGTCTGTAGATTGAGGGTTTTCTATTTCAATTCCATTGCCTTCAAGTGTAAGTAAAAGTCTTTCAATACCTAGTCCAAATCCAATTCCACTTATACCTTTTGGACCCCCTAGTTGTTCAACAAGACCATCATATCTACCTCCACCACATACAGTACTTTGAGCACCTATATCATTAGATATAATTTCAAAAGCAGTTTTTCTATAGTAATCTAATCCTCTAACTATTGTTTTGTCAATTACAAAGTTTATATTCATTTCCTTTAAGTATTCTTGAAGTTTATCAAAGTGAGCTTTACAATCATCACACAAATGGTCTGCAATAAATGGTATATCTTTGATATTTTCTTTACATGTAGGGTTTTTACAGTCTATAACCCTCATTGGATTTTTTTCTCTTCTCTCATTACAAGTCTCACATAATATATCTGCTTTTGAATCAAGATATTCTTTTAATAAAGCATTGTACTCTTTTCTACAAACTGGACAACCCACTGAATTTATACTCACTACCAAATCATTTAATCCAACTTCATTAAAAAATTGAACAGCTAGTGCTATTATTTCAGCATCCATTGAAGGAGTATCACTTCCAAGTGCTTCTATACCAAATTGATGAAATTGTCTCTGTCTACCAGCTTGTGGTCTTTCGTATCTAAAACAAGGTGTAACATAAAATAATTTTGTTGGTTGAGTATCTGCATATAATTTATTCTCTATAAATGCTCTGACTACACCAGCTGTACCCTCTGGCTTTAGAGTAATTTCTCTATCCCCTTTATCTTTAAAAGAATACATTTCTTTTTGAACTATATCTGTAGTATCTCCAACACTTCTCTTAAAAAGTTCTGTATGTTCAAATATAGGAGTTACCATTTCCTCATACCCATATAAAGCACATATTTCTCTAAATTTATTTTCTACATAACGCCATTTATAAGCCTCTTTTGGAGTTATGTCTTTAGTTCCTCTGGGAGCTTTAGTCAACATTTTTATATACCTCTTCTTTCTTCCTTTTTATCATTTCATCTACTCTATCAATGTATTGTTCAACATTCTTTACATTTTCTACTCTTTCAATTCTATCTTCATCTACATAAACAAATTTTGATATAGCACCTGCACCCAAGGCATAGTTGCTTTGTTTTTCCTCCATAATTTGTATATTGTAAATACACTCATATCCTTCTTTAGCATAACCTATATTTTCTAAGTTACCTAGCATATGTTTTTGTCTGTACATATAATATGGATTAAGTCCCATATCTTTAGCATATTTCATTGATAAATCTATCATTTTTATCATTTCTTCATACTGAGTTAAATGTTCTTTGTACTTATCCATATTTATATTTAGGTTAGAAGCTCTTTTTATAGCTAATGTATGAACTGTAAGACTTTCAGGAGAAAGTTTTTTTATTTCCTCTAATGTATTTCTTACCATGTCTAAGTCTTCATCTATAAGTCCTAAAATTATATCCATATTTATATTGTTAAATCCCATATTTCGAGCCATAATAAAACAATCTACTAAATCAGAAACTTTATGTTCTCTTCCAATTTTAACCAAAGTCTCATCATTCATAGTTTGAGGATTTATACTAATTCTACTTACATTGTGTTTTTTTAATACACTTAATTTTTCTTTGGTAATAGTATCTGGTCTACCTGCTTCTACCGTAAACTCTTTAATTTTGCTTAAATCCAATTCTCTAAATAGAGCATTTATAAGTAAATCCAATTCTTCCTCATCCAATGTAGTAGGAGTTCCACCACCGATATATAGAGTTTCAATTTCTTTATTAGTATCCTCAATAACCTTGGCAAATCCTTTAATTTCTTCAATCAATTTATAAACATATTCTCTTTTTAAATGGCCAAATTGCTTTAATGAGTTTGAGGGAAATGAACAGTATACACATCTAGTTGGGCAGAATGGAATACTTACATAAAGAGAAATTTTATTTTTATCTATTGGATACATAAATAAGCGTTCTCTTTTAGCTATTTCAAGAGCTAAATCTATTTTCTCATCCATTATAAAATAGTTATCTTTTAAAATAGTTCTTATACTATTATCATCTAGTTTTTCATCCATCAGATTGTGGACAATTTTGACTGGTCTGATACCAGTCAAAATGCCCCATGGAACATAAGAATTAAATATTTGTTTAAGTACTATAAACATACTTTTTTTAATACTTTCTTTGCATAATTTTCTAATCTTTCTCTTACTTTCATTATCTAGTCTATCTAAAAACTCTTCAATCGTCTTATTATTACAAAATTCATTTAAAAACTCAGTATTTATATCTTTAATATTTTGCATTGATTCATACTTTAAGTTACCACCTTCATAATACTCAGTAATTGAAAGTAAAGTATCATTTTCACAAACCAATCTATTTATTAAGTATCTTGACTCCATACTATTGCTATAATCAGCAAAGTCATTAAATTTAAATTCACTAGTAAACAATTTTATAAGTTCTGCTACTTCATACTTATAATCATGTCCTTTTAAAAAAACATCCAACATCAACTTAACTCCTTCTATTAAACACTAGAAGAACCCCCTCACTGATACAGTTATTAAATATTTGATACTATTTTTAAATATTAATATAAAATTACATGTAAGGATTTGTCTTCTTTTCAACACCTAGAGTACTAGTTGGTCCATGACCAGGGTATACTCTAACAGCATCTTCATATTTACATAATTTTTTAAGTGATTTCTCCATTTGGTGGAAATCTCCACTATATAAATCAGTTCTACCAATACTTCCAGCAAACAACGTATCTCCTGTGAACATGTCATCTTCAACTCTTATACACATACACCCTTGTGTATGACCTGGAGTATGCAAGAAAGTCATTTTTAGTTCACCAAGTTCAAGCTTATCTTTATCATTTACATATATATCTGCATCAAATTCTTGTGCACCACATCTCATTGTATAACTTAAGTTTTTATTTTTATCATTTAATAATTCTTTTTCATCAATATGTGCAACTACCTTAGCACCAGTCTTCTCTTTAATATCTTTAACATACCCTATATGGTCACCATGTCCATGAGTAAGAATTATATATTCAACATTCAATCCATTTTCTTTTACAAAGCTTAATGTATCTACTAAACTTCCTCCTGGGTCTATAACTACACATTTTTTAGTTTTTTCATCACCTAATACATAAGTGTTTACTCCAAAATAACTATCTACAAATTTTTTTATAACCATTAAAGTTTTCCCCCTTAAAAAGATTTACTTGAGTCTAATAGTATTGTTACTGGTCCATCATTAGTTAATTCTACCATCATATGAGCTCCAAATTGACCTGTACCTACTGTTACACCTTTATCTTTTGCTTTTTTTACAAATTCTTCATACAAATCATTTGCAAGCTCTGGTCTAGCCGCGTTACTAAATCCAGGTCTTCTTCCTTTTCTACAGTCTCCATATAAAGTAAATTGAGATACTACTAAAAGTTCTCCACCTATGTCCATTAGAGATAAATTCATCTTATCATTTTCATCTTCAAAAATTCTTAGGTTTAATATTTTATCAATCATGTAGTCTACATCACTTGATTTATCATCATGAGTTACTCCCAACAGTACTAGCAACCCCTTATTTACTTGACCTATAATGTTTTCATCTACTGTAACTTTAGATGAAGATACTCTTTGTACTACTGCTCTCATATTTTCCTCCCTATTATTTTAACTCTAATTTGTCATTCTATAAATACTTTCTACACCAGGAATTGCTTTTAATTTTTTCATTAGAATTTTCAATTCCTCCGTGTCATTAACTTCTACAAGTAGATTTATACTTACAATACTATCTTTTCCTTTTCTTGCATTTATTCCATTTAAGCTAAGTTTATCCATTGCAACAATATGAGTTATTTCATTAACAATTCCTCTTCTGTCAGCAGCCTTTATTTGAATCTCAGCTTCAAACTTGCCTTTACCTGCTGAACTCCATGAAACTTCCACTAATCTATTTTGGAAGAAATCTCCATTATTATTTGCATTTGGACAATCCGCTCTGTGTATAGCTACACCTCTACCTTTAGTGATATACCCCACAATCTCATCTCCTGGAAGTGGATTACAACATTTAGCAAACCTTACTAAGATATTATCAAGTCCTTTTACTATAATACCTTGTGATGAATTTTTCTTTCTCTTTTTGCTGTATTCTGTTTCACTCATATTGTGTTTATTTAAATCTTCTTCTTGCATCTGTTGTTCTTTTTTTACTTTTTTAATTTCTTTTAAATACAAATCTTTTACTTTAGATACAACTTGAGATGACATTATACCACCATAACCTACAGTTGCAACTAAATCTTCAACACTTGGCTGATTAAATTTCTTGGCAACTAGTGCCATGTATTTTTCAACAAGAGGGTCTTTCTGTGGTATATCATGTTTCTTAAATTCTCTTTCTAATATGGTATTCCCACGGTCAACATTTTCTTCTCTTCTTTCTTTCTTGAAAAATTGTCTAATTCTACTCTTTGCATTTGGTGTTTTTACTATGTTAAGCCAGTCTCGACTTGGACCATTAGAATTAGATGATGTAAGTACTTCAACAATATTACCATTTTGAAGCTTATAATCAATAGGTACTATTCTTCCGTCAATTTTTGCTCCAACACATTTATTTCCTACATTTGTATGAACTCTATAGGCAAAATCTATAGGAGTTGATTCTGCTGGTAATTCAATTACATCTCCTCGTGGAGTAAATACATAAACCTGACTATTAAATACATCTTCTTTAAGTGCATCCATAAATTCTTGTGGGTCTTTTAAATCTTTTTCCCACTCCATCATTTGTCTTAACCACTGAAGTTTCTCTTCAACTTTTACTTCTTTGCCAGAAATACCTTCTTTATATTTCCAGTGTGCTGCAATACCATTTTCTGCTATATTATGCATTTCATGAGTCCTTATTTGTATCTCTAAAGGCTCTCCATCAGGCCCTACAACAGTAGTGTGTAATGATTGGTACATATTTGGCTTTGGCATTGCTATATAGTCTTTAAATCTACCTGGAATAGGTCTCCATAATGTATGAACTATACCAAGTACAGCATAACAGTCTTTTACATTATCTACTAGTATTCTTACGGCTGTTAAATCAAAAATTTCTTCAAAAGTCTTGTGTTTTTTCTGCATTTTTCTATAAATGCTGTAAAAATGCTTTGGTCTACCATATACATCACATGGTATACTTAAATCTTTAAACTTATCTTTAAGAAGCTCAACAATCCCTTGTATATAGTCTTCTCTTTGACTTCTCTTCATTGACACTCTATCAACTAATTCATAGTACCCTTCTGGGTCCATAAACCTTAATGCTCTGTCTTCTAGTTCCCACTTTATCTTAGATATACCTAATCTGTGGGCTATACCTCCATAAATCTCTAGTGTTTCTTTTGCTTTATACTTTGCTTTTTCTGGAGGCATGTATTTTAATGTTCTCATATTATGCAATCTATCAGCAAGCTTTATAAGTATAACCCTTATATCTTTTGCCATTGCTAGAAACATTTTTCTTAAATTTTCAGATTGAGTTTCTTCTTTTGAACGATATTTTATCTGACCAAGTTTTGTTACTCCATCAACTAAATCCGCTACTTCTTTCCCAAATTCTTTTGTTATGTCTTCATAGGTATATTCTGTATCTTCTACAACATCGTGAAGCAAACCTGCTGTTATAGTTTCAATATCTAATTCCATCTCTATTAAAATATTTGCCACTGCCAATGGATGAATAAAGTATGGTTCCCCAGATTTTCTATATTGTCCATCATGCGCTTTTTTTGCAAGATTGTAGGCTTTTTCAACCTTTTCAAAATTTGCATTAGGTGCATAAACTTTTATCTTTTCAATTATTTCTTGTAATTCTTTATCATGCATATAACCACCTATTTTGTATAAAATTTTAATATATATGAAAATAGTTGGTGCTATACCAACTATTGTAAAAGTACTAGTATTTTATAAGAGAATTAACATCATAGTTAGATAACTTTTCTCTCCCATTTAAGAATTCTAGCTCAATTAAAAATTGCATAGAAACTACTTCTCCACCTAATTTTTCTACAAGCTTAGCAGCAGCTTCCATAGTTCCACCAGTAGCCAATAAATCGTCTACTATTGCCACTTTTTGACCTTTTTTAATTGCATCTTTATGTATTTCTAAAGTATCCGTACCATACTCTAATCCATACTCATAACTCTCAACTTCTCCAGGTAACTTTCCAGGTTTTCTAATTGGAATAAATCCTACTCCTAATGCATATGCTACAGGTGTACCCATCAAAAATCCTCTTGCTTCTGGCCCTACTACTAAATCCACACCTTTGCTTTTCAATTCTTCAGCCATAGAATCTACTGCATATTTAAATGCCTCTCCATCTTTAAATAGAGTTGTAACATCTTTAAAATCTATACCTGGCTTTGGGAAATCATCAATATTCCTTATAAAGTTTTTTAAATCCATGGGAAACGCCTCCTAATAACTGCTATTGTATTGTTTTTCTAATTTTTTTAGATTATTGAGTATTAAACTCTCATTTAAATCTAATTTTTTCTGTGGTTTTGGCAATATTCTTATGAGTACAGAATTTTTTTCATAATTTAAATTAAAGTCAAGTAAATTTAATTCTCTAAACACATTCAATATCGTAAAAAACTTTAATGGAATTACATTAAAAGTTCCCTTTATATTTACCATATCTAAATCAATTTCTTTTTTTATAAGTGCTTGTTTATAAATTGTTATAAATTCATCTCTTGATGGAACTATATTACTAACTACATTCTTTAAATATAATAGGTCTGTTTTATTATAATATTTTATAATTTCACTTTCTTCTCTTTTATTCTCATATATATACGAATATTCGCCTTTATTGTATAAATAATCATAAAGAATAATATTATTATATCTTTTTAAGTCTATTTTATCAATATTAGGAGAAAATATAAGCTCTAATTTATCAGTATTTTTGTTAATATCTTCAATAATATTGTAATTTATGTTAAAATCCAAGTCTATGAGTGATACATCTGATATGGCTCTATAGAATCCATTTATAGAATTAGATATTATCAATGTCTCTTGTTCAAAATAATCAAATATATTTATATCTGTATTTCCATCAAACAATTCAAAACCAGACTCAGATATATTATACAAGCTTTGTGAATCTTTTGGTATTATTTTTGACATTAATTTTAGCGAAAGTTTGTCATTACTTGCACTTTTAGGTCGAGCTAATCTAATATCTTTAAGTAAAAACTGCACTTTCCTATTTCCCATATAGTTATTTTCATCTAGTTGGAACAATACATCGACTTTATCTCCTACCTTATACAATGATTTTAAATGACTCATATTGAACCCTATACATTCATAGCACTTTTCATTTTCTACGCTTAATTTCAAATGTTGTTGATTTTTACCTATGATTTTTAAATCTTTTAGAATATAATTTCTAACTATAAATCTAGGATTAGGATTATTTAATCCAAATGGTTCTAATTTATGTAATTCCTCCACAAGATTTAAACTTATTACATTTTCTTGTAGTTCAAATTCAACATTTACATTTTCTATCATATCATCTTCAGTCAAATTATAATCTGCAAACTTATTTATTTCATTAGCCAAAGCTTCCACATTTTCTGAATTTAAAGACAATCCCGCTGCTTGTTCATGCCCACCAAACTTAGTCATTAAGTCTTTGCACTTTACAAGAGCCTCAAATATATTAAATCCTTTTATTGACCTTGCTGAGCCAGTAGCTTCTCCATGTTCTACACCTAAAAGAATCGTTGGTTTGTAGTATTTTTCAGTCAACTTAGATGCTACAATTCCTATTATTCCATGTTGCCAACCTTCTTTAGCTAGAACTAATACTTTATCATCATTATATCTGCTATTAGACTTTAACATTTCCTCAGCTTCATGATACATCTGAGCCTCTATCATCTGTCTTTCGTTATTTTTTTCTTCCAATATATTAGCTATTTCAACAGCTTCATCTTTAGATTGAGTAGTAAATAACTCAACACCCAAATAAGAATATCCTAAACGTCCTGATGCATTTATTCTAGGCCCAATTGCAAAACCTATATGAGAAGAACCTATTTTATCACTTTCTACACCACAAACTTTTATAAGCTCTCTTAATCCAATATTTTTGCCTTCTTTCATTAATTTTAAACCATTTTTTACAATTATTCTATTTTCATCCACAAGTGGAACAATATCACAGATAGTTGCCAATGTTACTATTTCTAAATAATCGTACATGCTAGCCTTAAAATCTTCTTTTGGAGTAAGTGCTTGTATCATTTTAAATGCTACACCACATCCACATAGTGCATCAAATGGATAGTTACAATCTTCTTGCTTTGGATTTATTACTGCAAAAGCTGAGGGAATTTCATTTTGGCATTCATGATGGTCTGTTATTATAACATCTATACCCAAATTATTTGCTAGATTAACCTCAGATACTGATGTAATTCCACAATCAACACTTATAATCAAATCACATCCCCTAGAGCTTATAAGCTTTATAGCATCTTCATTTATACCATAGCCTTCTTCTAGTCTATTTGGAATATAGTAATCCACATGATATCCTATACTATTAAAATATAAGCATAAAATAGAAGTAGAAGATACGCCATCAACATCATAATCCCCATAAATCCAAATTTTTTCTTTTTTATCAATAGCTAACTTTATTCTATCTACAGCCTTTTGCATATCTTTCATTAATAAAGGGTCTCTTAAATAGTCTAAAGATGGATTCATGAATATTTCTGAATCTTTTTCAGTATATATACCTCTATTTTTTAAAATTTGGCAGATTTCCGGGGAAATATTAAGTTTTTTGCTAAATTCACTTTCCTCTATCTTCCCTTTGTATTTCAGTGTCCATTTTTTCAAATTTAATTCCCCCTAATCTTTTTTGTATTTTGACCTAATACTTCTTATAACTAAGCATAGCCCTATTATAAAAGAAATAAAGAACCCTGCTATAGCAGTAAATTTTATCCATATATTATTTTCTATATTTGGTGATGCAATTATAAGTGAAGAACCTACTATAATCGATGCTAACACTAAACTCAGTGATATTTGAGACGTTAACTCTAGTATACAATTTTCTAATCTTATCATTTTAACATCTTCAATTTGCATTTTTATATTATTTCTTTCTACATTTCTTAAGATTGCTTTTAACTGTTTTGGAATAGTTTTTACATCAAGTAATATCTCTTCTACATTTTGTCTTGAGTTTAAAACTACATTCTTTGGATTGAATTTATTTTTATAATGATGCTTCATAAATTCTTTTCCCATAGAGCCAAGAGAAAAATCTGTATTTAAAGTTCTACTTGTACCCTCTAATGTTATAATAGTCTTTGCAAGTGTTACAAACTGTGCAGGCATAATTATCTTATACTGTCTAAAAAATCTAAACAATTCATTTAATATATCTGTCACATTTATCTTTTCTATAGAGATATCATAATAGTAATGTATTAGATACAGTAAATCCTGTCTAAGACCTTTAACATCAGCTTCTCCATTTAATGCATCCATTTCTATTAACAAGTATATTATTTTATCAACATTTTTTTCTACACCAGCTAATGCAATTTCATTTAATTGGTTCAAAGTTTTGTTATCAATAATTCCAATCATTCCAAAGTCTATATATGCTATCTTGTTTTTACCAACTATAAATATATTACCTGGATGTGGGTCTGCATGAAAAAAACCATGTGACAATACCTGTATAAAAAAAGACCTAACACCTATTTCAACAATAGTTTTTGTATTGTAGCCTAATTTTCTTATTTTTTCTACATCACTTAACTTTGTACCTTTAACTTTCTCCATTACTAAGATTCTCTTACTGTTATATTCTGAATATACTTTTGGTATATATACTTCATCACTATTTTTAAATATCCTAGAAAATTTAGTTGCATTTATAGATTCAAAATTGTAGTCAAGTTCTCTCATTAATTGAGTTTGAAATTCTTCTATCATTTGTTCTAAATCTAAATTAAAGTCTTTTTTTAAGTCTTTTAATGTATGCGCAATAGTTCTAAGAATCTCCAAGTCAGATTTTATTATCTTCTCTATATTAGGTCTTTGAATTTTTACAATTACTTCTTCTCCTGTTTTAAGTATTCCTTCATAAACTTGACCAATTGAAGCTGCTGCTATTGGTTCTTCTTTAAATTCTGAGAATACTTCCTCTATGCTTAATCCTACTTCTTCTTTAAATATTTCAATGGCTATATTTGAATCAAACTTCTCTACATCATCTCTAAGCTTTGATATTTCATCAATTATATCTTGGTCTAACAAGTCTTTTCTTGTACTCAATATTTGACCTATTTTTACATATGTAGGTCCTAGTTCTTCTAAGACTCTTTTCATTCTCTCACCAGTTGTCATATTTTTTATTTCTTCTGGTGGGTCAAATAGTGGTATTTTATATGCTATGCCCTCTATATTTAATCTTTCTACAATAAAGCTAAAACCATACTTTATCAAAATATATCCAATTTCTCTATATCTCTTTAAATTCCTATAACTTATTCTCAAATTTTTTCACTCCTAGAATAGGTATACCCAAAAACTTACACCTTAATTTATCTATGCCTACGACATTATTTTACTAATTGATATACTAATATCTTATATCCTCTTTAATATTTAATTTTATCACATATACTAGTAATTTTATTAAATTTCTTTAACTCAGTTAATTTTTATTTTTGACATTTCATACCTATTCTAAACAACTGCTTTCTCAAAATTAAAATAAATTAGTGGTTGCCTCAAAACAAATTTAAGCATGTTTTGAAACAACCACTCTTTAATTATTATTTTTGATTCTGTGCTGCTTCTAAATACCATTGATATGACTCATCAATATATTTTTTATCTTCTTCAGTAAGTTCTCTAACTACTTTTCCAGGAGAACCCATTATTAAAACTCCTGGTGGAAACTTTTTATTAGATGTAATTAATGTACCTGCTCCTATTAAAGTGTATTCTCCTATTTCAGCATTATCTAGTATTATTGAACCCATTCCAATTAAAACATTGTCACTAATCTTGCAACCATGAACTATTGACCTATGTCCTACTGTCACATTATTCCCAATTACAGTATTTTCATCTCCATGTACTATTGAACAATCTTGTATATTAGTATTTTCTCCAATAGTTATTGGCCCTTCATCTCCTCTAACTACTGCATTGTACCATACACTTGAATCTTTACCGATTTTAACATTTCCAATTATATCTGCTGATTTTGCTACAAAGACACTTTCATCAATTAAAGGTTTATCTTCTAAATAATCTCTAATCATATATAAACAACTCCTCTAAGATATAAATTTAATTATTTGCTCCTTCTAACATTAATTTTGCTTGTATCATAATAGAACATTCTGTACGCTTTCTTTGCATTTCACAGCCCAACTCATATGGTTTTGATATATCATTGTTGAAATTTATTGCATTGGCATGACATCCACCTGAACAATAGAACTTATTCCAACATTTTTTACACTCTTCCTTAGTATATACATGAGCTTCTCTAAATGTATTTTTTAACTTTTCTGGAAGTACAATTTCTTTATCCAATATATTTGCCATTTTAAATTCTTCATTTCCAACAAATTGATGACATGGGTATATGTCTCCACTTGGTGTTACAGAAAGATACTCATTTCCAGCACCACATCCAGTTATTCTCTTTATTACACATGGTCCTTGATTTAAATCTATCATAAAATGGAAAAATTTAAATCCATCTCCTTGTAATTGTCTATCTGCATACTCTACAGCAAATTTCTCATATTCATCAAATATCTTTGGTAAATCTTCCTCCCTAAGTGCATATGGATTACTTTCATCTCCAACAACTGGCTCTACAGATGTTAATTTAAATCCTAAATCTGCAAAATGCATAACATCTTTAGAAAAATCTAAGTTATCTCTTGTAAATGTACCTCTTATATAATAATACTTATCTTTTGCTCTTCCTTCTACAAGTTTTTTAAATCTTGGCAATGTAATATCATAACTACCTTTGTCATTTAAAGTTGGTCTCATATTATCATTGACTTCTTTTCTTCCATCTAAACTTAAAACTACATTATGCATATTTTCATTTATATAATCTATAATTTCATCATTTAACAGCACACCATTTGTAGTTATTGTAAATCTTATATTTTTATTATAATCCTTTTCAATACTTTTTCCATACTCAACTAATTGCTTTACAACTTCAAAGTTCATTAGAGGCTCTCCACCAAAGAAATCTATCTCTAAGTTTTTTCTACTTCCTGAATTAGCAATCAAATAATCTATTGCTGCTTTACCAACTTCAAAACTCATAAGTTCTTTTTCTCCACCGAAATCCCCTTGAGCAGCAAAACAATACTTACATTTCAAATTACAATCATGGGCTACATTTAAACATAGTGCTTTTACTACAGGCTCTCTATGTACAAAACTTGGATGATATTGATATGTATCTTCTGTATATAAAAGACCTTCTTTTTCTAAATTTAATATTTCTTCATATGCTTCATTTATTTTTTCTTCTTGATATTTAGATTTTAATATATCTAGCACTTCTTCTTTACTTTTGTCTTTATAAAAATCTAATAAATCGTATGCAACATCATCTAATACATGAACAGCTCCTCCATTCACATCTAAAACGATATTATATCCATTCATAGAAAATTTATGTATTATACTCATAACCTACCTCCTAAACTACTATCTATACTAAAGTTTTTTACTGTTTTAATTAAACTTTACCCTTCATTATATCATACAGTTTGCTTAAAATACATACAATACAAAAATGACTTACTACTAGTAAGTCATTTCAATGGATACACTATATCCCCCTAAATTAGCACACTTATACATTACAAAATAAAGTATATTATGTGCTCATAAAATAAAATATTTGTTCATAATTGCTTGTTTTATATTTATTAAAGTATAACAATTTCTTTTTTATAATAATTATATGTAAGTAATTTACTTGTTTTATATTTATTAAAGCATAATATTTTTTTATAATGATTTCATATGAATAATTGCTTGTTTTTAATTTATCTTTTTTAAATTCTTAATTTCTTTTGGTACCTTAGGTTGATGTATAATCCATGGACAAGTGCTATTTGCTGACAAAATTGCAGTACTCAGTGCTAATGAACTAGCACACTTCATAATTTTCACAATAAACTTTTTCATAATTTAATTCTCCCTCATACACATTTTACTTATACTTTTTTTAGATTTTAATTTACCTAATACTAGCATTATACAAATCCAAAACATTGCAAAAGCACTATATATAAAGTAATCCATAAACACATTTAATGAAAAACTTGAAACTGTCATTAACAAGACTACTGTAGATATAGATATAGCAATTTTTTTATAAGTTAACTTTTCTACCTCACTTATAGGATTACTTTTATGCTCTACTGGACACATAATACAAATTCCAATCCAACTAATACTAGCAATAATCATAATAATATTTTTAAATAAATCTACATTTAGATTTTCTATAATAAATATTGTAGATAAAATTATAAAAACAAAGGTTAATAGACATCTAAAATAGTTATTTGCATGATACCCTCCAGAAAATTGTCTTATTGGACAGTAACATATTAAAAAAAATAATATATATGTAAATTTCCCAAATAAAAAACCTAAGAGTAGTATGGTCGTTATATTAACTATAAAAGCAATTAATATTTCAAATCCATAAGAATACACCCTAGATTCATTGCTATCTATCATATTTTTATAAATTAAAACAGATGTCATTTTATCAGCATATCTCTTAAACATTATTACCTCCAGAAAAAAATTTTACATATATAGAATAGCGTCTTTTTTGAGAAAATTCAATATATTTTTCAAAACTAGTTATTGAAATTGTAAAACTGGTCAAAAAAAGACCTATATAATCATTTTGTTATTTTTTATATAATAAAAAAGTTATAATAAAAGAGTTTTATTAAGCTTTATATGCATAAAAGCACATAACTTATAGCGTATAAGTTGTGTGCTTTTATTTTTATTATAAATCTTTAATTTTATATTTATTTTTATGATATATCTTAGCTTTGCTTTTACTTTCATAATATATATGTTTAACTTTGTTTTTGCTTTACATATTGAAGTGCTTTTCTATTCTGTTTTACTGCCTCTAAACAAACTTTTTCTGTTTGATTTTCTACATATTCCAAAGCTCTGTAATTCTGTTTTACTGCTTCTAAGCATAGCTTTTCTGTTTGATTTTTAACATATTTCAGCATTCTATAGTCTTGTCTTACTGCTCTTAAACAAACATCCTCTGTTTGTTCTTTTACATATTTAAGTGCCTCAAAACTTTGATTTACTGCTTCCAAGCAAACTTTTTCTGTTTGCTCTTTTACATATTGTATAGCACTGTAATTTTCTTTTACTGCCTCTATACACATTAATTCTGTTTGCTCTTCTATATATTTAAGAATATTTCCATTTTGCTTTACTGCCTCTACACATATTTTTTCTGTTAGTACCTTTATATAGCTCAATATCTCTTTTATTTCAAAATCTTTAAATGAGCCCCTTATAGCTTCTATACATATTTCTTCGGTCTGTTTCTTTACATATTGTAATACTTTTCCATTCTGTCTTACTGCCTCTAAGCAAATGTCCTCTGTCTGCTCTTTTACATATTGTAGTGATCTTCCATCATTTCTTACTGCCTCTAAACAGATTTCTTCTGTCTGCTTATTTACATATTGAAGAGCCATATAACTTCGTCTTACTGCTTCTATACATATTTTTTCTGTCTGTTCATTTACATAATACAAGGCAAAATCATTTTGCTTTACTGCTTCTATACATATTTCTTCTGTCTGTTCTTCTACACAAGGCAATGCACTATAGTTTTCCTTTACTGCTTCTAAACATATACTATCATTTTGTTCCTTAACATAAGCTAAAGACTTTCCATCTTTTTTTACTGCTTCTAAGCATATTGTTGGAGTTTGCTCTTTTATATCCTTTAATATTTCTGCCACATCATTTTTTGATGCCCTTTCTATTAATTCTAAGCATACTTCTTCTGTCTGCTCTTCTACAAATCTAAAAACTTCCATAACATCATGAGTTGATGCACTTCTTATAGCCTCAATTAATATATTTTCTGTCTTGTCATTTATGTAATATAAGGCTCTGTAATTCTGTTTTACTGCTTCTATACATATAGCTTCGGTTTGATTTGTTATGTATTTGAGAGCTTTATAAGTCTGTTTTACTGCCTCCATACATACCCTATCAGTCTTATCTTTTACAAATTCTATTATTGTACCATCTTGCCTTACTGCTAGTAAACACATTTCTTCAGTTTGATTTTCTATGTCTTTTAATTCTCTATAGTCATATTTCACTCTGCTTAAGTCATTTAAATGCACATTATTATCTTCTTCTGAATTATCCTCATTAATTTCTATATCATCCTCAAATTCTTCATCATCTAAATAGTCATCTTTTTCTGGCAAAAACATAGATTTAATTTTATTTTTTATATCCATAAAATTAACCTCCTTTAATACGATTTTATCATTAAAGTAAAGCATTTTTAAGTATTTATTTAATTAATTTTATATTAAGTTCTTTTAAAAGTCCATTCATTGTCGATAGATTCTATTTTATATTAATAATTTAATTATAAACATGCGGGGTAATAAAGTTAATAGTGGACATTTTCCATCCCATTAGTATACACTATTTATATTTAATACTCATTTATAGTTATTTTTTTCAATTTTTTCATCATTTACTATATCATATTCATTTAATTTATGATATTATTTAAATATAATATAAGTTTTATAAAGTATATTAAATATATTATAAGATGGAGGTCGAGTAATTTTGAAAGGAAACATAGTACAATATAATTTTGCAGATATAGAGGAAGAAGTATATTCATTGGATTATGCTATAGCATGGAATACAGACGAGGAAAACGTAAACATTATACCATTTACAAATAAATTCTGTAAAGAATCTATAGAATCTTTTTGTTTAGGTAAAATTGACAACTTTGTTGAAATATTAAATGAAGGCTTTGTTGAAAATCATCATTATGTACATTTAGATAAGATGGTAAGTGTTCCTAAGAAAAAAGTTAATTTAGTATATCAACAAGACACATATGGTTCTCTTTTAAGAGATAGCAATAGTAATCTTATTCCTGTAAAAATAACTTCAGAACAATCTAAGTCTATATCAAATAAGGTTGATTTATTTTGTGCTGGTGAAGAAAAATGTTTAATTAATATATTACTAAAGGCTGACCCATCATATGTTTTGGATGTAGATAGCATAAAAGATAAGGACATCTTAAATTTAGGTTATAAATCTATTGATAGATACAAAGAATACAACTTTGATGATGATAAGATTTTAATATTTTTTATCAATAAAAAGCGTTATTCTGTAATTATGAAAAAAACAAATAATTCTAGTGGAGATTTAGCTACTAGAAACAATCTTATTAAGGAGTTATTTGCTAATAAAGCAGGAAATATCAACTAATCTTAGAATTTTAATGTGCTACTTTTTAATTAAATAATAATATACAAAGTGGGAGTAGAAAAATCTACTCCCACTTATTTATAATAAACAAATAAATCCATAAATCTATTGAGTGATTATAATTTTTAGATTGTACTAGCTTACATTTTTAAATTTACATTTTAAAATTTAAGGTGCACTTTCTATTCTAAACTTTAATCTCTACATCAATATCATCAACTGTAACAACTTACAATTAAATCTTTAATAATCAAACCTTAGACCATATATATTAAAACTCAAATTAAATTTAGGATTTATTTGGATATCACATTAAAATTATACATTCATATTCAATATCTTAAGTTCTTAATTTATTTTACCCTTAATTCTATTATTAAATACTTTTAATTATTTTTCAATACAATATCAAATTTTAACATTAATAATTTTAAGTTTAAATTTATTTCGTAAATCCAGATACTTTCCACACTCCACCATCATTTATAACATCAATATTAATGTCAGAAAAACCTAATTTTCCACCAGCCTTTTCTACCCCATCATTAGCAAATATTACATTATAACTTTTTTTATCTTTTTCTTCTTCTTCTCCTAAATCCATTTTTTCTATATATACAATTGTATCGCTATTAATATAATCTGGTAAATTCATTTCAAATCTAGTATCATTAAAAAGTTTACGATTATCCAAATTAATAAATAAAGTACTTATCTGACTTTCTACATCCATAGTTGCTAACAACTCATTTGTATTATTTTCTTCCATAGCCTTAAGATGCATTCTTATTAAATCTTCATTACTCATTTTTGATATATCCTTATATAGAGAATTAGTTTTATCTATACAGTTATCAACTATCCACACATTTAAATCTTCTTTTTTTACTTCTTTAAAAGTATGTCTTTTTAAACTAATAGCCTTTCCTTCATGTCTGCCCGAATCAATGTATGCTCCTACAATCCTTCCATCATGTCTTATTACAATTCCTCTAGCATCTAATAAATGTTCAAATGAGTCTGGTAATGGTTCAATTAAGCTATATATCTCAGCAGTAATGTCATTTGAATTTAAATTAGAAAAATCTAATCCTATATCTTTAGACAGTTCCATATTATAAGCCCAATATATTTTCTCTGTTGTATTTTCTGATGAATATTTAAAATTGTTGGGAAGTGTTTTTCTTTGAGACGATATAAGAAAACTTGGTGTCCAACTATACTTTTTAAAAAGTTCATTCACATCATTAGGAACTTTTGTATTTTGAGGTTTAAATTCATCAAGAGAGTTTATTAACCTGAAAAAATCATATGGTAAGTTAAATTTCTCATTATTGTATTTAATCTCTCCAAAATTATGTAGATTATCATATAAGTAGTTTATAATTTTTTGCTCATTATTGCTATTATAAAAACTTATCTTTTGATTCTTTACAGCTACCCCGCTCATATCTCTATCCACAAAATCAGTTACCTTACTCATAAAACTTAATATCTCATTTATTAATTTTTCATCTGTAACTACAATTGGTTCATAGTTTTTTTCAGCCTCTCTATTAAACTTATGATAAATTTCTATTCTCTTTGTATCTTTCAAATCTGAATATATTTTGTTGTACTGCTTATTATCTATTAAGCTACGTTCTGTACTTAAAAATAATATTACAAAAGCTAAGACAGGTAAAATTATGATAAATAGTTTTGTTTTTGTAATTTTCAAATTGTATACCTCCATTAAATATATACTCTTTAAACCATTCACCCTTAATATATATTACCATATTTCAAGAGTACATCCACATAACATTAATACATATTCAGGTGCAATTACCTAAAAAATAAGTCTACAAAAAAACACAAACTATAATTAAGGTATTATAAATTTTAATTTATAATAGTAAAAAAGCCATAGCGTATAAAATAAACTATGGCTTTTCTTTACTTATTGAGTTATTCATATTATTTATAACATATCTACATGTATATTTTATATAATATAAGTTTGTAAATTACATATTATATATTTTATAAATTACATGTTAAAAGTTGTTTCAATATATCTTTTTATTTCTTCAGCAGTACCCATATTAAGTACTTCATCAGCTAATTTTTTCATATCGGCTTCTTTAACTGAAGTTATTAATTTTCTAGCAGGAAGTATTGATATTGGAGACATAGAAAACTCGTCTAATCCCATACCTAAAAGTATTGGTATCATTTTTTGGTCTCCAGCAGATTCTCCACACATACCTGCCCACTTACCTTCTTTATGTGCATTATCTATAACTGTCTTTATAAGTCTTAAAACAGCTGGATTAAATTGATTGTAAAGATAGCTTATCTTTTGGTTCATTCTATCAACTGCACAAGTATATTGGATTAAGTCATTAGTTCCTATTGAGAAGAAATCTACATGTTTAGCAAGTACATCAGATATTACAGCAGCAGATGGTACTTCTATCATCATACCGATTTCTACATCTTTAGCATAAGCTATACCTTCAGAATCAAGTTCTGCTAACACTTCTTTTACAACTTCTTTAGCTTGTAATAATTCTTCTAAAGATGAAATCATAGGGAACATTATTCTCAATCTTCCATGAACACTTGCTCTATATAACGCTCTTAATTGAGTCTTAAATATATCTGTTCTATCTAAACAAAGTCTTATTGCTCTGTAACCTAAAAATGGATTCATTTCAGGTTCCATAGTCAAGTAACTTAACTCTTTATCTCCACCTATATCTAATGTTCTTATAACTATAGGTTTACCTTCCATTCCTTCTAATACAGCTTTGTAAGCTTCATATTGTATTTCCTCAGTTGGGAAAGAATCTCTATCCATATATAAAAATTCTGTTCTATAAAGACCAACACCTTCAGCATCATTCTTTATTAGACCTTCTATATCATTAGGAGTTCCTATGTTACCAGCTAATTCCACATGCTTCCCATCAAGAGTTACTGATTGCTTTCCTTTTAATAATTGTAATGCTTTTCTTTCTTCTTCATATTTAGCTTTTAACTCAGTATATTTGTTTATAGTATCTTCATCTGGATTAACGATTACTTCACCAGTATCTCCATTGAAAACTACAAAATCTCCATCTTTAACGTTTGAAGTTATATCACTTAGTCCAACGATTGCAGCGATTTCTAAAGTTCTAGACATTATAGCTGTATGAGAAGTTCTTCCACCTATATCAGTTAAAAATCCTAAAACCATTTTTTTGTTCATAGTTGCTGTATCTGATGGAGTTAAATCATGTGCTATTAATACTACTTCTTCACTTAAAGCAGATAAATCAACAACTTTGATTCCTAATATATGTCTAAGTATTCTATTTGTAACGTCTTTTATGTCTGCTGCTCTTTCTTTCATGTATTCATTGTCCATAGACTCAAACATGCTAACAAACATTTCTTTTATTTCATTTAAAGCATATTCTGCATTTACATTTTCAGTTTTGATTTTATCAATTGCAGAACCAATTAATTCTGGGTCTTCTAAAACTAATAAATGTGCTTCAAATATTTCTGCTTCTTCTTCTCCTAATTCTTGAGAAGCCTTTTCCTTAACTTTTATTAATTCTTCTTTAGAAACTACAACTGCATTTTCTAATTTAGCAACTTCCGCTTCAACATTATCTATAGATTTTTTCTCAATTACTAATTCACTATGCTCAACTACTAACGCTTTCCCTAAAGCAATACCAGGAGAAGCTCCTATTCCTTTGTAAGCCATAACCCTACCTCCTAAAAATATCTTCTGTATTTTGATTACAAATTTATAATTAAAAATATCTTACTTATTTCATCATTTAAAATATTTGTATTTTCATACCCAATTAACAATAATCTTAATCTTCTGATTAAATAAACATGAAAGTAACAAAGAAACTAAATATTTACAAACTTTTGTCTGTATATTTTTAATGTTTCTCTGTTACTTTTACTCTAAGCAATGATTAGATTATAAATACCAAATTTTTAGAAACTATTATATCTACTCTCCAAATCCACTTTCAACTAATTCAACCATTGCTGCTAAAGCTACTGCTTCATCTTCTCCATTTACAACTAATTTTAATTCTTCTCCTTGAGCTAAACCTAAACTCATTATTCCCATGATTGATTTTGCATTTACAGTTTTGTCTTTTGCTACAACTTCTACTGTTGATTTAAACTCAGCAGCCTTCTTAACAAACATTCCTGCTGGTCTAGCATGTAATCCACTTGCATTTTTGATACTAACTACTTTTTCCATTTTTTAAATCCTCCTATAAACCTAACATTTTATATTTTTTAAAATTGTTTTCCTATTTTTTACTTTAATGGCACTTAGTGGTACTTTTTTGTCCTATGGTACTTTTTTGTTCCCACTAGTGCTACAAAAATATTATACTACTAATATACACTTTTTTCGAGTATAATTACAAATTTTTTTTTGTTTTTTATTTAACTTTGATTTTTTAAGTCTTTTATAATACAATTTGTCAATAATTTTGTGTTTTTGTTCTTTTTAATACTAATTTTAGGTCTAATTTCAAAATTTGATGCTAAATTCTTATTAGAATCAATATTTGTATTTACAACATCTATAACCTTGTTAAAATCATATAATTTTACCCTATTTATACTATTTTCTTCAAGTTTTTTCTCATATACACAGTAAAATAAATCTTTATATGAAAAATTTTTGGGTAAACCAAGTGTCTCACCAAGCTTTGGTATTACATTTTCCATAACAGTTCTAAGCGAAACATCTCTTTTTATATTCAATAAGTTACAAATACATTGTATTGTTTCATTACTCATTCTTCTAAATCTATCAAAACAATACTCTTCATCGTACTTATATTCTACATCAAAGTAATATTTAATACCATCGCATCTTTCATAAGCTTTCATAGTATCTAAATATCCTAATCGAATATTTTTTTCTACATTATCTCTATCTTTATTAAGAGAGCCACCTAAATATTCTGATGGTATTATGGTTTTTATATTTATATTCTGATGTTTGTTTAGGTTCATTTTTCCAAGAAAATCATCAATTAACCTAATTACAACAACATCTTCATATCCTTTATCTTCTAAAAGCCCTATTGGCATATTATCACAAAACATTCCATCCAAATACAATTTATCATCCATTACATTTGTTTGGAAAATAGGCAAACTAGAACTAGCAATTAAGTAGTCAACCAATCTCCCTTGTGGCATATCTTCTATATACAATGGATGAGGATTAATTTTTTTATCCCACCAAACCGTAACAAGTCCAAAGTCTTTTTTTGATTTTCTTATTATATCTTCATTTAATGTAGTTTCCATTAAGTGTCTTAATGGGCTTATATCTATACCTTCATTTTTTCTGGCTTTATTTATAAGTTCAAAAACTGCATTGATATTTTTCGTAGTGAAATCTACATTTTTAAATCTCTCATAGCTTTCTTTGTCAATATTCATAAAATGAGTATAATCATAGTTTAGCCAGATATCTTCCATTACCTCAATATCATTTTGAATTATATATGCTCCATTTAAAGCCCCAATTGATGTTCCTGTTACTCCTTGAAATTCTATACCAAGTTCTCTTAAAGCTTTATATGCGCCTATTTGATAAGCTCCTTTTGTTCCTCCACCTTCTAAAACTAATCCTTTCATATTATCACCTACTATTTAAAGCGTTCCTGATTTATATTCCTCAGCAAATATTAATTCAAAAAACTACTTTTAGTTATTGGAGAAAAATAAAATTGCACAAATTTATTTTTATTTTATCAAAAAAATATTCAAAAGTATATATTTTTAATATTTTTTATATGGTTAACTTTTTCTTTATAAATTTAGATAAATTATTAACATTCAACGTATTTTTTCATAGCCATATTTATTTATATACCCAAAGAATCTATTACTAATTTATCTATTTTTATCTGCAATTTTTCTACTTTTTCTTTATCTATTTTTTCATTTAATAAAATTGATATTATTTGTTTTGATAAATCCTCTATTTCTTCATAATTATTATCTCTAAAAATTCTTATCTTCATAACCTTATTAGGATAATAATCATATATATTTTTACTCATTTTTTTGGCTGTTATTTTAAAGTATTTATCATATACACTAGAATTTAAAATTCCAACTAAATATTCATATGAAAATTTATCTAAATACTCATCTTTTATGAAAAAAGAATATACATCTGCACTTGAAAAATTATTATCATAATCTATAGCAAATCTATTTTCTTTGGATTTATATGGATACATTATCTTTTTTCTTTCGAAAAAAAGCTTTTCTCTACCCCATTGAAGTTCATACCACTTTCTTATTCCACTTTTACATTCTCTTCTATTTTCTAATTTTGTCTTATATACTCCTATAATTTCATCAAGTATTTTCTTGTTTTTAACCTCATCATCTATATCATTTGAGTATATTAGCTTATATTCACTCTTCTCTACTACATACTTGTTTATATTTTTGCTTTTTATCCAATCTTTTAAAAGCTTCTCATCTACAAAATCTAATTTTGAATCCCCTTCACTTAAAATAAATGCTTTATCACATCCTGTAATTATACCTTGAAAGCTTACAGCTATATCTTCTAGGCTATATTTACCTTTTTCTTGTATTTTATTATAAAAAGATTCATTATCCTTATTTACAATTATCCATTCATCAGAAAGCAAGTTTTGATTTATATTAAAATATTCAAATTTACTACTGTTTAAAAGTTCTTCTAGTGTTTTAAATTTATTTATAGATACATCTTCATTCTTTATTCTAAATATATCTATAGGTGTATCATTCAATTTTTTTTTATTAAAAGTAAGAATGCAACTAGAAACACCTATGTTTTTAAATATATTTGCACCCAAAAAATCTACTATTTCTTTAATATTAACATTTGACTTAATATAATCTCTCAAATCTTTTCCCGATAAACTTTCTAAGAAATACCTTGGAGTTATAACACTTCCTGTTCCTCCACATTTTAAGATATCTATAATCTTTTTATAAAAACAAAAATATAAGTCAGCTTTATCTTTATAAACCTCACTGTATTTTTCTAAAAGAAATTTTTTATATTTTTTTTCAAGTTTTTTATGTCCAATATACGGAGGATTACCGACTATGTAATCAAACTTATATCGCCAGTTTTTCTTTAGACTATCACAACAAAATAGGTTGATTTTAATATCGTCATATTTTAAATCAGTTCTTGTCTTTTTGTTTTTTAAGCTATCTTTTAGTATATTTATAGCATTTTCATCAATATCAGCACCATATATACAATGGTTTAATATATGATTGTGTATATTATCAATCTTCCAATAATTTTCATCGTATTTATTTTTTAATTCATAAATATTTTTTTCAAATAAGTCATATAAAATATCATATACTTCTAAAAGAAAGTTTCCACATCCACAAGATATGTCAAGAATTCTCGGATATGGATTTTTAATTATATCGTGATTTCTCAAGGTTTTTTTAACAATATAATCGACAATGATTTTAGGTGTATAGTATATTCCACCTGCTTTTTTAGTATCTACATCTAAACTATTCTCATACTCTTTAGATAATAGAAAGTTATCTTGAGATATATCATCCATAACTGAAAACCTCCAACTATTAGCTAAGCTAAAAATTTATTATTCTAATATCTGTCTTATAGATTTTCTTGATAAAAGTTTATAGATTTCTTTTTCTATCTCTAGTAATTCCTGATTTACCTTGCAACCTTTTAAACAATTACTACAATTAGATACATATCTAGTACATTTATTTATATATATTTTCCCATCTATTATTTCTACAATCGTTCTCAAACTTATTGTATCCAATGATACATTTAACATGTATTTCTTTCCATCTTCTTTATTAAAAGTAAGTAAGTTATTTGCACAAAGTTTTCTAAGTAGTTTATATAATGTTAATATTGGTATATCTTCATTTTTTAATATTGTTTTGACATCTATTGGATTGTTTTCTCCATTATTAAATATAGCTCTTACAATTCTTATTGCATAATCTACGTCTTCTGAAATCATTATTCCACCTCCTCAACTGCCATATATTCTTTCAAAAGACTCTCTTCTAAACTTATATTACTTCTTCCAGTAAGAAGTTCCTTGTAACTACATTCATCTATTGGTTTAGAAAATACATAACCTTGTATAAAATTACATCCCATACCATTTAAAACTTTAACTTGTTCCATATCCTCTACACCTTCACATATAACAGTTAAATTTAAATCATGCGAAAGATTAACAATGGCTTTTATCATAACCTTTGTTTTTGAGTTAGTCACTATATCTAATATAAGTGACCTATCAATTTTTATAACATCTACTGGTATCCCCTTAAGATTGACAAAATTTGAGTTACCTATACCAAAGTCATCCAATGATATATTCATACCTAAAGATTTAATTTCATAAAGTCTCTCACTAATAAACTTTACATCATTTAAAGCTGTTGTTTCTGTTATTTCTATTTCTACAAGTTTTCTAGGAACATTATATGTATCAAACATTGACTTAAAAAAATCTACTAAATCATTCTTATAAAGTTCTACTCTAGATAAATTTATTGAAACTGGTAAAACATTTATCCCTTCTGAAATCCACTTATCAATAGTAATAAAAACTTCTTCAATCACCCATCTACCAATATTATTTATCAAACCACTTTTCTCAGCTATAGGTATAAAATTATTTGGAGCAACCATACCTAAAGTTGGATGAATCCATCTTATTAATGCTTCTGAACCTATAATTTTATTTGTTCTTGAATCAAATTTAGGCTGGTAGTGAATTATGAACTCTTTGTTTTTAATAGCTAAAAATAAATCTTGTTCTATTTTCATAAGTGATTTTATTTCTTTTTCCATAGCATCATCAAATTCCACATATTCTATATGCTTTAATCCTTTTGATTTAATTCTTGCCATATCAGCATTGTCTATAGCTTTTTTTATGTCAATTTCATTACTATTAAATTTATAAATACCAATAGAAGCTTCAATATTTATATTCATTTTAAAACTATCTATCTGACTCAAGGTCACAATTTTATTTTTAATAAGGTTTACCAAATTATGAATCTTTTCATCTCTATCTTCAAGTTTTATTATTAATACAAAGACATCGCTTTTTAACTTTCCATAAATAGCTTCATTTCCAAAATAATTTTTTAAGTTGTTTGAGATATTGTCTAATACTTCATCCCCTAGCTTATAACCATATATATCATTTATAAGTTTAAGTCTACATAAATCAAAGCATGCTAACACACAATTTTCTCTCTTATTAGCAAATATATAGCTTTGAATATGTTCTAAAAAATTATCATTCTTAGTAATGTTTATAAGTTTATCTGAATTACTTGTGACATCTAAATTAATTTCATCTTCATATGTCTTAACCTTAAGGTATGAAATAAACATACTTATGCTAAATAAGATTAATAAAATCAAAATTTGACTCTTAATGTCTATTCCAATATGCCTTGTAAGTAAAACTATTCCTAAAATCCCAATTATAATAAAAACTATTTTATTTAACCAACAAATTTTCATTATATTTTTTTTATTCATATAAATTCCCCTATATTATTTTTTAAATTATTTTATGAGCAAACTTTTTCTATATTCTATATTAATTATAAGGCACAATTGATAGTAAATCAATCTAACTTAAAATCACATATAAATAACTCTATTTCTACGATTTTATTTCTCTATTTTTTGCAAATACCAACTAATTTTGACAAAAAAACTATGAAATCAGACATATATAAAGTAGTCTGTAGTTTCATAGTTCTTGAATCTAAATAGTATTTTTAGTATGAAATTATACTTTTAATATAATTCACACCTTTGTATTTTTAATTTAATTTTTACATTTAGATAATAATTAAATTATTTATTTCCCTTAGAATCCAAATATGAAAGTATACCTTGAACAATTCCCTCTGTAAGTTGCTCTTGATATTTCTCATTTATTATTTTTTGCTCTTCTGAAGGCGTTGTTAAAAAACCACACTCTATTAATATAGCTGGCATATTTGATTCTCTAAGTACTTCAAAATTATTTTCAATTATTCCTCTATCCCTTACTTTAACATAAGATACTATTGTACTTTGAACTGTTTGTGCAAGTTCTTTTGAGCCATCTGTAGCTTTATTTCTATACCATGTTTCTATACCTGTTGCTGTATTTCCATTTTTTTCTGCATTTAAGTGTATAGAAACAAGTACATCCGCAGAGCTATTTTTTGCTAAGTTTACTCTATCCATTAATGATACATATGTATCATCAGTTCTAGATACAACTACTTGAATGTCTTTTTGCTTAGCTAATTTATTTGCTAATTTCTTTGAAATTTGTAAAGTGAGGTCTTTTTCATATCTGTTACTAGTTTTACTTTGAGTTCCTTTATCATTTCCTCCATGACCTGGATCTATAAATACAGTATATTTTTTGTTTTTATTTTCATTTTCATCACCAAGGTCAAATTGTTCTGAGTCAACTTTTTGTTGTTGATTTGTTTTATTATTTTTATCCATCCCTTTGACCAAAGCTACTACACCTTGAGTAGCCTTAAATGCAATAAATAAAAATAACACTGTAAAGCAAATCAGTAGTACTAACTTTTTTTTATTTATTTTTCTTTTTTTTCTGTTCAGATGGCTGGTATTTTTAGATTTGTTTCTTGAATTATTGTTATTATTGCTTTTTGACATTTCTTCACCCTTCTTGGTATAGATTTTTACATTTTTTCATATTATTAGTGTTATTTTACCACCAAGAAGTTTTTTTTTCAATAATTTAAAATACTCTACAATCTAAAAACTGAAATTTCTTAATTATCCGCCTAGAGTGACATCTTGTGTATCATACCAACTAAAGGCATCTTTTATATCATCACCTTTGAAATCTGGCCAGTAATTATCTATAACATAAAAGTCTGCATAAATTGATTGCACAGGCAGGAAACCGCTTAATCTACGTCTTCCACCCCATCTAATTATCAAGTCCAGTCTTGACACATCAAATGACTGTATGTAATCCTGTATGTTATTCTTATTTACATTTTCTACCCCTGATATATTATTTAAATCCCAATACCATCCATAATTTACCAGTAAATTTGCTCTTATCTGTCCGTCTTTAGCTTGAATTCGATTTGTATATGGTAATAATTCTTCTGGGAACATTGGAGATTTTGTGTTTCCAACAACTAGTAAGGCTGCACCTTCTTCTATTAGTATATTTGCTGCATCAATACATGCTTTTGTAAACGCTTTAGTCTGAACTGATGGACGTCTTGTATTATCAGTTGTAAACCCATAAAAAGTTACTTCTTCACAACCTAAATCTCTACATAATCTATAAGATTCTAGTCCAGGATCTATTCCACTTTCATATCCTCTATCCTTTGTCATTCCATTTTGACTTGCCCATCTTCTATTTCCATCTGGTATAATTCCTACATGTTTTGGTACTCTCATTTCTAATCACCTCTTAATAGGTATTATTATCAAAATATTACATTATTAATCAAAACTGTAACATTAAATACATTTATTTTTATATAATTATGTAGTAAACTAAATTAAGATAGAGTTAAAAAACTTGGAGGTTTCTCATGAAAAAAATTTTAATGTTGTTTTTTTCAATAATCTTATCCTTTGGAATGGTTAGTTGTTCTTCAAGTAGCGATTATAAAAACGTTTCTACATCAAAAATTGAAAAAGCATTAAAGTCTTCTGATTTACTTATAAAAGAATCAAAAATTTTTGATGCAAAAGAATTTAATTATTTTAATGATGTGGAAGAAGACATTACACAAGGTTTTGTAATCAATTCTTCTGAAAAATTATATCTAGAAGATATCATTGTCATAAAAACTGATGATGTAAATAAAATCTATAAAACTCTAGAAAATTATAAAAAAGACATGATTCAAGCACCTTTTGGAGAAGGACATGGAGAAAAAAGCAATTCTGAAATAGCAAACAATACTATCGTTGAAAAAGCAGGTAAATATGTTTATTTGATTTCTGCTGAAAATGCATCTCAAATAGAGGAAAAGATATTAAGTATTATAAAAAAATAGATATTAGTTATCTAATATCTACCAAATATCAATGTAATTTTCATTTTAATAATATTGTTTAATGAAAATTACATTGATATTTCTTTATTTCAATTCCTTTAAAATAATCTTTTTCATTTAGACCCCCATCATAGATGGCTATCCAATTTTTATGACTTCTTTTATCTTATCTACAACACCATTTTCAGTATTTCTTTTTGCTCTGAATCTAGCAATTTCTTTCAAATACTCATTGGCATTCTCCATGGCATAGCTATGATAAGCACTCTTCATCATTTCTACATCATTCAATTGGTCACCAAATACCATAGTTTCTTCATATTTTATATCTAACATTCTTTGTACTTTTTTTATGGCACTTCCTTTATTTGCACCTTTTGCAGTTAAATCAAGCCACTCTACCCCAGAAATACATACTTGAGCTCTATCAGAAAACTTGTCAAAGTAGATACTATTGTTATGTTCTGCACCTTTGAAGTCAAATATGGCTATCTTTAATATATCACCTTCTACTTTAGTCAAGTCATCTACAACTTTAAACTTTGCATAGTAAGTACTAACTTCTTCTATAAACGCTTCATCTTTGCTCTCTATATAGGCGTATTTTTTACCACTCATTACAATTTTTTTCCCTTTTATACTTCTTGTTGCCTCTATGATTTCATTTACTAACTCTTTATCCAAAGGATTTGATAATATTTCTTTTCCTTTATATACTACTAATGTTCCATTTTCTGAGATAAACATCATATCATCTTTTATATCTTCAAATTTTTTTATAAGATTTTGATACTGCCTGCCACTTGCAGCAGAAAACATTATCCCCCTCTCTCTTAATTTTTTAAATACTTTATAAAACTCTGGATTTATTTCGCTCTTTTCATCTAACAAAGTTCCATCTAAGTCTGTTGCTATTAATTTTATCATATATTTCCTCCCCCAAATTATATAATTTATAATTATTTTTTATTAATTTTTATCAGTTTAATTTTTCAATTCCTATTATACACCAAAAATTCTAAATTACAATTTACACCTTTTGTAAGATAATATAACTACATTCAGGAAAATATTTTTTTCAATATATACATCAACTTATAAAAATTTAAATCTTTATATAATTATATTCCAAGAAAATTAATAATAACTACACGCTTCCTTCTATAAAATATTATAAAAATAATTATATTATGACAAACTTATGCTAATTTATTGTGTTTTTTATTGCTTATGTAACAATTTTTTAATATAATTAACTATGTGTAATTAAAAAATTTAGAAAGTAGGGGATATTATTGTCAGGACTCAAAAAGTTCGTTATATTTCTAGCCCTTTTAGTCATAGCATTTCCTGTTAGTGTATACGGATATGTTTTTACTAAATTAAAAACTATCCAAGATGATAGTATAAATACAGAGGCTCTTAGCAGTAATGACTATAAAAATGAAGAAGATATTACAAATATATTATTATTAGGTACAGATGCAAGACCAGGTGAAGAAGTTTCTCGTTCTGATGCCATGATGATATTAACTATTGATAATAAAAATAAAAGTCTTAAATTAACTTCATTAAATAGAGATACGTATGTCAACATACCAGGACATGGAGAACAAAAATTAACACATGCTTATGTATATGGTCAAGCTAATTTATTAATAGAAACTATAGAAGAAAATTTCCAACTCGATATACAGAATTATGCTGTAGTTGACTTTTTTTCTTTTATGGATATAGTTGATGCTCTAGGAGGGGTTACTGTTACAGTTGATAAGAGTGAAATAAGAGAATTAAACAAATTTATACCTGAAACTTACAAATGGAATAAAAACTCTGACAAAGGCTCTCTTGAGTATATAAGAAGTTCAGGCGAGCAAAAACTAAATGGATATCAAACACTTGCATTTTCTCGTATAAGAAAAAATGATAGTACAGATGAGAGAGATAGAAGACAAAGAAGTGTTATACAAAGTTTAATAAATGGTGTTAAGGATTTACCAGTTACCAAATATCCTAATCTAGTTAATACTATACTTCCATATGTTAAAACTAATATGAGTCCTAATGAAATAATTTCTCTAGGAACAAAACTTTTAAGTATTGGAAACTTAGACTTAAAATCAATGGAATTCCCTCTTTCTACTGAAAATGGTAGAAAAATTGGTAGTGCAGGCTATGTAATTCCTTTTGAAGAATATGAATTAGATGCAATGCACGATTTCATATTTGAAGATATTATGGTTGAAGAGTAAAATATTTATTTAAAGTAATAAAAAATCATGTACAGAATTTGACAGTAAGTACATACCTTTCAAGAAGCAAATTATTTTGTAATTGACAGGTGTGTACTTATTTTTATTGTAAAAAATATACAAACCCTATTTTTCTTTAAAATTTTAATTAATTTTTTACATGATATACTACACATACTTTTAATTATATATAAATTGACAAATTTTCTTATAAATTATATCATTGTCTTTTTTTTGTAACTGAAACAAGTATTGAATATATCTCAATACTTTAATATAATTAAGTGTATGCTATTAAAAAATATACAGGAAAAAGAAGAAAGAAGGGGTACTTTTGTCAAAATTAAAGAAATTTGTTATACTACTGGCTTTCTTGGTAGTAATATTCCCTATAAGCGTCTATGGATATTTTTATTATAAATTATCTACTATTCATGACTCGAGCATAAATAGTGATTTATTAAATAATAATGACCATAAAAATGAAAATGGAATAACTAACATACTACTTATGGGAACAGATGCTAGACCAGATGAAGATTCTTCAAGGTCAGATGCTATGATGATATTAACTATTGATAACAAACATAATGATATCAAACTTACATCATTGGCTCGTGATAGCTATGTAGACATCCCTGGTCATGGTAAACAAAAACTTACTCATGCCTATGCTTATGGACAAGCTGATTTGTTAATACAAACAATTGAAGAGAACTTTAATGTTGATATTCAAAATTATGCTTGTGTTAATTTCGAATCATTTATGTATATAATTGATGCTATTGGTGGCGTTGAAGTTACAATTGAAAAAGGAGAAATAAGTGAATTAAATAAATTTATTCCTGAAACTTATGGTTGGAATAAAAGTGATGATAAAGGTAGCATACAATATATTAGGAAATCTGGAGTACAAACTTTAAATGGATATCAAGCATTATCTTTTGCACGTATCAGACATAATGATACTGCCTTTGCAAGAGATGGAAGACAAAGAGAGATTATACAAGCTATAATCAAGAAAACAGAAACTTTACCTGTTACTAAATATCCAAGTTTATTAGATGCTGTTCTTCCATATGTTAAAACTAATATGAAGCCTAATGCAATACTTTCTCTAGGAGCTCAAGTTTTAAAAATGGGCGACTTAAATATTAAACAATTTGAATTCCCTATTGATGATGAAATTCATAGTACAGGTGGTATATATGGAAAAGCTGGTTGGGTTCTTAGATTTGACCCAGATACTTTAGATATATTACACGATTTTATATTTAATGATATAGAATTTAAACAATAATAACAATAAAAAACATTTAACGCAAATATTATTATAGAATATAAGATTAAATATATAAAAAGAACTATATTACATAATTATTTTCAAGTTATTATCCATGCTTGATTATAAAATGTATATAGTTCTTTTTTTACTTTCTACTTTAATTTAATACTTTTTAATTTAACATTTTCCAATTTGATACTTTTATTTTAATTTGCCTTTATAGCATTTATAATATAGTATCTTTATTAAATTCTTACTATTGAACTAGGTTTAATAAACTGTTTAATGCAGTTTGATTTATTCCATCTCCAGCTTCATATACTAGGCTTGTCTTTTTAGGCTCTAGAGCAGTTTTCTGAGCAGATGTTACACTATTTCCAAGCATAACTACTGGTGATTTTAATTTTGCTGCTAAAGGTCCTGATGTTAATGCATCTACTAACTGATTACTCTTACTTACAAACATTGATGAATATTCAGCATTTGGATAGAATTTCTGTATTACTTTTCCATTTGTTTCTTCTCTATTTTCTCCAGCTATTCTATTTTTAGATACATCATTTGTAATAACTTTATCTAATTTATTTATTACTGAATCAGATATACTTAAATTACCACCTATAAAGTATGCATCTTTTACATTTAAATCTGATACCCAATTATAGATTTCATCACTTACATTATCTTTTGATACTAATACGATTGGCTGTTTTTCTTCTCCTGCTTTTGAAGCTATAGAAAGAGAATCTGCTTCACCTGTACCACTTGTTATATATAGTTTATCTACTGGATTAGTCTTTGCTAATTCTTTTGCTATTAAAAGAGATGTGCTATATCTATCTGAGCCACCCACTCTGTTTATTGATACATTTGATAATGTATCTTTTATCTCACTTTCAACTTTATCTCCAATAGAATTATTTCCTCCTATTAAGATAACTTTACTTGGATTAAGTCTTTTTATTTCATTTTTAGTAGATGTTGGTATATCACCCTTATTTACTAATAATATAGGTGCATCATTTGCAGTAGCAAGTGGAGTTGATGTTATACCATCGACTATAGAATATCCATTTACTAATACTACTGTATCTGAATTTGTAGCCCATCCTTTTTTACTTATTGCAACTGCTGTATCATATCTTTCAGCACCTCTTAATTTTTCCACCTTGACATTAGATGGTGGAGTCACTGGCTGTTCATTACTGTCAGAGTACAAGCTCTTTAAATCATTTTGTATAGATGTACTATTTGCTATATCTTTAGCTGAAAAATACATACTACCCTTTATTTCACTATATTTTCTATTTAATGTTACTTGCTTCACTATTTCTTTTGCTATGTTTTGCCCATTATAACTTGATTGCCCTTGTTTATATATACCTTGTCCTATGTATAAGTCTACATTTGTTCCTTTTACTTCATTTGCCCACCATGAAACTAATTTAGAGTAGTCTGCGGCTTTAAGACCAATTGGCCAGTAAAGTTGTGGAACTACATAATCAACTAATCCTTGTTTTATCCATGCTCTTGTATCTGCATATGTACCTACATAACTTTCATTACCTGATGTATCTGAACCTGTTGGGTCACTACTCTTGTTTCTCCATATTCCAGCTGGACTCACACCAAATACAACTTCAGGCTTTATACTCTTTATAGACGCCTTTACATCTCTAAGTAGAGTATTTACATTTTCTCTTCTCCAATTGTCTTTGTTTTGTCCTTGTCCATATTTTTGATATGTAGCAGTATCGTTGAAACTTACTCCTGGATAGAAATAATCATCAAAATGAACACCATCTATATCATAATTTTGAACTACCTCTGCTATACTATCAACTATGTACTTTCTAACTTCTGGTAAACCTGGGTCATAGTAATACTTATTTCCATGTTTAACTACCCAACTTGGATTTTTCTTTGCTGGATGGTTTGCTGGCAATTTATCTATGCTCTCATCTGCCATAGTTATTCTGTATGGATTAAACCATGCATGGAATTCCATTCCTCTTTTATGTGCTTCTTCTATTAAAAATGGTAATGGGTCATATCCAGGGTCTTTACCTTGAGTACCTGTAAGATATTCAGACCATGTGTTTATCTTTGATTTATATAAAGCATCTGATTTTGGTCTTACTTGAACCACTGCTGTGTTTATTCCTGCACTTTTTAATTTGTCTAATAAGTCTGTGTATTCCTTTTTTTGCTTGGCTTCATTATTTTTAGTCTTAGGCCAATCTAAGTTATAAACTGTAGATATCCAAGCAGCTCTCATTTCCTTATCATTTGACGAATCAGCAAATGAACTTACACTACACATTGTAAGTGTCATTACCAACGATAATAGTAATATACTTGTCTTTTTCATTTCATCCCCCTTAATTTCTTAAATTTATTTTTTTCTACAATATACTCCTTACTAAGTATATCTAAAGTTCATATTATCTGTCAAATATTGAATAATATAGTTAATATTTATATTTAATATTTAATTATAATATGAAATAATTTATTATAAAAAAAACAGCAAAGAAATTTATATTCTTTGCTGTTTTTATAACGTTCATCACTATTTTAATATTAATTAATACTTCACTTTCTATGTAAAACATTAAACATAACTATATTTAATGTTAATATTCAATCCTATGTAAATTAAATCTATTATTATTGTAAAACACGTGTAGCAGTTATAAGTCTTCTAGCATAATTAGTTCCTGGAGCCATACTAGTAACTTTTACTACATCTCCTGTTTGTGGTGAATGTATAAATTTAGAATCTCCTATATACAACCCAACATGATTTATTGAACCACCTGAACCAAAGAAAACTAAATCTCCTGCTTTTAATTCTGCTCTAGATACTTTCTTTCCTACTGTTGCTTGTGATCTTGATACTCTTGGTAAATTAACTCCTGCTCCATTTTTGTAAACATACGAAGTGAACCCAGAACAATCAAAAGAGTTTGGTCCAGTTGCTCCCCATCTATATGGTTTACCTTGTTGCTTAAATGCTAAGTTTAAAACATTTTGTACCTTTGCGTCTACATTTCCACCTTCAATAGTTAAATAATCTCCATTTACCCATCCTGTAACATTGTCAACTGTTCTTATTTTTATCCATCCATTTGAATGTAGTTCTAAAACTTCAACTTTGTCACCTGTGTTTATCTTTCCTACTATTGCATCATTTGCACTAGCTCCACTTCTCATGTTTAAGAAATCACATTGATCTACTGTCGCATTCATAGGTGAATTAGATAACTCTGCTGCACTAGCTGTTATTGCTCCTGCCTCTACTGTAACAACTCCTGCTATTAACACCATTGCTATAAATTTTTTCAATATATGTTTTTTATTTTTAATATTCATCATAATCTCAAATACCTAATCCTTTCGAAAATTTAACATTTTGTTCCTTCGTTTCCAATTCCTAATTAACATTCTAACTTACATCAAAATAAATTGCAACCTTTTTTGTAATCTTTTTGTAATCTTTTTGTAATCTTTTGTTTCTTTTTAGTATCTATTTGTTTCTTTTTGCTCCCCCTGGTTACAAATTAGAAATATATTCTACTTCTCTCGAGTTGTTGCAATTTCTTTGATATTAGCATCTTCTGGTTTAATGTAAGTTGGTACTAATTTTCTCATGACACCATCTATTTTTTCAGTTTCTTCATTGTTTGTAATTTCTTTTAAAAGTTTTAAGTATTTTGTTATTTTTTCTCTATCAACATCTATTGGCCTACCAATAAAAATCTTTTTATGCTCTGTATCTAACAGACCTTCTTCTGACATAAGAAGTTCTTCATACAATTTTTCTCCTGGTCTAAGACCAGAAAATTCAATTTTTACATCAACATCTGGTTCAAGCCCACTAAATTTTATTAAATTTTTTGCTAAATCCAATATTTTTACAGGCTCTCCCATATCAAGTACAAATACTTCTCCACCTTTAGCCATAGCTCCAGCCTGTATAACAAGCCCTACAGCCTCTGGTATTGTCATAAAATATCTAATAATATCTGGATGTGTAACAGTTACTGGTCCACCATCTTCAATCTGCTTCTTAAAAAGGGGAATTACACTTCCATTACTTCCAAGTACATTTCCAAATCTAACTGCAACAAACTCAGTCTGACTTTCATCATTCATTGTCTGTATAATCATCTCGGCAGCTCTTTTAGTAGCTCCCATTATATTTGTCGGATTTACAGCTTTGTCTGTAGATATGAGGACAAACTTCTTAGCTCTATATTTTGAAGATAAACCTGCTATATTTAAAGTTCCAAATATATTATTCTTTATAGCCTCACCAGGGCTTGACTCCATAAGAGGAACATGTTTATGAGCTGCTGCATGGAATACCACTTCTGGCTTATATTTATTAAATATTTCATCCATTCTTTTTTCTTCTCTTATTGAAGCTATTATTGCTTTTAAATCCAACTTATTTTTATATTTTCTAAGCAATTCTTGCTGTATTGCATAAGCATTATTTTCATAATTATCAACTATAATAAGCTCTTTAGGATTAAACCCTGCAATCTGTCTGCAAAGCTCTGAACCAATTGAGCCTCCTCCTCCAGTTACAAGGATTACTTTTCCTTCAATATAGTTACTTATCTCTTTTAAATTTGTTCTTATAGGCTCTCTACCCAATAAGTCTTCTATTTCTACCTCTCTAATCTGTTTTATATCAACTTTTCCATCTATAATTTCATAAATTCCTGGTATTGTCTTTATTTTACAATTAGTATTCTTACACATATCAATAATTTCTTTTTTTCTGTGTTTTTCTATGTTGGCAATAGAAAAAATTATTTCATCTACTTTATATTCTTCAACTATATCATTTATCTTTGAAGTTGTTCCTACAATCTTTACATTATGAATTATTCTTCCGATTTTATTTTTATCATCATCGATTATAGCTACTGCTACTTTTTTAAGTTCTGGATTTCGCTTTAATTCTTGTATAACCATCTCTCCAGCATCTCCTGCTCCAATTATAAGAATGTTAGAAACCTTCCCTCTAGAGTATGTCTTATTCATGACTATTCTTATAGCCCTGTAGCCTATTCTCACTCCACTTGTAAACATTATAATAAATATCGTATTTAATACATAAAGCATTATAGGATAATCGAGTCCCAATATTCTATTTATCACATAAGCTGGAATTAGATAAGCTAAAGTTGCAATAAAAATCGAAATAATTTCTTCTTCTCCTGCATATCTCCACAATGTGTTGTAACACTTAAACAATCTAAATGACACTATATGGAGTCCAATATATATACAAACTGAAATTATTACATTATTAACATTGAATACATCTAAATTGCCTGTCAAACTCAAAGACATTCGAAATGCTACTAGCACGCTACAAATATCTAGAATTAATAATGATAGTTGTCTAAATTTATATTTTTTTAAAAGCTTATTAAAAAAGCTTTCTTTCTCTAAATCTATACTTTCTCGCATAACTAGAAGCCCTCCATTAAACAGCAAAAGCTACGCACCTAAGCATAGCCAACAACATCTATCTTTTGCTGTATTTTTCAATTCTTATTTTTTATATTTATCTAATATAGAGTCGTATATTTTTTCTATATCATTAAAATTTAAATTAACTTCATAATTTTCTCTAACAAACTTACGCCCTTTTTTACCCATATTAAGTCTAAGCTCATCATTTTCCATTAGTTTTATTATAGCATTTTTTATTTCTTCTGCTTGCTTTGGCTCTACAATTAGCCCCGTTTCATTTTCCAATACAGATTCTGGATGCCCACCTACATTTGTAACAATAACAGGAACTTCACAAGACTCTGATTCTATTGCAGCTACACCAAAACCCTCTCTCAAAGAAGGAAATACTGTTACATCAAAAGAATTAAAAGTCTTACTGACATCCTCTGGAGATATTCTACCTAAAAATTGAACATTATCTTCCACGCCTAATTCCTTAGTCAGATTCACTAAGTTATCCATTTGACTTCCAGAACCACCTATTTTTAAAATTATTTTCTTTTCTTTATATTCATCTTTCAACATCTTAAATGCTTGTACTAAATATTCAATTCCATATTTTTTTTCCAAACTCTTTATAATTCCTATTACAAAAGCATCTTCTTTTTCTACTTCCATAGGTTTAAATCTATCCATATCTACTCCGAAAAAGGTTACATCTACATGCTTAGTTGTATATTTATTAGCTTCTTTAGCCATGTCTCTACTATTTGAAAATATATAATCTGCTTTTCTAAAGTTATGTTTTATAATTTGTTTTTGTATAAAACCATTGTTTGGGAAATCATAAATATCAGTACCCCAAACAGAAATAATATATGGATGATACCCAAGTAAACTACCTATAAATCCATAACTACTTGCATATTGTGCATGAAGTATATCTGGCTTTATTTCATTTACTAGTTTCTTTATTTGTTTTATTGAACCTAAGTATCCTGTTTTTTTAGAAATATTTTCATTTTTCAGTTCTTCTACATTAGAACCAAAGTCATAAATTTTAATTCCTTCCATGTGACCTCCATTTAAAGAGATAACATGAATGTTGTATCCTTTATTTTTAAAAAAACTACACCATTTTAAAGTATGAGGATTTGACCCATCAGCCAAATAACAAACAGTCTTCATAATATTTACCTTCCTATCGAATAATACTCAATACCTAGTTCTTTCATATCTTCAAGCTTGTAACAATTTCTTCCATCTAGAACTAAAGGATTTTTCATCTTTTCCTTATACTTATGTATATCATAATTTAAGACATCTTTCCACTCTGTCATTATAAAACATATCTCTGCATCTTCTATTGTATCATCTATAGATTTAGCATAAAGTATAGAATCCCCAAATATTTTCTTAGTATTTTCAACTCCTATTGGGTCAAATGCAGTAACTTTTGCTCCTCTTTCAAGTAAATATTTTATATTTGGAATAGATGGGGCTTCTCTTATATCATCAGTATCTGGCTTAAATGTTAATCCTAAAACAGCAACTTTCATATCTTGAAAGCTCTCTACTAGTTTAGATGCCTTTCTAACTAATTTAAGTTTTTGACTTTCATTCACTTCTATAGCAGCCTTTACTGTTTTTAATTCATAACCGTTATGCTCAGACAGCCAATGAAGGGCTTTTGTATCTTTAGGGAAACAAGAACCTCCATAACCTATACCTGCTTTTAAGAATTTACTTCCTATTCTATCATCATAACTCATTCCTAAAGCGACATCTTCCACATTAGCACCTGCTATCTCACAAAGATTTGCAATATCATTCATAAAAGATATCTTAAGTGCTAAAAAGTTATTTGATGCATATTTTATCATTTCAGCACTATTTCTATTAGTTACTATTATAGGTTGATTAAAAGGTTTATAAATTTCTTCCAGTATTCCTCTTGCCCACTCACTTTCCACTCCTATAACAATTCTTGAAGCATGTAAAGTATCTCTTACTGCACTACCTTGTGATAAAAACTCTGGATTAGATGCAAGTTCAACTTTTACATCATTTTTTAAGTTTTTATTTATATAATCTTCTATTTCTTCATTTGTTCCAATTGGTACTGTAGATTTTATTACTACTAAAGTATCTTTTGTTACAGTTTCAGCTATTTGCTTTGCAACTGCCTTTATATAATCTAAATTAGCTGAACCATCACTTCTTTCTGGAGTTCCTACAGCTATTAGTATTATATCTACATCTTCATAAGCTTTTTTATAATCTGTAGTATAATCTATTCTTCCTTTTTCATAATTTCTAACCATAAGTTCTTCTAGGCCTTCTTCATATATAGGTGCTATCCCAAGTTGCATTGATTTAACTTTGCGTTCATCTATATCAACACAAATTACATTTTCATTGCCTACCTCTGCTAGACAAACACCTGTTACTAGCCCTACATATCCAGTCCCAGCTATAGCTATTTTCATTTTTTTACCTCCAAGTATATAAAACTTATACTCTTTTTTTAATGGCATTAAAAACATAGAAACAAAATACATATAGGCTTTTTGGTAAACTTAAATTTTCAACATTTCTATAGGTATTCCAAGTTCGTTTTAATGCTTTTATCTTATTGCTTGATATAGAATTTCCAACTAGCCTATAATTCACTAAATCTTCCTGAATTCCATATGCATATTTTTCCTTTTTAAGTAATTGTAACCAAGTTGCAGTATCTTGTCCTCTTCTTACTAAAGGCATACTAAATTCACCTATGACATCCCTATCAATGACTACAGTAGAACACCCTATTATAGTATTTTTAAGTAATCCTTCATAGTCAATCTTTTTAGGTGCTCTTGCAACTTTACTCGTTTTTGTTCCATCTTGTCTCATATATCTATAAGATGTAAAAGAAAACCCGATATTTTCTTTTAACATATGTCCTATCTGAATTTCTAACTTTTTACTATCCCATAAATCATCACTATCTACAAATGCAATAAATCGCCCTTCCGCATTTTCAATACCAACATTCCTAGATACTGCAGCTCCAGAATTTTTTTCAAGCTTTATATATTTTATTCTAGCATCTTCTTTTTGAAAACTTTTTATAATTTCACTTGAATTGTCCTTAGAACAATCATCCACTAATAAAAGCTGCCAATTTTTATAAGTTTGATTTTGGATTGACTTTATTGTCTCTGATAAAAACTCTTCTGAATTATATACAGGAGTAATTATCGATACTAAAGGCTCATTCATATTTTTACTCTCCTTATATAGCAACTAGCAGTACTATACCAACAAGTTTACTTAGATACTAACTTTCTTTGTCCAATATATTTGTAATATCCTAATGGGAACAACACTAAATACAATAATTTATCAGATATTTTTTTGATTTCGCCAAAATAATGACTGTCAGATAACAATGAGTATCTAGCTAAATTTATGTAATTCTTTATCCACATATATGGATATCTACCTAAAGGATATGTATTTTGATTTATTAAATATAAAAACTCTAATGCTCTACCTTTTAATGCATTTTTATTTAATATATTCTTAGTCAAACCATCATCCAAATAATCTCTTATTATCATAGGTTTGTTTACACATTTAACTTTATAGTATTTAGACATTTCATTCCATACTACACTTTCTGGTAAAAATCTCACTTCTTTTCTTTCTGGAAAAGGAAATTTTATAAGCTCATCAGTTACAAATACAATGCTTTTATCTCCCTTAACACCATATTTAAAATATAGGTCTGCAAAGTGACATATTTTTTTATCCTCAGGCATTTCTGTGCCTATTAAATCTCCGCTTGGGTATACACAAAGTCCAACAACCCCACTAAATCCTTCTTTATTTTCTACAGAATTCCATTCATCATTAGCAATTTCAAGAGAATCTTTAATTAAACCATCATCACTATCTACAATGAAAAATAGTTCTCCATCTGCATTTTTCACACCTAGATTTATTGCAGTATGTTTTCCTCCATTTTCTTTGTATATATATCTTATATTTAATTTATCTTCTGATATAAATTTTTCAACTAATTCTTTAGTACCGTCGCTACTTCCATCATCGACAATCAACCATTCAAAGTCGTTGAAATCATATGTTTGAGCTTTTAAATCATTGTACAAATTTTCAAGTAAATGAGCTCTATTGTATGTTGGAGTAAATACAGTAAATTTATATTTATACATTAATTAAATCTTCCTCTCTATCTAACTTTTTTTAATTCCATTTATTCCATAATTAATAAAGTAGTATATAGCTTTGTATAGAGGTATTTTTTCTATATTTCTATATATATTCCAAGTCCACATAGCAGCCTTTATCTTATTACCACTAAGGGAGTTACTAGATTTTCTATATAATGCTAAAACTTCATTTATTCCATGAGCGATATGTCCTCTTTTCAATATAGATAACCACAAGACATAATCTTCATGTCTTACACCACTCATCTTAATTTCAAAATCCAGTTTAGACTTATCAATTACAACAGTAAGACATCCCAAAATATTTCCCTTTAATAACCTTCTGTAATCCACATTAGGTGGCACTTTTATTACTTTATTTAACTTTTTATCATTTTCGTCCATCAGTTCATATGAAGTAAATGAGATTACATAGTCATTTTCTAACATAAAGTTTACTTGTTTTTCTAACTTACTACTATTCCACTGGTCATCACTATCTAAAAAAGCTATAAATTGTCCTGTCGCATTACTTAATGCTAGATTTCTAGCATTAGAGACACCCTTATTAGTCTCAGTCTTTATGCATTTTATTCTACTATCCTGTTGCATATAAGATTTGACTATATTAGGACTATTATCTGTTGAGCAATCATCAATAATTAACATTTCCCATTCTTGATAAGTTTGGTTTAATACTGATTTTATGGTTGCTTCAATAAATTTTTCAGAATTATACATGGGAGTAATTATAGATACTAAATTCTTCTTCATATTACCTTCCTCATCATTTATAAAATATTTATTTAATTTTACTTAATACACAATCATATATCCTCTTGCAGTTCTTATTGTCATTATATCTGAAAAACTTATTTCTTTCATTTTTTTGGTTATCCATAACCTCAAAATTATTTTCAATAATATCAATAAGTTTATTCACAGCTTCATCATTATTATAAGCCAAAGACCCAAACATTTCACTTTTTAAATCTATATACGAATCAACTTTTTCCATATATTCATCTAAATCAAATTGATAAAATAAAATAGGTCTGTTCATATATAGAAAGTCTATGGCAACACTTGAATAATCAGTTATGTTTACAGCTGATTTTCTTATTTCATTTGCTAGAGTTACCCCTTTATCTAAAAATACAATTCGTTTACCAGTTATGTTTTCTTTTATATCATCTATAAACTCATGCATAAGATGATGCATATAAATTTTTACATTTATATCCTTCTCATCTAATATTTTATTTAATTTATCATCATTCAAGAAATTCATTATATTTTTAAAATAATCTGTATCTGTAAATTTTCCTGAACTAAATTTTATCCAGTCTCTCCATGTAGGAGTATATAATATATCTCGTGTTTGTGCAACTTCATTTGTTGGTAAATTGTCATATCTTGCATTTCCAATTATATAAACTGAGTCATCTAACATTCCCCAATCATTTACCATGACATTTCTTTCAAACTCAGAACTTGCTGTAACTATATTATAGCTTTTATATAGGTTATCTATAATATTTTTGAACTTTTTATTCATTGGTTTTCTCTTTTTAAAACTTATAGTTCCATGATTTAAGAACACTTTTATCGTCTTTTTATGAAAATAATTAAGAACAGGTACAGCAAAGTTATAAGGTGCTATATCTGCTGATGGCGCATGTGAAAATACTATAGCTTTTGAATTGTAATAATATAGATAGTTTTCTACACTTCCTCTTATTAATTTTTTGCCTGGAATTTTATCAAATACTTTACTGTCTTTATTTACTACCCAATAAGTTTCTACATCATTATGCTCTTTCAACATATACTCATAAAAGAACTTGGAATTATCATTGTATATATCTCCTGAATGTCCACCTATAAGCCAGATATTTCTACCATTAAACTTATGCTTACTAAATGGATACATAAAAAAAGCCAAAAGCATATTTATTAAAAATTTAACCTTGTCCATAAACACCATCCTCATTATAACTTATACTGTCTAAATCCATTAATTCTTCCTTTTATAGTGGCACTATGATAATCTCTGTTGGAACTCAATATAAGACCGCCTATATTTCTTACAAGTTTTGATGCCATAACCTTTACAAACTTATAATTCTTTCTATAGACTATTTCTTTTTTGCAAAGGGCTCCAAAACCTCTTCCATAGTTATAATCTTTTTGATACTTTTCTTTAGATTTAGAATGTTTTTTTGCAGGATGGTAAATTATATCATTCCCAAAGTATTTTCCTTTAAATCCTAAACTCAATAAGTTTAAAACATAATCTATCTCTTCACCAGCACCAAAATCTCCACCAACACCTAATTTTTCATCAAATCTTGTATATTCTTTCTCTCCATAATCAACAAAAAAAGTTATGGATGTTATAGTATTTAAAACGTTGGAACTTGTGATATCACAAGTTCCATCATACATTTTCTTAAATGCATCAATTTTATTTGCATCCATAGTTTTACAACTGTATATTTTATAATCTTTATTTTTATTAAAGAAGTTTATAACTTTTTCTAATGTATCATTTTCGTAGACACAGTCATCATCAGGAAAACCTATAATTTGCCCTTTAGCATTGTCTATTCCTACATTTCTATTATAACTTAATCCCATCTTATCGCTTTTTATATACTTTATATCTAACTTATCAACGTATTTATCAACTATCTCCCTAACTTTGCTATTATCGTTTTGATCTACTACTATAAGTTCAAAGTTTTTGTAAGTTTGATTTTCTAGGCTGTCCATAAGTAAATATATATCATCATATCTATTTAATGTTGGCATTATTAATGATATTAACATTACTACCTCCTACTTTTCACTTTCCACAAATCTACCTCTCTTTTATCGTTTAATATTACTTCTTTTATTAGTAATACTATTGCAAAACTAAATGAAGCTTCTAATAATAAATTTTCTGCAAAAGAGTATATTAAAAATAGAAATAAAGCTACTAAATACTCTTTTTTATCTTTTTCTATAAAACTTTCTATACCTTTATACATCAAATACATAAATAATATGCAAGCAACTACTCCTAGTACACTAATTATATATATATAAGAACTATCTAATGGATTAGTTGCTTTTATAGCAGCGCTATATGAATTTCCAAAAGGTTTCATAAAATTTCCCTCTTGAGCTAAGTATACATTCCAAAACTTAGGTCTACTTGCTAATAATCTATTTAGTACACTACTTTTAGAAAACATTATACCAATAAGTACACTAGATAAAGTAAGTATTATCGGTGATGTCTTTATAAGCATTGGTAGTCCTTTTACTTTTTTTAGGTCTATCAATCTTATTATTTCTACAAATATTAATCCTCCTAATATAGTAAAAAAACCAGTTCTACTATATGTAGTTTGATAAACAAAAAATGCAGATCCAAATAAAATTATTCTATCCCATTTATTATAGTTTTTATATCTTAAGAATATATATGCTGCATATATAGTAACCATATGATAAAATACCCCATTTGGATTACCAAGTCCAAAATCCATTCTTGTAACAAGCGTATCTAATTTTCCTATATATCTATAGTGGACTTCCTGATTAAATACTAATGAAGGAAATAAATTAAATAATAATATAGCTCCTATTAAAAAACATGCAGATATTATTAAATAACTTTTAACTATATATTTATCATCTATTTGTTTAGCTGATACAGCTAGCAAAACAATTAATAATATAGCCCCTTCTCTATTTAATATATAAAGTAATACACAGGCTCCAACTAGCACCATTTCTGTTATACTTTTTCTCTTATCAAATAAAAAAAGTAGCATTAGTATTCCTATTGAAGAATAAAATAACGCTGATTTAATCATCCCTATACTCATATCTGGGTCAATAAATGATATCATATACTTTCTAAGTAATATGATAAACAAAACAAATATATAAAGATATTTTTTAATCATAATATTTCTATCATCGTTTAAAGTCTTCATTTCACTTTCTCCCTTTTAGCTTCGTAAAGTATTACTTGCAAATATTTTACAACACTTCCATATCTTATTTACACCTGTTAAGTGCTTGCTTTCTAAGAAATAATTTCTTTTCTTAGCCCAACTTTTTCCCCACCAATGTATTCCATAAGTATTTTCTGTAATACATTCTGGTGTAAAGTCTTCTTTAAATCCAAAAGGATAAAAATATTCTTTATCATAGACACGGATACCTTCTTCATAGTTATTTTGGTCAATCTTTTTATAATTTTTTTCCATAAGATAAGTCATAACCTTTGGTATTGTAAACAATGAAGAAGTCAGGACTTCTTTTTCATAGTACTCTAATAAGTCTTTAAAAAAAGGATGTCCTTTTTCTACACCTACTATGGCTGCATTCATGTATTCTCCATCATCTTCATATCCACATATAAGCCTATTATTTTCTAAAAGAGGAGTTATATCCTTTAATATTTGCATATCTGTATCCATATAAACTCCACCTTGTTCATAGAGTACTCTTATTCTTGTATAATCTGATATGAATGCCCAAAGCTTTCTTTTATAACATTCTTCCAAAAACTTATTTCCTTTTATTTCTTTCTCTATATCAAAGTTTTTTTCATTCCACTCTACTATCTCATATTCTGGAAGTTTCTCTTTCCAGGAATTTATACATATATTTTCTATATTTCCTTTTGGTCCACCAAACCATACATAATGTATTTTTTTAGGAATCAAATGAACACCTCCTACATATATTCTTGTCTATCTTCTTCTTTTAATTGCTCTACTATCTTTTTGACATCTTGAGCTTTATCTTTTCTACAAACCATAACTGCATCATTTGTAGATACTACTATTAAATCACTAATACCTATTGTCGATATTAATTTGTCATCTGAATATATAATTGAGTTTTTAGTATCTATAGTAATATTTTCACCTCTTTTGATGTTACCTTCATCATCAGTTGGATATATTGCACCTAGAGAGTCCCAAGAACCAACGTCATTCCACCCAAAATCACCAGGAACTACTATAACATCATTACTTCTTTCCATAATACCATAATCTATGGAAATTGATTGTATTGTTGGATATATTTCTTTTATTTTTCCTATTTCTTCTTCTGTTCCTAAGTAATTACTGATTTCCTCTAATTTTTCATATACTTTTGGTAAGTATCTCTTAAAATCTTCCAATATCTTAGATACTTTCCATACGAACATTCCACTATTCCATACATATTTTTTAGAGTTTACATATTCTTTAGCAATTTCATAGTTTGGCTTTTCTACGAACTCCACTACCTCATATGCAACATTTTCTATTGTGTTTTCTCTATTGAAATTTATGTATCCATATCCTGTTGATGGAAATGTAGGAGTTATCCCAATAGTTACTAGTTTATCATTATTTTCTGCTATATAGATAGCTTTTTCTAAAATAGATTTAAATTCTTTTTCATCTTTTATATAATGGTCAGCTGGATATACACACATAACACCATCACCATATTTTTTCATTATGTTAAATGCTGCAAAACCTATAGCTGCTGCCGTATTTCTGGCACATGGTTCTGGCAAGATATTGCTATCTAAACATTTATCTTTTACTGTATCCTTTAAAGCTTCCAATTGCTTCTCATTAGTTACTATAAATAAATCCTCTTTTTTTGCTAGAGAATCTATTCTATTTATAGTTTCATTTATTAAAGCATCTTCTCCACTTAAATTTATAAGCTGTTTAGGTACTTCTTGTCTACTAAGTGGCCAGAAACGAGTCCCTCCTCCACCAGCCATTATGACATTGTATGCTTTCATTATTTATCTCCCCTTAGCTCTTTATATAGAATCCACCACATTTAATATATAAGATATTAAATTATTCAACTTAGATTCTACATCTTCTTGGTTGTCTGAATTTGCTCCAAAGTAAAATTTAATTTTAGGTTCTGTACCTGAAGGTCTTATAGCTATCCAAGAACCATCTTCAAGTAAAAATTTAAGTACATCTGATTTAGGTAAATCATCGACCCCATCTTTATAATCTAAAATCTTATCTACTTTTACATCAGCCACATTATCTATTTTAACACTTCTAAAGTAAAGCATCATCTCTTTTATTTTTTTTATTCCATCTATGCCTTTTAAAGTAACTGACTTTAAGTCCTCTTTGTAGTATCCAAATTTATTATATGTATCTATCAAAGCTTCATACAAATTCATACCTTTTGAAAAATAATATGCTGCCATTTCACATATCATAAGTGAAGATACAACACCATCTTTATCTCTAGCATGAGTTCCAATTAAGTAACCATAGCTTTCCTCATATCCCATTATAAAGCTTCTATCATTACTTTCTTCAAACGCTTTTATTTTTTCTCCAATAAATTTGAATCCTGTTAAAGTATTTAAACAATCTACATTATAAGCCTTTGCTATTTTTGCACCTAGTTCTGATGTAACTATAGTTTTTATTATTGTAGGATTGTTTTTAGGAAGTTTATTTTCTTCAACTAAACTCTCTAATATATATCTAACTAAAAGTGAGCCAACTTGGTTTCCATTTAATACTACATACTCACCACTAGAATCTTTTACAACAACACCTACTCTGTCACAATCAGGGTCTGTTCCTATTATCAAATCCGTACCATTACTCTTTGCCATTTCAATAGCTATATTAAATACTGACTTTTCTTCAGGATTAGGATACTTGACTGTTGAAAAATTAGAATCTGGCAATTCTTGCTCCTTAACCACCATTACATTTTCAAAGCCACATTCATTTAAGACTCTTCTTACTGGTTTATTTCCAGTTCCATGAATAGGTGTATATATTATTTTTAATTTTTTTCCATATTCACCTATTGTATTTTGTCTTAAAACTTGCTTCTTAACAGCCTTTATAAACTCATCATCTACTTCATTATCTAATATAGTTATTAAATTTTTAGATAAAGCTTCTTCAAAATCTGCACTTTTAATAATACTGTAATCATCAATCTTATTAACTTCTGCAATTATATCATTTGCCATATCTATACAGATTTGACCACCATCTGAGTCATATACCTTATATCCATTGTACTCTTTAGGATTATGGCTTGCTGTTATTACTATTCCCATAGCACACTTTAAATATCTAACAGCAAAAGAAAGTTCTGGTGTAGGTTTTAATTCTTCAAAAATATAAGCCTTTACACCATATGCACTTAAAGTTTTAGCTACTTCTATACAAAACTCTCTTGACATGTATCTACTATCATGTGCTATAATAATTCCTTTTTGCTTTCCTTCTTCACCTTGTGTCTTCATAATATAATTTAAAATTCCAAGTGTTGCACGTCTAACAGTATAAATATTTATTCTATTAGTTCCCGCTCCTATTATACCCCTTAGACCACCTGTCCCAAATTCTAAATTTTTATAGAATCTATCTTGTATTTCTTTTTCATCATCCTTTATATTTAATAGCTCTTCTTTGGTTTGTTCATCAAAATAAGGAGAATTTAACCACATCTCATAATTGTTTTTATAATCCATATTTTCATCCTTTCTGACTCTATTTTAATTTTTTAAGATAAATGTCTATCTTTTAAGTAGTTTTTGTTTTCCTTTTCTCAAAAACTCAAAAGCTAAATCCATTTCTTCTACCTTAAATAAAACTATCAATATTGTATATACAGAAGCCCCACCTAATACTCCAGCTCCAACTGATATAATTTCTTTAATTGTTCCTGCACCTATAAATGCATATAGATTGTTATATATCAATAAAGTGACTACTGCCATCACACCTGATGCTACCAAACTTTTAAGGCCAGTCTTTATGATTTTATCTCCTCCAAAATATCCATTTTTCTTTTTAAGAGATATAAACAATAATATAACTGTAATTATATTAGATGTACTAGTTGATATAGCAATACCTGCATGACCAAGTGGTCTTATCAATATTAAATTAAGAACTATATTTATTATTAAGGCTATACTTCCATTTATCATTGGTGTTTTTGTATCTGAAAGAGAATAGAAGGCTCTATATAAGACATCTCTTACCCCACAAGCCAATAATCCTAGCGAATATAATCTAAGAGCTATAGATGTAAGGTCTGTTGATAAGGCGTCAAACTTACCTCTTTGGAATAATATTCTAACAAGAGGTTCTGCCAATATAATAGCTCCTATAGATATCGGAAGCACCACCAATATAATACAATTTGATGATTTTACAATAGTACTTATAAATCCTTCTTTATTATCTTTACCTGACATTTTTGCCAGCTTAGGATATATAACGGTTATTATAGATGTAACAAATAATGCCATAACAAACTCATTCAGTCTATTTGCATAGTTAAGAGCGGACAACTTCCCATCCCCTAAAGTAGTTGCCAATAACCTGTCAACAAATATATTTAACTGTCCAACAGCTACACCTATTAACATAGGCAGGACTAGATTCACTAGTTCTTTTATGGACTCATCCTTTAAATTTATATATGGTTTATACTTGTAGGACTTCTTAAATGCAAATGGAAGTTGAAACAATAGCTGACTTGCCATAGCAACCAGTGCTCCTGCTGGTAGTATCCATATATTTTTTCCTGCACTTAGTGCTATTGCTACTATTATTATGATATTATATGGAATTCCTATAAGTCCAGGAATTACAAAACTGTCATTCACCTGTAAAAATGAACTAAATATTTTACTTCCACTCAAGAACAAAACTCCTGAAATCATTATTTTAGTAAATAATATTGCTGCTTGAAACTTAGCAGGGTCACTTCTAAATCCTGCTGCAAATACTGTAACAAATTGCTCTGTAAATAAAAGCCCAAAAATAGCTATTATTATAGCCATTATATAGCATATATTTAAAACATTATTAGTAAATTTTAAGGCACCTTCATCTCCGAGTCTTTTCTTCGTCTCAAAGTACATAGGTATATAAGTTGTAGCAATTGCAGAACCTATGACTGCTATGATTAAACCAGGTATATTTAGTGTTAATACAAATACATCTGCATACATACCTGTTCCATAGAAATTTGCAAGTACAAGTTCTCTAAGGAAACCTAATACTTTTGAAAACATAGTGGCGGCCATAATCCACAATGCTGCTTTAGCTGTTTTTGACATTTTATTTCTCCTTATCTAATTTAAACTCTAAAAGTAGAACTTTTAAAACTGCTTATAAACATTATTCTAATTAAGTAAATTTAACCTATGAAAAGCTTCCTTATAAATTAAATACTATATTGACTCATATCTAAGTGCCCTAAATGTAATCAATAGTAATAATAGTATTAATATTATACAAGATAAGAATGTTAGATTAAATATACTCTTAAGTAAACTATAATTACCTACTGTATACCCAACTTCAATTACATCACTTATGTTGTTATCTTTCAAGAATTTATCTTGTGCACGACTTAAATTATCACTACAAATCAGTATTGGCATATTTTCTTTAGCCGATACTACTCCCAAAGAAATATATTCGTTTACATCAGCTCTACTTCCAAAGTCTAATCTAGCAGTATAGATTTTATTTATATCTTTTACATCATAAAACTTCTTTATTAAATCGATATTTGTCGCTGACTTATTTATTTGCTTTATACCTTCTATATTCTTTAAGCTAGAATCAATATCTGCAATAAACTCTTTTGAATCACCTAAGGCATATATTTTTTCAAGGTTTTTACCTTTTAAGAAATCAATTTGTTCTTCAAAACCTTCATCTTGAGCCCATATTATTGGCATTCCACTTTTAGCTGCATAAGAATACACAGATATGGCATTTTCTAATCCTGTAGTTGAGCTAAGTAAAAATGCTTTATCGAATCCTACTGTTCTGTACATTTCTCTAGCTATCTTTAAAGATGTATCATATCTGTCTTTTCCTCTTATTCTTTCTACTTTCATTCCCATTTTTTCTATATTACGTTCAGCATCTTTAGATACTGCCTTTAAACCACCTATTATCGTAACCTTCTCTGGACCTAGTTCTTTTAGATAATTTCTTGTTACTCTACCAAGATTTTTACTCTTAGTTACAACTATTGGAGCATTTTTTGCATATGCTAAAGGTGTTGCACTTATACTATCTACAATTGACTCTTCATTTACAAGAATTACTTCTTTAGAATTCTTAAATGCTCTTTTATTTAATTCTGTTGAAATCTCTGGTATACTACCTTCTATCAACTCTTTTTTAGGATTTGCATCTGCAAATACTCCTATCGTACTAGAAATAGAGATTAGCAAAACTAACGATAATATAGTAGAAAATTTTTTAATCATAAGTTCTCATTCCTTTTCTTTTTTGTATTTTTTGACAATAAAAAAGCTCTTTTTAAAGAGCTTTTTCATTGATTAGTAATCTAATATTTTAAAATTATCTAGCTCCGTCTCCTGTCAATACTACTTTAACAGTTTTAAAGAGTATCTTAAAGTCAAGTAATATACTCCTATTTTTTATATAGTAAATATCTTCTTTAAGTTTTTCTTCAGGAGTGATTTCGTATCCACCATTTACTTGTGCCCAACCTGTAAGTCCAGGTTTTATAGCAAGCCTGTTGATAAATCCAGGTATTTCCTCATTAAATTGAACAGTAAAGTTTGGTCTCTCTGGTCTAGGGCCTATCAAGCCCATGTCCCCCTTTAATATATTAAACAGCTGTGGAATCTCATCAATTCTAGTTTTCCTAATAAACTTTCCAACCTTAGTTATTCTAGGATCATCTTTTTCAGCCCATTGTGCGCCAAATTTTTCTGCGTCTGTTCTCATAGATCTCAATTTATATATATAGAATCTTCTCCCGCATTTTCCTAGTCTTTCTTGCTTATAAGTTATTGGTCCTTTGTCCTCTATTTTAATAAGAATTCCAAATATTGCTATTAAAGGTAAACCTACTACAAGCCCTAATATCGATAAAACTAAATCCATAACTCTTTGGTACAAGTCAAATAAAACTGTCCCTTTTACTATGCTATAGTCAATCTCACTTGCAATTTCTTTATCTGCCCCTGGATAGCTTGTAACTTTAGGTATTTCACATTCATCATTAGTATATCCAGACATAGTTACCTCCATATTGGAATAAAAAATTTTTAAATTCTCAATTTCAACGTATTTCTATCTTATTTTTGACTTATTTCTATATTATACTCAATAATGAGCAGTTTATCAATACAATAAACGTCATTGTAAATAATTTGATTCTTTGCAAAAATATATCATCTCTTGCTATATTTTATATTATAACAGGAGATGATATATTTTGCTTTAATATTTTTTATTTTATTTTACTGTATCTTCTATTCCTATTCCAATTTGAGTTCCCATTGTTTTTACTTTTTCTGTTGTATTTAACTTATCCATGTCACTTTTGTTGTCTATAAATGCACATTCAACAAGTATTGCTGGATAATTATTGTTTCTTAAAACATATAGGTAATCATTTCCATTTGCAAGTGTTCTTGTTTTGATTCCTCTATTTTTCATGTTAAATTTTTCTAGTATTCTTTTTAAGATATTTGATGCAGCAGTCTTAGTTGTTCCACCATTTTTATCTTTTACTTTGTAAAAAATTTCCACACCATTACCTGCTCCATTAGATGCATTGTAATGTATACTTGTAAATAAATCTGGCTTTATAGTATTTGATAATGTTGTTCTTTCTCCTAAAGCCATCGTTTTATCTGTATCTCTTGTCATAACAACATTTATACCTTTTGAACGTAAGTATTCAGTAGTTGCTAAAGCTGTATTAAGAGTATATTTCTTTTCTTGAGCTCCACCATTTAGTCCACTAGTTGCACCTGAATCAGAACCCCCATGACCTGGGTCTATCACTACAGTCTTTCCTGCTGCTGAACCAGAATTATCTGGTTCTGTTGGTGCATTGTGTTTTGATAAACTAGATGCTATAGAGCTTATAACACTCTCTTTCATTCCATCACCAATTTGATATACTGTTCCTGCTGTTTTTTCTGATAAGTTTGTACTATGATATGCAGAAACGTAAGTTTTTGGAGTTATAAGTATTGGAGATTTCAACTTAGCTGCTAAAGGTCCTGCTGTTATTGAGTCAACTATTATGTCAGATTTTGCAACTAACATTGCACTCAACTCTTTATCTGGATAGAAAGTCTTAATTACCTTTGCATTAGTTTCATGTCTATCAGCTCCAGACACTCTGTTTTTTGAAGTTGCATTTTTTGCTATCTTAGATATTTGGTCTATAATTTTTGATGATAAACTTTGGTCTCCACCTATGTAGTAAGCTTCTTCTAAACCTTGTGAAGATAACCAATTATATGTACTTTCTGGTACAGAATCTTTATTAGCTAATATTATAGGTTGTTGGTCTTCACCTGCTTTTGATGAAATATTAAGAGCATCATACTCACCAGCATATCCATTTGCTATATATATCTTATTAACATCATGATACTTATCGATTTCTTTTGCTATAAGTAAAGATGTTTCATGTCTATCAACTCCACCAATACGAGTTACATTTACATCTACAGCAGATTTAATTTGAGATACTGCCTTCTGTGAAACTGAACCATCATCACCTATGATTATTACATCACTTGGATTTAGACGTTTTAATTCTGCCTTTGTGCTTTCTGGTATATCATCTTTGTTTGCAAGTAATATTGGTGCATCATATGTAGAAGCAAGTGGAGTAGCTGTTATTCCATCTGCTGCTAGTTCTCCATTAACTATTACAACCTTACTAGCTCCATCTTTCCATCCTTGTTTACTTATCTCAACAGCTGTCTCAAATCTAGTAGCTCCTGCAAGTTTTTTTACTGGTGCAGAAGTTTTTCTCATATATTCATTTACTGCTTTTGTCGAGTTAGCATCACTTATTATAAATTCTTGTGTAACATCATAATCTTTAAGATTTAATCCCATAGATTCTAAGTCTTCTTTGTTTAAAACTTTCTGTTCATCTTTACCATTTACTTTTATGCTTTGAAGTTCCCATACATTTAAATATTCTGGGTCTTTATTGTAATTTATTACACCTTCATATGCATCTGTCTTTTCATTGTAATTTAAAGTAGCTTCAAGTGGCATATCATAACACATAAAATTTAATGTTATTGAATCAGCGTTTAATTTTTCCTTAAATTTTACACTTGCATTCGATTTACTTCCTAACACTACACTTTTTCTTTGTAAATTTATATTAATATCTGAATTAGATTCTGTATTTGCAGTAGTATTTTCTGCTGCTAAAGCCACGTTTGGTGCCACCATTGCTATAGACAACATTCCTGTTGCTAATAATTTTGTTCTTTTTCTCATTGTATCCCCCCTAGATTTTTAGATCTTTAAATCTTATTTAATTCTTCTTGAACTTGTTTTATATTACATAAATTCAATATTATGTAAATCTTTTTTCATTATAGCACAAAAGATTACAAATTGTAATCTTTTTGTAATCTTTTATGGCATGTTTTTTTAATTTTCGCTAGGGAAAAACCGGATTATTCCTGAGAATTTCTGCATATTTGAACAAATTAAAGAAATATTTTTTTAAACAAAATACTACATTAAATTTTAATAAATATTTTCTTTTTATACATAAACGACATTATTATAACCCAAAACAATACATACAAGAGAGAAAATACAAGAGAATCCCACGTTGTACCTGCCCAAGGTGTTATAAGTTCATATGTAGTCCATTCCACCAAGGTAGTGGGATAATCTACTTTATCAGTAAGTTTTGGTAAATTCCAAAACACATGACTCAATATCTCAAGACACATATATGTAAAAATAGGGCTACTTCCAAGTGCTATTATTGGAGTAAATATTTTGCTTTTATTTTTGATGTCACATATAAAGTAAAATATTGCCAATAAAATACCATAACTTCCAGCCATTAAAAGTACAAATGAGCTTGACCATAATCTCTTATTAAATGGAAAATATTGATTAAAAGCAAAAGCACATGTAAGTAAAATGATACTCATAATTAATATTTTAAAGAATTTTTTATACTCTCCTATATTTTCTTTTAGAAGTACACATCCCATAGTACAGCCCAACATTCCTGAGGAAATAGCTACTATACTTGTTAAAAATCCGTCTGGTTCAAACTCTGGCTTGTACAAATGTCCTTTAAAAAAATGGAAATCCACTAATTGTGCAAGAGAACCTTCTAATTCAAATCCATAAGGTTTTGCAACTATGTAATACCCCACTATAATAAATGCAGATATACACAAGAAAGTAATTATAGTTGCAGTGCTTCCTACATTTAGCTTTTTTAGTAGTAAATACACTAAACTAGTTACAAGATACACTAGCCCCATACGTTGAAGCACTCCAAGTATTCTCACAGTACTTAAGTCATGATTTCCTAGGTAATTTAAGAAAAATCCAAACAACATTAGTAAAATACTTCTCTTAAATATACTTAGTATTATTCGTATTGTAGACTTATTATTCTTTAGTTTACTGTTTATTGATATTGGAATTGTAACACCTAAAGATATAACAAAGAAAGGGAATGCAAAATCTGCAAGTGTTACACCATGCCATATAGCATGTCTTAGTTGTGGATACATTCTCATCCAAGTCCCAGGATTATTGCAAACTATCATGAGGGCTATTGATAGCCCTCTTATTATGTCTATTGATTTAACTCTACTTTTTATAGTTTTTGTATTTAATTTACCTTCAAATCCACTCTCCATATTACCTCCCCCAAGATTTAACTTTATATTTAGCTTTAGCTATGATTCTATCTAACTATATATCTTCATACATAAGTCTAAAATATAGTTCTCTTAAATATACATCTTTTTAGTTAAGAAATTTCTTTAGAAATCCAAGTTTATCTAGTATGTCTTGTATTTTATTGACTTTCTGGCTTATAGAATCTATAGCTTTTTCAATAGAATCAACCTTAGCCTCTAAATCCTCAACCTGATTTACTTTTTTGTCTATAGTACCATGATTAGTTATATCACTATTAGATGAATTATCTATAAGTTTTCCTATATATCCATCATTAATCAATTTTGTATCATTAGCAGATGCTAATATCATCAACGTATCTATATCTGAATTTCTAGTATTTTCTATAACTCTACCATTTTTGTCACGAACTGACAATATAGATATTGTATCATGATTATTAAATCCACCTTCACCAATATTTCTCACTATAACATTTACTAAAGTAGCATAGTTATTTACCTCACCATTAGGCATATCAACAGTGATAGTCTTTGAACAATCCCCTTTTATATTCACAGTTATTGGTTTATTTGTTACCATTCTAAAAGCTTCATTTACAGTATCCTCTTTTGGATTAAAGTTAATAATGTCATTAGGACTTGCAATATTTATCATATTAGTTAATTCTTCAACAGTTTTAGCTTCAAAGATAGTCTTATCTTGTAAAGTCTTAATCTCATTAAAAGCTTCTTCATTTCCATTTCCACCAACTTGTGTTACAGTACTTAATTTTTTAGTACTAAGTACATCCCTTTGCTTTGTATTTAGTTTATCACCGACCAAAACAACAGGTGATTCATTTTTTGCTGCCAATACTCCAACTGCCAATGAATCAATAAGTTGATTTTCATTTTTACTTCCATCTTTGGTTACATATAGATTATTTAAATCTACATCAGAATAAAACTTTTCTATAACCTTAGCATTAGTCTCATTTCTATCTTTTCCACTCAATCTTTCTGCATTAGGGAGGCTCTTTTCTACAGCTCTTGAAACAGAATTTGTACCTCCAACTACATATGCTTTTATAACTTTCTCATCTTTTATAAATTTTTCAAATGGTTCTACTCCATCTTTAGGACTAGATAAAACTACAGGCATATTATTTTGAGCAGATGGTGCTCCAACACTTACAGCATCACTTAGCCCTTTTTCCCCATTCACAACAGCTATCTCCTTAACATCTTTAATATCTTTTAGTTTATTTGCTAAAAGTAATGAAGTCTCATATCTATCATTACCACTAATTCTTTCCACATTTAATCCATCATTTTTTAATTGATTCTCTATATCCTTATTTAACACAGCAGTCCCACCAATTAAATAAATATCCTTAGCTCCCAAACGCTTTAGCTCTGTTTTAGTTCTATCATCCAGTTTATTACTTTCTGTTAAAAGTATTGGAGCTCCTTTAGCTTTTGCAAATGGTGTAGCTGAAAGAGCATCAGCTAAAGAACTATCATTCACTAATACAGCATTATTACTTGAACTATATGCTTTTTGACTTATCTTTACAGCAGTTTCATATCTCCCTTCACCTATTAATTTTTCTTCTGTAAGTGCATATGATGAAGTTATAGAAATCCCACTTAAAGTAAGCGCTATTGTCAATATTGTTAAAATAGTTTTTGGTGCTTTCATTTTATTCCCCCCTTATTTCGTTTAAAATCTTACCATCTTATATTATAGAGTATCTTTACACTATTTTACAGTTTAAAATTATTACATTTTTCTCTATAGAAAATTTCTCAAGAAATAAGCCCCAACCATATTAACGGTTAGGGCTTATTTCTTTAATATATCTTTAAAGCTATATTAAATATTTTTTAAATTACAAAATATCTAACATTATTATTTTCCTAAAAGACTATTTAATTCATTAAAAGCACTTTCATTTCCATTTCCACCAACTCTAATTGGAGTTTCAATCTTCTTAGATTTAAGTACAGTCTTTTGACTCTCATCTAATTTATTTCCAACTAAAACAACTGGAGAATCTGTCTTAGCACCCAATGCTCCTACTGCTAGTCCATCTATTAAGTCACCTTGACTTTTTGAACCATCTTTAACAACAAAAGCATATTTTAAATCTGAATTAGTATAGAACTTATCTATTATCTTAGCATTAGTTTCATTTCTATTACTTCCTGCAAGTCTTGTTGGGTTTGAAAGCTTACTTTCTAAGTTTGATGATAAAGTAGCTGTACCACCAATTATATAAGTCTTACTTATTTTTGATGAATTTAAAAACTCATCAGCACCTTGTAACTCACTCTTTTCATTAGTAAGTATTATTGGCATATTGTTGTCAGCTGCTGCTGCACCAACACTTATTGCATCCGCAAGTCCATTGACACCATTTGCCACTGCAACTTGTGAAACAGATTTTATACTGTTTAGTTTTTGAGCTAATGATATACTAGTCTTGTATCTATCACTACCACTAATTCTCTCTATTGATATACCCATATTGCTAAGTTGAGTTTGTATATTCTTACTTAGAGAATTTTCTCCACCTATTAGATAAACTTTTTTAGTTCCTAATCTTTGTAACTCTGCCTTAGTTTTTGAATCTAAGTTATCTTTTCCTGTTAAAAGGATTGGAGAATCAATTGCTGCTGTAAATGGTGTAGCTGTTAAAGCATCCACTATTGCATTACCATTTACTAGTACTGCATTTTGTGAAGAAGTCCATCCTTTTTGACTAACTTTAACTGCTGTTTCATATCTATCTGCTCCAGTTAAAGATTCTCCTGAAGTAGCTTGTCCAGAAGATGTCTTTGTTATAGCTTTTATAACAAAGTTACAAGGAGAGAACTCGCTATATGTATTTATATCTTCAAATTTATTATTTTGAAGTATGTAACTTTCACCTAAGTTTGCTTTAGCTTCATATAAATAGTATGCATCTATGTTAGTTTCATATGCTAAAGTTGATTTTTCTCTATTAGGATTTGCTGTGTTGTCTATAACTACTACTATTGCTCCTTTACCTTTTGGTAGGTTATAAGAGTTAGTAGGTACATTTATGTATCCAGAATATGATACTGTTCCATTTGCAAGTTTTGTCATTGAGTTGTTTTGAGGAACTCCATTTACTACTGGTGCATAATATACTTCATATTTTGCTCCTACAGAGTCTGTTTCAAACATAACTGAGTCAAGTTTTTCAGAGTCTCTGCTGAAATCAAATACATTTGCTGCTGTTATTTTATTTGACATTATCTTGCTAAGACCAGCATATTCAAGTTGGTACATTTTTTTATCACTATCTGGTTTTGATACTGATTTCATTGCATAGTTATCTGTATCTGTAAGTAAAGTTTTATCTTCATAGGAAATCCAGAAAAATCCTTTCATAGAATTGAATTCTCCCCAGCTACTTTTTACTAACCATGCTCCATTTGACTCTGGTTTAACATCAGATGCAAAATTATCTTTTGAATAATTATCATCCCATCCTACTATTGCTACAGAATGATTTAAAGGAGCTCTCTTATTTGTACAATTATATGCTGTTTCATCTTCATTAAAATAATTTGAATAATGAGCATATCCAGACGTTACTGAACCATATTGCATTATAGCATTTTTTACAGTTTCTTTATCTTTTCCAAGACGAATAACATCTGTCACATTAAATTGTGTAGGTGCAGTATCCATATTTGAAGGTCTAGTTGCACCTTGTGATTCAGATTTAAGGTTATATGGTATATCCTTTTCTAATTTAGGCCCTGCCCATGCTGTCAAATATCCTATAGCTGTTACATTTGAACTACCTGACATATCGTCTAAGTTCCATCCATATGTTCCGCCAGTTGACCACCATCTGAAGTGTTCTTCTGAAAGGTCATAAGTTCCATAACCTTTTAGCTTTAGGTATGACTCTAAAGTTGACATACCAGAAAATGCCCAACATGTGTTAAGGTTTCCTTGATTTTTTGCTGGTGTAGTCAACCCTAAGTTCGTTGGGTTGTATGATGCACTTGATTTGTATGATGATGGAAGACTGCTTCTTCCCTTATTTTGAAGTATTGTACCTTCCATTTCATGTGGAACTGGTATTACTCCATTATATTTTGCTGTATCTCCATTTTTGACATCTTCTAAGTATTGAAGATAGCTTTCAGAGTACTCTGCAGTTTCTACTCCATCTAGAGTTTTATTGTTTTCTGCTGAGACAGGTATTGTTGACACTATTAAAAAGCAAACTGTCAACAATGCCAGTAGGCTTGACAATTTTTTTGATTTGTACTTTCTCATATTTACCCCCTTGTATGTATTTAATTTTTATTATATCAGATTTCTAAATTTAGGTCATATTTTATTTTGATAAAATATAGATTATTGGTGTATATTAACTGTAAAATATTATAATTTTATTTTTTATTATATTTTACAATATATTGATTAGTTAATGAATGTGTTATACTAAAATGTGTTAGTAGTCTTTAAAGAAATTATATTTGATTAGTTTAGGAGGGTTATATTTGATTTTTAAAAAACATAAGGAGACAATATTATATTTATTTTTTGGAGCATTTACTACCCTTGTAAATATAGTTTCATATTTATTTTTTACTAGAATTATTTCATTTAATTTTATGGTTGCAAATGCTTTGGCGTGGATACTTGCTGTTTTATTTGCTTATGTTACTAATAAATTTTTTGTGTTTGAGAGTAAGAAAGTTGAGATAAAGTTCTTGTTTAAGGAGTTTTTGTCTTTTGTTAGTTTTAGATTGCTTTCTGGTATTATTGAAATGGTTATTATGTATGTAATGATTGATTTACTTTTTGTAAATGATATTATAGTGAAAGTCTTTACTAATGTAGTTGTTATAGTTTTAAATTATTTGTTTAGTAAAATGATAATTTTTAAGAAAGATAATATAAATTAATAAGCAGTATACTTATATAGTTATACTGCTTATTAATAATTTTTAAGCTATGTCTATTATACATACTTATATTTATAAATGATATACTACCCTCTTATTTATTATACTTCTGAATTTGTCGCAACTATCTTATCAGTCTTACCCCATCTAGTCACTAAATTAGTTGAATTATCTAATTCTACTAGCTCTATATACTTTCCATCTACATCATTAAATTTTAATTCTATATTGTTATCTATAACACTATCCCAACTAGATAAATTAATTTTTTCTCCAACATTCATTGCTGCTGGCTTAATTTGAGAAATCCTATAATAAATTTGGCAGTTAGAGTTCGCTTTTGGTGTAGTTACTTGTACATTATCACCAATTATATTTACATCTGTATCTAGACCCTTTGCAACTTCTTCAACTTTTACACCATCACTTGTTTCACCTGTGCGTCCCCATCTTCTAACACTTTTGTTTGATTTATCTATTTCAACACATTCTATATAAGATCCATTCATAGCATTTACTTTAAAAGGAGTTGTTCCTTTTACAATCTCCCAATCATCTATGTCAATCTTATCGCCTATTTTAATTGCTGATGGCTTACTTTTTACTACTCTATAGTATATTGCATAATCTGAATACTTAGGTTCTTGAGAAATATGTAGCATTATAAAGTTATTTTGAGTAGGAGTACATGATTTTACTTCTGGATATAATCCACTAGCTTTATCTTTATCATCCTCTATAGTATTATTAATTCTAGGTTTATTCCCAACTATAGCTAATTCTTTATTTCCACTTATCGTATCAACGCTTCCATAATTTTTTAATGTGACATCAGATGAACTATTAGATATTTTTATTATATCTCCATCATTTTCTATATATACATTTTTTGCATCTTTAAGTATTGTTATAAGCCATATATCTCCAGAACTTTGATTTTCTATCTTACATCCATTTTTAGAATGAATATCTATCTGATTTATATCACCTTTATTGACTAATGTATTATTCTTTATATTATTAATCACAAAACTTCCATCTATTTTACCAAAATTATTTATATCTCCATTTGGCATATCTATAGTTATTGTTTGGGTATATGTTCCATCAAATTCAACAGTTATAGCTTTTTTAGTTTCCAACTTAAATGAGTCTGTTATTTTCTTATCTTTATCTGCTTTAAATTTAATTATATCATTAGCATCCGCTTTTTTTAATGCGACATTAAGCTCCTCAATTGATTCAACAGTATATCTAGTTTGCTCTTGCATATCAGCTATATTTTTTGTAGCACTTTCATTACCTAATCCACCAACTTGAGTTATTTTATCAAATATTTTTGTATTTATGATGTCTTTTTGAGAAGAATCAAGTTCTTCTCCTACTAATACAACTGGAGAACTATTTTTTGATGCTAAAACTCCTACTGCTAATGAATCAATTAAGTCACTTTGATTTCTCATTCCATCTTTAGTTATATATGCATTTTTTAAATTTGTAGACTTATAAAATTCCTCTATAACTTTTGCGTTCGTTTCATTCCTATTATTACCTGAAATTCTCTTAACATTTAGTAAATTTTGTTCTACAGATTCAGAAACAGAATAGTTCCCTCCTATTATATAGGATTTATTTATATTTTTTTCTTTGATAAGTTTATCTGCTAATTTTATTCCATTTTCTGGATTTGAAAGTATAATTGGCATACCTTCTTGAGCTGCTACTGACCCTATACTTACTGCATCTGCTAATCCGCTTTTACCACTAACTACAAATATACTAGAAAAATCTTTTTCTTTGCCTAATTTTTCAGCTAGTTTTACAGATGTATCATACCTGTCATTTCCTGATATTCTCTCAAAACTCATCCCCTCTAGTTTCAATTCTTTCTCAATATTTGAGCCTAATGCATTAATCCCACCAACTAAATATACATTTTTTACACCTAGTCGCTTTAATTCTAGCTTTGTCCTATTATCTAATTTATCACTTTGAGTAAGTAAAATAGGAGCATCTTTCACTTTCGCAAATGGAGTTGCAGATAGTGCATCTGATATTGAATTATCATTTACCAAAACAGCGTTTGTAGTATTCGACCACCCTTTTTGACTTATTTTTATAGCTGTTTCCCATCTTCCTGAACCTACTAGAGTATCTTTTGTAGCTGCATTGGCTTTATTAACATATAAACCAGTTGATATAAATGATATTGTTAATAAAAGCAGTATTTGTTTTGAAATTTTCATTAATTATTCCTCCTAATTTTAGCATAAACTTTTATGGAGCATGAACATATTGTATTTTATTGGATTTTAATTCATCAAAATGCGATTTTACAGAATGATATCCAATTGCATAATATCCGCTTTCTGGATGCCATTTTTTATATGCATTCATTGCACTTAATAATTTCTCTTCTTGAGTAGTTAATACCTCCCATACTTTTACATTTGGATTAACTTTTTTAAAATCATCATAATCATAAGGTTCTACATAAAATCTTAAATCTTTTATTTTACCTTCCTCATATAATTCTAATGCTGCTTCTCCTAATGCTCTATGATCTTCATGTATTCCACTAGCTTTATAAGGAGTGACAGTCTTTACTTTTGCATTTGGATATTCATCCAAATATTTAAGTATTATTTCTTTTGCTTTTTCTTTACTTAGCTCACCATCATGAGCTCTATTTTCCTCTATATGTATATTACTAGACTTTACTCCCATTTCTTTACAACTATCTTTAAATTCTTCATCTCTATCTTTTGAAAATTCACTTTCTGATAGAGAATACTTATGCACATCTTTAATATGATAAGAACATGATCCTCCATCATCTAAGACTTTTCTTATTATTGATTTACTACCATCTGTACATAATATAACATGTGTATCAGTCTTTTCAACATGCTCAATTATAGCACTACCCATACTTAAAGTTTCATCATCTTGATGTGGTGTAAAAAATAAAGTTGCATCTACCACTACTATATCCTCCTATTTCATAAAATGTTATAATTTACAATAAATAGCATAACTATAGAAAAAGATTCCTCTGTTTATTAAGGAATCTTCTCCACAGTATAAGTTATTACCAACCTAGTATCTTAGCTATCTTTTGTATTACTGTCAATTCAACTCCATTACCTATTTGAGTTACTTCTGCACCAAAATTTAATTTTTTATCAAGAGCACTCTTTTGTGAGTCTGTTATATCAGTTTTAGCTAGAAGTATTGGACCTTTACCTGCTGCTAGAGGTCCTGCTGCCAATGCATCTACTAGCATACCATTATTTCCATATCCATCTTTTGCTATATATAATTTATCTAATTTATCATAATATGTTTCTATGACTTTAGCATTGGTATCGTGTCTTGTTTCTCCTTCAACTCTTTGAACTTTTCTATCTTTATCAATATCAACAAGTTGATTTTCAATTTGGCTAGATACATTGTTAGAACCACCAACTATGCCAATCTCTTTTCCATCCATCAATTTGATAGCTTCTGCTGAAAGATCATTCCAACCATTTACTATTATAGGAGCCTTAAGTTCAGCAGCTTTAGCAGCTATACTCATAGCATCAGCTTCTCCTTTTGCACCTACTACAAATGCATCTTTAAAAGAACCCATAGCTTTTGCTACTGCTACTGAAGTTGTATGTCTATCATCTCCAGCTAGTCTTTCAATATTCTTAGTTATTGATTCTAATTGCTTTTTAGCTGTATTTGATACTGCTGACTCTCCACCTACTATATATATTTTAGCAGATGGGCTTTTCTTAATTATATCTTTTATATAGTCTAAAGTTACTTTTGGTATTTCATTATCAGATGCCAACAGTATAGGTGCTTTTTTAGATTGAGCTAGTGGTGTAGCTGCTAACCCATCAACTAATTTATTTGAATTAACTATAACTACATTATCAGTGTATTTTGTTTGTTTTGCTATAGCTACTGCAGTTGCATATCTATCTTCTCCAGCTATTAATTTAACTTTCGAATTTCCTTCTAATGCTGATTTAGTATCTTTTAACTCTTTTTCGTTAGTACCTTCTACAGTAAGTTCTATCGCTTTTCCAGATGCATCAGTATATTTAACAGTAAATTTATACTTTCCTGTTTCTGAATCTTTTACTGAAATATCACTAATTGATTTTGATATACCATTTACTACCATATTACCTTGAATAGTTAATCTATATCCATCATATAAATCTTGTGGTGAAACTGTGTTTAAATCACTATTTTTTATAGTTATTTCAGCTAATTGAATATCATCAATATTTTTAGCTCCTGCTACACCTAATTTATTGATTTTATCTACTTTAAAACCATCTGCAGAAGGATCTAAATTCGTCCCAGTTGAATCAACTGGATTTACTGTTAAATCAACCTTTTCATCACCAACACCCACTGTTATAGTGTTAGAAGTTACTGTTTCTGTTTTATCTCTTAGTGTTATAACTAACTTATCTTTATCACTATCATATGAAGCTTTTACATCTGCAACTTTATAAATTCCATTAGTTTCAGTTTTAGCTTTTTCTGTTATTGAATTAGCTTCAGCTGAAAGGTCTGCTGAATTTTCATACCTTTCAATTGCTTCTGCAACTACTTCTTTTGCACTATTTGTTGCATGACCTTTGTCTGTTATAGTTACAAGAAGTTCTTTATTTTCTCCCAAAGCATTTACTAATTTTTCTAACTCATCTATATTAGTTATTATTTTTAATTGTGATGAAGTTTCACCAACCTTTATTTCATATATTGGTTGTCCAACTTGAGAACCTCCAGTATATTTTTGAGACATTAGATCTCTAACTTTTGAAACTAACTCTGTAGCTTCTTTTTTAGTTATTGTTTGTTTTTTTACCTGTGTAGTTTCCGCAGCAAAAACTGGAGCTACTGATGTACTTATCATTGCAGCTGCCATAACTACTGAAAGATTTTTTCTATTCATGGTGTTCTCCCCCTAAAAAATTCAATTTTTCCTTATTCACCAATTATAATATATATTTGATATTATTTCAATAAATAGGATATATTGTAATAATTAAGCACTATTATCAAAAAAATTCAATTTTAGATACTTAGCTACTATTGTATGCAAAAAAGTAACAAAATTGTAATTTTTTTTAATAATCCAGATTATAACTCATAGACTTTTTTATACCTTTATAGTATAATATTAAATGGAAGAAAGAAATTTCAAGCATCTCTTTTTTCCGTATTTCTCACAAAGAAAAAGAGGCTGATTTTCAGCCTCTTTTTCATTTAAATTAATTCTCTTAAAAGTCTGTCTTCATTCATATAACTTTAATATGTTAGTCAAATTTATAAAGGTATTGGACTGTTGACACTCTGATATTTTTGTTTAAAGCTTCAAACATTTCATATCCTTCTATTGCATATTCTTTAAATGGATCTTTTTGACCATATGCTTTAAGACCTATATATTGTCTTAACTGATCCATAGCATCTATATGTTCAACCCAATAGGTATCTACAACCTCAAGTAATACTTTTCTCTCTAATTTTTCTAACTCTTTAATTCCAATCATCATTTTCTTAAGATCATATACTCTCTTAGAAATTTCATATGTTTGATTAATTATTTCATCAACACTTTTTTCATCTAATCTTGGAATTAATAATGTATCAGCTGGCATAAATATTTTATATAGGTATCTAAAATAACCTTGGTAATCTCTAGTCTTTTTCAAATATTTATCAGCAGACTCTTGAATAATCTCCATTACCATTTTTTGTATCTCATCAGAAATATTTAAATCATCTAAAACTTTATTTCTCTCATTATAGATTACTTTTCTCTGCTCATTAATAGTATCATCATATTTAAGAACATTCTTTCTTTGCTCGAAATTTTTTCCTTCAATACCTTTTTGAGCTCTTTCAATTGCTCTATTTAGAGCTTTACTCTCTAGAGCTTCTTCTTCTTTTGTACTCATTCTTTTTAATATTTTTTCTATTGTTTTCCCACCATATAACTTTATTACTTCATCCTCTAAACTTACAAAGAACCTTGAAGTTCCTGGATCTCCCTGTCTACCAGAACGACCTCTAAGCTGATTGTCTATTCTTCTAGTCTCATGTCTTTCTGTTCCTATAACATATAATCCACCTAAATCTTTTACTATCTTTTCTTCTTCTTCATCTCCTGCACCAAGAGATATATCAGTTCCTCTACCTGCCATATTTGTAGCAATTGTTACAGAACCTAATTTACCAGCTTTAGATATTATTTCAGCTTCCTTATCATGCTGTTTTGCATTTAAAACTTGATGCTTAACGCCTCTCTTTTTCAACAATCTAGACAACTTTTCTGATTTTTCAATAGAAACAGTTCCAACAAGAATTGGTTGTTTAGTTTTATTTATTCTTATTATTTCTTCTACAACTGCATTATATTTAGCATTTTCTGTTTTAAACACCTTATCATGTAAATCAGCTCTTATGACTGGCTTATTAGTTGGTATTTGAACAACATTTATTTTGTATGTAGACTCAAATTCGCTTTCTTCAGTCTTTGCAGTACCTGTCATACCAGATAATTTAGAATATAGTCTAAAGAAATTCTGGAAAGTAACAGTTGCCATTGTTTTTGATTCATCTTTTATCTTTACACCTTCTTTTGCTTCTATAGCTTGATGAAGACCATCAGTAAATCTTCTACCATCCATTATTCTTCCTGTAAATTCATCAACTATTAGTATCTCATCTTCTTTAACAACATACTCAACATCTATGCTCATCAGTTTATGAGCTCTAAGAGATTGGTTTACATGGTGAAATATTTCTATATTATCAATGTGTGTAATATTTCCTATGCCAAAAAATGACTCTGCTTTACTAAGACCACTTTGTGTAAGTGCTATTGTTTTGTCTTTTCTATCCATTTCAAAATCTTCTTCATTTATAGTTTTTATAAATGCATTTGCAAGTTCGTAAAGTTTAGTTCCTTCTTCTCCACTTCCAGCAATTATAAGTGGAGTCCTAGCTTCATCTATAAGAATAGAGTCAACTTCATCCACTATAGCAAAATTTAACTCTCTTTGAACCTTATCTATCTTCTTTGTCACCATATTGTCTCTTAAATAATCAAATCCATACTCATTATTTGTACCATAAGTTATATCACATTGATATTGTAATTTTCTTTCTGATGGCTGTTGTCCATTAATTATTACTCCAACTGTCATTCCCAGAAACTCATATACTGGTTGCATTAGTTCTTTATCACGTTGCGCCAAATAATCATTAACTGTAATTACATGTACCCCTTTTCCTTCTAATGCATTTAAATAAACTGGTGCTACTCCAACTAATGTTTTTCCTTCTCCAGTTCTCATTTCAGCTATTTTCCCTTGATGTAGCACTATTCCACCAATTAATTGAACTCTATATTGACGCATACCCAATATTCTCTTCGATACTTCTCTGACCACAGCAAAGGCTTCTGGTAACATATCATCTAAAGTTTCACCTTTACCTAACCTACTCTTAAATATATTTGTCATATTTTTTAACTCATCATCACTTAATAATTGTATTTTATTTTCTAATGCATCTATCTTATCCACTATATTATTTAATTTTTTAATTTCTATTTCATCTGTTTTGTCTAATATCATATCTAGAACTGACATATTTATTTTACCTCCTAATTTATGTTTCTCTTACTATTATACATTAAAATTTTAGAATAGTAGACAATTTTTTTAATGTATAGTATAATAATCATACTTAAATAAATAATTACATCTTTTTATTTAAGTATTTCTCACAAAAGGAGCAATCTAATTTTGGATTATAATAACAAAATTAGATTGCTCCTTTAAATTTTATATTATATTTTTTAAAGATAACAATAAAAGACTTCTCAATGAGAAGTCTTTTATATAAAATCTAGTAATTTAAATTTACATTCCTACTAAATCTTTTAATTTTTTAACAACTGAGTCAGCTATTCCTCCACCAACTTTAACTATTTTATTAGATGCATCATCATCAACAACTTTACTTATAGCTACATGTTGCTCAGAAGATAAGTTGTCAGTAGCTAATACTATTGGAGCTGGAGATAAGTCTCTATTTGCTGTTCCAAGATTAGCTGCTATTGGTCCAGCTGCTAAAGCATCTACTAATTGATCTTCCTTAGTTGAACCATCTTTTGCTAAGAATACATTTTTAACATTCTTAGGACTTGCTTCATAATATTCTTTTATAACTTCTGCATTAGTAGCTTGTCTATCATCTCCACTAATTCTATCTACAGATCTATCTATAGTATCTTTTATAGATGCTTTTACTTTATCAGAAACTGAATTTTCTCCACCTATAACATCTACTTTATCAGCTGAATCTAAGAAATCTTTTGCATCAGAAGATAATGCATCAGCTTTTCCATCTACAACTACTATTGGAGTTGCTTCATCTCCTTTTAATTGAGATGCTACTGGAGCTATACTCATAGCATCTGCTAATCCTGTACCACCAACTACAAATGCTTTATTATCATTATTTAACTCAACTTCATCAGCTATCTTAAGAGAAGTTTCATATCTATCATTACCTGCAAATCTTTCAACTTTTAATCCCATATCTTCTAAAGATTTTAAAACATCTTTAGAAACTGAATTTTCTCCACCAACTACATATACTTTCTTTTTAGTATTAACAGCATTATTACTACTTAATCCCATAACTCTCTTAATTTCATTTTTTACATTACTATCTAATTGATCTTTTGAAGTTAATAATAATGGAGCAGTTTTTTCAGCTGCTAAAGGTCCTGCTACTAATCCATCAACTATAGCTTGAGAACCTACAAGTACAACATTATCAACTGCATCTTCTTTAATTGTATTAGAATTATCATCAATATCATTATTATAATATGATTTACTTAATTCTATAGCTGTTTCTATTCTATCATCACCTGAAATACTATCAACATCAGAGTAACTATTATTGTAATCTTTTAAGTCTTTTAAACCATCTATAAAATCATCTTCATCTGTAGACTCTATAACTAACTTAAGAGGTGTATTTTTAGGTGCTAAACCTTCTGCTGAATCATTAGATTTTGAGAAACCTTGTAATCTTTTCCCTTTAGCAAAGAAAACAGCTTTATAAGTACCATCTTTATCATATGCACTACCATCAAGGTTATCTTTCTCATTTAAAGCTTTAGCTTCTTCATAAACAGCACTTATTTGATCACCATCAAAACTATATTTTTGAGCAATTGCTTTTATTGCATCAGAATCAGTTGCTTTTATAGTTTCTTCTTTTGCATCTAATACTCTAACAGTAACTGTCTTTTCAGTACTTGTTTGTGGTGCTGCTTCTTCTTTATCAAAACCTATAAATTCTTTAGAAGAGTTAAATAAAGGCTTAGAGAAATCAAGTTTTTCTCCACCCTCTTTTACTGTAATTGTGGCAGCACTTGAAGCAATAGCTAATTTTTGTGCGCTTGTTAAACTACCTGTAAGAGCTGTAGTACTTGCAAGATTAGTTAAAACTTTATCTGTTCCAGTTGGTTCTTCAACTGTTACATCAAGAGTGACATTGCCATTAGCATCTTTATCTGTTGAACCTACAGAAAAATATGATTTAAAAGTAGCTATTGTTGCAGCTTCTGTTGTGTCACCACTTCCTGCATTAGCTGCAACTTGACTTTTTATACCAGCTTTTTCATCAAGCACACTCATATTAATAGTTCCTATTGCATCTGTTATCTTTTGCCCAGAAGTTGCTGCTAATTCATTTATATCACTAGCCTTATATGTTGGTGTTACTTGTGTAGAAGTTGACTTTTTAGTTATTTTGAAATCCATATATCTATCAGACTTCAAATTTTTCATTTGATCTTCAACATAATCTACATTAACAACATCGCCTCTTTTTACAGTACTCTCTTTAACAACTACTTCATCATCATCATCTTTTATCTCCATAGTTATTATATTAAGAGCTTTAGCTTTTCCTAACTCAGTCCAAGCATTAGCTTCTGTTCCACCATTAGTTTTAATATATTCATCTATGGCTTTATTGTTTTCATTAACCAATTCCTTAATTTTATCAAGTAAATTTTTATATTTACTCTTTACTACCGTATACTTATCTGCATTTTCAACACTAGGTTGTGTATCAGCAAATATTGGAGCAGCGCTACCTACTACAGTAACTGCTGCCATAGCCATTGCTAAATTTTTCTTATTCATTTCTTAAATTCCTCCCAACATTATATTAAATTACATCTCTTTAATTATGTACATATAAATTTCATGTTCATATAGTCCAAATATTTCTCACACTCTTATGATAGACTATATAAAATATAATTTCAATAATTTATGCAAAATTAATTGAAGTTTTTTCCAACAAATTAATTGTTTTTTTGCTATTTTTGTATTTTTTAAAATTATTTTTATAATTTTTTCATCATTTCAACTTTATTTTTTTATTCAAATTAAATTTCTTCACTTTCTACTATAGATAGTGATATAAAATCTAACTATTTAAGAATTCCATTGCTGCATTTACTTCCCCTTTACTAGAAATATACATACCAAATCCAAAGCTATAAAATTCTTCTTTCAACATATTCTCATTATACTTAGAAGACTTCTTCCATAAATCAAAAATAGACTCAGCCATTTCTTTTGCATCTTTAGAAGTATAAACAGACTTAACATTCATAGGTAAATATGCAATATTTTCACCACTTCTTGCTCCAAATCCAAAAAACACTTCAGCTGCATTTTTTCCGTCAATCTCATGTGCAAATATCTTTTTCTCATCCATATACTTAGACCATGCATTTGCCATTCCAGCTAAAGAATCTAATTCCCTTAAAGGCTTCTTGCCTTTTTCTTTTCTATATGAATTAACCAAATTGTACATCTCATTAGAAACCATAGCCTTAAACTCATAACTATTAGGGTCTTTTGTACTTGTATTTACAATTACCTTAACATTTACACTAATCTCACACTTCTGACCAAAATTATCAAAAGCAGTTATTTTTAAAACATATGTGCCTGCCTTACTGGTATCTACATTTCCTTCAATATTAGCCTTTAAATCATTTCCATAATAATCAGTAGCAACTATATTCAACATACTATTATCAAACTTATCCCCTACAGAAATCTCAACATCATTAGCAGTTATCGTAGGCAAAGTATTTTTATCAGATGCAGAACTAACACATTGGTCAACAACCTTCCTATCCATTCCACCTAAAGAAGTAACTTCATCAGCACCTCTAAGTACACTCTTATCACTTCCATCATTAACAAGAACTATAGGCTTGTCCTTAGCTAGTGGAGAACCAGCCACAGCATCAACTAACTTATATCCTTGGGATATATAAAACTTCTTTGTTCCCTTATAAAAGCGTTGTATAACTTTCTTATTAGTCTCAAATCTATCCTTACCAGCAATTCTAACAGAATTAGTCTTACTTACAAGTTCATTACTCATTATCTCTTCTGACCCAAGAGAATAACATTGAACATCATCAACCTTAAATGGTATGCGCTTTCCATTAGTAAGTATTACAGGCACTCCATCTCTAGCTGCAACAGAAGATACACTCATTGCATCAGCCTCACCTGTATATCCATTTACAAGAAATACTTTATCACCTTTATTTACTGGCTTAATAGTAGAAATCTCTTTTACTATAAGATAACTAGTCTTTATTCTATCTTCTCCACCAATTCTCTTAACCTCAATACCCTTATTCTTAAGTTGATTTTCTACAGATTTACCTATAGTATCCTCTGTACCTATAACATAAGCATTCTTAACATCCTTTAATCTTTTTTCAACATCAGATGGTATCTTATCTTTTTGTACCAACATTATAGGTGCTTTTGCAACTCCTGATAATCCACTTGCACTTAATCCATCTACTATAGAATTATCAGTATTTACTAATATGACTGTGTCATATATTTGTTTATCTGCTATCAATGCAGAAGTCTCATATCTATCTTTCCCTTGTATCTTCTCTATACTTGAAAGTGCATTGATATTTATTGCCCCTGCCATTATTAATGATACTGTCAATCCTATTGATAATATTCTCTTATTTACCTTCATAAAACTCCTCCTACCAATCTTTTAATAATTCAACTCATTATAAATTACATCCTCAGTAGTTATTCCCTTAAAATTTATAAATGTCTAAAATAAAAAACATCTAAAATACCATAATCTATAAAGCAATAACAAAATAGACTACAAAAAGTACTTTAGATGTGATTTTAAATTTTATGATACCAGTAAATTAATAAAAAAACAAGATTTATGGTAGTTTTTTACAAACTACCTTCATTACCATTTAAAAACTCTTGAGTAGCATGTACCTGACCATCAGATAATATATAAAGTCCAAATCCAGTACTAAAAAATTCGTCACTAAGCATATTTGCATTGTATTCTGGTGACTTCTTCCACACTTCGAATACAGTCTTTGCCAAATCTTTTGCATCTTGAGTAGTTTGAACATTCTTAGAATTAATATAAATATATGCTATATTTTCTTCACTTCTCATTCCAAACTCAGAAAATACTTGTGGAGCATTTTTGCCATCTATATAATGTGCAAAAACTTTTTTATCCATCATATACTTAGACCATGCATTTGCCATACCTTCTAGCTTACTAGATACTACTAACGGTCCTTTACCTTTTTCTTTTCTATAAGAATTAATTAAGTTATACATTTCAGTAGACACCATCTTTTTAAATTCTGGGCTATTGTAATCATGAGATTTATCATCTAGCACTTTTATCTGTACTCTTTTTTCTGTGCTTTGTCCCCATTCATCTGTAGCTTTTAATGTCAATATATATGTACCTACTCTATTTGTATCTATAAATCCATCAATTTCTATTGGTAAAACCTTCCCAGTATTATCTTTAGCCACTATATTCAACTTGCTACTATCAAACTTTTCACCTTTATATATCTCTGTAGTACCCATTGTGATTGTTGGAGGTTGCCCATTTGACTTTAATGCGCTTATACATTGTTCTATTACCTTGTCACTTAACTCACCTATAGAAGTTATATGCTTAGCTCCTTCTAACACAACTTTGCTACTACCATCATTTACTAATACCATCGGAAAATCTTTAGTTAATGGTGCAGATGCTATAGCATCTACTAATTGATAGCCATCTGATACATAGAATACATCTGAATTTTTATAAAAGTAGTCTATTACCTTCTTGTTAGTTTCAAATCGGTCAGTTCCTTCTATTCTTACTGAGTTTGTATTCTTAACTATAGCACTACTCATTATTTCTTCTGAGCCTATACAATATGATTGTATACTTTTAACATTAAAAGGCACACTCTTCCCATCTGTAAGTATGATTGGAACTCCATCTCTAGTAGCTACTGATGATACACTCATTGCATCTGCTTCTCCACTGTAGGCATTAGTTAATAGTACCTTATCCACTTTTTTTATAGTTGCTATTTCTTTAGCTATTAGATAACTTGTTTTTAGTCTATCTTCTCCACCAATTCTCTTGACTTCTATATTTTTAGAATTTAATTCTTTTTCTACTGATTTACTTATAGTATCTTCTGTACCTATTATGTATGCTTTTTTGATATTTTTTAAACATCTATTTGTATCTGTTGGTATCTTGTTTTTTTGTGTAAATAATATTGGTGCTTTTGTTGCACCTGACAATCCACTTGCACTTAATCCATCTGCAAGCGATTTTTCTGTATTCACTAAAATTACTGTTTCATAAGTTTGTCTATCAGCTATCTTTGCTGCTGTTTCATATCTATCTTTACCATATATTTTTTCTACTGTTGATGATGCATTTACATTTTTAAAGCTCACCAATATTAATGCTACTGCTAGACCTAATGATAATATTTTTTTGTTCATTTTCATATCCCCCTGATGATTTTTATATTTTATATTTATAAAAGAAGTACTGTTTCTTTATTTTTCCTTTATTTTCTATACATTATAAAGTATATCTTATATAAATATCTTTCGTCTAGATATTAATGTCTTATTTCGTCAAAATTTAGATAAATTATTTTTAGGTATATTTTTAATATCTTAAAACACAATCTATGTATAAAAACTATTTTATATCATATATGTGTAGTTAATATTATATTATTCTTTTAGCTACATTTTTACTAAAATAGATTAAATAAAAAATAAGAATGTATTTTAGATATATAAATTTATATATCTAAATACATTCTTATTCTAGTTCTTACTAATCTTAGTATAGTTATTTTGATTCAATTAAGCTCTTAATCTTATCTACTACAGATGAAGCTATTCCTCCACCCACTTCAAACAACTTAGATGAATTTTTATTTTTTAATGATGATTCTTGTGATTTATCTAACGTATTTGTAGCAAGTACAACTGGTGAATTATTCTTAGCTGCTAATGGACCAACTGCTAAAGCATCTATAAGCTTATCTTGATTAGCAACTATAACCCCATCCAATTTTGACTGAGAATAGAATTTATCTATTACTTTAGCATTTGTCTCTTGTCTATTTTGACCTGCAACTCTATTTTTTGATACATCTTTATTTGCTATTTTTCCGACTTGTTCAATAGCCTTGTTAGATATTTTCTCTACTCCACCAATAAAGTATACATTTGACACCTTGTTTGATTTAATAAATTGTTCTGCTTCATTATCTACACCATCTTTTTGTGTAAGTACTATTGGAGTTTTTTCCTTACCAGCTAATGATGCTATTGATAATGAATCTGCTTCTCCATTTCCTGCCCCTATATACAGCTTGCCTATATTATTCGTCTTATCAATTTCTTTTGCTATATTAATAGAAGTTTGATATCTTGTATCTCCACCTATTCTTTGCACTGATATTTTTGAATTTACGCTTTTAATAGCTTCAACAACTGAATTTGGCATTGAGTTATTTCCACCTATTACAATTACTTTTGATGGATTTAATCTTTTTAGTTCCTCTACAGTTTTTTGAGGAAGTTTATCATTTGAAGATAAAAGAATCGGTGAGTTTTTTACACTAGCAAGTGGTGTAGCTGTAAGCCCATCTACCATACTTCTATCTTCTCCATTTACTATTACAACTGTATCTGATTTTGTCCAACCACTTTGAGATATTTTAACAGCAGTCTCAAATCTATCAGCACCTTTTAATTTTTTTACTGTGACATTAGATGTAGAATCACTTGAACTTCCTCCGCCAGAGTTTCCACCACTAGATGAACCACCTGAATTGCTTCCTCCACCATTATTGCCACCACTATTATCTGGTGGTAATTCGTCTGGTTTAGATAATTCATTTTCAACTATATACTCTAAGCTTTTTGGAAGTGTAACCTCTACATATTTATTTACTGTAGCTGTTCTTCCTTTACTTGTTTTTTGTGATAATCCAAGTTTTAGTATTATATTTGAGCCACTTTCTTCTGTTTCTTTGCTTACAACAGAATATTTTACTCTAATATTGTTTAACAGGTACTCAAGTGCTTCACTTTTCTCAACCTTATACTTTTCAGGGTCGTTTTTACTAGCTCCAGTTCCTCCTATTGGTTTTACTTCATTCTCATTGATAAGAGTAAATATTAAACCTTCACCAGAATCTATACTTTCATAATCAATTGTTTTATTGTTGTAAGTTACAATTTTTAAAGCTGGCTTATCACCTGTTCCATTCCCCAAAACTTTATAGCCAGCATTTGAATTACTGCCAGATTTTTTTACAGATATTCTTCCTATGTTTAAGCTACTTTCATTTAGCAAATCTTCATTTGATGTAACATATATATCTAATGTTGTTATATTATTTGCTTTATCATATGTTGAAACACAATTAGCATTTGCATTTCCACTTTTTATCTGAGCTTCTATATTATCAGACCACTTAATCTTTTGTCCTTGCTCATTATCTGCCACTTCTACTTCACCTTGTACTTTTATACTAGCTTGAAATGAATATACTATATTCTCTACTGAATCCACAGATATATCTATAGTATTTACTTTTTCATATGTTTTTGCCCCTTGTAATACTGGAGCTGCATATGCACATGTAGCACTACCAGTTATAGCTACTGCCATAGTCGACACTGCCAAAGTTCTTATAAGAGATTTTCCTTTACTCATAACACCCTTCCTTATCTACCATTAGCTAGGTGCATACAATCAAATATCCACCCAGACTTATTTATTTGATTTATAGACTATCTTAATTTTATATCTACATCCATGTACTATATTTACTTCATATTTAATATTTAATTTTTTATTCTTTAGAATTTTTAATAGCTATTAACATTGACTATTAAATACCATAAGTATCATTTTATTATATTTAAATTTCTATTAACTATTTGTCTCTAACAATATTACCTTTTACTTTATTATTTATAGATATAATCTTCTTGTTACTTACATCAATAACATTTCTTGTAGCTTTTCTAGCTTTACTATTACTATCAGTAAGACTTATAGTCTTTAACTCATCATAATTTTTAGCTTCCACAGGTACATACATTGTATCACTTACAAATCTTTGACCTACTGGAGTATCTCCTTGAAGTTCATTATATCTATATAATTCAGCCTTGACCTTATCACTTAAAGAATCAAAGCTTTCTTTTGGCATATAGTAAACCCATGTACCTTTACTTATTTCACCTAATTCACCTTTTTCTGGTATCTCTGCAAATAAGAGTGCTTCTCCAGATATAGTTTTATTGTTTTTATCTATAAGTAATGGTAAATTAAATGCTGGATTTCCACTGTATTCTCCTGTAATTACTATTGAACCATCTGGAATCTTAGCTTCTTCATTTTCACTTGTATTAGGGTCATCACTTTGATATACATAATCTTCTACTAGTTTTCCAATTCCATTAGTACGAGTTTGGTCTACACTATTTACTGTTCCAATCTCTATATTGTCACCTGGAGGCCCAATTATATCCAACTCTGCAACTTCTATATTAGACTTATTGTTTGATATTAGTTTTACATATCTAGCTTGGTATGTCCAAAGTTTACCATCTTTATTAAATGTAACTCTAGCTTCATTATCTTGGTCTTTTCCTCCACCAACTAAGTCTTGTCCATATTCAAAAGTTCCTTGGCTAACATCTTCCCAATTCTTTTTATCATTACTTACTTGTATCTTGTAATTAGTTAAAGGGTTATATGTTGTACTAGTATCTTTTCTAAGGTTGAATAATCCTTTTAATGAGAACTTTCTAGCTTCAGTTTTTGGCTTTGTATATTTTAACCCTACTATAGGCAATGTCTCTTTCATGTCTACTATTATATATGGATTTTCTTCTACATTTATATCTGGGTCTTTTTGTGGGTCTTTGTTCCACTCAGCTTTACTAATTCTCTTTCCTTTATATGTTGTACTTGCATCATTATCCTTTATATTATCAATTTCTGGATTTTGTAATGGTCCATGTGAGTCATTTTCAGTTCTAACATCACCATCAGAAACAGTGTTTGTTATAAATGACCATGCTGACTTGTTTATTTTTCCTTCATCTGATAATTTTACAGTACCAACTTCAAACTCATCTGTTGGATTTAGATGATAATCGTACGCAACTACTTTATATGTAAATGCTCTATTATTAAGAGGAGATATATTATCAGTAAATTTAGCTTGACTATTTCCTTTTGCATCCACAAATCCTACTGTTCTGTATTTTACTTGAGTTCCATTCTCACCATCTAAATAGTTTCCATCACTTCTTATTATCTCATATCCTAATATCTTATCTTTGTCTTTATCAACATCTAGGTCTATAGATATTTTATTAGATTTAACTAGAGAACCACTTTGTACTCCATCAGCAAAGCCAGCACTTACTTTAGTATCTTCTGCCATACTTACTATATTTTCATTTAAAATCTTTCTTCTAGCTTCATCATTTATATATTGTATCTTTCTAGTCTCTTTTTCGTACTTTTTACTATCCATTATACTGTTTAGCTCTGGTGTAATTTCTACTCCCCATGCCTTAAAGTAATCTCTTAAATCTTTTTCAACAACACTTGATGCCATTGCCACTAACATTTGGTCTTTTGGTAAGTTGTTTATTGGGTCACCACTTGAAAGTGCTCTGTATTTTCTTGAAATTTTAGCATAGAATGTGTCATTGCTTAAATCAGCATCTGAGTTATTCTTTAACATTGAACCAGTAAAGTCATTGTCATAAGCTAAATGTAATTGCCACAACATTCCAAGTCTCTCAAATACATTGCTCGGTATACCTAAACTGTTTGAAGTTACATGTTCATATATCTTGTCCATTGTTGAACCTTCAAGTCTTGAATGTGTCTTATCGTCAAATGTTTGAGCAAGTAAAGCAAGTACATTATTACTAGTTTCGCTATATGTCATCTTACCAATGTCTGTAACATGTCCTATCTCATGACCTATTCCCCATCCAAATAAACTTCCTCCTGTAGCTTTTCCACTAGCATCTATTTGGAAAGGTACTCCATTCATAAGCCCTGGAACTGAACCATACTCTACTCCTACATGTAAACCAGAAGCATACATAAATGCTCCAATAAACATTCTTTGATATTTTATGTTCATACGAGATTTAGGAGCCATATCATTTTTAGTTATGTCAAATTCATTGTCATCTACAGTTCCATTACCATCTAAGTCTTGTGTCTTAAATACTCCTCTTTCAGAATATATTAAATCCATCATCTGTTCCCATGCAAGCATACTATTGTATAATCTATCTACTTGTGTATTTAAATCAGAATTTCCTTTTGATATTCCTTGATATACAGCTGTTGCTGGAACATTTAGTGTAACTTTATCACTTTCAATATCTGTAGTGTTTAATACACCAGTTGTTTCTGAATATCCATATGAATTACCAATATTCGTTCCTGGATAATATGGTTCTCCCTTTATATCATTCTTATATTTAGTTAATTCTTCTATATAGGCTCTTATCTTTTTCTTAGATTCAGAAACTCCTTCAGGACTCTTATCATTTATCATTCCATTTAAGTTAAGATGTGGTATCTTAGTAGCCCCTGCTACACGTACCTTTATATCTCCACCACTTTGAGTATCATAAGGGTATCTTATGTACAAGCTTCCTCCACACTCTACATCTAAACTATGAAGCTTACTTAACTGAATTACATTTTTACCAGTGTTAAGATTTATTTCTCCACTCTTATATGCACCAGACTCTCCATAGTATTGTGTATATATTAGTTTAGGAGTTCTACCACTTTTACTTCCAACATATATCGTGATTTCATCTCCAGCTCTAGCAGCTACACCCAATGCCTGCCAGTCATTTCCCATACCTAGATTATTAGACTTAACAGTATAGTTTCCGCTCTTATCTTTGTATTTTCCTGAAACATTTATATCTTGATTTACAGTTGTTATATCAGTAAGTGTATCTCTATCATTATATAAGTCTTGTGCTAGCTTTAATTCTCTATCAATAATTGTCTTATATGGATGATATTCTCCACTAGCTTTATCTGGAGTATTAAGTCTATCTTTTAATTCAGTTATTTTTTCTTGAGTTACATCTTCTTTTAATTCAACTTGTAGGTCATCCATAAATAGATTTCTTACATCATCTTCTATACTGTCATATTCATAGAACTTAAGCTCTGATATATTAGACTTATATGAATATGATGAACAAACACTAACTTGTATTTTAGTAGCATTTATTGGTTCCTTTAATCTTACCATTACATATCTATTATTATTTACAGGGTCTGTCTTTGTTTCAAAAGGTACATCTCCCAGGTTATGTAATTGACCATTTTCATCCCAGTATTGTATTTCAAAGTCATTAATTGTCTTATCAGAAACATCAAAACGAGGTGTAGCCATAAAAGTATCCATAGTATAAGCTTTATCGAAAGTTATGATTGGTCCTCTATTCGTTCCTTCAGCTGCATTATATCTTGGGAATGTCCAGTGTGTTGTAAAGTCTCCATCTACTATATTAAATTTATTAAATGGATTTTTATCACTATATTCACTTTTGTCATATCCAGCTGGATAAGTAACATCTACTATATGATTTGTTGGTATTCCAGAACCTGCATCTAACTTAGGAGTATTAATTAGTCTATAGTTAGGTGTTGTTGGAGCATCCACACTTTCAGTTGTTCCTATATATGTTTTAGACATTCCACTAGTGCCTAAATGATTAGTAGCTGTCATTCTAACTTCATATGTTGTATTATCCTTAAGCCCTTCTATTTTTAAACTTGTTCCACGAATAAGTTTGTCATTATATTTTGTCCAAGAACCATTAGAATTTTTTTCTCTATAATATAAATCAAAGTCTTTAGCTTGTTTATGATTTTTCCAACTTACATCAAGAGCCTTAAATCTACCTTTGACATTTATACCTTCTGGTGGTTCTGGCTTTGTATCTGGAACAACTTGAAATTCTATTATACTATCTGGACTAAATTGTATAGGCTTATAGTTTGAGTCTACATTTTCTGGAACTCCATCCAAGTTTTCTGCTGTTGCATCTTTGTATCCACTACTCCAATCTCCATTTAAAGACTGTATGCTAACTCTATATAATCCATATGCTTGTATATCTCTAACATCTATAGTATTTTTACTAGTTTGTAATTTTTTAGTCGATAATACTTTTCCTTTACTGTCAATCGTATCTAATGTAAGTTCGTATGCAGATACGTTTGCTTCGTTATTCCAATAAAAAGATACCTTTTCATTTCCAACAGCAGTACTAGTAGATATTTTATTGATTTTAGGTATATTCATATCTGGTTTTGGTATTTCTTTATATACATTATTTAAAAATTCAACTTTAGATATTTCTGCAAGATTTCTATCATTTGCTGTTGTAGCTGTTATTTTTATTGTTATCTTTTTTACTGCTACTTGTTTACCAAGATTTATTACTATATCGCTATCTTGAACTTCTGCATATGTTTCTACTGCTGACCTACCGTATGTAGATGTTGTAGAACTATCATCTTTGCTGATATTGTCTTCTTGTTTTGATGTATCTTTGTCTGAATCAGACTTATCTGTTGATGAATTTTCTTTATCATTATTTTCTTTATCGTTATTTTCTTTATCAGTTGTATTTGAAGTTGAATCTTCTTTATCATTTTTTTCTTCTTGATTACTGTCTAAGTTATTATTATCAGGCTGCTCTATATTTTCATCTTTATTACTTGTTTCTTCTTGTTCATTGTTTACTTCTTCTTGCTTCTGTTCCTCTTTCAAAGTTTCCACATATTCTTTATTTTCATAAGGAACCTGTTGAACATTACCATCTTTATCTGTAACTTCAACTATTCCTTTTGCTGGAGCATTCCCTTCAGGTGCTTTTATATTTATGACTTCCATATTAAGTGCTTCTGATAAAGCTATATCCATTACTGCTGGTTTTTCTTCTGATATCTTATCACCTGCATTTGCTGGAGATATTTTAACTCCACTATTCTCTCCACTGAATAAATCCTCTACAGTACCCTGAATATTTGTATCACTGTTTTTTTCTAATGTTACTTTACTTGTATCTACTATAGGATTGGTAGATACTATACTCTCTAGGCTTTTTGCATCTTCACTTTGCCCTAAATTTTTCTGAACATAATCTAGGTCAGCAATATCTACCTTTCCATCTCTATTTAAATCATATTCACTTTTATTTGAATTTATATTTTTCAATACATCCTCATAATCACTCTTATCCACTTTTACATCATTATTTACATCGCCCATCAAGAATAGTTCATAGTTTAAAGGTTGATTTTTATCATCTACACTTGCTCTATTGCTTAATAAAACTCTTTGTGAATAACTTGATATATCAATGTCTTTAATTTCCTTACTATTAAAGCCTCCTCCAGATACTTCTACATTGTATTTTCCAACAGGTAAATTATTAAATACAATATTATAATATGATATATTCTCATCTTTATTTTTTATTTCACTTCTACTTGCAGATAATTTTTTTATAGTATATTCTATGTTATCTGCCCCAATATTTAATATTCCTGAATCTTTTTCTCCAAGCTTTATTATTCCACTATTATTACTATCATCTTTTAATTCCAATTGTATATTGGTTATACTTTCTGATTCATTATTTTTTATTGGAAGTGAAAAATTTAAATCTACTTCAAGATTCCCCTTTAACTTCTCTGTAACTGATTTTTCAACTGCCCTTAACTTCCCCTCTAATATAGGTTCTGCAAAAACGTTTAGTGGTGCACTACACATTGATACTGCTAGCACACAAGATATTGCTTTTTTCATGAAACAACAATCCTCCCTCAATAAATTTATAATCTCTCATGAATTTAAATACTATAGTTTCAGACAATAAAAAAAGACACTCAAAGAGAATCTTAATTATAAAATAAAAAGACTTTACTCTTTTTAGCAACTGGCTGATATGGCTTTAAAAGCTTTAATCCCTATAGTTTTGCGTCATTAGATTTCCCTAATTTTGCCATTTAATTTTCACTACTTTCTTACCCATTTTATACCATATTTAAACTTTTTGATACAATTTTTTTCTACTAAATTATAAAAAAATAACATTTATATTATTATATTAATATAAATGTTATTTTCCATTATAATTTTATTATTTATATATTATTTTATCACAACTATCATTTTGTATATATTTTTATTATTCTTTATATCTTCCATAAAACTCATGTGTTGCGTATATATTCTTATCTCCTGTTATGGCTATTCCAAATCCCATTATTTCATATCCTTTATGTAGCATATTGGTACCTTCTTCAGGATTTGTCTTCCACTCATTAAAAATAAAATTTCCTATATCATCTGCATCTCTATTTGTGTAAACAGGTTTATCTGGAATTTTATATTTAATTATATTTTCACCCTGAACTGCAACATATCCAGGCTTAATCGCGCTCCAGTCTAAGTACTTTAAAAAAGTAGAATATGAATTTTTCCCATTTATTGTATGAGATAAAGTCTTCTTATTTGCCATTAAATTAGACCAATCATTTGCTAATCCCTCTAATCTACTTGCTACAACTAACTCTTTTAATCCATTTTCTTTTCTGTATTGTTTTGTAAGAGCATATACTTTTCCCTTTATTCTGTCCTTAAATGCTCTATCATTTGGATTATAGTATAATCCTTGTTGATTTGGAGAAGCTTGATTTATACACTGTTTGATTATATTCTGATTTATTCCTCCAAGTACTGTAAGTTTGTCTGCTCCACTTAAAATACTTTTATTGCTACCATTTTCCACTAAGACTACAGGAGCATTTTTTGCTATTGTAGAAGCGACTAATGCATCTGTCAATTGTAGACCCTTGCTTAAGTAAAACTCTTTACTGTTTTTATAAAACTCTTGTATAACTCTCTTATTGGTGTCAAATCTATCTGTTCCACCTAACCTAACAGAATTTGTACTTTTGACCAATTCATCACTTATTATTTCACTAGTACCAAGTGCATAACTCTTTAATCCTGTTGTATCAAATCCTACACTATTTCCATCTGTAAGTATTATAGGTACTCCATCTCTTGCAGCTACTGGCGATGCACTTATCGCATCTGCTTCTCCTGTAACTCCATTAGCTATAATTACTTTATCAATAGGTTTGATTTCTTTAATTTTCTCAGCGATTTTTATGCTTGTATCAAATCTATTCTCACCAAATATTCTTTGTACAGCCTTCTTTTTAGAAAGTAATTGATTTTCAATATTTTTACTTATTGTCGATTCTGAACCTATTATATATACAGTGTTTGCTTTGTTCAGTCTTTCCATAGTAGTATTTGGAATTTGATTTTGTTTTGTCATTAAAATAGGCGCATTTAAAGCTCCAGCTAAACCACTCGCACTAAGACCATCTGCCAAGCTATTATCTGAATTAATTAGTATTGCTGTATTATAGTTTTGTTTATCCGCTATTTTTGCCGCTGTTTCATACCTATCATTACCTTTTATTTGCTCAACTGATGTCAACGCATTTACTATAGGAGTATTTACCATTACTAAAGATAGTGTAAGTCCTATAGCTAATATCTTTCTACTATTCTTCATATTATTATTTACCCCCAATATATTTTTCATATTTTTTTATCAATATTTTTGTCTATTCTCAATAAAAAGTTACAGTTTTGTTACCATATTTTATATATAATACCATAGTTATCCATATAACTCAAACACTATAATTAAAGTTTTTATTCTCCATAAATTCAAAATATTATAACTTATTTTATTTAATTAAGTAATAAATTCAAAATAATATATGTTAATAAGGTGTTTAATCATTATAAACAATATCATTTATAATAATTTTTTTATAATATTAATTTTACAGTATTATAATCAAAAAATAAGAAAATAAGGTACCTCAAATCAATTCTAAATGAGATACCTTATTTTTATTATTTTTATTTCATTATTTGTATATATTTTATATTGTAGACATCATATCTTATCTAAGCATCTTGTATAATTTTATATTATAGACATTATATCTTATCTAAACACCTTGTATAATTTTATATTATCTAAACAAGCTTATAACATCAGATCTTATATATTATTAGTTCTTAGTAAATAAGTTTATTTTTTCTGCTATTTTTTCAATAGCATTTTTAGCTATTCCTTCACCTATTTGTACTAACTTAGTAGCATTTTTAAGTCTTAACTCAACTACTTCTTCTTGTGACTTAGAAAGTTCTTCTGTAGTTAATACTATTGGTGCTTTTGAACTAGCTGCAAGTGGTGCTGCTGTCAAGGCATCAATTAATGACATTTGCAGATGAAGATAGAAAAAAATATCTTTATCAGTAGATAATCCTAGAGAGGGTATAACTTAAGTAGAGATTAAAGATACTATGGATTTAGTCGTATCTAAAAATATAATAAGTATGAAATAGTAAACTAAACTGTATGTAAGTTTGTGTAAATAAAACTTACATACAACTTTAACTTATTATAAAAAATTAGGTACTGATTAATATAAATACCTAATCGTTAATTTAAGTATATGATATAATTTGCTAAAATCATACATTATATTTAAACCTCTACAATAATTGATTCATTTATAATTGCATCACAATTAGTGAAATACTTAATATTTTTATAGCTTTCATAATTAGTAATAGCCATGATAACAACATCTTGTAAACCACGTGATTTAATTAAATCTTTATCAAATGATATTAGCTTATCCCCTTTTTTTACTTTATCTCCTTTTTTGACAAAAAGGTCAAATCCTTCACCATTCAAAGAAACTGTCTCAATGCCAACATGAAGCAAAATATCCATACCGTTTGATAATTTCAATCCAACTGCATGCTTACTATCATCCATAGTCAAACTTATTTCACCATTACATGGTGAAACTATTAATCCATCATTAGGATATATAGCTAATCCATCCCCTAAAACTTTAGATGAGAAAACAGGATCATTTACCTCAACTATAGGTATTACTTTACCAGAAACAAATGCATGTATTGATGTCTTACTCCTATTTTTCTTGAAAATTGATAACATATTATTAAGCTCATCTCCCAACATAATATTAATCTTTTTTATATAGAACCATTGATTCATATGGCCTTAACTTCATAGAACTATTTAAAATACTATTACTATAGTTTGACAAAATATTTTTATATTTGTCTAAGTCTTTAACATCTAATACAACTTCGTTTTCTTCACCATAGAAATTATTTATAACAATCAGTGACTCATTTTCAAAAGTTCTTTCATATGCAAATATAGAATCGCTATCCTCTAACAATGGCTTGAAATCTCCATACGCTACTACATCTAGCTCTTTTCTTAAAGTAATCATTTTTTTATAATAATATAAAATCGAATCTTTATCTTTTAAATTTTTATCAACATTAATATCCCTATAATTATCAATTACTTGAATCCATGGAGTTCCACTACTAAATCCAGAATTAGTAGTATCATCCCACTGCACTGGAGTTCTAGAGTTATCCCTTGACCTTTCTTGTAAAATCTTATATATCTCTGCTTCATTAATATCTTTTGACCTTAATATTTCATAATAATTTAAACTTTCTACATCCACATATTGATTTATATCATTAAAATATGCGTTAGTCATACCTATTTCTTCACCCTGATAAACATATGGTGTTCCTCTTAAAAAGTGAATCATTGTTCCTAGCATCTTCGCTGACTCTTTATAATATTGTTTATCATCACCAAATCTGGATATAATACGTGGTTGATCATGGTTACTCCAGAAAACAGCTTGCCATCCATTATTATTTTGCATACCTAGTTGCCACTCATTTAAAAGATTTTTTAGCATCATAAAGTCACAATCTTGTAGATCCCATTTGTTTTGATTCTTATAATCTACTTTAAGATGATGGAAGTTAAAGCACATAGACAACTCTTTTTCATCTGGATTAGAATACTTGATACAGTTATCAATAGATGTAGATGACATCTCCCCTACAGTTAGCATATTTCTCTTTACCATTCCACTTTCTATACACATTTCTTTTAATAATTCATGTACCCTACGTCCATCAGTGTAGAAACGTCTTCCATCACCTTCATAATCATCCTCATATTTTTCAGGTTTAGATATTAGATTTACAACATCAAATCTAAATCCTTTAATTCCTTTATTCATCCAGAATTTTAATACATTAACCAATTCTTTTCTTACAGATGGGTTTTCCCAATTTAAATCTGCCTGTGTTTTGTCAAATAAGTGTAAATAATACTCATCGAATTTTTCAACATATTCCCATGCTGAACCACCAAACTTAGAAATCCAATTTGTAGGAGCCTTATGATCTACACCCTTTTTAAATATATAAAAATCCTTATAATATGGATCACCTTCAAGTGCTTTTTTAAACCATTGATGCTCTGTAGATGTATGGTTAAACACCATATCAAGCATTATTTTTATTTCTCTTTGGTCTGCTTCTTTTATTAAATTTTCTAGATCTTTCATAGTTCCATATGACGGATCTATATTATAATAATCAGCTACATCATATCCATTATCTTTTTGAGGTGATACAAAAAATGGTGTTATCCATACATAATCTACTCCTAAGTTTTTAAGATAATCCAATTTTTCTGTAATCCCATTTAAATCTCCAATACCATTACCATTAGTATCATTAAATGATTTTGGGTATATCTGATATACTGTACTTTTTTTAAAATCTAACATAACTCCCCCTTCTACTGTGCACATATTTATATTTAATAATTAATTTTTACTCCATTTAATACATTTAAAAATATTACAAAAACAACAATATATTGGTAAACTACCAATACTGTATCATCCTTTAAAGTTTTGCTCAGTTTTGCTCCTAGACTTCCACCTAGTATAGCCGCCGGAATTATAAATACTAACAAACTTAAATCATATCTTGCATATCCGACAGATAAACCTATTGAAGCTAACTTAGATAGTTGCGAAAATAATATTATAATTATAGAATATACTGTTGTTTCTTTTATAGGTATCCCAAAGAAAAGCATAATAATCGCAATATTAATTGGACCACCACCGATTCCAAGTAATGTAGATAATAAACCTAAAAACCCACCAACCAACACATACCATTTAATATCTTTAAGCTCTAAAGATTTCCACGATTTTTTAGTATACAAATATGCAAATCCTAAAGATATTATTGTTAATATTATTTGAATTCCCATAACTGTATTTTCTGAACTACATATCTTTAGCAAAGTTTGAAATAATGTATTTCCAATCCCCCCTCCAATTACTGATGCACTAGAAATCGCTATAGTTAACTTATAATTTATATTAATTCCGTTTTTTATTTGCTTAATTGTAGATACAATAGCCATTGTAAAGACAGCCACACTTGAATAAAATGATATTTCTGATAATGAGTGTACGCCAATAGCATCAAATAATGGTTTTATTATGACACCTCCTCCCATGCCAGATACAGCACCTACAGTATTAGCAAAAATAATAACAAAAAAATAAATTAATCCAATATGCAATATATTTCACTTCCTTCTTTGTATTAGATAATACGATTTAGTGAATTTAAGATATATGCTAAAACATCGTTATATCCACAGTATGTATTATCCTTATTTATGTACATAGATTTTTGCATTCTTTTACATCCTCCATTACATAATCTGACATATTCACAATTTTTACAGATTTGCGTGAGTTCTTCTTTATTATTAATAAATTGTTGTGCCTTTTTATTATTGAATATCTCTTTAAGAGAATCTTTAGTTATATCTCCTATCTTATATTCATCTAACACATAAAAATCACATGGATATACCCCACCATCAGCTTCTATAACATACTGTATTTGACACTGTCCCGACATGCCACATGTTCCTGTTCTACCTCTTGTTAATAAATTAGCTATATTATCAATTAGTCCAATACTAATATAATTTCCTTTTTTATATTCTTCTTCCCATAATGAGTATATTTGTTTGTAAAAACTTGAAAATCTTTCAGGTTTTAATGCATGTTTTGACTCATTTGAACAATCTAAATCATTTAGACATGGTATAAATTGAATATATTTAATATTATTATCAATAATAAACGAGAATACTTTTTTAGGATATCTCGCAATATTATTAGTCAAAACACATAATATATTGTAGTCAATAGAATTTTTATCAAACATCTCCTTTGTTTTAATAACTTGATTAAATGTTCCTTTTTGATTAGCATCAACCCTATTTTCATTATGATTATTTGACATGCAATCAATAGATAGTCCCACAATAAATCTATTTTCTTTTAAAAATTGACACCACTCCTCATTAATTAAAGTTCCATTTGTTTGAATAACATATTGAACTTTAACCTTACTATTTTTAGTATTTACATATTCAACAAATAATCTAAAAAAGTCTATCCCAGCAAGAGTTGGTTCGCCTCCTTGAAAGGCGAATGTGATAATGTCATTCTCTTCTAGATCTCTATATACATTATCAATTAATTTTTTCATTGTACTATCATTCATTATTCCATAAGATTTAATTTTTCTTGCATCGCTTACATCAGCATAAAAACAATACTTGCATCTTAAATTGCATAATGATGACGCTGGTTTTATAAGTACTGATAAATGCTTCATATATTGTTCTACCCCCTCTTTTTCATCTATACTAATTTTAATATCATAAAATTTACTATAATTATTAAATTGCCTCTATATTAAATTAACTAAAATAGTTAATCACAATATAAAGGCGATTTATTTATCTACATATGTTACACTAATTCATAAGGATGTCTACGCTTTAATTCTTCTACCGCATCTCCACCACGACCTGTTACCTCTAACCTTTTTATGTATTCTTTTAAATGACCTTTGGCATGATGTGGACCACCTTCTCTTATTACAGTCCACAATGGATCTACTTGATTATCCATTGTCATCATCATTTCATCATGCCAATTACTCAATCTATAAACTGCTTCCTTACAAATCTCCGGATGCTCTTTTGCTATATTGTTAGTTTCATATGGATCTTTTTCTAGATCAAATAACATTTCTTTAGGGAATAGATAATATCCATCATGGTATGTTCTTATGTACATATAGTTCTCAAAACGAACTGCTCTCTGACAAACATGAGCCATTTGCCCTATTATCAATTCATCATGCCCTGTTTCAATATCTTCAAATATACTTGATGCATAACTTTCACCATCCCATATACATGGTTTGTCAACATCTACTATATCAGCTACTGTTGGGCATAAGTCAAGGTTATAGTGAAGACCTTTATCCTCCACACCTTTTCTAGAACCAGGCCATTTAATAATCATTGGAATATTCGTTGTTGCCTTATCAGCAGTAGCATGCTCTGCATAAATAGCAAGTTCTCCTAAATTCTCTCCATGGTCAGCAGTTACTATAATCGCTGTATCCTCATAGATACCATTTTCTTTTAGCTTTTCTATTATTTTACCAACATGATAGTCTGCATAATGAATACCAATGTCATATCCATCAATAAATGTTCTTAAATCCTCAAAGTTTGTTAATTTACCAAGTGCTCTTGGCATTTCTGGCTTTGGATTGTCATGGTAAGAATATAGTTCTTGTGATGTATGGGGCCCAACAGCCTTCATATGTTTCTCTAATAGTTCCTCTGTATAAAAATCTTTTAATGGTTCATTTTCAAAAGGATTTCCATACTCACTAGGTGCTCTATATGGTGTATGTGGATCCCAATAGTTCACATATAAAAACCAGTCATCATCATCTGCATTTCTATCTAACCAAGCTTGTATTGTTGGACTTATTTCTTCTGCTGACGCTCTTCCTCTTCTACCAGTATTGTATATTTCATCAAAACCAGCGTAGAATGACCAAGTTGAATGTCTCTCACCAAATGGGCTTATTAATGCTGTTTTCATTCCTTTTTTCCTAAATATTGCTGGTAAGCATTCTTTAGAAAGTCTGTCTTCCATATCTCTATTAATACCTTCGTATCTGAAATCGGCTGCAACACCGCCATGATTAACTACTCCAGTATGTATGCCAAAACGTCCAGTCATTAAAGCTGTTCTTGATGGTAAACATGGTGCGTCTGAACAGTGATAGTTGCTAAATCTTACACCCTCACTAGCTATTTCATCAATATTCGGTGATGTATTTCTATGATACCCATAGCACCCTAAATGATCTGGTCTTAATGAATCGATATCTATTAATAATACTCTCATGTCTAATTCTCCTTATTCCTCTTAACTATTTAATACCTCTGTAAATTCAAGTTCTCCTGATAATTCTTTCTTTTTATATACTGCTGCTGTAAGGAAGAATGGCACTATTATAGCTACAACCATCGCACCTGTAAATATCAGCCAATACTGAGGTTGGATACTTAAAATTGCAGGTAAACCTCCAACACCTATACTATTTGCCATTGTTCCAAAAGCATTGGCTACAGCACAAGCACATGCTGCACCTATCATAGAACAATAGAATGGGAACTTGTATCTTAAATTTACTCCATACATTGCTGGTTCAGTAACACCCAGGTATCCTGATATTGTTGATGGAATAGATATTTCTCTTTCTTCCGTGTTTTTATTCATAACTGCAATAGCTAAACTAGATGATGCTTGCGCAATATTACTTAGCGCTACTAGTGGGAATAATGGTGTAGCACCTAAAGTTGCTATAAGCTGTAAATTTACTGCATTAAATACATAATGTACCCCTGTAATTACAATAGGTGCATATAATAATCCAAACAAGAACGCAAATATTATACTATATGGACCTGTAATTGCAGAACCAACCATATTCCCTATACCATCACCAATAAAACGTCCTACTGGTCCAATAAATGCATGTGCTAATATTACTGATGTTAATAATGTTATAAACGGAACAAAAATCATTGATATAACACTTGGTATAACCTTTTTTAATCCTATTTCCATATAACTCATTGTCAGAGCTGCTAATACTGCTGGAATAACTTGACTTTGATATCCTACTCTAGCTAGTTGAACAAATCCAAAATCCCAATATAATAATTCACCTGTAGCTAATTGAGCTGGTGGTAATAATTGAGGTGATATTAATGTTAATCCTAATACTATACCTAGTATTTGACTTGTACCCATCTTCTTAGATACTGACCATGTAATACCTACTGGTAAGAAGTGGAATATAGCTTGGGCTGGTAACCATAAAAACTGATACACACCATTCCAAAATACACTTTTTGAAGCTAATGTAGCCCCTCCAAACTGTATATCTCCAATAATATTTCTAAATCCTAATATTAGACCACCTGCTATTATAGCTGGTAATAATGGTATGAATATTTCAGCTAATGAACCTAGTAATCTTTGGAATAAATTTTTTTTAGAACTGTCATTTTTTGATGCTGACTTATGATCTGGATTCATTTTATTTACGTCAATAAATTTTTTGTATACTTTTTCTACCTCTGGCCCTATTACTACTTGAAATTGACCACCATTATGAAGACAACCTTTTACAAATTTAAATTCTTTAATCTTATCTTTGTTAACAATTGATTCATCTTTAAGTACGAATCTTAGTCTTGTTACACAATGTGTAACAGAAATTATATTACTTTCCCCTCCAACATAATCATGAAGTTGCTTTAGTTGAGTATCTGTATGCTTCATATTTCTCCCCCTAAGATAATTATAGTTCAAAAACATCTTAATCTAGTATATACCAGTTGGTATATACTAATTATATACGTTTTCCCGAAGCTGTACAACTATTTTTTTTGTAAATATTGTAATTATTTAGTATACTATATAATGTAAATTAAGGTAGTAGAGAGGTGAATAGAAATATGAACAAGTATTTTTCTATATATACGGACTTAAAAGAACAAATAATTGATGGTGATTATCCTGTAAGAAGTTATTTGCCAAGTGAACAAACTTTAGCTGAGAATTATGATACATCAAGGGAAACGGTTAGAAAGGCACTTAGATTATTATCGGATGAGGGGTATATACAAAAAAAACCACGTAAGGGAAATATGATTATAGATGCAAAAAAATTTGTACTATCTGCATCAAATCTATCTAGCTATAAAGAATTTGCAGAATCTCAAAGCGAACTCGAAATCGAAAGCTCAACCATTGTCCTTGATTTTAATACAATTCCATGTCCTCAATTCTTAAAGGATAGATTTGAGACAAAAAAATTACCAGAAATTCATTATATTTTAAGGCAGCGTAAAATAAATAATGAAACTATAATCCTTGATAAAGATTATTTAGTAAGAAACATAGTTCCTAATTTAACAAAAGATATAGCAGAGGATTCTCTATATGATTATATAGAAAAAAAATTACGCTTAAATTTAAGCTATGCTCGAAAAGAAATTACTGTTGAACCTGTAACTAAAGAGGACAAACAGTATATGGATTTAAATGGTGATACTCATGTTGTAGTTATACGAAGCGAAGTATACCTTGAAGATACACGATTTATCCAGCATACTGAATCTCGACATAGAATTGATAAATTTAGAATTGTGGAGTTTGCCAGAAGAAGAAGTACTTAGATAAAATACAAAAAATTAGGAAGTATATCAAAATAGTCAATTATTTTGATATACTTCTCATCCCTTGTATGTATATATTCCTTATTATTTCAACAGAGCTTAGTGATGAATTACATCATGGGTGTTATTTTAAGGAAGGTTTCATTCGCGCAGATGGAGACAAAAAAAATAAAAAAGGATACCTCATTAATGATAAAAGAACCATTTTGAGATACCCTCTTACAAACAACTAAATCAATACTTTTCTATCTTTCACACTCTTGATTTGCAACTGTACAAGAAGTCTTACAAGCTGATTGACAAGAAGTTTGACACTCTCCACATCCACCTTTTGCAGCACTTTGCTTTAAAGTAGCTTGAGATAAAGTTTTTACATGTTTATTTTCCATTTTCAACGCCTCCATTTCTAATTGTTTCCTATTGATTATATCACAAAACCACTTTAATATAAACTCTATTTAAAGTTGACACCCAATACGCCTCCAATACCTCCTGCTGCTGATATAAGCAATAACTTATAAATCATTCCTACTTCAAATACGAAGCTCTCTTGTGCTAAAAACACAGTCAAAAAAATACACACTATGTACAAAAGTCCAACTAAAAGCCCATACATAAGTCCCTTTTCTTGCATGTGTTTTGAAGTGTAAAAACCGCCTATAGCTGCAGAAATAGTAGTTATAAATGATGCAACCATAGTTATATTATCTCCACCAATATCTGTAAATGTCAAAAATAAGTTATACACTAATAAAACAGCCAAAGTTATTATATATGCATATCCCAAACCTTTAAAAATATAATTAGATTTTCCCATAAAAAAACCTCCTCTCAAATTAATATATATTCGAGAAAAGGCTTTTAAATTACTATTTTACTGTTCTTCTATTTCTTCTTTTCTAGATTGAACTGTACCTATAGCCCATTTTTCAAATGGAACTTTAGTTCTATTTGGTCCTAATTCTAATATTACAACATCATCTTCAACTTTAGCTACATTAGCTACTATTCCACCTATTGTAATGACTTTGTCTCCTACACCTAGGCTACTTCTCATTTCTTTTAATTGTTTGTCTTTTTTCTTTTGAGGTCTAATCATTAGGAAATAAAAGATTGCTATTACTACTATCCATAGACCTACACTCATCATTATTTGTTGCTGTGGCATTAATTTTTCACTCCTTTGTAAATTATACTCTTTTGTAAATCATAATAAATGTTTATATAACAATTTACTTTCTTTAGCTTTGAGTACTATTGAATATTATATATTAAAATGATTATAATTAATAGTGCAAAACCTATATTTCATACCCATATTTTACAAAAAATTCATTTCTAAAATCAAGTAATCTATCTTCCATTATCGCTTGTCTTATTTGTTTCATTAAATTTAGTAAAAAGTGAAGATTATGAGTAGTTATCAATCTTGCACCCAATATTTCATTTGCTTTTACAAGATGTCTTATATAAGCTCTTGAATAATTTTTGCAAGTATAACAATCACATTCAGGGTCAAGTGGAGTAAAGTCTTCAGCATAAGTTGCATTTCTAACCACTACTTTACCTTGACTAGTCATTGCAGTTCCATTTCTAGCTATACGAGTAGGTAAAACACAGTCAAACATATCTACTCCTCTTATAACACCTTCTACCAAATCATCTGGACTACCAACTCCCATTAAGTATCTTGGTTTGTCCTTTGGCATAAATGGAGTTGTGTGTTCTAGTACATCGTACATAAGTGGTTTTGGTTCTCCAACACTAAGTCCACCAATTGCATATCCAGGTAAATCAATACTTGTTATTTCTTTTGCTGATTGCTCTCTTAAATCTTTATACATTCCACCTTGTATTATACCAAATAAAGCTTGCTTGTCTGTATTATTATGGGCATCTTTACATCTTTTTAACCATCTTGTTGTTCTTTCTAATGAATTCTTTACATACTCTCTATCTGCTGGGTATGGTGCACATTCATCAAATGCCATCATTATGTCTGAACCTAACGCATTTTGTATTTCCATAGCTTTTTCTGGAGTTAAAAAATGTTTTGAACCATCTAGATGTGACCTAAATTCTACGCCTTCTTCTTTTATCTTTCTCAAAGGCCCTAAGCTAAATACTTGAAATCCTCCACTGTCTGTAAGTATTGGCTTATCCCAGTTCATAAACTTATGAAGTCCACCAGCTTTTTTTATAAGTTCATGTCCTGGTCTCATATATAGATGATAAGTGTTGCTAAGTATTATTTGTGAACCAATCTCTTTTAATTCTTCTGGTGTCATAGATTTTACTGTTGCTTGAGTCCCAACAGGCATAAATATTGGTGTTTCTATAATTCCATGTGGTGTGTGTAATCTTCCAAGCCTTGCACCACTTTGTTTACAAGTTTTTATCAGTTCATATCTTACTGCGTACATAAATTTCTCCTTAATAATTTTTATTTCTAGTTATTCCATAATATATATTTTTACTAATCTAAACATCTAATATATTTTCTAAATAGATTTATCTTTATCTTCTTTGCTTTGTTGTTCTTTGATTGCTTCTTCATCATGGATACTCGTTATATTAAGAGCACTCTTGTCTTTTGTTACTAAAAACTTTTTTATAGCAAATAGTCCTGCAATAGCTATAACTCCAATTAAAACATCTATCATCCCTTCATTTTTAGGAAGTAATAACATTTTTCTGGCTATAGCATATAGTAGTGCCTCAATAAATGCTCCTGGTATGTGAAGTGATAGCATTACTACAAGCTCAACACCTATCACTAAAAGTAATATTTGTGCTAAGAAATCATTAAGCTGACTGTATTGTACTGGATTTTGAAAATCAACTATATATGCTCCCCACATAAGTCTTAATACATCTATTGTACCTAAAAATACTGCTATCAGAACTACTACTGCTAATACACGTTCAAATATAAAAGCAATCTTTAATATAGGGTTATTCTTTTTTTGTTTTTGTAAACTATGCATCTATTACCTCCCTACTTTATAATCATAGCATCTCCAAAACTGAAGAATCTATATCTTTCTTTTACTGCTTCATTATATGCATTTAATACATTATCTTTTCCACAAATAGCACTTACTAACATGATTAAGGTAGACTCTGGTAGATGGAAATTAGTTATAAGTCTATCCAAAACCTTAAATTTATAACTTGGATATATAAATATGTCTGTCCAACCACTAGTTTCTTTCATCTTGCCATTTTCATCACAAGCTGATTCTATAGTCCTACAACTAGTAGTTCCAACACATACTACATTGTTCCCACTTTCTTTTGCTCTGTTTATTTTGTCAGCTGCATCTTGACTGACCATATAATATTCTGAATGCATCTTATGATTTAAAACATCATCTACTTTTACTGGCCTAAAAGTACCTAAACCAACGTGTAAAGTTATAAATGCTATATCTACACCTTTTTCTTTTATTTCATTTAATAATTCTTCTGTAAAGTGTAGACCTGCTGTAGGTGCCGCTGCTGAGCCATTATGTTTTGAATAAACAGTTTGGTATCTTTCTTTTTCCTCTAATCTAGCAGTTATATATGGAGGAAGTGGCATATTTCCAAGCTCATCTAAAATCTCCTCGAAAATTCCATCATAATGAAACTTTATAATTCTTGAACCTTCATCTGATAAATCTACAACTTCTCCAATCAATTTTCCATTTCCAAAGGAAAACTTAGTTCCTACTTTTGCTCTTTTACCTGGTTTTACTAAAGCTTGCCAAGTATCTTCTTCTGTTCTTTTTAATAATAAAAATTCAATTTTTCCACCAGTCTCAAGTTTTTCCCCTATTAATCTAGCAGGTATAACTCTAGTGTTATTTAAAACTAAACAGTCTCCTGGATTTAAATATTCTATTATGTCTCTAAATACTTTATGCTCAATTTCTCCTGTTTCTTTATCTAATACCATCAATCTTGAACTAGCTCTGTCTTCTATAGGAACTTGAGCTATAAGTTCCTGTGGTAAATCAAATTTAAAATCACTTGTTTTCAATGTCAAACTTCCTCTCTTAAAATTTCTCTAGCTACAATAATATCAAAAAAACAACTTATTTTCTACAATATTACCAGAATATATCAATAAATCCCTATTTTTAAGATACAGTATATCCACAATATATAGATATTTTTCCACGATATGCACGTCTTATCCACAATATATAGATACAGTACACACATTTTTCCTTGTATTTATCCACAGTATCTACAGATATAATTACCATTTTGTGGATATGTTTGAATTTTTACCCATTTTAGAAATATTTTAATTTAATGATTATTTGTTTAATTAATACCTCTTTTTGTATTTTTATCTATCACTAGGATAAGGTATTTTTAAATGTTCATAGGCTAGGGGCATGGCTACTCTACCTCTAGGTCCTCTATTTATAAACCCTAGTTGAAGCAAATATGGCTCATACACATCTTCTATTGTATTTCTATCTTCACCAATTGAAGCTGCTAATGTATCAAGACCTACCGGGCCACCCCTAAATTTTTCTATTATAGTCATAAGAAGCTTTTCATCCACAAAATCAAGACCTAAATTATCAACTCCCAAAAGTTCAAGAGCATCCTTTGCAACTTCATCAGTTATCCTTCCATCAGCTCTAACCTGTGCAAAATCTCTAACTCTTTTTAGTAATCTATTTGCTATTCTTGGAGTCCCTCTTGAACGTTTTGCAAGCTCTAAAGCTCCTTGAGATTGTATTTCTGCATCTAAAATATTTGATGACCTAAGCACTATTTTTGAAAGTTCATCAACTGTATAATAATCTAATTTACAAATAACACCAAATCTATCTCTAAGTGGATTTGTAAGCATACCAGCTCTTGTAGTAGCTCCAATAAGTGTAAACTTAGGAAGGTCAAGCCTTATACTTCTTGCAGATGGTCCTTTTCCAATTATTATATCTAAACAAAAATCTTCCATTGCTGGATACAAGACTTCTTCAACACTCCTATTGATTCTATGTATCTCATCTATAAATAAAACATCATTTTCATTCAAATTTGTAAGTATAGCTGCTAAGTCCCCTGCTCTTTCTATTGCGGGTCCTGATGTAATCCTCAAATTTACTCCCATCTCATTAGCTATTATACTCGCTAGCGTAGTTTTTCCAAGCCCTGGTGGTCCATATAAAAGTACATGGTCTAACTGCTCATTTCTTGATTTTGCTGCCTCTATAAATATACTAAGTTGCTCTTTGGATTTTTCTTGACCTAAATAATCTTCTAGTGTCTTTGGTCTTAAACTATTTTCTATATCTATATCTTCCATCTTCATGGTAGATGTTATTATCCTATTTTCATCTTCAAAATCTTGCATCTATACCCCTCCTTCCATAATTTTGGAAATCTACTTTATTTTAAATATTATTTTACATTTACAAATTAAATGCTATTTCATAGATTTACTCATTATATATGTAAGTGCTTTTTTTATAATGTCTTCTGTATTCATCCCATCTTTTTTACATTTTTGAACTGCCTCTTTTGATTCTGCTAAGGTATATCCCAAAGCTACAAGTGCATCTATAGATTCATCTTGAGATATTAAAGTAGGTTTTTGTGATAATAATGTTGGTTCAAATTCTATATTATTTTTATCCACTTTATCCTTAAGTTCTAAAACAATTCTCTCTGCTGTCTTTTTACCAACGCCTGGAGCCTTAGATAGTTTCCCAACATCTTCGCTCAAAATATAAGCTCCTAGTTGTGCTGGTGATGCAAATGATAGTATTGAAAGCCCCACCTTAGGCCCTATTTTTGACACAGATGTAAGCAATTCAAACATCTTTAATTCTTCCCTACTTGCAAAACCACAAAGACTCATATCATCTTCTCTTACTATTAGTTTAGTATATATTTTTGCAGTATTTCCTATTTGCAAATTCATTATTGTATTGGATGACACATTTATCTTATATCCTATATCATTGTTTTCAACAACTATACTGTCTATATATATCTCTTCTACTGTACCTTTTATATAACTATACATACTTCCCACCTATATTCTTTAGAGTTTTTTCAAGTTTATTTGAATGAGCATGGCAAATAGCCACAGCTAGAGCATCTGCAACATCATCTGGTTTTGGAACTTTTTTTAAACTTAAAAATGAGGTTACCATCTGTTGAACTTGTGCTTTATCTGCTCTACCATATCCAACTACACCTTGTTTTACTTGAAGTGGAGTGTATTCATATATTGGTTTACCATTATGTGCACAAGCAAGCATAGTAACTCCTCTAGCCTGTGCTACTGTTATAGCAGTTTTTACATTCTTGTTAAAGAATAGTTCTTCCATTCCAACTTCATCTATATTGTAATTCTTTACTATTGTATCAATTCCTTTATATACGAGTTCTAACCTCTTAGAGATATCCATATGCGCAGGTGTTGTTACTGCTCCATAATCTATTACTTTAAATTTACTATTTTTATATTCAATTATACCATATCCAACTATGGCTATACCTGGGTCAATCCCCAATATCATCATTTTAAAAAATTCCTCCTAAAAATAAAAGAAATACCAAAATGTATTTCTCATAAAAACTTATGTTCTAAATCATTATACCATAAATAATATTAACAAATAATAAAATGGTTTATGTTAAATATAAAATCAAATAAAAAAGTTATATCAAAGCAAACTTCTCACTTCAATATAACTTTTATATTTAGTACAAATAAATTATTGTATTTTAATAGGCATTAAATATAGTTTAAATCTTAATATTAACTTGCAAAATCTTCTAATCTTGAATAGGCATCTTCCTCTGTATCCATAACTACACCTTTTTTAAGTTCATCTTGAACGGTCTTAGGAAGTGAATCTACTCTTATTTTTGTTTTTTCTACTAATGTTTTATTTCCACTATCATCGTATTTATACAATGCTATATTTCCATTATCATTTTCAATTGTATATTTACCTTTTATAGTATTGTTCATTGCTTGTACATCTTTATTATCACTGTTTTTAGATTCTACCAATATGATTTCATTTTTATCCATACTCTTTATTTTTTTAGTTGGATATTCTTGTTTAAAATATGATACTATTTCTGATTTTGTCTTATCTAATAATGACTCTGGAACTACTCCAGCCATTGTAAGTACTCTCTTATAGTTAGTTTCGTTTTCGCCTTCGCCTTGAAGCCAAACTTCGCAGTTTTTATTTAATCCAAAAGCTTCTTTTGATTCTTCACTCATATTCGCACTAGTACTTACAACTTTACCAGTTTGAACTCCATTGTTTTTTAATTTTGTTCCTATATAAACTCCACTACTTAATACAAAGACTCCTACTAGTACTAATGCAGATATTTTCCAAGGAAATAATTCTTTTTTCTTCTTTTCAAACATTGATTACGCCTCCTTTTTCTATTATTTTCTCCAAGCTGTAAGTTTTTATACAATTTAGGTAAATTTTAGAAGAAAATATATCTGTATTTCAAATTATTCTAAAAATAGATATTTTCTAAAAGGAAGTTTTCTCTTAAATGTTATATTCTTGCAATTATATGGACATAATTTATAATAAATAATAGTTTAGGAGGTAATAACTTTGGAAAGAATCAATTGTAATGTAACTAACTGCTCACATAATAACAGCCATATATGTTATGCAGATAAAATTTTTATAAATGGTGAACAAGCTCATAATGATAGACATACTTGCTGTAGTTCGTTTTTAGATGAGTCTATTTATAGTAATCTATCTAACAATGTTAACAATAGAAATTGTGAAGAATTAGTTTGTAGTGTCAAGACTTGTAAGTACAATAAAGATGGTAGCTTATGTAATCTTGATAATATATTAGTCGCTCCTGAAACTGATAGAGTAAATCTTTACACTGAAACATGTTGTTCTAGTTTTAAATGTAAATAAGTAAAATATAAATAATATAAGGGTGTCAAAGTTAATCAAAGCAATATACTGTAGAGTATCTACAGGTATTAGTTCGATTATACTTGACACCCTTATTTATTTTAAATAAAATCTCATTGCTATAGTTCTGCATATAATATTATAATTGTAATTAAATTTGATAAATTTCTATAAATTGGTATAATCAATATGTAAATTAAGTTTAAGGTGATATAGTTAATTATGAAAGAAAATATCAGATATATAGTATTATATAATGTTATATTAACTAGAAATGAGGTATTTATGAGTACATTTTATATTCAATTTCTTTATTTTGTAATTTATAGTTTTATAGGATGGTGTTGTGAGACTACATATTGTTCTGTTTTGCAAAAACAATTTGTAAATAGAGGTTTTTTAAATGGACCCTTTTGTCCTATATATGGATTTGGCGCACTAGCAATAGTAGCTACACTGACTCCTTTTGTTCATAATATTCCCTTATTATTTGTATTTAGTATAATTATAACCAGCATAATGGAGTATTTTACAAGTTTTGTATTAGAAAAACTATTTAATATGAAGTGGTGGGATTATTCCAATCACAAGTTCAACATTCATGGAAGAGTTTGCTTAGAAAATTCACTTATGTTTGGTGTATTATCATTAATTGTAATGCTGATAATACATCCTATTGTAGTTGATTTCATAGATTATATTCCTAAAAATATACTATTTATTCTTGGTATATCTATAGAAATTTATTTTGTTTTAGATTTAATAATTACAGTACACACAATTTTACAATTAAATGGTAAATTAAAACAAATCCATCTTATAATTAAGGAATTAAAAGATAAAAAAGAATACTACAAAATCATTACACAAGAAACTATTGAGAATAAGCTTGAGACTTTGGTTGAAAATAGACTTGAGACTTTAGAGGATAGATTTGAAATATTAAAAGAAAGAGAAAATTATCGTTATGCTAAAAACAGAATTGAAGAACTTAAAAACAAACTTAATACTCTACTATCTAGCCACAAATTGCTTCATAGACGTATTATTAAAGCGTTCCCTAATATAAGCTCTAATAAGCATAAAGATATTTTAAATAAAATCAAAGAAGATATTAAATCAATCAAAAAAAAATAAATAATCTAAATCATATGCCATATTGTAATATAAATATTTATAAATACAAATAAGAGGCTGTCTCAAAATAGAGATAAGCCTCTTTTTCATTGTTGAAATGATGAAATAAAAGATTTTCTTCTAACCCATTAATACTTCAACAGCTTCTCTAAGTGTGCTAACTTCTCCAACATTGCCAGGGAAAATTATATATGGCATATTAGGAAATTTACTTTCTTCTCCTGTCATCCATACTGGTATACCAGGTTTTATTTGACCCATTACAGTAGCTTTTTTTACTTTTAGTGCCTTAGTTCCAACATCACTAGATGTAATTCCACCTTTTGCTATAATAAAATTTGGTCTTACATTAAGCATACCAACTATACTAGTCACAGCATCTGAAATTTCTACAGAAACCATAAGTTGTTTATCTTTATCATTCGTATCTAAATCAAAACGCTCACGTCTAGTATACACAGCAACAGTCTTTCCATTAGTTATTTTCTCTTCTACAACTTGTATAACTCTTTTTACTTCATTTTTCAAGCCATTTTCCTGCAAAACTAAATGTTGATTAAACTCTATAAATTCTATAGGATGCTTACAATTTTTAAGTTCTTCTAGTTGCTGAGTAGTTTTATTTACATGTGAACCAACAAGTATAATACCTCCATTAGTATTATCTTTTAATACTAATTCCTCTTTAGTAAGTAATTCCTTATCACTTACCCCACCAAGTACCTTTGTTATAGCAGCAGCGCTTCTAAATATAAATTCTTTACCACTATTTACTGCACGTATAAACGCAATTGTAAATACCTTTACATCTACATAATCTATTGCATTTACAATGATTTTGTTGAAGTTCTTAGCCATTTTAAGCTTTTCTGTTATACTATCAATATTTAGACTTCTAAGTTCCTCTAATGAAACGTATATCATATCACTAGATTTATATTCTCCATTTGTTTTTTCTTCACACCATTCTCCTATATCGGAAGATTTATAGCCAAAGGATTTATCTTTTGCAAATTCAGTCATTCCCCCTGGTACAAGCATCTCTCCTTCTTTTACATAATGTACATTGTCTATGGTAAATCTTCCACCTTCTTTGAAAAATGGCATTATTATTTCACCATCAAATAGTTTCCCTGATAATTTTTCCACCTCATTTTTCAACAAATTAGTTTCAAGAGGATAATGTCCCCTCATTGTTGAATCACTTCGGCTTATAATAATAAAATCTTGATTAACTTTTTGAGAAATATCCACAATATTTTTTGAAATTTCCTTATGCACTTCTGTTGTTTGAGCAACTGTAAATCCCCTTGAGTTAGTAAGTATAAAAAACATACTATTTTCTTCATCAAAGCCTTGTTCTATGCTACTCTTATCCCAATCAGTATATACAGAAACATCATGAACTGTTTGTACTCCAGTTGGGTCATCATCTAATACAATAATCTTTCTATTTAAATTTTTAAGTTCATTTACAAGTAATTTATTTAATTTATCTTCATCTACGGTCTTAAAAGTATCAAGTATATCTATGTTAATTGAATTGACTTCTCTCACTAAAAATCCCCCTTTATGTAATTTATTATAGTATGCTTATGTTTAGTATTTATATTTTTTATAAACCTGGAAGTGGTACAATACCGTTTATAACACTAAGTAATAAAACCATTATAAATGCTGTAACACCAGCAATTGTACCTCCTATTGTCCATGAATTTAAAGTATCCTTAACTGACAAGCCACTAAATCTTGAAAGTACCCAGAATCCAGAATCGTTTGGAAGAGAGAAACCAACACCACCAGCACATATAGCAAGCCCTACTAAAACTGGTGACATACCAGTTGCTAAAATGGTAGGTCCTAAAATTGATGATGTAGTCACTAGTGCTACAGTAGCAGAACCCTGAGAAATTCTAAGCAATGCACTTAATAAGAATCCAAGTACCACAACTGATATACTAAGTCCAGACATAGTGTCAACTAAGAAGTTTCCTATTCCACTAGCATTTATAACACTACCAAATGCTCCTCCTGAGCCTGTTATTAATAATATCAATCCTGCTGAATCAGCAGCTTCAATAACAACATCTCCCATAGGCTTACTTATGTACTTCTTCAAAAATACTATTGCTACCAATATTCCAAGCAATATTGCTATATTCTTATCCCCTATAAATGCAAGTATTCCACTCATTTTAGAACCTTTTTCTAAAAACATACTAAATACGTTTGATACAAGTATAAGAAGTATTGGAAATAATAAAGAAAACATAGAAACTCCAAAACCTGGCACTTTATCAGAGTTATCATTTTCAAGTTCAATACTCTCTTTTCCTTGTTCTAAATTTTTTTCTTTATTATTTTCGTCAATTGCATAAGCTGGATACTTTTCAAAACGTTTTCCATAAATCCATCCTCCTGCAAGAGCTGCTGGAAATGCAACAATTATGGAATAAAGTATAAAACTGCCTACATTTGCATTTACATTTGCTGCAACAGCTAAAGGCCCTGGTGTTGGTATTACAAGTGCATGACCTACTATTGTACCAACTCCTAATGCACACACAAAAACCATAAGAGATTTCTTGGTTACTCTTGAAACATATTTAATTATAGGCATCATTATAACAAATGCTGCATCCATAAACACTGGAATTGAAATTAAAAATCCTGCTGTAGTTATAGCTAATGCACTATTTTTTTCTCCAGTTCTAGCCAGCAATCCCTTTGCAATAGATTCTGTTGCTCTTGATTCTGAAAGTATATTTCCAAATATTATTCCAAGCCCAATTACAATACCAATACTACCTAATGTACTTCCAAATCCAGTTGATATTGTAGTTGAAATTTCATTTATAGGCATCTTAACCATAAATCCTGTAATTATAGATGTTATAAGCAAAGCCAAAAATGGATTTACTTTAAACTTAATAATCGACACAAGCAAAATTCCTATAGATATAATAAATGCTATCAAAAGTCCATATCCTGTAATCATAATCTTTTCCCCTTTATAATTTACTTTATTATCTCTTAACCTTATTTTTTCTTTTATTATGATACCGTAACTCTATTGTCTTTGTATAATATAATCTAAATCTAATTTTAATAATACATACCTACTATCCCATCAATATATTTGCCATTAATTATTGTGTTTTTTTATTTCAACACCTGCTAATTTTTCAAAATATTGAGCTATTCCACCATGGTCATCTTCTAAATGTCCATGTACTTTTAATGTTTGCATAATTTCTAATAGCTGACTTGTCATAGGTAGTGGCACATCCAAATTGTGTGCTGTCTGCATTACATTTTTTATATCTTTTAGATTGATAGATATTTTTCCACCTGGTTTAAAATCACGATTCATAATCATTGGTATTTTTGCATCCAATATTGTACTGCCAGCTAGACCTCCTCTTATTGCCTTGTACACTTTTTCTGGGTCTGCTCCTGCTTTGGCTGCAAGTACAAATGCTTCAGATACTGCTGCTATTGTAAGATTAACTATTACTTGATTTGTAAGTTTTGTAACACTTCCACTGCCATTGTCTCCAATTAAAATAGATGAACTTCCCATTATATTAAAAAATGGCTCTACTTTTTTATATACTTCTTCTTTACCACCAGCCATAAAAGCAAGTGTTCCATCAATTGCTTTTGGTTCACCTCCACTTACTGGTGAATCTATAAATTCTAAGTTCATTTGCTTTAATTTTTCTGCACATGACATAGATTCTGTGGGAGTAACTGAACTCATATCTACAATTATACTGCCCTCTTTTAAAGTATTTGTTAAACCATCAGCTCCAAATAATATATCTTGAACAATGGCTCCATTTGGAAGTATTGTAAATACAATTTCACACTCTTCACCTATTTCTGAAAGACTTGCATATTTTGCGCCATATGATACAAGCTCATCTATAGCAGATTTATTAATATCATATACTAAAAGATTGCATCCATCTTTTATTAAATTCTTAGCCATTGGTTTTCCCATTATTCCTAATCCAATAAATCCTAACTTCATTATATATCCCTCCATATTTTCACATTTTTGAAAACGTTTTTTATGATTTAAAGTATACTACACACCAGTATACCGGTCAATATAAAATATAAAAGTATTTATTTTAACAATAAAACATGCCTTTTAGCCTTATATAATAGAATTCCCCTCCTATCACTATATTTAATACACACTACTTATGTTAAATAATCCACACTATTTCCATATTATATTTAATCATAGTTTATATTAATTATTTTTATCAATAATTAAGTATCATTCAACTAAACCTTTATTTATATCGCCCAATATATAATTTAAATTTCAAAGGATTGACCTTAATTTTACTATGTTGTATTCTTAACATTATATAAGTTTTTGTATTTTCACATTGTTTAGGGGGTATAAAATATGGCTACATTTAAAAGATTACAAGAACAAGCATATGACTATTTAAAAGAATTAATACTATCTGGTGAAATAATAGAAAATGAAATATATTCTGAAACAAAGCTTGCGAGTGAAATAGGTATCTCAAGAACGCCTATAAGAGATGCTCTTCAAAGACTCAGTCAAGATGGTTTTATAGATATAATTCCAAGTAAGGGTTTTAAAATTCATCAAATCACAGCTAATGAAATTGTAGAGATATTTCAAATACGCTCCGCAATAGAAGGGTTTTGCACTTTTTTAATTACAAGTCAATACAAAGAGCCTAGAGCAATTGAAACTATAGATAAATTAAAGTATCTTTTAGATAAACAAAAAGACATTGTATCAAGTGATAAGAATTTAAATACATTTGCAGAATACGATACTCTATTTCACACAACAATCGTCTCATATGCTCAAAATACTGAATTTGATAAGATGTTCAACAGCTATATGTACAGAATAAAAAAATTAGCTCTTGATTCACTATCACATGAGGGAAGACTAGAAACAACATTAAAAGAACATACAGATATTTTTAATAATATATCTAACGGATGTACTGAAGATATTTATAAAACAACACTTATTCATATGGAAACTCCTAAATACATCAATTTAGAAGATTTTTGTAATAATAAACTATTTTAATAATCTATTTATATTTACTAAAATTTTATTTATCTTAAATCAATTTCTTATTTATAAAAAATACTCTATAATTATAGTGTAACTATTATTATTTTAAGGAGTGATTTTTTTGAACAAAGATACTGTAACTAATGAAACTATCGACAAGGATTATGCTATTGAAGAAGTTCGTATGGCCTGTAAACACTTTGGTGATTTATATTTTTATTTTACCAAAGTATTAGTTGAGGAATTTGGAAATGAAAAAACTACTGAAATATTGAAAAAAGTTTTGTTTGAAAGATCAGAAGAAAGAGCTATTGCTATGAGAGAAAGAGCCAATGAAAATGGAGATGAATTGATTGCTGACAATATTGCTAGTATAACTGATGTCCCATTTTTAGGTTGGGTTCCTGAATTTGAAGAGTTACACTGTCCTTATGGAGCTTCCTGGCTTTCACGCTTTGAAGAAAATCCTTGGTTTAAGGAATTTGCATCCCTTTATTGTGATGTTACTGATACCACTGTTGCTGAAGTATTTACAGGGGATACATCACATAAAATAACAAAAAATATTCTATGGGGAGATAAAATTTGTGAGAGAATATATTTTCATGATGATAATATATCTCAAGGTAAATATACTTATGGAACCAGAAACTGCAAGTAAATAATTTAATTTTTCTATATTTTTATACTATATTTTGTACTTTTTCATATAAATATTATAACTAGTCTTTTATTTTACTTTTGTTTAACTTAAAGATAATTTACTTTTAACTTCTATGAATTATTATATAAGTAATAAAAAATTTATCTTTATAAAATTATAGTCTTTAGGCTTATAATTTACATAATATTTATGCTCTTTATAAAACTTTTTAGAAGCTTCTATTGTTATACTATAAAACTATCTTGAGAAAGGCTGATTAAATGTTTAATAAAATATATGAAAAAAAAGAATTTATAGTTTTTCAAGTTAAAAACGGTTATGTAGTTTATAATACTAGAAAGAATTTTGAAGAAGGTCATACACATTTAAAACATTTTGAAGCAGCAAAAACAGCTATTGACTTAGCTATAAACAAAAAAATTCCTCGAAGTAAAGACGGATATTATCTAACTAGTTTAATTCGCATAAGTGACGATTGTTATTACATCAATAAGTTAAGTGAGTTATTATATGTCAGAGAACAAAAAGGTAAAAAAGAAAAATACTGCAATTCTAGTTATCAGATATAACAAGATTAGTTGTCAAATATAAATATTTTAAGCTTAAAGCTAAAGAGTATCAGTAAGTTTATAAAAAAATAACTTTGCTGATACTCTTTTTAATTATAACATTAGTAATTTAAGTTATAGCTATTATATAAACACATATTTTTTTATTCAGATTCTGTATCTGCAAATTGGCTATTATAAAGCTTCTCATAAAATCCGCCTTTTTCCATTAATTCATCGTGATTACCTTGCTCTATAATACTTCCATTATTCATAACCAAAATCAAGTCAGCATTACGAATTGTAGAAAGTCTATGTGCTATAACAAAACTAGTTCTACCATTCATAAGATTTCTCATTGCCTTTTGAAGCATCAATTCTAACCTAGTATCAACAGAACTAGTAGCCTCATCTAATATCAATATCGAAGGGTCTGATATAAAGGCTCTAGCTATAGTTAAAAGTTGTTTTTCTCCAAGCGATATATTAGATGCTTCTTCATTTAAAAACATATTATATCCATCTGGAAGTGTAGTTATAAAGTGATGTACATTTGCTACTTTTGCTGCTTGTATAATTTCTTCCTTAGTAGCTCCAAATCTACCATATTCTATATTTTCAAAAATAGTACCATTAAATAGCCATGTATCTTGAAGTACCATCCCAAACATTGAACGTAAATCTTCACGTCTCATATCTCTAATATCTACTCCATCAACTTTAATAGCTCCTCCCTTTACATCATAAAATCTCATCAATAAGTTTATTAATGTTGTTTTACCTGCTCCAGTAGGGCCAACAATAGCTACCATTTGACCACTTTTTATTTCTACATTTAAATCTTCTATTAAAGTTTCACTTTCTCCATAGCCAAAATTTACATGTTCAAATGTGACATTTCCTTGTACATTTTCTATCTTAATTGGATTTTCAACATCAGGAATTTCCTCTTCTTCATCCAAAATTTCAAATACACGCTCTATTGCTGCAAAAGAAGATTGTATTACAGTTGATAATTGTGTCATCTGTGAAAGAGGCTGATTTATTTGCCATATGTAACGTACAAATGCTTGTAAATTTCCAACTGTTATCCCTCCACTCACTGCATATATAGAGCCAACTACTGCTACTGCTGCAATTCCAAAATAAGTTACTAATGAAACCATTGGATTCATCATACTTGATATAAACTGTGCCTTAAATCCATTTTCACAAAGTTCTTGATTTACTTTTTTAAATTCTTCTATAGAGTCTTCTTCTTTTCCATATAATTTTATTTCATTAAATCCAGTATACATCTCTTGTACTTTTCCATTTAATTTTCCAAGAGCATTTTGTTGTAATGAAAATCTATTTTGTGATTTTTTTACTATGAACTTAGATACAAAATAACTAATTGGAATTATAAAAAGAGCTATAAATGCCATATATACATTAATTGTAAACATCATGGAAATTGCCAAAATTATTACTAAAATTGAGTTGATAATTTGCATAAAGCTCTGCTGTAAAGCATTTGATATTGTATCTACATCATTTGATATACGGCTTAGTACATCTCCAAAACTATTGCTGTCAAAGTAACTAATAGGCAATTTTCTTATCTTATTTTCTACTTCATTTCTTAAGTCTCTCATTGTATTTTGAATAGCATTTGTAAGTAAAAAACTTGAAGCATACGTAAAAATTGCATTAGCAACATATATACATGCTAAGAGTGCCAAAATTTTTACTACATAGTTAAAATTCACAGATGCTCCTGGTATTCCTTTTGCTATACGAATTACATCTTTAGTTAATTGTGTTATTATTAATCCCTCTGTTTTAGGAGCAATTGCATTCATAGTAGCTGCTAAAATTATACATATAATAGCTATAATAAATGAAAATTTATATTGCTTTACAAATGGAAGAAGTCTACCAATTGTTTTTTTAAAACCTTTAGACTTTTTCATTATTCCAATTCCTCCTTTTTCAACTGAGATGTTGCAATTTCATAGTATATTTCACAATTTTTCAATAATTCTTTATGAGTTCCCATTCCAACAACTTTTCCTTCATTTAGTACTATAATTTTATCAGCATCAATAATTGAGCTAATTCTCTGTGCAACAATCAATACAATTGCATTTTTTGTTTCTTTTTTTAGCTTAGAACGAAGTATTGCATCAGTCTTAAAATCTAACGCAGAAAAGCTATCATCAAATATATATATTTCAGGCTTTCTTATAATAGCTCTGGCAATAGAAAGTCTTTGCTTTTGACCTCCAGATACATTAGATCCACCTTCACTAATTAATTCATCAAATTTTCTAGGTTTTTTTGATATAAACTCATATGCCTGTGCAACTTTGGCTGAATGTTCTAATTCTGATGTTCCTGCTTTATTTTTACCAAATCTAATATTATTTGCTATACTACCAGTAAAAAGCAATGCTTTCTGAGGTATAAATCCTATTTTTTTTCTTAAAGCCTTTAAGTCATATTCCCTTATATCTACTCCATTTATCTTAATGCTACCTTCTGTTACATCATAAAATCTAGGTATCAAGTTAATTAGAGTACTCTTTCCACTACCAGTACTACCTATAAAGGCAACTGTTTCACCTGTCTTTGCAGTAAACGAAATATCTTTAAGCACAGAGGCCTCTCCATCTGGATAAGTAAATGTTACATTGTCAAATTCTATAAGTCCTTTATTTTCAGTATCTTTTACTCCATTTTTAGGATTTTTTATAAGTGGCTCTTCTTCTAAAATTTCTTTTATTCTATTTGCTGAAACTTCTGCTCTTGGATACATGATAAATACCATTGAAAAAAGCATAATTGAAAACATAGCATGGAAAAGATATTCCAAAAATGCAACTAATTGTCCAACTTGAATTTCTCCAATATTTATTTTCTCACTGGAAATCCAAAACACAGCTAAAACAGCTATATTTAATAGTAAAAAGAATGCGGGTTGAGTAATTGACATAAGTTTAAACAATTTTTTAGAAACATTAGCATAATATGTATTTGTTTCTTCAAATCTTTTTGTCTCATAGTCATCATTCCCAAATGCTCTGATTACCCTTATTCCAGTTAAATTTTCTCTTGATATAAGGTTTAGTTTATCCAGTCCTTTTTGTTGTTTGGATGATATTGATTGAGAAACTTTTGCTATTATTGCTACTCCAATAATTATAAAAGGCACTGATATAGCTAATACCAAGGAAAGCTCTACACTTGTTCTAATTGTCATGATTATACTTATAATAAACATGACTGGAGTTAATAAAGCTGTTCTAAGAAGTATATTTACAAATTGTTGAATTTGAAATGCATCATTTGTAGTTCTTGTAATCATTGAAGAAATCCCAAATTTATTGTATTCAGTGTGTGAAAACTCTTGAGATTTTTTAAATATATCATTTCTTATATCTCTAGTTACTCCTGTTGATATTTTTGCAGAACAATAACCCAATAATACACTACCTACAACTCCTATAATAGAAATAACAACTATTACTATTCCCATTTGTTTTATGTAAGTTGTGTTTTGATTTGCAATACCATTATCAATTATTTTAGCTATTATTGTTGGTATACCTAATTCAACTAATGCAAAACTAAATATAGCCAGTATATTTAATCCTATTAATAACTTATAATTTTTTAAATAATTTAAAATTAATTTCATATTCTACTCCTTTCTAAATTTTTGAGACAGTGTAATTATTATGTAATAATACCAAGCTTATGAATACTTGCTTTTATAAAAAAAGGAGAAAAGAGTTAGTGCACTCTCTTCTCCAGCATATTCTTTCTAATACACCCTCCGATAAGTCGCTTATATGTTACCATATTTGACAAGTAATGTCAATTCATATATAATTTAAGTTTTTAAATACTTTATTTTATAAAATGATAACAAGCCAGCACATACTTTATACTTGTTTTTTACTATATTCTAATTTTACAAGTTGTTCTAAATTACTAACTTTTTTAAGATTTAAATTTGTTCTCTGTATTCCAGTTTTAAATAATGGAATTCCTCTACCTAATATTGTTGGCAATACATATACAAAATAATCATCAATTAGATTATCTTTTATAAATAATTCTACTATTTCACTTCCTCCAATTATCCAGATATCTTTTCCTTCTTTCTCTGCTCTAATTTGTTCAATTAGTTTTTTAGGTTCCAAATTTGTATACTTTACATTTTCAGTAACTCCACTAGTAGTCTTTGAATACACATAACATTCTTTCCCTTCATAAAACCATTCATTTGGGCTTAGTTCATTTATTATTTGTGTATATGTTGAATTTCCCATAATAACTGTACCAATTGTATCGTAAAAAGTATTATAGTCTTCTTGTTGAGAATCTGAAGCTACTTCATCTAAAAAAGCTACACTACCATCTTCTTCTGCTATATAACCATCTAAACTCATTGCAATATAAAGTACTACTTTTCTCATATTTATTACCTCCAAAATTTATAATATAAGTTTTTTATGCTAAAACAAAATTTTCACTCACTTAAAATACCCTATTAAATAAAACTCAAACAGTTTTAAGTAAAACCACAAAGTAAAACATTATTATATATACAGTTTAATAATCACATAATTTTACAGCTAATAAATATATTGAAAATTCTAATTAATCTAAATAAATATTGCTCTAAATTCATACTAGTTCTATAATATAATTAGAAGATATTTATATTATAGAACTAATCTTATCATAATATTTTATTAATATCATAAAATCAAGACCTATGATTGATTTTACTTTTATTGAAAGGTGGTAAACAACATGAAAATTTCAGAAATTGCTACACCAAGCTTTTTACTAGATTTAGACCAGTTAGAAGAAAATATAAATACAATACAACAAATTTGTACAAAGAACAACAAACAGCTTTGGCCTATGCTTAAAACGCATAAAAGCACATATATTGCAAAACTTCAAAAAGATGCAGGTGCTGCTGGATTTCTTGTTGGAACTCTTGATGAAGCTGAAGCTTTGATAAATGCTGGCTTTAAAGATATTATGTTGGCTTACCCTTACATGGGAGATGCAAATATAAACAGGGTAGTAACTATGGCTTCAAAAATAAATTTAATATGTGCTACAGATAATATAGAATGTGCAAAAGCTTACAGTAGGGCTTTTTCTCTAGCTAAAATTGAATGTAAACTACTTCTTATTGTAGATTGCGGATTACACCGTTTTGGTGTTGAACCAGAAAAAGTAGTCGAACTTGCTACTGAAATTTCAAAACTAGAAAGTATAAATATTGTTGGAATAAGCTCACATCCAGGTCAAGTATACGGTTGTAGTTCTCCAGAAGGTGTGCCAGATGTTTGTATTCAAGAAGATTCTACTATGGAGAAAGCATCTAAATTATTAACTGATAATGGCTTTAATATAGATATTGTAGCTTCTGGAAGCACTCCAACAGTTGAAACTGAGGCTGCTTCTAAAACTATCACTGCTGTAAGACCTGGAAACTATGTATATTATGATGCTATACAAATAGGTCTAGGATGTGCTACTGAAAAGATGTGTGCTCTTACTGTTGTATGTACTGTAATCTCAAAAAATAGTAATGGATATTATTTAGTTGATTGCGGAAGTAAATGTCTTGGATTAGATAAGGGTGCACATGGAAATAGTAGTATTGTTGGATATGGTAGAGTTTGTGAGCATCCAGAACTTACTATTGATTCACTTTCAGAAGAAGTTGGTAAAATTAAAGTAAATGGAGAAACTGATATAAAAATAGGTGATAGAATAAGAATTATACCTAATCACTCTTGTTCTACTGCAAACTTAACTAGTAATTTACTAGGCTTTAGAGGAGATACAATAGAAAAAGTCATTGAAGTAGATATACGCGAAAATTCAAAACATATTGTACTTTAAAAATACATTTATTTTGATATTAGCATGAAAGTATATTTAGTCTAAAATTAATGTTAATGTTGTAAAAAGAAAAATATAAATTCTAGAAATATAAATTTAAAAGAAGTTTACCAAAATAAATTTTTAGTAAACTTCTTTTTTAATTAATATACATATTAATTACTATATATTAATTGCTGTACATCAATTCTTGTATATATTAATTCTTATACACACTTTATAATTAAGTCATAATTTTATTTTTTTTACATTAGTCCCATAACAGTAAGTAAAACTCTTACTATCAACATTCCCACTACTGCATCAAATATAGGAACTGCCAACAACAACATTCTATACTTAGTACTAGCATTTGCTACAAGTACTATTCTCGCATAATGACCAACTAGAGTACCCATTAGCATACATGGCATAATTAATATAGTTGCTTGTGGTGCAGTAATTAGACCTTGTGCAAATAAGTTTGCAGCTGTTGCTGCTCCTGCTGCCTTAGCAAAGAAAGCTGCTATCAAGACTACAACTGATTCCCCAGGTAATCCAAAAATACCCATTACTGGACCAAAAATACTTCCTAAAATATCAACCAAGCCAGTTAATTGTAGAAACTGTACTATTACATATCCCATTACCATGGCTGGTAATATTTGTTCAACTCCTATGTAAAAACCTTTTTTTGCTCCTCCCATAAAAGTTTCAACAATAGTTTTCTTAACTTTATTATTTGCAATTGTATTTCCAGAAGTTTGTTGACTCATACTACGCAACCTCCTTCTTCTTTTTATTTTTCATTTTTATAATTAATCTAACTAAATTAGCTCCAAGCATCTTACAGAATATCTCTATAAGTATTATCGGACCTATTGCCAATAATGCTATTGGTAAAAGTGGAGCTTGAGTATTTATTGTATTTAATATAACTGCTGAACCAGCATATTGATAAGCTACAAATATAGTTCTTTCATCATCTGTTATTTCTCCACTTTCATATAATCCTTTTGTCATTATTGAAGCTACATCTGAACTAGTAAATGAAGATACAAACGCTATACCAGCTACTCCAGGTATGCCAAGTAATGGTTTAAGTAATGGATTAAATATCTTTGATGCAGCTTGCATTCCTCCCATAGATTCCACCACATCAATAAGTCCTACAGCAAAACATACAGTTGGTATTAGAGTAAGTGCAAATAAAAATCCATCTTTTGCACCAGTACCACCTTTTCCCATAAAGTTTATACCGTCTGAGATAGTACCAAATGAACCAGTTAAGTTAGCAAAATCTAATGCTTTTAGAAATCCTTGTCCATTCTGAAAAATTCCAGAAAATAGTATTATCAATATAAATAAAGACACATACCCTTTCCATGTTACTTTATTCTCTCTATCCGTTGTGTCCATATTAAATCCTCCTTTTATATTTCAAATTTATCCAAATTTAAAATAACTTCAGAAATTAATTTTACCCTTTCAAACATAGAATCAACTAATGCATATTCTCTCGATGTATGATTCCATTCTCCCTTTACACCAAATGAACATATTGTAGGAACTTTTCCAATAGTTAAATAACTGGCATCTGAACTTCCTCCAAGTTTTTTAGCATTTATTTCTCCAAAGCCATTTTCTTTTGACACTGTATTTACAAACTCATAAAATTTCATAACATCTTCTGTAGTTTCAAATGCCATCATTTCATTGACAATCTTAACTTCTGTAGAAGTACCCTCTATATAAGTTTCTTTACAGATTTCTTCAATTCTTTTTTTAACATTTTCTGCTTCTTCAACTTTTTCAAATCTAATATCTATTTCTATATTACAATCTTGTGGAATAGAATTTGGTACTCTTCCACCTTTAATAACACTTACAGTAACTGTAGTTCCAAGTTCAAGATTTGTTAATCTTTGTATTTTTAATATTTTATTAGCCATTTCTTCTATTGCATTTCTTCCACCTTCAAAGTCATTTCCTGCATGTGTTTCTACGCCTTTTACATGTACATTACATCCAATTCTTCCTTTTCTACCTACACATAAGCTATTATCTACTAATCCAGTTTCCATATTGAATGCACAAAGACCACCTTGTCCTTCTTTTAGCATAATTTCTCCACCTGCTGAATCCCTATGCCCTGTCTCCTCATCTCCTGAAAATACTATTTTTATTGGTCTTTCATTATATCCTATTTTATTTAAAGCCTTGATTACATATAAAGAAATTACTATTCCACCTTTCATATCCAAAACACCTGGTCCATAAGCTTTTCCATCTTCTATCTTAAATGGATTTTCTCCAAATGTACCTATTTCAAAGACAGTATCCATATGACCTGAAAAAATTATTGGTTTTCCATTTCTATTAGAACCAAGTGTACCTACTAATGTATTACCATTGTTTCCAACATCTATTAAATTACAATCTAAACCTTCTTTTTCAAATTCAGTCTTTAATTTTTCAGCTAATATATTTACACTTTCTTTGCAATTTGTATAACTCTCAGTATTAACAATATCTTTCCATAAAGAAATTATTTCTTCTCTATTTTCATCAACAAATTTAGAAATATCATTTAAATATGTGCTCATAATATCCTCCTTTATTTTATAAAAAATATAATTTTGTCTTAAAAATAAGGTTCACATTTTTAGAATTTTTAAAAGACTAGTCCTTAATTACAAAATAACATATTTTTTTCCGTCAGTCAACATTTTTTCAGTATTTTCTATATTTTCTGATTTTTCTTGCATTTATTTTTAGACGGTAAAAATAAATTGACTCTTTTTATCTACTATTATAAAATGAGGATATAAATCGGTAATTAGTTACAAGACTTTATAAATTTTAATGGAGGCTTTATGAAATATAAGATTGGTTTTTTAACAGCATCTTATTTTCTGTCAGATAATTTTAAACATGTACTTGAAGAATTAAAAGATGTTTGTGAAGTTACATTTATTGAACTTAAAGGTAAAAATTATTTTAATGATTTACTAAGAATATACAATGAACAAGTAGATAATTTTGATGCCTTTGTTTGTAGTGGTATAATACCATATAGTGAATTGACACTAAAAATAGAGAATATAAAAGTACCTATAAACTTCTTAAAACTTGATGAAAGAGACTTTTACAAATACTTATTTAAACTTTTAAACAGTCAAAAAGACATTGATTTTACAAAATCATTTATGGATTTTTTAAGAGAAGATAACAATTATTATGATATATATTCCTTGATGGATTCTAATAATTGCCCATATACAATCAAAGATTTCAATATTCCACAGCCTGTATATGATTTTAAAAAATTAAATGACAAATTATTAGAGATACACCTTGACTTATTAAAAAACAATAAAATTAACATTTCCTTTACTCGAAACTATGTCATAAGCTGCGAATTAAATAGATTGGGATATAATTGCATTTACATGGTTCCCTCTACAGAATCAATCTTAAACACATTTAAATCTGTGATAAACGAAATAACATTGAAAAATTTGGATAAAAATAAATCTGCAACTTGTATAATTACAATAAATAGCTCAGAGTATATAAATGATGACCTAATATTTAAAAATGATGAGATACAAAATCAAATATACAACACTATCTTAAATTCTTTATCAACAAATGGATTCTATGGAGTTCAAGTCAAAAAAAATGACATGAAAATAGAAATACATACTACTAAAGAAATGCTAAATAATATGACTAAGGACTATACAGAATTTTTTATTTCAGAAGACTTAAAAGAAATTAAGTATAGCTTAAATATTGGTTGGGGAATTGGCAACACAAATATTCATGCAGAACAGAACGCTCGTCAGGCAAATAGTAAATCAGCTTCTCTAGGTGGAAATTGCACATTTATAGTAAATGACACTAATAATATAATAGGACCTTTATATTCAAATAAAAATTCTAATGACCTTGAAGAAAGTTCAATAGCCAATAAAGTTGCTTCTTTCATTCCTTTATCTAATGTAAATGTATCTAAAATTATGAGTATGATTAATGATAGAAATTCAAATAATGTATCAGCGGAAATATTATCAGACTATATGAATATAACTCTTAGGAGTGCAAATAGAATCTTAAGTATCTTATATAAGGCTGGTATCGCAACTATTGTAAACACAAAGCTGGATAATCAAAGAGGTAGACCAAAGAAAATATACAAAGTTGATTTCTTATCTTTTTTAGATAATATCTAGAGATTGAAGTCTAAATTAGTAGCTTTTTTAATAAAAATAACATTTTTCCACTAATTCTCAATAAGCAAAGTTTTTGAATCTGAATATGCAAAATGCCAGAATCCTCATAAACACTATGTTTTTATCAATTCTGGCATTCTTTTTTATTCCGCTATCAGAATTTAAACCAATGATGCTAAAGTAAGCTTTTGCTTTTACCTTACTTCAGCAGCATGAAAAATGTATCTTGAACGTACCTCAAACTCTTTATAGAAAGCAAGTTCATTCCTTACTCATTTTTTGAGAGTTGCTTGTTTTTTTGGTATATTTTATTCCATCCTATTAGTAATAAAATAATAAATACACAGGTATCTATAAAAAAAATAACTGTAACGTTCTTGACAATATTGTAGACAAAAAATATTGAGAATACTTCTACGGATAAAGCTACAAAACATAAAAAGTTCGTCAAATAATCTGCAATAGTGTAACTATAGAAAGCTCGTATTTGTAACCATCTACATATAAATGAGCGTAAAATAAATCTGAACACAACACAAATAATTGGATAAGCATAAATAAATTTTTTATTTACACTATTGACTACACCATTATTCCATTGCACAGGAATTTGAGCTGGCAGTTTTGGAAATGCTATGATTGCAATTAGCAAACAAGCAATGGTAATAATTCCCCATGTAACATTTCCTCCCCATATATATAAGAAACTTACAGAGTCCAGTTTTTTCTTCAACTTCCTTAATTGTCATTTTTAAACAGCACCTTTCGATTTATTGAATTACCTAATATCTTTCTTTTTTATTACTCTAAGTCTTCTTTAATGTTTTATTTCATTATTTGATTCGCCAATATTCCATTATCAATAATACCACACTTTGTAACAATCGCCTCCTTGTGTGCATCTAAAACTGCTTGATTATTATATAAAATACAGTATAAACATGGTTTACAGTCAAGTATTTTTATCATTTTTTTGATTCTATTAAAAAAGGCATCGCAAATAAATGCCATGCCTTTCTATTAATCTAGTCTTTTCATATCTTTCTCAGTCCAAAGGTCAAATTAGCCGGTCTTATGGTAAAATTGATAAAAGATATAACAGGTGATATAAGATTTTCTATCATATTAAATAATTAATTGCCCACTTCTCACAATCCCAAATTTTATTAACTATATCATTATAAAATTCTGGCTCATGGCATACTAAAATTATACTGCCTTCATATGATATTAAAGCTTTTTTTAGTTCTTCCTTTGCTTCAGAATCTAAGTGGTTTGTTGGCTCATCTAGTATTAATATATTACTAGGATTATTTATAAGTTTACATAACCTTACTTTAGCTTGTTCTCCACCACTTAATATAGAAAGCTTGCTTTCTATATGTTGATTAGTCAACCCACATCTTGATAGCATTTTTCTTATTTCATATCTTGTGTATGTTGGAAATTCATACCACACCTCATCAATAAGTTTTTTATCACTTATTTCTTTAACTTCCTGTTCAAAATATCCAACATTTTGTTCTTCTCCTACTTCAATACTTCCACTTATTGGTTTATTTATTCCAATCAAGCTTTTTAATAAGGTTGATTTTCCTATACCATTTGCACCTATTAAAGCTATCTTTTCTCCTCTTTCCATAATTAAATTTATAGGTTTACTTAGTGCTGTTTCATATCCTATAACTAAGTTCTTAGCTTCAAATATCATCTTCCCAGATTTTTTGGATATTTTAAAGTCAAAGTGAGGCCTTACTTTTTCCGTTGATATACTTATTCTTTCTATTTTATCTAATTTTTTCTGTCTTGATTTTGCCATCTTACTGGTTGATGCTCTAACTTTATTTTTTGCAATATATTCTTCTAACTTTGATATTTCTCTAATCTGTTTTTCTTGAGCTATTCTTAAATTTCTCTTGTTTTCTTCATACATCTGTTGAAATTTTTCATAATTACCAATATATCTTGTCAATGTCATATTTTCAAGATGACACACCACATTCACAACACTATTCAAAAACTCCAAATCATGTGATATCAATATGAATGCATTTTCATAATTTTGAAGATATTTTCTTAACCATTCTATATGTTCTTCATCCAAATAGTTTGTAGGTTCATCTAAAAGCAATATATCTGGTTCATCTAACAATAGTTTACCTAATAATACCTTTGTCCTTTGACCTCCGCTCAATTCTGAAACATCTCTATCAAGCCCAATATGTCTAAACCCAAGACCTAAGGCAATTGAATCTATCTTTGAATCAATATTGTAAAATTCATTGTTATTTAAAAAGTCTTGTATATTTGCAACTTTTTCAAGAGACTTATTTATCTCATGTTCATTCATTTCTCCCATTTTACTGTATATACTATTCATTTCACTTTCCATATCAAAAAGTTCCTTAAAAGATTCTCTTAAAATATCTTTTATTGTATTACCTTTTTCTAGTTTAGTATGTTGATCCATATATCCAACTCTTACTTTGCTACTCCATTGTATATCACCACTATCTGGAATCAGTTGACTTGTTATTATATTCATAAATGTAGACTTTCCCTCGCCATTTTTTCCAACAAGACCTACATGTTCCCCTCTTAACAGCCTAAAAGATATGTCTTTAAATAATGTTCTATCTCCAAATCCATAACTTATATTATTTACATTTAAAATACTCATTGTTCTATTCCTCTTCTTAAAATTTAGAAATTCCTCAATAAAATCATATCATTTAAATAGATCATACCTCAAGTTCATAAACAAATCTGTACTAATTTTGTACGAAAAAAGAGACTTTGTTAAAAAGTCTCTTCTTAATCTTTTGTTATATAAATCTATCTTTAAAACATTAATATTCTATTTTCAATCACTTTTTTCTTCTCTTATTATTCGTCTTATACTATGCTCAGTTAAATAATAGTCCTTTGTAAGTTCTTTAACAGAAATACCTTTATTGTACTTATCAAGTATTTCTTTATTTCTTTCTTTCAAGATATTTCTTGAACCACTATTTTCTCCCCAAGCTTTTTTATTTTTAGACTTTCGTGGTATATATAAATAACTACCATCTGTATATTCTTGAATTAATTCAAGTATCTCTTCTGGCAATATATTTTGTGCTTTTTCATACTTCATAGTACTCTGCTCCCATCTACATTTTAAATTGTAAATAAAAGCAAAGACTGCACAAAAACAATTTAGCCTAAATATTATCTTGATTTATTAGGCTCTAAACAAAGTTTTATTGCAATTGTATTTTGCAGTCTTTGCTTAGAGCCAACTGAAATTATAATATCGTTACTCTCTTTCATATTACAAACTCCCTTTCTATCTAATTTAAACTATTACATATTACTAGCTTTAGCTATTATATCTTTTGCAAATTTAACAGCTTCTGATATCTCTTGCTCATCTGGGTGACTTTGAGACTCTTCATGACCTTTTAATTGCTCACGAATATGTTCATTTTCAGGATGAAGTTTTATCATTTCTTCATATTTAACCTTTAAACCTTCTGCAATCTTTCCTTGGCATATAAATGACCCAACTATTTCATTATCCTTTGAAAAGACATCTTTCACTTTGTCCATGATGTTAATTCCATAGTTTCCCTTTGTACTTGCTCCCATTGTTCCAAATAAAGCTAGCTTTTTGTTATGAATATTTTCAAAGACTAGTTTTGAATTTTTATCACAAATTCCTTTGTCCACCCAATATCCTAAGAATATTATATCATATTTTTCATAGTCAACATTATTATCAATTACTTCACTGATATTTTTAATTTCTTTTTCGCCTTGAATTGCATCATATATAGATTGAGCAATTTTTTTAGTATTTCCAGTTAAACTTGAATATAAAATTAAACTTTTCATGATATATCCTCCTATATATTAAGTATTTATCTAAAATTTCTTAATACCATTAAATTTTTAATCACTATAAGATTTTATTAATCTAATATACAACCAAATTGAGAATGTGTCTGCAATGCATCTGCACATTTTTTATTGCAGTAGCAACACTTCTTAATATCATCTACTCTTCCTTCTCTTACTTTCTGCAACCAATCACTGTCTGCCAATAGTTGTCTCGACATAGCAACCATATCTACTCTGTTATTTGATATAACATTTTCTATGAAGTCTGGACTAGATAGCTTACCAACACCACAAACTGGAAGGGTTGTGTGTTTTTTAACTTCATCAGCTAAATACAAAAAGCATCCTTCATCTTTAAAATAAGGATGATTATTGACTGGTATGGTGTCTTCTAGTTTGGAATGATTTGCTAATGTTACATGAAAGCTATTTACACCAAGTGATTCAAATTTTTTTACAAAATGCTCCACTTCACAAAATAAAACGCCTGCATTACCATAATGAGGATTTTCTTGTCTAACTGCAAGCTTATAATCTATTGGAATATCCTTTATATCATTACGGATACTACTAATTATTTCACTTGCAAATCTACTTCTATTATCACAACTTCCACCATATTCATCAATTCTACTATTGTATATACTGGATGAAAAGCTTCCTATAAGTCTATCTCCATGAATTTGAATCATATCAAATCCTGCTTTTTTTGCATTTAATGTTGTTACTCTAAACATCTCTATAATATTTTTTATTTCCTCTTTTGGCATATTTGTTACATAATCCTTTACTCCATCATCCATAATTTTTTTTATTTCATCATGTGAAGTAATTCCCAATTTCATGGTATTTCTGATTAAATTCATGTCATAATCTGAACAAAATATTTGTGCTGAAACTTTCGCCCCTGAATCATGTATTGCATCTACAATTTTTTTGTACTCTCTAATTCCATCTTCATTTGATAAGCTTAGAGCCATTTTATGAAAACTAGGTCTAACTGATACATCTCCTATCGTAATCAAAGCTACACCTGATTTAGCAATTTTACAAAACTTGTCAATTCGTTCTTCCAAATTAAGACCCATACTTGTAGGTGCAAAAGATACCCTATTTTTTAATTCTAAATTTCCAATTTTAATTGACTTTAATAAGTTGCAATACATCCTATTCTTCCTCCACTGTTGCCTTTATATCTTTTACTGTATGTAATTTTTTTACTAGGTCTTTGTATCCTTCATCCAAAAACTCTTTTTTTATATTACTATCCCATTTTGAAAATATGTTTTTTATATCTCCTAGTACTTCTTCACCCTTATCTGTTACTCTCAATTGAAAAGCTCTACTATCATTAGGATTTTGAATCTTTTCTATGTAACCATCTTGTTCTAATCTAGATATAGTTCTTGTAGTATGAGCTTTATCCACCTCGAATTCTGTAGAGACATCATTCAAAGAACAATTCCTATTCTTGTTGATATAAATTAAATAAAAATATAAACCATTCGTAAGCTTATATGGCTTTAGACATTTTTCACAATAAAGTTTAAAGTTCCTTTGAAGATAACAAATAATATACGACAAACTCTCATGCTGTAACTTTTTAAAATCCATTCTTAATTTCCCCTCTATAATTCTAATGCAATATATTTGACTATATCAACTATATTATATTAAATCCTTGATACAGTCAAGAATATTTTGCCTTATAACTGTATAATTTTATACTCCCTTATAAAATTATCATAAAATATAATTGTGGTTTAGTTAGAATTTGTAATTTTTTATATACATCATACATAAATATATTTTATATAAAAGTTTATATTTTCAAACAAGAAATTTTTCGAAAATTGTCTAAATTCAGTAAAAATATGGTAATATATACATAAGCAATATAAATCTATAAAAGGGAGTGTTACATATGATATCTAATAAAATGCAAATTTTAGTTGCAAACAGCTCTGTTATAAGAGCCATGTTTGAAGAGGGAAAAAAACTATCCGATATGTACGGAGAAGAAAATGTTTTTGATTTTAGTATAGGAAATCCAAGTGTTGAGCCTCCAGAAACTATTAAAGCAGTTATAAGCGATATTTTAAATGAAGAATCTCCAAATCTAGTTCATGGATATATGAACAACTCAGGATACGAAGATGTAAGAGATGCTATTGCCAAGCACATAAATAAGAAAGATGGATTAAACCTTACAAGAGATAACTTAATTATGACTTGTGGTGCTGCTGGTGGTCTAAATATTATTTTGAAAACTCTTTTAAATCCTGATGATGAAGTTATTGCTTTTGCACCATATTTTGGTGAGTATAAAAATTATACAGAAAACTATGATGGAAAGTTAATAGAAGTCCCTACAAATATAGAAACTTTTGAACCAGATTTAGATGCTCTAAAAAATGCTATTACTCCAAAGACAAGAGCTCTAATAATAAACACTCCAAACAATCCTACTGGTGTTATTTATTCTGAAGAATTGCTAAAAAATCTTGGAGAGTTACTAGACACAAAACAAAAAGAATTTAATACAAATATATATTTAATTTCTGATGAACCATATAGAGAAATAATTTATGATGGTGCTAAAGTTCCTTGTATATTAAAATACTATAAAAATTCATTTATAGGATACTCTTATAGTAAATCATTGTCTCTACCTGGTGAACGTATAGGATATATTGTGGCTAATGGAGAAATGGATGATTTTGATGATGTTATGTCTTCATTAAATGTTGCAAATAGAATACTTGGATTTGTAAATGCTCCTTCTCTTTTTCAAAGAGTTATTGCAAGAAGCTTAGATGCAGAAGTTGATGTAAATATTTACAAGAAGAACTTTGACCTTTTATATAATAGCTTAATAGAAATGGGATTTTCTTGTGTTAAACCTAGTGGTACATTCTATTTATTCCCAAAAGCTCCAATTGAAGATGATAAAAAATTCTGTGCTGATGCTAAACAATTTAATTTACTATTAGTTCCAGGCTCTTCTTTTGGTTGCCCAGGACACTTTAGAGTATCATATTGTGTATCTTATGATAAGGTTAAGAGTTCCCTACCAGCATTTGAAAAATTAGCTAAATTGTACAATTTAAAATAATTAAATAAATATAATTACAAATAATTAGCTACCTTAGTATAGAATTTTATATTCTATATTAAGGTAGCTTATAATTTTATATCTTATGTTTATATACCATTTTATACCAATGTACTTGAATATTGTAGTTTATAGTACTAATATAAATTACAAGGAGGTGTTTGATTTGAAAAAAGGTTATGTTTATATAATACTAACTACCATATTTTTTAGTTCAATGGAAATTAGTCTAAAAACTGTTACTAATGACTTTAATCCCATACAAATAACTTTATCAAGATTTTTTGTTGGTGGATTAGTCTTACTACCTTTTGCTATAAAAAGATTAAAATCCCTTAGTATTTCTATTACAAAATCAGATTTAAAATACTTTGCTTTTTTAGGTTTTATGTGTGTTGTAGTAAGTATGTCATTGTACCAGTTAGCTGTACTAAACACAAAAGCATCTGTAGTTGCTGTCTTATTTAGTTGTAATCCAGTATTTGTGATGCTTCTAGCTTATTTAATTCTAAAGGAAAAAATCTATAGGCACAATATAATTTCACTTATATTAGAAGTACTTGGAATTATAATTATTATAAATCCACTGCATACAAGATTAACTTTTAGTGGTATATTCTTAACACTATCTTCTGCCATTATTTTTTCAATGTACACTGTTTTTGGTAAAAGAAAAACATTAAAATTTGGTGGAATAGTTGTGACTTGTTTCAGTTTTATATTAGGTAGTTTAGAAATGCTTGTATTAGTTCTACTTACTAAGATTAATTTTATATCAAATATGTTAAATAAAAATGGGCTCCATGTATTTGCAAATATACCTATTTTTAGTGGTTATACCTTACACAACATACCTACTATGATTTACGTATTTGTATTTGTTACAGGTGTTGGTTATGCACTTTATTTTATGGCAATGGAAGCTACATCTACTAGCCTTACATCTTTAGTATTTTTCTTTAAGCCTGTAATATCTCCAATACTGGCATTACTAATTCTTAAAGAATTTATTCCTACTAATATGATTATAGGAATTCTATTGATAGTGATTGGTTCAATAGTTTCTATTATACCTACAATAATGACTCAAGCTCATAATAAACATATTGAGTCATTATATAAAAGTCAGCAATAAATCATCACATAAAAAATATACATAAGATTAAATTGATTAGTTTTACACACAATATAAAAGGTTGTGTCTCAAAATGAACTTTTTAGTTCATGAGGCACTCTTTTTGTATGAAATCAAATATATTTTTATCATTTCAACAATGAAAAAGAGGCTTATCTCTATTTTGAGACAGCCCCTTAATGTTTTTATATAAATTTTTTATTTTACTAAGTTTTGTAAAAAGCTATAAGTTTGTGGACAAGCTGCTTTTAATTTACTATTTGTGTCTTGATTTAAGTAGTAATATGCAAATGCTTCAGCAAAGAATTCTTCTGGATATACACCTAAATAATTTACATTTCCTAAAGAACGTCCTTCTTTAGCAAATATTTGTTTAAATTGTGCTGATTTAGAAATATCATTCAATGCAAGATGGTCTACTGCATGTGCTGTTTCATGTAATTCTAAGTTTATTGCATCATGACCTTTACCTTTGTTACTAAATCCTATTCTAAGAGCTACTGTACTTCCACCTAAACCAGGAACATCATCCCAAGTTTTACCAGTATTTTCCCATCCCTTAGGAACTACACCTTTTAAATAAGCATATTCTTTTTCATCTGTTAATTTTCCACTTAATAATTTTATTTTTAAGTTATCTTGTTTTAATACATTTAGATATTTTCCATCTATATTTGCAAGTCTATTTATCATAGCATTAGCTTCATTTTTATCGTAATTTCCACTTGGAAGAACCACTATTTGACTAAGTGTTTCTTTATTGTTTTGTAAAGTTGCACTATCTGCATGTGCACTTACTGGAACTGAACTTATTAAGAATATTGATATTATAGCGATTAATAATTTTTTACTTGTTTTCATATTATTCCCTCCTTTGAGTTAGGCCGGGAGTAATAAATTTCAAAATAAAAAAGATACCCAAGAGTATCTTTGTATATACAAAAAGAAATTTTTACTCTTTTCGGCAACTGGCTGGCATAGTTTACTTAAACTTTAGCCCCTATAGCTTTGCGTGACTAGGTTTCCCTAGTTTTGCCTCATTTAATTTTATATTTATATTATATCTTATATCCTTCTCTTTGTCTATAGTTTTCTGGATTTTTTTTCTAAAAAACGATTATTTTTTTACATAATACTCCAAAAAAAAATATCTTCTAACAATATTCGCACTTAATAATATTGTTTTAGAAGATATTTTTTAATATTACTTATATTTTTATAATGTTAGGGTCTAATTGATATTTTTCTTTCTTCTCAATATAATAAGTCCTACAATAGCTCCTAACCCCAAAAGTATTTCTACAGTAATTGTAGTACTATCCCCTGTCTTTGGTGGCACTGGTGGATTTACTACAGTATTATCTTTTCCTGTATTATTCTTTTCCTGTGGCACTGGTGGGTTTACTACCTCTGGTATTGGAACAATTTGTTTAACAGGCTTTTCTATTGCATCTTCTGATGGTGGTATTGATGGATTTACTACCTCTGGTATTGGTGGATTTACCACATTTTCTGATGGTGGTACTGGTGGATTTATTGTTGCTTCCTCTGTATCAGATGGTCTTGATGGTTTACTTGGCTTATCTGTACTTGGTGGCACTGGTGGATTTACTGTTGGTTCATCTGTATCTGGTGGTACTGGTGGATTTACTGGAATATTTTCTTGTTTTACATTTTCTATATTTCCAATATCCACAATTTTACCAATATTTTTTCTATCAATTTCCACCTTTATTTTATCCTTTAATTTTTCATATCCACTTGGAGCCATGGTCTCCACTAAATAATATGTTCCTGGATTTTTGACACTAGATTCAATTATACCATCTTCATTACTAACTAAATCCTTAACTACTACTATTCCAAATGTATTTTCCAAATTAAACTTTGCACCTTCAAGAGCACTTTTATCTGAACTGTCTACTTTTTTAGCTTCAAAAGCATACCCTTGTTTAGTAGTTTCTACTCCAGGAGGACTTGAACCATTAATCTGAGCTACATTTTGTATAGTCTCTCCTACTTTTACATCTGTAAAATCTGCATCAAATGTAACCCAACCTTGTACAGGTTCACCTTCTTTTATCTGCTTAAATTCATATTTATTTACTAATCTTATAGTATTTTTCTCATCTCCAGCTTCTTTTTTAAGTTCAAGATTATCAGAGTATTTTATATTAGATATTTTTAATGCTGGATTTACTTCATCTAAAATACTTACTTGCCCTGCATCATAAACACCATAGGTTGACATGTTTATTTTATACTTAACTATTTGGTTATCATTGCCATCTAATACCTTTTTATCAACCTCTTTTTTGGCACTTATTAATCCAGAGTTCTTCTTAAAACTTATCTCGTCTCTTTTATCTACTTGACTATTATTTGCATCAAGAACAGCTCTATTTGTATAACTATCTTCAATACTAATAACTTTTAATGTATATGCTATAAAAAACTTTGATTCAACTTCTTCTTCACTAAGATTAATTGTAAATCCAGTTATAACTTTTTCTACTTGACCACTTTCATTTCTTTTTTCTTCTGTTTTATATGAAATATTATTTGCAATTTTTTCTTTACTCCAAGGAGTCCAGCCACCATTCATTGGAACTTCTACAACTCTAAAATCATGCCCAGCTTCTCCAGCAGTAGTTAATCTCATACCTTCTGGTATATTATCTGTTATAACCACATTACTTATTGGTGATTTGTCATCATTTATTGAAATTTGATAGTTGATTACTTGACCTACTTGAGTAATATTTGTTGCTCCTGAATGTCCCTTAGTCAAAAGATAATCATTTCCCCTATCAAATACACTTACAGTAGCATCATCTTCTTGCAATTTCTTACCAGCAGATTCTAATCTAGCTATATTCTTATATTTGTTACCATGTTTCGCATTTTCATCACTAATTCTAGCCTTATACTTAACAGTATACGCTTTGTCTATGTCTCCAAAATTAACTGAAATAGAATTTTCACCTTGTTCAATATTAAAATCACTTACTTCTTTTCCATTGCTTGCCACTACACTTACAGAATCTTTTATTAATGTCATTCCTTCAGGAAGCTCATCATATAAAGTAATGTCTTTTAATTCTTCCTCTTTTTCATTTACTTGTATACTATAATTTACATCTTTATTTTTAACTGGCATAAATACAGTAGTTGACTCTCTTCCTTCAACAAGCTTTTTAAGTGTTCCTTTAGCTTCTTCAATGTCTTCTTTATCGCCAGGCTTTATTTCTATATCTACATCTCCACTTCCACTTTCTATCTTTCCAGTAGTTTCAATATGAATTTTTGCACTTGTCTCTTCATCAACTTTATTCACATATGCTTCTAATCCAATTTTTCCTTGCATTACACTTTGACCATTGGGTAATTCTCTAAATGTAAGTGTATACTCTCCATTACTCTCTGTTTTATCAAAACATTCACTTGTATAATCTAAATTAACTTTATTAAACACATCTGGAACCTTAAAAGTTATTGAGTCACCTGCTTGTATCCCTTTTGATGTTGGAGTATAAGTTAATTTAAATGTAATTTTTTTCATTGACTCTGTTTCTATTGTATTATTATTAATTTTTACAACAAATCCATACTCTTCATTCTCTTCATTAAGTTCTTCTTCTAAAGTTTTAAGTAAATTTTCATCCTCTATTGGAGTTTGTTGTGGCTTCTTATTTTCTTCTTGTTTATCTCCTTCTGGAGTTTGTTCTGGCTTTTTATTTTCTTCTTGTTTATCTCCTTCTGGAGTCTGTTCTGGTTTTTTATCTTCTTCTTGTTTATCTCCTTCTGGAGCTTGTTCTGGCTTCTTATTTTCTTCTTGTTTATCTCCTTCTGGAGTCTGTTCTGGTTTCTTATTTTCTTCTTGTTTGTCTCCTCCTGGAGTCTGTTCTGGCTTCTTATTTTCTTCTTGTTTTCCATCTCCAGTTGGTGAATTATTTGAATTACTTTGGATAGACCCACTTCCTTCTAATTCTGACGCATAAGATACAGCTGGATATATTGTAGTAACTATCATACTTAAAATCATAATTAAACTGATTAATAATGCCTTCTTATTTCCTTTCCTCATATAGATTGCTCCCCTCTAATCTATTCGCACTTTTGTAAAGTTCTATAAATACATAATATAATTTAATTTCTTTTATCAAAAAACTATACAAAAAAAGCTATGAAATAAATAAAATTTATATTCATAGCCGGTTGCACCACTGACTCTGTATATCCATAAGGTGCCCAGTAATAGGATATACTTCAACGTCTCTATAATTTTTTTATAAAAATAATTAAAAATTATTAAAAATTATTATATTCAAATTAAATATAGTTATATATCTATTATATTATGTCTATATTTTATTGTCTATATTTTTTACATTTTTTCCCTTTATTTTTTAATCATCATTAAATGAAATCTTTATCTACAACAATGACACAATTATATTCAGGATTCATCTCCTTAACTAGTTTTGTTATATCTTCTTTTAAATCTTCTTCTGACATACCTTTGGAGAATTCAGAAGGATTAACTACTATATCAAATACTAAATTTTTCTTACTTCCTTTTCCAACTATCCTAAAATCATGCATAGATTTTATAAGACTATTTTTCTTAAGTATTTCTTCAAGTTCTCTTTTTGCTGATATAACTTCTTCATCATCAAGACATATAGGGTCCATATGAATTACCAAATATATATCCAACTTTTCAGATATTTCTCTCTCAGCAGTATCTATAATTTCATGAATTTCCATTATATCTATATTCGACGGAATTTCTGCATGTATAGATGCAATACATCTTCCAACTCCATAATTATGGATTATTAAATCATGTGTACCTATTATATGTTCATAAGATAATAATAATTCTAAAATAGATTTGACCATTTCTTCATCTGGAGCTTCTCCAAGAAGAGGATTTATAGTATCTTTTACAAGAGAAAATCCCGCATAAAGTATTACTAATGATACTACAATACCTACATATCCATCTATGGGCAAATTAGTAAATCTCGCCAAAATAAAAGATATAACTACACAGCTTGATGTAAATACATCTCCCAAAGCATCTAATGACACTGCTTTTAATGCTGATGAATTAATTTTATTTCCCATAAATTTATTAAAACGGCTCAACCATATTTTAACCATTATAGATGCAATTAAAAGTATAAGTGGCACTAATTCAAACTTTATAGGAACTGGATTTGTTATTCTTTCTATAGACGATTTCACAAATTGAAGTCCAACCAACATAACCATAAATGCTACTATCAATGCTGATAGATATTCTATTCTACCATGTCCAAAAGGATGTTCTTTGTCAGCTGGTTTACTTGCTAGTTTAAACCCTATCATAGTTATTGCTGAAGATGCCATATCCGAAAGATTATTAAATGCATCTGCCATTATAGCTATACTTGATGTAAGCATACCTATAGAGACCTTTACTATAAATAAAACTAAATTAGATATTATACCTACTATTCCTGCTACATAACCATACTTGTTTCTAACACTTGCACTTTGGACATTTTCACTATCTTTAATAAATGTTTTAACTAGGATTTTTGAAAACACGAAACTACCTCCTTGTTTCATATTTTATGCACAAGTCTAAATTTTTATATCACTATTTATGATAACACAATTTAAATATAAAATTCCTGAAATTTACTCTATCCTAGCAAAATTTTCTTAAAGATTAATCTTTTACTTATTCACGGTTGAACATTCATTCATTATTGAACATTCACTTCTATAATTTTTCTTACTTTTATTAGTAGGCATTTTAGTTGGTGCTTTAGTAGCTACTAAGGCAGATACAATCATTATTAGTACACCTATTAATTTTATAAAAGAGAATGCTTCTCCTAATATAAACCATCCTATCAAAACAGATATTACTAACTCTATAGAACTTACAACTCCTGCAACTGAAAGTTCTATACCCATTTCTATTCCACCAACATAACATATGTATGCAAGTGCTGCTGGGAAAACTCCTATTCCTATAATTAATATTAAAGTACTAATATCAGTTACATGAGATATTATTAACCATGGTTTTGCTATTGGTGTTATAAATATTGAACCAAATAGGAATCCATAAATTATTATTGTAAAGCTAGAGCATTCTTTTAGCGCTCCTTTATTTATTATAGGCATGCATGCATATGTTAATGATGCCCCCAAACCTAATAAGAATCCAAATACATTTATTTCTGCAAATTCAAATCTTCCACCTAAAACTGCAACTATAGCACCTATAAAACATAATAGTATTGATAACCTTTTCATCTTGTTGATATTTTCTTTATATACTATATTTGAAAATAATGCTACAAATAGAGGTGAAGTGTAAAGCAGGACTGCAGCTATAGATATTCCTACACTACTTATAGCTTTAAAGTAACAAACATTAAAAGCTACCTGGCATATTATTCCACTTAACATTGAAAGCCCTATCACTTTTTTACTTGTTTTAAAAACTTCTGGTTTTTTTAATACACTGTATATAGATATCACTAGAAATCCTATAAAAGCTCTTGTAAAAGTAATTTGTTCTACTGTAAGCCCTCTCGCTATTAGATTACTTGAAAATAATCCAGTTGTTGCAAACAATGATCCAGCACAACCAATTAAAATATATCCTTTTTTCATGCAAATTCCCCCTTAAACTATTTCTCTTTATATAATTTAAGCAATTATAATGCCAACATTGAAAACTCTATAATTATTATTTTCAAGCTTAACTGATAAATAAAATTTGCTTATTCTTCTAAAAAGCAATATAATCAATTCATAATTGAATTATGTAATAATTTATATAATTCATTTTTGAATCACACTATAATTTACATAATTTATTTTTGAATTATATTACATCTTATTTAATTCATTTTTGAATTATTATTGTTTATATTCTACAAGTTTTAATTCATTTCTAATTTAAATTATGCTTTTTTATAAATTTTTAATTATTTGGAGGAGGTCAAAATGAAATATCCAAAAGATTTTTTTGAAAATATTTTAGAATTTTCACACGATGAGATATCAGTTTGTGACAAAAACGGAATAACATTATACTGTAATAAATCATTTGAGAACAACTATGGGTTAACAAGAGATGAAGTTTTAGGTAAAAGTGTTATGTATATACAAGAAAAAGGTTGTTTATTTCAGACTCCAGTAACAGAAGTAATAAGAACAAAAAAAGCGGTATCATTAGAACAACAATCTAAAACTGGTATAAAATTGATAATTACTGCAACTCCTTTATTTGATGAAAATGGAGATATCGAATATATAATAGAAAATTGTAGAGATATAACAGAATTAAACAATATAAAAGACAAATTAGAAGCTTCAAAAAAGACTATTGAAATGTATAAAAATGAAGTTGAAATGTACCATAGAAGTACAATACATATATTTGATGATATTGTTTTTAAAAGTGAATCTATGAAATCTATTTTTAAAACAGTTGACCAAATATCAAATTCAAACGTGAATATATTGATTTTAGGTGAGTCTGGGACTGGAAAAACCTCTTTAGCTAGATATATTCACTCTAAAAGTGATAGGAAAGAAGGCCCTTTTATAACTATAAACTGTACTACCATATCCCCTTCACTATTGGAGTCAGAGCTTTTTGGTTATACAAAAGGTGCTTTTACAGGTGCTAATAGCAAAGGTAAAATTGGACTTGTAGAATTGGCAGATGGCGGTACTTTGTTTTTAGATGAAATTGGTGATATTCCTCCTGGTCTTCAGGCTAAATTCCTCCAATTAGCTCAAGATAAAAAATTTATACAAGTTGGTGGTGTAAAAGAAAAAAAAGTTGATATTAGAATCATTTCAGCAACTAATGTGGATTTGTTTGGTCTTGTAAAAGAAAAACTGTTTAGAGAAGATTTATATTATAGGTTAAATGTTGTAAACATTAAAATCCCACCACTTAGAGAACGTATTGAGGACTTACCACTACTTATAGATACTCTATTTAAAAAGTACAATCATAAACTAAATATGAATAAGACTATCTCTAAGTCATTAATAGATAAACTTTCCCTTTATAGATTTCCAGGCAATATTAGAGAGTTAGAAAACTTGATACAGAACTTACTCATAACATCTAATAGTGAAAACATAAATTCTCTGCCTTTATCACTTGCATATATAGATTCAGATTTTGATGGAAACACATCTGAATCATTTAGTAATAAAAGTTTAGATGAATTATTATCTGAGTATGAAGGAGAAATTATAAGAAAAGTACATAGTAAAACTAAAAGTTCTTATAAACTAGCAAGCTATCTAAATATTTCTCAACCAAAAGCATATAGGCTTATAAAGAAATATGTAAAATAATTTTTTATTTTCGTTAAATAAAAAGTTACTAATTATTTTTGAAAGAATTTATTATAAATGATAATATACTTCCCTCATGTTGAAAACAATTGTTTTGAATGTATATTAATACCTAAGTTAAAAAACAAAAATAGATAGTATATAATTAACTTAGTCTTGGATAGTATTCCTTACTAACTATCCAAGGCTAGTTTTTATTTAATTTATACTGTATTTTTTTAATATAAGACTCTATTTATATGACCTAATAAGTTTATTATTTTTCAACATTCTAAATGTAAATTTAACTATCTCATTAGATAATAAAATAGTTGATGAAAACAATATTATTTTTATCCACATATCAAACCCTAATGACACTGAATTGAAGAAACTTTGGAATACTTGGGTAAATATTATTTGAATCACACCTGTCACAACTATTACTTGTAATGCTAATTTATTTTTAAATAGATTTGGTATTGTACTGTTTAATCCAAATTCTCTACAATTTAATGCATTAAAAAGAGCACTGAATGCAAATAAGGAAAATATGACAGTACCTTGTTCTTCTGGAGTTGCTCCCAATATGTTGAAAACTGATTGTGTAAATACAATTGTAATCATAAGGATAGCATTTATAATAATATTTACAGACATAGACCTAGCTATTATTCCAGAATGTCTATTTATTGGTTTTCTTTTCAATACATAATCTCTAACAGGCTCTAATCCTAATGCTAACGCTGGAGGACCATCCATTATTATGTTTACCCATAATAATTGTATTGTGGTAAAAGGCATGTCTTTACCAGTAAGTTGAGATATTATAGCAATTATAAATGCTACTATATTTACAGTAAGCTGGAACTGTATAAACCTTTGAAAGTTTTCATATATACCTCTTCCCCATTTTATTCCCTCTACTATTGTACTGAAACTGTCATCAGTCAATATTATATCAGCTGCATTTTTAGAAACTTCTGTTCCAGAAATACCCATTGCAATTCCCACATCTGCTTGACTAAGTGCAGGAGCATCATTTATACCATCACCTGTCACAGCTACGACTTCTCCACTCTTTTGAAGTGCTGAAACTATTCTCATTTTTGTATCTGGCTTGCTTCTTGCAACGATTGATATTCCCTTGATTTCTTTTCTTAATTCTTCATCTGTAAGCACATCTATATAAGTAGCTTCGACAGCTTTTTTTCCATCATTTAATAGCCCTAATTCATCTCCAATAGCAGTAGCTGTATTGATATTATCCCCTGTAAGCATTTTTACATCTACCCCAGCACTAAAAGCTTTATCAATAGAATCTTTAACACCTTCTCTTAATGGGTCTACTATTCCTACAAATCCGCTAAAAATTAAATTTTCTTCTTTTTCATAGCCTCTTGGATTTCCTATTAAATTCAATTCTCCTTCTGATGTTATTGCTACCTCTGTGCGAGATTTAGTCATTTTTTTGTAGGCAAACCCTAAGGTTCTCATAGATTTAATCTGTAACTTTCTAATTTCATCTAAAATACTTTTTTCTATTCTTGGAGTTATTGGAACAATATTTTTCCCTTGCTGTACATAAGAACATTTCTTCAGTAATACTTCTGGAGCTCCTTTTGAAAGCAATATATCTGAGTCATCTTGACGAATTAATGTCGACATTTTCTTTTCTTCTGAGCTAAATGGTATTTGTGAGATTAAATAAGTTTGCTTTCTCATTTCAGTATAATCTTTATCATTATGGTATAAAAGTAATGCACACTCTGTTGCACTTCCTATATATTTAAATGAATTTTCTTCTTTTTCTATATCTGCGGTCGAATTTACTATACAATTTTCTTCAAAATAGCTATTACTCTTATATTCTCCACCACTTACATATTTACCATCAATATAAGCTACTTCTACCATCATTTTATTTTGTGTCAAAGTGCCAGTCTTATCAGAACATATTACAGAAACAGAACCTATAGTTTCACAGGCTTCTTTCTTTGTTACTAATGCATTTATCTTTGCCATCTTTTGCATTGTTATGGCTAAAGTAATATTTATCATAGTTGGCAAACCTTCTGGTACTGTTGCAACTATTAAAGCAATACAAACCATATATGCATTTTTAGCAGGCTCTAATGATTGTAAAAAAGATAAAATACTGCTTGTATCTAAAATTAGCAGACCTCTTCTTTGCATTTGTATAATCATAAACATACATAATAATGTAGCTATTACACCTGATATACCTGCTATTTTAGCTCCTAACTTACCTAATTTAATTTGTAACGGAGTTTGCTGTTCTTCATTTGATAAATTTTGTGCTATCTTGCCCATCTCCGTTTTATCACCAATACAAGTAACAACCATTATTCCTCTACCATATGCTACAAGAGTTCCTCCAAATACCATATTTATTTGCTTTGCAGGTATTGTATCTTGTTCAATTATTTCTGTTTTAGAATAAACTACTTCCATATCTAATATGGCATCAGCATTTTTAGCTACATCATCAGACTCTCCTGTAAGCATATCTTCTCTAAGCTTTAAATTTATAGACTGTATAAGTCTCCCATCTGCTGGTATCATATCTCCAGTTTCTATATATACAATATCTCCAGGAACTAAATTGTCTTTTGATATTTTAATTATCTTACCATTTCTAAGTGCTTTTACTTCTATGTTTTCTGTTAATTTTGATAAGGCATGAGCTGCCTTTTTGGATTTTCCTTCGGTTATTATACCTATGGAAATCCCAATAAAAATAGCCCCTAAAATCCCTAATGCATCATGAAGTTCTCCTACAAAAGAACTTATTACTGCTGCCCCCAGGAGAATTAATATCATTGGCTCTGTCAGACTTTCTCCCAACTCGTCCCAAAATGTTCGTCCTTCTTTTATCGTAAATTCATTTAATCCATATCTAAGTTTCCTTTCTTCTACCTCATTATCAGCAAGTCCAACTTCTGGATTTGTCTTTAAGTATTTTAAGACTTCTTTGGTAGGTTTATTATAATACCTCATAACTTTATCCCCCTTGTTAATTATCTATAGAGAATTATATGCTTATGATAGCTTGTATATTACTTTTCAAAAAAAATAAGGTGTTGATTAATCAACACCTTATAGTGGTTATATATTATTAGGTTTTATGTTATAGGCTTTATAGGTTATGAGCTATATAAATCAATATACTTAATCTTCAAAATATCCTTCTGGATACAATGGGAATTTAGCTATAAGTTCCTGAGCTTCTACTTTACATTCATCTAATACTTCTTTATTATCAATATTTTCTGATACCTTATTCATTATTCCTGCTATTTGTACAACTTCTTTTTCTTTAAGACCTCTTTGAGATATTGATGTAAGACCAATACGAACACCACTAGTTACAAATGGTGATTGTGGGTCATCAGGTATAACATTTTTGTTAACTGTTATTCCTACATATTCAAGAGCCTTTTCAAATTGCTTTCCTGTCAAATTTTTACTTCTTAAATCAACCATTACTATATGATTATCAGTTCCACCACTTACTATACTAAATCCACGAGAAATAAGTTCAGCTGCCAAAGTTTTAGCATTCACTACTACTTGCTCCATTATCTTACGAAACTCATCTGTCCCTAAATACAATAGCGAAAACGTTTTTGCTGCAACTGTGTTAAGATGTATAGATCCTAATGTCCCTGGGAAAACACCTTTATCAAGCTTCTTTGCATGTTCAGCTTTACAAAGTATAATACCACTTCTTGGTCCACAGAAAGTTTTTGTTGTAGATGAAGAAACAAAATCTGCATAAGGTACAGGACTAGGTATTACTTTTGCCGCCACCAAACCTGCAACATGAGCCATATCTACCATAAAATAAGCTCCTACTTCTTTTGCAACATTTGAGATTCTTTCATAATCTATCAACCTTGGATATGAACTTGCTCCTGCAATTATAAGTTTTGGTTTACACTCTTTTGCCTTCGCTTCAAGAGCATCATAATCTATACGACCAGTATTTGAATCAACCCCATAAAATTCATATTTATAAATATCATGTAAGAAGTTTACTGTACTACCATGTGTTAAATGTCCCCCTTGGTCAAGACGCATACTTAAAACAGTATCATTTGGTTTTAATATTGCTGAATATACACAATAATTGGCTGTGGAACCTGAGTAAGGCTGTACATTTACATGTTCTGCTCCAAATATTTCTTTTGCACGTTTTATTGCTAGAGTTTCAAGTTTATCTGCTTCTTCAGAGCCTGCCTGAAAACGAGCCCCTGGATAGCCTTCTTCTGTTTTATTTGTAAATACACATCCACTTAATTCAAGTACTTCTGTTGGTGCTGTACTTTCAGAAGCTATCATCTCAATATTATGCTCTTGTCTAACCAACTCATCAGCTACAATCTTATATAACTCTGGGTCTGAAATTTTTGTTGTTTTTAACATAATAATCCTCCTCTTAATTAAAGTATATTTTTTTTAGTTTAATCTTTATTAATAAATTTATTATAAAGGTCTATAAAATGTAAGATATTCCTCCACCAGGTCCTAATGGTATGCCAATGCCCATGAATAGTAATAATATTATTATTTCTATTAATGTAAATACTACTGAGTATGGAATCATATTCGATATGACAGTACCTATACCTATATCTTTATCATACTTTCTAGCAAAAGCTAATATTACTGGGAAATATGGGAAAAGTGGACTTATTGGATTTGTTGAAGCATCTCCAATACGATAAGCTATTTGAGTTAATGCTGGATTAAAATCTAGTAACATAAACATAGGAACAAATATAGGTGCTAGAATTGCCCATTTTGCAGAAGCACTTCCGACAAATAAATTGATAAATCCAGATAATAATATAAATCCTATTATCAATCCATAACTAGGTATGCCCGATTCTGCTAAAGCTTTTGCCCCTGTTATTGATAAAATTGTTCCTAAGTTACTAAGATTAAATAAATTAATAAACTGAGATGCTATAAATGCTAGGACTATATACCCTCCCATATCACTCATACTACTGCCCATCATAGACACTAATTCTTTGTCATTCTTTATCTTATTACTTACTTTTCCATACACTAATCCTGGAGTTAAAAATATAATAGTAATTATTGGAACTATACCTTTCATTAAAGGTGCATTACTAGATAATATAGAACCAGTTTCTGGATCTTTCATAAATGCATTTTCACCTATGCATAAGGCAACTATCACTACTACTACAACTAACAATGATAATAAAGCGTACTTTATACCCTTATTTTCAAGTTCACTCAATTTCTGTATATCCTTATCATTTGTTGAATCATTATATTTTGAAAAACGAGGAGCTATAAATTTTTCAGTTACAAATGCTCCTGCAAAAGTTAAAACTATCGCTGATATAAAAGCAAAATAAAGGTTCATTGCTGGATTACCTTGGTAAGATGGGTCCATCATTTGAGCTGCTGGTATTGTAAACCCAGCTAACAATACATCTGTAGTACTAAGCATAACATTTGCTGCAAATCCCCCTGCAACACCTGCAAAAGCTGCAAACATACCTACAAGAGGATGTCTTCCAATTCCTAAAAACACAAGTGCTGCAAGTGGTGGTAATATTATAAATCCTACATCTGCTGCTGTATGTGATAACATACCTGCAAATACAATTGCTACAGTTACAAGTTTTTGCGGAACTTTACTTATCCCCTTTTTCATTAACACTTCCATAAATCCAGATTTCTCAGCAACACCTGCTCCAAGCATTGTAACCAATACTAATCCTAATGGAGCAAATGACTGGAAGTTTGTAACTATACTACCTAAATATGATTGAATCTGCTCTTTCTCTAGTAGATTTACTACCTTTACAACTTCTTTTGTAGAAGGATGTATTTCTTCTACTCCTAAACTAGATATAACTGCTGACAATATTAAAACAATTATGCATAGTAATAAAAATATGGTTACTGGGTCTGGAAGTTTATTTCCTGCTCTCTCTACAACATTTAATGCTCTCATCAATAATCCACTATCTTTGTTTTTTTCCTGTGAATTAATTTTCCTCAAACTAATCACCCCCATAAACTTTATCTCCAGAAATGCTCTATCTTAAATTTTATTTTTTTAATTTATCCATATAATTTATAACAGACTGACATAGTACATTTGTGCCTACTAATATAGAATTTTTATCAGCTTTAAATTTAGGATTATGCCACTGATACATACAATCTTGTTCTTTGTTGCCTACTCCTAACCAGTAAAAAAATCCTGGTGCTTTTTCCATAAATATAGAAAAATCTTCTCCTCCTGTAGAAGGTATTGGATCAACTATAGCATCTTCTGAATACAAATCACACACAGACTTACAAGCTATTGTATACATCTCTTTACTGTTTATAACGGCTGGTAGATCAAATAAATAATCTAGCTTTGCAGTTGCTTGATATCCACGAGCTATCTCACAAACTATATTTTCCAAATTTTCAGATATTTTCTTTCGTACTTCATTACTAAAGCTTCTACATGTCCCTGTCATATCTACATTTTCTGAAATTACATTATTTGCAGTTCCTCCATTTATAGTACCTATTGATATAACAGCTGGTTCTAATGGACTTATGTTTCTGCTTACTATGGTTTGAATACCCATTATAATTGCACTTGATGCTACTATAGGATCTATTGTTCTATTTGGTATACCTCCATGACCTCCAAAACCATTTACTTCTATCCTAATAGTATCTACTGCTGCCATTAATCCACCTAACTTAACACCCACTTTTCCACAAGGTATATCTGGGTGATTATGAATACCAAATATAGCATCAACTTTTGGATTTTCCATTACTCCTCGTTCAACTAGCATCTTCGCACCTTTATTGACTTCTTCTGCTGGTTGAAATATAAACTTTACATTTCCATGGAGACTATCTTTAATGTGAGACAATACATATGCACATCCTACAAGGCAAGATGTATGTATATCATGTCCACATGCATGCATTATACCATCATATTTTGATTTGTATTCAATATCAACCTCTTCATATATTGGTAAAGCATCAATATCGCCTCTTAATGCTACTGTAGGACCATCATACTTTCCTTTTAATAATCCTACTACTCCTGTCTCCATTCCCAGGTCTAATATCTCTATACCTAAACTTACTAATAAATTTTTTATAGCTTTTGTAGTCCTAAATTCTTTAAAACTTAATTCGGGGTGCATATGAATATCTGTAAAAAAATCTAAAATATCTTCTTTATACTTTTCTGAGATTAAAATAAGTTCATGCATACTAACACCTCTCCAAAATTTTATTTTTTGATTTTTTGCTAATTTAACTACAAATTATATAAGTTACTAATATTTATAAAGATAGTTTTTATAAATTTAATTTTGTTTATATATATATTTTACTATATTATTTTAATTAAATATATTATCATATTTTGCAATTTATTTAACTATTTTGACTTTTTAAATTTAGATTATATAAAAAGTTTCTTTAACTAGAAAATATTAATAAGTGGCTCTATTCCTGACTTTGTGTTGATTTCTGTCTACATGTAATTGCTTTATATACCATACAAACTAAAATTAAAAGTCCCATATAACCTGTATATGGATATAAAATATTTACTAGTTTACCAAATGGTAAAAATCCACCTATACAAGCTAAAATAGCTATTACTGTTGTTACCAATTTAAATTTAGGATGCTCATCTTCAACAATTCTATTAGTTACAGACCATAAAAGTGGAACAGCTGTTGTATAAATACCTAATATAAGTGCAACTGAGAAACATACACCTATAATAGGAGCTATATTATCCGCTAAATAAAGTGATGGTATTTCTTTCATGTACAAGTTTCCTATATCTGAAATCATAGCCAAATACATAACTATACCAGCAGTCATAAATACAACTCCACCTAATAAACCTCCCCAGAAAGCATCCTTTTTACTTTCAATAGAAGCTCCCATTCCTGTTAAAAAGACAATCATTACAATAATATTTAATGTATTATATATTACACCTGAAATGATTGGACTTTCTGATGCTTTTGTAACTTCAATATTTTTCATAGCTTCTCCAACCATAGATAAACCATCAAAATGCTTAAATAAGCTTATTAATCCAACAGCAATTGTAAATACTGCTATCACTGGTCCAATACGACCAAGTATACTTACTAATTTTTCTAGACCCATAGATACTGTAATCAAGGTAGCAACAGCCATCAACACTCTTCCAAAATAAGGATTTATACCATAATATTCAGTTAAAGTTGAGCCTGCACCTGAAATCATTACTATAAGAATCCCAAATAAAAATATTGGACTAAACCATTCGTAAAATTTTCCTAAAATCTTCCCACAATAAAAAGTGTAAATTCTTGTTGGTTCTTTAAGTTTTAATTCTCTACCTCTAGTTATAACTTCAGCACCAAGAAATGAAAATAACACCATTGATATTAACGCCCCAATCAGCCCCATATACCCTTGTGAGGCAAAAAATTGGAGTATTTCTTGACCAGTAGCAAATCCAGAACCAATTGCTGTTGCTAAATAAGCACCCGCAATACAGATAATATTTTTCACATTGACTTTGTCTGACATATTAAATTACCTCCATTATAAAGTTACCTTCTTTAACAAATATAAATTCAAAGTAAATTAAATGAAAATTCTGTCTTTTCAGAATAGTATTTGACTTACTTTTTTTATTTTTATATCTTTTTATTTTTATTTATATATATTTTTTTATATAAATAGGTACAGCTTTTATAAGGTTTAATATTATTAAATATATTTAAAGCGCTTTAATTTTTATTATAATTAAAGTATACTTACTCAGACATATTCAAACAATTATCTATATTGACTTTTTATTTATCAATTTCGATTTTTAGTATTCAATTTATAAACTTTTGGAGTTACTCCTTTTTCTATCTTAAAGTTTTTATAGAAGTTATTCAGACTATTATATCCAACTATTTCTGCAATCTCATTTATACTTTTTGTAGTATTTTCAAGTAAATCAATAGATTTTTCTATTCTTATATGATTTAGATATGATATAAAAGTCGTATTCAAATTACTTTTAAAAATCCTAGATATATTAGATGGATTGGTTAAAAATAATTTAGCACAATCATTTAACTTTAAGTCATCACTATAATTTAGATTTATATATTCCAGTATTTCATTTAATAAATCATTATTAGTATATTGATATCCGATAATCTTTTCTACAGACTTAGTAAATTCTTTCATATCTAATGGTTTAAGGAGTATATCTTTCACATTTAATCTCAAAGCTTTTTGAGCATATTCAAAATAGTCAAAAGCAGTTATTACTACAAAATTTATTTTTTTAGATAGGTAAGATGTTTTTTCTATTACTTCTAACCCATTGTATATTGGCATTTGAATATCTATAAAAACTATGTCTGGCTCTAAATCAATTATTTTCTCTACTGCTTCATCGCCGGATGTTGCTTTATCAACAATTTTTATTGGCATATCTTTCATTTCTATAAAGTGTGTTATTATTTTTAGAACAGCTTCTTCATCATCTATTATTAGTGCTCTTCTCATGAGAATTCCTCCCTTTTAGCTTAATAATATAAAAAAGCAAGATATATAAAACAACATAAAAACATCTAATATATTTCTTAATATTTATAAAACTTATTAATTTTATATAAGTTCTATACATACTCCTTATAATTTTCAATAGGAATTTTAATCATTATGTAAGTCCCCTCATTATCACTTGACTTTATATCCATATCAAAATTATTTCCATAAGCAGATGTAAATTTTGTATATATTAGAGACAAACCATGACCATTATTACTACGAATACCTGCCTTTATTTTGTCTATACTATTTTCTTCTAATATAGTTCCATTATTATGAATTTCTATAATAGCATACTGGGAATCTACTCTAGCAATTATTTCTATTCTCTTTTTTGAATCAATATCTCTAAACCCATGTGTAAATGCATTCTCTACAATAGGTTGCATAAAGTTAAAAGGTACAGAAAGGTTATATAGCTTCCTTGGAATAAGGTACTTTACTTTAAGTTCATCTCCATAACGCAATTTCTGTAAATTCAAATAATTTTTAATATATAATATTTCAGATTCTAATTCTACAAATCGTAAATCAGACCTCATTGTATATCTAAACATTTTTGATAAATCTATTATTGCACTATACAAATCATAACTACCATCATCAAGTGCTATGCTTGCCATTGAATTTAGAGTATTAAATAAAAAATGATGATTTATTCTTAAGTTAGTAACCATATCTTGAGCTACCTTTAAATTCATTTCAAGTTGTTCTCCATAGTGATATGTTCTTGCAATAGTTTTCTCTTTTTCCTGTAAATCCTTTCTTATATCATTAAATGAACAAAAATTTATTATGTTTTTAGATATTTGTTTCAAAAGACGTTTTATACTTCTAGCAGCACCTTCTGGTATATCATATAAATTACTATGTGTTGTATCTAAATTTAAATCAGATAATAATACATATCCTCCTCTTATAACACCTATACTATTATTTTTGTATAATATAGGTATATTATATATAGTTATCCCATACTTACATACAAATTGGTTGCTACTTTTTTGATTCATACAATCACAATTTTGAGGAAATTTCATAGGATTACATTTTTCAAAACAAAATAGTGGAAAATAAGGATTTTTTAAAACTATATTCCATGAATCATCATATATAATCAATGGAATTCTAAATGGGTCTATAAATTGACCACGAATTGATTCTACAGCCGCATACAAATTTAAAGTACTTTCGCTATAATTTATTAAAGTCTTCTTCAAATAATTATTAGGATTAATATCTATAACTTCACTCTCTCCTACATCATCTACATTATTGGAAACAATAAGCTCTTTTATTGGTCTATCTCCTGTATTTATAGACTCATGTGTGCTACCAGATTCTATATAAAAAATCATACCTTGGGAAAATGGCTTCCAAACTCCATTTATAATATACAATCCCTCTCCTTCTAAAATATATATCATCTGTTCTTGCCCATAATGAACATGATTAAAATGTTTTTTACCTGGCATGGTAACTGCAATGTATATATTCATAGCTTGTTTTGGGTTATTCTCATCATAAGTATGTTTCCATTCAATATATCCCCACTCAGTATTTTGAATTTTCATAAAAAAACCCTTTCTGTTTATAGATTATTTATATTCATTTATCTTTAAATAAATTAGTAAATAAAAATGTGCACATACTCTTTCATATGATAGCTATACTATATCAATATTCATTAGTTTGTACACATTATTATATTAATTATTATTTTTTAAATTATTTATAGCTTACTTTATTATTTAAAGTATATATTTCAATTATTATTTAATAACAGAAACACCCATATATGGTCTTAAAACTTCTGGAACTATTACAGAACCATCCGCTTGTTGGTAATTTTCCAATATAGCCGCTACACTTCTTCCAATAGCCAATCCAGAACCATTTAATGTATGTGCATATTCGGCTTTAGAATTTTTATCTCTTTTAAATTTTATTCCAGCTCTTCTAGCTTGAAAATCTTCACAGTTTGAACAAGATGAAATTTCAACATATCTGTTGTAGCTTGGCATCCAAACTTCTACATCATATTTAAAAGAAGCTGTAAAACCTAAGTCACCTGTACATATTTTTACTACTCTATATGGTAAGTTTAATAATTGTAGCATAGTCTCAGCATTATTAGTTAATTTTTCTAATTCATTGTAAGATTCTTCTGGTGCTACTATTTTTACCATTTCTACTTTATTAAATTGATGTTGTCTTACCAAACCTCTTGTATCCCTTCCAGCAGAACCAGCTTCTGACCTAAAACAAGGAGTATATGCCGTATAATTTATTGGTAATTGCTCAAATTTAAGTATTTCATTAGCATGTATATTAGTTAAGGGAACTTCTGATGTTGGAATTAAAAAGTAATCTAATCCTTCTATCTTGAACATATCCTCTTCAAACTTAGGTAGTTGCCCTGTACCCAAAAAACTATTTCTATTTGCCATAAATGGTGGAATAATTTCTGTGTATCCATTTACTGTTGTATTTGTATCTAGATAAAAATTTAATAATGCCCTTTCTAATCTAGCTCCTAATCCCTTATAAAGAGTGAATCTTGAACCAGTTATTTTCCCAGCTGTTTCAAAATCAAGTATACCTAACTCAGTTCCTATTTCCCAATGAGCTTTAGATTCAAAATCAAAGCTAGTCGTCTTACCCCAAGTTCTCACTTCAACATTATCTTCATCAGTTTCCCCTTGTGGTACTTCTGGATGTGGTACATTTGGAATTCTCATTAACAAATATTCCATCTTGTCCTCTACATCTTTAAGATTTTGGTCTATAACTTTAATCTTGTCAGATAACTCTTTTAGTTTAGCTTTTTCATCTTCTACATCTTTACCTTCTTTTATAAGATTTGGTATATTTTTAGATGCAATATTTAACTCATTTTTCATAACCTCAACTTCTTGAAGAATTTTTCTTCTTTCATCATCTAACTTAACTACTTCATCAAGATTAAAGGCTTTTTCACCCCTTCTTTCCATTGCTTTCCTTATACAATCTAAGTTTTCTCTTATTCTTTTTATATCAAGCATTTTTTCCTCCTCAATACTTTAAGATTGGATGTTATCTCTTAATCTCAGTTAACTTTGATAATAGTATATTTGCTTAAGGTTAAGAAATCTTTTTCTGTCTTATCCGAACCTATTATTTTTATTTAGTTATATTTTACTCACTTTTTTACATATTGTCAAATTATATTTAATTAAATTAATATTATTTAACTTTTTATCATTAACCTTACTTTTACTTTCATTATAATTATACTAATTTTAGCAATCAATTATCTATTTTGACTTTTTCTTTATCAATCTTATATAGTTATCAATTTTTATATAAATTTTTTTACCTTATGATATAATTCTTTATATACTCTTTGTCAGATTTTAGAATAGGAGGATTTTAATTAGTAATTCAAGTATAGGCAGAAAATTGACTTTATGTAGAAAAAAATGGGCATTCTGGAGACGAAGTTGCTTATATACTTAAAGGAAGTGTTGAGCTTAGTTTGGAAGATGATATATTTGAATTAAATGAAGGTGATAGTGTAAAAATACCTTTTGGTATGAGACATAAGTGGGGAAATCCAAATGAAGTTGAAAGTAAGGTAATCTACATAGTAGTGTCCTAAAAATATAAATTTTCAAGGTAGAATTAATAAAATTATGGCAATGACCCTTTAGACCTAATAAGCTAACCATTCAGTCATATATAATATTATTAATTCTACCTATTTTATTAGATTAGATTTTATTTTTACATAATATTTTTTTACGCAATATTTTTACACAATCTCTAAAATAATATAATTCATATCTATTTTAATGAATATAATACTTCCCCTTCTACTATTGTTTGTAAAACTTTAATATCTTTTATTTTAAGAGGGTCAACTGTAAGTGGATTTTCATCTAGTATTATTAAATTAGCTAGTTTACCTTCTTTGATTGAACCCTTTTTATCTTCTTCAAAATATTGATATGCCGCATTTATAGTAACACCCTTTAAAGCTTCCAATGGGCTTATCTTTTCATTTTCACCTATCAATACTCCTTTTTTTGTAATTCTATTAACCGCACACCATATTGTTTCAAGCATATTAGGTGCTATTACAGGTGTATCTTGATGTAAAGTATAAATCAAACCTTTTTCTATAGTTGTTTTAAGAGGACTAATCTTGAATGCTCTACCTTCTCCAAGATTTTTAATATGAATATCTCCCCAGTAGTATGTGTGAGCTACAAAATATGATGGTATCATGTTTATTTTTTTCATTTCATCAACTTGGTCTTCTCTTACAGTTTGAGCATGTATCATCACAGGTCTCATATCATCTTTGATATTTTTTTCCTTTATAACTTTTTCAAATGAATTTATTAGTTGGTCTGCTGCTGCATCTCCATTACAATGAGTTAAAAGTTGCATTTTTTCTTCTACTGAAATTTTTATAAGTTTCTCTACTTCCTCATCTTTATATATAGGATACCCACGATAACCATCTTCTGAATTTTCATATGGTTTCGTTAACCATGCTGTCTTTCCTTGAGGAGAACCATCCAAAAATATCTTATATCCTCCTATTTTAAATCTATTTACATATTTCTTTACAAAATTTTTATTATCATCTTTCACAGATTTACTATTTTTTAAATCTATATATCCTACAATATCCATTTTTAGTCTATTTTGATTTGACATTAATTTTAAAAGATTAAATTGATTATCTGCCATTAATCCTTCTTGCGCTGTTGTAATACCATAACTTAAGTAAATATCTTGTACTTTTTCAATTAGATTACAAATTTCATCTAATGATGGTTGTTTTATTTTAGAGGATACTTTAAAAAATGCATTTTCCTCCAAATATCCATTTGGCTCTTTACTCCCTTTGACTCTGCCTATATGTCCTCCTTCTGGGTCTTGTGTTTCATGAGTAACACCTAATTTTTTTAATCCTAAAGTATTTGCAACTCCCATATGACCAGAAGCGTGTGAAATTAGTATTGGGTTTTCTAAAGACGCACTATCTAATAAATCTTTATCTGGATGCATATTTTCTTCTAAAAAATTGTTATCATAGGAAAACCCAATTATCCATTCACCCTTTTTTATATCCTTTGAATCTTTAAAATCTTGTATTTTCTTTACTATATCTTTAAAGCTAGTTGCATCTTCTAAAGGAACTAATCTTAGTGTAGTAGCAAAAGCTGTCAAATGACTGTGTGAATCTATAAAGGAAGGCATCAATGTTTTTCCCTGTAAATCTATGACTTCTGTTTCATCATTTTTTAAAACTAAAATTTCTTCTTTTGTTCCTATTTTTTTTATTATTTTATCTTTTATAAGAATAGCATCTCCACATATTGAATCTTCCATTGTAATGATATTTCCATTATAATAAATTTTTTCTTTCATAAAATTCTCCTTAAACTGATGTATAAACTCTATAAATTTATATAAATACTTTATATTTTTTACAGTTTTATTTCCTTTTTCATCCTGCTCTATTTTGATAAATTTATTTTATTGTTTTCTAATTAATTATTCGTATTTCATTAAGCTTATTTTTTCATATATTAATATATGAAAATCTCATTTTTAATTATTGTTCACCAAGAAATAAATACTATTCATTATAAATATGATAATTTAATAGTCATTATAATTAATATAAAGAATTATTATATGCTTATAGAAGAAGATACTTAGCATGAATTATTTTTTTGTATAATTGTAATTTGCTAAATCATGATGTATCATTTTAAATATACAGTTGCATCATTATTTACAAGATAAGATACTTTTTTCTCAAATAAAACTTGATGTAATCTGTTGAAATCAACAAATTCAAATATTTTTTAGGAGGTTTTTATGAACAAAGAAAATAAAAATGTAAGAATTGCCGTTGTTCAGGCATCACCAATTATAATGGACTTAGATAAAACTGTTGAAAAAGCATTAGAATTAATTAAAGAAGCTGGTAGAAAAGGGGCAAATATAGTAGTTTTCCCAGAAGCATTTATACCTGCATATCCAAGAGGACTTTCATTTGGATTTGTTGTTGGAAGTAGAACAATGAAAGGTAGAGAAGATTGGAAAAGATACTATGATAATTCTGTACCAGTACCTAGTGCTACAACAGATTTATTAGGAAAAGCGGCCCAAGAAGCAGGGGTATATCTATCAATGGGAATAACAGAAAGAGATGGAAACGATATAAATTGCACTCTTTATTGCACAAACTTATTTTTCTCACCAGAAGGTAAACTTATTGGTAAACATAGAAAGCTTAAACCTACAGGAACAGAAAGATGCATTTGGGGTGAAGGTGATGGAAGCACTCTTACAGTTGTTGATACTCCATATGGAAAAATGGGTTCATTAATTTGTTGGGAAAACTATATGCCATTAGCTAGAACAGCTCTTTATGCTAAAGGTGTAAAACTTTATATAGCTCCTACTGCTGATTCAAGAGAAGAGTGGCAATCAACTATGAAACATATTGCTTTAGAAGGAAGATGCTTCGTTATTGGATGCAATCAATATGTTGAAAAAAATATGTACCCAACTGACCTTAACTATTATAGAGAACTTGATGCAGAACCAGAGATTATGTGTCCAGGTGGAAGTTGTATAGTTGACCCTTTTGGAAAATATGTAGCAGGTCCTGTTTTCAATAAAGAAGAAGTATTAATAGCTGATTTAGATTTAGAACAAATAGTTCTTAGTAGACTAGATTTTGATTCAGAAGGTCACTATTCAAGACCTGATGTATTTGAATTAATTGTTCACGAATAGTCTTTTTATCCAAAAGCTTTACATAAGTTTTTTACATAAAAATTAAAATGAGATACTCTTAAATAAAATAAATTTAAGACATCTCATTTTTTATTTTATGATTTGATATTATAGTTTTACATTAAAACTTATTTAACTATATATTAAAAATCAATTATATATTCAACATTAGTTAACTTAACTATAAACCTAACCTTAACTACAAACCTAAATCAACTACTGTTCTTCCTACATGCTTTCCTTCTATTATTGAATCTATACTCTTACTCAATTCATTTAATGATACTACAGATACCATGTCATCTAAATCTTCTAGCTTCCATTCATTTGATAATAAATCCCATATTTTTAATCTTAAATTCATTGGGCATTCTACAGAATCTATACCATATAAAGTAACACCTTTTAATATAAATGGATATACTGAACTTGTAAAATCAATTCCACCTGCATTACCACATGTTGTAACTGCTCCACAATAATTAGTTGTCTTTATTGCTGTTGATAAAGTATTTCCTCCTACTGTATCTATTACTCCAGCCCATCTTGGTCTAAGTAGAGGTCTCCCTGAATTATCATCTACTTCTGATCTATGTATAACATCTTTAACTCCTAGCTTTAATAATGTTTCTTTTTGTTCTTCCAATTTTCCTGTTGAAACCACAACTGAATAGCCTAATTTAACTAATATTTTAGTTGCAATCACAGCAACTCCTCCAGTACCACCAGTAACTAGTACATCTCCCATATCTTTGTCTACAGTATTTACAAATTTATATACAGATAAAGCTGCTGTAAATCCTGCTGTACCATAATCCATTGCTTCTTTTAAAGAAAGATTATTTGGAAGTTTGACAACCCAATTAGAAGGAACTCTTATATATTCTGAAAAACCTCCAGATGTATTCATACCTAAATCATAACCTGTTACTAAAACTTCATCCCCAACTTTAAAATCATCACAACTACTAAATTCTACTACACCAGATGCATCTATTCCTGGAGTATGAGGATATTTTCTAGTGACACCCTTATTTCCATTTGCTGAAAGTGCATCCTTGTAATTTAATGAAGAATATCTTACTTTTATTAGAACATCTCCTTCTGGTAGTGCATCTATATCTCTTTCTATTATATTTCTCTTAAAACTTCCTTCTTCTTCTGTAATATATAGTGATTTAAAATTTTTACTCATAAATTTCCTCCCAATACATTTAGTTTTATGTTAAACTAATTATAGTTGAAAAATAGTTTTATGTCAAACTACTTTTTATTTCAAATCACTTCAAATAATTTAAAGATTGGAGATTAATTTATGGAAGATAAATATATCATACATTTTATAAGTAAAACAAAAGCTAATATGCTTAAATTCATTGAAAATAGACTCAATAAAAATGGTTTAAATGAATTGTTGCCTACACATGGAAATATACTCACTGCACTTTATGAAAATAATGGAATACTTACAATGAAAGAAATTGCAACTAAAATAGGAAAAGACAAATCTACTGTTACAGTATTAGTTAATAAACTTATAAACCTCGGATATATAGAAAGACAAAAGTGCGATAGTGATAAACGTATTACATATATAAAACTTACAGAAAAAGCAATGCTAATAGAGGATACATTCAATAGTATTTCATCGCAAGTTAAAGAAACAGCCTACTGTAACATTACAGAAAAGGAAAAGCAAGAATTCCTTAGAATCTTAAAAAAAATTAATAATAATTTCAAAAATGCTGACTAAATTGAGCATAATTATATCTCGTCTTGGAATAATAAATAAAAAGAATCAAATATTGTAAAAATTTATTGTTAATAGAGAGGTATAATATGAATTTAAAAGACAGTAAAACTAAAGAAAATTTATTAAGAGCTTTTGCAGGTGAAAGCCAGGCTAGAAATAGATATAATATTTCTGCATCTGTAGCAAAAAAAGAAGGATTATATATAATAGAATCTTTATTTAATTATACTGCTGACCAAGAAAAGTCACATGCAAAACAATTTTTTACTAAATTAAAAGAATTTGCTGGAGAAAATATAAGTATATCAGGAGCATATCCTGTAGATTTATATGATAAGACAGCTCAACACCTTAAAGCTGCACAACATAATGAGCTTCAAGAGTGGGATGATGTATATAAAAACTTTGGAAAAACAGCACGTGAAGAAGGTTTTGAAGCTATAGCTAAATTATTTGAAAATATAGCTGAAATAGAAAAAGTTCATGGTGATAGATTTGGTAGATATGCTACTGATTTAGAAGAAGGTACTTTATTTAGAAGAAATGAAGATATCCAATGGATATGTACAAACTGTGGACATATTCATATTGGTAAGGAAGCTCCAAAAGCTTGCCCTGTTTGTCTTCATCCACAAGGGTATTTCTTAGACTTTAAAAATTCATTATTTGAATAAATAAAAATAATCTACTGTATTTAAGCAATTTATTATATTGATACTAACCAATTTTATAAATATTAAATTATTTGAATAATAAAATGAACCATAGAGATTATTGTAACTATACTCTTTCTATAATTTATAATAATTCAATATGGTTCATTTTGTAATTTCTCAGAAACTATAATCTATCTATATCTACTTATAATAAGTAATTTACAATAACCTACTATGATAACTTAATACTTATATCATTTATTTCTTTCATTAAGTCAATTTCAATAATTTTAACTACATCCTTTTCAAATTTCACTTGTTTATAATCCAAGCATCCTATTACAAATGGAACACCAAACTTTCTAAACAAATAAATTCTTCCATTTTCATTGTATATTGATTTAAAATTTTCTTCTATTATATTGACTATCAATTTTAATTCTTCAAATGTTATTGTGGATTTAACTAAAAATTTCTCTATTATGCTCAATATAAGTAATTCTTTTTTACCTATACTCTGCTCTTTTTTATACAAATTTTGAAATATTTCTTTTGTATATTTACATATAGCTTCCTTCTCAAAAATAAAGTCAATATCAAACTCTTTATTGGTATCTTTTTTTGTAAACATGTTTGCAATATCATCAAGAGATGTTTCTTCTTTCATAGATAGTATTAACTCTATTCTTTCTAGTATTTTATCTCTTGGAAAAAAAGTCTCTTGACCTGTAAAAGCTGATTTTTTTATAAACCATTCTTCTGGTATTATATTTTTTCTTTTCCATCTATATAGCTGCCCATAAGATATATTAGTTTTGCTTAATAAATCTTTCTTAGATATCAATTCTTCCATAATTTTTCTAGCCCACCTTTGTACTGTTTTTTACACTCGAATTATCTGAAACTAACAACTTATCACTGTATTCAATATTTTCAACATCACAATTGCTTACTAAAGATATGCTTTTTCCTCGTATATCTTTTATTGAAACATCTTCTAATTCAATAGTATCTCCCTCTATCAAATTGCATTTAAATTTGCCTGAAAAAATGTTAATAAATTTAATTCCAAATGTAAAAATATCTTTACTTCTACCTATTTCTATATTAGTTGCTCCTATCTCTTTACAATAAGAGCCTCCTCCTGAATAGATATATATGTTTTCTCCATTTAAAAGACCATCACATTTTATTGCTCCATGAACCTTTATATCTTCACATTCTATATTTTCTTTATTTTTCATTTCACCATAAACTTTTATATCCTGTGCATAAATACTTTCACTTACAATTAATTGACCTTTTACTGTAACATTATTACACTTTAAGTTTCCATTAATTTTCTGTTGAGCAGTTATAATCAAGTCATCTACTTCTGCATCTCCATCTATACTAAGTTGCCCATTAACTCTTACACGTTCAGCTTTAAGATTACCTTTTATAGTAGCCTTTCCATTTACTACAAAGTTTTTTATACTAATGTCTCCATCAAACTTTACATCTCCAAATACCTTTACTTCATTACATTTGATATTTCCTTTTGACCTAGCACTTCCCATAATGTTTATACTTTCATATTCCCCACTATTGATAAATCCTTCTCCAAGTATTTTTATAGATCCATTTTCCATATTATTACCTCATTCTAAATTTTATTTTAAACGTAAATATTACTTATCTTTATTTAGATTTACTTTTTCATTATTTAGATTTACTTTTCCATTTACATTCTTTATTTCAATAACTATTGAGCTTTCATCAATATCTATACTTTCACTATACTCCAAACTCTCAATATAACATCCTTTACCTATTTTAACATTTTTACCTCTTACAATTTTAACTTCACTATTTTCTAAGCTGATTTCATCTGCTTCTATAACATTTGCTAATAATCTACTTTCTGTGTATTTTTTAACTGATAGTAGACCTAGATTTCTAAGATTAGAAGATACTTTTTCAAAATCCCCACTCTTTTTTTCGGCTCTATAAAATCTTTTACAATAATCACCATGTCCCTTTTTTATATTTACACTGCTTGCACCAACTTCGTTTAAATTAGAAGTTCCATGCAAACTTATCTTAAGCTCTTCACAATTTAAAAATCCATCACAATCCAAAATTCCACTTAAGTCAACACTTTCACATTCTATGCTCTTATTGATTTTTAGACATCCTTCTCCGCTAATAATATCTGACTTTAAGTTTCCTCCAACATTGATAATTCCTCCAGATTTAACTTTACTTGATTTTATGTCTCCAGTACATTTAAGAAATCCAAATATTGTCACTTGTGATGCCAATATATTGCCTTCAATTTTACTCAATCCTGCTGTAAAAAATTCATTACATTCCGTTGTTCCAATCACTTTTGCCGAACCTGAAGAATCAAATTTATTACATTTTATATTTCCATCTATTTTTCCTGTACCTGCTATATTAACTTCATCAAAAATTCCGCCTTTACATTTTCCCATTCCATTAAAATTTAGTGAACGTAATTCTCCATCCATAATGATTTCCTTTCAATAACTTATTTTGTTCTTGAATATAATATAACAAAACATTGTTACGTTGTCAAGTATAACAATCTTGATGAATAAAACAATGCTCCTTTAAAGACAGATAAATAAAAAAAATAATAGAGAAGATATTTTATATGAACTATGAATTCTTCTTTCTTAGATTTCCAATTCAAATAAAATACTCCTCTATTATTTAACTATTTATATATTTGTCTCGTAACTCTCTAAACTTTATAATCTACCAATGAACTTCTATAATCTACATATTGATAAATTTCTCGATTACATCAGCCAGTCTATCCATATCTTTCGGATACACTTCTCCTATACTTCCTATTCTAAAGGTATCTATGTCAGTCAATTTACCTGGATAAATAACAAATCCATTTTCTTTTAAATAAGTGTAGAATTCCATAAATTCAAATTTTGCATTCTTAGGATATAGGAAAGTTGTTATTACAGGTGATTGAGCATCATCATTCACCAATGTATCAAACCCTAGAGATTTTAATCTTGAAGATATTGTAAATTGATTTTCTTTATATCTAGCATATCTTTTTTCGACAGAACCTTCTTCTTCTAGCTCTAGTAATGCTTGATAAAAAGCTCTTACAACATGTGTAGGAGAAGTAAATCTCCATTTACCATTATTATTCTCCATAGTTTCCCACTGAGCGTATACATCAAGAGATAAAGATTTAGCAATTCCCTTGCATTTAGCTAATTCGTCTCTGTTAGCTATTATAAAACCAAATCCTGGAACTCCTTGTATACATTTATTAGAACTACTCACTAGAAAATCTATATTAAAGTCTTCAACATCAATTTCAATTCCACCAAAACTACTCATTGCATCAACTATGTAAACCTTATTATATTCTTTTGCAAGTTTACCTACATCTTTTATAGGATTTAATCTACCTGTAGTAGTTTCACAATGAACCATTGATATATGTGTAATATCTTTATTTTCTTTCAATAAATTTTCCACTCTATTTAGGTCAACTGCTTCTACATCACTAAATGTACAATCAACATATTCTATATTTAAATAACTGCATATATCCTTCATTCTCTTTCCATATGCTCCATTTGCAATTACAAGAAGTTTGCCATTCTTTGGAATAGTGCTTCCTATTGTAGCTTCCACTGAGAAAGTACCACTACCTTGCATTAATACACTTGTGTATTTTTCTGTATTCTTTGTAGCTAAAGACACTAATCTTCTTCTAACATCTTGTACCAAATCATTATACTCAACATCCCATGTACACCAATCTTTTAACATAGATGCTCTTACTGATTTAGTAGTAGATAATGGTCCTGGTGTAAGTAATATATAGTCATTTTCTGGTACAAAATCTGATTTAATTGTTTCATTTTCTATTTTTACTAAAACATCTTCTAATTCTGCCATAGTTTCTATAACAAAATGTGCTCCTGCTTCTTTAAACTTCTTTGAAACTGCTTCCATCTTAATTTTTAATTCTTCTTTATCCATATTTTCTACTTCTTCTTGTGTAAGACCTAATTCACTTGAACCTTTTATTACAGCAACACTCCACATTCCTGCATTTATACCTTCTTTTACATCACTTAATGTATCTCCTACTTTTACCATGGCACTCATTGGAGATACGCCCAAAGCTTCAGCATTTTTATAACACATCCAAGGATATGGTCTTCCTTGAGATACTTCTGATGGTGTTACAAGAAAATCTGGCGAATATCCCTTTTTAGCTGCATTTGGTTCAACTATATTCATCATTTCTCTTGTATAACCTGTTGTAGAACCTATTTTTAATCCATTTTGTCTTAATCTCTCAATAGTTTCAACAACATGAGGAATTGGAGTTGTATACTCTTCTAGAGTTTCAAATAACATAGGTTCAAATTCAGCATAAAGTTTGTTTACATCTTCCTCTGTTGGAAATCCTCCAAAATTCTCTGCCCAAATATTTTTTATCCTATCCATTTCACACATTTCTCTTATATGGTCTATTTTTAATTTCCCCATAGGTTTTCTTGCTTCTTCCATTGTTACATCTATGCCTCTTCTTTTAAATATCTCTATAAATACATTGAGAGGTGCAAAACATCCATAATCTACTGTTGTTCCAGCCCAGTCAAATACTACTGCCTTTATTTTTTCTCCATATAACTTTTTCATATTTATAACCTCCATAGATTCTCAGTTAGAATTTTTGTGTTTTTAGTTGTTTTTACTTTTAAAGTATAACTTTTTCATGTTAATTATACATCATATTTAGGTTAAATGTATATTAAATTTATGTTTTTAGTTGTTTTTAATTGATTCTGCTTGTTTTCAATATCTAATATAAAAATTCCACTAAAACTCTACACAAAAAATTAAAATTTGTAATCTTCTTTCTAGGTTAAATATATGAATTTGTTAAATTTTATAAATTTATTACTTCTATTTTGCTTCTATCCATGTTATATTTGATTCATTTAATTTATCTTTCCATTCACTTGGAGGTTCTGCGTCACAAATAACAAAATCTAATTCATTCAAATCAGCTATCTTGTACATACTGACAATTCCAATCTTAGAACTATCACATAATACAAAACTTTCCTTTGAATTTCTTATATACTCTTTTGACAATAACGCTTTATTTTGTTCTATGCTACTAATTCCAAAGCTATCAATTACACCTTCACTAGATATAAATGCTTTATCTACATATAAGTTTTTCATAGCATCTATTGACATTTGACATGCTGTTCTTTGATGTTTTAAATTTACTTTACCACCAATAAATATAACCTCTCCATCAAATATGCCTTGGTTTTCATATGAAATCAACTTTGATAGCACAGGATAAGAACTAGTAATAACCTTTAGATTTTTTACAGAAACTATGTAATCCACAATTTGTAAATTAGTAGTCCCTTCATCTATTACAATTGATTCATTATCATTCACAAATTTAGCTGCATACTTAGCAATACTTTGTTTCTTTTCTAAATTAGTACTATTTCTTTTTACATGTTCTGGCTCAATTACTCCATAATTTATTTTTACAGCACCACCATAAACCTTCTTCAACTTATTTTCACTTTCTAATTCTTCCAAATACCTTCTTATTGTTTCTGATGATACTTCTAGTTTTTTTACTAATTCTTTAGTATTTACCTTTCCTTTTGCATCTAACAGTTCTAATATTTCTTTTTTTCTATCTATTGAATTTAAAGACAATTAAGTTCCCCTCCTAAATGTGTATTCTACTTTTATAAAATTATAATTAACATCTACGTCCATAAAGTAATTCTAATCTATGACAAAAGATATTTCACTCAATTAAAGATAGTATATCTTACAATAGATATTACTATTAATTTATATAGCATGCAATCTTTCATTCATACTTTAAATTTTTCACTATTTTATATATTTATACAACTAAGTTATATCTCTTTACAATAAAAAATCCATCAAATATCAATATTAGATGGACTTTATAATCTTTTATTATGTAAATTAATAATTAAACATTTAGTCATTAATTTATTTTCTTGTCTCTAAGAATTTTACTAAATTATTTACAGTAGACATGTCTTTTCTTTCTAAATCAGTTGGTTGAAGTTCTATTCCAAGTCTATTTTCAATCTCAAGTAAAACTTCAATTATAGCTAATGAGTCTAAAAGCTCTGTTTCAAATAAGTTAAGGTCTAAATCATCTCTTATCTCATCAGTTCCTAATACATCTTCAAATATTTCTATAACTGTTTCCTGCATAAATTTGCCTCCTTAAAATTAAGCTAAATATCCTGAGAATATCAATAATCCAAAACATACAATATGGAATGTAATGAAAATTTGAACTCTCTCAAACCATTTTTCTTTTTTATGCTTCTTATAAAATTTAGATTTTCTCTGATATATATCAGTTAAGACAAGTGCTAAACCTTGATACACACCATAAGCAATGTAAAACCAAGTTAGTCCATGCCAAAATCCCATTGTTATCATTGTTATCATCTGAGCTACATGAGCAGCAGTAGTTCTTTTCTTAAATCTTTTCTTTCTCATTGAAGACATAACAAATCTTGAAAAAATATAATCTCCAAACCATCTTGAAAGACTTATATGCCATCTTGTCCAAAACTCTTTCATATCTTTACTTATAAATGGTTTATCAAAGTTTATAGGTACTTGTATTCCAAATATATATCCTGTCCCTATAGCAAATAAACTGTATCCTGCAAAATCAAAGAACAGGTATAAACTATATGCATACATATAACTTAAAACATTTATAAACCTCATATCTTTAGGTATTATTGATACCCAATATGTATTTATCAAAAATGCTATAACAAATTTATAACCTACTCCCATAACAATGTTTTTTATTCCAGGCAATAAGTATTCTTCTATATACTCTTTTCTAGGTATTTTCTTCTCTAAATCCTGTTCAAATCGTCTTGACCTGTCAATAGGCCCAGAACTCAGTGTTGGAAAAAATAACATAAAATAAAGCATATTTGAAATCTTAACCTCTTTTATAGCACCATCATAAATTTCAATAACCATTTGTATAGCCCTGAAATTTAAGTATGATATTCCAATAAATCCAATCAATCCAAAAGATGTAACTGGAGATATTTTATTAATTATTATTGGAAGCATTGATGCAAACAAAAAGCCCCAATATATATATTTATTTTTAGTTTTTCTTCTTACATATTCGTATCCTTTGACTATTATTACTTCTAAAATGATAAATATCAACAAGTATTTAAATTGAACATCTATTCCTACAATCAAAAATATCATAAATAAACTTGCCAACATACCATAATACTTTATATTTTTACCCATTAAGCCCAAAATCACTGCTGGTATTGATGTTAATAATAATATGTAAAGATAAAAATAATCTCCATACTGTGAAAAAACCATTAAATTTCCTCCATAAGTTTCTTTCTGTCTATTTTACCATTGATATTTGTTGGAAACTCGGAAATTATTGCAATATTTCTTGGAATCATATACGAAGGTATATACTTTCCTAGTTCCTTTTTTATCATCATCCCATTTTTGATATTACCTAAATCATTCTTCTCATTTAACTCAACAATACCTTTTAAATAAGCAATTTTTTCATCCTTATATATTGGTAAAACTACTGCATTTTTTACATTATGAACTTTTCTCAAATTATTTTCTATATCTTCTATTTCAATCCTAAATCCATTTAACTTGATTTGAAAATCTTTTCTTCCACAATAGTATATATTTCCATCTAAGAGATATCCCATATCACCAGTTTTATAAGCTCTCCATTTTATACCATCTATTTCATCATAGAAAAATACTTCATCAGTCTTCTCTTTATTATTGAAATAACCTTTGGAAACTGATGGTCCAACTATTATAATCTCACCTTTTTCATTTTCTTTCAGCTCATTTCCATTTTCATCAAGTATTTTTATTTTACAATTTTGCATAGGATATCCAACTGGAAGACTCTTTTCATCATCTATAGCTTCTTGAGTCATGTCATTTACACTTACGCCAACAGTGGCTTCAGTTGGTCCATATCCATTGATAACTCTTGTATTTGGAAATCTACTTATAAGCTCTTTAGTAAGATTCTTTGAAAGTGCTTCTCCTATAAATATCATTGATTCAAGCTTAGGAAGCATCTTACTATTAAACTCTTTTTCTGTTACACATACACCTGCAAAAGAAGGAGTTGATACCCATACTGCAATATTAGACTCGCCAAATTGTCTGAATAGCTCTTTATAATCTGCTAGCACATCTTTTGATATTGAAAATAATGTAGCTCCATGAACAAGACCAGGGTATATTGTTGTCACTGAAAGGTCAAAAGAATATGCTGCTTGATTCATTATTACTTTTTCACTTCCATCTATATTTAAATATGGGCTTATCCAATCTACAAAACTATCTAAGTTATTTGAGCTTATTTGAACTCCTTTTGGCTTTCCTGTACTACCTGATGTAAATAGTATATATGCATTTTCATCATCTTTTACCCAGTTTTCTTTATCTAATGACTTTCCTTTATATTCGCTTATTACATCATTTAATTTATCCTTATCAATTACATTGATATCGCCAAAATCTTTTTCATCACTAAAGTTAAACAACACCTTTGGTTTCACTTCCTTAGTAACTTCAAAAACTCTATCTAATGGAAAGCTAATATCAAGAGGAACATACGCTCTACCTGATTTTAAAGCTCCTATCATACACGCCATTATCATATTTTCTTTATTACCATAGATTACTATAGGAGTATCTTCTTCTTTGTATACATTTTTTAGAAATACTGATATAGCATCTGAACATTCATTTAAATCTTTATAAGAAAGTTTATCTCCATTACATGTCAAAGCTATTCTATCTGTATTTGAATATTTTTTTATTCCTTCAATAATTTTCATATAAAAATTCTCCTTTAAAATCCATTATAAATAAATGGCAACTCTTTAAATGGTGTAAATGTTAAAACACCTATTGCCAATATTATAATCATAGTTAAACAAATACTAGTTACTAATTCTTTATTGCTCTTTAAATATTTTAAATAATCTCTCACAGACATCTACCCATCCTTTCGTTCCAAGATGCATTACATCTCTTAAATAATATTTCTCTGTCCCTTTATCTTTAAGATTCATAACTTCAAAGCCTTTACTTTCTGCTATGTTCTGCGCCTTATCATAAAACTGATTTCTTTCTTTCTCAGAAATACCAGTTAAATCATAAAATTTACCCATACTTGGAATTAATACAACAACTGGTTTAATATCTAAGTCCTTACATACATTTAATAAAAGCTTATAACTTTCAAATTCCTTAGATGTTACTAAGTTTACACCCTTATCTCTTCCTCTATATTGCTCTAGACCATCTTTAAAATGTTCATTGTAATAATACTTGTCAATGTTTAGAGGATTATTACCTACTCTCTTTTTAGCATCTTCAATAGCTTTCTTTTTCTCATGTGACCAATTTATAGGTTTTTTTCTTCCTTCTTTTTTGTGTTTATCTAGCCTAATTAATTTCTTATAAAGTATCCCTTTTTCTTTAAGCTCTATACAGTATTTTCTCCCTTGAAAATAAGGCTCTAACAACGCCTTCTCAGCTTTTTCATACACTGTCTTAGGTTCATATAGCTTGGCATACAATGCTTCTGCCTTATATTCGTCACTACCCCATAAAAGCTTACTTGATTTTTTTACATATTCAATCTTATTTTGTTTAGATATCTTTGGATTATCTAAAAAACGATAAAATTGTATTGGTGAAAACCTAGACTGATAATGGTGACTTGTAACTCCATCTTTTTCCATAAACCATTGCATAGAAATTAACAAGACAACCTTCTTATTATCAATATTAGGATTCATACTTCCTAACACTGCAGCATCTTGTAATGTCTGAGTATAAGCTCTACCAATTGCAAACACCTTATTTTTACTCCTATCTGTATTAAAATAGTACTTTGGATGTTGTTTTGTTGAATTACTAAGTTCTGATGACCCCAAAATCATAATATCTTTTTCTCTTAAAAAATGATTATTTGCTGTAACACCTTTATCCTTTATATCACTTAAAGTATCATCCATAATTGGAAGTAGATTTTTCTCCCTCAAAAGTTCATCAGTTTTAGAATCAAGAAATTTGTCTAACCCAAATAAAAATACTACGCCTATTATAAATGGTGTAATAAAGTATATCAATTTTCTCATATTTTCTCTCCTCTAAAAATATTCAAATTTATGTTATTATTAATCATATTAGTTTTAATGTATATATTCAACTACAAAATTGTAATAAAATCTCCAAAACTTTTTTTTATTCTGTTACAAATTTGTAAAAAAAAAGAAGAAAATAACTGAAAAAGGAATCTTTTTAGTGATTTTCTTCTTTTTATAATTTGACATTTTAATACTTAATTATGTATACAATTTAACTTATTTTAAAATTAAATTTATTCAAAAGTATATCTTAGCCCCCATTGCGTTCTTATTTCATCCATTAAATTCATGACATATATAGATGATTCTAAAGTATTTGCTTTTATTTTATTTGATATACAATTGTTAACATATTCAATCTCATACTTTAAAGCTTTTTCTGTGTCACCATATTCTAGAGTTTCAACTCTTCCACTATCTGTATAAGTTATTGTAGCCTTTGATGCTCTTGGAAAATTCTGATGCAATAGTTCCAGGACCCAATATAGCCCAATTTATATTCTCCATATTTACCACCTCATATACTATATATTATTATATGCTTTTAAATAAATTACAGACTGTCAGCTGGATAAACAATCTTCCCTTGTCTTCTTATCTCATCCATAATCCCCATTACTATCTTTGAATTTTCATGTGAGTTTATATCAGACTCTATTTTGTTATTATTTATAAGAGTTGTAAACTCAATAAGTTCATGGTATATTCCTTCTATTTCTCTAGGTTTCTCTTCTTCTTTTTCCTTTAAAATAGATATATCTTCTTCAGTTCCATCTTTATATCTAATAACTACCTTTTCAAACAGATTAAGTTTTTCAATTATTATACTTCCCTTTTCTCCTTGTATCTCAGATGGTATGTAAGAATCAGCTATTTTAGAGTACTCAACTACTGCATCCATATCGTCATATTGGAATATAGCTAAACCTTCTCCATCTACTCCAGTTTGAAGTATATGAGAAAATGCTTTTACACATTTTGGAGCGCCAAATAGATTCACCATAGGGTGTATGCAGTACACTCCAATATCCATCAATGAACCATTTGACAGTTCTTTTTTAAATGCATTTTCTATAATTCCATTTTTATATTTATCATATCTTGAAGAATACTGACAATAGCTTCCAAAGAATCTTCTTATTTTACCTATCTTATGTAAATTTTCTTTAACTGCTTTAAAATTTGGAACATATGTAATTCTCATAGCTTCCATAAGCAATACATTATTGTCCCTTGCAACCTTTATCATTAATTTTACTTCTTCTAAGTTAGATGCTAATGATTTTTCACACAACACATGTTTTTTGTGTTTTAAACAGGTAATAGCTTGTTTTGAATGCATCGCGTTTGGAGAAGCTATGTATATAGCATCTATATCATCTGATTTAGCCATGGTTTCTAAATCATCAAAAAACAGACTTGCCCCATGTATCTTTCCAAATTCCTTAGCTTTTTCTAAATCTCTTGAATATACAGCAACCAGTTCAAACTCTTCAACCCTAGATGCAGCTCTTAAAAATAGTTTTGATATATTACTTGTACCAATAATACAAAATCTTATTTTACTCACCATTCAAACACTCCTTATTTTTTATAATTTATTTTAACTAAGTAATACTCTATAATAAATAATACTCTATATAAATGTTTGAAACTTATTAAAATATTAACTTCATCAAATAAAAAAGAAAGCTAACTTTAAATGATTTCAACATTTTAGCATAGCTTTCTTTTAACTACAATCTAAACTTATCTTATACTTCTAAAGTTATATTATATCTCTATTTCCTCTCAAGAATTTTATAGTAAAAATTTCATCCACAAACAATGCTATCAATAATATAGTTGCTATAATTGGCCAATAAGGCATTATTAAACTATACAAATTATCAACTACATACACTTGAAGATACCTTACTCCAATAAAAGTCAATATAATCCAGTACATAGAAAATTTTACACATATTATCCCTCTATTATTGTACTTATAGTCTGAATAATCCCAATATACTTTATTAAAATATACCTTCATAATTATACCTGTGATATACTCTACTGTTGTTGGCACTACTAAACATAGTAAAAGCAATGCAAATATATTATTTGGGTCAATAAACCTTGAGACCTCTATTATAATAGACATTGCAATTGCATACATTGGCTTAAATGGACCATTTAAAAATCCATCTTCTTGAAAATGACCTTGAGTAAAATAACTATATAAATTTTCAATTATCCAACCTATAAAACCATACAAGAAAAAATTAAATAAAAAATATAATAGAGAACCTACACTATCCATGAATATTCCTCCTAATTGTTTATAATTATTTTTTCTCATATCCATGGATTTATTCTAAATCAAAGAAATTAAATTTAAATTCTTTGATTTAATATTTCATATTATAGGCTACAACATTCTTTAGAATCTAAACTTTTCAGGTATTCTCTAACTTCCAATAAATTTTCAAGTATCTTATGTGATTGTGCTTTAATTTGTTCATCTGGCTCTTTTAAGTCCGGTACGTTTATACATTTTATACCACCATTATAAGCAGCCTCTACTCCCATAGGGGAATCCTCTATAACAATGCAATTTTTTGGATTAACATTTATCTTTTTAGCTGCTTTTAAGAATATTTCTGGATTTGGTTTAGAATTTACAACATCATCTCCACAAACTATAGCATCAAAGTATTCTTTTAAATTTGCCTTAGCCAATCTTTTAACTGCTCTTTCTCTTTTTGTAGATGTTGCAACTGCCATTTTATATCCATTTTTCTTTAAAAAAGATATTAATTCATTAACTCCTAATTTAATAGGAGCTCCTTCTCTATCCATAAATTCAATCATATTTTTAGTTTTCTCATCATACAAATCTATTATTGGCACAGAGCTATCGTATATCTTAGTAAGACCTTCTATTATCCCTTTACGATTTCTTCCCATAACAGATGTATATATTTCTTTAGTCATAGTATATCCATACTTTTCAAATGTCTCTATCCAAAATTCAAGAGATATTCTCTCTGAATCAAACAAAACTCCATCCATATCAAAAATAATTCCTTCTACTTTTTGCATACAATTCCTCCAATATTTTTTGATATAATTATATTACACTTTTTATGATTAATTTTACAACCCTCAATTTATCCAATTCTAATATAGTGAAATTGTAATTTTCAAAAGTTACACTTTGATTTACTTTAATGTTTGAACCAAGCATATAGGATATCCAACCTCCTATACTATCAAATCCATCATGCTCTATATCAAGACCAAAATACTTATTAATATCATTGATTGATTCAGTTCCATCAACCAAGTAAGAACTTGTTCCTATTTTCTTAATATGAGTTTCTTCTTTATCAAATTCATCTTGAATTTCTCCAACTATCTCTTCCAGTATATCTTCAATTGTTACTACACCAGATGTGCCACCATATTCATCTACCACTATAGCAAGTTGGAGCTTTTCTTTTCTTAATTTCTCAAGAGCCTTATCTATAGTCCAATTTTCTGATATATATATAATATCTCTAAGCATTTCTCCTAGTTCAATTTTATTTCTGCTTATTTTTTGATTATACAAATCTCTTATATGTACAAATCCTAATATATCATCCTTATTTTTCTTACATACTGGATACCTAGTAACACCTTCATCTCTCAAAATAGATAATATCTTTTCCTCTGAGTCACTTTCATATATACAGACCATATCAGTTCTAGGTACCATTATTTCTCTAATTTTCTTTTCTTCAAATTCAAAAATATTGTCAACTAATCTTTGCTCTGATTCATCTATAAGCCCGCTTTTATAACTTTCTTCCACTAATAATCTTATTTCATCACCTGTATGTGGTTCATCAACTTCATCAGCTTGTGAATATCCAAATGGTTTAAGAAATAAATCAGTACTTAGATTGAAAAAGTATATTATTGGGTATGTCAATTTATAAAATCCAATCAGCAAAAAAGATGTACTTAGCATTATTCTCTCTGTATTATAAAGTGCTAAGGCTTTAGGAACAAGCTCCCCTATTACAACTTCTACCATTGTTATAATTAAAAAGGAAATAGAAATTGATATTGTATATATAACACTTTCACTAAGATTAAATATACTTATTATTGGCAATATTAACTCTTTAACTGTAGATTCTCCCATCCACCCTAGTGCAAGCGAACAAAGTGTTATCCCAAGTTGACATGCAGAAAGATAGGAATTTAGATTATCTTTTATTATTTTACATCTTTTAGCATTATTATTACCTTCAGCCATCATAGTATCTATCCTAGAACTACGAAGCTTTACCATAGCAAATTCACAAGCTACAAAAAATGCATTTATTAAAACAAGTACTATTATAAGTGTTACATTTAATAACTCCCGCATAAAATATTGGCCCTTATAACATAAGAAATTTATAAGAACTCAAAGTTCCCCCCTTATATTTATAAAATTTAATTTATAATATATATTCTATCATATTTATTAATATATCTTATTTTATTACAAATAATTTTAAATACAAAATTACCCCTCTTAATATTTATGATGGGTTGTCTCATATATTAAGAGGGGCTAATTAAATTTTACGTATGGGCAATATAAATTTTAGTGGTCTTTTACAGGACTTTTTTCAGTTTCACTTGTTATTCCTAATTCTTCTTTTTCAATATTCCACTTTTCAAGACCATATTTAGATATTTTAACAGCTTCAGCTAGACCTCTCCCAAGTCTTTTTATGGTATTCATGCCTACTTCGTCATCTTTTGCACCTTGTTCCTTTGCATCTTTACTCCAAATACTAGCACCAGTGTATCCTCCAATAAGTCCTCCTGTTACCAATACCTCATGCATTAAAAAGAAATTTATTATTGGTAATCTGGCCATTTCTTGTCCACCATATCTAGTTCCACCAGTAGTTATAGCAGCTCCTACTTTATTTTGCAAATTACATCCATGTACTAAATACATATGTCTTAATCTATTTAACACAGCAGTCAATTGAGCAGTTATTCCCATATCATAAACAGGAGAACCTATTATAAATCCATCTGCTTCTAGCAATTTTTTCTCTAGTTCGCCCATATCATCTTGTATAGTACATTTTTCTGCTTTTCTCATACAAGCATCACAATGTATACATGGACCTATATTTTTTCCTCTTACAGTCCAAAAGTCAACTTCTATACCTGGTATTTCTTTAGCTTCCTCTAAAGCTTGTAGTATTGCATATTCAGTTGCTCCTTTTCTTGGACTTCCACATATTCCTAGTATCTTAGCCATAACTCTATACCTCCCACAAATTTTAATTTAAGCCTCTATTTTTATATCATTAGACTTATTCGATTTTATTGATAATATATATTTAATTATCATTGCTACAATAAATACTGATACTATACAAGAATTTCCAACTAAAGTTCTAATAATCTCTGGAAACTTTTCCAAAGTCTGAGGAACTGAAGTTATACCTATACTTAAAGTAATTGAAACTCCTGCTATAAGATTGTTATCTGACGTAAATCCACATTGACTTATCATATCATAACCAGCCATAGCAATTGATGAAAATACGATTAAAGTGACCCCTCCTATTATGCATGAAGGTATAGTCGTTATGATTGCTCCCAATAATGGTGAAAATCCAACTAAAATTAATACTACTCCTGTAATTGACAATACAAATCTACTAGTAACTTTATTTATAGCTACGATTGCAGCATTTTGACCAAATACTCCTGTTGGTATTGAACTAAATACAGATGCAATTATAGATGTTAATGCATTTCCCATTGTAGCAGACTCTAATTCTTTATCTGTAACCTCTCTATTCATAGCTCCCATTGTAGCAATTGTTGCTGCTCCCATCATATCAGCTATAGCTACCATAAATAAAATGGCAAACATTAATATTAAATCAAGTCTAAACTCTAGACCAAATGCCAATGGTTTTGGAAAAGAAAATATTGGTGTCCCTTGAATTGCAGAAAAATCAACCAATCCAAATGCAAGTGACACTAAATAACCAAATATTATACCTATTAAAATTGCAGCATCTTGAACCAAACCCTTGCCAAATTTCATAAGCAAAATTATAGCTATAACAACTATAAGCCCTATTGCAAAATTTATAGGTTCTCCAAATGTGGCTGAGCCTTCTCCCCCAGCTAAATTTTTTACAGCAGTTGGAAATAGACTAATACCCATACAAGCAATCATTGTACCTGCTATAATTGGAGTAAATAAATGTCTTATCTTCTTAATTCCAAAGGCTATAAAAAACACTACTATTGCTCCTCCAATTTGAGCTCCAAAAAGAGCTTTAAGTCCGTATTTGCCAGCCACTGAAAGACAGGCTCCTAAAAATACGTAATTTGTTCCCATTATTACAGGAAGCTTTGAACCCAGCCTATGCCCTTTAAATAGTGGTATTGAGTACAATTGTAGTAAAGTTGCTATTCCAGCTACCAACATAGCACCTTGCATAAGCATAGTTGACATCTGTTTATCAAGCCCTACTATATTCGATATAAGCATAGCTGGAACCATATTACCAGCTATCATTGAAACAAAATGCTGTAATCCTAAAGGTAAAGCTTCTTTTAAAGGCGGTTTTCCCTCTAGATGAAATTTTGATGTATCGTGCTCTTTCATAAAATAAATCCTCCCATAAATTTTATTTTTCTTTACGACCATGAATTTATTAACAATTAATTTTGAGCTATACACATCTTAATCTAGTTAATTCTTAACTTAAATGATATTTATTTTAACTAAAGTATTATTTATGTATAGTTGTTCAGTGCACTTAATCTTATTATTTATATTCTCTAAGCTTATACTTTTTATTGACATCATGCTCTGCTCTTACAAACTCTAAATTTCCTTCTCCCATTAATTCAGACATTCTTTTCTTTCTATCACTTAGCCAGTCTTTATCAATATTTTTATAGTACTTATAATCTGTCCAATATATTATTGATGTTATTTCTTCTGGATTACTTTCACTAATCCATATCTCAGAACCAGCAAATCCTTCTAATAATTCTAGACCTTTAACCCAAATCTCATAATCTAATTGTAAGTACTTTTCTATTAATTCAGTATTTATCCTAAAAGTTAGTTCTTCAATAAATAAAGGTCTTTCAAATGATTTTAATTTCATATTATATACTTCCCTCTTTAATATTTGACTACTTTTTTATTCAAATGATTTTTTATTTAAATACTTTCAACATAATGCTCTTACATATAATTACTTTTTATTTACTTCTTATAATTTTACTTTCTAACAGGAGGTATGTGTATTGCTTTACCTACTATTCCCATAGTAGCTTCTGCAAAAGCTTCTGGTAAAGTTGGATGTCCATGCATAGTACTGGCAACTTCTTCAACTGTCAACATTGCTTTCATCGCAATTACAGCTTCATGAATTAAATCACTAGCATTGGGCCCTATGATATGAACACCATATATTGTAGTCTTATCTTTTGAAGCAATTACCTTAACCATACCATCTGAATCATTCATTGTAAGAGCCTTTCCATTGCCAGAAAACTGAAATTTGCTAACGACATAGTCTAAGTTTTTATTTTTGGCTTCTTCTTCAGACAATCCAACTGTAGATACCTCTGGAAAAGTAAAAATGGAATTTGGTACTAAATCATAATCTACACTTGTTTTTTCCCCTACAATTCGTTCAACAGCTACTTTGCCTTCTTCAGATGCAACATGTGCAAGCATTATTCCTCCAATCACATCTCCAATTGCATAAATACCTGGTACAGACGTACAGTAATTTTCATCAACTTTTATTCCCTTTTTATCATATTTGATGCCTAAATTATCTAGATTTAGTCCTTCTACATCTAACTCTCTTCCTGTAGATACAAGTACATTATTACAAGCAATCTTTGTTTTTTCTCCATTCTTATTTATATCTACTACTAGTTCTTTATCACTCTTAAATATTTCTTCTACTTTTGATGAAAGTAGTATTTTAATCCCCCTTTTATTAAGTAGTTTAGTTAATCTATTAGATACCTCATTATCAACCATAGGAATTATATTATCCAAGAACTCAACTATAGTTACATCTGAACCAAATTCATTTAAAATTCCTGCAAACTCAATTCCTATAACTCCTCCTCCAATTATTACTACTTTCTGAGGCAAATTAGTTATTTCTAAAGCTTCTTTACTTGTTATTACTCCCTCTAAATCAATTCCTTTAATAGGAGGCTTAGAAGATTTTGAACCAGATGCAATTAAAATATTTTTTCCTTTAATTATCTTCTTTGAACCATCATCTAATTTTATTTCTACAGAATCCTTACCTATTAACTTTGCTTCCCCCTTTTCTACAGTCACTTTATTTGCTTTTAATAATCCTTTTACACCACTAGTTAATGTCTTAACTATATGTTTCTTTCTTTTCTGCACTTTTTCCAAGTCTAATTTGTATTTATCAACTTTTATCCCATATTCTTCAGCATGATTAAAATAATTTAAAACCTGTGCATCTTTAAATAGTGTCTTTGTAGGAATACAACCTGTATTTAGGCAAGTACCTCCAAATTCATTTTTTTCTACAATTACAACTTTTAACCCCAGTTGAGCTCCTCGAATCGCTGCAACATACCCACCTGGGCCACCACCAATTACGATTAAATCAGTGTTCATATTTATTTTTCCTCCTTTTAAGTTATAGATATTAATATCTATAATTAAAATTTTAGTATCAATATTTATAGCTTGTTAAATCTACTTGATTTTTAATACCATAGCAAAGTTTCTGACGTGTAAAAATAAAATTATTTCTATGCATTCCTACTGTCAATAATTCCGAATGTGGATGTTCTAAGTATCTATAAGCTGTTGTACAACCTGGAGTCATTTTTCCACCAACAAATACCATAGAATAATTCATAAAATATTCGTCTAATAATTCATTTTCAATTAGATGAGTACAATATGAAGGAGATTCTATACACATTTTTTCTATCCCTAGACTTTTAAGTACATAAAGTAATATCTTAGAGTCTGGAGTACTATCTTTACCAGTTACAATTACAGGACAAACATCAAAATCTTTGTATAATTCTTCAAATTTATAATCATCAACATCCTTAATTGAATTAAAGCTTCCTATACATCTGTGTTTTAAAGGAGAATTTTCTTTTATATAATCCCAACCATTTGGAGATGTAGCTATAACCATTTTATATTCCTGACTCTTATCAACTCTAAATGTATAATGGTCAAATGGAATATCTGTAGCATCAAAAGAAACTACTACTCCACATGGCTGATATTTTTTATTTAAATAGTCTTTTCTTTGCTGTGTCAAACTTTCATCAAATACATGACATGTTATCCCAGGTTCATTTTGCAACGTTCTAGCCCCTATAATCACAGCATCTGAATATGCTCTTAGAACATTTAAAACCCAAAAATCTGCCAAGGCTCCATCTGGATCAACAAAATTATTTTTTCCAATTAAAGGTCCTGCTTTATTGTCTTCATATGCCATTTTTCCATCGGATGAAAGCACCATAGATGAAAATATATATGGTCTTTTATCTTTTGATTTTGGAAAAAACAACTCCGTATAATACTCTAAAGCATCTGGTATACAGACATTTTCATTAGATTCTTCTTTTATAGTGTCTAATATCTTTTCATTTCTATTTAATACATTTATTTTTAAATTATTTTTTGGTATGTTGAAAAACTCAAGCTTATTCATACTTTGACCGCCCTCTCCCAAGTATTTTTTACAATCCATAAATTCTTTTTCCCCATTGTACATTTCCTAGACCAACATCCTCTATTAACTTACTTGATATTTTTTGAGTTTCATATATTACTTTTTCTTCATCTATATTAACTATCTTGTTATTATCCATAACTACTTTTCCATCTATAATAGAAGTTTCTATATTATTTGGAGTAGATGAATATATTAATGAACTAATTGGGTCGTGAACTGGTATAGAAATTGCACTTTTATATGGATTATAAATTATAATATCAGCATTTTTTCCTATCTCTATTGACCCTAAGCAGTCTAATTTATTTATGGATTTTGCTCCTCCAAGTGTTGCCATTTCCAGCACACTTGACGAAGGTAAAAGCTTTGCATCTCTATGAGTAACTTTTTGTAATAATGTAGTCATTTTCATTACTTCTAACATATTTTGAGTATCATTACTCGCTGAACCATCGCAAGCTAAACTTATAGTTAATCCATTTTCAATAAGCTTTGGAATTGGTGCTACTCCTGCCGCTAAAACCATATTAGATACTGGATTATGAGATATTTTAACATCATATTTTTTAAATAGTTCTATGTCTTCATCTGACATTTGTATGCAGTGAACTGCAATAAAGTCAGGTCCTAAAATTCCTACTTTTTCAAGATATGGTACAGTCTTCATACCTCTATCTTCTAAACAGTATTTATCATCGTCCTCAGTTTCAAGTAAATGCATAGTTATTGGAATATGAAGCTCATTGGCTATATTTCTCATTTCTTTGTATCCTTCTTCTGTGTTATCCCATATAATTCCAGGAGCTAATGCTAAACTTATTCTCGAGTGGTCTCTATATTTTTTCTCTAATCTTCTAACATCATCAAAAAACTTTTGTTCTGTATCATGATAAGTACAGCCAAATTCTTTTGGAAATTTACTTGTGTCTGTAAACCCTCTACCAAGTATTCCTCTTATTCCTAAGTCTTCAAATGCTTGAATTATGCTATCATCAAGCCCTTCTTTTCCATGGCAGTACATATAGTCAAGTATAGTAGTTGTGCCTGTTCTAATTGCTTCTATACATCCTGTTAAGGCTGCATAATAGCAACATTCTTCATCTATTTTATGTATAGCCCTTCTAACAGAGCTATCAAGCCAGTCTAACAACAGTTTATCTCTTCCTAATCCCTTTAACAAAGTCTGAAATAGATGAGAATGAGTATTTATAAATCCAGGTAAAACAAATTTACCTCTAGCATCTATAATTTTTTCAGAGATGTATTCTTCTAGTAAATTCGTCTTTCCTATATCAATTATCTTGTTCTTTTCAATTATTATACAAGCATCATTTAGTATTTCCCTCTCATTATTCATTGAAATTAGATAAGCGTTTTTAATTATCAAATCTACTTTTCTCATGCAGTAACCTCCATATAATTTTTTGCTATGTCTTGATTTTGACAGATAGTTTGGAGAGAAAAAATCTTTCGAGAAACGCATAACAAACTATCTGTCAGATTACTGGTGTACTATAAAATTATTTTACATATATTTTAATTACATCCATCTAAAATCCAAAAGATTTTGTGTAACTTCTTGAAGAAAACGTGCTCCAGGTGCTCCGTCTACTACTCTATGGTCATGAGTTAAACTCATATTCATTATTAAACCAGCATAAAATGCACCATCTTTTACAAGAACTTTTTCTATTATACTTCCAATACCTAAAATTGCACTTTCTGGTGTATTTAACACTGGGGTAAAGTATGTTATTCCAAACATCCCTAAGTTAGTTATAGTGATAGTTCCATTACTCATTTCATCAGAATTTAACTTGTTATTTTTAGCTCTTTCACTTAAATCACTTAGTTCAATACATATTGTTTTTAAATCTTTTAAATTTGCATTTTTTATTATAGGTACCACCAAGCCATTTGGAATGTCTACAGCTACACCTATATTAATTTCGTTACTTATTTTAAAATGATTTTCATCAACTATTTGCGTTCTAAGTTTAGGATGATTTTCAAGAGCTTCAGCTACAGCCTTTATTATAAGAGCTGTATAACTTAATTTAACTCCTACTTTTTTATACTTTTCTTTCAATCCTTTATATATTTTTGATAAGCTAGTAATTTCTAATTCAGTGGCAATTGTAGTTTGAGCTGTTGTCAACAAACTCTCATGCATTTTTTTTGCTATTACATTTTGCATTGGTGTCATCTTAGTTACCAAATCATTTTCCCCTATATTTACCTTAATGTTATTAACGTGAGAAATAGGAGTAACTTCTTGCCGTACTTCTTTTTCTACTACTTTATTTTTATTGACTTTCATAACTTCTTCTACTGAATTACTGTTCATAAAATTTTTCAAATCATCAATTGTTATTGCACCATGTATTCCTGTTCCCTCTATATTTGAATAGTTAATTCCTTTTTCCTCAGCTATTTTTTTAGCTCTCGGAGTTATTCTTTTCTCTATATTTAAACCTTTTGCCTTAGTTGTATTTTCTAAATTTAAAATATCTGCCTCTTTTTCATTATCAGTTTTATCTATCAAATCAAATCCACTAATATCTTCATTAGCTTCTGCAATTATACAAATTAGTTCTCCACAATTAGCAATATCGCCCTCTTCAAAAAATATTTTTCTCAATACCCCACTTTCTGGCGCTTCAACAGTATTAGTAATCTTATCAGTTTCAACTTCTAAAATTTCATCACCCTTATTTACTACGCTTCCTTCTTCAATCAACCATGTGCCAATTGTTCCTTCCTCCATAGAAAGACCAAACTTAGGCATCTTAACCTCTGTAATCATTGTTTATCCTCCCCTGACTAATATTGCATAACTTCCTTACAAGCCTTAATTAGATTTTCTAATTTTGGTAAAACAAAATCTTCTAAAACTGGTGCATATGCTACTGGAGCATCAATTGATGTAACTCTTTTTATCGGTGCACTTAGGTACTCAAATACATCTTCATTTATCATTGCAGATATTTCAGCTGCCCATCCTCCAACTCTTGGACCTTCTTGAGCAATAACCAATCGACTAGTTTTCGCAACTGACTCTACTATAGTTTTTTTATCATAAGGAAATACAGTTCTAAGGTCGATTATCTCTACATCAATTCCTTCTTTTTCAAGTTGAATTGCTGCTTTATGTGCTAATCCTAACATCATTTGAGTAGCTACTATAGTAATATCACTTCCAGTTTTCTCAATCTCAGCTTCATATAGAGGAATCTCATATGGCTCAACTGGCACTTCCCCTTTGACATTGTATAGCATCTTATGTTCTAAAAATAATACAGGATTATCGTTTTTTATAGCTGAAAGCAACATCCCTTTAGCTTCATAAGGTGTTGTTGGTGAAACTACTACAAGTCCAGGAGTGTTCATAAACCATGACTCTGCACAAACTGAATGATGATATGCACAGCGTATACCACCTCCCTGTACAGCACGAACAGTAATTGGACAATGTGCTTTTCCTTGGAACATAAAATTTAATTTTGCTGCATTATTTACAAGTTGGTCAAAACAAACTCCCAAAAAATCTGCAAACATTATCTCTGGAACTGGTCTTAACCCACAAAGTGCTGCACCATTTGATAATCCTAATATAGCTGATTCTGATAACGCTGTATCTTTTATTCGATTTGGCCATTTAGCCATTATTCCTTTGGTAATTCCAAAATCTCCACCCATTTTAGCTACATCTTCACCTAGTATAAAAACTCTATCATCATTTTCCATAGCTTGATGAAGTGCTTCATTTATTGCCATTCCATATGAAAGTTTTCTTCCCATTATCTTATCTCCACCTCTCTATCAACATATGTGTGTGTAACTGCATCTTTAATATCTGGTGATGGACTCTCCAATGAGAATCTCAGCATTTCTTGAACATCAGCCTCTATTTCTTCTTCTATTTGCTTAAGTGATTCATCTGACATGCCTTCTCTTTCAATAAGTATCTTTCTAGTTAATTTTATTGGGTCCCTATCTTTCCAATACTTAACTTCTTTTTCTGGTCTATATGCTGCTGGGTCTCCTGCAAAATGACCTTGCCAACGATAAGTAAGAAACTCTATTAAAGTTGGACCTTCACCTTTTCTTGCCCTATCTGCTGCTATTTCCACTATCTCAATTACTGCTTCTACATCATTTCCATCTACCCTAAAACTTGGAATCTCATATCCCTCACCCCAAGTTTTTAACTCTTTTTGAGGATGTGAATCTGTATAGTGTGTAGATATAGCATATTGATTATTAAGTAGGCAATATATTATAGGAAGCTTCCATGTTGCTGCCATATTAAGACTTTCGTGGCAAGCTCCTTCTCCTAAAGTTCCATCTCCTAGAAATACTGCTGTAACATCATCTGTTTCTTTATACACAGATGCAAAAGCTGTACCAAGACAAGTTACCATAGTTGAACCTTGTATTCCATTAAATCCCATATTTCTACATTCAATATCATTTATATGCATTGAACCGCCTCTACCACCATTTATCCCTGTAGCCTTAGCAAAAATTTCTGCCATTACAAGTTTTGGGTCAGTACCACAAAGTGCTATAGTTCCATGACCTCTATGGTCTGGAAATTTATAATCTGTTTTTCTAAGTGCATCAACTATACCTGCTTGACAAGCCTCTTGCCCTATACTTAAATGAACAAATCCTGGTATTGTTCCATTGGCAGCATATATTTCTATTACTTCTTCAAATCTTCGAATCATAACCATGTCACGGTATAATTTTTCTAATCTTAACTTACCTAATGCCATCTTATCTCCCCCTGAATCAATAAATTTTTAAATTGTTTATTTTAAGAAACTTTTTTCGAGTACTGAATAATTTATTTCTCCTGCCGAAAATGATTTTCCAGTGTTTATATTATGTATTTGTATTTTGCCTATTGAATGTACATCATGGTCTACATAGAAAAAGTCTCTTCCTGCCTTCACAAATACATCTTCAAACAATTCCCCATAATTTGGAGATGACGTTTTCCCTGCTAACTGGTGTATAGTCTTTGCAATGGCAGTATCAGTTGAATCTACCCAAAACTCAGTTTCACTACCATAAATCAATGCATCATTTATTCTTCCCATAGTCTTAAGTTCATCTTTTACTATAGGTGCTATTGGTGCTTTTCCTCTCGCAAGTACAATTTGACCTGCATCAAAGTTTTTTTCAAACATCTTATGACATACTTGCTCAATGATTCTTGCTGATACTTGCATTGATGCTACAATACATGTACTTGGTGAAATTAATATATATGTGTCTTCTGGTTTTACTTTACAAGCATTTGCAACCTCTAAGACTGTTTCATTATTGGGATATTTTATATCTTGGATACATAAAACTGCCTCATGATAAGTATCTTTATATGGAGTCATTTCAAAATACCAGTCTGATTCAACTCTTGCTAAAGCTCTTGCTGGTCCTGACCCAATAGTTGCAAATTCACCTTCTCCAAGTTTCCATCCAGCAATCTGTGAACCCATACATGCAATCAATGGTTTATCTATAAATACTTCAACTGCTGAGAAAGAATATTCATCATTTAATTTAAAATCTCCTAATGACACTGTTCCTAGGTCACCTATAGAAGCCCTAGTAAATAAAACACCTGCTTTCCAGCTTCCACTACAATTTAAGCCCATATCAATTATAGTTGCTCCACAATCCATCTTAATAATTTCACATCCCAATGCTTCTGCATCTTCTATTATCTCTCTCACTACCACCATAGCTTTCTTGTTTAAACTTATCATCTTTATACCTCTCAATATATATTTTTATGCTTTCTTACCACATACATCAATTGCAGCTCCCATTATTGGACTTGCTTCATCAGATGCTAAGAAAGTTACAACTTTTGATACTTCTTCCACTTGCAACATTTCTTCAAGCGGTATCGTAACTGCATCATCATAGTTAAATCTTTTTCTTGTATATTCAGTGTTAGTCATCCCTAAATATATCGCATTTACATTGATTCCATACTCTTTTACTTCTTCAGATAATGTTTGAGTAAAACTTACCATTCCTCCTTTAGAAGCAGCATATGCTCCAAAGCCTGGAAAAAAGTGTTTTGCTGCTGTAGAGCTAATATTTATTATTTTTCCATACTTTTTATCAATCATTGTTCTAAGGACAGCCTTAGTACAATAAAAAGTTCCACTTAAATTAGTCTTTATCTGAGCATCCCAATCTTCAATTGTAGTATCAACTACTGGAGCTGATTTATGGAGAGCAACATTATTAATCAATACATCTACACTCTCAAATTTATCTATTACCTCACTAAAACAAACTTCTACATCTTTAGGTTTACTTACATCACAAACTGAAACAAAAGCTTTACCTCCAGATTTAATGATTTGTTCTGCAACATTATCCAATTTGCTTTTGGTTCTACCAATTAAGACTACTATTGCTCCTTCGATAGCAAAATCTAAAGCAAATCCTGCTCCTAACCCCTGCCCTGCTCCTGTTATCACAACAACCTTATCTTTAAACCTTAAATTCAAAATTCATCACACCCTCTACATTTATATAATTTAAACTTACATTTAGAAAAAGGTCTTACATTTTAATATCTAAAGTATTTTAAATAAATATCTTTTTACTTTGTATAACTAATTTCTTTTGTATAAAGCAACATTAAATATTTATATTATCTAGTAAAATACTTTTCTTTATTGGCAAACTATAAAAATCACAATTTAATGCGTTTGCTACTGCATTTGCTACTGCTGGTGCTGATGGTACAACAGAACATTCACCTATACTCTTAGCTCCAAATGGACCTCCAGGTTCTCCACATTCTATCAGGCCAACTTTTATTTGGGGCATTTCACTAGCCTTTATCATATGATACGAGCGAAATGAATTAGCTTTTATTTTTCCTCTATTGTCAAATTCAAGTGCTTCAGTCAACGCATATCCTATTCCCATTTGAATTGCTCCTTCAATCTGACCTTCTACAGACATTGGGTTTAAAGCTTTCCCTACATCATGAACTGCAACATATTCCAAAACTCTTACACTTGCCAGTTTAGTATCGACCTCAACTTTAGCAAAATGTACACCATATGAACTTGCTCCAGTTTGAGATGCAAAAGTTTCAGCTCCTATAATCTCTCTTAAACTTACCTTTTGAGCATGTATCATGACATCACATAAAGTGGCTTGTTTGTTGTTATTTTTGATAGAATAGACTCTCTCATCCTTAAATTCTATATATTCTTCATCCTCTTTTAAAAGTTGGGATGCTTCCTTTAAAAGTTCTTTTTTTACTGAATTTGCTACTTTTAAAGCTGCATTTCCAGATACAAAAACTCCTCTGCTTGCGTAATCTCCTAAATTCCATGGTGATGCTTCTGTATCTGCCTGTATACATTCTATTTTTTCCTGGCTTATTCCAAGTACTTCAGATATAATTTGTACTTGAACACTTACAGATGCATTTCCCATATCATGAGTACCTGTATATAATACAGCTGAACCATCTTCATTCATTTTCAACATTAAAGCTGTTATATCTCTATGTGCTCCAAAGCATCCATTTCCATGTGAACCAACTGCCATACCTACACCAATCAAAAATCTACCATTTGATTCATTTTGCTGTCTAATTTGTTTTTTCCAGTCAAACATTTCAGCACCTTTTTTTATACAATCTATTGGTCTTGGATTTCCATGAGGACTTTTAAATCTTTGATCTATTCCATCTGGTTCGACTAAGTTCTTAAGCTGTAAATCTAAAATATCCATATTTAGTTTTTTTGCAATTTTATTTAGTTGGGATTGTTGAGCAAAAAAAGCTTGTGGAGAACCATACCCTCTCATTGCTCCTGCAATTGGTGTGTTTGTATACACTGGTATCCCCGTATATCTCATATTTTCAATCTTATATGCTTTAAACACTTTATGACTCATTGCTCCAATTACATTTAAAGCACTTGATGCATATGCACCTGTATTTGTCAGAACTTTCATATCTTGTGCTATAACTTGACCATCCTTCATAACACCCGTTTTTAGATATACAACTGCGCCATGTCTAGTTCTTGTCGAAGCAATAGTTTCTCTCCTGTTAAGTTCTAGTTTGACTGGCCTACCTGACAGTTTTGCTAATAATGCTACAATTGGCTCAATTGTAATCTCTAATTTACCTCCAAAAGCTCCTCCAATAGCTGGACTTACTAGTCTAACTTTATTCATTGGTAATCCAAATAAATTAGATAAGATTATCCTAAATCCAAAAGTGTTTTGATTAGGACTATAAACAGTAAGTTTCCCACTGTAATCATAATCTGCAATCGCCACATGAGTTTCTATTGCACCATGATGTATAGCTGGAAGTGTATACTTATCTTCAAAAATATAATCAGCTTTTTTCATGGCTTCTTCAATATTTCCACACTGCTGTACATTTACTGCAAGCTTGTTTCCCCCTTTATGTATTGGATATGCACCCTCTTGTATTGCTTCTTCTGGATTAAATACTGAGGGTAATTCTTCATATTCAACCTCAATAAGCTTCAATGCTTTTTCAGCCGTTTGTAAATCTTCAGCTGCAACGGCTGCAACTTTATCACCCACAAAACGAACAGTATCATCAAAGATATGTTCAACCTCTGGCAACTCATGTTCATAAAATCTCATGGCACTATTAAAGGCTTTTTGAGGTGAGTTTTTATAAGTGGCTATAGCTTTTACACCTTCTAATTTCTCAGCTTTTGATGTGTCTATTTTTTTAATTTTTGCATGCGCTATAGGGCTGAATAAAACCTTAGCATAAAGCATATTTGGAATTTTCATATCTGCAGTATATCTAAGTTGGCCAGTAGCTTTAAGTACAGCATCTCTTATTGGGACTCTTTCACCAATAACTTTAAAATTATTACTCACAGGTTATACCCCCCATCCTTTTTGCTGATAAAAGTATAGCCTCAACAATTTTTACATATCCTGTACATCTGCAAAGATTATTGTCTATAGACTTTCTAACATCTTCCTCAGAAGGATTTGGATTTTTATCTAACAGGGCTTTTGCCGACATTATCATCCCTGGAGTGCAATACCCACATTGAACAGCTCCACAATCAATAAATGCTTGTTGAATTGGATGTATATTGATACCATCTGACAACCCTTCAATTGTCAATATCTTTTTCCCAACTGCATTTCTTGCTAGAATCAAACATGAATTAACTGCTTCTCCATCTAAAATTATTTTACAAGCTCCACAATCACCAGTACTACATCCACACTTACTTCCAGTTAAATTAAACACTTCTCTTAAAACATAAAGTAAAGTCCAACTTTTTTTTATACTCACCTCTCTCAATCTGCCATTTATATCAAGCTCAATAACATCTATAATCTCCACCTTCTCTCCACATAATTTAATTTTTAATATTTTCTATGAAATTTAATCTTTGATTAATAATTTATCCAAGTTATTTACACTCATTTGACAAGTAAAATCCATAATTACTGTTAAAAAAGGAGGAGCAAGGCGCTCCTCCTGGATATCCTTTCAGATTATACTTTTATTAAAATGAGTATCATATCTTTTGATTATTTAGTTTTTTAAGGTTTTTGGGTAAAAAAAATAGAAGCAAGGCGCTCCTTCTTGGATATCCTTTAGAATTACGTTCTCTAAGCTTTACAACTTACTTTACTTTCCACTACATCCTCTTTTTCCTTAGGCAATACGATATTTAGTATTAAAGATAATAGAGCTGTTCCAGATATACCAGTCATTAAAGTGACTACAATGCTTGGTAAAAATGCTAATGCAGCTTGATTAAAATAACCACCCATACCAATGCCCAGCGAAACTGCTAAAATTGTTATGTTACGATTTGTCATCTTTCCCATTCCAATAACCTTAATACCTGATGATGCAATTGTTCCAAACATCATAACTAATGTACCTCCAATAACTGGGTCTGGTGTTAAAGCTAATATTTGGGCAAACTTTGGGAAAAATGCTAATATACCTAACATTACTCCCCCAAGTGCTACTATGTACCTACTTGCAACTCCTGTCATACAAATTATTCCTATGTTTGGACTACCTGATATGACTGGAAGCCCATTAAACAAAGCTGCAAAACAACTTCCAACTCCATCTGCTCTAACAGCTCTCATCAATTCTTTTTGCGTAGGTAGACGGTTTTCAACAGAACTAACAACCCCTGTCGTATCTCCTATTATTTCCATAACTGTCACAATATGAATTGTACATATGGTTATAATAGCGCCCAAGTTGAACTCCAATCCCCAGTATATAGGCTTTGGCACTGCAAACCAATTTGCTTGTGCCATACTAGAAAAGTCAACCATACCAAATATTACTGCTACTACATAGCCTATTACTATTGAAATTATTATGGATGCTACTTTGAGAAAACCTTTTCCAAATTGATTTAAAATAAGTGTCAACAACAATGTAAATACAGCTAAAGAAAAATTAGCAACTACATTAGGTCCATGAGCATCAAAAGATACTGCATAGTCAAATGAAGAGCTCATAAGTGATAAACCTACTGCCAAAACAACACTTCCTGTAACTGTAGGTGTAAAATATTTATGTAAATATTTTACTGCAAGAGGTCCTACTAAAGTTAAAACTAGACTTCCTACAAGTACTGCTCCAAAAGCTCCAGCAATACCAACATCATTATTTGTACTTAAGGCAATTAATGGTGCTACAAAGGTGAAACTTCCACCAGTAACAATTGGCAACCGTGACCCTATTGGTCCAATTCCCATAGATTGCAGTATGGTGCTCACCCCTGCAATCAACATCGAACATTGAATCAAAAATGCAGTCTCACTTAGTGAGAGACCCATGCCCACAGCTACTAAAATGGCACCCGACATAGTACCTGCAAAAGCAGAAAAAACATGTTGCATACTAAGTGGTATTGCTGTTAGAAGCTTTGGCTTGTCATTAAATCCATACTTGTAATTTTCCATATCTTACCCCTTATCGCTCCCGCCATTGCCGCCAAATGTATGGAGCCATGTAATAAATTATTAGTAACCTTAAAAGTTAGAGCCTAATAAATATTGCACAGTTACATTATGAAGTTTTAGTAATACATTTTGAAATTAGAAAAGCTCTAATTTAAGGAGTGGCGGAGGATTAGTTACTAAAAAAATAAAACGTTTGCTTTTAGCATTATTTTTATTTTTTGTAAGCTAGGTAATTAATCCGATTTTTAATTGTATTATACAGTCACGATTTTAGACTGTCAAGATTATTCTGATAATTTAATTTTAGTTTTATTTAGAATTATTAAAGTAAAAATAATAATCAATCTGTAGAATAAAATCAGTATTAAAACACTTTAATTTTTAAATTTACGTTATTTTTTTATCAATATTCGTTTTAATATTTATTTCTATAAAATATATGCAACCTCTTATTTTCGCCATATAACGCTATTTCAGTAAATATAATAAATAATAAATAGTAACTAACATTTATTAAATATCATAAAAATCTTAATTATTGGATAAATATAAATATTTTATCGTTTATTTAATTAAATTAGACATAGTATATATATTTTATAATATAATATTATTTTAATATATATAAAAAGTAATAACTATTTTTTATTATTTTCTCATTCTCTGATATTGAAACTCTCTTTTGCTAGATATTTTTTTAACATTTTCTAGAAGAAGTTTATCTTTATCTACTTACAAAAAATTTCTTTTTCAAAATTATAACCATTTATTTTCCCAATTTTTCTACATATTTCAATAAATAAAAATCTCAATTTTTTTATTATAAAAGTAAATTATTTTTTGTACATTTCTTATTGTACATGCTTTTTATTGTCCATATAAATTAAGATTTAATACTATTATAAAAAAACGAAGAGTGATTTTTATTTAAATAATATTCAAACTTCGTTTTTTTACTATCTATTTATTTAATTTCTAAATTTTTATTATTTTTTAATATTTTATCTTTTTAATACTTCACCACATTGATTTTTAGTAACTTTACCTTCTTCTAATGCAATTTTCCCATTTACAATTACATATTCAACACCTCTAGCTAATAACTGTGGATTTGAGAAGTCAATCTCTTCAGACCTAGGGTAGCTGTAGTTTTCCATATCAATTACTGTTATATCAGCTATTTTACCCTCTTTAAGTATACCTCTATCCTTTATTTTAAACTGGTTAGCTGGCAATGAAGTTACCCTTCTTACTACTTCTTCCAATCTAACACCTGATTTTTTATACATATCAAAGAAAATTGGAAATGCCCCTCTTCTTTGAAGCTCAAACCATGACATATCTCCACCTACACTAAACAAACAATCTGAACCAACCATAACAAATGGATTATTTATTATCTTTTTATCATGTAATTTATCAGGAAAATCTCCCCTGTACATTCCTCCTAGGCAAAATATAAGTTCTTCATCTCCATCTAAAAGTAAATCTAGTAATAACTTATTCTCATCTATACCTTTTTGTATAGCTATTTCACGTATTGATTTCTTTTCCATATCAATATTATTGGTATTTAGAAGTATTATACTTCCTCTATCTCCAAGTATAAATGCCTCTTTTAATATCAGGGCTCTTCCTTCTTCATTCCTAAGGGCATCCATAACGCCATCCATACCTAATTCAAACAAACTAGATGATATTGCCATAATAAATTGAAGTACTCTTTTTTTCTTCATACAATGTCCAGAACTTCTTGGTACTGTATCAACCATAATATCAACACCATTGTCTCTAGCATTTAATATCTCATCAAATGCATCTAGTTCAACTGGGCTTAAATGGGATACTTGTACTCTAGCTCCACTTTTTTCACCAACTTCTATAGTTTCTTTTACTGCATTATATCTTCCTATGTAATCCCTAATATGAGACGTATATATACCATCATGTTCTTTTATTAGTTTTGCAATCTCAACTAATTCATCAATATCAGCATACTTACTTGGTATATATGCCAATCCAGTAGATATTCCAAAAGCCCCACTTTTCATACCATCATTTATTATCTCTGTAATTTCTATTTTTTCTTCTTCTGTAGGTGGTCTATCTTTAGACCCTCCCATAACACTCCATCTTATAGTGCCATGACCCAATAGAAATCCCATATTAATAGCTATTCCACTATTAGATATAAGGTCACAATATCCTGTAAAACTATTCCAATGCTTATTTTTATCTATAAGATACTTTTTTTCTTCTTCAAGTAATAGACCATTCTTATACATATATTCATATACATTTTCAGAAGAATATGGTGTTATAGAATGACCACAATTACCATTTATAGTTGTTGTAACACCTTGTTTTAGGAATTTTTCAAATTTACCATCTAATATTGCTACTATTTCTTCATGAACATGAGGGTCAATAAATCCAGGTGTTACAACTCTTTTATGACAATCTATCATTTTATTTGTATCATCATTTATCTCAGAATCTATTCTCACTATTAAGTTATTTTTTATCGCTATATCTCCATAAAAACCATTTTGTCCAGTACCATCTACTATAAATCCATTTTTTAAAACTAAATCATATACCACATTATTCACCCCTTAAAATATAATTTTATTGCAGTAGCCTTTACTATAATTCTTTATATTTTAAACTTTTTACTTTTTTAATTTTACTAGCCTCTAAGTTTATCTTTTTTACTAGTCCTTAAGTTTATCTTTATGCATAACTCTTGCAATCAATATAGTACCAAATACACATATAAGAACTACTAAAGACTGTGGTATTATACCTTGCTTTGATAATATAATAGTTAATACAGCTATTACAATTGCTACTAATCCTAGCTTTTTATCTTGTAAAAAAACTTGTCCAAATACTGACCCAAACAAAGCTGGTAAAATTAAATTCAATTTTTCTACTACTTCAGGTGGTATTTTAGACAATACACTTCCTCCTAAAATTACTCCAAAAGTCAAAATACTTATATTTACTAGAATAGATACAGCTATTCCTATAGTAGATATTATTGAACCCTCTTCAGTTCCTGATTCAACTTCTGCTGCTTTTTGAGCTGCTATTGAACATGGCAGTCTCATATTAGATATATTTCCAGAAAGAAAGCTCATATAAGTTCCTGGTATTCCTAAAATTGGTGAATAAGAAACTGGCTCTATTATGTAGTTTGGTGCACTCATACTAACGATTGCCATTGTACTTGCTAATAATGCTGATATTGGAGGCATAAGACCAAATCCAAAACTTAAAATTATTCCAGGAACTAATGCTGCTATAATACCTAAAGATAATGTCAATCTCCCATACCTTATCATAAAAGGTAAGTACTCTTCGTTGTATATAGATTTTACTTTACTCATAAAACTCCCCCCTTATATTATTGAACCTATTATCATTCCACTAAACATTGATATGGTAAGACCCCACTCTCTCAGCCATTTTATATTTTTCTTTTTTTCAATCATACATAGTATTACCATTATTATCATCCCACTTATACAAGCAATTGTTCCATTGTCAAAACGCAATACTCTATCAGCATTTAAGTATGCAAATGAACCTAACATTGCTCCTACAGATATTATTGGTATAAATGATTTCTTACCACTAGAAATAACATTCGTTATTTTATCTAACTTATGCCCAAATAATAATGTAAATATTATCCACCCTAAAGAACCTAATATCATAGTCCAAACTGCATTTGTAAATGCTACTTTTGTCATCTCAGGAGAACCCAAAGTTATCCCTAGTGCATCTGTTCCAAATCCAGCTGACATAGATTCAAAAATTACAGAACCTATAAATGATAATCTCATCCATGCTATAGGTCCACCCATAGTTACTATAAGTGAAACCATCCCAGCAAATATAGTCATTGATGGGCCTATAGCTGAAATAGCACTACTCTTAACAGCTGATTTTATTTGCTTGTCAGTTATCCCCATCGTCTTCCCAACTTTACAAGATTTTATAGCAAATACAAGAGATTGTACTACTACTATTGACACAGCTACTGTACTTGCTATCCACAAAAGTGGATGATTGGCTAATTTTAAATAATCCATTGCAAAAAACCTCCCTATAAATCCTCAAATTTTATTAAAATATTTAAACCTTATTTCCAGACCTTATTCAACACTCTAAGTATGTTTCCACCCAACACCTTTTCTATTTCCTCATCACTATATCCATGTTTTACTAAATATCTAACAATATTTTTTGAAGTTTCAGTTGGATTTTCAAGACCTTTCACATACTCTACTTTAGGATGTTCCTTTGTGCCAGTTATCTTTTTTATATCAAATTTAGCAGCTAACACTGAATGTAATTTAACATGGTCACCGTATACTGTATCCGGTCCAAAAGCTACATGGTCTATCCCTACTAAACTTTTAATATACTCAAAATGTTCCATAAATGACTCTATTGAATGTTCTTTGTTTTTTTCAGTTATTGTAGTATGTGGTGCTGCTTCTACACCTATAACCCCACCCTTTTTAGCACATGCTATTAGTACTTCATCTGGAGTCAATCTCTTTGTGTTCCATAGACTTCTTGCCCCAACATGACTCAATATTATTGGGTCTTTACTGTGTTCTATAACATCAAGTGTCGTTTGAACTCCAACATGAGAACAATCTATAGCCATTCCAATCTTATTCATTCTTTCAACAGCTTTTCTACCAAAATTCGTAAGTCCACCATCTTTTTCTTCTTTCAATCCTGAACCCAATGCATTAGATTCGCTGTATGTTATACCCATTAACCTTATGCCAAATCCATATAGAATATCTATTCTATCAAGTTCATTTTCTATTGGTGCAGCTCCTTCTAGGGTAGGTATCAAAGCTACTTTTCCTTCTTTTTTTGCTATATATATATCTTCTACTTTTTCACACTTTATAACAAAATCTTGATGAGCTAAGTCACATAATCTCATACCTAAATCAATTAATATATCATCCCATTTCCATCCTGAATTAGATGTTATTGTACATACACCATCCATTAAATTATCAAATATAGCATCATAATACCCTCTTGATAATGCCTCATAAGCACATCTTTGTTTACCTTCTCTATTGTATTCAAATATATCTCTTTCTAAATATTCTGGAAATAAAACAGGATGTTCATGTAAAGATATAAATACTTTTTCATCTACAATACTTTTAACCTTTGCTTCTTGAATATCATCTAACTCAATAAGATACTCATCAACTCTCTTGTCTCCCTTACACATTTCAATAGATGAAATATCTTTTCCCTTTTCCAAATAACTATAGGCTTCATATCCTTTATAAGCTGATTTCATAATAATTTCCTCCAAGTTCTACAATTTTTTATATTTACACTATAGAGCAATTAACATGCCAAAATATAAATTTTAATTGTATACTCAATTATTATAAAAATAAAAACAGTAATAAATTGACGATTTACTACTGTTTATTAGAAATGTTTTTTTATTTTTAATTCACTATTTTAAAAATTATATTAATATTCAAAATTATCTTTATTTATTTCAAACTATTATAGGGGATTTTTAAGGTGTTTTTTTCTTTTGACACCCTATATTTTCCCCTTTATTTTTACATACGATATAAAATTTTTACCTTCATTAGTTATAAAGCTACCCTGTTTTTTTATACCAGATAATAACAATCCATGATTTTTTAATTTATCTATTCTCTGTCTTATTTGGTCTACACTCAAGATAACATCTTTTTCTTTTAAGATTTCTTGTAATTTATTTCTTCCTAATGATATATTTTTATTATTCCAAATTTCTATATTCTTCAATATACAAATACTTTCATTTAAAGAATTCGATTGTTTAAAATCCAAAATAATTGAATCAAACTTTTCATTGACTAAAATATTATTTTCTTCAAATTTAAATTGTTCTGGTAAATGTTCATAGTCCACGATATCTTCTTCTACTATAGTATCAATATAATATATTAAATTTTTAAGCTCTCTTACGTTGCCTGGCCACTTATATAATTTTAATGCCTCTATTGATTTTTCTGTAAAACATTTATTACTGTTTATTTCATTTAAAAAATACTCACTTATAAGAGGTACATCTTCTTTTCGCTCTCTAAGTTTAGGTATTTCTATATGTAGTACATTAATCCTATAATATAAATCTTCTCTAAAAGAACCTTCTTTAATTTTCTGTTTTAAATTTTTATTTGTTGCAGCTATAATTCTAACATCTATTGGTATGATTTTACTTCCACCCATTCTCATAACTTCTTTTTCTTGTAAAACTCTTAAAAGCCTTTGTTGTACATCTAAGGATATGTCACCTATTTCATCTAAAAAAATTGTCCCTGTATGAGCTCTTTCAAATATCCCCATTTTTCCACCTTTTATTGCTCCTGTAAAGCTTCCTTCTTCATAGCCAAAAAGTTCACTTTCAATAAGAGTATCTGATAAAGAAGATAAGTTAACTGCAATAAATGGTTTATTCTTTCTCAGAGATTCATTATGTATTGCTTGAGCAAATATCTCTTTTCCAGTTCCATTTTCTCCAAGTATTAAAACTGAAAAATCTGTAGCTGCTATTTTCCTTGCAATATTAATCTTTTCTTTTATTATCTTACTTTCACCCACAACATTCTCAAATGTGTACTTTGATACGAATCCTTTTGTCTGAAATTTATTATAGATTTTATCTTCAAGTGTTTGTATATCACTTATGTCTTTAATACTTATAATACTCTTTACACGTTCATGATTTTCGTATACATTTACCTTATTAATTATAAGTTTTTTATTATTTAGATTTACTACTTCATCATTAACTTCATCCTCTTGAAAAAACATTTTTTTAACAACCTTGTCACTAAACAAATCCATAAAGTTATTAGATATAATTTTATTTTGGTCTATTCCAACTAGATTTGAGAATATTTTATTACAGTATATAAATTTGCCTAATTTATCAATAGAGGCTATTCCTTCATCAATAATCTCTAAGAAACTCTTCATAGTTTTGTTCATAGTTGTATAATACCTATATCCACTTACAGTATCTTCATTATATTTTTCTTTAATAATATGTAATTTATCTATTGATATATTAAGTTTTGTAAAAATTTCTATGACTGTATTTATATCGATTATTTTATCACCTATATCAATTATTTGTTTTACATTTTGTGGCACATTATTTCTACTACCTGTAATAATTCCAACCTCGCAATTTACCTTATCACACCCTGGATAATATGGTATAAGATTAATATGAATTAAACCTAACTTTTTAATTATCTTAGCTGTTTCATCTGCTGACTCCTTATAATCATCTATAACCATAACTTCAGAATCATTTTCTATGCTAATTATCTGATTTATATGTTCAATATTTATTGTACGATGTATTATCACAATAGGTATATTTTTATCAATATTATTGTGTATATATTCTTTTATATCATTATCTGAACATACTATTAATTCATACTTTAATATCTCTATATTTATTTTATCTATGTAAACCATATTATCTATATTGCAAAATTCTCCAAAAATATTTTCTAATTGTTCTGAGATATCCATATTTATTTTGTCATCAGTTGATACAAATAAAATATTATGTTTTTTCATATCACCACCTCCTGCTTACTGAATATAGAAAACAACAATTTGGTTTATTGTAGCACTTTTTGAAAAAATTTTAAATCTTAAAAGTCATATTTTATGCTATTTGGTAATATTTTCTACCAAAAAAAATAAAGGAGGTGTCTCAAAATGAACTTTTTAATTTATGAGGCACTCTTTTTTGTATGAAATCAACTAATCAACTATATTTTCATCATTTCAACAATGAAAAAGAGGCCTTTCTCTATTTTGAGACAGCCCCTTTTATATAACATCATCATATCTTTAATTATTAATAAAATATTTCTATTCCTCTAAAAACTGTAAAAATTCTTGATTAAATAATTTAAGCTCATCATAGAATATAGCATGACCGCTATACTCAAAAGTATATAAAACTGAGTCTTCTATCCTTTCATTCATAAAAACTGCAAATTCATATGGGCAAACTTGGTCTAATTTTCCATGGAATATACCTGTAGGCACTCTTACACATTTTAAATCATTAAATAGTTCTTCATCTCTTAAAGCTACAGCTGTTCCAATTGTTCCTATCCCTGATGCACTAAAACCAATATCATTAAACCACCTTCTAAAACTTTCTGATGGATTTGATGCAAACACTTTTTCCCCAAAATTAGTTACCATTTCAGGTCTATCTGTACATGCTTGAGCTATTAACTTATTAACATCTTCACGTGTCATACCATATGGAAATTCTGGATGCCTTTTTACAAATGATGGTGCCGCAGCAGCAGCTAAGACTAGTTTTGATACTCCATATCCATTAAATAAACTCATATATCTAAGTACAATTGCTCCACCCATTGAAAATCCCACAAGAGTAAAATCTTCTAATCCAATAGCATGTACCACCTTATAAATATCATCAGCCATCTGACTATAAGTATATCCTCCTGCTGTTGCATCAGAGTTACCAAAACCTCTTAAATCAATTGAAACTGTTCTGTAGCCAAGTTTTGGCAGTATATTAGTTTGATATTCAAATATCTTATGTCCTAATGGCCAGCCATGTATAAATAGAACTGTTTTTTTAGCCTTTGGATTTAAATCATACACTGCTATATTTATGTCATTCACACGTACATAATACATATCATTAGCAACTCCCTTCAAGAAAATGTATGATAGTTGTTTTATATATATGAATAAAATAGTTAATAATTAAACATTATATTCTATTTACAGTACTTTTCTATTGCTTTTTTAAACAAACCTACATGAACCTTTTCATCTAAAATTATTCTATTTAATATAGCTTTTATATAAGGGTCTTCAATAATACTTATATCCTTATAATAATTCTCAATAGCCACATACTCTAAATGTAAATCCGATTTTAATCTACTACAAATAGAATCTCCATAAAATACAAAACCACCATTCCAATATGCACCACATGAACTTGAAGAACCTCTATATATAGGATTTCCACCTAATAATCTTATAGTTTTTGCTAATATCTCCATATGTAACATTTCTGTTATAGATATATTTATCCACATTTCATTTAACTCTTTATAATTTTCATCTAAATCAAAGTTATGGTATAAGTACTGATTTACACTTGTAAATTCACTTGATACACCAGCATAATCATCCATTAATAGTTCTGCATAATACTTATTTTTTCCCAATACTTTTATTTCTGGGTATGGCTCGTCACTTGAGTATCCCTTTCTCTTATGCATATCATAGTGTGCATCATTCATGGTATCTCCTCCTTTAGATTTAAATATTGATATTAATTATATGCATCAAAGATTTAACATATGCTTTTATTAGGATGGTTAGGGTTTAATAAATAACTTAAATTAATAAAAAATCCATGCTAATAGAAATTAACATGGATTCATATTTATCTTTATATTTGTGCAATTATTTTCTATCTCTATTCATCTTTTCCTGCTACTGATAATTCTTTAATAACAATTGAAGGTGAACCTATACTGCTCATTGGAAATTCTAAGTCATTCCCTATAACTTCAATATCTTTTAATAAATCAAAGTAATTACCAGCTACTGTAATTTGTTCTACTGGAAATGATTTTTTACCATCTTTAATATAAAAACCTTTAGCTGCTAAAGAAAAATCTCCTGTTACTGAATTTGCACCTGAATGAAGCCCTGCAAAACTAGTAACCATCAAACCTTCCCCTACTTCTTTCATAATATCATCTAAAGATATATTTCCTTTCTCTATATATAAATTAGTTGGATATATACTTATAGGTGATGCATATGAAGCTTTTATTCCATTTCCCGTAGTCTTTACTTTTGCTTTATTAGCGGTCTTTAAATTATGAAGTAATGTCATAAGTTTACCATTTGAAATAACTTCTTTTTTAAAAGTAGCTACACCCTCATCATCAAAAGGAGTAGATGCCATACCATTTTCTAAAAGTGGGTCATCAACTATTGTAACTATAGGAGACGCTATCATTTCTCCTTCTCTATCTTTCAACAAAGATAATCCTTTTTGAGCTGAGTCTGCATTAAATATTCCAGAAAATGTACTAAGTAAAGATACCATTGCTTCATTAAATAATATAGTTTTATATTTGCCTGATGGTATACTCTTTCCGCCTATTTTAGATAACGCATTTTCAACTCCGAGCTTTGCTATTTCCTTTGGATTTATTTCTTCAATAGTAGTTGCTATATTGTATCCTACTCCATCATATTTTTGTCCATTGTCTTGTATAACTGGTACTACAAACCCTATAAGCAGATTAGTTTTATTACTTAACTCTAATCCTTTAGTATTATATATGCCACTACTTGCTACTGAATAAGATATAGTACAACTAGATAAGTTTACTACCTTATCTGAATAAGCTTTAGTCTCTTCTTCCATTTGTAAAGCTAATTCAATCAACTTATCTGCTTCTAAATTTTCTAGTTCCTTAGAATAAGTCTTTACTTCATTATAGTATTTGTCGCCTTCATATATAAATTGTACATCTTCATTTTCGATAGCTCTTACCCCATCTTTTACATTTTTTATCAACATATCAACAGCTTTATCATCTAAAATTTCTGTATAAGAATATCCTATCTTCCCACTTATCTTTCCTCTAAATGATAAGCCAAATGATTTATCAAGATTGTATTTTTCAACTTCTTCTTCATATATATTTATAATTAGATTTTCCACTGTGGAATAATACACTTCACACTCTTCAAAGCCTTCATTTAGAGCTTTCTTAAATAGTAAATCTTTAAAATTTTTAAGTTCCATACTTATTCCTCCTATCTTCCACCTACAGTAATTTCTTTTACTCTTATCATAGGTTGACCTACGTTGGTTGGTATACTTCCTGATACTGAACCACACATACCTTGAGCTTGTTCTAAGTTATCCCCAACCATGTCTATATTCATAAGTACATCACTACCTTTTCCAATTAAACTAGCTCCTCTAACTGCTTCTTTTATTTCTCCATTTTTTATTAAATAACCTTCTGAAACTGCAAAATTAAACTCTCCTGTTACAGGATTTACAGAGCCTCCACCCATTTTTTTGGCATATAGACCATCTGATATTGACTTTATAATATCCTTTGGCTTATCTTCTCCAGCAGCAATATAAGTATTAGTCATTCTCGAAGTAGGAGCAAATTTATAACTCTGTCTACGAGAACTTCCTGTAGGCTTCATTCCCATTCGTCTACCATTAAGTTTATCTATCATATAAGACTTTAAAATTCCATTTTCGATTAAGATATTTTTTTGAGTTTTGTTTCCTTCATCATCTATGTTCATAGAACCCCAATAGTTTGGTATTGTCCCATCATCTATCGCTGTAATTTTTGTAGATGCAATTTGTTGACCTAATTTATCTGCAAATACAGAATTTCCTTTTGCAACTGCTGTAGCTTCCAAAGAGTGTCCACAAGCTTCATGAAATATTACTCCTCCAAATCCATTATCTATTGCCACCATCATATTACCTGCTGGGCAGTTTTTTGCATGTAGCATAGTATGTGCTACTCTAGCAGATTCTCTTCCATAGTATTCTGGGTCTATATCTTCAAATATTTCAAATCCTTTACACCCTCCAGGTCCTTCAAATCCCGTTTGATTTTCATTACCTTTAGATGCAATTGAACTTATTCCCAATCTAGTTCTTATTCTTCTATCTTCCACATAAATTCCTTCAGTATTTGCAATTAGTACTTTTTGGTCTTTATCTGAATAAGTTACATTTACTTGTGATATATCACTACTAAATTCTTTTGCACTTTTATATGCAATTTTCATGACATTTACTTTATCTATATTACCTATTGAATTTGGATAGATTTTTATATTATGTAGATTGTTTATTTTAATACTGTCATTTAATATAACACTCTTCCCCTCTTCTAACTTGCCTAAAGCAATAGCAGCTTTATACGCTATGTCTAATAAACTATTCAATGAATTATCACTTGTATATGCATATATACTCTTTAATCCTTTAAATATTCTTATTCCTATACCATAGTTTCTTCCACCTATTGCATTTTCTACTTTATTATCTATTAAGCCAATAGAATTATTTATAGTGTCTTCTTCAAAAATCTCAGCAAAATCTCCGCCAGTAATTAAACACTTTTCCAATACCTTTGAAACTATATCTTTTGAAAGCATAAATCTACCTCCTATTTTAAATTTTTATTTAACTTTTATTCAATCTTTTTTACTTGTTAATCATCATTATATACCAAATTACTTATGAATATATTATACATATGTTTTACACTAAAATGTTATCATATTTTTATTTATACATACCCATTTATATAAACATTTAAAATGTATAATATTATTTGCTATAGAAAATAATACACTCATACATAATAAATGTTAGGAGTGAAATATATGAATCAAGAATATGTAAAAGGCAAGCCTATTTTTACCAGTATAAATAAAATTCCAAGACAATTTCCATACCTTACTGATGATATTGATACAGATGTTATAATCGTTGGAGGTGGTATAACAGGATGTATTTGTGCATACTATCTAGCTAAAAACAATATAAAATCAGTTATCCTTGAAAAAGGAAGGATTGCACATGGAAGTACTAGTGTAACCACATCACTTTTACAATATGAATTGGATGACAATTTGATAGATTTAACAGAAGTCATGACTCTAACTGATGCCTTAAAAGCATACAATCTTTGCGTATCAGCACTTGAAGAATTAGATAAATTTATAGAATTACATGGAAATAAGTGTGATTATGCAAAAAGAGACACTTTGCTTTACACTGCCAGTAAACTTGAAATTAAAGCTATAAAAGAAGAATATAATCTAAGAAAAGAAAATGGATTTGATGTTGAATATATCGATGAATCTACAAACCCTTTTAGTTTCGATTTAAAGTCTGGATTGATAGCAAAAAATGGTGGACGAGAAATAGACCCATACAAGTATAGTCATCATCTCATTGATGTAAGTCTGAAAAAAGGTCTTGAAGTATATGAAAATACAGAAGTAAAAAAAGTAGACTTTTCAGATGATAAAGTAACAGCTGAAGTATCTTATGGCTATAAAGTTTATGGCAAAAAACTAATTGTGGCTACAGGATATAATACAAGTTTATTTACAAATAGAAACTTCGCAACTAAATCTAATACTTTTAATATAGCTACAAAACCACTTAAAGACATTGATTCTTGGAAAGACAATATTCTGATTAGAGACAATTGTGACCCATATAATTATCTAAGAACCACTAAAGATAATAGATTGATTATAGGTGGCGAAGATGTAGACTTCAGTGATATAGAAAATGAAACTTTAGCAAATAAAAAATATGACATTCTTGAACAAAGACTAAAAGGTATGTTTAAAGACATAAAAGATATACAAGTTGATTACAAGTATTGTGGTTGCTTTGCTTCTACTTTAGATAACTTAGGTTTTATTGGACCTGATAACAAAAATCACAACTTATGGTACTGTTTAGGTTATGGAGCTAATGGAATACTTTTTGCAATCCTAGGAGGTATAATGCTTAGTAAGCTATATCTTGGAGAAGAAGATAAAAATATGAGATTATTTAAGGTAAATAGATTTGACAAATAGATGTTATTATATATTAAAAGACTGTATTTAAAAAAGCTTTAGAATTCTAAAATCTTATTTTTATACAGTCTTTTATAATAATTTATTTAAAAATACTTTATTTATAATTAAATATAAAGTAAAATATTAAAATATCACTAATAAAATTTAGTTATAATAATAATCTTTAAGTTTATTTGATGAAATATGGAGGAATTATTATGAAAGAAATACTTGTTATTGCTCCTACTAAAGGAACCTATGAAAAATCGATTCACATAGTAAAAAAATATAAGTATACAAACATTGACGTTGTATTTGGTAACTTAAAAGAAGGAATACCACTCGCCGAAAAAAGTATTAACCATGGTACTAGAATTATCATAAGTAGAGGTGGAACTTACAATATGTTAAAAGAAACGTATAACATACCTATAGTTGAGATTAAAGTAGATGCTTATGATATTATAGAAAGCTATAAGGAAGTTAAAAATTCAAATGAACCATTTGGGATAATTGGATTTAATAATGTTATATATGGCTTTGATATTATAGAAGAAATATTGAATAAGAAAATAACGATGATTGAAATTGAAAAGGAAGAAGAAATTTATAATGCTATAGAAAAATATAGAAAAAAAGGCATCAATACATATATAGGTGATACTACTGTTGCACATATTGTTGAAAGACTTAATTGTAAGGGAATATTAATTGAATCTAGAGAAGAAAACATACTTAGAGCCATTCAACAAGCTGAACAAATACTAGACGCAACTAAAGATGAACAAAAAAGAAGATTACAGATAGAAGCTATGACAGATTTTGTACATGATGGAATAATAACAGTTGATAAAAATTTTAAAATCACATTATTTAATAAGAGTGCTGAAAAAATATTTGGTATAAAGAAAGAAAATGCACTTTATCATAATGTTATAGATATTATTCCAAATACAGTTTTACCTCAAGTAGTTGAAACCATGGAACCACAAATTGGTGAAATACAGAATATAGGAAGTACAAAAATCATCACAAATAGAGTTCCAATTATCGTTGATGGTCAAATTCAAGGGGCAGTTTCTACATTTCAAGACAGTAAGGAAATAAGTTCATTTGAACACACAATAAGAAGAAGTCTATTAAACAAAGGTCTCTCTGCCAAATATACATTTGATGATATAATCTATGCAAGTGAAAAAACAAAAGATTGTATAGAAGTTGCAAAAAAATATGCTTGTTATGATACTCCAATGATTATTACAGGGGAATCTGGTGTTGGTAAAGAGCTATTTTGTCAAAGTATTCATAATTATAGCAAACGTAAAAATGCTCCTTTTGTTGCTGTAAACTGTGCTGCAATACCTCCATCTTTAATAGAAAGTGAGTTTTTTGGTTATGAAGAGGGCTCATTCACAGGAGCAAGAAAAAAAGGAAAAACAGGTGTATTTGAATTGGCACATGAAGGAACAATTTTTCTCGATGAAATAAGTGAAATTCCAATTGAACTTCAAGGAAGATTATTAAGAGTCTTACAAGAAAAGCAAGTTATGAGAATTGGTGGTGATAAAGTTATTCCCATAGATGTAAAAATAATTTGTGCTTCAAATAAAGACCTAAAAGATATGATGCGTGATGGTTTATTTAGACGAGACCTTTACTTTAGAATAAATATATTAACATTGTACCTTCCTTCACTCAAAGAGAGAAAAGAAGATATAATAAAATTATCAGAATTTTTCATAAAAAAATATTCAGCTAAATACAATAAGATACCTTTAATTATCACTCCAAATATCAGACAAGCTCTTCTTGAAAAAGAATATGAAGGAAACATAAGAGAATTAGAAGGAATAATCGAGAGAGCTGTTATTATAGAATCATTTGATTCAATTTTATCAGAAAAATACAATAGTGAATGTGCAAATACTATAACTGATACAGATAAGGCTGATTTTAAATATAATAACTTAGACTTAAAAACACTAGAAAAAAAATATATATACAAAGTCTATAATGAAAATAATAGAAACACTACAAAAACTTGTGAAATACTAAAAATCACTCGCTCTACCCTATGGAGAAAGTTAAAAGAAATCGAAAGTGATGTTTAAAAATAATACATATATAATATATCGAAACGTTTTATGTTTAATTTTAATACATAAAGCGTTTATTTTTTTCTATTTAAAATTCTACTACATAATAAATAGATTATTTTTTTCGCTATATTTTTCCATATATTTTTTTTAATCTAAGTAATCTACAGTATTTTATACGAATATTAAAAATACTTATAAAAATTAAAACTATATGACACCTCTATTGGCATAGTAATTGCTTTTAAATACTTATATAAAAATTAAAAGGAGTGATACTAGATGCATATCTTAAAATCGGTGAAAAAGATACCAGGAGGACTTATGGTCTGTCCCCTGCTATTGGGAGCACTATTTAATACAGTATGTCCACAGGCTCTTGAAATTGGAGGATTTACAACTTCCTTATTTAAAACTGGTGCAATGAGTATACTTGCTCTATTTTGTCTATGTAATGGCGCTCAAATCAACATAAGACAAGCAGGCAAACCTTTGACTAAGGGCATAGTACTCACGGCAACAAAATTTATAATTGGTGCAGTACTAGGTATTATTGTTAGTAAATTCATTGGTCCTAAAGGCATAATTGGTATTACACCTCTTGCTATAGTTGCTACTATGACTAATTCAAATGGAGGTCTATTTGCTGCTCTTGCTGGTGAATATGGAGATTCTACAGATGTTGGTGCGATATCTATATTATCTCTAAATGATGGTCCATTTTTTACGATGCTTGCCTTTGGGGTAACTGGACTTGCAAATGTACCTATAGTAGCTTTATTTGCAGCACTCATACCAATACTACTTGGATTTATACTTGGTAATCTCGATGAAGATATACGAGAATTTCTTGCACCTGGTACAACATTATTAATACCTTTCTTTGCTTTTCCTCTAGGAGCTGCATTAAACTTTAACCAAATTATAACTGCTGGATTCCCTGGAGTTATACTAGGTCTTGCTGTAACTCTAATAACAGGTATGGGTGGATATTTTGTAATGAAACTTATACGTGCAGAACATCCAGCAGTAGGTGCAGCTACTGGTACAACAGCAGGTAATGCAGCTGGTACTCCTGAAGCTTTAGCCGCTATTGACCCTACACTTGCCACAATTGCGGCCGTTTCAACAGTACAAGTTGCTGCTGCTATCATTGTTACAGCAATATGTTGTCCAATGCTCGTCTCCTATTTGGATAAAAGAGAAAAAAGAAAAAAAGCTATTTTTAAAACAAATAAAAACATAGAAGTAAACTAATATTTTGAGGAGGTAAAAGTATGAACGCAATTATTCATGCAAATGAAAAAGACAATCTAGTTACATGTGTTAGACCTTTAGTTAAAGGTGAAAAAGTTTCAATTGATGGAAAATCTTATATAGTAAATGATAATATTCCTGTTTTTCATAAGATGGCTACAGAAGATGTAAAAAAAGGTGATGTTGTTTATAAATATGGCGAGATTATAGGAATTGCAACAGTTGACATAAAAACTGGTGACTATGTTCATGTACATAATATTGAAAGTACACGTGGTCGTGGAGATAAAAAATAGGAGGTAATAAAAATGAAATTAATGGGTTATTTAAGAGAAAATGGACAATATGGTATTCGTAATCATGTTTTAGTTATTCCAACATCTGTCTGTTCAAGTGAGACAGCCATAAGAATTGCAGCACTTGTTCCTGAAGCAATAGCTATCCCACATCAACATGGATGTTGTCAAATTGGCTCTGATATAGAGCTTACAGCAAAAACATTAATAGGATTTGGTAAAAACCCTAATGTAGCTGCTGTTTTAGTAATTGGCCTTGGATGTGATGGTATTCAAGCAAAAGATTTAGCATCTGAAATATCTACAACAGGAAAAAAAGTTGACTATGTTGTTATACAAGAATGTGGTGGAACACTAAAAGCAATAGCTAAAGGTGCTGAAATAGCAGGTCATATGGCTCGTGAAATATCAAAAGAAGTAAGAGTTGAATTTGATATGAGCGAAATTACATTGGCACTTGAATGTGGTGGCTCTGATCCAACAAGTGGAATCGCATCAAACCCTTCAATAGGAATTGCATCAAATCTTCTTATAGACGAAGGTGGAAGTAGTATATTAAGTGAGACTACAGAAGTAATTGGTGCAGAACATTTATTGGCTACTCGCTTTGAAGATGAAAACATGAAAGAAAAGTTTCTTAAATTTGTAAGTGATGTAGAAAAAAGAGCAATCACTATGGGAGAAGATTTACGCAGTGGTCAACCTACTCCAGGTAATAAAGCTGGTGGATTATCAACAATTGAAGAAAAATCACTTGGCTGTATGTATAAAGCAGGGGACAAACCATTCAAAGGTGCTCTTGAATATGCTGAGATTTTACCTTCAGATAAGAAAGGATTATATTTTATGGATACTCCAGGTCAAGATATAGATTCTATCACTGGTATGGTAGCAGGTGGTGCACAGATTGTAATCTTCTCAACTGGTAGAGGTACTCCAACAGGAAGCCCAATTTCACCAGTTATTAAAATTACTGGAAACAGTGATACATACAACAAAATGATAGATAATATTGATATAAATGCAGGTAGAATTATAACAGAAGGTGCTAAAATTAAAGATATAGGTAAAGAAATATTCGATGAAATAGTAGAAGTATGTAATGGCAAACACACTAAAGCTGAAAGCCTTGGTCATAGAGAATTTGGTATTTACAGAATTTCATCTACATTCTAGTTTGTAATAAATATAAGGTATTGTTTTATAAATTCAATATTTATGCAGAGACTATAAATTAAAAATCCTTTATAAATGTTTTTTCAACCCCAAAAAGAACTGTATCAAAATAGTTAAAATAATTTTGAAAACAGTTCTTTTTTTATTTATAAAATATTATAACTCATAACAATATTATTTAATTAAATTCCAGTATAAATTATAAGAATATCTTCCCTACTTTTTAAAAGAATCTACATAAGAATAAGCGTAAAAATAAAATTTAGCGCCTTCACAGATATAAATATTTGGTATAATATGTCTGAGAGGAGTCTTCTTTGTAAGCCAATAAAAGATGGAGGATGGAATATAAAAAATGTATACTAAAAGCGCACAAAATAAAAAAATAATAATTACTTTATTGCTAACTCTTATTATAATTGTGTCCTTAGTTTGTATTACTTTTGTTATGACACTACATAAAGTAACTCATAGTGAAACAGAACGCTATCTTACAGAAATCTCAGAGAGTGTCTCCACTACAATTAATGTAAAATGTAAAAGTATATTTAAAATATTATACTCTATAGGGGATACTTATTTTCAGTTTAGTGATAACAATAAAAATGTCACTGAATATTTATCTAAAAAATCAAAATTATTGGAGTTTGATTGGTTAGGTATTGTCAATTCTAATGGGAGTTTTATAGGCACTGATGAAAGTACAGGTAATGTTAAAGGACAATATTTTTATAGAAAAGCTCTTCAAGGTGAAGAGACAATTACTCCAATCAAATCTCAATCTGGTATATATGGAATTTTATATTCTGTACCACTTTATAAAAATGATAAAATAGTCGGAGCTGTTACTGCTTGGAATACTCTTGATACTATGAGAACTTTACTAAGCGTGGAAAGTTTTGGTGGTGAAGGATTTTCTCAAATCATTGACAAAAATGGAAATTTTATTGTAAGTTCAGACAACAAAAACGCGCCAAAAAATGTTGTAAACTTTTTCGACACAATTAAAAAACATGGAAGCTATACTGGTAAAAATACTCTTGGAGAAATGAAAGCAAACTTAAAAGAGAACAAAAAAGGTTCTATGTACTTTACATTGGATGATGGTATTTATAAAGCAATGCACTATGTTCCTCTGGAAGAAGAAAATCTATACCTACTTTCAATTGTTCCAGTAAAAGTAGCAAATGCACAGTTTGATTTACTTCTAAAAAAAGTAGTTTTTATCAACATTTTAATTATTATATTATTTTTATTACTTATCATATCAATTATATTTATAAATCGCAAAAATAGAGAACAACTTATAAAAATCGCCTATGTAGACCCTGTAACTAAAGGCTATAGTAAGGCACGTTTTGATATGGAAGCTAAAGAAATCATACAATCATCTTCATCAGGAACCTATTCATTAGTATCTATAAATATTCAGAAGTTCAAACTTATTAATGATTCTTTTGGTAGTGACGCTGGAGATAAAACATTAAAATACATACATGATGTAATTGCTAATTATTTGGAACGAAAAGAATTACTTTGTAGAGTTTCTAATGACCAGTTTAATATTCTTATTAAAACTATTTCACAGAAAGAAATTCTTAAGTACATAGAAAATATTACAAACGATATTAACAGTTTTAATAAAGATAAAGAATGTAAATATTTCATAGCTCTTTCTATAGGCGTCTATAAAATTGATGACCCAAATATACCACTAGTATCAATTCAAGACCGTTCAAATGTAGCACGAAAAAATATTAAAGGAAATGCTGTAAATCATCCACTTTACACATGTGTATTTTATAGTGATTTAGAACGTTTGAGAATGCTTAAAGAAAAAGAAATGGAAAATAGAATGGAAGAAGCATTAGATAATAATGAATTTGTAGTCTACCTCCAACCTAAGGTAGACCTTAAAAACAATAATATTGTAGGTGCAGAAGCGTTAGTACGATGGCAAGACCCAGATAAAGGTCTTATTCCACCAAATGATTTTATTCCTTTCTTTGAAAAGAATGGCTTCATCATCAAACTTGACCATTATGTGTTTGAAAAATCATGTGCCATGATACGAAAATGGATAGACAATGGAGAAACTCCAATACCTATTTCAGTTAATTTTTCACGTGCCCATTTAAATAATAAAGATTTTTTGAAAAAATACAAAACAATTCGTGATAAATACGATGTTCCTGCTAAACTTTTGGAAATCGAATTAACTGAAACACTTGTATTTGATAACTTACAAATGTTACTCAATGTAATAGACCAAATCCATGAGGAAGGTTTTCAATGTTCACTAGATGATTTTGGAAGCGGATATTCTTCACTTAACATGCTAAAAGAAATAAAAGTCGATACTCTAAAACTTGACCGAGCATTTTTTAGTGCTCCCAATGCAGATAATATATCTGAAAATCATGTAATAGAATCTGTAGTTGAACTGGCAAAAAAATTAAATATGAATAGTATATCGGAGGGTGTTGAAACAATCTTACAGATGGAATATCTAAAGAAAATTAATTGTGATATGATACAAGGATATGTTTTTTCTAAACCTATACCTCAAGAAATATTTGAAAAAATGGCTTTTGGAAAAACACTAGATGAAGTCAATACAAGCGATGCCATAAAATAATAGCCTGTCTCTATAAAATGATTTTAATCATTTTGAGACAGGACTTTTTATTTTTCAATATTTTAGGCTTGATTCATCTTAAATTCTCTTCTTAAGAACAATAATACAATTATCATAGCAATAAAATCTGCAATTGGCTGTGCTAACCAAACCCCATCTAAATTAAATCGAATTGGAAGTACAATAATCAATGGTATAAATAAGATAAACTGTCTCAAAAGAGTCAAAAACATAGAATGTTTAACTTTACTTACACATTGAAAATACACAGGTCCAACAATAGAAATCCCCATTATAGGCAAGGTGATTAAATTTATATTTATACCTCTTACAGCTATTTCCATTAGATTTGAATCTTTGTTGAATATGCCAACAAATACTTCAGGAAATACCTGCACTACTAAAAATCCAAAAGATAATATAACTATAGATACTAAGATAGACAGTATTAGGGTTTTCTTTGCACGGTCAAATTGCTTTGCTCCATAATTATATGATATTATAGTTTGCATACCTTGATTTAGACCAAATACAGGCATCATAAACATCAACAAAATAGATGTAAGAGCTGTCATAGCTCCAATAGCCAAATCTCCACCATAAACCTTTAGAGAATTATTAGTAAGTACATGAGTTATACTTATCGCTACTTCCATTGCAAATGGTGTCATACCTATTGCAAATATTTTTTTTGTTATATTTATATCTAATTTTAAATTGTATTTTTTTAATTTTAAATTAGATTTCCCTCTTATAAAATAATGTGCTACCCAAATAAATACCACGACTTGACAGAGTACAGTTGCTATAGCTGCACCTTTTATACCTAAGTTAAACACAAATATAAATATTGGGTCTAATATCAAATTTAGTATACAACCTACTATCATTGTTCTAGCTGCTAACTTAGGATTTCCCTCTGCTCTAATTGCATTATTTAAAGAAAATGCAATTAGATTAAATGGAGTTCCAAGCAATATAACACTCATATAGTCTTTTGCATAAGATATTGAATCTTTGCTTGCTCCCAAAAGAAAAAGTATGTCTTCTAAAAAAACTAATCCTAATACAGTTATAATTATAGATATAATTATAGATAGTGTAAGGGCATTACCCAATATTTTTTCTGCTTCTTTCTTATTTTTTTCTCCTAACTTTATAGATAAGCTTGTACTAGCACCTACTGATACTAACATTCCAAAAGCTATTATTAGTGTAAATACTGGCATAGTTACACCAAGTCCTGCAATAGCTATAGACCCAACTCCTTCCATAGAGCCAATAAAAGCTCTATCTACTACATTGTAAAGTGAAGTTACCATCATCGCTATTATTGCAGGTATTGAATACCTAAATAATAAAATCCATATTTTTTCATGTCTTAATGCTTCTTGATTTTCCATGTTGTCACCATTTATACCATGTCATAAGTTATACAAATTGGTTTATTTGTCCTTGGGTCTGTTGCTATTTCTGCATCGATATTAAACAACTCCTTTAGATTATCTTTTGTCATAACATCGTACGCATTACCTTGACAAACTATCTTACCTTTCTTAATACCTATCATGTGGTCAGCAAATCGTGCTGCGTTATTAAGTTCATGTATTACCATGACAATAGTTCTTCCTTGTTTTTTGTTTAATTCATCTAATAATTTTAGTATTTCTAATTGATGAGCTAAATCTAAATATGTTGTAGGCTCATCTAATAAAAGTATATCAGTCTCTTGTGCCAAAGCCATAGCTATCCATGCTCTTTGTCTTTGTCCTCCTGATAAATCTTCCATACTTCTATCCTTAAACTCTGAAATTCCAGTAACCTCTAAGCTCCAATTTACAATATCTCTGTCTTCTTTACTAGAATTTCCAAATCCACTTTTATGAGGGAATCTTCCATATGAAATTAGCTCTGAAACAGTAAGACCACTAGGAGCTTGAGGACTTTGTGGAAGTACAGCCATACTTTTCGCTATCTCCTTAGATTTTTTCTTATATATATCTTCTCCATTTATATATATATTTCCATTTTTAGGGCTAATAATTCTTCCTATTGTTTTAAGTATTGTAGACTTTCCACAACCATTAGCCCCTATTATAGTAGTTATCTTTCCTTTTGGTATATTTAAATTTAAATCTTTTATAATATCTGTATTTCCATATGATACATTTAGATTTTTAGTATTTATACAATTCATAACAACACCCTTTCCTAATCATTTGCCAACATTAAATAAATAAAGTATGGTACTCCTATTATAGAGACAACTATACCTACTGGTATTTCTATAGGAGCAAGAATATTTCTAGATATAGTGTCTGCCACTAAAAGTAATAATGTACCTATCAACGCTGATACTGGTATTAGTCTTTTATGTCTTGGACCTATTATCTTTCTTCCTATGTGTGGTGCTATTAAACCTAAAAACGAAATACTCCCTGCTACGGATGTTGATACACCAGATAAAATCACTGCATATATTATGAGTCTTCTTCTTTGCTTCTCTACATCTACACCAAGACTTGTAGACACTTCATCACCTAAGTTCAAGACATCTATATACTTAGCCTTATACATAGTTATTCCCATAAAAATCACTATAAATGGAAGTACAGCTATTACATATTTCCAACTAGTTCCCCAGATGCTACCTGATGTCCATACCATAACTCTATTAAATTCTTGTGTTGTAAATTTTAATTGAAATATCGTCAAAATTGAAGTAAAAGCGATATTTACGCCTATACCAATTAGTAGTAACCTTGATGAATTTATTCCACCTTTCCATGCAAGAGAATATATCAAAAATGCTCCAAACAAAGCTCCTACAAGTGCAACAACTGGCATTGTAAATACAGTGAGATTACTCATGCCTTCATAAACATTACCATTCATAAGATATATATAAACAACTACAAATAATGCTGCTCCTGAATTTATACCCAAAATTCCAGAGTCAGCCAAATCATTCTTTGTAACTCCTTGAAGTATTACACCTGCTGTTGATAATGCTGAACCAACCAATAACGCTATTATTATTCTTGGTAATCTCAGTTTAAATATTGCAATTTCATGATTACGCTGACCTTGACCTATAAAAGTCTTTATAACATCCATTGGTTCTATAGAAAATGAACCTAAATTTAAACTAACTAGAAAAGCAATAAAAATAAGTACCATCAAAATTGATATAACAAGTAAAGTTTTAGAATTTGTTTTTATAATATTTTTCATAGCACCTATTTATTCCCCTTTCTAACAAGATATATAAATATTGGAACTCCTATAAGAGCAGTTATAGAGCCAACTGGAGTCTCATATGGAGGATTTATCATTCTACTTAATATATCCGTATATACAAGTAGCACAGCTCCTAGAACCAAAGAACTTGGTATTATATACTTATAATCTGAGCCTACTATTCCTTTAGCTATTTGAGGAACTATGAGACCTATAAAAATAATATTACCTGATACTGAGACAGATGCTCCAGTCATTAATATTACTAAGACTATACATATAAACCTAACAATGTCAGTTTTTTGTCCTAGCCCTATTGCCACTTCTTCTCCAAGACTTAGGATAGTTATTCTTGGGGCCATAATCATAGATAGTATAAATCCAATACCTCCAACTATAAATAATAGCTTTATACCTTCCCACGTCACGCCTACAAGTCCTCCTGATATCCAAAAACTTAATTGCTGAGATAGATTAAAGTACATGGATATTGCAGATGCCAAAGAAATTAACAATGTTCCAAGAGCTACCCCTGCAAGAGCTAATTTTACGTTATTAACTCTTCCTCTTGATTTGGAACTTATAAAATATATAAATAAACCACTTATACTTGCTCCAATAAATGCAAATATCATTATGCTAAAGCTCCCATGTATAAGTTTAGGAAATTTTTGTTGAAGTACTAATGATATTGCAATTGCAAATGTAGCTCCCTGTGTAATTCCTATAACAGAAGGTTCAGCTATAGGATTTCTTGTTATTCCTTGCATTATAGCACCTGAAACTGCTAAAAATCCTCCAACAAGTGCTGCTGCTATTGCCCTTGGAAGTCTAACATCCTTCACTATTCTCATATTTATTCCATCTTCCATATTTGTCAAACTACTTATAACAGTCGATAGATTCATATCTTTAGCCCCAATAGTTATGGATAATACAATTCCAAATACAAGCGCAACTATACTTATTAATATCAACGAATAAGTCAGATTTTTTTTACTAAGTGTAGTCAATTATCCTACCTCCTTTTCCCTTTTAATTGTTAGTACAGTAATATTCATTAGGTATTTTATAATTTTAAACTTATTAAAAATAGGTGTGAAAAATGAACATCATTATCTCACACCTAATAAGTTAAGAATTACTTTGTTAATTCATTTTTAACTGATTCTAATAACAACTCTTTTCCAATTGGATTATATGATTGGCTGAAAAATGGAGCTGCATCAAGTATTGTTACGTTTCCATCTTTTACTGCTCTTATTTGAGCCCATATAGCACTATTTTCTAAATCTTTTTTATCTGATTCTGTAGCTATCACAATTATATGGTCTGCATCTATATCTGTAAGACCTTCCATACTTACCATTGGTAATGTTATTCCATCTTGCTTTGGCATATTTTTAGGTCTAGCTAATTTCATATCATCATTAATTAAAGTTCCAATTCCTCCATCACTAAACACCATAAATTGCCCTGAACTTGCTAACACTGGTAAATAAGTTTTTTCTCCATTTTTTTCTACAACTTCTTTACCTAGTTTTGTAGCTTTTTCATCATACTTTTGTAACCAATCCTTAGCTTCGTCTTCTTTATCAAATATTTTTGAAACATCAGTTAACTTACTTCTCCAGTCATTTGCATAATCTTTCATCATGACTACAGGAGCTATTTCTTTTAATTGGTCATAGATTTTTTCTTGTCTTTGACTCATTATTATTAAATCTGGATTTGCTTCTAATATAGCTTCCATATCCATAGTATCCATCATAGAGTGACCTACTATCTTTACATCTTTAAGTTCTTCTCTTATGTAACTTGGTAATTTATCAGTTTCATATGAGTCTATATTTGCTGTTGCAATAGGTGTATAGCCAGCTATTAATAATTCCTCACTACTTCCTGATATATCAACTATTTTTTTAGGATTTGATGGTATCTTCACCTCTCCCTTAACAGATTGTACAACTCTTGTATCTGATTTTTCTTTATTATCTGTGTTACTATCTGAACATGCTGTAACAAGTACTAACGTAGTTATAATAGATATAAATATTGCTAATGATTTTATTTTTTTCATGATTATTTCTCCTACTTGTTTATTATACTTATATGATATTGATTATCATAAGCACATATTTATTATAGCATTTTTCTAGTTTTAGTCAATATTATTTTGCAAAAGGATAAAAATTCCTAATTAATCTTAATTATATATACTACAGATAAGGTTTTCTTTTATTTAACAATAAATTTTATACCTGTTTTTTATGTAAATATAATAAATAGAATGACTTTTCAGTTAAACAATGATAAAATGCAAGGTACAAAACAGTAATTTAGTAAGGAGGATTTAAATCGTGGTACATTTAGTATATTGTGATAATGCAGGGAAAAAAGGAGAAAAGGTCTTAGACAAAATTTTAGCGGGAACTAAGACGATGGTAATTAGAGGTGCTGCTGGTAGAAAAATACCACATAGCAGAGTATTTCAAGGAGAATTACTTTATTTTATGGAAAAAGGAACTTCAAAAATTTCTGCAAAGGCTACTGTTAAAAAAGTAGACAACTATGTTAAATTAACAGAAGACGAAATTTGCAAAGTTCTAGATGAAAATCAATCAAAATTAAATTTATCCGAAAAGCAAAAAATTCGTTGGCATAAAAAGTGTTTATGCTTGGTTGAGTTTGAAAACGTTCAAGAAATAACACCTCTTGATTTCGACCACCAAGGGAATATGGATGATTGGCTTATTATTGAAAAAATTGAAGATGTAGTTGTTGGTACTAGTATACCTTACAATTACGAAAAATCTAAATTTTAAAATATTAATAAAATAATAAGAGATTCCTAAGTTATAACTTTTAAATTTATTCTAATAAAAAAGAGTGTCTTTAATAATTATAGAAATTATTAAAAACACTCTTTCATAATAGTTAAATTAGACTACTTGCTTTCCAATCTTTCATACAAATCTACAAATTCTTCTGCTAGTTGTTGAAAGTTCATAGATGTCATTAAATGGTCTTGTGCATGAACTAATATAACACTCATTTCAGTTTTATTACCACTAGCTTCATTTTGTATTAATTCTGTCTGGAATTTATGTGCTTTATGAATTGATTCTTTTGACTTTTCAATGCACGCTCTAGCATCATCTATATTTCCGTTCTTTGCTTCTTTTATAGCTTCAAAAGCTAGACCTTTTGCATCACCTGCAAATCCAATTATTCCAAAAGATATTTCTATCATCTTCTCATCCATCTGTATTACCTCCTAAATATCTCTATAGCTTGATATGACTAATCCATTTTCTCTCAAAAACTCTCTGACTTTTTTAGATGTAAGTATTTTGTGCTCTTTCGTTCTATCAATTGCATAAGATGTAGAATTTAAAATATAATCATCTAAAAAAGCTGGGTGAGACATAATATCCACTACATCATACTTCATTATTTCTTCTATATTTTTTATAAAATATTCTTCACTCACATTTTCTTTATAAAAGCTATCTATTAATGGAACTATTTTTGAATACTCTAAATCGTATTCAAAACCTCCTCTTATTGGAAGATTATACTTATTTACAATTTTCTCTATTATTGGTTTTAAATTTACTAAAGTATGAATATGATGATGACTATCTAAATGAGATATGTCTATTCCAAGTTCTTTTACTCTATCTATTTGAGCACAAAGTTCTCTATAAATCTCGTCATAATCCATTTTTTTAATAATTTCGTCTGTAATTCTTCTAATAAAAAAACCTTCTTTATCAACAATAGTTTTTAAGTTAGACAATAATGGTCTACCACAACTTAAAGTCATATGAACTCCACAATTTAAATCTCTATTTTCTTTAAGTAGCTTTACTCCATGTTCTACACCAGGCATATTTGCCATCATAGATGTAGACTTAACTATTCCATTATTATGAGCTGATATTATACCATAATTCACAGCTTCGCAATATCCAAAGTCATCTGCATTTATTATAATTTTAGTCATACCATAACCTACTTTCTATAAACTATCTATTAAATCTAGGAAGATAATCTTTATGAGCTTCTAACATTTCATCTAATATAGTTTTTGCCAAATCATCAGATGGAATCAATGGGTTTATACAAAGTGCCAATAGAGCAGAATCATAATCTCCATATACAGCTGCTTTGGCTGCTAAAACTTCAAATGACTTAATTTGACTTACTAACCCATGTACAGAATCTGGTAAATATCCTATACTTAATGGTCTTGGTCCATTTTTTGTTATTACACTACTTACTTCTACTGCCTGCTCATCTTTAAAGTCTCTTATAGCCCCATTATTTAATGTATTAACTACTTGGATGTCTTTTTTATCATTGTATATAGAACTTATTAGATTACAAGCAGCATCACTATAATAAGCTCCTCCTCTTTTTTCAAGTTGAGGTGGTTTTATATCTAGTTTTTCATCTTTATATAATTCAAATAATTGTTCTTCTAATTCTTTAACCACTTGACCTCTAGCTTTTCCCTCTTTAAACTCTAATAACTCATCTTCAAGCATTTCTTTAGTTTTATAATAATATCTATGATATGGGCAAGGTATAGCACCTAAAGATTTTATAAAATCAGCATTAAAATCAATTGCCTTTATATTTTGCATACTTATATCTGCTTTAACAAACTTATCTATTGCTTCATTTGTAACATCTTCTCCATCTAAAGCTACATTAAGACCATAAACCATATGATTAAGACCTGCAAAATCCATACTTATTCTATCACTTTCTACATTGAATAGTTTAGCTACATCATTTTTTAAATGAATTGGGACATTGCATAGACCTATATATTTTTTAAAGTTAGTGTATTTGAATACAGCTTCTGTTATTATTCCTGTTGGATTTGTAAAGTTCACCATCCATGCATTTGGACATAATTCTTCCACATCTTTTATTATATCAAATATAACTGGTATTGTACGAAGAGCTTTAAACAACCCACCTGCACCATTAGTTTCCTGTCCCATAACTCCATGAGATAAAGGAATAGTTTCATCTTTAATTCTTGCATCTAAAAGGCCTACTCTGAGTTGTGTTGTTACAAAATCTGCGTCTTTTAAAGCTTCTCTTCTATCTAAAGTAAGATTTATTTTCATATCTATTCCAGCTTTTTTTACCATTCTTTTAGCTAGATTCCCTACTATATCTAGTTTTTCTTTTCCATCTTCTATATCTACAAGCCATAATTCCTTTACAGGTAGCTCCTTATATCTATTTATAAAACCTTCTACAAGTTCAGGAGTATAACTTGAACCTCCTCCAATTGTAACTATTTTTAGCCCATTTTTCATCTCATTATACCATCCTTACTTATAATTTAGTATATATTACAGAACTTTATCTGTTTATTGTTGAATAAAATTACCTAGTTGTTAATTTTTGTTAATTTTTTAGCTTCCATTTTTTCAGATGCTATAACAAATGGAATGTATATTAATATTGACAATATTAAATTAAATAGTGCTAAAGCTCCTCCACTCCAGTCACCTGTGGCCATTGCTCCACCTAATATAGGAGGTGTTACCCAAGGTATTTTAGGTAAAATTACTGGTGCTACTAATCCAAAATCTATTGCTAAATATGATACAGCACTACACACTACTGGTGCAAGTACAAATGGAATCATAAAAATAGGATTTAAAACTATTGGAAGCCCAAATATTAATGGTTCTCCTATATTAAATATTGCTGGAGGTCCCCCTAACAATATCATCTCTTTACGTCTTCTTCCTGCTATTAATAAAGCTACAACTAATCCTAATACCATTCCTGAACCACCTAAATACACAAATGCATCAAAGAATGAACCTGCAAGTACATGATATCCTTCAGTTGCACCTGCTTGAGCTAAGGCAGCGTTTTCTCCACCTAATTTCATAAGTATTGTTTCTGTAAAAGGAAGTGCTATATTTGCACCATGAAGACCAACAGTCCAAAGTATATGAATTATAAATGCAATAAGCATTGTAGAACCTAAACTATCAGCTACGTTTGATAGTGGTGCTCCTAAGTAAGTATTCAAAATATCTGTTAAGAAACTTCCATCTGAAAGCATTTTTATAAATATTCCTATTACAGTAAATATCATTATAGTTAACATTCCTGGTATTAACTTTGCAAATGAGCTTGAAACTGCTGGTGGAACTCCATCTGGCATTTTTATAGTTAATTTCTTTACTTTAGATAATCTTACAAATATCTCAGCAGATAATAACCCTATTAATATAGAAGAGAAGAGTGCTGCTGTTCCTAAGTAAGTCTGTTGTATCATTCCCCATCCTTCAACTGCGCTAGTACCACCTTCTGGAACTATCTTACCAATTTGTGGAGCCATTATAAAAAATATAGATAGTGCTATAAGACCAGCTTGTAATCCATCACTTTCATAAGACTTTGCTAGGAAATAGGCAACACCTATTACTAAAAATACTGCCATCGTACCTATAGCTCCCCACCAAAGGTCTTCTCCAAACATAGTCCAATTTTCTCCAAATATATTTGCCATCAGATTTTTATACGCTTCTAATGGCAAGTTGTTTATCAATGTTCCCAATGCACCTACCATAGTTATAGGTATCATTGCTATAAATGCATCCCTTACTGCTACTAAGTGCCTTTGAGCCCCTACCTTTGCAGCTACAGGCACTATATATTTATCCATAAATGACATGAATTTTTCCATTTTACATCCTCCAGTACAATTTTATTTTGAATTATTTAATTCTACTGCTCTATCTAGGACAGCTTTCCCATTACATCTTCCATAATCCATCATATTTATAACTTCTACTGGAATATTATGTGGTTTTGCCATTTCAGTTGCTTTTCCTAATACATATCTAACTTGAGGTCCTAAAAGTAAGACATCACAATTTTCTATTTCATTTTTTAAGTTCACTTCTGATATAGCCCATATTTTTGCTTCTATACCGTTTTCCTTCGCGGCATCCTCCATTTTTGTAACCAATAAACTAGTTGACATCCCTGCTGAACAAGCTAACATTATTTTTATCATTTTCTTACCTCCAAATTAGAATTTATTAAGTATCTTTTTAAGTCACAATATCTTTAAATTATACATTTAAAGTGTCCTTATTTATTAATTTTTATTTTAATGTATATATTTTATTTTTAAATGTATATACATTTATTTCTTGATATTATTATATATCAAATGTATATACATTTCAAGAAAACTTTTTCATTTTTTCTTAATTTTTATTCGACAACAGCACTTAAAGTTAAAGTATATCCATGATGATATGTGTGTGAGTATTCAAAAACCTCACTATTTTGTAACTTACAAACTTGATTTATATATAAAAGTGCTTCTGGCTCTTCAATCTTTAAATTAGTCATACATTCCTCATTTGATATTACAGCTTGTACTTCTCTCTCTGACATAGCTATTTTATATCCACATACTTCTTCTACAAAATTATAAAGTGAATTTTCACAATGAATCTTATTTAAATTTGGAAATAACTTAACTGGCATATATGTAATCATATATGAAACCCTTGTTTCATCTGCCAATCTTACTCTTTTTATCTCCCATACATTTTCTCCTAAGCTAATGTTCAATTTACTTGATAATTCTTCATCTGCTTGAACTATTTCAAGAGATACCAATATATTAGATACTTTATAACCTTTATTTTCCATCTCCTTAGTAAATCCACTTACAGAAGATATATTATCGTATATTTTATTTGCGAGCACTATACTTCCTACACCTCTTTGTCTAGTTATATAACCTTCCTTAACTAGATTATTTAATGCTGACCTTACAGTCATTCTAGTCACATTAAATTCTTCGCTTAATTGCTTTTCAGATGGGATTAAATCCCCTTCTTTCAAACTATCTGAATTTATTAGTTCTCTTACATGATTTTCTATAACTTTATAAATTGGTTCTTTCATTTAATTCACTCCTCATCAATTCGAACTTTTATATGATAAGTTAATTTTATATACAAATAAACAAAATGTCTATACATTTAATACAAATTAAATTTTATTTAGATACCTTATATAATTTCCCAAGTTTAAGCAGATATATAAATAAACTTATCATTAATATTCCCTTTAATATACTTGATAGTGTTATACTCCACCAAACACCATTTAATCCTAATATTTCTGGTCTAGATATAAAATAAGCTAATGGTACTCTTGCACCAGTCAATACAGTAACTATTATAGAAGGTATATAGGTTCTTCCTAACCCTTTAAAAGCTCCTGTTGTTATTATTTCCAAACACATAAAAAATTGAGAGTATCCTAATATTTTAAGATACATCGCTCCTTTTTCTATTGCTTCACTTTCATCTATAAAAACAGAAAAAATACTTCCACCTGCAAATATCAATACTAAGGTTGTCATTATTCCAAGTATAGAAGATACAATTATAGCTATTTTACATCCTTTATTTATTCTAGAGTACTTTTTGGCTCCATAATTTTGTCCAACAAAGCTTCCTAATGCAACAGCCAATCCTTCAGCAGTCATCCATGATATTGCTTCTATTTGTGACCCTACTTTTTGCACTGCAACTGCAACAGGTCCCCATGAAGCTACTATTACACCAAGTAACATTGAAAATATTGTAAACATTCCACTTTGTATAGCTACAGGAAAACCTAATTTATATAGCACTTTATAGTATTTAAGTTCTATTTTTCTGAAGATTTTTATCTTAAAATACTCCTCTTTACTCTTAAATATTATATATAGAAAACACGTAGTAACTACTATTTGTGCAAATACAGTAGCAATAGCAGCCCCTGCAACTCCAAGTTTTGGAGCAGGTCCCCATCCAAAAATTAGCACAGGGTCAAGTATAATATTGGTTATTAGGCCTATTGTATTGATGCAAAAAGGTGTTCTACTATTCCCAAGTCCATTGAAAATTGCTGTAAATACTGGATTGATAAAATAAAATACCATACCTAAAGCTACTATTATTAAATATTGTCTGGACATAGATATAACTTCTAAATCTCCCAATCTGAAAAACCCTATTAGTTGTTTATTGAGTACTATCAAAACCATAGTATACATTATTGCCAACATAATATTTATTTCTACTGCTGATTTTATATATGATTTAGTTGTGCTTATATTATTTTCTCCTATACTTTGTGCTACCTTTACTTCCCCACCTACTTTTGAAATCATAATAAATGCCATTGCAAGCCATGGAAAAAATCCAGCTGTCCCAACTGCGGCTACTGCTTTACTTCCAGCTTTACCAACCCATATCATGTCTATCATATTATATCCCATTTGTATAAATGAAGTCCCCATTATTGGAAGTGATAGTCTAAGTAACTTTTCAGTAATCCTTCCTTCTGTTAAATCAAGTCTATTTTTCATTTTCCACCTCTGTCTTTATAATCTATCATGTGTTATTTCTCTATAACAGTATACTTAACACTTTGGATATTTACATTATTATTTCCAATCATGAATACAAATTTTACTCTATACAATATACCCTATTTATAAAAATTTAATTATAATAATCATTTTTAATAGTTTAATATAAATCATAGGTCTATATAGCTTCAAAATTTATCAACTCTAGAAAAATACTACAGTGTTTGTCTTTGACTTATGGCAATATATATAATTATATCCCTATATCACTATTATAGTTCTTATTTTAATATCAGTTAAGCAAGTATATCAAAATCACTAGCAAACTTGTTATATAAGCTAAGATGCTCCACTATGTTTTCCAAATATTGACAAGATTTTTTTGGGTTGATATACTAATACTTAAAATATTTTAAATTCGTGTGAGGTGAAGCAATGAACATAAATGAATATATTAAAGACTCTGTTTTAGTTTTTGATGGTGCAATGGGTACATACTATTCTAAACTAAAAAATAGTCCTTTCAATTGTGAAATGGCCAATATAAACGATTCATCTACAATATTATCTATACACAAGGAATATATAAAAGCTGGATGTATGGCTATTAAGACAAATACTTTTGCAGCAAATGAAACACTTCTAGAGTGTGATTTTAAAACGGTCAAAGATATTATAAAAAGTGGCTATGAAATTGCATTAGAGGCAACAAGAAATACAGATGTATTTATATTTGCTGATATTGGCCCAATACCTGCTCTAAATGATAGAGATTTGTTACCTGATTATAAGAAAATAGTAGATGTATTTTTAGAAATTGGAGCAACTAATTTTCTATTTGAAACATTTAGTAGTGATGAATATTTACCAGAAATCTCAAGTTATATAAAGGAAAAACAACCAAACGCATTTATCTTAACAGAATTTGCAGTTAATCCAGAGGGCTTTACTAGGCTTGGAAAAAGTGGAACTAATATCTTTAAATCTATTTCCAAGGACAAAAATATTGATGCATTAGGATTTAATTGTATCTCTGGTCCCCACCATTTATTACATTTTATAAAGACACTTGATATTAATGACAATATAGTTTCTATTATGCCTAATGCAGGCTATCCAACTATTATCAATAATCGTACATTTTTTGAAGATAACTCAGACTATTTTTCAGAACAGATGCTAGAAATATTAAATCAAGGAGTTCATATACTAGGTGGATGCTGTGGTACAACACCTGAATTTATTAAAAAGACTGTTGAAATAATAAATTCTTCATACAAAGGCAATGTTGACATAAAAAATGATATTTCTCCAAAAGAAAAAATTAAATCTGTAACAAAAAACGAGCTCTTAGAAAAGCTTGCTGTAGGTAAAAAAATTATAGCAGTTGAACTAGACCCTCCTATTGATACAGATATTGATTTTTTTATGAATAGTGCTGAAAAACTAAAAAACTATGGAGTTGATGCAATAACAATTGCTGACTGCCCTATAGCAAGAGCAAGAGTTGATAGTAGTTTATTAGCTTGCAAAATAAAGAGAGAATTAGACATCACCCCTATACCACATATGACATGTAGGGATAGAAACATTAATGCTACAAAAGCTCTTCTTTTAGGATTAAATATTGAAAACATAAACAATGTGTTAGTAGTAACTGGGGACCCTATACCTTCTGCTGAAAGAGATGAAATAAAAGCTATGTTTAGTTTCAACTCCTCTATACTAGCAAATTACATAAAAACTTTAAATGAAAATACCTTTAATACGCCATTTAATATATTTGGAGCTTTAAATATAAATGCAACAAACTTTGATTCTCAACTTAAGCATGCTAAGATTAAAATAGAAAATGGAGTTACTATGTTTTTAACTCAACCAGTTTTAACAGAACAAGCTCTATTAAACTTAAAAAAAGTTAAGGAAATACTTCCTGCAAAGATATTGGGTGGAATTATACCTGTAGTAAGTTACAAAAATGCTTGTTTTATGAATAATGAAATTTCAGGAATTACTGTCTCACAAGAAATTATAGATATGTACAAAGACGCTTCAAAGGAAGAAGCTACTAAACTTGCTATCAATATATCAACTCAAATAGCAAAAGAAATTGAACCTTATGTAGATGGTTATTATATCATTACACCATTTAAAAGAATTGACATAGTATGTGATATATTAGCAGGTATTGACAAATAAAATAATTATAATACAAATACTATTAAGATATTATAATGTTTATTTATTAAAGTATAGTGTAATTCTAGAAAGCCTTGTATTTGAATCCTTTAAGCTAAATTATAGATTGTAATTTTTAGATGATTTTGATAATATATATGTATATTATGGTAATATTTATAGCTATACATTAATTATGAGGAGATTTTGTGAAACATTTTTTCACAAAAAATTTGGGATATGGAAATAAATAAAAAATTCAATAGAGTCGATATGCAAGTTTCAATACTTACTGCAATTATTGTAATAATTTCTTCTTCATGTGTTTATTTTTTTAATTATGCACTCACTTATAATGATATGATTTATACTTTAAGTGAAAGGTCAAGACATATATATAAATATGTAGAAAAAAATCTTGATAAAGATACCTTTATTGAAATTAATTCTGAAAAAGACCACTCAAAAGAGTCTTATAAAAGTGCTAAGGTGCTATTGGAATCTGTAAAAAATACTACTGGAGTTATGTACCTATACACTGCAAAAAAAACAAAAGACAACTCCTTGGTATATGTTGTTGATGGTTTAGATTCATCTAGAAGTGATTTTAGAAATGCTGGTGATTTGATAGAAAAAGAGATTTGGGGCGACCTTAACAAAGCACTAGATAATAATATATTGCTACCTAAAAAAATAAAGAAAACATCCTGGGGACACATATTTATATCGTATTTTCCTATCCATAATGATGCCGGTAAAGTCGTTGGAGTAATGGGAATTGAATTTGAAGCAAAACATCAATACAATACTTTTAGATTTATAAGTATAGTTACTCCTTTTATAGCTTTATTAACTTGTTTAATATCCGCATTAGTAGCAGTAATCCTATTTAAACGTATATCTAATCCTACATATACTGATTTTGCCAATACTGATTATCTAACAGGCTTAAAAAATAGAAATGCTTTTGAAATAGATATGAATAACTTAAACAATTCAAATCTCAAAATATCAATTTCTATAATGTCAATAGATTTAGATGGTCTTAAAAAAATCAATGATAAATTTGGCCATCAAACAGGAGATTTATACATCAAAAATGCAAGTAAAATTATACAAGATGTAATAAATAAAAAGCATATAGTTTATCGTGTTGGTGGAGATGAGTATATAATTATTTTGAAAGATTCCTATCGTGAAGAAATAGATAGTATTGTCGATAAGATTAACTTAAAAATAATTGAAGAAAACTCTACTAATGAATTAAATTTATCCATGTCTATTGGATATGCTGTCTTTGATGAAAACTTAGATACCTCTTTATTTGATACATACCATCGTGCAGATTCTGAAATGTATTATAATAAAAGAAAAACTAATAAAAACGATTAATATTTATTTTAAATTTATATAAAAAAGTCTATTCTATAAACAATAAATTATAAGAATAGACTTCTTTATATGTGTATTTTTATACAATAACTTCTTTAATTAAAATTTGCTCTTTTTTCCAAACGATTTTTTATAAATTCATGAATTACTTTAACTAGTACATTTGTAATTAATATCAATACAGCCAGTGCTGCTGCTTGTGCTGTACTTCCCTTATCATCCAACTGTACAATTGATATAGCTGCAACCTTCGAACTTGCTGTATATATAAAGACTAGCGCTGATATTGTTACCATAGAATTTAAGAAAAAATACATAAAATTTTCTAAAACTGCTGGCAAACAAAGTGGTATTGTTACATTCTTAAGAATTGATGCACTATTTATTCCCATCGATTTTGCCACCATGTCTAATTCTTTGTCTACTTTCTTAATAGCTGTAGTTGCAGTTATAAATGCCACTGAGAAAAAGTGTACTACATTACATATAACCATGATAAATAATGTTCCATACAATCCATTAAATAAGTTTTTAATGTATATTGTATCCATCAAATTAAACTCTAATTTATTAAAAAATAGTACATAAGCTATACCTAACACTAACCCTGGCAATGCCATAGGCAATGTACTTAAAAAATATCCAAATGACTTTAAATATGGAGCTTTTTCTGTTTTTTCGTTTAGATATGCAAATAAGAAAACAAAACTTGTACCAAGAATAGCTGTCAGTAATGACATTTCTATTGAATTTATAAATGGCTTAATTCCATCAATACTACTTTTCATAGAAAAGTGTTCAAGTGTGAGTCTTAAATCATATGGCCAAACAGATATTAGTGAAGATAAGATTACAGTCAACATTACAGCTATTATTCCAAATGCAATAATTCCTACAATGACTCCAAACATACTGTCTCTTAACTTATTAGATTTAACCTTATATGGGATTGATTTTGAATTTATATATGAATTTTGATTTTTTTCGATTTTTTTAGTTACTATAAAAGATATTATTGCAGGTATTAAAAGTAATATTGATACAGTTGCTCCCATAGGCATATTTTGCTGCCCTATAATTTGCTTGTATACATCTATTGATAATACATTGAAATCTCCTCCAATAACTTTTGGAGCTCCAAAGTCTGTAAAGCACAATGTGAAGGATACAAATGCTGAGCTTATTAAAGAGTACTTAATACTAGGTATCGTTATACTTAAAAACTCTCTTATCTTGCTTATTCCCATAGCATTGCTAGCTTCATATAATCTATAGTCAGTTGAGTTTAGTGATATATAAAGTATCTGAAATGATTGAGGAAATACATATATAATTTGTGCTAATACTATTCCAATTGAACCATATATCGGAATATTTATTCCAAGTAAATTAGTCACTACTCCTTGGTTTCCAAATAAATATACCAAACCTATAGCGTGCATCATTGTAGGAGCAAACATAGGAAACATCGCTATAGATTTAAGAAGTCCTTTAAACTTAATCTTTGTTCTTGTTAGTGCATATGCATAGACTAGTGCAAGTGTTAAAGATATTATAGTTGATATAACAGATACAAATATTGTATTTTTCAGAGAATTTAACAGTGCTTCAGAAGCTAAATATTCTCTAAAATTTTGTAACCCAACAAAAACTCCATCTTTATCTAAAAATGCTTGTACAAACAGATAGATTATGGGTGCCAATAAAAATATTACCAAAGACATAACTAATACTGTAAGTATACATTTTTTTATATCTAAATTCATTTTAGATTTAATATTTATACTTTTAGAACTTATAGCATTATTATTCATATATTTATGCTCCTTTAACTTTTGGATACTTTAAATAGTATTTTTCATCTATACTTACACTTACAAAGTCGCCTTCTACTAAATTTAAATTAACCCATTCTTTTATAGAAACATCACTTATTATAAAGTTTTCATTTAATTTATCTTTTATTTCCACTCTCAATAGATTCCCTCTAAATTCTATATTAGATATTGTTCCATGATAATTTTCTTTTGTTGACTTTTCTATTTGAACATATTCTGGTCTTACAGTTAATATAGAATCTCCTCTATCAAAACAGTTTGTATCTCCTATAAATTGAGCTGTAAATAGGTTTTGAGGATTTTGATATATTTCTTCTGGAGTCCCTATCTGCATTATGTCACCACCATTTAAGATTGCAATTTTGTCTGCCATAGTTATAGCTTCTTCCTGGTCATGTGTTACCATTATTGTTGTTATATTTAATTCTTTCTGTAACTTTTTAATATCCATTCTAAGTTTGTGTCTAACCTTTGCATCAAGTGCAGACATTGGCTCATCTAAAAGTAAAAACTTTGGTTCAAGTGCTAATGCTCTTGCTATTGCAATTCTCTGTTGTTGACCTCCTGACAATGCTTTAGGATACTTATGAGCTTCATTACTCAATCCAACTGTTTCAAGCACTTCTCTAACCTTCTTATCTATCTTTTCTTTTGGTACCTTTCTTTCTTTAAGCGGAAAAGCTATATTGTTATATGCTGTCATATTTGGAAATAATGCATATGATTGAAATACTATCCCAAAACCTCTCTTTGATGGCTCTAAATCCGTGATATCTTTATCTTGAAGAATTATAGCTCCACTATTTACATCTTCAAGCCCTGCTATTATTCTAAGTAATGTAGTTTTTCCACATCCACTAGGCCCAAGTAAACATAGAAATTCACCTTCTTCAATATCTAAACTAATATTATTTAACACTCTTTTTTGGTCATAACTCTTGAACACATTATTTATTTTTAAGTAACTCATATCTAATCTCCCCTTATACAATTATATTTGTTTTTTTAATTTTGTTTTTTAATTTTTCTTATAAGTTTTTTTCTCTATTTTTATTAAAAAATCCATTTAACTTTTACTTACTTTCAGATTTTGAACCATATTTTGATTCCCAAGTTTTTAACACTTCACTTCTATTTTTTGATGCAGAGTTTAAATCAACTTCTTTAATCAACTGTTCTAATGGACGTTTAGAGTAACCTTTTGGTACAGTATTATCTGTCTTTATAGAAGTCACTGCTACTTCATGTGCATATCTGTCCATAGCTGAATCACTTATTGCCCAGTCTAAAAACAATTTTGCTTCTTTTTTTATATTATCTTTCTTAACCAAAGCATTTGCTTCTAAATCCCAACCTGAACCTTCTTTTGGAAATACTACTTCTATAGGTTCTCCACTAGACAATTGCTGTGTAGCTCTATATCCAAGTGTAATGCCTATTGGGTATTCTCCTGAACCAGCTAGTTTTGCAGGTTTTGAACCTGAATGTGTATATGTAGCTATATTCTTATGTAGTTTATCCATATAATTATAAGCTTCTTTTTCACCCATCATTTGGATAAGTCCTGATACTGTAAGATAACCTGTACCAGATGATGCTGGATTTGGCATTGTTATAAGACCTTTGTACTCTGGTTTTATTAAATCATTATATCCTTTTGGAACATCCAACCCTAATTTTTCAAGTTCTTTATAATTAACTACTAATGCTGTCTCTGGTACACTCATACCTACCCATGATACATTTTTTCCAGTATCCTTAAATCTCTTATCTACCTTGTCATAGTTTTTAGGCTTATATGCTTCAAGTGCCCCATCTTCTTTTAGTTCTATCATATTCATTGCTGATAATCCCCATATAACATCTGCTTGTGGATTATCCTTTTCTGCTAATAATTTTGAAGCTATTACACCATGAGAATCCATCACTATTTCTACATCAATATTAGGATACTCTTCTCTAAATCCTTCCATATAGTAAGCTATTTGCTCTTCTTCTAATGCTGCATATATTGTAAGTTTATTATTTCCTTTTCCTTGAGTAGTTTGTGGTGTTGTTGATATGCAACTTGTCATAAATGCAATTACTACAATACACAGACAAGTAAATATAAATTCTTTCATATCTTCCCCCTTTTTTGTGTTTTTATATTTTTTTAATTGTTTTTTATTGTTTTTGCTTATGTTTATATAATACACCTAATTTGTTAATATGAAGTTAAGTGTAAATTAACAATTCGTTAATTTTTAGAAATTTTTGTTAAATTTATTATTTTTTTACAAAGTTCTATGCATATAGACCCTTGTATCTTCATAAAACTTCTTATAAAAAACACCCTTTTACCCATACGAGTATGATTTTATTTGAAGTTTTTTTATATACAAGGTAGAATATACATAACTTTTACATCAGGAGTGTTGAAATATTGTACAAAATAAGCCTAACTCCTATAAACTAGGACGTTAGGCTTATTTTGTATAAGTATTTAATTATCCAACTAAATCATTTTTCTTTTTTTCTTCAAGTGCTTTTTTAAGCACCATATCCTTAACCTTCATAAGTCTAGTAGTACTTGCTCTCTCATTTTCTTCAAGCTTCATAGCAATATACTTAATAGTTTCAATGTAATTTGGTATCATTACATTTTCAAGAGCATTAACACGTCTACGTGTCTTTTCTATCTCTTGTGCAAGAAGCTGTGCACTTTTTTCACTTTCTGCAAGTCTTAAAAGTGGTTCCATTGCATCTGAAAATGCTTCCATAGCAGAATCTAATTCCCCTGATGTAAAAGCAAGACCATAAGGATAAATATCACTTTGATTGTTTTCAGTTTTAAAGTCAAACACAGGAACATCAACACTCATTATATTTCTTGTAGAAACACCTACAGAAACAGATTGTTTTGGCATCATAAGTGCTGAACCTAGATACTCCTGACTCATAACTGCCCTTGCAATTATAAAATTTTTATAAGCAGCATCAAGAGCATTTTCTGCTTCTTCACGTAATCGCTTATTTTCTCTTACAATTTCAAGAAATTGTTTCATAAGTTCATCAAGCTTATCTTTAAGAAGCTTATGACCTCTTGTTGCAGTTTTAAGGAGTTTCTTAAGTCTAGTCATTTCCATACGTGTTGGATTTATATTTAATCTAGCCACAGATATCACTCCTTAGGCATATATTTTTCAAAATATTCATCACGAATACGTTTAAGTTCACTTTTGGGTAACATACTAAGAAGCTTCCATCCAATTTCTAATGTCTGCTCAATAGTTCTGTCAGTTCTAAACCCTTGTGAAACGTATTCTTTCTCAAATTCATCTGCAAATTTTGCATACATTAAATCAATTTCAGAAAGTGCAGATTCACCCAGTATTGCCATAAGTTCTTTTGCATCTTTACCTCTTGAGTATGCTGCAAAAAGCTGGTTCATTGTATCTGCATGGTCCTCACGAGTCTTACCTTTACCAATTCCCTTATCTTTAAGACGAGAAAGTGATGGTAAAACATCTATAGGAGGCTGTATATCTTTTTTGTAAAGTTCACGGTTAAGTATAATTTGTCCTTCTGTAATGTATCCTGTAAGGTCAGGAATTGGATGTGTTTTATCATCCTCAGGCATTGTAAGTATTGGAATCATTGTTATAGACCCTTCATGCCCTTTCATTTTTCCTGCTCTTTCATACATTGTAGCAAGGTCAGTATAAAGATAACCTGGATATCCACGACGTCCTGGAACTTCTTTTTTAGCTGCAGAAACTTCACGTAATGCTTCTGCATAGTTTGTAATATCTGTTATTATAACAAGTACATGCATATCTTGCTCAAAAGCAAGGTATTCTGCTGCTGTAAGTGCCATTCTAGGTGTAGATACACGCTCTACTGCTGGGTCATTTGCAAGGTTTACAAATACCACAGAACGGTCGATTGCACCAGTTGCTTTAAAATCACTTATGAAGAAATCTGCATCTTCAAAAGTTATACCAACAGCTGCAAATACAACGGCAAACTTAGAGTCAGTTCCACGAACTTTTGCTTGTCTTGCAATTTGAACTGCAAGATTAGCATGTGGCAAACCAGAACCTGAGAATATAGGAAGTTTTTGCCCTCTAACCAAGGTATTAAGTCCGTCTATTGCAGAAACACCAGTCTGTATAAACTCAGCTGGATAATCACGCGCTGCTGGATTTATAGGTGCACCATTTATATCAAGTCTCTTATCTGGTATAATTTCTGGTCCACCATCAATAGGTTTACCCATCCCACTAAAAACACGACCTAATATGTCTGGTGAAACTCCAAAATCAAGACTCTTTCCTAAAAAACGTACTTTACTTTCAGCAAGGTTTATACCTGTTGAACTTTCAAAAAGTTGGACAAGTGCAGTATCTTCATTTACTTCTAGAACTTTACAACGACGAATTTCTCCACTTGAAAGCTCAATTTCTCCAAGTTCATCAAATTTTACACCTTCTACGCCGTTTATTAGCATAAGAGGACCGGCTACCTCTTGTATTGACTTATATTCCTTTATCATAGTTCTTCAGCCCCCCTCTTTTTAATAAGGTCAGCAAGCTCGTTGTCTATTTCATCTTCAATTGCATCGTAAGCAGCATCTAGTTTATCTTCTTCTACATACTTAGCACGACCAATCTTTTCAAGAACTGAAAGCTTGATAATATCATTTATAGTAACATTTTGCTTAATAGCATCTTGTGCTGACTTATAGAATTTTAGAATAAGCCCCATCATTCTATATTGTTTATGAAGTGATGTATAAGTATCAACTTCATGGAAAGAGTTTTGATGAAGGAAGTCCTCTCTTATAGAACGAGTAACTTCTAATATCAATCTATCTCCATCTGAAAGTGAGTCAACACCAACCAATTGAACTATCTCTTGAAGCTCAGATTCAACTTGCAAAAGTTTCATAGCTTGAGCTCTTTGAGCTGAGAAATTATCATTTACATTTTTATCTGCCCATACATCAACTTTCTCCTGATAAAGTGAATAACTTGTTAACCAGTTAATTGCTGGGAAGTGACGTTTGTATGCTAATGAAGCATCAAGTCCCCAGAATACTTTTACTATACGAAGTGTTGCTTGGCTGACAGGTTCTGATGTATCACCACCAGGAGGAGAAACAGCACCAATTGCTGTAAGAGTTCCTTCTCTGTCATCCATACCTAGACAGTTTACTTTTCCTGCTCTCTCATAGAATTGAGCAAGACGCGAACCTAAATACGCTGGGTAACCTTCTTCACCTGGCATCTCTTCCAAACGACCACTCATCTCTCTAAGAGCCTCTGCCCATCTTGATGTAGAGTCTGCCATAAGTGCAACACTGTATCCCATATCTCTAAAATATTCAGCTATTGTAATACCAGTGTATATAGAGGCCTCACGTGCAGCAACTGGCATATCTGATGTATTGGCTATAAGTACTGTTCTTTGCATAAGTGACTCGCCTGTTCTTGGGTCTTTTAGTTCAGGGAATTCAAGAAGAACATCTGTCATTTCATTTCCACGTTCTCCACATCCTATATATACAACTATATCTGCATCTGCCCATTTAGCAAGCTGATGCTGTGTAACAGTTTTTCCACTTCCAAAAGGCCCTGGAATAGCTGCTACACCACCTTTTGTAATTGGGAAAAATGTATCTATAACTCTTTGACCTGTAACAAGAAGTGAATCTGGTGTTTTCTTTTCCCTATATGGTCTTTCTTTTCTAACTGGCCACTTTTGCATCATAGTTACAGCTATATCATTACCTTTTTCATCTGTGATAACACAAACTGTATCCTCAACAGTAAATTCTCCAGAATATATTTCTTTTATAGTACCTTTTACTCCATAAGGAACCATAATCTTACATTCCACTACAGCAGTTTCTTGAACTACCCCAATTATATCTCCTGCTACTACTTTATCACCAGCAGACTTTTTAGGTTTGAATTCCCATTTAATTGTTCTATCAAGTGAAGATACTTCAACACCTTTAGTTATATTAGTACCTGAAATCTCATACATTTTTTCAAGTGGACGTTGAATACCATCATAAATAGTTGAAATAAGACCTGGCCCAAGCTCAACACTCATAGGCATTCCAAGAGAAACCACTTCTTCTCCTGGTCCTAGACCAGAAGTTTCCTCATAAACCTGTATAGAAGCCTTATCTCCATGCATTTCAATAATCTCGCCTATAAGATGTTTATCAGAAACTCTTACGACGTCAAACATATTCGCATCTCTCATGCCCTCCGCTACGACAAGCGGTCCTGACACCTTTACAATTGTGCCTGTTTTCATATTCTCTCACCTGCAATCATATACTTTATCAAAATTTAAATATTCCCTCCTATATTTTATCAATACATTTTTTTAGCATTAACAAAATTTGAGATTGTCTCTTATTCAATTTGCATCTATTCTTTAAATAATATATCTGCACCTATAGCACGTTTACTAGATTCTCTTACTTCATTCATACCTAATCCCATACTTCCTCCAATACCTGGAATAACTATAATAGCAGGAAGTTGATAGTCTTTGTATTTTGCTATTGATTCTTTTGCAAGCAATGACGCCTGTTCTGTAATATAAATTATCGCATATTCATCTTCAACCAACTTATGTATACTTTTTTTAATTTCGTCACTATCATAGGCTGGGAAGATATCTATTCCAAGAGCTAAAAATCCCATGATGCTATCTTTATCTCCAACTACTCCTACTTTATACATAAGCATCCCTTAGCCTTTCTTTTATAGTATCTGCGTCTATATTATTAAGCTTACTAGTCATAATAATCCTAATTGTTTTTATTTCTGATTCTTTAGCATATAAATATGCAATTAGCGGTTCTAGTGTAAGAGGTTTAAATTTTGCGTCTCTAACATATTCCATAAGATAATCATCACAAAGTTTTTCAAAGACAGTAAATCCACTATCCATACCATTTTTACAGACATCAGAGTAAGAAGTAGATTTAAAACATGATGCTGGAGTGTCTGAAGAAAAAGCTTCTAAGAATTTTTCTTTATCAAGTGAACCACCTGAAACAAACACATTCATAAACATATCAAAATCTTTCTTCATATTTTTAACTCTTATAAAACTCTTTAGATTTGTTAAATCACAAACTTTCATAACATAATCTATTACAAATTTATTTTGGCTTTCTGTAGCTGTCTCTTTCATACTTGAAAAAGTTGCTTTATCTAAAACAATATCAACCATTTGACCATTTTGTGTTTTACTATAAATCTCAAATGCATCTGTTATTGCTCCTGCCATTATCTTAGGTAAATCACTAAAACTACGATTTGCTAAAGATTCTTTAAGCTTAGCAAGTGGAATTGTACCTCCATCAATTAAGTACTTTTCGCCATCTACACCAGAGATTTCTTCTTTAATCAAAACTTTTAAGTTATGATAATCATTTTTATAAAGGAATACATCAACAAATTTTTCTTCAGGGGCTAGACCTTTAAGAATTTCATATGTTTTAGATAATTCTTGAGTCAAAACATTCTCAAAATTGTGAACATTATTGTTTGACGAATCCGTATAACCTGCTTCTGCTATAATTCTTAAAGAGTCTTCAGGGCTTTTAGCTTCTGCCATTTGAATAAACATTTGTCTGTTAAGAAGCTGTTTTTCAAGCACTCTTATTCGTGCCACGGCATAGGGATAAGTTTTTTCTTCTGCCATTTTTTAACCCCCCTCCTTAATTAAACAAAATTTCTGCTGCAATTTGCTCAATATCTTCATGCTCTACTGCAATTATAGCTTCAAACGAATAATTATACTCAATATCACCTTTTTTAACTATGAAACCTCCAGTAATATCTCTAGTTTCATCAGACACTTTGATGTCTTTTTTAGATAATACATCTTTTAATGTTTTTCTATCTTTTTTAGATAATACTATCTCAGAACCATCTGTACAATTCGCTTTTTCAATCATATTTAATATAATTTTTTCATATTCACTATCTTTAAGATTTAGAAGTTTATTTTTAGCTTCTAAAATTACTTCTTCTAAAATCTGTTGTTTCTTTGATAATATTTGTTTCTTTGCCTCCATATAAGCTCCTGATATTTCTTTAGAAGCTGCTTTTTCTGCTTCTGCCTCTGCAAGCTTTGTATAGGAAGCCATTTCCTTTTCAGCTTTTTCATTAGCTGAGCTTATCTTTGAATCTGTTTCAATTTTAGCTTTATCCAATATTTCTTGCGCCTCTTGCTTGGCATCAGCTATAATTCTGTCAATCATTTTTTGTTCATTACCCATAGGAGTGCTTCCTCCTTTTCATTTTTTTTACTTATGAATTATATTCTATAATTATCCAATTGCAATTCCATTGTAAGCTAAGAAAGAAACAAGTAGTCCTAAAAGAGCATATGTTTCAACTATAGCTGCAAATGTTATAGCTTTACCAAGTTCTTCAGGTCTTTTAGCAACTATTCCAACCCCTGCTGCTGCTGCCTTACCTTGTGCAATACCTGATACTAAACCAACTAGACCAATTGGAAGCCCTGCCATAAGAAGTTGTAAACCTTGAGCTGATGTTGGTATCGCATCTCCACCAATAATTCCTGCTTTTGATAAAATAAGGAAAGCTATGATAAATCCATATAGACCTTGTGTACCAGGAAGAAGTTGTAAAACTAGAAGTTGACCGAATTTACTAGGGTCTTCTGTTACAACACCTGCTGCGGCTTGCCCTGCTATTGAAGTACCTTTAGCAGAACCCATACCTGCAAATAACGCTGCTATAGCAGCTCCTGATATTGCCAAAAATTGACCATTTCCTAACGCGTTTAAAAATTCCATATTTACATCTCCTTTTTATTAATGCTTGTATATTTTGTTTTATACTTAAACGGAACAAAAGGAACTCCTCCGCCTTCATAAAACTTATTGAAAAATTCTACATACTGTAACCTACTTGTATGAACATATGCACCTAGTGCATTTATAAGAAGGTTTATTGTGTGTCCTACAACACCAATTACAACTGCAAATATTGGACCAGCTATAGCCCCTAAAAGATTGATAACCTGCCCTATAACTCCTGTTGTTAGACAAAGAGCCATAATTCTTGTATAAGATAATATATCAGCAAAATAACTTGTTATACCATAAAGACTTGAAAATCCTTTAAAAAGCTTAACAGGTACTCCTTTAAAGCTTCTCCCTTGAGTAAGAACAAGACCTATAGCACCTATAATTGCTAAATATTTTCCTACTTCAGAAAATACGCCTATATCTCCTGCAACAAAAGGTATTATAAGTAGACATACCCCTGTTATACATAAATACCAAAATCCTACGTCACAAATTGCATCTATGACCTTTCCATCTCTTATTAGTGTATATGCTTTAATTCCTAAACCTACATATATATGGATAATACCGAACAGTAATGACATCCCCATAAGTACCATAACATCCTCTAAAGGATTAATTAAAGCTTTTATAGGAATTAAATCCCCCAAAATACCCCCGAATATAAGACCCCATATAGTAGTTGAAACTCCACAAATACCAATAAGTTTAATTAAATTTCCTTCACCCTTTTTCATCTTTGATTTGTATATAATAAATCCACAAACTAGGGCAATTATTATCCCATATGCAGCATCACTTAGCATCATTCCAAAGAATATAACATAAAAGAAAGTCATAATTGTATTTGGGTCAATATCTTTTGTGCTTGGACAACTGTACATGTTTGTTACACTTTCAAAAGGTGTTACAAGTTTATTGTTTTCAAGTAGAATTGGGAAACCTTCTTCTTTATTTCCTTCCTCTGTTTGAACACAACAATCAAACTTTTCTGTGATTTCATTAATTAGCTCACTGGCACTTTTACTTGGCAACCAACCATTAAGACAGAATGTTGTTTTTGTTTTTACAAGTCTCTCTATAATCTTTTTCTGGTCTCTTTCTATAGTGTAAAAATCATATAGATTTTCAAGCATGTGTATATTATTTCCATGATTTTTGATTTCTTCTGTCTTATTTTTAGAAACGTTTTCCTGTCTAATTATCATTTCATTGTATTTCTTGATAGCTTGTGATGGTGTTCCTTCCTCACTTGGTAATGTAACTATTGAAAAATTAAATTCTTTAAGAACTTCTGTAGCATTATCAAAAGTTTCTTTTAAAGTAATTAAATAAACATAGTTCATTAACTTGTCAGAGTCAATAATTCCAAGAACACTTTCTGGCACTTCATCCTCTAGTCTAACTCTTAAAGCATCAATATTTGCGTTTGTGGGTATCGTTCCTAGAATAGTTTTTGTATACTTAGTTTCCATCTTTTCAAAAGGAACATCAAAGTTTACCCATGGCTCTAACATACTTTTATTATTATTTAATAAATTTATGTTACTCCTTATTGTACCTATCTCTTTATTTAGATTATTTAACTCCAAAACTTCAGCATAAATTTCCTCTTCTTTTTCACTGTCAATTTTGTTAAATTCTCTTTTTGGTGCAAACATAGCTTTTTTTTGTTTCACTAGTGAAGAAACAATGTCAATCGCTTGATTCACATGTGCCATCTTCTGTTCTAACATTATAACCTCTGACTCCTCACCATCTTTTGTAAGATGATTTTTTAACTCATCCATTTCAGTAAGAAAGGCACTATCATCAATTTGAACAAATCCACGGTTCATAAGTAGCTTTAAAATTTGGCTTTTTTGAGCTTCTAAGCCAACAATAGATATCTTGTTCATATTAACTATTGCCATATTATCTCACTACCTTTCCAATAACCGCCTCGATTGCCTTACTTCGTCTTTCTGTCGCAGTTTTTTCAATTTTCAGACATTCACTTTTAGCATCTGCCAAGATTTTATCAACCTCTGCTTTACTGTCGGTGACTGCCTTCTCAACAAGAGTTTCTTCCATAAGCTTTGCTTGCTTTTTTACATCAGCCAAGATGCTTTCACATTCGTTTACAGCATCAGCTCTGATAGACTCTGCATCAGTAACAGCTTTTACTTTAATACTGTCTGCTGTCTGCTCTGCCTCAACAATGCTTTTTATTATTTCAAAAGCCATCCAAATCACCTCTCTTACCTTTTTACTATGTATATAACTAATTAGAGTTTTTTATTCTAATTAGATTACTACCTCATTGTTAAAGTATAAACAGCATTTTTATATAATAATTAATTTTTTTCAACGTTTATTTTTTAATAAAACACATTTTAGAGTAGTACTTGCTTAGACTTACATTCTTTTTTGACTTACTTTTAGACTATGACATGAGTATGATTTTTAAATATCATTATTTTCAATAATTATAATTTAAAGCAATATGGTTTGTCAATAGCGTTATTTTGTTTTGAAATTAACGTTTTATCGACATTTTTAATTTTTATTTCAATTTTTTTTTACGTATAATTTTATTTTTTCCATATAAATTATTTTTATCTTTTTTTTCAACACCTGAGATGGTAAAACTTATTGTTTTTTTTGAATTTTTAGAAATATCTTATATTTTTTCATCTAACTTTTATAAATCATTAGCTCATATCGATTTTTGTCAGCTTATTTTAGTTTAATTTTTTCTAAATTTATTAGAAATAAGTTAATCCTTTTTTAAGATTGATAAAATTTACACTTATTTTTAAATATTTTAATCTCTCAATTATTTTCTTAACTTTAAATATATAATATAACTAATTAGTTTATATATTATATATTCGCCAACATGATGAAAAAGTCCTCGAACCAATCACTCCAATCTTCAATAGGATATGCAGCTCCTCCATTTACGCTTTTTAGAAGATTGGATGTATATTCTTCTCCTATAGAAAAAAGTTCACCTATGGTTATATCATATCCTCTATATGTAACTACTTTACAAAATGAATCCATAACATCACGTTGTTTTCTTGTTTCCATAATCTCTTTCGTGAACTACCATCCACTTAACTACCTACGGTAATGTTTGAAGTGGTGGCTTCTTGGTCAAGATAACTATTGTTATCAGTATCTCCAAGCTATTAGGCTAGTTCCTAACCCTTATGATTACCATTTAT
>NZ_JAGWCY010000003.1:0-282829 GCF_020657785.1 Clostridioides sp. ZZV14-6154 | reverse complement strand
GGTTACAATAGCAGAGAGGATACACCTGTTCCCATTCCGAACACAGAAGTTAAGCTCTCTAGCGCTGATGGTACTTGGTGGGAAACTGCCTGGGAGAGTAGGACGTAGCCACGTAATCTTTTTTTGTGTAAATTTATAAAAAATAAAAAAATTTTATTTTTTGTGTTTAGACATGGCAAATTTGGGACATAATATAATTGTAAAACTTAATAGCAAAAATAAATTACTCAATCTCCCCCACTTAAAGGCCTCTATCCCCCATAGAGGTCTTTTTTATTGTGTCTAATTTGCTATATCCGTTATTTTATTTATTTTCATTCTATCTTATAGTCAGTATATTTATTTAAGTTTAGTATAATTTAACAGAAAATATATGTGATTTAACATTTATTTTAATAAATTTACTATATGTTCACTTTGACTTAATATATCCTTTACAAATAAAGAGTATTATTAATTTATAAGTAAATCGTATAACTAAACAAAGTATTTTGAGGAGGATAAAAAATGGCAGATATAAGACTAGAAAATGTCACAAAATCTTATGATAAAAAGAACACTGTTATAGAAAACTTGAACCTTACTATAGAAGATGGTTCTTTTACGGTATTGGTAGGCCCAAGTGGTTGTGGAAAATCTACTACACTAAGAATGATTGCTGGGCTTGAAGATATAACTTCAGGCAATTTGAAAATTGAAGAAAATGATGTAACAAGAACTGATGCAAGTAAGAGAGATATAGCTATGGTATTTCAGAATTATGCATTATATCCGCATATGACTGTTAGAGAAAATATAGAATTTGGTCTAAAGAATAAAAAAGTTCCAAAAGAAAAAAGAGAAGAACTTATAACAGAGGTTATTGATATAGTTGGATTACAAGAATATTTAAATGTAAAGCCAGGAAATTTGTCTGGAGGACAAAGACAGAGAGTAGCATTAGCTAGAGCAATGGTTAAAAATCCAAAGGTATTTTTAATGGATGAACCATTGTCAAATTTAGATGCAAAACTGAGAAATCAAATGAGGACAGAATTAATACAGTTACATCAAAAATTAAAATCTACATTTGTTTATGTAACTCATGACCAAGTCGAAGCAATGTCAATGGCGGATAAAATAGTTATAATGAACAAAGGAGAGATAATGCAAATAGGTTCTCCAAAAAAAATATATCAAGACCCTAAAAATTTGTTTGTGGCACAATTTATCGGAAATCCTTGTATGAACATATTAAATATGAAGGATAATATCAAACTTGGATTTAGGCCTGAAAAAGCTGTATTAGAAAGTATAAATATAGATATAAAAAATGATGATGCTTTTAATTTGCTTGGAAAGGTTATAACTAAAGAAGTATTAGGAAACGAAACTATATACTGTTTATCTGTTCTTGACAGTGAAGTAAGGGTTAAAACAGAAAACGATATATTTGATATAGGGAAAACTTTGAAAGTAAATGTATTAGAAAAGGATTTATATTATTTTGATAAAGATGGGCAAAGAATAGATGATATAAAAGAATGTAAGAATATGTATTCTAAAATCAAAGGAGATATTTATGAAAAAGCAATTTAATAAAGCATATTTGTACATAACACCTGCAATTATAGGAACTTTACTGTTTATAGTATATCCAATAATTAAGACAATATCGCTGAGTTTCAAATCAGGAAGTCTTCTTAGTTCAACTTTCGAAAATGTAGGATTAAACAATTACACAGAGCTTTTAAAAAATCCAGAGTTTATACAAACTATAACAAATACAGCAATTTATACTTTTTTTATGGTAATTATATCTATATCACTAGCTATAGTACTTGCTACTTGGTTAAACAAAAACTCTATAATACACAATTTAACACAAAGTATAATCTTTACACCACATGTAATTTCACTTGTATCTGTGGCCGTATTATGGCTTTGGATTATGGAACCTCAGTATGGTTTTTTAAACTGGGTACTGTCAGTATTACACTTACCAACATCAAAATGGCTTTCAAGTGAAAGTTCAGCATTGATGTCATTGATTTTAATAGGCATATGGAAAACTCTGGGATATAATATTTTAATAGTTTTATCAGGTCTTAAATCGATACCAAATTATATATATGAGGCATCTAAGCTAGACAATGCAAACAAGGTAACTAATTTCTTTAAGGTAACATTACCACTATTATCGCCAACAATATTTTTTCTCATGATAACAACAACAACAGCATCATTTCAAGTATTTGATGAAATAAGCATAATGACACAAGGTGGTCCATTAGGTTCAACCAACATGTTATCTTATTATATATATGAGTCTGGATTTATATATTACGATATAGGGCAAGCAAGTGCAGCAAGTATGTTTTTATTAGCTATAGTTATGATTGCTACATATGCTAATTTCAGACTATTATCAAAAAAAGTTCATTATCAATAAAGAAAAATATATATTATGAGGCGTATTAAAAAGGAGGACAAAATGGATATTATAAGACCTATTAAAAAAGATAAAGCTGATATAAAGAAAATAGTATCAAAATCAATAGAAGTATTAATTCTAGTACTTTTATCTGCAATATTTATATTCCCTTTTATATGGATGTTGTCGACATCTTTTAAAAACCCACAAGAAATGATGCAACTACCACCTACAATAATACCAAATGATATAGTACTAGGAAATTATACTACAGCATGGAATTCAGGGCCATTTTTTAGATATTTATTAAATAGTATCTTTGTGACAGGTAGTATTTTAATCATACAGTTTTTAGTGATGGTTCCTGCAGCTTATGCATTTTCTAAGATTAAATTTAGAGGTGAAAAGGTATTGTTTGGACTATTACTCATAGGACTTATGATTCCTCCACAAGTAACTTTTTTACCTGTATATATGATGATGAGTAAATTTGGATTTATAAATACATATGTGCCACTTATAATTCCATTTATGACATCTTCATTTGGTATATTTTTGCTTAGACAAAATTTTATGCAGATATCAGATGAGATTATTGAAGCAGCTAAATTAGACAATACTTCGGACTTAAAAATAATGTTTAAAATAATGGTTCCTATGGCAAAACCAGCAGTAATAACATTTATATTATTTAATTTTATATATCACTGGAATAACTATTTCTGGCCTTTAGTAATGACAAATACAGATGCAATAAGAACTTTACCAATCGGAGTAGCTCTTCTTAAATCTTCAGAAGGAATTACTGCATGGAATGTAATAATGGCAGGAAATATAATTTTAATTTTACCAATAATTCTTGTTTATATATTTGCAAATAAAAAAGTAAAAGAAGCTTTTATGTATTCAGGAATAAAATAAAAAGTCAAAAACTAAATTTGGAGGATGGAAATGAAGCTTAAAAGAAAATTAGCAACAGGATTAGCAATAACATTATTAGTAGGTTCTTTAGTTGGGTGTTCAAATTCTAATGACTCAAATACATCTAAAGGAGAAAAGACAGATAGCAATATTACAAAGATAGATTTCTGGGCACCTTTGGGTGGAACTAATGGTGAAACTGCACAAAAAATGGTTGACCAGTTTAATAGTGAGCATAAAGATATACAAGTGAATATGCTAAAACAAAAAGATTACTATGAAAATGCAACAAAATTACAAGCTGCATTAACTTCTAAAGACCAACCAGATGTAACATTATTAGAAATAACTCAAACAGGTACATTTGCATCAGCAGGAGCTTTAGTAGATATGAGTAAATACTTTGATAAGGCATACCAAGAAAGATTCTTTTCTGGTCTTCTAACAAATTCATATTATGAAAATAAATTTGTTGGGATGCCATTTAATAGAAGCACACCGATATTATACATAAATAAAGACATGGCAGTTAAAGCAGGTCTTGACCCTTCAGGGCCAAAGTCATGGGAAGAACTTAAAACATATGCTAGTAAAATGACAAATAAATCAGAAGATACTTATGGATTTGAAACTCCAATAGATATTTGGTTCTATGAAGCGATGGTAATGCAAAGTGGAGGAGAAATAACTGATGGAAAAAAAGTAGCATTTAATAATGAAGCAGGTCAAGCACCAGTTAAATTCTGGCAAGATATGATGAAATCTGGAGTAATGAAAATGCCACCTGGTGAAGATTATAATGCTTGGGATGTAGCAAAGCAAGATTTTGTAAATGGTAAAGTTGGTATGATATTTACATCGACAGCAGATTTAGCAGGTCTTATGCAACAAACAGATGGTAAGTTTGAAATATCAACAGCATTTTTACCAAAAAATCAAAAATATGCAACTCCTACAGGTGGAGCAAACTTAGTTATGCTTGAAGGTGGAACAGATAAAGAGAAAGATACAAGTGCAGAATTTATAGAATGGATGACTCAAACAGATAAAATAGTTCAATTTAGTTCATCAACAGGATATCTACCAACAACTGAAGATGCAACTAAATCAGAAAAATTACAAACATTGTATAAAGAAAAGCCACAATATAAAGTTGCAACTGACCAATTACAATATGCTGTTGCCCTTCCAATGCTAAATGGATATAAAGAAGCAACTGACAAGTTAATGGATGAGATTAAAAAAGGTCTTACTGATTTAAATGTGGCGCCAAAAGATGCAGTAAATAAAGGAACTTCTGCAATGCAAGCAGTAATAGACAAGACTAATAAATAATTATAGAGATGTATAAAATGTTGATAAAATATTATTTGTAACATATATAGATTATAGCTTGATTGAAAGTATTCAATAATATATGAATGAAGAGGTAATGTAAATGACAAAAGTTATAGTATTATCAGTAGATTCTTTATTTGAAAAAGATTTAGAATTTGTAAAGAATCTACCAAATTTTAAATCTATCTTAGAAAATTGTTCTATGGTGAAAAATATAAATTGTGTATATCCAACTTTAACATATCCTTGTCATACAAGTATGGTCACAGGGGTATATCCTAAAAAACATGGAATATATCATAATGAAAAATTTGACCCAAATAAAGAAAATAAAGATTGGTATTGGTATTCAAAAGATATAAAAGTAAAGACAATTATAGATGTAGCAAAGGAAAATAATTTGACCACTTCTAGTATCTTATGGCCTGTAATGGGTGCAAATCTAAATATAGATTATAACATTGCAGAGATATGGGCTCCTAATAGAGAAGATGACCCAAGAGAAACCTTTGAAAAAAGTTCAAGTAAGGTTATAATGGATAGTATTTATGATAGACATTGCCATTATATTGATTGGAAATTAGAGCCTAATATGGATTTATTTGGAGTAAATTGTGCGGTAGATGTAATAAAAGAATATAATCCAGATTTGATGTTAATACATCTAGCAACTTTGGACCATACACGACATAATCATGGTTTGTTTAATGAAGAAGTAAATGAAGCCCTGAAAATGAATGATAAATGGTTAGGAGATATAATTCAGGCTACAAAGGATGCGGGTACATATGAAGATACCAATTTTATAATACTTGGAGACCATGGCCATCTTAGAGTTGATAAAGTCGTAAATCCAAATGTTTTACTTAAATCACATGGATTTATAACAGTAGAAAATGATGAGGTTAAGAATTTTGATGCCTATGTAAATTCATCAGGCATATCAGCACAGATAATAGTAAATAACTCAAATAGACTAGAAGAGTTAAGAGCATTGCTTGAAGAGTTTAAAGAAGAATTATTTATAGAGAATATATTTACCAGAGAAGAAGCATCCAATCTTGGACTTGAAGGCGATTTTGAACTGGTAATTGAAGGAATTGAAGGAATTTCATTTGGAAATGATTTAGAAGGAAATATTATAAAGGATTCCGATATAAAAGATTACAAGTTTGCTGTGGCTACACATGGTCATTTACCTACTAAGGGTAATAGACCTCCATTTATAGCTTTTGGACCTAAAATAAAAACAGGTGTAGTAGAGGAAGAAGGCGACTTAAGAGCTCATGCAGCAACTATATTAAAACTATTCAATTTGAAACTAGACGGAGTTGAAAAAGAAGCATTTGACTTCATTATATAAACTTGATAAAGTATTTATTTTCCATTACTTATAGACTTCTATTATAAAGATAGAAGTCTTTTTTTATATTTTAGATTTAAGTAAAATTTAAATGGGTAAAATATTTAAAATAACTGAAACAATTCTAGAAAGGTATGATATAATAATACATGTTAGGAACTAATGTTCGAAAAGAAGGAGTGATACTATGGATTTTAAACTAAAGTCAGACTTCAAACCAACAGGTGACCAACCAGAAGCTATTAAATCAATAGTGGATTCTATAAATAGAAATGAAAAATTTTCGACATTGTTAGGTGTAACGGGTTCAGGAAAAACATTCACAATGGCAAATATAATACAACAAGTTAAAAAACCTACCCTAATAATGGCTCATAATAAAACACTAGCAGCACAACTTTATAGTGAGTTTAAAGAATTTTTCCCAGACAATGCAGTTGAATATTTTGTAAGTTACTATGATTACTATCAACCAGAGGCATATGTAGCTCACAGTGACACTTATATAGAAAAAGATGCAAGTATAAATGACGAAATAGACAAACTTCGACATTCTGCTACAGCATCTATTTTAGAGAGAAGAGATACAATAATAATATCTTCAGTATCTTGTATATATGGTTTGGGTGACCCAAAAGATTATAAAGAACTTATGTTATCTATAAGACCTGGTATGCAAAGAGATAGAGATGATGTAATAAAAAAGTTAATAGAGATACAATATGAAAGAAATGATATAAATTTTACAAGAGGGACTTTTAGGGTTAGAGGGGATATATTAGAAATATTTCCAGCTAGTAATGATGAAAAAGCAATAAGAATAGAGTTTTTTGGTGATGAGATAGATAGAATAACAGAAATTGATTATGTAACAGGAAAGATTGTTGGGACAAGAAATCATGTTGTTATCTTCCCCGCATCTCACTATGTAACAACACCAGAAAGAATTGAAAACGCAATTGTTCAAATTGAAGATGAACTTCAACAACAAATCGAGAATTTTAAAGAAAATGATAGACTTTTAGAAGCTCAAAGAATTGAGCAAAGAACAAAGTATGATATAGAAATGTTAAAGGAAATAGGATTTTGTCAGGGAATAGAAAACTATTCAAGACATATTACTGGAAGAGAAGAAGGAGAAAGACCATATACACTAATGGATTTCTTTCCAGATGATTATTTGATAATTGTGGATGAAGCACATGTTACTATTCCACAGGTAAGAGGAATGTATGCAGGAGATAGGTCAAGAAAAACTTCTCTTATAGAAAATGGATTCAGATTACCTTCTGCACTTGATAACAGACCACTAAATTTTCAAGAATTTGAAGGAAATATAAATCAAATGTTGTTTGTAAGTGCTACACCAGGTCCTTATGAAATTCAACATTCCGAAACTATAGCAGAACAAATAATAAGACCAACAGGTCTTTTAGATCCAATTATAGAAGTAAGACCTATAAATAATCAGATAGACAATTTGGTAGGAGAAATAACTAAAATAATAGAAAAAAATGAAAGAGTGCTTATAACCACTTTGACTAAAAAAATGAGTGAAGACTTAACTAATTACCTTAAAGAAATAGGAATAAAAGTTAAATATCTACATTCAGATATAGTTACATTAGAAAGAACAGAGATAATAAGAGACTTAAGACTAGGAAAATTTGATGTACTTGTAGGAATAAATTTACTTAGAGAAGGTCTAGATATACCAGAGGTTTCACTTATAGCGATTTTAGATGCAGATAAAGAAGGTTTCTTACGTTCCGAAACAGCGTTAATACAAACTATTGGACGTGCAGCTAGAAATGAAAATGGAAGAGTTATTATGTATGCTGATAGGATAACTGATTCAATGCAAAATGCTATTGATGAGACAAAAAGAAGAAGAGCTATACAGAATTTATATAATGAAGAACACAACATAACTCCTAAGACTATACAAAAAAGTGTAAGAGATAGTATAGAGGCAACTAAGGTAGCAGAGGAAGAAGTTGTATATGGAATAACTGATACAGATGATAAAGAAGAGATAAAAGATAATATAGAAAAATTAAAATCAGAGATGATGGAAGCTGCTCAAAACTTACAATTTGAGAGAGCGGCCGAATTAAGAGATAAGGTAAAACAGTTGGAAGAAAAATTGGAAAAATAGAAAGGTAAAAACAAGGTTATGGAAGATAAAATTATAATAAGAGGAGCAAAAGAGCATAATTTAAAAAATGTAGATTTAGATTTACCAAGAGATAAGTTTATAGTTTTTACAGGATTGTCTGGTTCTGGAAAGTCATCTTTGGCGTTTGATACGATATATGCAGAAGGCCAAAGAAGATATGTAGAGAGTTTGTCTGCTTATGCTAGACAGTTTTTAGGGCAAATGGAAAAGCCAAATGTAGAGTATATTGAAGGTTTATCACCAGCTATTTCAATAGACCAGAAGACTACTTCAAAGAATCCACGTTCTACAGTTGGAACAGTAACAGAAATATATGATTATTTGAGATTATTATTTGCAAGAGTAGGTGATGTGTATTGTCCTACTTGTGGTGAAAAAATAAGTCAAATGACTATTCAAGAAATAGTTGATAAAATGCTATATTTTCCAGATAGAACGAAGCTGCAAATACTTTCACCAATTGTTAGAGGTCAAAAAGGTACACATAAAAAGGTCTTAGATAATATTAAAAAAGAAGGATTTGTAAGAGTTAGAGTTGATGGCGAAAACTATGAAGTAAGTGATGATATTGTTTTAACTAAAAACCAAAAACACAGTATAGAAGTAGTAGTAGATAGAATAGTAGTTAAAGATGGAATAGAATCTAGACTTGCAGATTCAATTGAAACTGCGGTTAAACTATCTGATGGTCTTGTAATAGCTCAGATAATAGATGGAGAAGAGATTCTTTTCTCAACTAAATTTGCATGTCCAGAACATGGAATTGGGATAGAAGAATTATCTCCAAGAATGTTTTCATTTAATGCTCCTTTTGGTGCTTGTGATGTTTGTAATGGTCTTGGAGAAAGTAAAGAAGTTGACCCAGAACTAGTTGTACCAAATAAAGATTTATCAATAAAACAAGGTGCAGTGGCTGCATGGGGTTCAACAGGTGTCAACGACGATACTTATTATAGCAAAATGATAAAAAGTTTAGCACAGCATTTTAATGTATCTTTGACAACTCCATTTAAAGATTTACCAGAAGATTTTGTTCAAGAGTTACTTTATGGTAAGGATAATATAATGGTAGAGTTTGTTTATGAATCAAAATTTGGAGGAACTAGAAATTATAAATCATATTTTGAAGGTGTAGTAGTAAACTTAGAGAGAAGATACAAAGAAACTAACTCAGAGTATATGAGAGATAAAATTGAAGAGTATATGGCAGAAAGACCTTGTCCAAAATGTAAGGGATTGAGACTTAAAAAAGAGGTTTTATCTGTTTTAGTTGATGGAAAAAATATAATGGAAGTAACAAACTTATCTGTTAATGAATTGATAGATTTTATGGAAAATATAACTCTTACAGAAAAGCAAAGATTTATAGCTCATGAGATTATAAAAGAGATAAAGGGAAGAGCTAAGTTTTTAAGAGATGTTGGTCTTGATTATTTGAATTTATCAAGAAAAGCTGGAACACTTTCAGGAGGAGAAGCACAACGTATAAGGTTAGCAACTCAAATAGGTTCAGCATTAGTTGGAGTGTTATATGTGCTTGATGAGCCAAGTATAGGTCTTCATCAAAGAGATAATGACAGACTCATAGGCACTCTTAGACATCTAACAGATTTAGGAAATACTTTAATTGTCGTAGAACATGATGAAGATACAATGAGAGAAGCTGATTATGTCATAGATATTGGTCCTGGTGCAGGTATACATGGTGGTGAGATAGTTGCACAAGGGACTTTAGATGAAATAATAGAAAATGAAAACTCAATAACAGGTCAGTATTTAAGTGGAAAAAAACAAATATTAGTTCCTGAGACTACTAGAGAAGGAAATGGAAGTTTTATAGAAGTAGTCAAAGCATCAGAAAATAACCTAAAAAATATTGATGTAAAATTGCCATTAGGTAAGTTTACATGCATAACAGGTGTTTCAGGTTCTGGGAAAAGTACACTAATAAATGACATACTTTATAAAGGTGTTGCAAGTAAAGTAAATAGACTTAAACAAAGAGCTGGTAAGCACAAAGAAATAAAAGGAATTGAAAATATAGATAAGGTTATAAATATTGACCAAAGTCCAATTGGAAGAACACCTCGTTCAAATCCAGCCACTTATACAGGGGTATTTGACTTTATAAGGGATATCTTTGCAGCTACTAATGAAGCGAAAGCAAGAGGCTATAAAAAAGGAAGATTTAGTTTTAATGTAAAAGGTGGTAGATGTGAAGCTTGTAAAGGTGATGGAATAATAAAAATAGAGATGCACTTTTTACCAGATGTATATGTTCCTTGTGAAGTTTGTAAGGGTGAAAGATACAATAGGGAAACATTACAAGTAAAATACAAAGATAAAACTATATCTGATATACTAGATATGAATGTAGAAGAAGCTGTTGAGTTTTTTGAAAATATACCAAACATAAAAAGAAAACTAGATACATTAATGGATGTAGGTCTTTCATATATTAAATTGGGACAGCCTTCAACTCAATTGTCTGGAGGAGAAGCACAACGTATAAAATTAGCATCAGAACTTAGTAAAAGACCAACAGGAAAGACTTTATATATATTAGATGAACCTACTACAGGACTTCATATGGCAGATGTAGATAAGTTAATTCACGTATTACAAAGATTAGCAGATACAGGAAATACAATTATAGTCATAGAACATAATCTAGATGTTATAAAGACTTGTGATTATGTAATAGACTTAGGGCCAGAGGGTGGAGATAAAGGTGGAACTATAGTTGCAACTGGAACACCAGAAGAAGTATCTAAAGTTGAAGGTTCTTATACAGGTCAATTTTTAAAGAAATATTTCTCTTAGGTTGTACAAACTGTGTAAAATTTTAACTGTAAATATATAAAAATAAATTGTAGATAATTACCAAACATAAAGTCCATATTGTTCTTCGTATTTGAGATTGCTTTTAAATCAATTATAGAAGATGATATGGACTTTAACTTGTGTACAATGCTGGAAATTGAATAACTTTTTAATTTTCATATTTTAGGGTATAATTTTAATATAAAATTTAATGTTTTGGAGGGCGAGATGTTTGATATACAAGACCACTTAAAAAAATTACCTTCTGAGCCTGGCGTATATTTAATGAAGGATAAATACGACCACATAATATATGTGGGAAAAGCTATATCTCTAAAAAATAGAGTAAGGCAGTATTTTCAATCTTCAAAAAACCATACATCTAAAGTCAAATCTATGGTTAAGAATATATATAAATTTGAATATATTATAACGGATTCAGAGTTGGAAGCATTAATACTTGAATGTAATTTAATAAAAAGATATAGACCAAAGTATAATGTGCTACTTAGGGATGATAAAACTTACCCATATATTAAAGTAACTACAAATGAAGATTATCCAAGAATTTTAAAGGTTAGAAGAGTGCTTAAAGATAAAGCAAAGTATTTTGGACCATATACCAATATAACTGCGGTAAATGATACTTTAGACCTTATAAATAGTACCTATCCAATAAGAAGTTGTAAAATAGATATAGAAAAAGCAATAAAAAATAAAACAAGACCTTGTTTAAACTTACACATAAATAAATGCTTGGGGCCTTGTACAGGAAAAGTATCTAAAGAAGAATATGGAAAGATGATAGAAGAAATTATAATGTGTCTATCTGGGAAAGAAGAAAAGTTGATGGAGCTCTTAAAAGAAAAGATGAATGAGAGTTCTATGAATTTTAGATTTGAAGAAGCAGCTATATATAGAGATAAAATAAAGGGTCTTGAAGAAATGATACAAAAACAAAAAATAGATGCTACTGTAACCGATTTAAATCAGGATGTAGTTGCCATGGCAAGAGCTCATAATGAAGCCTGTGTACAAGTATTTTTTATTAGAAATGGTAAGATTGTTGGGAGAGAACACTTTATCCTAGAAGGGGTAATGGATAGTCCAAGAGCTTCTATATTAAGTTCATTTGTAAAACAATTTTACAATGAACAAGAGTATATACCTAAAGAACTAATTATAGAAGATGAGATAGAAGACAGTTGTATATTAGAAGAATGGCTATCGTCTAAAAAAGGACAAAAAGTAACAATAAGAGTACCACAAAAAGGAGAGAAAAAAAGTCTAGTTGAAATGGTTAGAAAAAATGCAGTAGAGTACCTTGAAAAATTTTCTGATATGAACAAAAGAAAATATGAAAAAAGTATTGGAGCATTAGAAGAATTAAAACGATTGTTAAACTTAGAAAAATTGCCGATAAGAATAGAGTCTTTTGATATATCAAATATACAAGGAGTAGATTCAATTGGTTCTATGGTAGTCTATACAAATGCTAAAAAAGATAAAAAAGAGTATAGAAGATATAAAATAAAAACGGTTATTGGACCCAATGATTATGATTCTATGGCTGAAATTGTAGATAGAAGATTGAAACATGGAAATTTACCTGACCTTATATTGTTGGATGGAGGAAAGGGACAGGTTAGTGCTGTAAAAAAAGTATTAGAACTTAATGATGTAGACATACCACTTTGGGGAATGTACAAAGACGATAAGCATAGAACTAAAGGGTTAATATGTAAAGAAAAAGAAATCGAGTTGGATAAAACAACTAGTTTATATAGATTTATTGCTAGTATACAAGAAGAAGTTCATAATTATGCAATAACATATCATAGAAGTCTAAGAAATAAAGCTTTGACAAAATCTATCTTAGATGATATACAAGGGATAGGTGAAAAAAGGAAAAAAGCACTACTGAGTCATTTTAAAGATGTAGAAGCTATAAAAGAAGCTACCTTTGAAGAACTTTTAGAAGTGGAAGGAATGAATAAAAGCATTGCAGAGAATGTTTATAATTTTTTTAGGAAGGAAGAAAATTAATGGAAACTAGCAATAAAGTATCAATAAGAGAAATAATAAAAGATTTAAAACTTAAAGTAGTATACATGCCTGATGATGTAGATTATTATGTCTACTCTCAAGATATAAATAGACCAGGTTTACAATTTGCAGGGTATTTTGATTACTTTGCATATGAGAGAATACAAATAGTTGGAAAGACAGAATATAATTTCTTTGGATTGATGGATAATGAAATTAGAGAAGAGGTACTAAATAGATTTTTTTCATATGAAATACCAGCTTTAATAATTTCTAGAGATTTAGAAATAAAGCCAGATGTAATAGAAAAGGCTAAAAAGTATAAGAGAATACTCTTAAGTACAAACAGAAATACAACTAGACTTATAAATAGATTATCAAATTATTTAGATAATAAGTTAGCACCACATACAACGATTCATGGAGTTTTAGTTGATATTTATGGTATAGGTGTTTTGATAAAGGGAGAGAGTAGTATAGGAAAGTCAGAAACAGCATTAGAATTAATTCAGAGAGGTAATAGATTAGTTGCAGATGATGCTGTAGAAATAAGAAAACTAGATGAAAGTATGTTGATGGGTCAGTCTCCTGAATTAATAAGACATTTCCTAGAGATAAGAGGAATAGGTATAATAGATGTCAGAAGCCTATACGGTGTAGGAGCTATCAAAAATTCTAAAATGATAGATTTAGTAGTACATTTAGAAGCTTGGGATGAAAATAAGTACTATGATAGACTTGGATTAGATAAAGAATATGAAGAAATACTTGGTGTTAATGTAGAGAAGTTAGTTGTTCCTGTCAAGCCTGGAAGAAATACTGCTATGATACTAGAAGTAGCAGCAATGAATTTTAGACAAAGAGGAATGGGGTATGATGCAGCCCAAGAATTTACTAAGAAACTATCAAAACTGATTGATACTAAGTAATAGAAAATGTATATAAAATAAAATTGTATAGAATATTTATAAAATATATATTATATAAACCGAGTTTAAATTAACGTTTAAAGTTATTAGATTAAATTTAATACTATATTTAAATTTATTATATGATAAGGAAGTTGGAGTCTTTATGGGAATAAACTATTTTAGTAAGCTTTTAGAAAGTACTACTGAAAAAGAATTGCTCTTAAATAAAAAATCAAATAATGTAAGTACAGCTAGGTTAATATCTTTTTTAATATTGATAGCAGGATTTGCTATTGGATTTTACAATAAAAATACAATAGGTATTTTTGTTGGAATTGTGGCATTGATTCTATTTATTTCACTTTTAGTTATTCATAATAAAATAAAAGATGAAGAATCGTATTTTAAGAGTAAGGGTGAAGTGCTAGATAAGTATGTTAAAAGATTTGGTGATGAGTGGAAAGAGTTCAAAATAGATGGCAAAGAGTATATACAAGAAGAAAATTCACAAGCAAAAGATTTAGACCTATTTGGAAGAGCATCACTATATCAGTATATTTGTGTGGCTAATACATCCTATGGAAAGCAGTCTTTAGCTAAGTCTTTATGGAATGAAAATCCAGATGATAAGATAATCTTAGAAAGACAAACAGCAGTAAAAGAGCTCTTATCAAAACAGGATTTTTCTATTCATATTCAGACATTAAGTAATATAATTGGTAAAGAGCAAAAAACCAACTCTGATAGAAGTATAGAGTCATTTATAGAGTATGGAGAAGATAAAAATGTATATATACCTAAGTGGATGCATATTTTTACTTGGGGTTTACCTACTGCAACAATATTATCTTTTATATTTTTTATATTAGGTTTTTTGCCTGTGTTACCTGTTTTTTTACTTTTTGTACTTCAGTTAGGATTTGGAGGTTTTGGACATACAAAGCTTATGCAGACCTTATCTCCATTATTCTCGTTTAGTAGAAGTATACAAGTATATGAAAAAATGTTTGAAGTTTTAGAGAAAGAGACATTCGAAAGCCCATATTTAAAAGAATTACAAGCAAAACTTTCTAAAGGTAATGGTGTTTCAAAAGGTATTAAACAATTGAACTCAATAGGTAATGCCGTAAACCTAAGATATAATCAAATAGTGTATATAGTTGCTTGTGGTGTTCTTATGTGGAATTATCACTGTGCAGAATCTCTAGAAAGATGGAAAGGTGTATATGGAAATCAAATTAGAGGATGGCTTGAATCTATTGGAGAGTTTGAAGCTTTAATAAGTTTAACTATTATTGGTCAAGTAAAGGAAAATATCTGCTTTCCAATAATAAAAAATGAAAGTATTCCAAGGTTAGACATTGAAGAAGTATATCATCCATTAATAGCAGAGAAAAGTGTTGTAGCAAACTCGATAAAATTAAATTCTCAAACCTGTATCATTACAGGTTCAAATATGTCAGGGAAGACGACCTTTTTAAGAAGTATTGGTGTAAACCTAGTATTGGCGTATGCAGGTGCTCCTGTATGTGCTAAAAGTTTTGATGCAACATGTATGGCTATATTTACATCTATGAGAATACAAGATGATGTAAGTCAAGGTATATCAACTTTTTATGCTGAAATTCTCAGAATAAAATCAATGATTCAATATAGCATAAAAGAATTACCTATGTTGGTTTTAGTTGATGAGATTTTTAAAGGAACTAACTCTGCTGATAGAATTATTGGAGCAAGTGAGGCAGTAAAGAAACTATCAAAGCCATGGGTCATAAGTATGGTTACAACACATGATTTTGAGTTATGTGACCTTTCAAGTGGTGGAGATGTAGAGATTGTAAACTACCATTTTTCAGAGTACTATGTTGATGATAAAATCTATTTTGACTATACCATAAAAGATGGAAGATGTAAGACTACAAATGCAAAACAGCTTATGAAAATGGCAGGAATACTTTAACCAAGATAAGTGTAGAAAAGTAGGTTATCTATGATTAAATTAGAAAGGATTGTATAAAGTACTTAAAAGCACTTTATACAATCCTTTTATTTGAGAATATTTTAGTTTCTTAATTTATTAAAATTTATTTAGCTTCTTCACAAGCACATTCTTTTGGACATTCTTCATAAATACAACTCTTATCAAAGTAATGAGTATGAAGGTATTTGTGAGCTACATCGCTATTTGGATCTCCAAAGAAGTCTTTATAAATAGCTTGTAAGTCAGGATTTTCATGAGACTTACGAATAGCCTTGTTTCTATCTATTTCATATAATGCATTTGCACGTCTATCAATTATTTCAGTATTACCATGATGGTAAGGTTGACCAGCTCCTCCAACACATCCACCAGGACATGCCATAACTTCTATGATATGGTACTTACACTCTCCACTTCTAACCTTATCCATCATCTTTCTAGCATTTTTAAGTGTATTTACAATACATACATTAACTGTAGTTCCATCAACATCTATACTTGCTTCTCTGATTCCTTTAAGCCCTCTAACATTAGTAAAGTTTACATTATCTAAAGTTTTGTTAGTTATCTTTTCATATGAAGTACGTAGAGCAGCTTCTAAAACTCCACCACTTGCTCCAAATATAGAAGCAGCACCAGTAGATTTTCCTAATGGATTATCAAAATCCTGGTCTTGAAGATTAGGTAAATCGATAGCAGCTTCTTTTATCATCTTAGCTAGCTCTCTAGTAGTTATAGAAAGGTCAACATCTAATATTCCAGATTCACTTAATTCTTCTCTTGAAGCTTCATACTTCTTAGCTACACAAGGCATTACAGATACAACATAAAGGTCATCTGGATTAATTCCTAGTATTTTAGGTGCATAGTAGTTCTTAGCTATAGAACCAAACATACCTTGAGGAGATTTACAGCTAGATGCTAGATTTAATTGGTCTGGATAATTGTGTTCTAAGAAGTTTACCCATGCAGGGCAACAACTTGTTAATATAGGTAGATTTTCACCTTTTTGAATTCTTTCTATAAATTCAGTAGCTTCTTCCATTATAGTGAAGTCTGCACCGAAGTTTGTATCAAATACATGCTCAAACCCAAGTGATTTTAAAGCAGCAACCATTTTTCCTGTAGATATTGAACCTGGCTCTAATCCAAACTCTTCACCAATAGCAACTCTTACAGCAGGAGCAACTTGCACTACTATAGTTTTTTCTTTTTTATTTAAAACATCCCATAGTTTAGGCACATTATCTACTTCTGTTAATGCTCCAGTTGGACAGACAGATATACATTGGCCACAGAATGTACACTCTGTTTCAACCATATCAGCATTGAAAAATGTACTAACTAAAGTATTAAATCCACGATTAACTCCAGATAATGCTCCTACTGTTTGGATATCATTACATACAGTTTCACATCTTCTGCATAATATACATTTAGAATGGTCTTTAACTAAAGATTTAGTAGAGGTATCTTTACCTGCAAAAGACTTAGAACCTTGATATCTTATCTTTCTTACTCCTAAATCAGCAGCTATAGTTTGTAATTCACAGTCTCCATTTTTTTCACATATAAAACAATCTTGTGGATGGTCTGATAATAGTAATTCAACAATAGTTCTACGAGCATTTAATGCTCTAGCACTATTAGTTTGAACTCTCATACCTTCCTTTATAACTGTTCCACAAGCTGGAACTAAACCTCTCTCTGTCTCAACCATACAAACACGACAAGAAGCGCAAGTGTCAAGCTTATCTATTTCATTCATATGTAAATGACAAAGGTTATGTATTTTTATATTTATTAGTTTTGCAGCATCTAAGATAGAAGTTCCACTAGGTGCTGAAACATGTTTGCCATTGATAGTTAAATTAACTAAACTCATTGTTATTCCTCCTCCAAATAAGTTATTTCTTGATTATAGCATTAAATGTACAATTATCTATACAAGCACCACATTTTAGACACTTAGAAGTATCTATTGCATGTTGTTCTTTAACAGAACCTGTTATACAACCAGCAGGACACACTCTAGAACATTTTGTACAACCCTTACAAGCATCTGTTATGAAGTAAGAAAGTAAGTTTTGACATTTGCCAGCAGGACATTTCTTATCGACAACATGAGCTATATACTCATCTTTAAAATATTGAAGAGTACTTAAAACAGGGTTTGGAGCAGCTTTACCAAGACCACATAATGAAGCAGTTTGTATAGTTTCAGCAAGGTTTTCTAGGTCGTCTAAATCTTGTAGAGTACCATTACCTTCTGTAATTTTAGTTAATATTTCTAATAATCTTGTAGTACCTATACGACAAGGTGTACATTTACCACAAGATTCTTCAACAGTAAACTCAAGGAAGAATTTGGCTATATCTACCATACAGTCAGATTCATCAAGAACAAGCATACCACCAGAGCCCATCATTGAGCCTATAGAGCTTAATGAACCAAAGTCTATAGGTATATCTAAATGTTCAGTTGGTATACATCCACCAGATGGTCCACCTGTTTGAACTGCCTTGAAGTTCTTACCTTCAGGAATTCCTCCACCAATTTCAAATACAATATCTCTTAAAGTAGTACCCATTGCAACCTCAACAAGACCTACATTTTCTACTTTTCCACCAAGAGCAAAAACTTTAGTACCACTAGAATCATCAGTACCTAAGTTAGCAAACCAGTCTCCACCCTTAAGTATGATTGCTGGAATATTAGCAAAAGTTTCAACATTGTTTAAGCAAGTAGGAGATTTCCATAATCCACTCTTAGAAGAACTATAAGTCTTCATTCTAGGTTCACCACGTCTACCTTCAATTGAATGCATTAAAGCTGTACCTTCACCACAAACGAAAGCTCCTGCACCATATTTTAATTCTAATTTGAAGTTAAATCCAGTACCTAAAATATTTTCACCAAGTAAGCCATGTGCTTCAGCTTGAGCTATAGCTACTTTTAGTCTTTCTATAGATTTTGGATATTCAGCTCTTATATATATGTATCCTGTATCAGAACCTATAGCATATCCACATATTGCCATAGCTTCTAGTACACTATGAGGGTCTCCTTCAAGTACAGATCTATCCATGAATGCACCAGGGTCTCCTTCATCAGCATTACAGACAACGAATTTTTTATCAGTTGGGCCAGCAGGATTCTTTGAAGCAGCTTCCCATTTAGAACCTGTAGGGAATCCAGCTCCTCCTCTACCACGAAGACCAGAAGTCTTTACTTCTGCAATAACTTCTTGAGGAGTAAGAGATGTTAAACATTTACCTAGAGCTAAATAACCATCATTAGCAATATAATCCTCTAAACTATCTGGGTCTATAAGCCCACAATTCTTTAGAGCTATACGTAATTGTTTTTTGTAGAAAGACATTTCTTCTTGTGCTTCTACTTTTTTATTTAAAGATTCTTCTTCATATAATAATTCCTCAACAACTGTATTTCTAATTAAGTGATTTTGAACTATCTTTTCAGCATCAGATGGTTCAACTTTCACATAGAAAACGTTATCAGGATAAACTTTTACGATAGGACCTTGAGCACAGAAACCAAAACAACCTGTTAAGCGAACATCAACTTTGTCTTGTATTCCTGATTTTTTTATTTCATTTTCTAATTCACTAACTATTTCCATACTGTTTGAAGATGTACATCCAGTATCACAACAAACAAGTAATTCTCTTCTTAATACATTTTCCTTAGAATAATTTTTTCTTAGGCTAAGACTAGGTTTTAGCTCATCAGCTAAAACTTTTAATTCATCAAATGAATTTACTTTACGCATTATTTATTCACCCCTCTTAACAATTCAATTCTAATTCTCTATAAGTATCTAATATTTCGCTTACTTGATCTGGTTTTACTTTACCATAAACTTTACCATTTACAGTAACAACTGGAGCTAAACCACATGCCCCCAAACATCTTAAACCTTCTAAAGAAAATTTAAAATCACTAGTAGTTTCTCCAACTTTTATACCAAGCTGTTTTTCAAAAGCACTTAATATCTTATCAGCACCTTTTACAAAACATACAGTACCTAGACAGACACTTATTTTATACTTACCTACAGGTTCTGTAGTGAAATAAGAATAGAATGTAACAACCCCATATACCTTTGCAGGAGCTACTCCAAGTCTTTTAGCAACATGAAGTTGTACTTCTTTTGGAAGATATCCAAATATACCTTGAGCTTCATGTAGAACTTGTATCAAAGCACCTTCTTTTGTTGCAAGAGAGTCAATAAATATATCTAATTCGTCAAATAACTGCTTGTTGTGTGAAATAAAATCGCACATAACAAATCCCCCTTTTCTTTTTAAAGTTATTATTTTTCATAAAATAATTAACCATGCGTTGACACCAATATTATGTTGGTGAACAAAACCAAAACAATAAAGAAAGAATAATATACAACAATTTCTTTATTCATAAAAACAATGCAAAAAAGTTACCTATTAAAAAAAAACTATACTAGTCTATTATAATATAAAATAATTCAGAATAGTTAAAAAAAATAAAAAAAATGGACTGAATTCAATAAAAAAAAAATAATATATATAAAAAACTTTAAAAAATAAACCAAAAGGTAAAATTTTTATAAAATAAAAGATTTATAAAACTGATGATAATAGTCGAGAAATTGATTCCTTGATTTTTATATAAGTAGACCTAGAATTATATACATCTAATGTTATTTCTTTTGAATCTAAAATATCATTTTCAAATATAACTCTTTGCTCTAGTGCTTTTTTTGAAGAGTACATAAAGGCATTTACTTCAAAATTAAGCTCAAAGCTTCTTATATCCATATTAGCTGTTCCTATAGAACATATAGAGTCATCTATAACTATTGTCTTAGCATGTAAAAATGCATTTTCACCATAAGTGTAGATTTTAGCTCCAAATTTTAAAAGTTCTCCAGCATATGAATATGATGCCCAGTATACAAAAGGATGGTCAGGTTTAGAAGGAATCATAATTCTTACATCAACACCAGATAAACAAGCTATTTTTAAAGTATCTATAAATGTTGAGTCAAGTATTAAATAAGGACTCTGTATATATATATACTTTCTAGCTTTCTGAATCATTTTAAGGTAACCATATTTAATTTCATCGAGCTCTGATATATCTGGACCACTTGATACTATTTGAATCCCAATATTTTCAGAAGGACAATCAGAAGGTGTTTCACTTTCTGCGAAGTACTTTTCTAAATCTAAATCTTCTTTAGTTGTATATCTCCAATCAAGGATAAATCTCATATTTAGGTCAATTACACAATCACCAGTAAGTTTAGTATGTGTATCTCTCCATAGACCAAATTTTGGATTTCTACCTAGATATTCGTCTCCAACATTGTATCCACCTACAAATCCTACTTTTCCATCAATGACAACAATTTTTCGGTGGTTTCTGTAGTTTAAGTTAAAGTTTACAATTTTTAAGAATGATGGAAAGAAACTTCCAACTTTAACACCACTTTCTTTTAATCTAGAAAGTGTACTATTTTTTAGTGTTCTACCACCAACGGCGTCAAATAAAAGTCTTACTTCTACACCTTCTTTGGCCTTATCTACTAGAATGTCAATTATTTCAGTTCCAATTTTGTCATCTTTGAAAATGTAAAACTGTATATTTATATATTTCTTTGCTTTCTTAAGTTCTTCAAGAAGAGTGTTAAAAAATTGACTAGACTCAGCGTAAATCCACACATCATTATTATTGGTATAATGAGCATTATTTGAATTAGCTAATGCATAAATCATATCCTTATGTTGATGTATTTCTGAATCAATTTCAGATGTAGATTGTAATTTAACTTGAGTATCTAGTATATTGCTTTTGATTATCTTATCGTCCTTTTCTTTTACTCTAAACATATTGTTTTTTGAAATATTTCTACCAAAAGCCATATAAAGTATAAATCCAAGAGCTGGTATTAATACTAATATAAGAAGCCATGTTAGAGTTGTGTTTATATTTCTCTTTTCTCTAAAAATGAGATTTAGTATAACCATGAAATTAATTACATATATTGTAGTAACTGTTATTTCATATATTGACATTTCGAAAAATGATATATTAAACATAAAATTTCCTCCTTTTGGGTATTTAGTAAAATCAGTAATTATATATAATAACTCGAACATATATCTATTATATATAATACCTCAATAATAAAAAAGTAAAATAAATAATCAAAAGGTAAATTTTTCAATTTAAATATAATTATTTCGAAATTAACAAAGTTAGTATATAATAAATAATATAATTATATAGACATAAGTATATATAAGCATATAGAAAATTTTTTATATTAATAAAATTTATTATATATCATATTGTTATTATATAATTATTGCCATAAAAAGACAAGGAAAAGTATAATTTTTAAGGGGGAAGGATTTATGAGTAAAGGATTCTTGACACCTGGGGAAACTGCACAAGCAACTATAAGTGCAGGTATTAAAAAAGCGAATATTTCAACACAAAATGCAATTTTATTAGGTTTATTTGGAGGAGCATTTATAGGTTTTGGGGGATTGGGGAGTATAATAGTTAGCCAGACTTTTGGTAAGATAGACGCAGGAATAGCTAGTTTTTTAAGTGCTATGGTCTTTCCAGTAGGTCTTATGCTTGTAGTGGTAGCAGGAGCAGAGTTATTCACTGGAAATACTTTAATGCTTATTCCGCTTATGGACAAAAAAATAACATTGGGAAAAATGCTAAGAAACTGGGGACTAGTTTATTTTGCCAATCTAGTAGGTTCACTACTTTTAGTGGCACTTGTATACTATTCTTCTACATTAACAGGGGATGCAGCTACAAAAGCCATAGCTGTAGCAGAAGCTAAAGTTAATTCAACGATAGTTTCAATGTTTTTAAAAGCAATACTTTGTAACATTTTAGTAGTTTTAGCTGTATGGATGGCTACAGCATCTCAAGATATAGTATCTAAGTTAGCTTCATGTTGGACAGTAATAATGTTATTTGTTTTATGTGGATTCCAACATAGTGTTGCAAATATGTTTTTTATACCAATGGGAATGGCATTAGGAGCAGATATTACTATGGTTCAATTAATAACTAATTTGGTATTTGTAACGCTTGGAAATGTAGTTGGAGGTTCTATAATAGTTGGAGGAATTTATTATCTTTGCTATGTGAAAAATAGTTAGATAAATAATACGAATTAAATAGCCTTTTAAAGCATTGATATCAGCGATATTGATGCTTTTTTTAAATTATTTATGTTCTTTTATATGTTGTTATTTTTTTTTTTTTACTTTATTATATATTTATTGAATATAGTTTGGAATTAAAAAACTTAAAAATATGAAATCTGTATGATAAGCAAAATCATATATTATTGAATATAGTTAATACTATACATTAATATAATTTAGACAATACTGACAACTGAAGTTTAGTATAATTTGGGAGGAAATACAATGAATAATCAAGATATATATGAAAATTTATTAAATATATTAAGCAAAGATGATATAAAAATAGATGAACCTATGAAAAAACATATCTCATTTAGAGTTGGAGGTCCAGCAGATATATTGGTTAGACCTAGAACTGAAGAACAGCTAAAAAATGTACTTCAGTTAGTGAAAAAAGAATCTATGCCATATTTAATAATTGGAAATGGTTCGAATATTCTAATTAAAGATGGTGGAATAAGAGGCATAGTAATAGAACTTGCAGACAACTTTAATTCTTATGAGATAAAGGGTACTAAAATAATTGCTCAGTCAGGAGCTTTATTATCTGTTTTAGGTAAAGCTCTACAAAAACAAGAACTAAAAGGATTTGAGTTTGCCTCAGGTATACCTGGAACATTAGGTGGAGCATTAGCCATGAATGCAGGAGCATATGGTGGTGAAATGAAAGATATAGTAAAATCAGTAAGATTAATAGATATGGAAGGCAATATCTTTGAACTGTCAAATGAACAGATGGAATTTGGGTATAGAAAAAGTATAATAGCGAAAAATGGATATATAGCTTTATCAGCAGAAATAGATTTGCAAAAAGGAAATTATGATGAAATAAAAAGTTTAATGGATGATTTAACAACAAGAAGAACAACTAAGCAACCATTAAATTTTGCTAGTGCAGGAAGTACATTTAAAAGACCAACAGGATATTTTGCAGGTAAGTTAATAGAAGAAACTGGATTAAGAGGACTTACTTTGAGAGGTGCTCAAGTATCTGAGAAGCATTGTGGATTTGTGGTTAATTTAGGAGAAGCAAGTGCTAAAGATATTTTAGATTTAATATATGTTATAAAAAGTTCTGTATATGCCAAGTTTGGGGTTATGTTGGAAGAAGAAGTCAAAATACTTGGAGAGGATTAACAAATGAAGATATTGGCTGATTATCATACACATACATTATATAGTCATGGTAAGGGAACTATTGAAGATAATGTAAAGGTGGCCATTGCTAAAGGGATAAAGACAATAGGAATATCAGACCATAGTTATAAGCATATTGCATATGGTGTAAAGACGAAAGATATTCATAAAATGAGAGAAGACGTAAATTCTTTGAATGATAAATATAGTGATATAAATATACTTTTGGGTATGGAGTGTAACATATTAGATGATAAAGGTAATATAGACATGGATGACAAATTTATAAAAGAACTTGACTATATCATGGCTGGATACCATTTTGGTTCTACTCCTACATCATTTGGAAGTTTATTAAATCATTGTAATAATTATATTTTTAAAACTGAAAAAGCAAAAGAGTATAATACAAAAGCTGTAATAAATGCTATGAATAATAATGATATTTTTGTAATTACACATCCTGGTGATAAAGGTGATGTATATATAGAAGAAGTAGCAAAGGTAGCAAAAAAGACAGATACGAGGCTTGAAATAAATAGTAGCCATTCTTTTTTAAATGTAAAACAAATAAACGAAATAAAAGAAATAGGAAATAAATTTATAATAGGGTCAGATGCACATTGCCCAGAAAGAGTGGGTGATTTTAAACGAGCTATGAAAGCTGTATATGATTCAAATATGGATATATCATTAGTAGAAAATATTATAGTGTAATAAACAAAAGATAAAAGTGTAATAGACTGAAGATAAAAAGGAGGAGTTAGCAATGAAATTTGTTATAGTTACAGGTCTTTCAGGGTCTGGAAAAAGTGAAACAATGAGAGCTTTAGAGGATATGGGATTTTATTGTGTAGATAATCTACCTCCTGCTTTGATAACTAAATTTGCAGAATTATGTTATCAACCAAACTCAAGTATTGATAAAGTTGCTTTAGGTATAGATATAAGAGGAAGAAAGTTTTTTGAAGCTCTTCATGAGAGTTTAAACTACTTGGAAAAAGAAAATTATGAATATGAAATGGTGTATTTAGATTGTAATGATGATGTATTGTTAAAGAGATATAAAATGACAAGGAGAAATCACCCATTGGCGAAAGACATGCAAATTCCAGAAGGTATAAAAATGGAAAGAAAAATAATGGAGCCTTTAAAGGGATTTTCTACATGCATAATTGACACAACTAATATGAAACCGAAAGACCTTAAGGAAGAAATAAAGAAAATATACTCTTCTGGTGAAGAGAATCCTAATCTAACTATATCTGTAGTATCTTTTGGATTTAAACATGGTATACTTGCTGACGCAGATTTAGTATTCGATGTAAGATTTCTTCCTAATCCATATTATATTGAAGAATTGAGATCTAAAACTGGTGACGATAAAGAAGTCAGAGATTATGTCATGAATTCTAAAATTAGTGAAGAATTTTATGTGAAGCTTTTAGATATGATTCATTTCTTAGTACCTCAATATATAGAAGAAGGAAAACAACATCTAGTAATTGGTGTTGGATGTACAGGTGGAAGACATAGGTCAGTTACTATAACAAATCTTATAGCGGAGGATTTATCTAATAAAGGATATAGAGTTGTAAAAAAACACAGAGACTCTATGTTACGATAATGGAGGCAAACATGGCTAAATTACTTATTATTGTAGGAATTTTAGGTTGGATTGCATTAATTGTATCGTTATTTATATATAAGAAAGCAAAAAATGAAAAAGTAAGGTTATTTCAGAGGTCTGTTATCGAAAATAGAGACCCCAATGTAGTAGTAATAGGTGGAGGAACTGGTCAATCAGTGTTTCTGAGGGGGCTTAAACACTCTACACAGAATATAACTGCGATTGTTACTGTTGCTGATGATGGTGGAGGTTCAGGAGTATTAAGAGAAGACTTAGGAATGCTTCCACCAGGAGATATAAGAAATTGCCTATTAGCACTTGCAAATATAGAACCAACTATGAATGAAGTTATGCAATATAGGTTTACAGAAGGACTTTTAAAAGGTCAAAGTTTTGGAAATCTATTTTTAGCTGCTATGAATGGATTATATGGAAACTTTGAAAAAGCTGTGTATAAATTAAGTGAGATTTTTGCTATAACAGGTAGGGTTTTGCCAGTAACACTAGAAGATGTAAACTTAGTTGCTAAATTAAAAAATGGTGAAATAGTAAATGGTGAATCTAGTATACCTGAAGAATCAAAGAATCAAAAAAGTTCTATTGATGAAATTTTCTTAAATCCTAAAGATGTTAAACCATTAGGAGATGTTATTGCATCTATTTATGATGCTGATATTATAATTATGGGTCCTGGAAGTTTATATACGAGTATAATACCAAATCTACTTGTAGATGGTGTTGTAGACGCCATTAAAGCCTCTTTAGCACCAAAAGTGTATATATCAAATATAATGACTCAGCCAGGGGAAACAGAAGGATATAATGTATTAGAACATGTTAATGCGATAATAAAGCATACTGACAATAATTTGATAGATTATGTGATAGCAAATAACGAAATATTGCCAGAAGGAATGCTTGATTTATATAAACAAGATGGAGCAGAACAGGTTTTACTAGATAAAAAACAAAAAGATAAGTTAAAAGAGATGGGTATAAAAACTGTAGAAAAAAATTTGATTGAAATAAAAAATAATTATATAAGACATGATGCAAAATATATATCTAACATAGTTATTGAGTTAGCCCTAAGTCATAATTACAACAAAAGTTAGTAAAAAAGGATTTTAAAAAAAAGTGTAGAAATCCTTATCATTATGTTAGTTTTAAGGAGTGAACATCGATGAGAGAAGAGGTTAGTGCTGGTGGTGTAGTCCTGTTTGGCAATACAATTCTTTTACTAAGGAAGTTCAATGGAGATTGGGTGCTACCCAAAGGAAAAGTAGAAGAAGGGGAAAATAACCAAGAGGCAGCGTTACGTGAAGTAAGTGAAGAAACTGGAGTAAAAGCAGATATATTGAAATATTTAGGTGAAATACATTATACATTCAAAGAAAACTGGGATGAAAATAGAGCAGTTCATAAAACAGTTTTTTGGTACTTAATGCAAGCGAAAAATATGGATACTATTCCACAAAAAGAGGAAGGCTTTATTGATGCTAAATTTATCCATCTAGATAGAGTGGTAGACCTAGCTAGGTATGATGATGAAAAGGAGATAATAAAGGTTGCCTTACAAGAAATAAAAAAAAGGTTAAAGAAAAATTAGTTAATGGGTGATATATATGTCTTTTTCAACTGAAACCAAAAATGAACTAGCGAGAATTGTATCTGAGAATGAATGTTGTAATATAGCTGAACTGTCAGCTCTAGTTAAATCAGGGGGAAGTATACAAATTGTTGGATATAAAAAACTAAATTTAAAAATAACAACAGAATTAAACTCAATAGCCCGTAAAGTCTTTAAGTTATTAAAAAAGAATTTCAGCATAAATACTACAATTTCTGTAAATAAAAATCAAATGTTAAAGAGAAATAATAGTTATGTGTTAATGGTAACAAGTGAAATGGGTTCAGAAATGTTATTAAAAAAGTTAGGTGTATTGGAAGAAAAAGAGGGATTTTTTACTATAAATAGAGTTCCAGAAAGTTTAGTTAAACATGATGGATGTAAAAGAGCCTTTATAAGAGGAGCTTTTCTTGGTGCAGGTTCTATAAGTGACCCAGAAAAAAACTATCATATGGAATTTGTAACTAACAATGAGGATTTTGCAGATTCATTAAAAGAACTTATAAATTCTTTATGCTTTAATAGTAAAATTGTGGCTAGAAAAAATAACTATGTTGTTTATCTTAAAGAGAGTGAACAAATATCAGATTTGTTAAGTATTATAGGAGGACACCACGCTCTTTTAAGTCTCCAAAATACTAAAATAGTAAAAGAAATGAGAAACAATGTAAACAGAATAGTAAATTGCGAGACAGCTAACCTTTCTAAAACAGTAAATGCAGCCGTAAGACAAGTAGAAAATATTAGACTAATACAAGAAACTATAGGGATTAGTAGCTTACCAGAAAATTTACAAGAAATAGCCAAGATTAGAATTGAGTATGAAGATATGACTCTCAAGGAACTTGGAGAGATGTTAGACCCGCCAATAGGAAAATCTGGTGTCAATCATAGACTTAGAAAAATAGAAGAAATCGCAACAGACTTGAAAAAAAAATCATTATAATAAATTTGAGGGGACAATCTCAAAATAAGAATTAATTTCAACATATAGGGCTATAGGTGGAAGTTAATTCCTATTTTGAGATAAAAGTCTCTGTTTTTGTTTTAAGACGTGTATTTGTGGTAAAATTAAATTTATAAAACAGGAGGTGATTTAATGGAAAAAGATTTTGCTCATCTTCATGTACATACTGAGTATAGTTTACTTGATGGATTTTCGAGGGTGAAAAAACTTATAAAAAGAGCTAAAGAATTAAATATGAGTTCAATTGCTATTACTGACCATGGCTGTATGTTTGGTGTTATAGATTTTTATAAAACAGCTATAGAAGAAGGAATAAAACCAATTATAGGGTGTGAAGTTTATACAGCTGCGCGTGGATTAAGAGATAAAGACCCTAATTATGATAAATATCAAGGACATTTAGTTTTATTAGCTAAGAATATGGAAGGCTATAAAAATTTGATAAAAATAGTCTCGACTTCATATGTAGAAGGCTTTTACTATAAGCCTAGAGTCGATATGGAAGAACTTAGAAAGCATTGTGAAGGGATTATAGCACTTTCTGCATGTCTTGCAGGAGATGTTGCACGTGCTTTGATGAATAGAAATTATGAAAAAGCAAAAAAGTTTGCCATTGATTACAGAGATATATTTGGTGAAGAAAATTTCTTCTTAGAAATTCAAGACCATAATTTACCAGAACAGAGAGAAGTGAATTCTGGTTTGGTGAAATTATCCAAAGAACTTGGTATTCCATTAGTTGCTACTAATGATGTCCACTATGTAAATAAAGAGGATTCAAAAATACATGATGTTCTTATGTGTATTCAAATGGGTAAAACAGTAAATGACCCAAATAGAATGAGATTTGGAAGTGATGAGTTTTATCTGAAATCAAGAGAAGAGATGGAAGAATTATTCCCATATGCACTAGAGGCTATTGATAATACTGTAAAAATAGCTGATATGTGTAATGTAGAGTTTGATTTTAATACTATACATCTTCCTAAATACGATGTACCAGATGGATATACACCAGAAACTTATTTAAGAGAATTGTGTTTTAATGGATTAAAAGAGAGATATGATAATCCTGATAGTGAGATACTAGATAGATTAAATTATGAATTAGATGTAATTGAAAAAATGGGTTATGTGGAATACTTTTTAATAGTTTGGGACTTTATAAATTTTTCTAAAGAAAATAATATTATAGTAGGACCAGGTAGAGGTAGTGCGGCAGGTTCAATAGTAGCATATACACTTAAGATAACTGATATAGACCCAATAAAATATTCTCTCCTATTTGAACGTTTTCTAAATCCAGAACGTATATCTATGCCAGATATAGATATAGATTTTTGCTATGAAAGAAGAGAAGAAGTTATAGACTATGTAAAGCGAAAATATGGTGATGACCATGTTGCACAAATAATAACTTTTGGAACAATGGGTGCAAAAGCTGCAATAAGAGATGTCGGAAGAGTATTAGATATAGGCTACAATAAGGTTGATAAGATAGCCAAAGAAATACCATTTGCTTTAGGAATGACGATAGATAAGGCATTAGATACAAATCCAAACCTTAAGGATTTATATGACCAAGACCCTGAAACAAAAGAGATAATCAATATATCAAAGCAAATAGAGGGAATGTTAAGACATGCTTCCACTCATGCAGCAGGAGTTGTTATATCCAAAAATCCTGTAGACGAGTATGTACCTCTATACAAGCATCAAGATGCAATCACAACTCAATTTACTATGACAACACTTGAAGAACTTGGTCTTTTAAAGATGGACTTTCTTGGATTAAGAACACTTACAGTTATAAGAGATGCACTTGATTTAATAGAAAAGAATAGAACAATAAAAAATTATACTGAAAATATAGATTTTTCAAAGATGGACTATGATGATCCAAAAGTATATGAAATGCTTTCATCTGGAAATACTTTAGGAGTATTCCAGTTAGAAAGTGCTGGTATGAGAAGTTTTATGAAACAGCTGAAGCCAGATAATTTTGAAGATATTGTAGCGGGTATATCTCTATTTAGACCAGGTCCTATGGACTCTATACCAGCATATATAAAAAATAAAAGTAATCCAAAAGATGTAACATACTTACATGAGAAATTAAAACCAATAATGGAAGTTACATATGGATGTTTGGTATATCAAGAACAAGTTATGCAAGTTGTTAGAGATTTAGGTGGATATAGTTATGGTCGTAGTGACTTGGTTAGAAGAGCCATGAGTAAGAAAAAAATGGATGTAATGGAAGAAGAAAGACAATATTTTATTCATGGGAAATTTGATGAAGATGGTAACATAGAAATTGCAGGATGTGTTAGAAATGGTGTAGAAGAGGAAATAGCCAATAAAATATTTGATGATATGATAGATTTTGCTCGTTATGCATTTAATAAATCACATGCAGCTGCATATGGAGTTTTAGCATATGAGACAGCTTATTTAAAAACATATTATCCTGTTGAGTTTATGGCAGCTTTAATAACTAGTGTTATGGGAAATACTGATAAGGTAGTTGAATATATAAGAGAATGTAAAGCATTAGATATAGATGTGTTGCCACCAGACATAAATAAAAGTTTTTCAAAATTCTCGGTTGAAGGTGACAACATAAGGTTTGGCCTGGCTGCTGTAAAAAATGTTGGTGTGAATATAATAAACAATATAATTGATGAAAGAGAGTCTAATGGATTATTTATAGACTTAGTTGATTTAGTTAAGAGATTAGACCAAAAAGATACAAATAAGAGAGTAATAGAAAGTTTAATAAAATGTGGAGCTTTTGATAATATAAGTGAAAATAGAGCTAGTTTGATGGCTGGTTATGAAACTTTACTAGAAAGTGTATCTATGGACAGAAAGAAAAATGTTCAAGGTCAAATTTCATTATTTGATGCTTTTGGAGATAGTGAAGAAGATAGCGACTTTCAACAAATATATAATCTACCTAAAAGACCAGAATATGAAGAAAGAGAGAGACTTAATCTTGAAAAAGAAGTTCTGGGAATGTATGTAAGTGGGCATCCTTTATCGCAATTTGAAAAAGAATTACAAGAAAAAACATCTATAGATAATGGAAAGTTAAATTCATTAAAAGAGGATGAAGAGTCATATATACAAATGAATGAAACAGATGCAATAATGGGTGGGATGATTGTAAATAAAACGATAAAAACCACAAAAAGAAATGAAATTATGGCATTTATTGAGTTGGAAGATTTATATGGTGCAATAGAAATAATAGTTTTTCCTCAGTTATTACAAAAATATAATGTTATTTTGAATGAAGACAATATAATTTATGTAAAAGGAACATTAAGTATAAAAGAAGGCGAAAATGCAAAACTTATAGCTAGAGAAATAAAAGATATAAAAGACAATACTGATTTTGAAGCTAAAAAATATAATTCAGTAAGAACTAAAAATGTACAAAATGTTAAATTAGAAAGTGGTAAAAAACTGTATTTAAAAATAGATAGTATGTCTGATACAGATACAACTTACAGTATTATAGAAATAGCAAAGCAATATCCAGGTAATGACAGTATATACTTATATCCTATGGATGAAAATATAAATGGTAAGCGCAAAGCATATAAAATGACAGGAGTATCGACTTTTATATGTGATGAATTTGTAAACAATTTAGAAAGATTACTTCCTAAGGATAACATAAAGATAAAAGCTTAATTTTTTGGATAAAAATCTAAATATATTATAATAATATGAAAAATATTGTCCGTTTTGTGATATAATATCACAAAATGGACATTTAAGGACATTTAATTTTTTTAGTCTTGATGGGATTGAAAAATGATATAGGGACGAAAAAAGTCCATTAAGATATGATAAGAATGATTATAATAAAAATTTGACATAAAATCCAAGGAGGTAAAAAATGAAAACTATAGGATTACTAACAAGTGGAGGAGATGCTCCAGGAATGAATGCTGCAATTAGAGCGGTTGTAAGGTCAGCAATATATTATGGATGCAAAGTATATGGAATCAATAGAGGATATAAGGGATTATTAGAAGAAGATTTAACTGAAATGAACTTATCTTCTGTTGGAGATATTATACACAGAGGAGGAACTATATTAAAATCTTCTAGATGTGAAGAATTCAAAACAGAAGAAGGTAGATTAAAGGCAGTAAAAATTCTTAAAAAGTATAAAATTGACTGCTTAGTTGTAATTGGAGGAGACGGTTCATTTACAGGAGCTCAAAAACTTAGTGACTTAGGATTTCCAGCTATAGGTATACCAGGAACTATAGATAATGACTTAGCGTATACAGATTATACTATAGGATTTGACACTGCAATGAATACTATTATAGATGCTATAGGTAAAATAAGAGATACATCATCATCTCATGAAAGAGTTAATATAGTAGAAGTTATGGGAAGACACTGTGGAGATTTAGCTTTATATGCAGGTCTTGCAGGGGGAGCTGAAACTATAATAGTACCAGAAGTAGAGATTAAAGTAGATGAAGTTGCTTTAAGATTAAAGACTACTCAAAAAAGAGGTAAGAGACACAGTATAATCGTGTTGGCAGAAGGAGTTGGAAGTGCTAGCGATTTAGAGAAGGAGCTTAAAAAGGAATCAGGAGCAGACTTAAGAGTAACTGTATTAGGTCATGTTCAAAGAGGAGGAAGCCCAACTGTATTTGATAGAATACTAGCAAGCAGACTTGGTGTAAGAGCTGTAGAATTATTACTAGATGGAAAGTCGGCTAGAGTTGTCGGAATAAAAGAAAACAAAATAATTGACTTAGAAATAAGTGAAGCTTTATCTCAAAAGAAAGTTTTTGATAAAGAAGCTTATGAAATGGCAAAAATATTATCTATATAAATTTTAGTATTTAAAATAAATCTGTGAAATAATATTTCAGGAGGAGCAAATATGTTAAATAATGTAAAGAAAACAAAAATTGTTTGTACGCTAGGGCCAGCGTCACAAAGTGAAGAAGTTTTAACTCAACTTATGCAAAATGGTCTTAATGTGTGCAGATTTAACTTTTCCCATGGTTCACATGAAGAACACAAGGAAAGAATAGATATGGCAAAAAAAGTTAGAGAAAAACTAAATAAACCAGTTGCTATATTATTAGATACTAAAGGTCCAGAAATTAGAACAGGTAATTTTGCAGACCCAGAGGTATCTTTAGAAGAAGGACAAAAATTTACTATAACTATGAAAGATGTTGTAGGAACTAAAGAAATATGTACAGTAAGTTATAAAGGTCTTGCTGAAGATGTTAAAGTAGGAGATTCTATACTAATAGATGATGGTTTAGTTGGTTTAAGAGTAAAAGAAATAAAAGGTGAAGATATAATATGTATCGTTGAAAATTCTGGAATAGTAAAAAATCATAAAGGAGTAAATGTGCCTGGTGTAAAAATAAATTTACCAGCAATAACTCCTAAAGATATAAGCGACATAGAATTTGGAATAAGTCAAGGTATAGACTATATAGCTGCTTCATTTGTAAGAAAAGCATCGGATGTACTAGCAATAAGAGAAATCTTAGAGAATAACAATGCAACTGATATACAAATTATATCTAAGATAGAAAATCAAGAAGGTGTAGAAAACTTAGATGAAATATTAAAAGTCTCTGATGGTATAATGGTAGCTAGAGGTGATTTAGGTGTTGAAATACCTACTGAAGAAATGCCAATAGTTCAGAAAATGATGATAAAAAAATGTAATGAATTAGCAAAACCAGTTGTAACTGCTACACAAATGCTTGATTCTATGATAAGAAATCCAAGACCAACAAGAGCAGAAGTTACAGACGTAGCTAATGCTATATATGATGGAACAGATGCAATAATGTTATCTGGAGAAACTGCTGCTGGGAAATATCCTGTAGAAGCTGTAAAGATGATGGCTACAATAGCAAAAAGAACAGAAGAAACTTTGGATTATGATAGATTGTTAAAGGAAAATGGTACTAATAATGTTACAGTAACAGATGCAATAAGTCATGCTACTTGTACAACAGCTGTAGATTTAAATGCATCAGCTATAATAACATCTACTTCTTCAGGTTATACTGCTAGAATGGTGTCTAAATTTAGACCAAAATCTCCAATAATAGCTACTACAAATAATGAAAAAACTATGAATAAACTAGCTCTTACATGGGGAGTTTATCCAGTTAAATCTTCTGTTGCAGGAAATACAGATGAAGTTATAGAAAAGGCAATAGAAGCAGCTAGACAAGCGGATTATATAGATAATGGAGAACTAGTAGTTATAACTGCTGGAGTACCAGTAGGAGTGAGCGGAACTACTAACTTAATAAAAGTTCATGTAATAAGTGAAGAAATTGTTCAAGGGATAGGTGTAGGTAATCAAACAGTAGAAGGTAAAGTTCGTATAATAAAAAATGGAGATACTTGTGTAGACTTCAATAAAGGAGATATATTAGTTTCTACAACTACTGATGCTGAAATGAACAATTATATAGAAAAAGCAGGAGCTGTAGTAACTGAAAATGGTGGAATGACATCGCATACAGCTATTGTAGGAATAAATTTAGATATACCAGTTGTTGTGTCTGCAAATGATATAACTAATCTAGTAACAGATGGAGAAGTTGTAACAGTAGATGCATCAAGAGGTGTAATATATAGAGGTTCAACTAGAGTTTTATAAGAAAATAATAAATTTATTTTGTCAAGGGGCTTTATAAGCTCCTTTTTTTTTGGTAAAATAAAATATTGTAGCTTAGTAAAAAATATAGTTTAGTTAATAGCACGATTTTAATATAAATTTAAAGAAAAAAATTTGTAAGGGTTTAAATTTAATATGGTGATTGGAGGGTGATTTATGCTTTCAAAAAACGAGATGTATATTGTAGATATAGTAGACATTGGACAAGGTGGAGTAGGCGTTGGAAAGTACAATGGTATTACAGTTTTTGTAGAGGGCGGATTAATACAAGATAAAGTTAAAGTTAAAATTAATAAGGTCAAGAAAAATTATGCAGTAGGAGACATTGTTGAAATAATAGAGAAGTCTCCATTTAGAGTAAAAAGAGTGTGTAGTGACAATCTTAAGGATTGTGGAGGGTGCCAAATACAAGATTTAGACTATAATAAACAACTTGAAATGAAAACAAATGAAGTTAAACAAGTACTTACAAGAATAGGTAAGTTGGATGATGTGATAGTTCATGATACTATAGGCATGGAGAAGCCATATAGATATAGAAATAAAGCTCAATTTCCAATACAAAAGAACAATGGAGTTCCTATTATTGGTTTTTATAAAAAGAAGACTCACGATGTAATATCGACAGAAAAATGCGTAATACAACATGAACTAAATGATAAAATTGTTAAGATAATAAAAACATATATAAGAGCTTATAAGGTAAGCATATATGATGAAAAGGCTCAGACTGGAGTAATTAGACATTTGGTGACAAAAATTGGATTTACGACTAAAGAAGTAATGGTTGTATTAGTTGCTCATGGAAATAGACTTCCATATCTTAAAGAATTAGCTTCAGTATTAGAGGAAAATATACCTGGATTTAAGACTTTAGTTGTAAATATAAATGAAAAAAATACGAATGCCATTCTTGGAAAAGAGAATATAGTTGTGTATGGAGATGGTAAAATAAATGATTATATAGGAGATTTAGTATTTGAGATTTCTCCATTATCATTTTTCCAAGTAAATCCTATGCAAACTAAGGTATTATATGATAAAGCTCTTGGATATGCAGATTTAAAGGATACTGATACTGTTTTTGATATTTATTGTGGTATAGGTACAATATCTTTATTTTTAGCACAAAAGGCTAAAAAAGTTTATGGAATAGAAATTATAGAAGATGCTATAAAAGATGCTAAAGTAAATGCTAGGTTAAACAATATACATAATGCTGAATTTTATGTGGGTAAGGCAGAAGAGGTTGTCCCTAAGATGTATAGTGAGGGTAAGGCTGCTAATGTTGTAGTTGTAGACCCACCTAGAAAGGGTTGTGACGAAAAGGTTTTAGAGACAATTGTTTCAATGAATCCTGAGAGAATTGTTTATGTTTCTTGTAATCCTTCTACTTTAGCAAGGGATTTAGATTATCTAAATATGCATGGATTTAAATGTATTGAGGCACAGCCTGTAGATATGTTCCCTCATTCTACACATGTGGAAACTGTAGCTAAGATAATCAAGCAATAGCAACATTTATATAGATTAATATATTGATAATATATTGTATTTGCCACCGATTTGCCACCGTAAGGCGTTTTCGGTGGCAAATTTAATCTACAATATTATCAAAAATCTCTACAGTCTCATTTTTCATTTTATCAGTTACATGTGAATAAGTGTCCATTGTAGTTGATATTCTATTGTGCCCAAGTCGTTTTTGTATATCTTTTATATTAGCACCATTTTCTAATAACATTGTAGCATGTGTATGTCTTAAACTATGAAAATTAAAATCTATTTCAAGTTCATAATTTATAACTCTACTTAAATATTTTATACTATTAGCTGTTATATGTTCCCCGTTATCTTTAGTACATACCCAATTTGAATCAATATACCATTCTCCTAATTTTAATTTCATTTCTTTGTTAAATTTTTTGCGTTCCTTTAGTATCTTAACTAATTTATCACCAATATGTATAATTCTTTGAGAACTTGCAGTTTTTGGAGTGCCAAGTTCAAATTGCCCTTTTCCTTTATCTATTAGAGTATGCCTAACATTTATAATTTTATTCTCTAAGTCTATATCATCCCATCTTAGTGCTGTAACTTCTCCAACTCTCATACCAGTATAAAATCCGATTTGTAAAGGGATATAAAAATTAGATTCTTTAGGAAATCTATTTAATATTTTATTGTAGTCTTCTATACTTATTATTTTTAAATTTTCCTTTTCTTTTATTTGTTTCATTTTCGGTATTTTAACATACTGCATAGGGTTTTCTTTTATATATTTATATGGATAGACAGCAGATTTTAAAGAAGTACTTAGTACAGTATAAAAATTATTAATTGAGTTTTTACTAAACCCATCCCTATATTTAGTATTTATAAATTTTTGCAAAATTGTTGGAGTTATCGTTTTTAATTTATAAATACCGAGCTTAGGCTTTATATGGTTTTCAATTGTTTGTTTATAATATTGTTGTGTATTATATTTACAATTTAACATTACATATTCTTTATACCAAAAGTCTAAGTAGTCTGATAAACTTATGTTACTTTCATCAAATACTATACCAGAGTTCTCATATTCATTTATAGCATCGCGGAGCGATTTTTCAGCTTCTTTTTTTGTTTTACCACCAACTCTTTCTATCTTTTTTCTTTTGCCATCAACAGTACCTAAATCAAAGTAGTAATACCATTTCTCACCACGTTTTCTTACTCCACCTTTCATGAAATTTCTCCTCTCAAAAGATTTTTATATAATTATATAATAGCATATATAAGTTTAAATAAAATTAAGAGCAAATAAAAAACTATTAAAAAAAGAGTTTTACCCCTATAATTAATAGCTTTTTTTAGATACATAGGTATTTAGTGTTTTTTATTTCGTGATTCCAGTACTTTTTCTGCCAAATAAACAACTATTTTTTCATACTCAATATCAGTTTCTAAAGAAAAGTCAACAATAGCAGGTATCGTCATATCTCCTGCATATTTATTATCTAACCAATTTTCAATTAATTCCAATTCTTCTTTGTTTAATTCAAGTTTTTTATTTTTACTAAAACTTAGTCTCAATTTGTTCACCTCAAATAATATTATATATCAGAAGTAGTATTTGATAGAAGTATTCGAATTATTTATGCAATTTTCTTTTTTTTATATATTCATCAGTAAAATAATTTACTAAATATTTTTCTTCCAATCCTAAAGCTATTTCTAATTCAATAAGAATAGGGATAGTTAAATCTTTATCCTCATTGTTTTCTAACCTAGAAATTTGACTTCTATGGCAACCAACTCTTTTTGCTAACTCTACTTGTGTCAATTTCTTCTTTTTTCGTAATTCTTTTAACATATATTCAACCTACCTTTTAGATAATTTTATATATGTTATTTTGTGTAATTTCTTGTAATAAATGTGCAATATTCGCACAATTTTTGTTGGAAATTTGTGCTAGAATGTAGTTAAGAAATAACTTTATCTAGATAAAGTAAATATAAGAAAAGTAATTTTAAAAGACAGTTTTAATTTATTCGGTTTTCAATTAAGTTTTAAAAAAGGGAAGATTCTAACTATTTTAGAGAACGTAAGTTCTTATTTAGGGCGAAAAGGGGTGATAATATGCAAAATGATAGAGAAAGACTTGTTGCTATTATAAGAAAATTAAAGGAAGAATATAAATATGATTATGAAAGTTTTATGAAAATAGTAATATATTTATATATAGAATTAAAAGAGAAATAAGTATATATATTTTTATTAGTTATAATAAAAGTAATAAGGTGTGCACATTAAGAATGATTTAAATGACATTTGGGAGCTAATTTATATAAACAATATTATATACATTTTAATTTTTTCAAAGGTATATAATATTGTTTATTAACTTATTATATTGAGCATTATAAAATTAATAAGCATAAATAAAAATATTTTTATTTATGCTTATTAATTAGAGCATCAAGTATTTTTATAACAGTTTCTCTATCATCTTTATCTAGTTCATATATCATATCAACCAACACTTCTACTTCCTCATCTATTTCATTTGAACTTGAGTTATTTTTATTGGGATAATTAGTTTTATCTTTTATGTTGTTATCAAGTAAAAAATCTATAGAAACATTAAAGTATTCAGCGATTTTTTTTAGAACTTCAAAATCAGGCTTTCTTTTATTTGATTCATATAAAGATAAAGCTGGTCTGGAAATACATAAACTTTCGGCAAATTCTTCTTGAGTCATATTTTTTTCTAATCTAAGACTTTTGATTTTTTCTCCTAACATAATGCACCTCCTTTGAATTTATTATACTCTACAAAATGTAACATTTCAATTTTAGTAACAAAGTGTAACTAAAATTTCGAAAAACTCTTGACAGTTACAATGTGTAACATTATAATGTAAATATAAGATGTTACATAATGAAACGAGGTGAAAAGATGAATGATATAAAAAGACATAAATTATATGAATTAAGACACAAGCTTGGAATAACACAAAAAAATGTAGCTGAAAACGCAAAAATAAGCAGGTCTTCCTATTCTTTGATTGAATCTGGTAGAAGAAATCCAAGTGTAACAGTAGCAATAAATATTTCAAAAGCATTAAATGTTTCACTAGAAGATGCTTTCCCAGATGAAATTTTTTTTGGGAAAAATGTTGCGATATGAAACTAAAGATGAAAGCATAATTAATGAATACAATATCTAAATTTATTTGAAATTATTACACTTTATAAATAAGAGTAACTAAATGTCACAATAATTAAGTATTTTTAGTTATAGGTTAATTATAATACGAAATGGAGGAAAACTAAATGTCATATGAGTACCAAAATATTTATCAAAAAGCAAGAGAAAATACCAATTTAACACAAGAAAAAGCATCTGAACAATTAGGTATATCTGTAGAAAGTTTGAGAGCATATGAAAATGATAAAAGAATGCCACCAACTACAATAGTTTCGAAAATGACAGAAATTTATAACAATCAATTTCTAGGATATCAGCACTTAAAATCTAGTATAGGTAATGAACTAATTGATTTACCAAATGTAAAACTTAAACCAATTTCTAGCGCAGCTCTAAAGCTATACATAGCAATAAGAAATTATCTAAAGTTGGAAGATGAGTTTATAGGAATAGTTGAAGATGATGTGATAGAAAAAGATGAGGAAGAAATTTGGAATATTGTAACAGGAAATATAGATAATTTATATGAAGCTGTACTAGGTTTAAAATTTGCAACTAAAGTAAGTAACATTGAATAACACTAAAAATACTGAAAGGAAGATTGCCATGAATGAACTTATAAAAGTTGAAATAAATGAAAATCAAGAACCTATAGTAAATGCTAGAGAATTACATGAATTTTTAGAAGTGAATTCCAATTATACAACTTGGTTTAAAAGAATGTGTGAATATGGATTTACAATAAATGAAGACTTTATTCCAATTTTGGAAGAAAGTACTGGAGGACGACCAAGTGAAAATCATGTTATTAAATTAGATATGGCAAAAGAAATAGCTATGATACAGCGTAATGAAAAAGGAAAACAAGCTAGAAAGTATTTTCTACAAATTGAAAAAGACTGGAATAGTCCCGAAAAAGTTATGGCTAGAGCATTAATTGTAGCAAATAAAACAATAGAAAAGAAAAGTAGAGAAATAGAAGAAAAAGATAAGGTAATTCAGTTACAGCAACCAAAAGTACTTTTTGCTGATTCGGTAGCATCTTCTGACAATTCAATCCTAGTTGGAGAATTAGCAAAATTGCTTAGACAAAATGGAATTGATACAGGGCAAAATAGATTATTTGACTGGTTAAGAAATAATGGTTACTTAATAAAACGTAAAGGCGAGGATTACAATACACCAACTCAAAAAAGTGTAGATTTAGGAGTTATAGAAACAAAAGAAGGTACAAGAGTACATCCAGATGGTCATACAAGTATTACTAAAACACCTAAGATTACTGGTAAGGGACAAATATACTTTATTAATAAGTTTAAAAAGAACAATCAAATATCAATGTTAGGTTAGAGCTTTGAAAACTAAATACAGAATATTCTTAAAATGGTGGTGATTTAATATGGAAAATTTAAATATTGGAGAACTTTTTAATGAAAGTATAAAAACAATAATATTACAAGAAGTAAAAAATGCAAAGAAAGAAATAGAGAAAAAAACAGATAAAGAAAAAATAGTTATATTGATGCAAAGAGGGTATCCAAACGAATTAATACCAAAAGAGAAAGTTAGAAAAAGGTTAAATATAGGTAATGAAACATTGAAAGATTTAATTGATTTAGACTTAATTCCAGTAATACGAAATAAAAGAGCTACAAAAGTAGCGAGCTACGATTTAGATGATTTTATAGAACAAAACAAAGGAAAAGATTTAAGCGAGGTAATAGAAGAAGCTAAAAGTAGAAGGGAGGTGATTTAATTGACTCTAAGATGGTTTCTAAGATTTTGCAAAAAACATAAGAAAGTGCCTACACCACGATTTTATGCAGAGTGTGTAGCTTATATGGAAGAATGTAAGCAAAGAAGATTTGAACTTTAGGGAGGAATTAATAATGAATAGTTCAGTAGATAAATTTGATTTAGATAGAATCAAAGCAGGAAATGCAGTAAAAGTAAATTGCAAAAGATTTGGTTTTGAAATTGATTGTATAGTAGTAGTAGCAACAGAGGAGGAGTTAAATTTAGCATACTATGATAAAGAAAGAGCTTGTATGGAGTATCAAGCATTAATAACAGAAGATATTCAAGATGGTGATTATGAGATTAAAATTTTATCTTAGGAGGAAATAAAATGGCAGCTTTAATAATAGTAGGTTTATTTGCAATATGTTTAGTAGGATTAGTTAAAAATAGAGATTAAATTAAGGGGGATTAATTATGGAAAGTTTAATTATAGTGAGAAATGCAGTAGAGCAACAACTAAATAGAGCTAATTTAGAAATAAATAAAAATGAGGAACTTTATACAAAACTTAGAAAAAAAGAAGAAAGAAATATATCAGATGGAATAGAGCTAAGTAATGCTTTAAGAGAAAAAAGTGTAAACGAAAGATTAAAAATATTTGCTGAGTCATTACTAAAAATTATAGATACACAAATTGAAATAAAAGAGTATGAGGAAAGTGAAGATTACAAGATATTTCAATTAATTTCAGAAGAACTTGAAAGAGATAGACCTATAGATGTTCAGATATAAGAAAAGAGCCTAGGGTGAGGCTCTAATCAAAAAACAAAAAATAAATTTAATAATTATATATTATAGCATAAGGGGGAAGAAATGAAAACTAGAAATGAAATAATTAAGGATTTAGAAGATAGATTATTCATGTTAAAGTTTACTAGATTTGAAGGAATCGAAGCAGAGCAAGCTTTAGGAAGTATTGCAGGACTAGAATATTGTATAAAAAGGCATAAAGAAAATTGGACAATAGAGCAGTTTAAAAAAGATTTAGAAAAACAAAAATCAGATGGATTATATGGAGACTATATAGATGGATGGGAAGGTGTTTTAAAAAGAAATATAAGGGAGATGGAGGGGTTAGAAAATGAATAACAAGGCTTTAGAATTAGCAACATGTACTTTAGAATCGGGTCAAATACTTGATTATACAACAGTAAAGAATTATTTAGTAAGTGGTAACGGAAATGTAACCGACCAAGAAGTTCTAATGTTTATAGAATTATGTAAGGCTCAAAAGTTAAATCCATTTATAAAAGAAGCATATCTAATAAAGTTTGGTAATTCACCAGCAAATATAGTAGTTGGTAAAGATGTATTTGTAAAAAGAGCAAATAAAAATCCCAACTTTGAAGGTATGAAAGCAGGAATAGTAACTGTAAATAAAAATGGAGAAGTATTTGAAAGGGAGGGCAGTTTAAAGCTACCACAAGAAGAACTAATCGGTGGATGGTGTGAAGTATCAGTTCGAGGTATGAGGTTTCCTACAAAGTCTGTAGTGTCTTTAGAAGAGTATTCAAAGAGCCAAGCTACTTGGAAACAAATGCCTTGTGTAATGATAAGAAAATGTGCAATTGTTACAGCTTTAAGAGAAGCATTTCCAGAGGATTTACAAGGATTATATGATAGTGCAGAAATAAAGACTGTACCCGATAAATTACCTCAAAAGCCTATTGAAATAGGTAAGGCAAGTCCATCACAAAAACAAGGAATACTTAAGTTAGCATCAATGAAAGGTTTGTATGATTATGAGAATAAAAAAGATACATCAAAGTTAGAAGAATTTTGTGAGAGTAATGGATTTGATTTAAAAGAACTAAAATTTGAAGAAGTAGATGAATTAATTGAATTACTAAGTGAATATGAACCAAAAGATGATTTTATAGATGCTGAGTTTGAAGAGGTGAAAGAGGATGAAGTTGAAATAAAAGAAGAAGTTGAAAATATAGATTACCAAATAAGTATGGAAGAATCTATAAATGTTGATTAAGTAGGTGAGACACCTTGAAAGAAGATAAGTCAGTTTTAGAGAAATTAAATATATTAAGTGGTGGATATGGTCTTATGCCAAGAATAATAGCAAGAGATAGGTGGTTGACAGTTGGTGCTAGAATGCTGTATTCATATCTAACTAGTTTTGCAGGGAATGATGGAACATGTTTTCCATCTAGAGATTTAATTTGTTATGAACTAGATATATCAAAAGACACATTTACAAAGTACAAAAAAGAGCTAGAAATGAGTGGTTATATAAGGATTCATAAGAATAAATCCAAACAAGGTAAGATGCAAAACAATATATATGAAATAGTATTTGATAGAACCTATATAGAAGAATGTATTTCTAAGAGAGGTTTAAAAGAAGAGAAAAAGAAGAAAAAGCCATGTCCTAAAAAGCAAGACACGGAACCATATCCTAAAAATGTAGACATGGAACCATGTCCTACTTTTCCGGACACGACTCAGCCGGACACGGAAAATATGGACACTAATAGTAACAGTATTAATAGTAACAGTATTAATAATATGTATATAGGAAAGCAACCTGTGGATAACTTTTTAAAAGAATTTAAGAAGCTCTATGAAGAAAATATAGGAGTAATATATCCAGTTACAGCTGAATGGTTATTAGAAGTATCTAATGAAGTAGATATAAGAGTATTTAAAAGAGCTATAGAGATATGTGCTGAAAAGATGAATATGAATCTAGCATACTTAAAAGGAATCCTTAAAAAATGGAAGGATGCAAATATAACTACATATGAGCAACTAGAATCATATAGATTGCAACATGAAAATAAGAAAACTAAAAAAGTAACTAATAACCAGTTGAGCAAGAATAAGTTTGCCAACTTTGAACAAACATTTACTAAGTATTCAGAGGATGAACTAGATAACATAATTAAGAAAAGTCAAGATGCTAAGTTCAAATAAAATTAAACTTCTAGGAAGTAATATATTGATATTTACTTCCTAGAAAGGGGGTACAAAATGGGTAAAATATATGCACAAAAAAATGGGTCTTTAAATGATGCAGATAGATTAGAAATAGCAAGATTACTTATAAAAGCAGGTTATACAGTAAGACTCGATAAAGAGAAGGAAAACAATAAGAGTATTAGCTGTGTAGAGTATTTTGTAAAAGAAGAAGTATAAAGAGTCTAGTTGAAATATAGGAGGTCCGAAAGTGAAATGTGAATGTGATAATGGAAGTTTTGAGATAAATGATACAAGAACTGAAGAAGTAACGTTCGAGAGTACAGAAATAGACAATCCGTTTGAGAGAGTAAAGTATGAAGGTAAAGCTACTTTTGAAATAGTATCTGGATGGGAGTATCTACAAAGAGAAATGTTGTGGCTTAAGATATTGCATTTATCAGCAGGTGTAGCAAAATCAATGAGATATAAAATTTTAGGTATTTTAAAATAAGGGAGAGATTTAACATGGCTAAAGTTTGGATGGATATAGATACTTTCTTTAATAAAGTTGAGAAAGCAAACAAAATAAAACATGGTGAAAAGTTAAGAAAAAAATTAACAAGTTGTAAAAGAATAAGAATAGCAAATATCAATACAGGAGAAGTTAGAGAGTTTGAAAGTGCTATAAAAGCAAGTGAATTTGTAAAGCATAGTAGCGACTTTCCTAGCTACTTAGCTAGAACTAAAAAAGTATCTAGGGATGGGTGGAAAGCTGAATATATTTAGGAGGAATAATGGAAGTTTCAAGGACTGAATATACAATCAAAAGAGCAAAAGAGTTGTATGACAATGGAGAGGATATATTTATTGCTATAGATAAGGCTAGAGAAGAATATGAGGAGATGATTAAAAGTGAATATCTTAGCTAGTGTGATATTAGTAATAGGAAGTTTTATAGCTGGCAGGGTTTATGAGTATAGATTGAATTTAAATGAAAATGATGAAATTGATTCAAAGTTACTTTTAGATGTTTTTAATGAAATCAGTGTGTTAAGAGAAGAAAATAAAAGTCTTAAAGAAAAGTTACAAGAGAAAGAGTTACTATTCATCAATAGATTAATAGATTTTTTACATGATAAAAAGGTATGCGAATGTTGTATTTATGACTGTAAGATTGATGATATTGAATATGATTGTGAAGATGGTATTAAAAAGTGGCTTGATAGCGAAAAACTTATATTTGAATAGAAGAAATATCTAATTAAAACAGTTTAGAGAGTTGCAAAATGTCTTTTAGTATAAATTATTGTTGAAGTGTTTTGTGACTCTCAAAAATGAAATAAAGGAGTATTTAAAATGAAAAAATATAAAATTAAGTTTGAGGAAAAAGTGACTTTAGAACATGAAGTTATAGTTGAAATTCCAAACGAAATAAATATAAATGATATTTGTAACTGTATAGAACAAAAGTGTCAAAGAATATATGATATAGCAGATTATATAAGAGAATTTAATGGGAGACAAATAGATTTTACAGAAGATACTTGTGGAGAGACTGAAATGTTAGTTGAATCCTATATAAATTATAAGGAGTGATTTCATGAAACGAAGAAGATGCAGTTGGTGTGGCAAACTATTTTATATTGATGAAAAATCTAAGGAGATTTATTGTTGTAAGGAATGCAGGAAGAAAGCTAATAGGGCTAGGAGCAAAGATGATGACTAAATTCCAAAAAGCAGTTTTTCAAATGGTGAAGCAAGAGGAAAAAGAAAACTTATGGCAAGGATATGAGAATTGTAGAGTAGGTAGAAGTATACCAAGTTCCATAAGAAGATATGTAAAAGGATTTAAGAAGCTTGGATATAGCATATATGAGGTTTATGAATTTATAAATGATATTAATAAGTATAAGTAATTTTAAAAGATAAAAGGAGAATTTGATTGAGCAAATACAATAATAAGAAAACTATAATAGATGGAATTAAATTTGATAGCAAAGATGAAGCAGAATACTATTTATACCTTAAAGACAAGAAAGCCAAAGGAGAAATTAAAGATTTTGGATTGCAACAGAAATTTGAATTACAACCAAAATTTAAGAAGTTTGGAGTTTCTGAAAGAGCTATTACATATACAGTTGACTTTGCGATATATAAATGGAATGGAGAAGTTGAATATATAGATGTAAAAGGGTTTGGAACTCAGCAAGGAGAGATAAAAAGAAAGATATTTGATTATAACTTTCCTGAAAAATTGACATGGGTTTCTAGGAGTAAGAAATATGGTGTAGATGGTTGGATAGAGTATAAAGAATTGAATAAGAAAAAAGAGACGCAAAAAAGAATAAGAAGTAAATACTGAAGCTTACAAGATGTACTTAGTTTTTCATAAAAATGTGAAAAAGCTAAATAAAGAATATATCAAATGATAAAGGAGAGATAGACTATGAATGAAAACGTAAATAAAGAAATAACAGTACTTGGAACTTTAGAAATCGAGGGAATGAAATTCCATGACATTGAGGGTGGATTTGGAAAAGGTAAGAAAGCAATGCTAGTAAAGGATATAGCTGAAATACATAAAAGAGAATTATTCAAAATTAATGAGTTAATTAACAATAATATAAAGAGATTTAAAACAAATATAGACATTATAGATTTAAAGGCTAATCCTTCAAAAGGATTAGGTTACGAGGATGTTGGATATAGTAAACAATCTTTTAATCAGTCAAGAAATATTTACTTGTTATCTGAAAGAGGTTATTCAAAACTACTAAAGATATTGGAAGATGATATAGCTTGGGAACAATACGAGAAAATAGTTGATGTATATTTCTCTATGAGAAAAGAGTTAAATAATCCTCTTTTAAGTGCATCAAAAGAGTTACAAGCTATATTTATGCTAGATAAGAAACAAGAAGTCTTAGAAACTAAAATAGAGAGTGTCAATGAAAAATTAGAGAATTTTATGGATGATGCACCACTTTTTAACGTTGAGTGTGAGTGTATTGTAAAAGAAGTTAAGAGAGTTGCAACAAAATCGCTTGGTGGACATGGAAGTAAGGCTTATAAAAATAAATCTTTAAGAGGTAAAGTATACAGTGATATATACCATCAGATTAAACGAGAGTTTGGAGTAGATAGTTATAAGGCTATAAAGCGTTGTCAGTTAGATAAAGTATTAGAGATTGTAAACAATTATAAGTTACCTATAGTGTTTGAAGAAGAAATAAGACTTTTGAATAGTCAATTATCAATAGTGAGTTAAGACAGGAATAGACTTTTCCGTTTTAAAGGGGAAAACCTTCAATAGGTAAATTGAAAGAAAAAAGGAGTGCTTTCACACTCCACTTGTCAAAAATATAAAACTGTCATCATCAATAATATTATAACACAAATAATTGATAGGAGTGTGTGAGTATGTCTAAAACTAAAAAAGAGTTTTTTAATGCAACTAAGAAACAACTTTCTAATTATAAACAATTAAGTGCAAATATAATAAAATTGAAAAATGAAATACAAATGTTGAAAAATAATTCGGTTGGAGATTTAATGAAAGGGATAAGTTATGATAGTGTCAAAACAGGAAAAACAAACAAAACTAGTAACATAATTGAGGATGCTATTGTTAATGTATCAGACTTAATAACAGAAAAAGAAATAGAGTTATATGAAGCAGAAATAATTAAATCTACAATAGATTTAGCCATAAGAAATTTAAAACCTATACACAAGCAAATTATAACTTATAAATATATTGAAGGCTTAGAATGGAGTTTGATAGTTGATAAGGTGTATTTAGAAGAAAGACAACTAAGAGAGAGAGCTAATCAAGCTATAAATTCAATATCAATAGCACTGTTTGGGAAGAAAGCGTTAATAGAGCAAGAACCTCTTTTTGAATTGTTAGATTACAAACTAAGTTAAGTTATTGATTCTAATTGCCGAAAATGTGCCGTTTTTTTAATTTTAGACATGAGATAATAGTATTGTGGAAATGAAAAAATTTCCCTCTCAAAACTTAATATTTGGCTAGGGTTAAGGGATTGCCCTAGCCACTATTCAATAATAGAGAAAGTAATAATATATTTGCGAATATGTTATAGATAAAAAAGGATGCCAAAATTGCACGCTCTATTATTATAAAGGGCTTAGATGTCAGCGACAAAAAGTCTTTTATGTGAACAGACTAGGCAGGGCGTGAGGACGCTGTTAGTTCAATTCTAACTATGTTCAAATATTAATCAACGGATACACTAAAAGTAGAGAAATTGAGGGCAAAATTTTATATTTTGTATCTTAATTCAGAAGTCTAAAAATCGGGTGGGGCTTGGTAACCTCACTCACCATGCAAGTGCAGGTGTTTAATCTAAGTTCGATTCTTAGAACTTGCGACATAATATATGTATCTCCCATTAAAAAGGCTTAGATTAACTTCTAAGTCTTTTATATTTTAAAGGTTAGGTTTGTGGTAAAATGTACTAAATGAATTAGGAGTGATAATTATGAAGAAAAATATATTAGGAGCATTGCTACCATTATTAACAATGATTATAATATTTGTTCTATCATTTGAAAATATAATAACTAATAATTTAGGATTAAGTGAGATGGATATAAAAGGAATCCTTATTTCGGGTGTAGTATTGTATATACCAGTTACATTTTTAGTCAATGGTATAATATGTGCTAAAAAGCAAATAAATTGGAAAATTCCAGCTTTAATATCACTTTTAGGTTCAGTTGCTATCATGATGTATCTAAGATTTGATAGTACTGAAATGGCGTTGTATTTATCATATTATTTTATGTCATATTGTATTGGATATTGGATAACTAGTGCAATGAAAAAATAGACTAAAAGGTCATCTTTATAGATGGTATTTTGTATGGTAAACATAAGATTAACATTAACATGTTATAGTTATTTGGGGTAAGAAATAAAAAATCCCTAAACAATATCACCATATGTTAGATGTAATTCATACCCCATTCATCTGAACTAAATCTAACATTCTTAACTAATAATTCTAGAAGATTATACTTAAAATAGAGTATCTCATTTATGATTATTGAAATCAATTTGAGATGCTTCTTTTTTATATATTATGGTAATATAAAAGAAAATAATTACTAGGAGGTGTAAATATGAAATGTCCTAATTGTGGTAGTGAAAATATAGAAAAAGGTATTTTAACAACTGGAGGTATATATGCTGAAACTATTGGGTTAAAGTATGTAGGAGATGGAAAGTTAGATAAAGTTATAAATAAAACTCTTCCTATACAATCTACTATATATTCTGACTTATGTTTAGATTGTGGTGAAATAGTTAGAACTTATATAAAAGATGATACCAGTAAGAAGTGGTGTAAAGATGAGAGATAAAAATACATAAGATTTAGATTATTTTTATAGGTGGTCTTTTTTTTATACAATAAATTAAATAAGAGTATTATTTAGAATTATTTTGTGGTTGTCGAATAGTTTTTGAAGGATATTGACCTTTGAAGTTGAATTTTATACTTTAGAGGGGATGAGAAAATGTATATTGGTAATTTAAGAAATCATAAAAAATTTGAATCAGATATTTTGATAAAATTTTCCGAAGAAAAACATGTAGATAGTCTAGCTTTGGGAAATATTTATACTAATAATTTTAATTATTTTATTGAACTAGAAAAACAAAGTAAGATTAAAGGTATAGGAGATAAAGATGAACAGGCTTTGGAAATTGTAGGTATTAATATAAAAAATATTGAAAGAATTGATAATATTGAAACCGACATAGATAAACAAATATTTGATAAGTCCATTAAAGAAATTTTTAAGGGTGCTAAAGGTAAGCTTAGATTTGAATCTTCAGAATATGATAAAAAAACTCCTATGTTCTGTACAATGAGAATTAGTAAGAATGAACTATTAGAAAAAAAGGGATTAATTTTTTCTAAAGAAGAGATTCAAAGTTTGAAGAAAGATTTTGAAAAATATACACATGCTCTTATAATAGATGAAAATAATTTTAAAGAAAGAATGTATAAATGTTGTAAAAATAATAATATAGATGTTATTATGGACTGTGTAAGGTATTCAAACTCGAAGATTAATGAGCTTGAAAAGATTAAAGATTTTAATACCTATAAAAGAGCGTTTTGGAAAGATGATAGTTTTGAAAAACAAAAAGAATTTAGGGTTGTATTTATGAGCGAAAGGATTAACGAAGGAAAAAATTTAATCAATATAGGTGATTTGTCAGATGTATCTCTAAAAATTAGAAAAGAAGATATATTTAATGAAAGATTCAAATTGGAACTTAATGAAGTATAGTTAATATAAAATTCAAGAACTCTAATCAGAGTTCTTTTTTTATTCCCAAAACGACAAACAAACGAGGTGGTGATGTGCAAGATGTCAAAGAAAAGGTAAAACAAGATTACATAAAAGGTATGAAACAAAAGGAAATATCAGCAAAGTATGACATTAGTTTAAACACTTTAAAGTCATGGATAAAAAGATACAATTGGTCTAGTGAGAAAAAGAAGGGTGCACCTAAAAATAAAAGGGGTGCACCCATAGGTAATAAAAATGCTACTGGTCCACCAGGTAATAAAAATGCTGAAAAGTTTGGTTTCTTCTCAAAGTATCTACCCAAAGAAACTAGAGAATTGATACAAGAAATATCTATAAAAGATAAATTTGATATTCTTTGGGAACAGATAACAATTCAATATGCAGCAATAATAAGAGCACAAAAGATAATGTATGTTAAAGATAAGGAAGAGATGATTAAGGAATTAAAGAAACAGGAAAGTACAGAAAATGGAGAGAAGATAGAGTATGAATTTCAATTTGCATGGGATAGGCAAGCATCTTTTCTTAATGCACAAAGTAGAGCTATGAGTGAATTAAGAAGTCTTATTAAGCAATATGATGAAATGATTCATAAGGATTGGAATTTGGCTACAGAAGAACAAAGAGCAAGGGTAGAAGTATTAAAATCAAAGATAAATAATCAAGAAAGTAAAGAAGATAAGCTTGATAGATATTTTGATAAACTTGAAAGTGTGATAAAAAATGATTGATGAATTATATCATAGTAAACAACTTGAAGTTCTTAACTTTGCTTTGAATAATGACTACTTCATGCTAATTAATTATGGTGCTAAAAGGACTGGCAAAACAATAATTGACAATGATTTATTCTTACTGGAACTTAGAAGGGTTAGAAAGATAGCTAATGAGTTAGATATTAAGCTTCCTCAGTACATTCTAGCAGGAGCAGATTTAGGAGCTTTACAAAGAAATGTACTAAGTGAGCTTACAAATAAGTATGATATTGAATTTAAGTTTGATAAACATAATAGATTTGTACTTTTTGGAGTTCAAATATGTTGTTTTGGACACTCAAAAACGAATGATTTAGGAAGAATAAGAGGTATGACTTCGTTTGGAGCATATATAAATGAAGGTACAGTTGCAAATGAAGAAGTATTTAACGAAATAAAATCAAGATGTAGTGGAGAAGGTGCTAGAATACTTGTAGATACTAACCCAGACCAACCAGAGCATTGGTTAAAAACTAACTTTGTAGATAAAACAGATGGCAAGGTTATTCAATCTTTTCATTATAAACTAGATGATAATATATTTCTAAGTGAAAGATACAGAGAAAATATTAAGAAGTCTACTCCATCTGGTGTATTTTATGATAGAGATATAAATGGCTTATGGGTGTCAGCAGATGGATTAGTTTATCAAGATTTTAATAAGGATATTCATTATATTTCTAAGGATAAATTAAATGATATTAATTTTGTAAGATATTTTGCAGGTGTTGACTGGGGATATGAACACTTTGGAGCTATTGTTGTAATTGGTGAGGATGATAGAGGTAATTTATATCTATTAGAAGAACATTCAGCTCAACACAAGGAAATTGATTACTGGATAGATAAAGCTAAGAATATAAAAGAGAAGTATGGAAATATAAAGTTTTATTGTGATAGTGCTAGACCCGAACACTTAGCAGCATTTAAAAGAAATGGGATAAAAGCTTTTAATGCTGATAAAGCTGTATTATCTGGCGTTGAAGCTGTAGCTAAAAGAATTAAAACTAATACTTTATTTGTAGTTTATGACAATGTTAATTTATTTAGAAAAGAAATTTTTATGTATGCTTGGAATAAAAACACAGGAGAACCCATTAAAAAGTGGGATGATGTATTAGATGCACTTAGGTATGCTATCTATACTGACTCAAAGACAGGAACTAAATTTGATAGAGAAAAATATGGTATATAGGAGTTTTTTATGAGGAAATTAAAAATAAATAAAGACGCCAAAATAACAGGATATGTAATATTAGAATATATAGAAAAACATAAAAAAGAAAAAAATAGACTAAATAAAATGTATAAATACTATAATAATGACAACGAAATATTAAATAGGTCATACAAAACTAAAAATAAACCTCAAAACAAATTGGCACATTCTTATGCTTCTTATATAACTGATGTAGCGATAGGATATTTTTTAGGTAAACCAATTAGTTATACATCTAGCGATAAAACTACCTTAGAAACTTTAAATGATATATTTAAATATAATGATGAAGCAGATAATAACACAACTCTTGCTAAGTATGAGAGTATATTTGGATATGCCTATGAAGTCTTGTACTTAGATGAAAATTTAAATATAAGATTTAAAGCTATAGACCCTAGAGAGTTAATAGTTGTGTATGATAATACTTTGGAAGAAGATATTGTATTTGCTATAAGATATTATAATGAAAATGAACTAGTTAATAATACTATTAAAGAGATAACGAAGGTTGAAGTATATAGAAAACCTATTCTAAATGATAAAGGTAACATAGTTTTAAATGGCAAAATAGAATACTATACCAAAAATGGGAATACTCTAACATCGGATGATGAAAAAGAGTGTTTTTTTTGTGATATCCCTATAGTAACCTATATAAATAATGATGAACTTTATGGAGATTTTGAAAAAGTAATACAATTAATAGATGCTTATGATAAGACTCAATCTGATACAGCTAATGACTTTGAGATGTTTACTCATGCTGTTTTAGTTGTGTCGGGAAGTGTAGTTGATGAAGAAGATAAAAAAGATTTAAATGATAAATATCTAATAAATTTTATAAATGAGGAAGGCAAAGCTGATTATCTAATAAAAAATATTCAGGATACAGCTTTAGAAAATTATAAAAATAGATTGGACAATGATATTCATAAGTTCTCTTGTGTACCTAATATGAGTGATGAGAGCTTTTCAAATAATGCTTCTGGTGTATCATTAGCTTTTAAACTTATGAGTCTTGAAAATAAAGTAGGAATAAAAGAAGCTAAGTTCAAAAAAGGGTTAATGAGAAGGATAGAGCTGATATGTGATTATCTTAAAATAAAAAAAGGTAATGAATATTCATATACAGATATAGAACCTGTATTTTCAAGAAATAAACCAAGTAATGAAGCCGAATCTGCCGAAATAATGCAAAAATTAACTGGAATATTAAGCCAGGAAACAATAATATCTCTATTTCCAAGTATACAAGACCCTCAAGAGGAAATGGAAAAGATTGATAAAGAAAAAGATAGTTTATTTGATGATTATGACTTTAATAAAATATCAAATGAAATTAAAAATAAAAAAGATAACTTAGAAAATGTAGATATCAAAGAAAATGAAGATAGAGAAGGTTCTACAGATGTCAAAGAAAAATAATATAGAATACTGGAAAAGTAGAGAAAAACAGAGAAAAGAAGCTCAATTAAAAAATATTAAAAATATAAAGTATGAATTGCAACAAGAATATAATGTTGCACTAAGAGAAATTGAAAATAATATTGCTAGATTATACAGTAAATTCTCAGAAGATAATAAGATAAACTATAATCAAGCAAAAAAGTTATTAACAGGAAAAGACTATAAATTTTGGAGAATGGATATAGCTTCTTATATAAAAAAGATAGAGAAAACAGGAGATGAAAGATTATTATTAGAGCTTAATGTTTTAGCAATGAGGTCTAGAATTAGTAGACTTGAGGAATTGTTTTATCAAGTAAATAAAAATATAAATAATGTTTATTTATTCCAACATAAAAAAGTAGAAGAACTTTTGAAAGCTTCTATTAAAGAAAATTATTATGCTACTATATATGATGTTCAAAAGTATATTGGGACAGGAACAACTTTTTCTAAATTAGATAATAGTATAATTAAAAACATATTGTCTTTTCCATGGGCAGGAAAAAATTATTCTGAAAGTATCTGGTCAAATAGAGATAAATTAAAAGAGATACTTAAAACAGAAATGACTCAAATGTTTATAAGAGGAGAAGGCAATACAGCAGTTGCAAAAAGAATATCTGATAGATTAAATACAAGTTTTAAATTTGCTATGTCATTAGTTAAAACAGAGAATAATTATATAGCAAATGAAGCAAGTAGACGAGGTTATGAAGAAACGAATGTAGATATGTATCAGTATTTAGCTAATCTAGCAGATAATACTTGCTCTGATTGTGTTGAGTTAGACTTGCAAGAATTTCCTATAACAGATGCAGTTGTAGGAGAAAACTTCCCTCCAATGCATACTAATTGCAACTGCACAACTATTCCAGCTCAAGTTAGAGAAGGAGCTACAAGAGCAGCAAGGATTGGCAATGGTAAAACGTATGAAGTTCCAGCCAAAATGAATTTTAAAGAGTGGGCTGAATTAAATAATATAGATGTTAAATAGCGATTGGGATGAAGATGGAACAATAGTAATGGATTTATCATAAATAGAAGCTATATCAATAAATAATTGTAATAAGAATAATAATATTGGTTTTAGCAAGTCCTATATAGGGCTTTTTTATTTTGTCTTTTTACTAGTTATAGACATTAAAAAAGACTAGGATAAGTCAAACATGTAGACTTAAATACATGGCATTACTCAAATTTAGGAGGTAAAAAAGTGAAAGATATTGAAAATGGAAAAATAAAAATGAACTTGCAATTACTTGCAGGAGAGAGTCCAGATGTAGTTACAGAACAAAGTGTGGAGACTAGTATAAACGAATCATCAAGTAAAAGTGACTTAACAAATGAACAACAAGAAGTTAACAAAACTATTAGTGAAGAAGATATACAAGCTCTTATAGAAGAAAAGGCACAAGAAAAGGTAAACAAAGTAATAGGTAAAGAAAAATCTAAACTAAAAGCTACATTAGCTGAAAAAGAAAAAGAACTTGAAAGTATTAAATTATCTAAAATGAATGAAGCAGAAAGAACCGCTTACCAATTAGAACAAATGAGAAGTAAGATAGAAGAAATAGAAGCTAATTCAGCTAAAAAAGACAAAGAATTGGAGCAGGAGAGACTTGCTAATAACACAAAAGAAGTTTTAGTGAGTAGAGAAATGCCAACTAAATTTACCAACATGGTTATGGCTGGTACTGATGGAGATGCTGAAAAAATACTTGAAAATATAAAAAATCTACAAGAGTGGGGGAAAGAATGGGTTGAAAAACAAGTAAATGAAAGACTAAGAAGCTCAGCAGGTGCTCCTAAAACTTCTACTATAGGTGGAGACAGTTTTACTATGGAAGAGCTAAAGAACATGACAACAGAACAAATTAATGCGAATTGGGATAAGATAAAGGGAATTAAAAAATAAAAGAAGGGTTAAGGTGATAATATGTCAGTAGCAAATTTTATTCCTACAATATGGGAAGCTAGATTGCTAGCAAATTTTTATGAAAGAAGTATAGCGGGTTTAATAACAACACCACCAACTGAGATAAAAGGCAATAAAATTATATTTGGTAGTGTTTCAAATGTAGCGGTAAAAGACTACGAAGGTAAAGTTGTGTGGGATGATTTAGATATACCAGATATTGAGATGGAGATGAACATAAAAAAATATTGGGCTTTTAAATTGGATGACGTTGATAGAGTTCAAGCAAACGCTGAATTAATAGATACTCATACAATAGAAGCAGCATCGCAAACTCAATCTGTTATGGATAAAGAAGTGCTGGATGAAGGTTTAAAAACAACATTAGTTGTAACTAAAGAATCATCTGATAAAGCATATGATTTAATAGTTAAATCAAATACGTTGTTAAATAAGAAAAAGGTTGATAAAATAAATAGATTTAGTGTTATAAATGCAGAAGTATTAGAAGATTTATGTTTGGATGAGAGATTTACAAGACATTATCAAATTTTAGAAAGCGGGATTATAGAAGGTGCAAATATAAATGGTACTCAATTAATCTTTTCAGAAGAATTAAACGCTGGGAAATTTGCGATATTAACGCTTCATAAAACAGCTTTAGGTTTTGGAACACAATTAAATGAAACGGAAGCTATGAGATTGGAGAATGCTTTTGCAGATGGAATAAGAGGTTTACAAGTGGCAGGAGCAAAATTATTAAGACCAAATGTAGTAGTAAAATATGTTGAAGCGTCAACTCCCAGCGTTGAGTAGCTATACATCAAATGAATTAAAAAGTATGGCTAAAGATGCTGGAATAGAAGGATATTCAAAATTAAAAAAAGATGAATTAATAGAAAAATTAAGTAATATTTGATTCTAGTATTCGATTTTAGAAGGTGATGAATATGTTAGAAAATATAAAAATCATATTAGATTTGGAAGACGATAAATATGATTCAAAAATAAACTTGTATATAAATAAATACACTAATTTAATACTAGATTATTGTAATTTAAAAGAGTTAAATAGTGCTCTTGAAAGTTTTATAGAAGATAAAGTTGTTGTTATATTGAAAGAAACTATATTAAATAAAAACTCAGATGATGTATCTGAAAATAGAGGTGTAAAATCTATATCAAGAGGGGGTTTTTCTGTTACTTATAATGTTTCTGAAGCTAAATCTACTAATGAGCTTTATAGTATCTCTTTAAATGATGATGATAAAAAAATATTAAAAAGGTTTATAAAAACGGTGATGTGGTAATGACAGATGCAGATATATTAGCTTATACCTATTTTGAGAAAATGACAATAAAAAGATGTATGAGTTTTAGAAATGAAGAAACAGGAGTTACAGAAAATGATGAGCAAGGTATAATAATTGCAGAAAATGTACCTTGTGCAGTGAGTCAAGGTACTATACCGAGTTTATTAGATACAGAGATAGCAAATATAGTAATAACACATGAATTATATTGTAGACCTAATATAGATTTAAAAGCTGGAGATATACTTGAGATAACATTTAAAAATGGGGATATAAAGACATTTATAGCTTCTGAGTATTCTTATTATGATAGCCACCTACAAGTACCTATAACATTGAAAGAGAGGATTTAAAGATGGCAAATGATGGATTTGAAGATATATCAAAAGACTTTGATAAGATAATTAAAAATATACCAGCAGAAATAGAAAAAATAGCAGATAATGCAGGTAATAATCTATTAGGTAGGGTTAAGCTCGAAAATCCAAAAGCTAAAAAAAATAGTGATGGGTCAAGAGAAGCTTGGACTATGGAAAAAACAGATAAATTTGTACGTCTAGTTAAAAATCCAAAAGGATATTTACCAAATGTTGAATATGGCCATAGAACTCGACAAGGAACTGGAAAATCTAAAAACTACAGACCAAAACCAGGGGGTATATCGTTTATACCTCCTGTTTACATGTTAAAAAGAAGTGTAGAAGAAGTTGAAAAGGATTTAGATAAAGAGTTTGATGTATTCGTAAAAAATATTTGGGGGTGATTAGTTGCTTAAATATGAAGATATATTAAATGCCTTTACATTAGAGATAAGTAAGAATTTCAATGAAGATATATTTGTAGATGATTATAATATACAAGACTGTAAGAAATCTTGTTTTTTAGTACAGATTTTTCCTAATAAAACAATAGCAATTAACACAACTATAAATCAGAAAAGTATTTTACTATCTATAAAATTTTTTCAACAAGCTAGGCAAAAAAAGAAAAAGTTATATGAAGTTTTATATAAGTTGCAAAAAATATTTGTAAGAGGTTTAAAAATAAAAGATAGAGTTTTAGATGTGTCAAATGTAGAATCAAATATTTTAAAAGATGAAATAGATTATTTTCTAGATTATATAATAACTATAAATTATTTTGATAATGCAGATATAGAACAAGAAAAGTATGAAATGATGCAAGAAATAAACATTGATATAGGAGGTAAATAAATGGGATTACCGCAAATAAATATAGTCTTTGAACATGTAATTTCAACATTAGTAGAACGTTCAAATCGTGGAATAGTAACAATTTTACTTAAAGATACTAAATCATTAGGAATAATAGAGCTTATAGATAAAGCAGAAATTCCAAATGAGTTATCAGAAGAAAATAAAAACTATATAGAACAAGTTTTTATAGGTGGTGTAACTTCGCCTAATAAAGTTATTTTATATGTTATTGGTGAAGAGGATACTTTAGAAAATGGACTAAGTTTATTAGAAACAGTAGATTTTAATTATATATGTATGCCAAAAGCTACAGAAGCAGAAAACACAAGTATAAAAAACTGGATTATAAAAAGAAGAAATGACTATAAAAGTAAAGTCAAGGCTGTTTTAGCTAACTGTGATGCAGATAACGAAGGCATAATAAATTATACGACAGATGTAACTATAGATAAGGTTGAAATACCAGCTGAAAATTTTACACCAAGAATAGCTGGGCTTATAGCAGGAACACCTCTGAGCCAATCAGTAACATACGCTATATTGCCCGAGGTAACTGACATAACAAAATTAGACAAAGATACATCTAATACTAAGATTGGCAATGGAGAGTTAATTTTAATAAAAGAATGTGGAGCTGTAAGAATAGCACGAGGGGTTAATTCTCTTAAACAAGTAAAACTAGGGCAGACTGAAAGTTTTAAGAAAATAAAATTGATAGATGTAATGGATTTAATTCACAATGATATAAAAAAAATTATAATAGATGGTTATTCAGGGAAAGTGGCAAATAGCTATGATAATAAATGTTTGTTGCTTATTACCTTGTTAAATTATTTAGATGAAATATCAAAAGAAGAATTAATCGAAAGAAATTATACATTAGATATAGATATAGAAAAACAAAGAAAATTTCTAAATGAAAATGGTATTAACACTACAAATATGAAAGAACTTGATATTAAAAAAGCGAATACAGGTGCAAAAGTATTTTTAAAAGGCAAAGCAACAACTATAGATGCGATGGAAGATTTTTATATAGATTTTGATATTTAACAGGGGGTGAGGAAATGAGCGATTTTATAGCAAGTAGAGTCATGTCTGGAAGTAAAGGCGAGCTTTGGTTAAACAATGAATTTGTTGGAGAAGTAAAGGCTTTTCAAGCAAAAGCAGAAAAGAACAAAGAAGAAGTTCCAATTGCAGGGCAACCAGTTATAGATACAAAAACAATAAGTATTACATGTAAAGGTTCTATGACACTTTATAAATCAACATCTAGAATGTTAATTTTAATGTCATCTGACATGCAAAAAGGAATAGATACTAGATGTACTTTTATAACTAAATTAGATGACCCAGACGCATGGGGAGCTGAAAAGATAGCAATCGAAAATGTATCATTTGATGATTTAACGTTGGCTGATTGGGAAGTTAATAAACTTGGAGAAGTAGAGTGTCCATTTACGTTTACAGGTTGGAGACCTGTAGATACAGTAGAATATCATTAAAGAAAAGGAGAATATTATATGAATACAATTGAGAGATTATTAGCATTAGATGCAGGGGAAATAGAGATGCCAACAGCAATACATAAAATGTATTGTAAAAAGTTAGGTGGAAATTATGAATTTGAGATAAGAGCAATTGACCCAGAAAAACTAGGTTCAATACAAGAAAAGGCAGTTGAATTAAAACAAGGTGATATTGAAAGTGTAAAGATTTATTCCACTAAAATATTAACTATATTAGAAGGATGCCCAATGTTTAAAAATAAAGATTTATTAGAACATTTTGGTTCACCAACTCCAAAAGAATTGATAAAAAAATTACTATTAGCAGGAGAAATGGATTCATTAAAAGATGCAATAGATGAATTAAGTGCTATTACAACAAATAAAGATGAAGATATGGATGAAGAAATAAAAAACTAATTGAATCAGATGGTAACTATAATCTTATGTACCTAGTATTTAAGCATAAAGGAATATTACCATCTGAATATAAAAAAATTAAATTTGGTGAGAAAAAAATAATATATAATATGATACAAAAAGAAATAAAAGAAAAAAATGAAGTATTAGAAAAAATAATAAATAGAGGAGGCATATGATTTGGCTGATAAAACGCTTCAAGCAATTATAAAACTAAGAGATGAATTTTCGGATAAAATGAAGCAAGTTAAACAAGTTACTGATAGTGCAAAAGATGCTATGAAAATTGCAAATGACACAAGTAAAGCATATGGCGACTCTATGAAAACAACAGGAAAAGCAATAGATGAAGTTTCAAAGGCTTCAAATTCAACACAATCAAGCACTAATGGTATGAATCAGTCTTTTTCAAACACTAATGGAGCAGTTCAAAAGATGTCAGATAGTTTAAAGACTTATTCTGAAAAGATGAAAGAGAGTGCACTAAGTATGACAGCTTTTGGTACTGCTATATTAGGTTTAGGAAAAAAAGCTTATAAATCATATGGAGAAGTAAAGGCTGGATTAAATGAAGTGTATATAGCAACTGGTGCTACTGGTGATGGTGCAAAAGGATTAGAAAAATCATTTAAAAACATTGCTAGTACTTCTGGTGCTACTTTTGAAGCAATAGGAGGAACTTTAGGTGAAGTAAATACAAGATTTGGTTATACAAGTACAGAAGCTGAGAAATGTACAAAACAATTTATCAAATTTGCAAAAGTTAATAAAATTGATGCAGTTAGAGCAGTTCAATTAGTAAATAGAGCAATGAGGGATGCAGGGGTTAATACAAAAGAATATTCAAGCACGATGGATAAATTAACAACTATGGCACAGGCTAGTGGCATATCTATGGAAGAACTTGCAACAACTCTTGTACAATATGGTGCTCCTATGAGAAACCTTGGACTTAGCTTTGATGAAAGCATTGCTTTACTTGGTAAATGGCAACTTGAAGGAGTTAACACAACTACTGCTCTAGCTGGTATGAAAATAGCAATAGGTAAATGGAGTTCAGAAGGTAAAAATGCCACAAAAGAATTTAGTAAAACAGTTGAAGCTATTAAATCTTGTAAAGACCCAGCAGAAGCTGCTGGAATGGCAATGAAAACTTTTGGTCAAAGAGCGGGACCAGATATGGTTGCAGCTATTAGAGAAGGACGATTTGATTATCAAGAGTATGTTGACATAATAAAAGATAGTGGAGGAACAGTTGATAATACAGCAAAACAAATAGCTACAGCTGGTAGCTCAATTAAAACTATTATGAATAGTGTAAAACTACTTTGGGGCGAATTTGGAGCAGAAATTAATAGTGTATTTGCACCTGCAATGAAAATTGCAGCAGAGCAAATAAGTAAAGTAACGAAGTGGTTTATGGATTTAAGCCCAGAAGCTAAGGATGTTATTTCTACTATTGCAGGAGTTGTATTAGCTTTTGGAGCATATAATTTCGTTGTAGGAAGTACTATGTTATTTACTGGAAAGATAGTACCATTGCTAGGCAAATTAGGATTTACTCTTAAATTTTTAACAAGTCCTGCATCTTTAGTAGTTTTAGGGATTATTGCATTAGGAGGAGCTTGTATTTATGCATATAAACATTCTAAAAGTTTTAAAAAAGAAGTAGATAAAATAATAAAAAAACTTAAGAATTTTAAACAAACAATAAAGGATAATGAAGATGCAATAAAAAAGGTAGCAATTGTTCTTGGAACTATATTTGGTCCAACGTTAATCAAAATAGGAGCAGAAGCAGTAATAGCAGGTGCTAAACTTACTGGAAAATTTGTATTTGGCATGATGGAGGTAGCTGGTCAAGCAGCTATAACAAGTGTAACATTAACTACTAAATTTATTGCATCAATAATAAAATCTGGGGTAGAAGCAGTAATAGCAGGATGGAAATTCATAGGTAAATTTGTATTTGGATTAATTAGTATAGCATCAAATGCGGTTATAACAGGAACCGCCATTGTGGTAAACTTAATAACTAACTTCATAAAAGTTGGAATTCAAGCAGCAACAACAGCAGGGATATTTGTAGCCAAGTTTGTATTCGCATTAATGCAAATAGCTGGGCAAGCAGTTATAACAGGAATAACAATAGCAGTAAATTTAGTTGGCTCTTTAGTGAAATTTGTAGCTCAGGGTGCATTAGTTATAGCAAGTATAACATTACAAGTAATAGCTTTTGTGAGTCAAAAAATTGCTATGATTAGCTCTGCTGTTGCAATGGGAGTTGTGACTGCAGCACAGTGGGCACTGAATGCAGCAATGTCAGCAAATCCAATTGCATTGGTTATAATAGCTATAGCTGGATTAGTTGCTGGTTTTGTAACTTTGTATAAAAAGTCTGAAACTGTGAGAACTATAGTGAATAAAGCTTTTAATGCTATAAAAACCACAATAACTAATGTAGCCAAAGCTGTAAAGGAAAAAATTGATGGTATAAAAGATTGGTGGCAAGGTTTAATTGATAAAGTAAGAAATAACCCTCTCACAGCAACTATAAAAACTGTTGAAAAAATCATAACTGGGGGTAATGGTAAAGATGATGGAAGAAATGCCTTTGGTCTTAGAGAAGTAAAAAGAGATAATGAAGTGCGTAGACTACATCAAGGTGAAATGGTTTTGACTAAGCAAGAAGCTAATCGATATAGAAGCGGACAAAATAGTGGAAGTTTTAATATAGCTAAATTAGCAGATACAATAATAGTTAGAGAAGATGCTGATATAGAGAAAATAGCTGATGCTTTGGTTAGAAAAATACACATAGCTCGTCTTGGAGGAGTATAATATTTCCATTATTTTATGATATAATATAAATATAATTTAGTATAATAGGGGGATTCTATGAATGGGTATCAAATATACTTTTAAGTCAGCTGGAAAATATGAAGTAGAGTTAATGGAAGATGAGCTTATAATTAGAAATCAAGGGGTTCTAAGCAAGAATGAAGAAATTATAAAATATAAAGATATTGAAGTTATAAACTTTAAAGAGAATGGAATGACACAAGGGTATATAAGGTTTGCTAGAAAAGGAGAAAAATTAGAAACTAATACTTTTAAAGCTTTGCAGAGTAAAAATGCAGTTGCCTTTTCTAATGCAGATGAAGAAAAACGAATTAAAGAAATAAAAGAATATGTAGAAAAAAAAATAAAGTTAACAGATGTAGAGGATGTAAAAGAAAAACAATGTATTTCCGATTTATCTTCTAATAAAATATATGATTTTAAGTCAGCTCTTAAGTGTAGTATAGAAATAAAAAACAATTTATTAATAATTGAATATAAAAGTATTGTTGATAAATTAGCTGGGCATTCTGTTAAAAAAACTATAAAGTTAGAAAATATTACATCAATTCAAATCAAAGAGGTAGGAAAAGTTTATTCTGGCTATATAAGATTTATAATTGCAGGACTTCCAGAAAAAGAAATAGATATATTTAATATGACCCAGGATGAAAATGCTATAATTTTTAGAAATAAAAGGGAAGAAAACTATGCAAAAGAGATAAAACGATATATAGAGAATTATAAGCATTCTATCAATTTATCAAACGAAGTTGCAATAGATGATGGAATAGCTAAAAATCAATCTGACCCATTGGAGAGAATCAAAAAGTTAAAAGAATTATTAGATATAGAGGCTATTACACAAGAAGAATTTGATGCTAAGAAAAAGGAACTATTGAATTTGTAAAACACAAGATTACCTAAATATAAACTAAAGGGTGCGTAAATTACACAAAGGATGTTATTTCTACTATAGTAGGAGATTTTTTATATTAACTATGTGGATTCAAAGATAAATAGAAAAAAAGAAGCACTTACTTTTTAGTATAATCCCTTTATAGTAGGTGCTTTTGTTTTATTTAAATTATTCTATTATTATTTGAAGTATCATTTTTATGGTATAATAAAAATAAGGAAGTTTTGCAGTGAGCGATATTTGTGACAAATTAAGGTTTAACAGTTGAAATGCAAAGCATTGAGAGTATGTGATAAGTATTATCAATTGCACTATTGCCCGCTAACTGCAAATTTAAGATAGTTGTATATATGTAAGTATTGAAAATGCTAAGTTTATTTTGAGGTTTTATATTAACTATGTGGTATGTAAAGCAAGAACTATAACAATGAAATGTCTTACTTTCTGTATAGTTTTATATTAACTATGTGGTATGTAAAGGAAATCGTGAATCAAATTGAAAAACAACAGAAAGAGTTTTATATTAACTATGTGGTATGTAAAGAATAAAATTTGGGTTTGGTTAGTAAGTACAGTTCAAGTTTTATATTAACTATGTGGTATGTAAAGTTACTTTTTGAGGTAGCGATTTTAAAGTATCTACTACTGGTTTTATATTAACTATGTGGTATGTAAAGCTTTTAATATTTTTCGTTATTCCTTCTAACAAATTTGTTTTATATTAACTAAGTGGTATGTAAATTTCTTATTTTCTCTATAGATTTTTATAGTTGTTCTCCATTTTATATTAACTAAGTGGTATGTAAAGAAAGGTACTCTTAATTCAATTTATAAGCAACTAGGGATTTTATATTAAGTAAATTCAACTATAACCAACTTGATTACAGTTGAATTTATGTTTTACATTAACAATGTAGATAAAAACTAAATAAACAAAGAAAGCACTTACTTTTGGTAAGTGCTTTTGTTTTGCCCAAATTGGTCGGTTGAGTAAAATAATTAGAAAAAATTGGATATATGATTGACTTTTGTCTGCCGAAACTATATAATATAATTAAGGCAGACAAAAGTGAGGTGAAGATATGCCAAGTAAAAAAATAGGTAGACCTACAGATAATCCTAAAGGCAGTAGAATAACTATAAGATTGGATGAAGAATCTAAAAATATTCTAGAGAAATACTGTGAAAAAGAAGATATAGACAAAGCCGAAGGAGTTAGAAGAGGTATAAAACTACTAAAAGACAAATAAAAAGTAGCCCAACCGCCGACCAAAGCAAAATGGACTACTTACACCAGAAGTTACCTTCTATGAAATATTTTATCATAGTAAGGTACTTCTTACAATAAAATTTCAAGGAGGATTTTACTATGAATGAATTAATGAATTTTGAAGGAAAAGAGATTGAAATATTTGAATATAATGGGCAAGTTTTATTTAATCCATATGATTGTGGAAGATGTTTAGAGCTAAGTGATAGTGCAATAAGAAATCATTTGTCTAAAATGAATGATACTCAAGCTATATTATTAAAAAATTCAGCTGTCCTAGATACGGACATCCGAAAATTAAATAATGCAGGTGAAAAGTTCTTAACAGAGAGTGGAGTATACAAGTTAATATTTAAATCTCAGAAAGAAGAAGCTGAGAAATTCCAAGACTGGATAAGTGATGAAGTACTTCCAGCTATTCGACAAACTGGTGCATACATAACAAATAATGCTAATCCCGAGAAGTTGAGAGAAAAAGCAAGCGAAATTGAAAAGTTACAGTTAGCTTATAATAGTACATCTATGTTAAAAGAGTTATTAGATGGAGCAGGCTTTGACAATAAATCTAAACTATTAACAGCTAAGACATTATATAAAAAGGCAGGCATTGATTTACCAATTGAGATAAACGAAGAAGAACATTACTTTGACACAAAACAAATAGCATCTAAACTGAAAATATATTCTAAGAGTAATAAACCAGCTCAGATGGCTGTTTGTGAGATTATTAAAAAGATTGATTTAGAAGAAAATGAAGTAAAAGGAGTTTGGGAAACTAATGGAAGTTGGACTGGTACTGTAAATAAATATACAAAGAGTGTAATAGATAAGGTTAGAAATTGGATAGAGGAAAATAATAGACCTGCTAAGATACAAGGTGAGAAGAAGAATTTCCATGTTGTATATAAGGAGGCAATGTAATGGGAGATAATTTACTAAACAATGTATGTAATGATGAAAAAGAATATCTTATTTCTTACCTAAAAACTCTAAAACAAGAAGATGAACATGATTTTTATGTTTTCAAACAAATAGTAGATATATATTGTAAACAAGCAAAGTATAAATAAGAAATTAATTATATAATCAAAAAACACTTGCTTATGGTAGGTGTTTTTTAATTGAAAGAAGGTGATTATAATGTAAAAAGTAATAAATAGGTAAAATATGTAAGAATTATGTGCTATAATAGTTGTAGCAAGAAGATGTAATCTACAATTTATAGAGTGGAGTTCATACAAAAGATTATCCTCCCAATGTGTAGAAGGGAGGTGTATATGTATGGATAACTTTTTGATTAGCGTATTAGCTAGTTTAACAGCTAGTCTAATCGGTTACATAATTTGTATATGTATCAAAAAAGCAAAAAGCCACTCCGGCCAGAGTGACTTTAGTTTTGAACTAAAGATTAAGTTCAAAAAGAAACACTAATTTACGAACTCCACTCTAGTCTTAAATAGATTGTAGTTCTTCTTGCTTTTATTATACCACAAATTAGGAAAAATATTGTTTATAGTCAATAAAAAATAAAAATTTTTATTAAAAAATAAAAACTTGATTATGAAGTTATTAATTTATAAAATATCTATAAATGAGTAGATATTTTTTTACTCAAATTTCATTGTTTAAATAAAATAAAGGAAAGCACTTACAAATGAGTAGGTGCTTTTTTATACAAAAAATCAAAGAAGGTGAATTTATGGTAAGAAAACTGCGGTATAGTTTCAAAAATATTTTAGAAAGGAAGTGATGTAATTGGAAATGTGGCTTAGGCAAGCAGATAATGCTTTTAGATTTCCTATATTTCCATCATCTTTTGAAGTAAAAGGAAATTCTATAGTAAATACAACAAACATCATTAAACTAGGAGAGGTAGTAGTATTTGGAGGGATAGGGCTTAGAAGTACAGATATATCTAGTTTTTTTCCTAACCAAAACTATCCTTTTTGTGATTATGCAGGATTTCCAAAGCCATACGATTGTGTAGCTTTATTAAAAGATTGGATGGAAAAAGGATATATATTAAGATTTATCATTACAGAGACTAATATAAATTTTGAATGTATAATAACAGACTTTAGTTACAAGGAGAAAGATGGGACTAGAGATGTATATTTCACTTTAAACTTAAAAGAGTATAAAAGAATACAGATACCTAAAGTAAATACTAATAATGATGAAAAGTTATCTTCTGCAAAAAATGTTCCTTTGACAAAAGGATTTGACACTAAACAAAAGACGCATAAAGTAGGTAAAGGCGATAGTCTTTGGTCACTTGCAAAAAAATATTATGGAAATGGAGATTTGTGGAAGAAAATTTATGATGCAAATAAAAAGTTAATTAAAAATCCTGACCTAATAAAAGATGGATGGGTGTTAATGATTCCTTAACTTGGAGGTGATTTATAATTAGTAATAACATAAAACTAAAAGTACACATAAAAAGTGGTAATATCTATGATATAACTGATATAGTTGAAAAAGTAACTTGGAGTGGTGATTATAAGTCACCATCAAGGACATTAGAATTTTCTATAGTACAGTCAGCTTCTGATATTAACTTTCAGCAAATTAATATACCTATAGCCAGTACAGTTTGTTTTTATGTAGATGATAAAGAAATCTATCGAGGAATGATAATTAATAGGTCTAAAGACTCTAGTAACAATAGTATTAGTTTTGTATCTAAAGATATGGGTTTTTTACTTACTCAAAGCGAGGTATCATATAACTTTAAAGATAAGTTGGTTGAAGATATAGCAAAACAAGTCTTTAATGATAATAAACTTGCAATTGGAAATATACCTAAAACTAATGTTAAATACACTAAGATGTTTATTGGTGTAACTGGATATGACACTATAATGAGTGTATATACAGAAGCTAGTAAGACAACTAAAAAAAAGTATATGATAGAGTCTAGTGTAGATAAATTTAATGTTATTGAAAAAGGGACTATTACACTAAATGTTATGTTTGAAGAAGGGGTTAATCTTATTAACACGAGCTTTTCAGAGAGCATGGAGAATGTAAAAAACAAGGTCTTAGTAGTAGACCAGTACGGCAACAAGATAAGTGAAAAGGTCAATGATGAGATTTTTAAGGACGTTGGAGTAATAATGCAAAAGGTTATACAGCAACAAGAAAATAGTACTGTAGATATAGAAAGTGAATTTAAAGGAATAGAGCAGACTTGCAGCCTGAAAGGTTATGGTGATGTAAGTTGTATAACTGGTAGAGGTGTAAAAGTTAAGGATAGTTACACAGGTCTTACAGGGCTATTTTATATAGACACAGATAAACATAATTGGGACAGTAGTGGAAATTACGAGATAGATTTAGATTTAAATTTTCAAAATCTTATGGATGAAAAGTCAGCAGGACAGGACGAACAGAAGGAAGAAAGTTCAGCTTTTGGAGATGGTACACTAAATGGTAAAGAAGTAAAAGCAGAATTTACAGCTTATTATCCATCTAATAATCAAATGGAAGGTGGCTACTACCAAGCCATGGACGGCAAAAGACTTGTGCCTAGCAATAACACTTGTGCTGCACCTTCACAGCTTAAATTTAAGACAAAAATTCAAGCAAAATGTGCAGGGACAAAAATAGACGGGAAAACATATACAGTTACAGACCGTGGAGGAGCTATTAAAGTAGTTAATGGAGTATATAAAATAGATATATTAATGTCTAGTAAAGAAGAATGCAATAAATTTGGAAGAAGAAAAGGAACTATAATTATAGGTGATGGTACAGGATATACAAATGCAACAGGAAAAGCAGGTACAGTAATAGCAGAAGCTAAAAAACATCTAGGGAAGCCTTATAAATGGGGTGGAAATGGACCTAGTAATTTTGACTGTTCGGGATTGATGGTATATTGCTTTAAGAAAGTTAATGTTAATCTGCCAAGAACATCAAGACAACAAGCAACTAAAGGCAAGAAAGTAGAAAAAAATAATCTACAAGCAGGAGATTTAATATTCTTTAAAAATCCGATAAGTCATGTTGCACTTTATATTGGAAATGGAGAATTTATTGAGGCTCCAGAAACTGGAAAAAATGTTAGAATACGAAAATTAAGTAGTAGAAAAGATTTTAATACAGCTAGGAGAGTATTATAAAAGGATGGTGAGATAATGGCTAATCCAATCAATGAATTTATAGGAATAATAAGAGAAGAAGGAAAATATCACAATCAACCTTCTTTTTTTATTGGAAAAATTAAAAGTAAATTACCAGATTTAAAAATAGAGACAAATAGCATCATATTAGAAAAAGAAGATATTTTGATAGATAGTTGGATGCTTGATAGACAGATAGAAACATTTAACACAGAAACGAATCAAGAACACCAACATAAAGTAAAAAATCCATTTATAGATACCTTTGAGGAAGATAACATGGTTATAATGTTTAAAATAGGTGATAAATTTGCTGTTGTAAGTAAGTTGGTGAGCTTATAATGAGTACAATATTTCCTTTTATAGGTGTTCCAGAGGATTATATCTTACCTAAAACTGAAGAATTACCGATTTTTCGTGAAGTGGCTTGGAATTTTGAAAAAGATGAGCCTGTTTTAGAAAATGGAGATTTTAAGATTGTTGAAGGAAATGAAGCTATTAAAGTTTGGGTGTACAAATGTATTAAAACCAATAGGTATGAACATGAAATTTATAGCTGGGGCTATGGAACTGAATTATCTGAACTAATAGGGCAGAAATATAGTAAAGGTCTTACAGAAAGTGAAGCTAGTAGATATATAAAAGAGTCTTTATTAGTTAATCCATATATATTAGATGTTAGTGTTGCAAATACAAAATTCATAGATGATTTACTAAGTGTAGATATACAAATTTCAACGATTTATGGGGAGGTGGAAGTTAATGTATAGTAGTCAAACATATGATGTTGTTAAAAACAGAACTCTATCCAATATAGACCTAAATGTTTATAAGGGCGAAGGCTCTTTTTTAAGTGATATGATATCTCCTGTTAATAGTGAATTAGCAAAATTCTATATAGAACTTTCATATCTTCATAAGAAAGCTTTTATAGAAGATAACTTCGATGATTTTCTTGATAAGAGAGTAAATGAGTTTGGAGTATATAGAAAACTTGGAACAGAGGCAATAGGTGAGGTAATATTTGAAGGAAAAACTGGAACAATTATTCCAAACGGAACAATAATTTCTTACAATGAGTTATTATTTGTAGTAATCAAAGATATAGAAATTAGTTCGGAAATCGAACAAAATACAAGCCCTGTACAGGCTTTAGAAATTGGTATTAGATATAATATGCCTGCAAGTACTGAATTTAAGTTACAAGACGAAATAGCTGGAGTAACAAGAATTTATAATAATTTAGCATTTCAAGGTGGTACAGAAATAGAAACAGATGAGGAATTAAAAGAGAGATTCTATAAAATACAGAAAAATCAAGCTACAAGTGGAAATAAGGCTCATTATGAAGAATGGGCTTTAGAGGTTGATGGTGTATATAATGCAAAGGTATATCCAAGATGGAATGGTTCTGGAACGGTTAAAGTTCTTTTATTTGGTCAAAATAATCAGTCTGTTGAAGAAGAAATAATAAATAAATGTAGAGAACATATCGAGGCAGAAATGCCAATAGGATGTACATTAACAGTCGCAACACCTTCGCCACTTAATATAAGCATAAGTGCAACTATAAAACTAGAAGCAGGATACACACTAGATTTTGTAAAAGAAAGTTTTTTAGAAAGCATTAATGGCTATTTAATAAATGTTAATAAAGAAATAATTTACACTAAAGTAAGTGCAATACTTGCATCTATTGAAGGTCTACATGACTTTAGCAACTTAATTTTAAATAATAAAGCTGAAAATATAGTATTTGAAGAGGACAAAGTACCAAGTGTGACAACTTTAGAATTTAGCGAGGTGGTTTAATGAAATTAATTGATAAGCTACCTTCTTTTTATAACAATGATATTACTAGAAAAATACAAGAAGCTTATGACATAGAACTGGAGACGCTTAGAGAAACGTATGACGATACTTTTGACCAATTCTTTGTTGATACAGCCACCTGGGGACTTGATTACTGGGAAAATATTTTATCTATTAAAAATAGATTTGATTTAAGTATAGAAGATAGAAGAAGTAATATAAAAGCGAAAATGCGTGGTAAGGGTACAACTACTATAGAAGTTATAAAAGCTATAGGAGAGGCTTATACAAAGACTAATGTTGATGTAGAAGTATTTAGTAATCTATTTAGTTTTACACTTAGCTTTATAACAAATAATTGTAGTTATAACACTATTTTAGAATTAGATAAGAAAATAGAAGAAATAAAACCATGTCATCTTGAACACAAATTTGAAATGATTTTATTTAATCAAAATAACATGTTTACAGGTTCTACAATGAATACAGGTGAAACAGTTACTATATATCCTTACAGTCCAACTGATATAACTTCTTTTGGAGAATTGACTATAACTACAGGTAATGACAGAAGTATGGAAAAAGTAACATTATATCCTAGACAGGAGGTGGTATAGGTTGGCAGAACAAAAATATTATACACTTTTGACAACGATAGGAAAGGCATCTATTGCAAATGCAACAGCTTTAGGCAATAAAGTAGATTTAGTTAAATTACAGCTTGGTGACGGAGCAGGGGCAGAATATAATCCAACGGAAGAACAAACTTCTCTAAAAAACGTAGTTTGGGAAGGTTCTATAAATAATGTAAAGATAGACGAAGAAAATCCAAACTGGATAGTAATAGAAACTGTAATCCCAGGTAGTGTGGGTGGCTTTATGATAAGAGAAGTAGGGATATTTGATTCAAAAGAACAACTAATTGCAGTATCTAAATATCCAGAAACGTACAAACCAACTGCTGACTCGGGGAGTGTAAAAGACTTAGTTATAAAAATTATTTTAGTAGTTTCTAATACTTCAAGTGTAAATTTGAAAGTAGACCCAACAGTAATTTTAGCAACTTTAAAAGACATACAAGAGTTAGACACTAAAATTGATACAACCAAAACAGAATTAACAAGCAACATAGAAACTGCTAAAACAGAGTTAAACAATAAAATAGGGGATACAACACAACTCACTACAACAGATAAAACTAGTCTTGTTAGTGCATTAAATGAGGTTAAAACTAGTGTAGATAGCATAGAAACAACAGCAGAAAAAACAAGTTATAATAATGCAACAAGCAATCTTACTGCTACTACTGTGCAAGGGGCAATAGATGAAGTGGTTGCAAAGATAGAAGGATTTAATGGGGTTAACATAAATACAATAAATAATATGTTACCTATATAGAAAGGAGAATGTTGAAATGGCTAAAGTTTATGATTTTATTAGTAGATATAGTGGTCAAACTGTTACTTTGCCACGTGGCAAATACTTACTTGAATGTTGGGGAGCAGCAGGCGGTGGAGGTAGTAGCATAGCTGACCCTAATTTACGTTCTAAAGGAGGATATAGCAAAGGTGAACTTACATTAAAAAAAGAAACTACCTTACATGTTTATGCTGGATATAGTGGTCGACATAGTCTGTATTCAACCCCGTTTAATGGAGGAGGAAAGGCGCTAATACACGAAAGTGACAGTAATAAAAATACCGTTTATTGCCATGGAGGAGGAGCGACTGATATTAGACTCGTTGGAGGGCAATGGGATAATGAGCAAAGTCTTTTATCTAGAATAATTGTCGCAGGAGGTGGAGGAAGAAATTTTTTTGAAACTAGAGGTGGAGATGGTGGAGGTAGCAACGGTGGTTCCACCGAATACAGCAAGGGAGGAACAAATACAGGTGGAGGGAAAGGCATAAACGGAACTGATGGTTCATTTGGGAAAGGAGGAAGCGGAATATCCAGTGGTGAATATTCAAAGCAAGGAGGAGGTGGAGGAGGATGGTATGGTGGAGGAAGTGGTGGTGGTGCTGGTGGTGGAAGTGGCTATGTTTTAACAGAAAATAGCTACAAACCAGCTGGATATATCCCTACAAAAGAGTATTGGCTAGAAAATACTGTTACAACTATAGGTGGAGGTATTGCAGGAGAAGACGGAAAAGCTAAAATAACGCTATTGCAAGGATTACCTTTTCTCATTATCAATTCTTATACATCAGAACAGGCTATTTTTACAGCAGGACATACAGAAGAAAATAAACTATCTAAAATTGAATGTTTTATAGATGATGTATTAAAAGAAACTTTTACTACAGATTTATACTTAGAAAAAACTATTAACTATACACTTGAAGATAATGCACTTCATACACTTAAAATAGTTGTTACAGATATTAATAACATGACTTATGAGCAAGTTGTTACTATAAGTAAGAGTATAATGCCACTACCAGCTAATGCTAATTTACAAGATATATCAACTAAGTTAGCAGAGATTGGAGAAAGTTTCAAAAGTGGTAAAACAAGTATTATAAATACTTTAGCATTAAAGAATATAGAAGCAAGTTTAAATAATACACTTGTGGAGTTATCAGAGAAAATTAAGGCGGGTTTTGATAGTGGAGATGCTAGTGTGCAGGAATTGCAAAATAGGATAACAGAATTAACTAATCAGTTAAGCCAAAGAAAAAGATGGGCAAGTGGTACAGATACTATTATTGACCCTAGTGCATTAAGATTTCATCATCAAGTTGATTTTGAGCCAAACTTAATAATTTTTTTCATAGGGCAGCATAATAGTTCAAATATAGATACAGCAATCTATTACAAAAATGCTACATGGAGTCAATCTAGTCCATCATGTGGAAGTTTTTTTAAAATTATAAATGGAGTTACAGTTCATTTTAGAGTTTCAATTAATATTATGTTTAATAATTCTTTTGATGTTTATGTTATTAAAGATGACCATCCTGAAATAACTGGAGCTACAACATGGGTTAAATGGTTTGTTTTTGAATAGGAGGAATTAAAAATTATGAATAAAGCTAATAGAATAATATATGACCAGTCAGGTAAAATATGGCTACAAACAGGTGAAGCAACAGGTGATGTATTAGAACATGATATAATAACAGAATTGCATTACTTAGATGTTGAGTTTGGAAGTATAGACTATAGTAAACAATATATAGAATCAATAAATCCAATCACAAAAGAACCTGTTTTAAAAAATATAGAAGTCATTTTGACAGATGAACAAAAGAGATTAAAAGCATTAGAAGAAGAACTAAGTATGTTAAAAGAAGAAAATAAAAATAGAGATAGTGAGATAGTAAACACAGCCTTTGAAGTAGAAAATATAAGATTAAATAACAATTTATAGGAGGAAATGATATGTATAACTTATTAAAATTAATGATAGAACAAAAGAACTATAGTACTAAAGAGGATTTACAACAGAAGATAGATGTATTTTATGCAGTAAATAGAATTACAGAGGAACAATATTTAGAATTAACGGGTTTATTAAATAAAGAAGAAGTACCAGTAGAACCAATAAAATAGGTTCTTTTTTATTTCTAAAAATATATAAATTCATTTACATTTTGCCTACACTTCATCCACACTTTGTAGACGTTTATAGTTTTAAAATTAGGTATAATAAAACCATAAATTAAGAAAGAGGTGGATTAAATGGCAACAGTTTATGAATTTAATTATACAGGAAGTGAACAAAGTATTACATTAAAACCTGGTAAGTATAGAATTACTTGTTATGGTGCATGTGGTGGAGCATTACATTATCAAAATAATACTCCTAAAGGTGGACGTGTTTATGGGACTTTGACTTTAAAAAAAGATACTAAATTATATATATATGTTGGGCAAAGTGGATGGTATGAAGCTGATTCAACGACTACTATTGATAATAGAACAGGTTTTAATGGTGGAGGTAAAGGTGCTTTTGCTAGTGGTAGTGGAAAAAAATATTCTCTTTGGGGTGGTGGTGCTACAGATGTAAGGCTTATTGGGGGTACTTGGGATGATGAACAAAGTTTATTGTCTAGAATAATTGTTGCAGGTGGTGGGGGTTCTCGTACTAGTGCTTCTTGCAAACCTGGAAATGGAGGAGGAACAAATGGTGATAATTCTCAGTATAATTCTTCTGTAAATTTCTCATCTGGAGGAACTCAATTCGATGGAGGAAGGGGCCTAGAAAATAAATATAGTGGCACTTTTGGTAAAGGAGGCGATTTTCATGATAGTAATACTTTCCTTTGTGGAGGTGGAGGTGGTTGGTTTGGTGGTGCTTGTGGAGTTGAAGGTTCAGGAGGTGGAAGTGGATATATATTAACTAAATCTAGTTATAAACCTGTTGCATACACTCCTACATCTGAGTACTATTTTGAAAATTCTTGGTATGAAAATGGTGGTGCAAATGCTTATATAAATGGTTATTGCAAAATAGAATTGCTACAATCATTACCTTTTTTAACTGTATCTTCTTATAACTCCACACAAGCAATATTTAAGGCAGACCACACAGACCCTACACTATTAACAAAAATAGAAATATTTATAGATGATATATTAAAAGAAACTATTACAACAGATTTAACTCTTGAAAAAACAATTAACTACACATTAGAAGATAATGCACTACACACTCTTAAAATAGTTGTTACAGACAATACTAATGCTACAGCAGAAAAAGTTGTAAGTATAGGCAAGAATATAATGCCATTAGGTGATGATGCCAGTCTACAAGACATAGCAACAAAAGTTAGCGAAATGAAAGAGGGTTTAAAAGGTGGAAAAAGAAGTATTGTAAATGTATTAGCATTAAAGGATATAGATGCAAGTTTGAACAATACATTTGTTGAATTATCTGAAAAGGTAAAAGATTATTTTGATGGTGCAGATTATTTTTTCCAAGAGGCCAATAAAGGAAAAGAATTAATTGCAACTACCATTGGTTTACCTGCAACAAAAGAAAATACTTATCAAGAATTATCAAGTTATATAACTGGATTTAAAAATACTATAGGTACATTAACTACTCAACTTGAAAGTGCTAGTAATAAACTGTCAGACCCTTATATTGCAAAAGTGAATAGCAAAGGTACTCCAAATACTTTTACAGTTGATTTTCGAATGTATCATCCATCATCATCATTTACTCGCAGAAGCACTTGTATCTATGTTGATGTTACTTTTATTCACTATACTACACCAGGAGATATGAGCACAGGTATTCATAAAAGTGTTAAGTATGTTAAAACTGATACTAAAGATTTGAATAGTTATAGAATATTTTATGATGGTGATGGAACTCTTAGCTTAACTTATGAAAATGATTCTGTGAGAGTTGTTATACAAGGAGGTTATACAAATTCGCCTAGCAGAAAGAAGTCTGATGTTTATTCTTATAATGTTCGTATGGTAAATACTTATTGGGATTAATGAAGATATTAAAACAAGTATAGGTGTTTGTATACAAATAGAATTAAATAAAAAGAGCTTAGACAATTCTAAGTTCTTTTTTATGTAAGAAATAAGGAGGGTATATGGAAGAAATAAGCATAAATCTATTATGTGCAGTAGCAGGAGTTATAATATCCTACTTAGCATTTAAAAACAACTCAAACAGAAAAATACAAGACGAAACAGAAACAACTACAAAATTAGAACAACAAATAACTTTTTTATGTGAGAATGTAAGAGATATAAAACATGATGTAGCTAAGTTTAATGCTAGTTTTTTGGATATAAGTGAAAGAGTTGTAAAAATAGAGGCAAGCACAAAACAAGCACATCACAGAATAGATGAAATTATAAGTAGAATTGGAGGAAAATAAATGGATAATTTAATAAGTTTCATACCTGAGCAATTACTTTTATTGGTAGTTGCTCTTAATGTATTAGGATTTGGATTTAAGAAATACAAACAGTTAGATAATAAATATATTCCAGTTATATTGCTTGTATTAGGTATAACATTTTCAATATGGATGTTAGGATTTAAACCAACTTCAATCTTGCAAGGTATTTTATGTTGGGGAGTAGCCATAGGAGCAAATCAAGTTTACAAACAGTTGAAGGATGGTGATAAATAATGAAAATAGCAATAGTACCAGGACATACATTAAGTGGAAAAGGAACAGGAGCAACTGGCTATATAGACGAAGGAAAAGAAAACAGAATTTTAACTGATTTAATTGTAAAATGGTTGAAACAAGGTGGAGCTACTGTATATACTGGAAAAGTAGATAAATCTAGTAATTACTTAGCAGAGCAATGTCAAATAGCCAATAAACAAGATATAGACTTAGCAGTACAAATCCATTTCAACGCAAATAAAACAACACTAAACGCAATGGGTACAGAGACAATATACAAAACTAATAATGGTAAGGTATATGCTGAAAGAGTCAACAAAAAACTATCAACAATATTTAAAAATAGAGGTGCAAAATCGGATGTAAGAGGGCTTTACTGGCTTAGTCATACAAAAGCTCCTGCAATATTAATAGAAGTATGTTTTGTAGATAGTAAAGCAGATACAGATTATTATATTAAAAATAAAAATACAGTTGCAAAGCTAATAGCTGAGGGTATATTAAATAAGAATATAAGTAGTGGGGGAGTGAATAAAATGATAAAATACACAATAGTCTATGATGGAGAGGTTGACAGAATACCAGCTGAGGTTATTGGTTGGAATTATAAGAAAGAAGAATGTAGAGTATGAGATATAAAAGATTATGTACCTGGCCAGACGCAAAATCTTTATGTTGTAGGTGGTGGAGCATGTAATAAGATAGGTTCTATAACTAAAGAAAAATACACTATGATAAAAGGCAATGATAGATTTGACACACTTTACAAAGCATTAGATTTTATTGATAGATAGATTAGAAGGTAGCAACTAGAGTTAGTTGTTACCTTCTTTTTTTATACTTTCTTTCTCTAAGTATTTTCTTTTTCATATCTTCTAATACATCTAATGCAGTAGTATAAAATTGTATATCATCTCGATAAGGTTTGGCTATACTTAAAGAAGTAGACTGTACATAGGCTAAAAAGATAATAATACATATTAATTGAATAAGTAAATCTAAATTAGGGCATTTAATTTTTAAGATATTAAATACTAAGTTAGATAAATATGATTCTACAATATTAGATGAAAGATTATATAATAACGAAAAAACTATTGCAATTAGAGCTATATACAATGCATTACCAGGATTATTATTTTTTTCTAATTGTCCTCGAATTCTAGTCTGCTCGATTTCTATCTTTCGAATGCTATCTACAGTTTCAATTTCATTATAATGATTATATATTTTTATATAATATTCATGGTATTTTTTTATATTTTTCTTATTTCCTTTAAAACGTTTTTTTAATTTTCTATTTTGATTCCAACTTATCAAATTCATAAAATCCCCCATAAATTCATATATAATATACTTTAATTTATAGCATACTTAAGAGTTTATATCAGCAATTTGTCGAACGATTTTAAAGTAGCAATATAAGAAAATATGAAATGTTAATATTTAAGGAATAAATAAATGAAATCTAAATTTTTATGTAGTATTATAATTATATAAAATAAAACTAAAGGAGAATTATTGATGAATAAAATAAAACTTATAAGAAATATAATGCCTAGTGTAGAAGAAAATTTAATAAAAAATGGGAGTCCGCATGTAATATTTTCAGAGTATGAGTATCTGAGAGAAGTTATGACATTATATGCAAAGCAACATAATTTAATAGAAAGCACAATATTATTATTAGATAATAATATGTGTGAAGAAGCATATATATTAGCAAGGTCAGTTCTTAATAATTATTTTTTAATAGAATATTTATTAAATGACAATGAAGATAAATCTAGATTAAAAGAATATCAAATACAGCCATTATTAGCAGAACGAAAATATTGGAAAAAAGTTAAAGATATTTTAAATAGAAATCTTATGAAAAAATTTCACGAAGAAGGTAAATTATTAGATATTAATGAAAATAACATTAATAGAACTATTGGCCAAATTGAGGCAAATATTCAAAATGAAAATTTTAGACCAAATAAACACTTATTAAATATTACAGACTTGGCAAGAGACATAGGAGGAGTAGGAATAGAATTATATTTAGCTTATTACACACATGCAAGTAAATATGAGCATTCTGATATTTCATCTTTAGATATTTATAGAGAAGAAGTAAATGTAGATAATGTATCAAACAAACAAGCCTTTATTATGAATACAGATAGAACTGATGAAAGTCTTAGAGAGCGTATAGAGAGTATTATTACAACTTCATATGTAGAATCATTTAGAAGAATATTAGAAGAAATAAGTGTGAAAAATTCACATTTATTGATTAATTTCAAGGAAGAAAAATTAATGGAAATATCTCTTGCTATAATACATAATTTTGGATAAACATTCAAATAACATATAATAATATGAACTAAAATTATCCAATAAAAATAAAATTGATGATATAATAAAAAATATTCAATCCTATAAGGTATTTACTTAGCCTTCAAGCATCCTAAAAAGGTGCTTTTTTTATTTCTAATTTACATCAATTTATATAAAGGCATCAATTACTCAACGAAGTTATTCAAACTATCTTAAAATCGATTGTATTAGTTCCATTTTCACTTAAAACTACCAATAATTTATGATATAATAAAAAAATAGAAGTGTACTACCAATACACTTCTATAGTTAATTAAGCATTCTCTTGGTGGGGAGTGCTTTTTTCATTTTTCCAAACAACATTGTTTTTTCATCTGTAATTATCAAATCAATGTCATTAAGTATTTGATTTATCACCATTTAAGAAAGTTATTTTAATAGTTATTCTTCCCTGATTGTTGTATATTTCTATTGAATTTCCATAATCGTCTTCTAATTTATCTGTACCACTTTTGCTTATTTCTCCATCTGGAACTATAAGTAATTCTAAGTGTCCTTCATGACCACCAGAAGATGATAAAACGTACGAACCATTGTAAGGCATTCCTAGACCCTCTATCTTATCTGTTAATGGGTCATCTTTAAGACCTCCATTTATAATTATTTTTCCATCTTTTTTGGACCATGATATGCTGTTTCCATCAGTGAATTTTGATTCATCAGCATAGTAGCTAAGGGACGCACTTTTTATTGCACTTATATCAGATTCAAGTTTAGCTATCTTTGCTTTTTCTATATTTTTAAATAATGCTGGAAGTGCTACTATCGCCAATATTCCTATTATAGCAATTACTACTAATAATTCCACTAAAGTAAACCCTTTTTTATTTTTCATTTATTTCACCTCCGTATAAAATAAATAATATGTAAATTTTTTTGTTTTATTGATTTCTATTTTCTACATTTTACCATATATAGACAAAAAAATCACTTTCAATGATAAGAATACTATTATTTTATAATTCTTGTAAATGATTTAAAATGATATTTCTTGTTAGAAAAGATATAAGTGCTGTGTCAAAATAAAGAAAACTACAGTCATATCAATATAATTATCAATACTATTTAAATGTAGATAAAACTAAAAAGGGTTCTTCTAGAAAATAAATTTTATTTAATTATACTTACTTACCAATACCATAACTTGGTGCAAACAAGGCTCTACTACATTTTTTCCGTACTCTAATATAAAATCATCTAGCTGTGTATCTATAAAATCACAATAATCATATGAACTACCAATATAAGCAGTCAACATATGTGTACATCTATCTATTTTATCTCTAAACATATATATTATTATCCCCCTAAAAAACTTTCATAAAAACAAAAAGAACAATATCTTTTTGGCAACTGGCTGACATAACTCATAGTTTATTTTATAAGCGTTAGTCCCTATAGCTTTGCGTCACTAAATTTCTCTAGTTTTGCCAATTTAGTTTTATTCTACAACTAAAATAATACAATAGAATTAGTTATTATTCAACAAGATTGTTTGAAAATTGAATAAATTTATAGATATGAAAGTTATTTTTCTTCTAAGAAAACAAACTAAAACAGTAGAATATATGGTAAATTTTACCTGTAGTTTTTGTGCTAAAAAGCTCCTATTATTAGTTTAAGTTAGACTGAATGAGGGAGCGACATAAGATGAAAGAAGAAATATTAATAGAAAAATTATTAAGAGCAGAATTAATAGTTATGGAGTATTTATGGAAAAAAGATTCTATAATGTCTAAAAAAGAAATTGTAACTGATATAAAACAGATGTATGGGTGGCATAAAAGTACAATAAAAATACTACTAAAAAGGCTAGTTGACAAAGGTTATTTGGCTAGAGATATTATAAAATTTCAATCTCATTATAAAATAATAATAGATAACAAAGAATATTATGCTTTTAAGAAAAAGGTACTAAAATCTAGCAAAAACAGAAAAATAATACGTTCTCTTACTACTACACATAAAAATGTAAGTAAAGAGAAGTTAGACTCATTAGAAGAGTACTATAAAAACTTAAAAGAATGATTTGGTAAAAATTGGATGGAAATATTTGGTGTAATTCTCTTGTTTGTAAAACTTTATTGTTATAGAATTTATTTATACATAAATCGACAAGGAGGTGTGTACTATGAAAATTAGTAAATTACCAGAAGCGGAATTAAAAGTTATGAGATATATTTGGGAAGCTAACAAAGCATTAACATCTAGAGAATTAGTTGCCGCAATGGAAGAAAAATACGAATGGAATGAATCAACTACATTCACGGTTTTAAAAAGGCTAGAGCGAAGGGAGTTTTTAAGTACAGAGAAAATAGGTAAACTTACACACTACAATATACTAGTAAAAGAGAAAAAATATTTAAGGTTTGAAACGAAAGAATTTTTAAAGAATATACATAAGAATTCAATATCAAGTCTAATGTCAGCATTACATAGTAAAGATGATGAAGAATTAGATGATGAGAAATTAGATAAGTTAGAAGAAGAGTTTAGAAATTTAAAAGATGATGAATAAATCGGTGGCAAACTGTATTTTGCCACCGATTTGCCACCATTTTAAAAACTATCGTTTTTTATAACAAATTCTATAGAGGGTAGCATAGTATAGTAGTTTCCATTAGCTTAGTTATTTAAAAATTTTAAAAACTATCATAGGCTAATCTAGCATAGTAGTTTTTACACTCTACACATGTGGAAACTGTAGCTAAGATAATCAAGCAATAGTAACGTTTATATTAAGATTTAAACAATAAAAACAGGAAAGGCTCTTTAGGGAGCCTTTTTTCTATTTCATAATTCAATAATGAACAAAATTAAAGTTCTGTTTTTTAATAATGAACATACATTGTAATTATTATTCTCTGCAAGTATGATATTTCTAGGAGGATTACTAAAGATGCAGATAAAAAAAGAAGAAATAAAAAAGAAAATTGCAGAAGTTGCAACAAATGAATTTTTAAAAAAAGGTTATGAAAATTCTTCTATGAGAACTATAGCAAAAAAAGCTCATACATCTATTGGAAATATGTATAATTACTATCCTAATAAGGAAGCACTTTTGAAATTTATAATAATGCCAACTATCAATGTAGTTGAGGAAAATCTATCAAAGCACATTTGCTTAGAAGAAAATAAAGTGTTAACAAAGGAATCAGCTTTACTATATCTAGAGGATTTAAACAACTTTTTAGAAAAAAGTGGATTTAAATATTTTCTAAATAAAAATATGATTATTCTTCTTAAGTTAGAAAGCACTAATTTAGTAGTTTACAAAGAAAGAATTATTAATGATTTATGTAAGCATTTACAATGGCATTTAAACATAGAAGATTTTCATTATTCTAAAATGATAATTAATATGTTAATAGATTGTATGAAATACATACTCATTGAGTATGAGGACTCATATGAAGCATACTTGCAGTTTTCTAAAATATTTCGCATACTTTGTACGGGATTAATTGGACAAATATAACAATATTGTCTAAAAATAAAATATCATTAATTAAAATGAGAGGAGCATAGTAAAATATGCAATATTATTACAATCAAACAGAATGGAAATTAGTTCAACCATATTTACCTTTAAATAATCAGTTAAGAGAAAAAAATTTACCTAACGAATATTTTATAAAATGGGAAGGAATAAACATTCATATTGACCACTATAAAGTTGATAATCACAAGGGTACTGTTATTGTATTTCATGGGGTTGGTGGGAATGGGCGATTGCTTTCAAGTCTTTCTCTACCCTTAGTAGAAGCAGGATATGAAGTGATTTGCCCTGATTTGCCACTTTATGGGAATACAGAAATATTAAGTGTTTTGGAAACTACTTATGATACATGGGTTGATTGTGGAACTTTTTTGGTTAACTACTTTCAAGATAAAGGTAAAAAAATATCATTATTTGGACTAAGTGCAGGCGGATTTTTAGCATATCAAGTGGCCTGTAATTGTAAAAATATATATGCATTAATGGCTTCTTGCTTTTTAGACCAACGTATTCCAATAATGATTGAACAAACAGCTATTTCACCACTCATAGGAAAAGTAAGCAAAAAATGCTTACCTATAGCAAATAAATTATTTCCCAATTTCAAGATACCAATTAAACTAGTTGGCAATATGAAAAAAATTGTAAATAATAAAAACTTAGCTAAAATTCTTATCAAGGATAAAAAATCTTCTGGAAGTAAGGTAACAATCTCTTTTTTATATGGGATGCTGAACCCTTCTGTTAGTATAGAGCCAGAAAATTTTAATGATTGTCCAGTATTATTAGTTCATCCTGAAAATGATTGTTGGACAGATATATCATTAAGTAAACTGTTTTTTGACAGATTAACAGGCGATAAAAGGGTTACTATGCTTGAAGGTGCAGGGCATTTTCCAATAGAAGAAAATGGATTGAATAAAATGAGTAGTACTTGTATTATATTTTTGGAACACTGTTATAAAATAACAAATTTATAGAATTATATTTATTTTCTCTATCTATTATCATAAGAAAAAATATAAAAATACTTAATATAAAAAATTAATATTGAGTGAATATTAGATTTGAAAAGACCCCTAAATGCTATAGAATAAAGAAATTAGACAAACCTAAATATATGAGTATATTAAATTATACTTGAATATAAAAATATTTTGTGGTAAAATATCAGCAATAATATTAGTAAAGGAGTGTCTTGCTTGATGTCAGAGTTATATATAATGGTAACCAACAAATAAATAGTTGGAGACACATATGTATTCTGTTTAATCAGAATTTTTAAGTGTATTTTTGATACATTTAATTGTTGTGTCTTACTCTGCCTTTATAGATAACTAACATATGACAACAAATAATAATATTATTATATATTACTTTGTTAAATTATGGTGTAGTGGGCTTTAATCTGCTACACCGTTATTAATTTTACATAGTGCTATTTTGAATATAATTATGTTGAAATAGAAAAGATTAAATTTTCTAGTCCACAGGAGTTTTCTGTTTTTGTGTAGGTAAATATGTATACCACATAAAAAGGCAGATATAAATACCTGTGGATTTTTTTTGTGGAAAATGCAAGATATGGAGGATTTAAAAATGAATTATACAAATAGAAAGCGAGCTTATTATCAGGATAACACTTGTCTAGATAATTTTATTTGCAAAAAGTGTGGTTGCCTTGTAGTTCCAGAAGGCTCTGGGACACAGCATAGAAATCACTGTCCTCATTGCCTACACAGTCTTCATGTGGATATTATTCCTGGTGACCGTGCCGCAGATTGTGATGGTGATATGGAACCCATTGGAGTATGGGTAAGAAAAAATGGTGAGTGGGCAATCATTCATCGTTGTGCACGCTGTGGTCATCTTAGTTCTAACCGAGTGGCAGCAGATGACAATCCAATGAAATTAATGTCGATTGCATTAAAGCCATTAGCACAGCCACCTTTCCCTTTGGAAAAAATCACTGAAATCATGGAGAAGGAGGAAGAAAAATGAAGAGCACAGAGCAGATTGATTTGAGAGAATATGGTCTGAACGACAGTTTTATTGCTCAGATTGTCGAATATCCTGATTTGTACCTTGCACGAATTGTGTCACAGGAAAAGAGTATATATCAGGCTATCTGTGCAAATGGTGAACTTTTTGCAGAAGTTTCAGGAAAACTACGTTTTGAGGCTACCATACCATCTGACTTTCCAGCTGTTGGCGATTTCGTTATGTTGGATCGTTGCACTGACAAAAATGGTAATGCTATTATTCATCATGTGCTCCGCAGAAAAAACCTGTTCGTGCGTAAGGCTTCTGGAAAGACAAATGAGGAGCAGGTGGTTGCAGCTAACATTGACATTGTTTTTCTGTGCATGTCATTGAACAAGGATTTCAATCTTCATCGATTGGAGAGGTATCTGTCTCTAGCATGGGAAAGTGGGGCTATTCCAGTAGTGATACTCACTAAAGCGGACCTGTGTGACAACTTGCTTCGCAAGCTACAGGTAATTGATTCTGTAGCTTTTGGTGTGGATGTAGTCGTTACCTCATCTATAGAGCCATATGGATGGCAACAGATTTTCAAGTATATCAAACCTGGATGTACTGTTGCTCTGCTTGGCTCCTCAGGAGTTGGAAAGTCTTCATTAATTAATTGTCTGTTGGGTGAGGAACGACTGAATACAAAGGAAATTCGCATAGATGATGATAAGGGGCGACATGCCACGACTAGAAGGGAGTTGTTTCTAATCTCAGGTGGGGGTATAGTTATTGACACACCAGGTATGCGAGAGTTAGGAATGTGGGATGTTTCAAATGGACTGGATAAAAGCTTTACAGATGTGGAAGTTTATTTCGGAAAATGTCGTTTCCGCAACTGTACCCATACCTCAGAACCAGGCTGTGCTATTTGGTCAGCCATTGAGCAGGGTAAACTTTCGCCTAAAAGGTGGGAATCTTATCGTAGGCTGAAAACCGAAGCAGTCTTTGCAGAAGATAAGGGCAACTATTTGGCAGAAAAGGAAAAGAAATTCAAAAACATTGCAAAAATAAATAAAACAATTCAAAAATATTTAAAAAATAAATAAGATAATTCAAACCTGAGTGTAGTCATTTTTACCTATTTATTCATTCGTTGATGGATTGAAAAGCTACTTATTTATTGAAGTTTTAGTTATCTGAGAGCTAGAGGAACAGACACAGAGCCGATGAACTTGTGAGTAGTAGCAGTTATCGGCTCTGTGTCTAGATACTTTTTATGTTCTTTTAGTATCCATTTACAAATACATCAAATAATGCTTAAAAAGCAGTTGTTGCATTTACTTATCTAACAAAAGGCGTTTGTGGTTGTAATCACCAATAGGATTCTTACTATAGATGTATAATTATATAGATGTATCAGTTTAAATAAAGATAGAATAAAGCAATAACATACCAGTTAGGAGGTTATTTTATACATCTGAAATTCTTTAATCTTAAAACCAACTAAAATTTCCTTTGTTGTTTCGTTTTGTATAATATAGAGCATAATCAGATTGTTTATATAAAGATTGAAAAGTATCTAAATTACTTTCTAGTTTTGATATACCTATAGAGCAAGAATTGCTATCAGAACATAACTTTGCAACTTTTTTTGCCTTATTTTCAACATCTTCCTTAGACTGATTGATATATTCAAATACAGCAAATTCATCTCCACCAAGCCTTCCAATAATAGCATCATTGGCAAACACTTTAGTCAAAATATTAGCAAATTGTATTAATATTTCATCTCCTCTAACATGGCCAAATATATCATTTATTTGCTTAAAATTATCTAAATCAAAAATATAAAAATACCCACATGAAGTAGTTTCTAGCATTTCTTTTATATGTACTTCAAAAAAATGACGATTATATAATCCAGTCATAAGGTCTTTTTCTGATTTTAACTTAAACTCATGAGCCATAGCTAGAGCTTCCTTTGCTTTTTCAGTTATTGTTTTAGGATAGTATTCATCTTTTGCTTGCTCAAAGTTTGGAATAGAATGGTGTACATGGAGCAGTGTGATTTTACCATCTATAACTTTGTATACCATAGTAAATCTAGTATCCATTTCTATATATATGTCTTTTTCTAAGTACTCTTCTTCTATTACCCATAGCGTTCCATATACTATAAAAGTTTCATTTGTAACTTTAGTACATGAGTACCATTCATCTATAATTTTAAAATTTATTTCTTCTGATTCTTGTTGGTCTTTTTCAAGATTTATAATGAAGTTTTCTAATGATGTATAAAATTCATGCTTTCCTGTTCCAAACAATGTAAAATTATCATCTAATAAAGAAATGATAAATTGTACGCCATCATCGTCTGGATTTAAAGTATAAATGTGCCAGATTTTTTTTGATAAATCACATAATTGTTCTTGTACTGTATTATTTTCCATAGAGTAACCCCTTAAGATTTTTAGTTTATAATTCTTTTAGTTAATACTATTTGTTTGGAAGCTTGTGACAATATTATAATATAAAATTAAAAAAATTGCATCTGATTTGTATAATAGTGTACTTTGGAAGAAGGGAGTATAGGAGTGTTATTTCTAATATAAATACTGTATTTTTAAATTTTGCTTAAACTAATTAATGAAATTAAATTTCAATTGTAAATAAATAAGATAAATATATGAGTATCTTAAATTATACTTGAACATAGAAAAGTTTTATGATAGAATATCAACAATAATATTAGTAAAGGAGTGTCTTAATGTCGGAGTTATATATAATGGTAACCAACAAATAAATAGTTGGAGACGCATATGTATTCTGTTTAATCAGAATTTTTAAGTGTATTTTTGATACATTTAATTGTTGTGTCTTGCTCTGCCTTTATAGATAACTAACATATGACAACAAATAATAATATTATTATATATTACTTTGTTAAATTGTGGTGTAGTGGGCTTTAATCTGCTACACCTTTATTAATTTTACATAGTGTTATTTTGAATATAATTATGTTGAAATAGAAAAGATTAAATTTTCTAGTCCACAGGAGTTTTCTGTTTTTGTGTAGGTAAATATGTATACCACATAAAAAGGCAGATATAAATACCTGTGGACTTTTTTTGTAGAAAATACAAGATATGGAGGCAATAAAAATGAGTATTATTGAACTTAATGAACTGACTAAATCTTATAGAAGATTTGAGAAAGAGCCAGGACTTATGGGAAGCATAAAATCTTTATTTAATAGAAAATATACAGAAAAAACAGCTATATCATCCCTTGATTTAAAAATAGAGGAAGGAGAATTTGTCGGATTAATAGGTCAAAATGGAGCTGGAAAAACAACTCTTGTTAAGATGATGACTGGAATTATTGCGCCATCATCTGGAAAAGTTTCTATCATGGGTTATTATCCAAATAAGTTAGAAAATAATTTTAAAAAACAATATGCTGTTGTTATGGGGCAAAAAAGTCAGCTATTTTTTGAATTGACACCAGCAGATACATTTCTATTGTTTAAAGAACTATATGATATATCTGATGAAGAGTATAAAAAGAATTTGGATTACTTTATAGAGTTGTTTGAAGTATCTGATTATCTAAATGTTCAAGTTAGAATACTTTCTTTAGGAGAAAGAATGAAAATGGAGCTTATTGTAGCACTTCTTCATAATCCTAAAATTTTATTTTTAGATGAACCAACAATAGGTCTAGATGCAGTGGCACAAAAACAAATTAGGTATTTTCTGAAAGAAGTAAATGAGAAAAAAGGTACTACAATAATGCTTACATCTCATTATATGGAAGATATTAAGAGCCTTTGTAGTCGAAGTATTGTCATAGAAAATAGTCATAAAATATATGATGGCTCTACAGATGAATTATTTAATCATTTTCAAAAATATAAGAAAATAACAGTTAGCTTTACTGATGAAACCAAAATTTTATTTCCAAAAGACTGTAAGATTATTGAGCAAACAAAACATAAAACATCAGTAATTGTGCCAAAAGAAAAGGGGAATGAAACTGTTAAATGGATTTTTGATAAGTATGATGTTGAGGATGTAACAATTGAAGAAGAAGATATAGGGAATGTTGTAGAACGAATATACAAAGAAGGATGTGAAGAGTATTATGAACAACTATAATGAAGCATATTCAAGACAATCATGGTTTTATAAATTTAAACAAAATATAAGAAAGTACTATGAAATAGCTAAAATTAATTTCAAAGTACAACTTATTTGGAGGTTTGATGTAGTAGTTAACATGATGTTTACTATTATAAAAATTTTATTTGTTTATATTTTGTGGAAGGCAATTTTTGGTGAAAATGACATAGTTTCTGGCTTTACATTTAATTCAATGTTGTCTTATTATATAATAAGTTCATTTTTATCAGGTATTGATATGTCAAGAAGTACAAGTGAGGAGATATGCAATCGTGTAAAGTTGGGTACATTTTCAAAATACATGATTATTCCGATTGATACACAAAATTATTTTTTTGCTAAAAATTTAGGAATGACTTTTTTTTACTTAGTATTTAATCTAATTTCTGCTTTTGTATGGATTTTTATATTTAAAATAGATTTTGCTTTTACATCAAATCCAATACAAATTTTAATTTCAATTTTGATGATTTTCTTAGGGCTTGTTTTTATGATTCAGCTTCATTTCTTTATTGGAATTTTATCATTTAAATTTCTAGAGATTGGTTTTTTTAGAATGATAATCGATAATATAACTGAATTTGTTACAGGAACAATGATACCACTTGTACTTTTACCAGAAGTTGTAGTAACTATTATGAAGTTCTTTCCATTTTATTACACAACCTATTTACCATCTATGTTATTAATAGGTAGAAATAGTAATGAGGCAGTGCAAGGACTGATTATTATAGCATTATGGGTCTTATTCTTTTTTATATTAAATAAAATTGTCTATAAAAGGATGAGAATACTATTTGATGGGGTGGGGATATAATGAAAAAAAATTTTAAAATAATATTTATGTTACTAAAAATGAAATTATCAAAAATGATGGTGTTTAGATTTGATTTTTTTGGAGAATTTTTTGTAGATAGTTCATTATTTATATTACAATTGTTAATGTTCAATGGTATTTATTCTCATGTAGATTCAATAGGAGGTTGGCAGCGTGGAGATATGCTAATATTTATAGGAACTTTTTCATTAATAAATGCTATAAATATGACCATTTTCTGTTTTGGAATTTATGATATTCCACGCAAAATTCAAGAAGGAGAATTAGATTATTATATTACAAAGCCAATAGACCCATTGTTTAGATTGACATTTGAGAATATTAATATTGGTTCATCACCTTTAATTTTGGCAAGTGTATTTATAGTTGTATATGGAATATCTGAATTAAATTCAGAAATAACTTTTATTATGATAATAGCATATATATGTATGGTTTTATTGATGACATTGCTTTTTTATGATGTGTGTATTATATTTCGAACAATTTCATTTTTTGTTATATCATCCTCTGCTATAATGAGATTAGAAGGTAATTTACTACCAATGAATATGAAAATTCCAGGTGTAATTTATGAAGGTATTTTTAAACTACTATTTTATTTGATTTTGCCATATGGAATTATGTCAACAATCCCAACTCAAATTTTGTCTGGGACATTAAAAATAAAAGGGTTAATCTACTCAATTGGTATTGTATTTGTTTTTACAGTATTTATGTGGAGATTTTGGAAACTAGGAATGAAACATTATAAAAGTGCAAGTAGTTAATAAGTTATCAGTTTTGAGGTGACAAGGAATGAAAAATATAGCAAATATTATTACTATACTTAGAATTATTTTATCAATAGCTTTGCTCAAAATAGATATGTTTTCTTCTTTATTTTTTACAGTCTATATTATGTGTGGAGTAAGTGATTTTCTTGATGGATATATAGCTAGAAAAATGAATATGAGAAGTAAGTTTGGTTCAAGGCTTGATAGTATAGCTGATATATGTTTAGTAATATCAATGTTTATTATTATGCTTCCAGTAATAAATATTTCAAAGTATATAGTATTATGGATATTAATAATTGTCCTTATTCGAATTACATCAATAATTGTGGTGATTCGTAAATACAATACATTTGCTATATTACATACATATGGAAATAAATTATCTGGGTTTATGTTATTTTGTTTACCTTTATTTTATAACATTATGAATATAAATTTACTTGGAAGTATAGTTTGTGTTGTAGCAAGTATCTCAGCCATTGAAGAAGTAATAATACATATATTATCTAAAGAGTTGAAAATAGATATTAGTAGTATTATAGAAGTACTTATTCATAAATCTGTTTCATATGATACTAGACGATAGAAACTAAAATTTACATCAGTATTGACTCAAAGACTCAAAATAATTAGATTAAAGATTAAGAAATTATCCTTATCGTATATGGCGTCATAATAGCAAGATATATTAAAACTCTATTTAAATAATTAGATATAATTTTTATGCAGAGAGGAGGTTCGTAAATGCATAATAATTTAAGTATTATTTTAAATAGAATTAATATACAGAATAATGATGTTAATGAGTGATATATTATATTCTAAAAATCAAAAAGAAGATAATATTTATGTGAAGGATAATTTACTTGCGCAGAGATTTAATTTATTTTCTTTATTAAAATTTGCATTTCCTACTATATTCATGATGATTTTTATGGGACTATATACGATTGTAGATACTATATTTGTATCTAGATTTGTAGATACAAATGCTTTATCCGCAATTAATATTGTCTGTCCTATTATTAATATTATTGTTGGACTTGGAACTATGCTTGCTACTGGAGGAAGTGCTATTGTAGCTTGCAAGATGGGGAATGATGATACGGATGGAGCAAAGAAAATTTTTACTTTGACTATATTATCTGGAGCTATAATTGGAATATTAATTACCAGTATAGGTCTTATATTTATGGACAATATTATTATATGGCTAGGAGCAAGTGATATTTTGATTCAATATTGTCGTTCGTATCTTTTTATTATCTTGATTTTTGCTTCTGCTAATATATTACAGGTATTATTTCAAAGTCTATTTGTAACAGCTGGTAAACCTCAATTTGGATTATGGTTAGTGCTTGGAGCGGGATGCACTAATATAATTCTAGATTATGTGTTTATTGTACCACTACAAATGGGTATTGGTGGAGCGGCACTTGCAACTGGTATAGGATATTTAATCCCAACTATTGCAGGTATAGTTTTCTTTTCGAAAAATAAAGGGGTACTTAGATTTTGCATACCTAAATTAGATAAAAAAGTATTATTTGAGATTTGTTTTAATGGTTCTTCTGAGATGGTGGGTCAATTATCAACAGCAGTTACTACTTTTTTATTTAATATTATGATGATGAGATTGATTGGTGAGGATGGAGTTGCAGCTATTACAATAATTATTTATTCTCAGTTTCTTTTAACCTCACTTTATATTGGTTTTTCAATGGGAGTTGCTCCAATAATAAGCTATAATTATGGAAGTAGAAATAATATCCAGTTAAAATACATTTTTAAAATTTGTATATTATTTATCTCAGTGGCTTCATTACTGGTATTTGTGTTTTCTATGGTATGTTCACCAACTATTGTAGAGGTTTTTTCTCAAAAAGGAAGCAACGTTTATGAGATTACAAGGTCTGGATTCTATATATTTTCTTTTAGTTTCCTTTTTTGTGGATACAATATTTTTACATCATCTATGTTTACAGCATTATCAAATGGAAAGATATCTGCAATACTATCTTTTTTACGTACATTTGGTTTTATAACTATAGGTTTGTTGACATTACCAAATGTATTGAATATAGATGGAATATGGTTAGCAGTGCCAATTGCTGAGTTTTTAACCTTATTTTTAACAGTTAGTTTTATATATAGATATAATAATAAGTATAACTATATATAAATACAATAATAAATATAATTAACATATATCTTTTTTGACTGTATATCATTTAGCCCATAAGTAATGCTTTTTCATTTATTTATGGGCTTTTATTGTTTTTTTCTTTTGGATTCATTCCTTCATTTACAAATCTTTTCTTAACAGCAGTACAATTTTAACTTTATTTTATCATTTTGTTATCCATATACTGAATAATCAAATCAGCACCAAATTCATTACCGCCTGCATTTCTAATTTCTTTTTGCATAAGCAATATACTTTGAGTTATGGTCGAATCATTAAGAACAGTTAGAGTAGACTTTTTAAGAATATCACTTGTAATGTGTTTGTGCGAAATCTTTTTTCCTAAATTTAAGCGTTCAACTTGCTGGGCATTAGTTGGTTGATCTGCCATAAACGGAATAACCACCATAGGAACTCCAAAATAAAGAGATTCCATAACACTATTTAAGCCACCATGAGTGATAAAAACATTTGCTTTTTCTAATATTTCAAGTTGTGGGACAAAGGAGTAAATATAAAAATTCTTTGGTATCTCACCTAATTCTGATATATTTATCGAATTACCAACAGACATAATGACAGTTACATTTTCATCTTTAAACGCAGTGATACATTTTTTATAAAATGACATTGCTTTATTTACAATTGTACCTAGAGAAATATAAACTAAATTATTTTTCAATTCTGGCAATAGAAACTCATTCTTTTTATTGCGATGGTAAATAGAAGTACCAAGAAATTTAAACTTCTTTTCTGAAAAATCTTCTGCACATGGTTGAAATCTTTTTGTAGTATATACAAGATTAAGTTCTGGAGGATTTTCAGTAATTTCTTTTAACCAGGAATCAGTCTTTAACTTAACTCCGTTTGATACTTTTTTAGTCCATCTACGACACACCCATTTGAAACGAAATACTCTTAATGTTCCACCAGAGTTAATAAATTCTTTCATCAGAATTTCATTAGTAGCTGGTGACGTAATAACTCTAATAACAGGTTTATTAAATCTTTCTGCTATATGCTTTCCTAAAAAGAAAAGATGTTCATAAATAATTAAGTCAAATTCATGTGCTACTTTTATAGATATTTGATAGGCATTTTTCATTTGAATAGAAAATTTTTTGCTATCTTCATAACAAATGAAATCAGCTCCCATTTCTAAGACTTTATCTTTCCATTCTTCAGTTAGTAAGTATGTTACAGAATTACCTCTATGCACTAATTTTTCCACTAACCCAAGGGTAGGGTATACATGTCCAGAGAAAGGTAAATTTATAAATAAAATTTTCATAATCTAACCTCCTTAAAGTGTTTTTATCATGTATTCATTGTAAATATAAGAGGTGGAACTTTTAACGTTCTACCTAAAAATTCAGAAATAATTGTATGTTGTTCACTTTTATTTAATTTTGGGAAACGTTCACTATGTAACAAGCCACTTATTCCATTCAAGGTATATTGTGTTAAAAAATCCAAATCCAGCACATTATCATTTTCTGTTTTTAAATATACTAATTCAATAAAAGATTTTATTGTAGGTAGCATAGTCTTTATGGTGATACCATGTAAGGCATACAATATAGTCCAATGGACTTTATTATCAACTAATTTGTGAAATTGTGAAATGCTCTGTTCGTAGTAATCTAGTATTCTATTAATTATTTCATAAAATGATAAAGTGTCTTCATTTTGAATTAGTAGTTGTGCAAAGTTTTCACTTTGTTTCTTCATAAAATGCTCTAAGGACTTATCAAATAGTTCTTGTTTAGAACTAAAATAATGATAAAACATTCCAACTTCTCCATTAACTTCATTTAATATCATGCGAACAGAAGTGCTTTCATACCCATATTTTAAAAATAATCGAATAGCAGCATCTAGTATTTCCTCTCTTTTTCCTCCTTCTAAAACAGGTTTTCTTGCCATAAACTTACCTCCTTATTTAAACAAACAGAATATTGTTCTGTTTATATCTTATAATACTTTTTAATTAAAGTCAATTATAAACAGAAGATTGTTCTTATAATATGAAATGTTAAGACTTGTACATATGTCAGAATGATACAAGTATTTAATCAGTTATCCTAAAATATTCCACACCTTATCTTTAAAACTATAGTTGTTTTCTTATCAATATCATAAAGTCTATATAAAATTAATTTTCTAAAGTTCCCAAAATATTATTACTGTGATTTTGAAGCTGTTACTTTAGTTTTCTAGTGCTTGATTTTATCTATTAGGAATGTTACTATTAGTAATATAAAAGGAGAGTAAATAAAATGGATAAAATTATTTTGGGATTACTTATACTTAAGAAGTTGACAATTTATGAACTGAGAAGTGTTATAGAAATGAATTTTGCTTCTATGTGTAGCAACAGTATGGGAAGTATTCAAGCAGCAATAAAAAAGCTACTTGAAAAGAAGATGATAGTGTATGAAGAGTTTGTTGAAAATAGTGTCAATAAGAAATTTTATGTACTAACAGATAAAGGAAAAGCATGTTTTTTAGAATGGGTACAGACCTCTATGGTAGCAGGGAAAGTAAAGGATATGGAGTTAAGCAAATTATTTTTTATGGGCTTTGTTCCAACACAAAAAAGATTGTCACTAATTGAATCTTATATTGTTGACCTCAAAAAGGAAAGAGAGCAGTTGGAGAATATCAAAAGACAAGACATCGATGTTGCAAAATTACAGTACATTGCCTATATAGAAGAAAATCAAGAACAGTTTAATCACTTTTTACAAGATACTGAACATTCCAACATTCAAAGAGATATTAAAGATATAATTGATTTTGAGTTATTGACCTTGCAGTTTGGAATTGATAGGACAAATTTTGAAATAGCATGGTTTGAAAATTTAAATAAGAAGCTAATTAATGAGTACCTAAACAATAGTCAGAATCAAGAAAAAGGGGGTAGCTAACATGAAAGGAACTGTAATAATAACAGGAGCTAATTCAGGAATAGGAAAGGCAGCAGCATTTAAGTTTGCATCAGAGGGTTATAGAGTTATAATGGCATGTCGTAATATTCAGATTAGTGAACCCGTGTGTCAGGAAATCATAGCCAAAACTAAAAATATTAATGTGGATTTGCTTCAACTGGATATTTCATCGAGGCAATCCATTTGTAGTTTTTGTGAGACATATAAGAAAAAATACGGTGTATTGGATATCTTAATCCATAATGCTGGACATTTTAAACATGGAGAAAAAAACTTTCAACAAAGTATTGATGGTATAGAATTAACATTTGCTACCAATCTATTTGGGCCAGTTCTTATGACCGATTTATTATTGGATGTACTTGCTAAATCAAAAAATCCTAAAATTCTAAATGTATGTAGTACAAATATAAAGCATTTTTTTGATGAAAGAAGAAAAATTAATTTTGGAGTTTTAAGTGGTGAAACTGTAGAAGATAAAGAATATAATTCCTATAAAATTTATGGAGATTCCAAAATAGCTTTACTTATGGTTACAAGTATGATGAAACAAGAATACAAGCCTTATAATATAAGTGTAAATGCAATTATGGTTCCAGCAACAAAAATGAGTAAAGAAACAATTAAGAAATTTAATTCGTATTGGAAAGTACTTGCATTTTTACAAAACATTATTATACCAAAATCAGAAATTATTGGAGAGACTTACTTTTCGATTTGCACTTCTAATGTTTATACAGGTATTACTGGAAAACTAATAAATCACCAAGGAAAGATTGTTAAAATGGCTAATAACTCAATATCATTTATAAAAAGCATTACAAGCACAGAGGTTTATCCACCTTATGTCAATAACAAAGAGACAATAGAGAAAGTGTGGGCTATATGTAAACAATATGTTGAAAATGCTAAATATAATTTGCTAGCATAACACATATAATTCATGAGGTTATTATATCAACAACATAATCTTATTGATATTGCTAAAAGGATATAGTATTTTTGCTAATTCTGTTCAGTTTTTATTTTATTGTTTGAATTAATATGAGAAAAATTACAATTAACTATAATTTAATTTATAATTGATATATACTTGATTTTATTTAATTATTTGAATATACTTTAAGCAGAATACACAGAGTTAAAGAATTGATAAATAAAAGATAATAACTCTTTATTAGGAGTGATTTTACTATGGAAACATACTTTAATAAGAAAATATTACTTGTTGATGATGAAAAAGATATAATAAATTTAACCTATAATGGCGAAATTCCTCTTCCTCGCCATAGGAGGTGGAGGATGTAAGCCTAACCGATAGGCTATTTATTTTACTTGATTTTCAAAAAATGTATTGTATTATAAAAACAGTAGCAAAAACTGAAATGAAGTAATTACAATGAAATTAGATAGTAATAATCATTCAGTATTTTTGTTACACTATCACTTAGTTATGTGTATAAAATAGATAACTCTATATCAGATAGACTAAAAGATATATTTGTAGATATCTCCCAAAATTATGGAGTGGAGTTGCTAGAATGGAATCATGATATTGACCATGTGCACTTGTTATTCAAAGCAAAACCAAATACAGAGATATCTAAACTGCTAAATGCTTATAAATCAGCATCAAGTAGAAGAATAAAGAATGAATTTCCAAGTATTCGTAAGTCCTTATGGAAAGAATACTTTTGGAGCAAAAGTTATTGTCTAGTAACAACTTGTGGAGCTCCATTGGATGTTGTAAAACAATACATAGAAAATCAAGGAAAGTAGGGATAATATGCTAAGAGCATATAAATATAGATTATATCCAAATAGCGAACAAAAAGAATATTTTGCTAAAACTTTTGGATGTAGCAGACTTATATATAATCTTATGTTATCCGATAGGATTAAAGCATATGAGGAAAACAAGGACTTAGATATTAAGAAAATAAAATATCCTACACCTGCACATTACAAAAAGGAATATGAGTTCCTAAAAGAAGTTGATAGTTTAGCACTAGCAAATGAACAAATGAATTTAGATAAAGCCTACAAAAACTTTTTTAGAGATAAATCAGTAGGTTTTCCTAAATTCAAATCTAAGAAAATAAACTATCATAGTTATACTACTAACAACCAAAAAGGTACTGTAAGGATTGAAAATGGATATATAAAATTACCTAAACTAAAATCGATGGTTAGGATAAAACAACATAGAATGTTTGATGGAGAAATAAAGAGTTGTACTATATCGAGAACACCAGGTAATAGATATTATATTTCTATATTAGCAGAAACTGAAATAGAGAAACTAAAAACTATTGATAAGAAAATAGGTGTAGATGTTGGATTGAAAGAATTTGCAATATGTAGCGATGGATTTAGAGTAGATAATCCTAAACACTTTAGAAAATCAGAGAAAAGATTAACTAAACTACAAAAGGACTTATCAAGAAAACAAAAAGGAAGCAATAATAGATATAAAGCAAGATTGAAGGTAGCAAGGTTGCATCAAAAGATATCAGACCAAAGAGCAGATTTCCTAAATAAGTTATCAACTAAACTAATACACGAAAACCAAGTTATAGTTATTGAGGACTTGAAGGTAAAGAATATGGTGAAAAATCATAAGTTAGCGAAAGCTATAAGCGAAGCAAGTTGGTCGGAGTTCAGAAGAATGTTAGAATATAAAGCTAATTGGTATGGTAGAGAAATAATAGTAGCAGATAAGAATTTCGCATCTAGTCAATTATGTTCTAAATGTGGATATAAAAATCCATTAGTGAAGAACTTAGGACTAAGAGAATGGGAATGTCCAGAGTGTGGAGCATTCCACGATAGAGATATCAATGCAAGTATCAATCTACTAAACTTAGCCATATAAATGGTAATCATAAGGGTTAGGAACTAGCCTAATAGCTTGGAGATACTGATAACAATAGTTATCTTGACCAAGAAGCCACCACTTCAAACATTACCGTAGGTAGTTAAGTGTATGGTAGTTCACCTAATATGTGTTAAGTATCATATTATACTGTAAGATATAAAAATCTTAATACAAGTGGATGGAGGAAAGTAAAATGAAAGTATTATTTACAATAAATTATGGAGAAGAAAAATTTAAAAAAATAAATGAATTAGGATATGATGTTATACATTATTCCGAAGATAGTATAGAAAATAATGAAGATGTAAACACTGCAGATGTGCTAGTTACATATAATCCTTTTGACAGATTAGATATTTCTAAAATGGAAAATTTAAAATATATACAAACAACAAGTGTAGGTATAGACCAAATCCCAAAAGAAGATGTGTTAAAAAGAGATATCAAGGTAGCTAATAATAGGGGAGGGTATAGTATACCTATTGGTGAAAGCATCGTTATGTATATTTTAGAAATTTATAAAAATAGTGCAAAATTTTTTAAACAACAGCAAAATAAAGAATGGAAAATGGATTTTTCTGTATCAGAATTATATGGTCAAAGGGTTGGATTTCTTGGAACAGGAACTATATCATCAGAAGCAGCTAAAAGGTTAAAGGCCTTTGGTGTAGAAATATGGGGAGTCAATACTGATGGAAGCAACAAAAAATACTTTGACAAGTGTTTTTCTACTGAAGATATGGATGTTGTATTTAAGGAATGTGATATATTAGTTGTAGCAATGCCTTCTACAAAGAGTACAGATGGAATAGTAAATAAAGATATGTTTAACCTTATGAAAGAAGGTTCTGTATTTATTAATGTAGGTAGAGGAAACACAGTTAATCAGAAAGATTTAGAAGATTGTGTAGAGAAGTTTAGAGGTGTAGCATTAGATGTATTTGAAAGTGAGCCTTTAAGTAAAGATAATAAACTATGGGAAAGTGAAAATGTTATAGTAACTCCTCATAACTCTTGGGTGTCTGATAAAAATAAAGAGAGAACATTTAATATGGTCTATAATAATTTAAAACATTATATAATAGAAAATAAACCTGTAGATAATGTTGTTGATATATCAAAAGGTTATTAAATATGTAAAAATTCTAATGAAAATAAAAAACTCTTATTAGTGTTATTAGAGATACTATAAGAGTTTTTTTTGTAATAAATTTAAAGTCAAAAAAGTGATATACTAAAAAATATATAAATAGGAAATAATTAATTATAGGGAAATTTTAAAATGATTCAATTTAAAAAATATGAAGAGGTGCTAAGAGTGAGCGTTAAAAATGAAATTAATAAACTTATAGAACAAATAAACTATCATAATGAAAGGTATTATAACCAAGATAGCCCAGAGATATCTGACTATGAATATGACAAGCTAATGAAAGAACTAATATCTTTGGAAGAACAAAATCCAGAACTAAAGAGAATTGATTCTCCAACAAATAGAGTAGGAGGTAAGCCATTAGATAAATTTAATCAAATTGTACATAAAACTCCTATGCTGAGTTTATCAAATGCTTTTTCAGAGCAAGATTTGAGAGATTTTGATAAGAGAGTTCAGGAATATGTGGGAGATAGTGTTGAATATGTCGTTGAATTTAAGATAGATGGGCTTTCAGTAGGTCTTACCTATAATAATGGAGCATTTGAAAAAGGAGCAACTAGAGGTGATGGAGTCGTAGGAGAAGACATTTCTCAAAATTTAATGACTGTCAAAAGTATACCTCTTAAAATAGATGAAAAAAAAGAGTTAATAGTTAGAGGAGAAGTATATATATCAAAAGATAATTTTAGAAAAGTGAATGAACAACAAGAAGAACAGGAACAACCACTATTTGCTAACCCAAGAAATCTTGCAGCAGGTTCATTAAGACAACTAGACTCGAAATTAACTGCAAAGAGACCATTAGATATATTTGTATTTAATATGGAAAATATAGAAGATTATACTTTAGAGAGTCATAGTGAATCCTTAGAATATTTAGAAAAACTAGGTTTTTCAGTAAGTCAAAGTTATAAAGTTTGTAAAAATATAGATGAAGTTATTGAACATATTGAACATTGGACAGAAAATAGAGGTAATTTAGAATACGAGATAGATGGAATGGTAATAAAAGTAAATAATATAAAACAAAGGGAAGAGATGGGATATACTGCAAAGAGTCCAAGATGGGCAATTGCATATAAATTTCCAGCAGAAAAGAAAAAAACTAAAATAGTAGATATAATAGTAGAAGTTGGAAGAACTGGTACAATAACACCATCAGCAGTACTTGAACCAGTTAGACTTGCTGGGACTACCGTAAGTAGAGCAACACTTCATAATGAAGACTATATAAAAGAGAAAGACATAAAAATAAATGATACAGTATTGGTTCAAAAAGCAGGAGATATAATACCTCAAGTTTTAGAAGTTATAAAAGAAGCTCGTACTGGAGAAGAAGTAGATTTTAAAATGCCAGAAAAATGTCCTGTTTGTTCAGAACCAACAGTAAGATTAGAAGGAGAAGCTGCTGTAAAGTGTATAAATATGTCTTGTCCTGCTCAAATAAGAAGAGGGATTATACATTTTGTATCAAGAGATGCAATGAATATAGATGGTTTAGGAGAATCTATAATTACATTGTTGCTAAATGAAAAAATAATTCAAGATGTGTCTGATTTATATTATATAAAAAAGGAAGATGTAGTTGATTTAGAAAGAATGGGTGAAAAATCTGCTGATAATTTAATAAATTCAATAGAAAAGTCAAAAGAAAATGATTTATGGAGACTTATAAATGGTTTGGGAATTAAATTTATAGGTGTTAAGGCAGCTAAGATACTTGCCTCAAAATTTAAAGATTTAGATGATGTGATTTCTGCAACAAGTGAGCAATTAGAAGATTTAGAAGAATTTGGGGGTATAATGGCAAATAGTGTTGTTGAGTTTTTTAAGGAAGATAAAAATATAAATGTCATAGAAAAACTAAAAAGTGTAGGAGTAAATACAAAATCATTAGAGAATACAGGTGAAACAGTAGAAAGAATATTTGAAGGAATGAAAATAGTATTGACTGGTACACTTCCTACATTAAAAAGAAATGATGCAAAAGATATGATAGAAAAAAGAGGTGGCAAAGCTACATCTAGTGTAAGTAAATCGACAACTTTTGTTTTAGCTGGAGAAGAAGCTGGCTCTAAACTTACAAAAGCAAATGATTTAGGAATTAAAGTTATAGATGAAGAGAGATTTTTAGAATTATTAACTTTATCATCGAAAGATGAAGTAAAAGCTGTATTAGAGGGCTAAAAAGTCATTTAATTTAGTAGAAAACTACTATAATTAATGATAGAATAGTTCAGTAAGCTATCAGATTATGAAAAATGACATTATAGAAGATTAATAAACTTAAAACTTATAAAAATAAATTTATAAAATATAAAGAATTAAGAAAGGATATAAAAATGATCAGAAGTTATGATAGAACTAATGAACAGATAAGACCTGTAAATATTACTAGAAATTATACAAAGTATGCAGAAGGTTCTGTTCTTATAGAAATGGGAGAGACAAAGGTTATATGTACTGCATCAGTGGAAGAAAAAGTACCTCCTTTTTTGAGAAATAGTGGTACTGGATGGATAAATGCTGAATATTCAATGTTACCAAGGGCAACTCAACAGAGAAAAATAAGGGACGCATCTAGAGGAAAAATCGACGGAAGAACTCAAGAAATACAGAGGTTAATAGGAAGGGCAATAAGGTCTGTTATAGACTTAAATAAACTAGGAGAAAGAACTATTTGGGTAGATTGTGATGTGATTCAAGCTGATGGTGGAACTAGAACTGCATCTATAACGGGGGCGTTTGTAGCAGTTGCTGAAGCAATCTATAAATTATATAAAGCAAAAACATTAAAAGAAATGCCAATAACAAATTTTGTATCTGCAATTAGTGTTGGAATAGTAAATGAAACCCATATGCTAGATTTATGTTACGAAGAAGATTCTAAAGCACAAGTAGATATGAATATAATAATGACTGACAAGTGTGAGTTTGTAGAAGTACAGGGTACTGGTGAAGAGAAACCTTTTTCAAGAAAAGATTTAAATTTATTGTTAGAGTTAGGAGAAAAAGGGAATAAAGAACTAATAAGACTTCAAAGAGAAGTTTTAGGTGAAATAGCAGATGAGATATTAGGAATGGATTATGGTAATGAAGTAGTGATTGCTACTAATAATGCTCATAAGCTAGAAGAAATAGGTGAAATCTTAAAGGATTTTGAATATGAGGTGTATTCTCTAAAAGATGTTGATTTAGCAGGTATAGAAATAGTAGAGGATGGAAAAACATTTGAGCATAATGCATTAATAAAGGCTAGAACAATAGCTAGAAAAACTAAACTTATAGCTATAGCTGATGATTCTGGCTTAGAGGTAGATGCTTTGGGAAAAAAACCAGGTGTTTATTCAGCTAGATATGCAGGAGAGCATGCTACAGATGAAGAAAATAGAGAAAAGCTATTAAAAGCCATGCAAAATGTGCCAATGAGTAAAAGAAATGCAAGATTTGTCTCTGCAATAGCAGTAGTTTTTCCAGATGGAAAAGAATTTGTAGTGAGAGGAATTTGTGAAGGAATGATAGGCTTTGAAGAAAAGGGCAAAAATGGCTTTGGATATGATAGCTTATTTATAGTAAAAGGATATAATAAAACCTTTGGTGAAATACCTAGTGTTATAAAAAATTCAATCAGCCACAGAGCAAATGCACTAAAAATTATGAAACAAGAGTTTATGAAAAGGGTAGTGAAGTAATGAAAATAGGCATAATAAGTGATACACATATGATGATTAAAAATATGGAAAAGACAATACCATATTTAGAAGAATGTGACTTAATAATTCATGCAGGAGACAACTTTACAGACTCAAGATATCTTCATAATATGACTAAGGTTGGAATTATTGCAGTTAAAGGAAATTGTGATTTTGATGCTATAGAAGAAGAAATTGTCTTTGAAGTAGCAAATAAAACTATATTTTTATGCCACGGAGATAAGTATGGTGTAAAATATGGCACACAAATGTTAGAAAATAAGGCTGCTGAGGTTAATGCTGACATAGTTATATTTGGTCATACTCATACTCCATTTAGAGAAATTAAAAATGGTGTGCTTTACATAAATCCTGGAAGTACTTCACTTCCAAGAGGAGTATCGTATAAGAGTTTTGTAATTATGGAGATAGAAGAAGAGGACATAAATATAGAGGAAATACGCATATAAAGGTGTATTTATCCAAAAAAATGGCAAAAAACACTCAAAAAATTAAATTTTATCAAATAAGTACAACGATATTAATGGAACACTTGTAAATAAAAAAACTTATGTGATATAATTAAGTGGTTGAATTATAAATAGAATGAATTATGATACCATTATCGGGTATTACATAAATATCACTAGGAGGATTAGAAGGATGAAAGCAGAACTAATTAAAAAAGAGGGTAATAAAGTTACTTTAAAAATAACAGTAGATAACAATAAATTTGAAGCAGCAGTAAATAAGGCTTATAATAAAAGCAAAGGCAAATATAATATACCTGGATTCAGAAAAGGTAAAGCTCCAAGAATTGTTATAGAAACTCAATATGGAAAAGGTATCTTCTATAATGATGCTATAGAAGTGTTATTCCCAGAAGTTTATCCAGAAGCTATCAAGGAATTAGATATAGATCCAATAGACAATCCAGATTTAGATATAGAAGAAATAAGCAAAGACAATGGATTAGTTATGGTTCTTAATGTTGAAGTTAAACCAGAGTTTGAATTAGGAAACTATAAGGGTATAGAAGTAGCTAAGGTTGAGAATACTGTAAGTGATGAAAATGTTGAAGCTAAATTACAAGAAATGGTTGAAAAAAATGCTAGATTAGTAAGTGTTGAAGACAAAGCTTTAGAAGATGGCGATACAGCTATAATAGACTTTGAAGGTTTTGACAATGGTGTAGCTTTTGATGGTGGTAAAGGTGAAAATTATAACTTAGTTATAGGTTCAAACACATTTATACCAGGATTTGAAGAGCAATTAGTAGGTAAAAAAGCTGGAGAAGAAGTTGAAGTTAATGTTACTTTCCCAGAAGAATACCACTCAGAAGATTTAGCTGGAAAGCCAGTTGTATTTAATGTAAAAGTAAATGATGTAAAAGTAAAAGAATTATCTGCATTAGATGATGAATTTGCTAAAGATACTAGTGAATTTGATACTTTAGATGAATTAAAAGCAGATGTAAGAGCTAAATTAGAAGAAGAAGCAAAAAATAAAGCAGATGCAGAAATTAGAAATTCAGTAGTAGAAAAAGTTGCTGAAAATACAGAAATAGAAATACCAGAAGTTATGGTAGAGCATCAAATAGATAATATGTTAAACGAACTTAACTACCAATTACAATATCAAGGATTTGGATTACAACAATTACTAGAGATGACTGGTAGAACTATGGAAGAATTAAGAGAAGAAAGAAAAGAAGATGCTAAAAAATTAGTTAAATCTTCACTAGTATTGGAAGCAATAACTAAAGCTGAAGGAATTGAAGCAACAGAAGAAGAATTTAAAGCTGAATTAGAAAAAATGGCTTCTGCTTACAATATGGAAGTAGAAAAAATAGAAACTACTTTAAGAGATGCTGATAAGGAAGATATAAAAGGACAAATAAAAATAAGAAAGACAATAGACTTATTAGTTGAAAGTGCAACAATAGCTTAATAAAATAACCGCTATAACTAATATGGTTGACGTTATAGAATGTTTAGTATATAATGTTGTGCAAATATAATTTAGTTAAATGCGTAAAATAATTTACAGTAGCTTAAAAAAGCTACTGTAAATTATATAGAATAAAGGGGGTATGAAACCATGGCATTAGTACCTGTAGTTGTTGAACAAACAGGAAGAGGAGAAAGATCTTATGATATCTTCTCTAGACTATTAAAGGACAGAATAATCTTCTTAGGAGATCAAGTTAATGATGCCACAGCAGGGCTTATAGTAGCACAGCTATTATTCTTAGAAGCTGAAGACCCAGACAAAGATATACATTTATATATAAATTCTCCAGGAGGAAGTATAACTTCTGGAATGGCTATATATGATACTATGCAATACATCAAACCAGATGTAAGTACTATATGTATAGGTATGGCTGCTTCTATGGGAGCATTCTTGTTGGCAGCAGGAGCAAAAGGAAAAAGACTAGCACTACCAAATAGTGAGATAATGATACATCAACCATTAGGTGGAGCTCAAGGTCAAGCAACAGATATAGAAATTCACGCAAAGAGAATTTTAAAAATAAAAGAAACTTTAAATGAAATATTATCTGAAAGAACTGGTCAGCCATTAGAGAAAATAAAAATGGATACTGAACGTGATAACTTCATGAGTGCATCAGAAGCCAAGGAATATGGCTTAATAGATGAAGTATTTACAAAGAGACCGTAGATAGAGAGAGGTGTTAATATGTCTAAATACGAAGAGAAACGACAATTAAAGTGTTCATTCTGCGGTAAAAATCAAGATCAAGTAAGAAGATTAATTGCAGGTCCAAATGTATACATTTGTGATGAGTGTGTTGAACTTTGTGACGAAATTATTCAAGAAGAAATAGAAGATACTATAGATGAAGATACTACATCTTTACCAAAACCAAAAGAAATGATGAATATCTTAAATGATTATGTAATAGGTCAAGAAAAAGCTAAAAAAGCTTTATCAGTTGCGGTTTACAATCATTACAAGAGAATATATAGTAAAAAGTCTAGTAGCAAGGATATAGAAATCCAAAAGAGTAATATACTTTTATTAGGACCTACAGGTTCTGGTAAGACGTTATTAGCACAGACTTTAGCTAGAACTTTAAATGTACCTTTTGCAATGGCAGATGCTACATCACTAACAGAGGCTGGATATGTTGGAGAAGATGTTGAAAATATACTTTTAAAACTTATTCAAGCTGCTGATTTTGATATAGAAAAAGCTGAAAGAGGTATAATATATATAGATGAGATAGATAAGATTGCAAGAAAATCTGAAAATCCATCTATAACTAGAGATGTTAGTGGAGAGGGTGTTCAACAAGCTCTTTTAAAAATATTAGAAGGCACTGTTGCAAATGTCCCACCACAAGGAGGAAGAAAACATCCTCATCAAGAATTTTTAAAGATAGATACTACTAATGTATTATTTATATTAGGTGGAGCTTTTGATGGGCTAGAAAGAATAATCCAAAAACGTGGTGGAGATAAGACACTAGGGTTTGGAGCTAAGATAGAAAGTAAAAAAGAATTAGATTTAGGGAAGTTATATGAAAAAGTACTTCCAGAGGATTTATTAAAGTATGGTATAATACCTGAATTTATAGGAAGAATACCAGTTTTAGCTACTTTAGAATTACTGGATGAAGATGCATTAATGCAAATACTACAACAACCTAAAAATGCTCTAGTAAAGCAATATAAGAAATTATTAGAGTTAGATGATGTTGAGCTAGAATTTGAAGACGATGCTCTTCGTGCAATAGCTAAAAAGGCTATAGAAAGAAATACAGGAGCTAGAGGACTTAGAAGTATAGTTGAAAGTGTAATGATGGAAACTATGTTTGAAGTACCATCTAGAGATAATATAAAGAAGGTTATAGTAACAGAGAAATCTGTGAACGAAGACTCAGTAAATCCTATCATAGTACTTAAGGATCAAGAGGAAAGTGCATAAGATGATGAAAAGGAGCTTTAAAAGGCTCCTTTTTTTATGCTAATATGAAATTAGGTATTATTATGATAAAAATGTGAGTAGAATACCTATAATACCAAAGACGAATACAATTGCAATAGAGCCAATTTTCCCTTTATATAGAAGGTAGAATGATACTGCAAATGCGATTATTCCATATAAGTCCCAACTAACTTCTTTTGCAGATGAAAAAGCGGCTGACAGTATAAAACCTAAAGTAATTGGTCTAAGTACCATTAATAAATTTTCTACTTTTTTATTATTTTTGAACTTAGCAAATAACTTTGATATAATGGTTAAGCCTACTAATGCAAATATTGTAACACCGATAGTTGCAGATAGAGAACCAAAAAAACCAGCAGTTTTAAATCCTACAAATGTAGCACTATTTATTGCTACAGGACCTGGTGTAGATTGCGATATAGCAAGTAAATCTAAGAATTCTTGATTAGTTATAAGGTGGTATTTAGATATAAATTCTTGTTGAATAAATGGTAGCATAGCATACCCACCACCAAAACTAAATGCTCCTATTTTAAGGAATATTAAGAAGAGTAGTGTTATTTCTGACATAGACTATATACACCTCCTCCAATTATTAAATAAATAGGACTTATATTGAATACACCAACAGATAAAACTGCTATAATTAATAGTAGTATGTTAGTTTTAGACTTTGGCAGTTTCTTAAACATGCTCGTAAAAGAATACAATATAAGAGCTATTACTACAGGCGCAACTCCTTTAAAAAATCCATCTAAAATTTTAGATGAGGAATTTTTAAAATATAAATATGACAACACTAAGACTATACAAAATGACGGTAGAGCAGAGCCTAGGGTACATATAAGAACTCCTGGTATACCATAAAGCTTATATCCTAATAATACAGAGATATTAATTGCTAGTACTCCAGGATAACTTTGAGCTATGGATAGATAATCGATAAATTCTTCCTGCTCTAAAAGTTTTTGTTTGTTTACAAGTTCATCTTGTATAAGAGGAACCATAGCGTATCCACCACCAAATGTAAACGCACCAATTTTTAAAAAGGTTAAAAACAATTTCAACATAATAGAAACCTCCAAAAGATAAATAACATCTAAGTATACTAACACTAATATTATATCATAATAAAATAATAATATAATATGCTAAGAAGTTATCATTAATGTTGAAAATTAACATGTGCAAATATATAATATAAAATGCAAAATAATTAGACTAGAAAAGGAGTAATGTTGATGGAACAAAATTATACTAAAATAGATCATGAATTACCATTAATCCCTTTGAGGGGATTAGCAATATTTCCATATATGATATTAAATTTTGATATAGGAAGAGAAATATCTCTTAAAGCTTTAGACCAAGCTATGATGGATGAAGAGCTTATATTTTTAACATCTCAAAAAGAAGCAGATGTTGATGAACCAGGTGAAGAGGATTTTTATCATGTAGGAACAATTTGTAAAGTTAAACAAATGATAAAATTACCAGGAGATACAGTTCGTGTCTTGGTTGAGGGTGTATCAAGAGGTAGAGTAAAAAAAATAGAGCAAGAAGAAGGATACTTTAGAGCAGTAATAGAAGAAATTGTTTTTGATAGTGATAATTTAGATAGTGAAACAGAAGTTGAAATTGAAGCATTTGTAAGAAATGTATTTGATGCTTTTGAAGAGTATATAAACATTGGAAATAGAGTATCACCAGAAATATTAATATCTTTAGCTGATATAGAGGATGTAGATAGATTTATAGATACAATAGCTGCAAATATTTATCTAAAATCAAGTCAGAAGCAGGAAATATTAGAAGAATTTGATATTAAGAAAAGACTTGAACTTATATATTCTATATTACTAGAAGAGATAGATATATTAAAAATAGAAAAAAAGATAACTTTAAGAGTTAAAAAACAAATGAATAAAGTTCAAAAAGAATACTATCTTAGAGAGCAATTAAAAGCTATACAAAAGGAATTAGGTGAGGAAGAAGACATAAATTCTGAAGCAGATGAGTATAGAGAAAAGCTTAAAAAAATAAAAGCACCTAAAACTACTAAAGAGAAAATAGAAAAAGAAATTGATAAATTTTCAAAGATATCTTCAATGTCTCCAGATGTATCTGTAAGTAGAAATTATTTGGATACTATATTCTCATTACCATGGAATAAAGAAACAAAGGATAAACTAGATATAATTAAAGCACAAGCTATATTAGATGAAGACCATTATGGGTTGGAGAAGGTTAAAGAAAGAATATTAGAGTATTTAGCCATAAGAACTCTTGCTAAATCACTTAAAGGTCCTATAATATGTCTAGTTGGACCTCCAGGTACAGGGAAAACATCTATAGTAAAATCAATAGCTAGAGCATTAAATAGAAAATTTGTAAGAATATCTTTAGGTGGAGTTAGAGATGAAGCCGAAATAAGAGGACACAGAAGGACTTATGTAGGTTCTATTCCAGGAAGAATAATTAATGGAGTCAAAGAAGCTCAGACTAAAAATCCTGTGTTTTTATTTGATGAGATAGATAAAATGGCAGCAGATTATAAAGGTGACCCAGCTTCAGCTATGCTAGAAGTATTGGACCCAGAGCAAAATAAGGATTTTGTGGACCACTATTTAGAAATACCTTTTGATTTATCAAAGATACTATTTGTTACAACAGCAAATAGTTTAAGCAATATTCCAAGACCACTATTAGATAGAATGGAAGTAATAGAGGTATCTGGATATATAGAAGAAGAAAAATTAAATATAGCAAAACAATACTTACTTCCAAAACAAATTAAAGAGCATGCTTTAAAAGAGAATTTTATAAAAATGGACGATGAAACTTTAAGAAGTATAATAAATCATTATACAAGAGAAGCTGGAGTAAGAACATTAGAAAGAACTATTGGTAAAGTTTGTAGAAAAATTGCCAAAAAATATGTTGAGGACCCAACACTTGAAGAAGTTGTTGTAAATAAGTCTGACTTAGAAAAATATCTTGGAAAAGATATGTTTAAATACCAACTTGCAGAGATTAATCCTCAAATAGGGCTTGTAAATGGACTTGCATGGACAGCAGTTGGTGGAGTTACCCTTGAAGTAGAGGTAAATGTGCTTAAAGGAAAGGGTGAAATTGTATTAACTGGAAAACTAGGAGATGTTATGAAAGAATCTGCTAAGACAGGTATTTCTTATATAAGATCAATAGTGGACAGGTTTGATATAGACCCTGATTTTTATAAAACTAATGATATTCATATACACATTCCAGAAGGTGCTGTTCCAAAAGATGGGCCATCAGCTGGTATAACTATGGCACTTGCAGTAATTTCAGCACTTACTAAAAGACCTGTGCCAGGTAATATAGCTATGACAGGAGAAATAACTTTAAGAGGTAGAGTGTTAGCTGTAGGAGGAGTTAAGGAAAAACTATTAGCAGCTCATAGAGCTGGTATAACAAAAGTATTAATTCCTAAAGAGTGTGAAGCTGATTTAGATGATATACCAGAAAATGTAAAAGAGAAGATGGAGTTTGTACTTGTAGAGCATATGGATGAAGTATTAGAACAAGCTTTATTAAAGAGTGGTGAAAAAAATGAAAATTAGAAGTTCAGAGATAACTATGAGTGCTGTGAATAAATCACAGTATCCAGCAGAAGGCATACCAGAGATAGCACTAGCTGGTAGGTCAAATGTTGGAAAATCATCAATAATAAATACATTACTTAACAGAAGAAACTTTGCTAGAACTAGTCAAACACCAGGAAAAACTAGAACTATAAATTTCTATCTTATAAATAACGAATTTTATTTTGTAGACCTTCCAGGATATGGGTATGCTAAAATAGCCAAATCTGAAAAAGAAAAATGGGGAGGTATAATGGAACGATATCTAGAAAGTAGACAAGAACTATGCTCTATATTCCTACTTGTAGATATTAGACATGAACCTACAGCAGATGATAAACTTATGTACGAATGGATAAAACATTTTGGATATAACTGTGTAGTTATTGCAACTAAGGCAGACAAAATATCTAGAGGACAATATCAAAAGCATATAAGTATTATAAGAAAGAAATTGCAAATGGAGAGTAGTGAAAAAGTAATCCCTGTTTCTTCATTAAAAAAGACTGGTGTTGAAGAACTTTGGGAAGAAATTGTAAATCAATACAATCAACATGGATATGAAATAACAGTAGATTAATTTTAAGTGTTTATATATATTAAAATCAAATAAAGGATGCCTCAAAATGTTTTTAATGGAGATTTTGTGGCATCCTTGTTGTTTATAAACAATAAATATAAGTAATTATTGTTAGAAACTAATAAAATTAGTGTAAATTAGTTTGTTTAAAGATTTAGTGATTTATATAATTAGCAATAAATCTTTACTGAGAAGTAGTTTTTTCTGTCTTTTTCATAAAGAAAATTGTAAGTATAAGTCCTATAAAGCATACTGCTGCTGCAATCCAGTAAGATTGATTACTAGCTGCGACATAAGCCAGTGTATGACTTGTAGACTTTTGATGATATATAAGTCTTTGTGCAAAGAAACTACTGAAAAATGCTGTCCCAAGGGCAAATGACAAATTACGAACAGTTGCTAGAAAACTTCCTCCATATCCTTGCTTTTGAGGTGGAACATCTGCCAAGATACTACTATTGTTTGGTGAGCTAAAAGAGCCTAATCCAAAGCCAAAAATAATTAAGCATAGAATCAAAAGATATAATGGAGAATCAGCTTTTAAAAGTGCCATTCCAACCAGAGCAATAGTCATAAATGAAAAAGATACAGTCAGAATATTTTTTGCACCATGTTTGTCAGAAAGAGAACCTGCAATAGGAGCTATAAGTACCATAATAAGCGGATGAACAGTCATGACAGAGCCAGCCATCATAGGAGATAAATTTTTTAGTTGTTCTAGATAAAAAGGAAGTAGGAAAGATACTGCCATTTGAGGAAAATAACAAGCTATTCCAATAATATTGCCTACAGTGAAATTTCTATTTTTAAACAAAGGTAAATCAATAAAACTTTGTTCAAATTTTACTTCTCTCAATACCAACAATAAAAATGCTATAATTGCCACTATTCCTAGATACCATTTTGTATTTCCTTCTCCATTCATTGCAAGCAATATAAGTGTGGTACAAGATGCAAATAATAGAAGACCTGGAATATCGAAACTTTTGTTTTGTTCATCTAAAATAGGTTTTGGTAGAAATTTTATCCCAAGAAAGACTGCTATAATACCAATAGGTATATTGATGATGAAAATAGAAGGCCATCCAAAGTGTTCTAAAAGTATTCCACCAATTACAGGACCACTCATATTTCCTATACCAACTACTGCTCCAGTAATTCCTATAGCCTTTCCCTTTTCATTTGCTGGAAATGCATTAGAAACTATACCAAGTCCAGTTGCCATTAAAATACTTGCTCCAATTGCTTGAAATATTCTTGATAAAATCAATGTTACTAGGTTATTAGATATACTACATAGAAAGGAACCTATTGTAAATATAAAAAATCCTAACGTATATAGATAATTTGAACCTACCTTATCACCTAGCTTTCCAAAAAACAACATAGTAGCTGTTACAACCAACATATAAGCTGTAACTACCCATTGGATTTGCGACATGTTAATTTTAAAGTCGGCAGCAATTGTAGGATTTGCGATATTTAGTATACTTCCATCAAGAGTAGACATAAATATACCAATACAGATGATAATTAATACTATCCATTTTTGTTTCACTGATAACACTCCAATCTTTTACATAGTAGATTTTGTTTTATAAGTACAGTATAGTTACAAAATAAACAACAAAAAAGCACCTATTTCTTAGGTACCTTAGAATATGTTTATTTTCATGAATAAATGCGGTAGTTGAAGGATTTGTATAGATTACTCATGTAAAATTACATAAAGGTACTCATATACTATTTTCTTCTACCATCCAGATTTTACTGTCGGCTTTGGAATTTGACCAAATTCTGCCATAAGGCTCGCGGGCTTTTACCGCCGATAGGGAATTTCACCCATTTCTGAAGAAAAACAGATGTATTTTTTAATTTTATTTTAACATAAAATAACAGTCGAGACAATTAGATTTAAGCAATACAGACAACTACACCACAGTATAGACAGTTTTATTATACTTTTGGACAAAACCTAAATTAGAGTATAGTAATAGATTGAAATTAAGTAAAACAAGTTATTGCCATTGCTGAATGATAAGTTTTATATTTAGCAAAAGCATAAAGCTGTAACAAAACTCGTATAATATTAATATCTTAATTAAGAGGTATGGTAAATTATGAGGAGGCGCTAATATGGAAGGAAAGATAAAAAAGGCATTTCCAGGTGGAAACACATCACAAGGGTCATATTCTTTTTTTGACTATATAATTCCTGAAAATGTAAAAAGAGTTTTTTGTTTAAAGGGTGGACCTGGAGTAGGAAAATCCTCACTAATGAAAAAAATTTATAAAGAGTTTTTGCATAAAGGATATGATATTGAATTATATCATTGCCCTTCTGACCCAAGTTCGTTGGATGGTGTAGTTATAAAGAAACTAGGCGTGGTACTTATGGATGCAACTGCTCCACATACTGTAGACCCTAAACTCCCAGGTGCTTTGGACGAGATAATTAACTTAGGCGATTACTGGAATACAGAGGAGTTAGAAAAAAATAGACAAGAAATTTCAAGCTATGATAAAGATATTAGTAATGCTTTTAAAAGAGCATTCAAATTTTTAAAATCAGCAGAACCAATTTTTAGAGATATCGAGGAAAAATATTCCGACTGTATGGATTATGGAAAAGTAAATTTAGTTACAGAAGAATTCATAAAAAGATTATTTGATGGAGTAGATAGTACAGGAAAGTTAAAGAAAGAAAAGCATTTATTTGGATCAGGTATAACTCCTGTAGGATGCTTAGATTATACAGAACATATTTTAAAGGATGTAGGTAAGGTTTATTATTTATCAGGAGAAATAGGAGCTGGGAAAACTACACTTTTGAGTAAAGTGTACAAAAAAGCCATTGAGAAAGGCTTGAATGTAGAAGTTTATCACTATCCACTTATTCCTGAAAAAATTGAAACCATATTATTAACTGATTTAGATATAGGAATAACTATAAGTAGTACTTTTAAAGATGAAGATACAATTGATTTGAATCAATTTTTAAATAGAGAAAAATTACTTAAATATGAAGAAGATATTAAATTTGATGAAAAAGTTTTAGATGACTTAATTTGTTGGTCAGTTTTAAATCTTAAGAGAGCTAAATCAAAACATGATATTATAGAAAGTTACTATAGTCCTAACATGAGATTTGATGAAGTAGGAAAATTGAGAGATGAACTAGTTAAGAGAATCTCAAAGTATGAGGAAAATATATAAAATATGTCTGTTTAAAATTAATATTAACTAGTATATATAATCAACAGCAAACTGCTATAGCTTTGAAGCTATGGTAGTTTGCTGTTTTTTGCTATAATTTAAACAGATAAATCTTTGCACAAAAAGACAAGAAAATTTAGAGAATTTATTATAAAATATGGGGGTATATATGAAATGAAGTGGTTAGAGGGATTACAACAATCTATTGATTATATTGAAGAAAATATTTTAGAAAAGTTAGATTATGAATATTTAGCAAGATAACATTAAAAATATCTTTAGATGGAGGAAATACTTTAGATTACAAAATTGTCGATAAGAGAGAATTTTCAGTAATTGCTTTAAAGAAACAATTTTCTAAAGATGAAGATGTATTTAGAAAACAAATACCAAGGTTTTGGCAAGACTTGTTTAATAGTAGTTTGTATAGAGAGCTAATTTCTTATGTGAAAGAAAACACTGTTACAAAAGGTGGTATTTTGGGAATAGATGAAATGGCAGTTTCACAAAACAAACAATTATTTAATTATTATGCAGCTGTTGAGACAGATGAAAAACCTAAAAATGATAAATTTACCTTATTTACAATACCTTCTCATAAATGGGCTATTTTCAAGTGTACAGGTGCCATGCCAAATTCTATTCAAAATCTATGGGTAAAAAAATAGGAGGAGTTTATGAAAAAATGTAGAGTATTTGAGATAACAGCTTATTTTAATACAGACGTGGAAACAGTTTGGAATATAGTTACAGACAATCGTGATTATAAATGGAGAAGTGATATAAGTAAAATTGAAATATTAGATGACGGAAGTACTTTTATTGAGTACAATAAGGATGGAAACAGCACAAAATTTACTGTTACAGAAAAAACTAAAAATAAGTTTTATAAATTTGATATGGAAAATAAATTTTTCTATGGTAATTGGCAAGGCGAATTTTTTGAAGAGAATGGAAAAACTAAAATAGTGTTTATAGAAAATATATATGTTAAAAATCTTATTATAAAAGTTTTATCTTATTTCTTTATGAACTTAAAAAAAATACAAATACAATATGTTGAAGACTTAAAAAGAAAATTAAATGAGATGTAAAATATTTTATTGTGAAAGTTGCAATAATTATATAATTGACCTTGATGATAATATCTAAAGTTGCATTTAAAAAAGTTACTATTATGAGTGACTTTTTTTATGTAAACAAGAGTATATTCTAGTATATAACTAAGTTTTTATGGAATATATAGATGACTTTTGTATATTAATGTATTATTATTGATATTAGATTTGTATTATAAATTAAATATAATAAAGAATGAAATTAAGATTTATACTCAGAAAAAATAAAATTGGAGGATTTATGAAAAATAAAATAATTATAGGTATTACTTTTTTGTCTGTATTACTAATGTCTGGATGTGCCTCAAAACAAACAACAGAAATAAATGTATTAGCAACTACCGATTTACATGGAAACCTACCTTATGAGTTAACTTCTTATATAAAAGAAGAACGAGAAAAAGATAAAAATATAACTCTAGTAGATGCGGGAGATTTCTTTGATAGTGGGCCAATAGGTTCACCTATGGAAAAATATTTTGATGATAGACGAACAGATATTGATAATAAAACCGAGAAGTATATAGAAACTCCTATTGCAAAAGAAATGAAAGAATTGGGATATGATTCTGTAGTTCTTGGAAATCACGAATTTGTATCTAACTCTAAATTTTATTTAGACAATATGATATCTGATTTTAATAAACAAGGTATTGATGTATTATCAGCTAATACTTATAAAAAAGATGGGAGTAGTTACACAAAGCCATATATAATAAAAAATATTAATACCCCTAAAGGTAATGTTAAATTAGGTATTTTAGGTCTTACAATAAAAGAAGTTGGAGAGAGTGTGGATTCTAAATCTTTGGAGTTAAAAGACCAAGGAGGTTATAATGGTGAGCTATATATGAATGATTTAGTAGATGATGCAAATAAATGGGTCGATGTAATGAAAAAAGATAAAGCAGATGTTATAGTTGCTGTAGTACATTCAGGTGAGAAACTTAAAAAACCTAAAAATCCAGGAAATAGAATACAAGAATTGGCTCGAAATGTTGATGGTATTGATGCAATAGTAGCTGGACATACACATGTTCAAATTAAACAACATGACTATAAAAATAATTTAGGAGAAAAAGTTATAGTTACGCAACCAGGAAAACATGGAGAATGTGTTTCTAAAATTAACTTTAAACTAGAAAAAAATAATGATAAATGGAATGTTGTTGATAAATCTAGTGAGTTATCCACGTTTGAAAAAAATCAAGAAATGGATAGAGTTAGTGAATTTTTTGGAAGTATTTTCAGTCTAGATAGCAAAACTAAAGAAATTAGCTTAGGGAAATTGCTTCCTTTTAAATGGGATAAACTATATATATTTGAACCATATACACCTGTTGAAACAATATATAAAACTGTAGGATATAAATGGAGAAATATCATACCAGCAGATAGTGAGGATATAGTACAAATGGTATTTATGAGTAATAAAAAACCTATTTGTTATATATATGGTGACTCTAATAAGACAGGATTAAGTTTAAAGGTTGATAAGTCTGAATATAAAGATAGTATTATAACAGTTTTACCTAATGATAATTTTAAAGTTCAAAAAGATGAAAAAACTTTTAAAGTGAATCTTGAACATATCAAAACGGATATATAAATAACTCATAGAAATTCTATGTTTACATAAAATATTTAATCTTCTCTTACTACTTTTTGTAAGGATTCAATTAGAAATTTTATTATGATTGAATTTTTACAATGTACAGAAGATTTATTTTTAAATATATGTACATAAATGTTTGAAATTTTTATATAATTATATTGGAGAAATATTTTAATTTATAAATAAAAGGAAATGAATTAGTAAAAATTCATTTCCTTTTTCTATTTTAGATTTTAACTTTTGATAAATTTATATTTACACTATCGTCTACTTTCGTATAGTAAGAAAGATATTTTATAAGAAACTACTAAAATAATAAAACTAGCAATAAGCCCAAGAATAGAAAATATACCTTGGTTGTATATTATAAAATCTATTACAAATGATATTTTATCAATCAATGAGGTCATTAAAACTAATGTCAATACAATAATATATGGAATTAATGACCAAAATCTTGTTTTTAGGTATCCCATCTTAAAAAAGATAGGTATTTGAACTCCTACTATAGCAGAAAAAACTAAAAAAGAGGTACTTATTCCTAGTATAATTTCTTGAATATCAATAGATTTACTTTTAAAAAATAATATGACTATGGAAAGTATAGTAATTATAAATACTGTTAATACAAAGTTAAGTAAAATGAAAATATAGCGACCTAAAACTATATCTCTTAATTTAATTGAAAGAGTACCATATAGGCGACTTAAGTTGTTTTTTTCTTCTATGGCAAAAACGTTAGAAATCATAAGGGCAACAAACCAAGAACAAGTAATATAAAGTGTTAATGTTGATGAGCCCATATATGAAAAAAGCATTATAACAGGTAACAAAACTAAATTCATATTAAAATAAGATTTCATTGTAAAAATATCTAGTTTAGTAAATTTAATTGAATCGGTCATCTTACTACACCTCTCTTGCTAACTTTTATAACTATATCATCAATAGTAGCAGTATCTATGATACAGTTATTATATTTAATAGTATCATTTGTATGAATTAATCCATCAAATCCAATATCTGTTTCACGTAGGCCAATAATATCTTTTTTAAGTGTTTCTGTTAAATCTTTTGGTCTTCCTTTAATTAATCTAAATTTTTCTAATAAATCTTGCAAACTTCCAGTATAAAATAATTCTCCATTATTTATAAAAGTAATATAATCAGCAACTTTTTCCAAATCAGTAGTAATATGTGTAGAAAATAACACACTTCTATCTCCATCTTTTATGTAGTCCTGTAAAATTTCCAAAAGTTCATCACGAGTTACTGCATCAAGTCCACTTGTTGGTTCATCAAGTATAAGCAACTTAGCATTATGAGAAAATGCACATGATAACATAAGTTTCATTTGCATACCTCTAGATAATTCACTTATTTTTTTATTTAGAGGTAAATTAAATCTGGTTATCATACTTTTAAAAATATCGTGATTCCAGTCTTTATAAAAGATAGATATAGCTTTTTCAGTATCTCTTATTGTCCAATTATCTGCATAAAATATATTATCAAATACAACACCAATATTCTGTTTAATAAGATTTTCATTTTTAACATTGTCCATATCAAAAACTAAAATCTCTCCTTCATCTTTTTCTAACATATTTAGAATTAATTGTATAGTTGTTGTTTTACCTGCACCATTTGGGCCAATTAATCCCATTATATATCCCATTGGTAAGGTAAAATTTATATTTTTTAGATTAAAATCATTAAAGTTTTTACTAACACCATTTAGTTCCAAATAATTATTCACCTTTTTCCACCTCCAATAATAATCTCAAAAGACTTATAATTTCTTTATCTGTCATAGACGCTCTTTGCGCTGCTTGTATTGCATTATTAAGATTTGATTCTACTTCTTGTATTAACTGTTCACGAATAAGTTCAGAACTACTTGACATAACAAAAAATCCCTTGCCTTGATGGCTCATAATAAAACCTTCTTGCTCAAGTTCATTATATGCTCTAGTAGTAGTCAAAACGCTAATCTTTAAATCTCTTGCTAGTTGTCTAAGTGAAGGTAGAATTTCATTTTCTTTTAATTCTCCTGAAAGAATTTGTTTTTTTATCTGTTCTTTAATTTGTTCATAAATGGGTAAGTTAGAACCATTTGAAATAATTATATTCAAAAAAACACCTCTTTAACTGTATATTTTCATACAAGTACAGTATAAACAGTTGGATGTTTTTTGTCAATATAAAAAATTACAATACACATTTACAATAATAATCTATATGTATGTACTTATTTTGAAAAGTTTTTAAATTAAAGTGTGTAAGCTGAAAATAAAGTATGTAAGCAAAAATATTATCAATATACATTTTAAGCTTAGTTTATATTTATTTAGCTAGACATTATACTTTAACAGATATTAAAAGCATAAGTTATCTAATTAAATTATATACTTTTTACTGTTTATAACAGAATCCTTTATATTCAATGCTAGTAGGGTGGGGACATAAGTATAATGTATGATATTATATACTAAAGATGAATTTTAACATATAACTTTGATATAATAAGCATATGTAAATGTTTAATATTTAATTAAAGAAAATTATCATATAAAAATAAATTTGTAAGGAGTAATACAGTATGAAAAAACAATATGTGTTTATAATACTAGCAAGTACTATTTTAGGTATGCTTGTTGGAACCATATTTAGAGATTATAGCAATGAAGAAACAGTTTATACAAGTAAGGATAAGTCAATAAGAAAAGAAATAAGAATAACAAGAAAATCTATAAAAGAACTGGCAAAAGAGAAAGATAAATTAGATAAAGAAATTAATTCGATGAAGAAAAATCAAAAGAATTCTAATGAAATCTCTAAAATAGAAAGTCTTAGGGAGAGTCTTTCATATTCAGATGTAAACGGTAGCGGAATAGTATTAAGTATAGATGCCATAGATGAAAAAACAGGAAACATTGCCAATAGCATAGACTACAATAAAATCTTAGTAAAAGTCATAAATGAATTAAAAGCAAATGGAGGAAAATACATAGAAATAAATGGTCAAAGAATTAATCAGTACTCAGAAGTTGTACTTGCAGGTAGCCATATAAATATAAATGGAGTTCCAGTAGCACAACCCTATGAAATAAAATGTATTGGTGATAAAGATAAACTATCTAGTTACATAGACAAAGGTAGTAAATATTTAGATAGTGTACAAAGTACTTATCCAATGAAAGTTAGTATAAAAGCTGAAGAAAATATCTCTATGAAAAAACTGAAAATACCTAATAAATTAAAGTATATAAAGGGTGATTAAGATTATATTAGAGGAAAGCAGTTTACCAATGTTAATACCAGAAAAACTTGCAAAAAAGTATAATGTATTTCCAGTAGAATTTCAAGATGACAATCTAGTAGTAGAAATAGAAGATGAAGATATATATGCACTGCAAGACTTGAGATTAGCAACGGGGAAAGAAATTATATTAAAAAAAGAAAGAAGAGAACTTATAAGTGAGAAGATAGAAAAATATTACAATAACTTTGAACTTGATGAAAATTATGCAAAAAGATTATTTGAAAATCTTCTAGAAAAAGCTATAAAAGAGAACGCAAGTGATATACATATAGAACCATTTAAAGAACATTTGATAGTTAGAATGAGAGTTGATGGAGAGTTAAAAGAAATATCAAAGTTTTTAATAGATGTTTATCCAGCATTAGCTACAGTTGTTAAATTAAAGGCTTCAATGGACATAACAGAAAAAAGGCTTCCTCAAGATGGAAGAGTAGACATAAAGCTAGATGATAGCTTAATTGACATTAGGGTTTCATCAATCCCAACTGTATATGGTGAAAAAATTGTTTTGAGAATACTTAATAGAGATACTTTTTTAAAAGATAAATCAGAACTTGGATTTTCAGAAGAAGCGATAAACTCTATAAATCGTATAATAAGTAAAAGAGCTGGAATATTATTAGTGACAGGACCTACAGGGAGCGGAAAGACTACTACAGTATATTCCTTACTAAATGATTTAAAGGGTATAAATAAAAATATAATGACTATAGAAAATCCAGTAGAATACAAGATGGATGGAATAAGTCAGATACAAGTAAATTCAAAAGTAGGGTTGAGTTTTGATGTAGGTCTTAGAGCTATATTAAGACAAGACCCAGATATAATAATGGTTGGAGAAATAAGAGATGCAGAAACAGCTAAGATAGCAGTAAGAGCCGCTATAACAGGACATTTAGTTATAAGCACTTTGCATACTAATGATGCAGTATCTGCTATAGCTAGACTATTGGAAATGCAAATTCCACCATACCTTTTAAATGCATCTCTTATAGGTGTGATATCTCAAAAGTTGGTTAGAAAAGTTTGTAATCATTGTAGCCATGAGATTATGATAAAAGATGATTTTAGTGGAGATGTAAATACTAAAGTAGCTGTAGGATGTGAGAGATGTAATGATAAAGGTTATTTTGGGAGAACAGCAATTTATGAAATTCTAGAAATTAATGATGATATAAAAACATGTATAAGGGATATGAAGGATTCTAGTATTGTTAAAGAAGTAGCACGAAAAAATGGAATGATAACATTTGAAGATAGCTGTAAAAGGCTAATAAATGAAAAAATAACAACATTAGAAGAATGTTTAGTGGTAAATGAAATAATTTAGTTAAACAGTGTAACCAAATTTCATACAATCGATTTTAATTAAAAGTCTCGATTGTAAATTGTATCTAGATAAAATAAAATTAACATATTAAATTAGAAAATATCGAGCCTATTTAATTATAATTAATATAATTTGGAAGGAATTATAATACATGAAAGTATCTAAAAGTATATTTTATAATTTAGACAAGATTCATTTAGTATTAAACAAGATTAGTAATAAAGAGCTTAGAGTAATTTGCAAAGAGATAGGTATTTTACTAGAATCTGGATGTGAAATTACAAATATATTTCAAATTATTGAAGGACAATCTAGCAAAAAAGTAAAAAGTTTGTTTAATACAGTATCAAATCATATTCAAAATGGAAATTCTATAGCAGAATCATTTCACATCACAGGAACATTTTCTAAATTTTTTATAAGCATGATAAAAGCAGGGGAAACTAGTGGAAACTTAGATGTAATAATGAGCGATTTATCTAATTATTATGATAAAGAATATAAATTAAAAACAAAAATAATAACTATTTTAATCTATCCAATGATACTTATCATATTATCAATAATATCAATAATATTTATCTTTATATTTGTGATACCAAATTTTCAGGTGGTTTTTGCCAGTAATGGGATTGAACCACCTTTCATAACTAAGATTTTAATAGGAATTTCTATGATAGTTACAAATTATCTAGGTTATTTAATACTTAGTTTTATATTGATTTTAATAGGAACTATTTATTTTTTTATAATGAATAATAATCTAAAAAAATTAATTAATTCATTTAAATTCAAAATACCTTTTTTAAAAGGCATTAATCAATTAGTAGCTACAACCAGATTTTCAAGAGCGTTGTCTATTTTACTTAGTAGTGGCATACAAATAGTGGATGCAATAGACATGTCAGCAAGTGTCATAGATAATGAATTCATTTATGAGAGACTAGAGATTTCTAATAATTATATAAAAAAAGGAAATAGTATAGGTAAGTCTTTGAATCTAGCAAATATTTTTCCTAAGTTATTTGTTTCAATGGCAAATACAGGTGAAGAAAGTGGAAAGCTAGATAAGAGTCTAGATGTAATAAACAGATTTTATGAAAATGAATTAAATAATAAAATAGAGCAAATAATGAAATTTGTAGAGCCTGTAATAATTGTATTTATGGGATTGATTGTTGGAGTTTTTATTTTATCAATGGTTATTCCTATGTTTGATGCAATTACTAGTTTCTAATATAAAAATAAATTTTACTAAATAAAACTTTTAAAAAGGAGAGAAAATTTAATTGATAAATAAAAAACGAAAAGGGTTTACACTTGTTGAAATGATTGTAGTAGTAACAATTTTAGGGGTTATATCTAGTATAGCATTAGTTAAATATGGTAAAGTTCAAGAAAGTGCCAAGATGAATGCAGACTATACAAATGCAGCTAATATAGTAACTGCAGCTAGTATGGCTATTAATGATGATGAAAATATAGCAGAATCTCTAAGCGTAGAATCACTTAAAGAAAAAGGTTATTTAAATACTGTTCCAGTTCCTCAAAGTACATCAGGTAAGTTTGAACTTGTTATAAGTGATAATGGTACAGATATAAGTGTAAATGTAAATTCAAAACAATTTTATCCAAGATAATATTTGTTTTTATACGTTTTTAGTATCAAATTATAAAGATATTTTTAGTATTCAATTGTAAATGTAAATATATTAAGTTTAATTAAAAAATATACAAGTTATTATTACTTAAGAAGGAGATGGTTATAATTAAAAAATTTTTGACTTTAGAAATAAATGATGATTATATAAGGGCTGTATTTTTAAGAAAAAACTATAAAAAAATCTTTATCGATAAATCTAGTATAAAAGAAATTGGTTTTAATATTAAAAATGACAGTGATGAGATTGAAAAAACTAGTTATGTAGAAAACGTAGTTAAATTAGTAAAAGATGATATAAATAACCTAAAAAAATCATACAAAAATTTGCACTTTAATATTCAGACTCAAGATATAGTTATTAGAAATATTGAGATATTGAATACTAAGAAAAAAAGAGATATATTAAACATGATAGAATTTGAGATAACCCAATATATTCCAATAAATATAAATAACTATTCAATAAAATATAAAATTATAAACTCTAGTAATGATAAGTTAAATATACAAGTAATTCTTTTTCCTAAAAATATTATACAAGTAATTAAAAGCATTTCAGAAAATCTAAATATGAACCCAAAAGCTATAAACATAAATTTTGATATACTACAAAAACTTATAAGTTTAAATCTAATAGATAACTTTATAGAAGACGGAGTATTTATAGAATGTAAAAGGAATCAATTTATTATAAACATAACAAAAAACAAAAAAATAGAAGAAACATATCTATTATCAAAAGAAATAAAATCATATGACTCAGTAAAAAAATTAATAAGTAGATTTAAATATATTTACTATTATGGCATAGAAAATTGTTTTATAGATGAGTATCTTAAAGACACAGAAAAAATTGCTGAAGTAAATCCATTGAAATTAAAAAATAAAGTAAGGGTGGAAAATAATTTTGATAAGAATTTAAGAGATACTAGTATAACTTATATAAGTAGTATAGGGATGATTATTTAAATGAAAGCTTATAAAACAATAAATTTTTTAAATGGATTTAAAGAAACTAAGCAATATAATAAAATCTATAAAATAACGATAATCTTAATTTTAACATGTGTTTCATTAAAAATGTTTATGTATATGAAATCTATAAATGAATTAGAAAATTATATAAGTCACAATAAACCCATAAATGAATCAAAATATACTGTACCAAAGCTGGAAAAAACAAAAGAAAAGTTTTCTAGAATAAAGCTTGATGAAATAAAAAAAATATATGAAATAGTTGGAACAGATAACATTACTAAAATATCTATAGATAAAAACAAAATGGAGATGGAAGGTGTGTGTGATAATCTAGATATTTTAGATGGTTTAAGAAAAATAAATTACATAAAATATTACTATATAGACAGCATTATAAGAGATGGAGAATGTTATAAATTTAGAATAAAAAGTTAGACAGGTGATTAATTTTGAAATTAAATAAGAGAGAAAAAAATCTGATGAAAATATTGCTAATATTAATTATTGTATTAGTAGTTAATGTAATGTCCAGACCTCTAGAAGATAACCTAACTAATTTGAAGAAAGAAAAACAAAATATAGTGAATGAAATAAAACGACAAGATAATTATAAAATGAAGGATAAAAAGCATAAAGATAATAGATATGTAAAAAATGTTGAATTAGATAGCAATACAGAATTAAAAAATAATTTTAATAATTCATTTTTAGATAAAAAAACAAATAAAGATATAGTATTATTAGTAGAAAATGAATTGAGAGATATTGTAAGTGTGGAATATATCAATCAAGAAAGTAGCTTAGACAACTACAATAAAAAACAAACTAATTTAGAAGTAAAAGTTAATGGGGAACTTGAAAATGTGTTGAAACTTGAAGGTGTAATGAAGAACTTAAAGTTACATAATAAAATTGAAAAAATAGAAATTAATAAATTAAAAACAAGTAATCTTGAGGTCAAAAATCTCTCAAACGAATATAAACAAGAAAAAAGCAATCTTGTAGAATGTAAAATGACAATTAGAGTCACATAACAAAAAAGAATAGATAAAGTAAAAAACTATTATCAATTCATAAAACTTTATAGAAGAATTAGTTTTACGATAATCCATTTCTGTAAGAGGGATTGTTAGTGATTTTATCGAAATCCTAATTAAAGTGAATATATTGTACCAAAATATAAGTAAATTTGAGATAATATTTGCTTATACTATAGATTGATTGATAAAAAAATGGTATAATAACAAATTGTACTTTAATTTAATAATAAGGGAGTGGAAGTCATATTGTTAGGGAGAAATGAGCTATGCCCTTGTGGAAGTGGCAAAAAATACAAGAAATGTTGTTTAAATAAAGATATTGTTTCAGAAAGAGCAAGCAGAAAAACTGAACTTTCACAAAAGCAATATACAGATTTATATTCAAAATTATATGATTATTCAAGACATGATAGATTCAAAGATGAATGTGAAAAAGCTAAAGAAATGTTTTATATAATGCAAAATGATAATGTAAATGAAAAGTTTGAAAGATTTTTTAATACGTATTTAATACAAGACCACATAATGGAAAATAAAAAGGTCATGACGGTTGGATTTCTTGAAGAGAATGGTGCAAGCCTAAGTCAATCAGAAATCGCAATATTAAAAAGTTTATTTGAATCCTATGTAAGCATTTACGAAGTAAAAGAAATTTCTACAGGAAAAATAGTTTTAAGAGATTGTTTAAGTGGGAAAGAACTTTACACAGAAGATGTAAAACTTCTAAGAAGCTTTAAAATCGGAAGCTGTATGATAGCTAGAATAATTGATGTTGAAGGAACTAATATATTAATAGATGTAACTATAAGTATATCAAATGAAGTTAAAGATATAATTTTAAATGATGTTATGAATTTATTCAATCAATATGAAGACTTATATAAAGATATGAAGACGTTCTTAATTTATCATACACATGTATTATATAAATATATACAACAGCTTTTAGACCCAAGTATAGCTGAATATTTAAAAAGAGAAAGAGATATGAATAATAATAAAAAAGTTAATTCAGAAGGTGAATTAGCTGAAGTAGAATGTAAGGTTTTAGATACTCTTAAAGAAAATGTGGAAAAAGAAAATATAGATGCATGTATAGAGTTCTGGAATGAATATAAGAAAAGTCATGAAAATATAAAAGGAGCTGAAAGTGGTTGGGCAGCTGCGGTCGAATACTATGTTAAGAAAGAAGCAGGACAAGCTATAACTCAAGTACAAATATCAAAAAAATATGATATAAGCTCTAGTACATTAGGAAAAAGATACAAAGATTTAAAAATATCTTAATTAATTATAAAAAGCTTTAAGTCATAGATAAAGAATCTATAGTATAATATATGTATAATGTGTAGAAAGAGGTATTAATAATGAGTCTTAGTTTAGGAAATGCAATTGCTGTATCAACAAACTTTATAAAATCTAACCCAGCAGTACCTGTATACGACGGAGAAGAAATATATGCAGTTATTTATCATATAGAAATAGGATATAATAATGGTGTATCACCTGATACTAAACAATATATAATAATAGACTATAAAGAGTTCGATTTACCTATGGATAGAAAAAATGAACTAATAGAAGTTGCTAAAGAGTACTGCAAATCTAAAGATATTGTAGAAAATGAAAATCTTGAAATAAATCTTTTGGATAATGAAGAAGCAGAAAACTTCTTAGAAAAAGTATTTAATAACATGAAAGTTATAAGAGGTCTTATAACTAAAAGAGGATAAGTTAATGGAGTTTATTGGGATAGAAAATATAACACCATATGAAAACATATATGAATTTAGTATATATAAATACGATGATGAAATCACTTTAGGTAGTGAAGAGTTATATATATGTGAATTAAGGGTTATATTAATTAAAGTGAATTCTTTATACGTTGAAAGATTGAATAAATCGGTTGAAGCGATGGTTTTAGTGAAAAATCTAAAAAAGGGTTTGGATAAAGAACTTATTGTAGACAAAATAAAGAAATTTGTGCTAGACGAAATTTGGGTAGAAAATCTAGTAAAAGAGAATATAGAAGTTATATTTGTAGAAAGCTAGGAGTAACCCTAGCTTTTTTATATTACAATCTAAGAGAGGAAAACAATATGTTAAGGGTATCTAATATAAAACTTGGAATCGATAAAGATATATCTTTATTAAAAGATATTGTACTTAAGAAGTTAAGAATAAAAGAAAAAAATTTAATAAAATACAGTATATATAAAGAATCTATAGACGCTAGAAAAAAAGGAAAGATGGAATTTGTTTATTCTGTAGATGTAGAAGTTAGAGATGAAAGTAAAATACTAAGCTCAAAAATAAAAGATGTAACAAAGATAAAAGATGTAAAATATGTAAATGTAGCTATGGGTCATAAAAAATTAAATAATAGACCTTTAGTAATTGGAAGTGGACCAGCTGGCTTATTTGCAGGGCTTATTTTGGCTCAAATGGGTTATGAACCAATTCTACTTGAAAGAGGTCTTGATGTTGATAGTAGAACTAAGGATATAAGTGATTTTTGGACAACTAGAAAGTTTAAAAATAATTCAAATGTTCAATTTGGAGAAGGTGGAGCAGGAACTTTTTCAGATGGGAAACTCACAACTAGAATAAAAGATATACGATGTAGAAAAGTGCTAGAAGAATTAGTTCAGTTTGGAGCACCAGATGAAATATTATATTCACATAAGCCACATGTTGGTACAGATATATTAAAAAGTGTAGTTAAAAATATAAGAAATGAAATAATAAATCTAGGTGGACAAGTTAAATTTGATTCAAAAGTGACAGATATAGTTGTATTAAATAATTCTATACAATCTGTAATTGTAAATGATAGCGAAAAAATAGATACAGATGCAGTTATATTAGCTGTTGGGCATAGTGCAAGAGATACTTATGAGATGTTGCATTCAAGAGGTGTAAAAATAATTCAGAAACCATTTGCAATAGGAGCTAGAATTGAACATCCTCAAGACCTGATAAATAAAGCACAGTATAAGGAATTTTATAATCATCCTCGATTAGGAGCTGCTGATTATAGACTTATAGAGCATGTCTCAAATGGAAGAACAGCATATACTTTTTGTATGTGCCCAGGAGGCAGTGTCATAGCATCTGCATCAAATGATTTTGAAATAGTTACAAATGGAATGAGTGAACATGCAAGAGATAAAATAAATGCTAATAGCGCATTTCTAGTAAATGTACTTCCTGAAGATTTTGATAGTGATAATCCACTAGCAGGGGTTCATTTTCAGCAAAAATATGAGAAATTAGCTTTTGAATTAGGTGGTAAAAATTACAATGCTCCAGTTCAACTTGTTGGAGATTTTATTAATAATAAGACTTCTGAAAATTTAGGAAGTGTTGAACCATCATATAAACCTGGATATAAGCTTACAAATTTGAATGAATGTTTGCCTAGTTTTGTGATAGAAACTATGAGAGAAGCATTTATCTCTCTTGATAAAAAATTAAATGGATTTGCAATGCATGATGCAGTTTTAACTGGTGTAGAAACTAGGTCATCATCACCAATAAGAATAGTAAGAGATGAAAACAGTTTGGAATCAATAAGTGTTAAAAATTTATATCCTTGTGGTGAAGGTGCTGGATATGCAGGTGGAATAGTCACAGCGGCAGTCGATGGTATAAAATGTTCAGAAAAAATAATACAAAAATATGCTAATAGCACAAAAATTTAACATAAATTTAATGATTTTTTAATATTTAACATGAATTTAACATTACTACTCCTATAATTTGATAAAATACAATAGGTTATAAAATTTTTAAATATAGTAATCTCTTTACAAGGAGGAAATAATTTGAACATTATAATAAGTCTAATGGGTGGATTAGGGCTGTTCTTATATGGTATGAACCTTATGGGAGAAGGTCTACAAAAATCTGCTGGGACAAAATTAAAAAAGATAATAAAATTACTTACTAGTAATCTATTTATGGGAGTTTTAGTAGGTACAGGAGTTACAGCAGTAATACAAAGTTCAAGTGCTACTACTGTAATGGTTGTTGGTTTTGTAAATGCAGGAATAATGACTTTAAAACAAGCAATAGGGGTTATAATGGGTGCTAATATAGGTACTACTGTTACAGCCCAATTAGTATCTTTTGATTTAACTGGAATGGCTCCAGTAGCATTAGGTATAGGTATTATACTTTATTTATTTGGAAATAAACCTAGAATAAAAAATATAGCTGAAATACTTATAGGTTTTGGGATATTATTTACAGGTATGGATTTTATGAAAATGGCAGTTGAGCCATTAAAAGACTATCAAGGATTCACTGATTTACTTGTTACATTTGGTAATTATCCACTACTTGGACTATTATTAGGGTTTGGTATTACAGCAATAATACAGAGTTCAAGTGCATCTATGGGTATGTTGGTTGCATTAGCAGCAGAAGGTTTAATCCCATTGGCAGCAGCATTACCAATTCTTTATGGTCAAAATATTGGTACATGTGTAACTTCATTGTTATCAAGTATTGGTGCTAATAAAAATGCACGAAGAGCAGCTATGATGCATTTAATCTTCAATGTTTTGGGAACAGTAATATTCTTAGTGTTGTTGAATAAACCAATTGTAAATTTAGTTACAAGTTGGGACCCAAGTAATGTTGCAAGACAAATAGCTAATACACACACATTGTTTAATATTATATCTGTCTTAATACTTCTACCATTTACAAAGATTATCATAAAACTAGCAATTAAGCTTGTTCCTGATAAAGCTGGTGACGCAGATGAAGATGAAGCTAAGACTATTAAATATATAGATGATAGAATGATAGAAACTCCTTCTATAGCTCTTGCTAATACGATAAAAGAAGCACTTCGTATGGGAGAAAAAGCTAAGGAAAGTTTAAATGCATCTATGGAAGCGTTAGTAGAACATTCAACTGAAAAAATAGATAAGACATACAGACGTGAAAAACTAATAAATGATTTACAAAAAGCTATTTTAAATTATTTGCTTAAGCTTTCAAAAGCACCTTTAGATGATCATTCCAGAGAAGTTGTGGACACCTTATTTAATACAGTTAATGATATAGAAAGAATTGGTGACCATGCTAAAAATATAGCTGAATTATCTCAAGTTGCAATAGATTCAAATGTTTCTTTCTCTAAAGAAGGACAATCTGAACTTGATATTATGTACAATAAAGTCGTTTCATCATATACTTATGCCTTAGAATCAATGAGAACTGATAATGTAGACTTGGCTTATAAAGTTATAAAAATTGAAGAGCAAGTTGATATAATGGAGAAATCTTGTAGAGCTAATCATATGTATAGATTGAATAATAACTTATGTAGTATAGAGAATGGTGTTATCTATTTAGATGTAATAAGTAATCTAGAGAGAATTTCTGACCATGCTGTCAACATAGCACAACAAGTTATAGCTAAAAGGTTAGGAAAGGATTAAAAATAATATCTTAAAATGATGTAAGAATTAAAATAAAGAATAAACAAAAAATAAACTCTAGATGATAGTTTAGAGTTTATTTTTTTATTGATTAATTACTGAAAATCCAATCATCTTTATTGTATAACTTTTTATTGTTTACCATATTTTAATCAACCTAAGTAAATAGGATTCTAGTTTTCTAAACTAAATACTTTGAAAGAAATTTCTCTGATATTTCAGCAATTTCTTTATATACAAATTTATATAGATTATGTGGATAATCAAATAATTCATATTGAGCAATTTTAATATTATTTAAATATTGTAAAGGATGGTTTATCCAACTCTGTTTTTCTATCCCAGTTCCTTCTCCATTTGATATAAAGAAAAGCATTGGAATCTGTAAATATGGATTGTCCCTTTCTATTAGAGCAATCGTATTTCTTAAATTTTTGGCTTCACTAATCCAATTTTGATTGGCAAGATTATGATATAACACGTTTTCAAGCTCTTTCTTTTCTATTAATGGAATACAATGTTCTTCTACTAATTGCTCTATTAAAGCGTTGGTTGTTACTTTTCTGAGGTGTTCATCATTTGATAGCTCTATTAGTTTATTTGTAGCATCATCTATGTTAAAGTCTCTATTATAGCATTCTGGTGTTGCGGGATCAATACCAATAATACCAGCAATTTCAGAAGGATTTTGCTGTCCCCAACGGAGAGCCTCTAAAAATCCCACACTATGTGCTACTAGTACAATAGGTGTTTTTATTCCTAACTCTTGTAGTATGCATCTGTACTCATGAACAACAACATTTATATTTCGGTTATTCTCAGATAAATCACTATGTCCATAGCCCAGTTTTTCGATTCCAATCACTCGATAGGTTTTTGCTAACGTTTTTGCTAAAGACATATATTCAAAATTTGGGAAAGGTATGCCTGAACCTGATAAAAGCACTAAAGTAATGGAACCTTGACCATATGAATATATAAAATTCTTCTTACCATTTATTTCAATAAATTTTTTCATGAGAACTGTACCTCCAACTTAAGTTTATTTACATTTACCTATTGAGTATGTATAAAGCATATTTCAATCAGTTTAAACAAAACATTATTTTTTGTCAATCCTTACTGTAGTGTATTTTAATTCTTTATGAAATCCAGATAGGTATTTGAAGATATAACATCTAAAAATCATTTAAAGAATATGTTGTAATAGATGACAAATACCTTATCCATCCAGTATTTGGGAGTCATGTGCATCTAAAAGGAAGTTTGAAAGTGAGATAAAACCTATATTTGGTATAATTTTATTTAATTAAAATTTTATAATTGGCAAATAGTTGTAATATTTAGAAGAATCGATTTCCTAATAATGCTTGAGGATATATGTATTATTTTGTGGCAAACTTTTTAAAAAAACACCTAGATTTTGTGTTATAATCTCTGTAAAACGCATATGCTGAAAAGAGGGATTTAAATGGGAAAAATAAATTTTGATTATAGTAAAGCTACGGAATTTTTTTGCCAAAAAGAAATAGATGTCATGCAGCCGTATGTAGATGTGGCACATGATATGTTACATAATAAAACTGGTTTAGGAAATACTTTTTTAGGATGGATAGACCTTCCTAAAAATTATGATAAGGAAGAGTTTGCTAGAATAAAAAAATCTGCTGAAAAGATAAAGTCTGACTCAGAGGTTCTTTTAGTAATCGGTATAGGAGGCTCTTATTTGGGTTCAAGAGCTGCTATAGACATGGTAAGTCATTCTTTTAGAAATGGGCTTAAAAAAGAGCAAAGAAATGCTCCTGAAGTATATTTTGTAGGTCATAATATAAGTTCAACATATATTATGGATTTACTAGATGTAATTGAAGGTAAAGATGTTTCTGTAAATGTAATATCTAAATCAGGTACTACTACAGAGCCAGCTCTTGCTTTTAGAATATTTAAAAATTATCTAGAAAAAAAATATGGAAAAGAAGAAGCTAGAAAGAGAATATATGCAACAACAGATTCAAGTAAAGGTGCACTTAGACAATTAGCTACAGAAGAAGGGTATGAGACTTTTGTAATACCAGATGATGTAGGTGGTCGTTTTTCTGTATTGACAGCTGTTGGATTACTTCCTATTGCAGCTGCAGGACTTGATATTGATGCCATGATGAATGGTGCAAATGATGCTCGTGAAGCATTTCAAAATTCTGACTTAAAAAATAATGACAGTTATAAATATGCTGTAGCTAGAACAATTTTACATAGAAAAGGAAAAGATGTAGAGTTATTGGTTAACTATGAACCTCAACTACATTATGTGAGTGAGTGGTGGAAACAACTTTATGGAGAAAGTGAAGGAAAAGAAAATAAAGGCTTATTCCCTGCTTCTGTAGATTTTTCAACAGATTTACATTCTATGGGACAATATATTCAAGATGGAAAAAGACTTTTATTTGAAACAGTACTTAATGTTGAAAGTTCTAAGAGAAATATAACTATAAATTCAGAAGAAGTAGATTTAGATGGTTTAAATTATTTAGCAGGCAAAACTGTAGATTTTGTAAATCACAAAGCTTTTGAAGGGACTTTATTAGCACATACTGATGGAAAAGTGCCTAACTTAGTAATAAATATACCTCAATTAGATGAGTATAATTTTGGATACTTAGTGTATTTCTTTGAAAAAGCTTGTGGAATAAGTGGATATTTACTAGGAGTTAATCCATTTGACCAACCAGGAGTAGAAGCATACAAGAAAAATATGTTTGCTTTGCTAGGAAAACCAGGTTATGAAAAGGAAAAAGAAGAATTAGAAAAAAGACTTAAATAATTTTAGATAGTTAAGGTTTAATTAAGATTAGAATAATATAATGAAATCATCGAAAGAGAGTTTACTCAAAATAGATGATTTCATTTTTTTATGGAAAATTGGGAAAAATATATTTTGATAATTTATATTATATTAGATAGGGAGTGGTGTGAGATGTCAAGAAGAAAGAAAGGTATAAGTTTAGTAATATTAGTCGCTATAATAAGTTCAATACTTAGTAGTTTACTAACAATAATTTTAGTTAAAGATAATTTAGGAAGTAAATCTACAGGAAGTTCTACACCTATAGTTGTAAATGATGATGGAAAGAGCCAAAATATTTATCAAGCAGTTGCAGAAAAGGCAACACCATCTGTTGTAGGTATTACGACAACTAGTGTCGATACTAGTAATATGTTTGCAATACCAACTGAAACACAAGGAGTAGGAACTGGGATTATAGTAGATTCAAATGGATATATACTTACTAATTCTCATGTTATATCAGATGGTCAAGCAACTAGTGTTAATGTTTTATTTAATGATGGTTCAACAACATCAGGTAAAGTGGTATGGTTTGACCAACAACTTGATTTGGCTATAGTTAAAGTTGATAAAACTGGATTAACACCAGCTGAATTTGCAGATAGTGATAAAGTAAAGGTTGGAGATATATCAATAGCAATAGGTAACCCACTTGGACTAGACTTCCAAAAGACAGTTACTCAAGGGATAATAAGTGGATTAGATAGAACTATACAAACAGAAAAAACTAATATGACAGGGTTATTACAAACTGATGCAAGTATAAATGCAGGAAATAGTGGAGGGCCATTGTTAAATCAAAAAGGTCAAGTAATCGGTATAAATACAGCAAAAGCTTCTCAAGCAGAAGGGTTAGGATTTGCGATACCAATCAATACAGCTAAAAGCATAGTTGAAGAAGTAATAAAAACTGGAAAATATGAAAAAGTAACTTTAGGTATAAAAGGAACAGATGTATCAAATTATGAAGCAGCTACAGGTACAAAATTAAGTACTGACAAAGGAGTATATGTTGCAGAAGTGATATCTGGTTCATCAGCAGAAAAAGCAGGAGTAAAAGTAGGGGATATTATAACTAAAGTAGGAGATGCAGATATAACTGGTATGAATGACCTTAATAAAAAGTTATATACTTTCTCAAAAGGTGCTAGCACAAAACTTACATTAAATAGAGGCGGAAAAGCAGTAACAATAAATGTAAAATTCTAAATGTGACTAGAGAAACAGAGACTACATGGTAAAGTGTAGTCTCTATTTTTATTTAATTTTTATAGTATATATATCTAAATTAATTAAAATAACATATTGTTTATAGACATTATCTATATTTACTTATAAAAATAAAATTAATAAATATTTAAATTTAATTTATAAAATCAATATAAATATCATAATAAAATAAAAATTTTTAATATTACTAAAAAAATATAGACAAAATAATAACAAATATAGTATTATGTAATTGTAGAAATGCTTTTCATAGAAATGACCTATGAAGATGAATTACATAAAGATGAAAAAAATGAAATGGATATTCTTTAGGGGTGAAAAAATTATGAATCCATTAGTTATAAATTTACAAAAATGTAGTATACATGATGGTCCAGGGATAAGAAGTACAGTTTTTTTTAAAGGATGCCCACTTGAATGTGTTTGGTGTCATAATCCAGAAAGTCAAACATATACAAAACAAGTTTTGTATAATGAAGAGAGATGTTCAAGATGTGAAGCATGTATAAATATATGTCCTCACAAAGCAATTTACAAAGGTGAAGCGAAAATATGTCTAGACCAAGATAAATGTAAGTTTTGTGAAACTTGTTTAGATTATTGTATAAACAATGCTAGAGAAATAGTTGGTCAAGAGTATTCTGTTAAAGAACTGGTTAAAGAGATAGAAAAAGATAGAATTTTCTATGAAGAATCAGGTGGAGGAGTAACTTTATCAGGTGGAGAAGTAATGGCTCAAGACATGGATTTTATTTGTGGAGTAATAAACATGTGTAAATCAAAGGGAATTCATGTAGCAATTGATACTTGTGGATATGCAAAGTCAGAAAATTATGAAAGAGTTGCTAAATATGCAGATTTGTTCTTATACGATATTAAACTTATTGATGAGGAAAAACATATAAAATTTACAGGAAAATCAAATGATTTAATACTTAAAAATGTTAAACTTTTGAGTGAATCAGGAGCTAATATAAATATAAGAATACCATTAATTGTAGGAGTAAATGTAGATGATGAAAATTTAGAGGTTAAAAAAATGATAGAATTTTTAAAGCCTTTGAATATAAAAAATGTAAGTCTTCTTCCATATCATAATATTGGTAAACATAAGTATGATAAAATTTATAAAAAATATGAAGGAGAAGAGTTACAAAGACCTACTGAAGAAAAATTAGAAGAAATAAAAAGGCTGTTTGAAGCAAGTAATTTCAATACTAAGATTGGGGGGTAATAAAATGTCAAGAGGAACTTTTGAAAGAACTAAAAAATTAAGAGAAGAAAGTGTTAATGCAGAACCACACATATCTATTGAAAGAGCAGTACTTATGACAGAAGCTTATAAAAAATATGAAGGAAGTGTAGAAATTCCTGTACTTCGTGCTTTATCATTTAAACATTACATTGAAAATAGAACTCTTAGTATAAATGATGGAGAATTAATAGTAGGCGAAAAAGGAGATTCACCTAATGGAGCACCAACATATCCAGAAATTTGTTGTCATACAATGGAAGATTTAGAAGTAATGCATAATAGAGACATAATAAATTTTAGTGTGTCTGAAGAATCTAGAAAAATACATCAAGAGGAAATAATACCTTTCTGGAAAAAGAGACAAACAAGAGATAAGATAATAAATGCTATGACACCTGAATGGTTAGCAGCATACGAAGCAGGTATGTTTACAGAGTTTATGGAACAAAGAGCTCCAGGACACACAGTTTGTGGAGATACAATATATAAAAAAGGATTTTTAGATTTAAAGAAAGATATAGAAGTAAGACTAAAAGAATTAGATTTCCTTAATGACTTAGATGCATACAACAAAAAAGCTGATTTAGAAGCTATGGCAATCGCTTGTGATGCAATGGTTATATTAGGAAAGAGATATGCTGAAAAGGCAAGAAAAATGGCAGAAGAAGAAACTGATGAAGCTAAGAAAAAAGACCTATTGTTAATTGCTGAAACTTGTGATGTTGTACCAGCTCATAAGCCAGAAACTTATCATCAAGCTATACAAATGTACTGGTTTGTTCATATAGGGGTTACTACTGAGCTTAATATATGGGATGCATTTACTCCAGGAAGACTAGACCAACATTTAAATCCTTTCTATGAAAGAGATGTAGAAAATGGAATATTAGATAGAGAAAAAGCACAAGAATTACTTGAATGTTTATGGGTTAAATTTAACAATCAACCAGCACCACCAAAAGTTGGTATAACATTAAAAGAGAGTAGCACATATACAGACTTTGCAAACATAAATACTGGTGGAATAAATCCAGATGGTCAAGATGGTGTTAATGAAGTTAGTTATATAATACTTGATGTTATGGATGAAATGAAATTAATACAACCTAGTTCAAATGTTCAAATAAGTAAAAAGACTCCTCAAAAATTCTTAAAGAGAGCGTGTGAAATATCAAGAAAAGGATGGGGTCAACCAGCATTTTATAATACTGAAGCAATAGTTCAAGAGCTTATGGAAGCTGGTAAAACTATAGAAGATGCAAGACTTGGAGGAACTAGTGGTTGTGTTGAAACTGGATGTTTTGGTAAGGAAGCATATGTTTTAACTGGATATATGAACATTCCAAAAATACTTGAATTAACATTAAATAACGGTTATGACCCAATTGCTAAAAAGCAAATAGGTATTAAAACTGGAGACCCTAGAGATTTTAAATCTTATGAAGAATTATTTGATGCATTTAAAAAGCAGTTACATTATATGATTGATATAAAAATACAAGGAAATGCTGTAATAGAAAATATATGCGCAAAACATATGCCTTGTCCACTTATGTCTACAATAGTTGATGATTGTATAGCAAAAGGCAAAGACTATCAAAGAGGCGGAGCAAGATATAATACTAGATATATACAAGGTGTTGGTATAGGAACTATAACAGATAGTTTAACAGCAATAAAATATAATGTATTTGACAAGAAAAAATTTGATATGGATACATTACTTAAGGCACTTGATTCTAATTTTGAAGGATATGAAGCTATACTTAACATAGTTGCAAATAAAACTCCTAAGTATGGAAATGATGATGATTATGCTGATGGAATAATGGAAGAAATATTTAATGCATATTACAATGAAGTAACTGGTAGACCAACTGTTTGTGGTGGAGAATATAGAGTAGATATGTTGCCAACTACTTGCCATGTATACTTTGGAGAAATTATGGGAGCAAGTGCAAATGGTAGACTTTGTGCAAAACCAGTTTCAGAAGGAATCTCTCCAGAAAAAGGTGGAGATACTAATGGACCTACAGCAGTTATAAAATCTTGTGCTAAGATGGACCACATAAAAACTGGTGGAACATTGTTAAATCAAAGATTTGCGCCATCAGTAGTGCAAGGTGAAAAAGGATTAGACAATATGGCTAATCTGGTAAGAGCATACTTTAATATGGATGGACATCATATACAATTCAATGTATTTGATAAAAATGTATTATTGGAGGCTCAAAAGAATCCTCAAGATTACAAAGACTTAATAGTTAGAGTTGCAGGATATAGTGACCATTTCAATAATTTAAGTAGAACATTACAAGATGAGATAATAGGTAGAACTGAGCAAACATTCTAGGATTGTTTGTAAAGGAAACTTCTTACTATATAAAAATGTAGCTGGTATAATGGTATATATATTACTAGATAACATTTTAAAAAATTTTAGATTAATTCTGAGCTAACTTTCTGGATGGGAAGTTAGCTCGTTGAGTTTAATGAAAAAATCGTTAAATTTATATTTAATAAACTATATAAAGAAGTAATTTATAATAATCATAATAAAATTATATTTTATAATAACTAAGATAATTTTAAGCAGTTAAAATATTGTAAATTTAGCTACTTTAAAATAAAAACTAATAGAAAAAGAGGAGATTTGATATGAAAACTTTAGGATTTATTGGTTCAGGAAATATGGGAAGTGCAATGATAGGTGGTATAGTAAAATCAGGATTAGTAAAAGCAGAAGATATAACTGTATCAGACTTAAGTCAAGTTGCTTTAGATAAAGTAAAAGAACAATTTGGAATAAATACTACAACTGATTCAAAGGTAGCTGTTGCAAATTCAGATGTAGTGATAGTAGCACTTAAGCCTAATATATGTGAAAAAGCTTTAGCTCCACTTAAAGAATTAATAGATGCAAGTAAAATAATAGTATCAATAGCAGCAGGAAAAACTATAGAAACTCTTGAAAGCATTATAGGTTCAGATAAAAAGATAGTAAGAGTAATGCCAAATACTCCAGCACTTGTTGGAGAAGGTATGTCAGCTCTTTGTAAAAATGCAAATGTAACTGATGAAGAATTGAATATGATTAAAGCTCTATTTGAATCATTTGGAGAAGCAGAAATAGTAGCAGAATATTTAATGGATACGGTTACAGGTATTAGCGGTTCTTCTCCTGCATATGTATTTATGTTTATAGAAGCTATTGCAGACGCAGCAGTACTAGCTGGTATGCCAAGACAGCAAGCTTATAAATTTGCATCTCAAGCCGTTATGGGCTCTGCTAAGATGGTTCTTGAAACTGGAAAACATCCAGGTGAATTAAAAGATATGGTTTGTTCTCCAGCAGGAACTACTATAGAAGCAGTTAGAGTGTTAGAAGAAGAAGGATTTAGATCAGCAGTTATAAAATCTATTGTTGCTTGTGTAGATAAATCTAAAGATATGAGCAAATAATTGATTTTAGATATATACGTTTTTTCGCATTAGCTTGAAGCAATAGAAATTTGCCTAGACGAAAATGAAAATGTTAGTCTAAATTAGCTAGAAGAATACAGCTTTTTTATAAATTTTATAACTTTAAAATAAAAACGGTATAGCACTTAATTATGCTATACCGTTAATTATTCCAAAAAATTTTCTTATGAATCTATCCTTTAGAAGATAGTACCATAATTTATTTACTTTTAAATATAAGATATCTATATATTAATGTATACTACTTTTTTTGTTATCATCTTCATCTATTGAGCAAGAATTAGAACCTGGACATCCAGAGCAACCAGAACATCCACTACAGCTACTTCCATTTTTTGTAGATTTAAATTTATTAAATAAAATTAAAAATGCAAGAACTATGATTATTCCACCAACTAAAGCTTCCATTACTGAATTTCCCATAAATAGTACTCCACCAATGATTTTAACTATAAAAGCCATTATCCATGCTAATATAAATTGATATGCAAATGATGTAAACATCATCTTATTGCCATATTCTTTTTTCATAGTTGCAAGAGCAGCTATACATGGAGTATATAGAGCTGTAAATATTAAGAATGTATATGCAGTAACGCCATTAAATATTGTTGGTAATACAACAGTCAAATTACCATATAGTATATTCAAAGAGTTTACCACGATTTCTTTTGCTCCAAGACCACTTAAGATAGCAACTGAAGTTCTCCAGTCATCAAAACCAAGAGGTTTAAATATAGGAGATATAATATGCCCTATAGTAGCTAAAAAGCTTACATTTATATCTTCTGTAAATCCAAATACATTAAATGAAGAAAGTCCCCAAATAACAACTGACATTGCAAACATTACAGTAACAACTCTTATTAAAAATCCTTTTGATTTATTCCAAGTATTTTTAATAAGTGCATCTATAGTAGGTATTCTATATTCTGGTAACTCTAATATAAATGGTTCAGATTCTGTCTTAAAAGCTGTTTTATTTAAAAGTAGTGCAACCACAATTGCCATAACTATACCAACTAAGTATAATGATGTAGTTACTAAAGCAGCATTGTGTGGGAAAAATATAGCTACAAATAATGCATATATAGGTAGCTTTGCTCCACAAGTCATAAGTGGTGCAATAAGAGCTGTAACTCTTCTGTCTTTTTCACTTTCTAGTGTTCTAGTTGCCATTATAGCAGGAGAAGAACATCCCATACCCATAACTATAGGTATAAAAGCTTTACCAGATAGACCAACCTTTCTCATAACCTTATCCATCAAAAATGCTGTTCTTGACATATACCCACTATCTTCAAATAGAGATATACCAAAGAATAATGTAAATATTAAAGGGAAGAATGGTAAAGTACCACCAACACCTCCAATTATACCATCAACAATAAGTGATTTAAACCATGGACTAGAGTTAGCTAACATATCACTAACAGGTGTAGAGATATAAGCCTCTATAAGGCCTGCAAAGCCTTCTTGAAGTGGACCTCCAACCCAATCAAAGGTGAACTTAAATAAAAGAAACAATACACCAATAAATATAGGATAGGCTAATATAGGATTTAAAACTATATTGTCTATTTTATCACTGATAGATTTTTTGTGTGTATATGTAGTCTTTGTACATCTTGATAAGATAGATTCCAACTTCTTATATGTTTCTGTTTCACTTCCAAAGTCTGTTCGATATTTAAATGATTTTTTAGTAGCATCTTTAATTTCTGCTTCTATTTTTTCTACGCCATCTTTCTTTTTTGCGATGATTGGAACAACGATTACTCCAAGTTCTTCACTTAATTTTTTATCGTCTATATTAACACCTTTAGATTCTGCAATATCTAACATGTTAAGCAGTATAACTATAGGTTTATTAAATTGCATAAGTTGAGTTGTTAAGTAGAGATTTCTAGATAAGTTAGAAGCATCTACTACATTTACTATTACATCAACATCTTCATTTTCTAAATATGACTTAGAAACCTTTTCTTCATTTGAGAAAGTATCCATTGCATATATACCAGGTAAATCTACAACCTTTATTTCTTTCCCAATAAATCCTTCTTTTTTTTCAATAGTAACACCAGGCCAGTTACCAACATACTGATTTGATCCTGTAAGCAGGTTAAAAACAGTAGTCTTACCAACATTCGGGTTTCCTAATAATGCTACATTAATCACGGGTAGCTCCTCCTCTATTATTGTAAAGAAATATTTTTAGCATCAGATTTTCTAATAGCTAGGTCAAATCCTCTAAATCTAATTATAATTGGGTCTCCAAATGGGGCAACCTTTTTAACTTCTATTTCAGTACTATTTATACATCCAAGTGCAAGTAATCTTTTAGATAATTTAATATCTCCATCTATATTATTAATAAGTCCTTTTTCTCCTATTTTCAAATCGTAAACAGTCATTATTAACACCTCCTAATGAAATTCATTATCATTAAAATTGTAACAAGTATGATACAAAAAGTCAAGGATTATAGGGGGAATTACAAGTTCAAATTACTGATATTTATTTTAAATATATTATAGAATATTTTAGTCTAAATTAGGTGTTTTTATATATTTTGTATTATAATGTAATATGATATATAAAATTTGGAGGAGTTAACTTAATGAAAACTAGAAAAATGACATTTTTAGGTCTTATGATAGGATACAGTCTAGCCTTATATGTGTTAGAGACATATATACCAAATCCTCTTATAGTTATATTTCCAGGAGCAAAATTGGGTTTGAGTAATATTATAACTTTAATTTCATTAATGTTGTTAGGTGTCAGAGATACTGTTATAATTGTTACTATCAGGGTAATTTTGTCATCAATATTTGCAGGTCCTCTATCTTATCTTTTATTTAGCATAGGAGGAGCTTATTTGAGCCTTTTATTTATGTATTTAGCAAGTAAAATAAAGGGATTATCAATGATAGGAATAAGTATTTTAGGGGCAATAGGGCATAATATAGGTCAATTAATAGTTGCAAGTTTAATAATAGAAAATATACTTGCTATAGGATACTTGCCATTTATGTTAATGGCATCATTAGTAACGGGTATGTTTGTAGGATTAGTATCTAGGTATACAGTACCCAAATTAAAGCATTTTTATAGTAAGTTTTATTGACATAATATTGACAAAATATAATATTGTTTGATAAAATGTATATAAAAATATACAAATTTGTAATAGTGGTGATTATTATGGCGAACAATGAATTAGAAACGTTAAAAAATGAAATTGAAGCAGTTAGGGAAGAGATAAATACATACATAGAATATCCAGAAATATTTCAAGAAGAGCTCGTAGAATCAAGTAAGAAAATAGATATATTAATAAATAAATACATGTACTTAAGCAAATAGCCCACGGTTGTGGGTTTTTTTGTATTAAAAATTAACAGATATTACTATTTCTCATATCTTAATAATAATATTAAGATATAAGATATTATCTCTGATATAGAAATTATCTGTATGATATGATGTGTGATGTGGAAGTTATTTATATGATATAAATTATAATTGGGTCGGGAGGTTTTATATTATGGGCGATATAGGAACTAAGGAGATAGCAATAAGATTATTATTAGCATTAGTTATAGGAGGCATAATAGGGCTAGAGAGAGAAAAGATAAGGCAGTTTGCAGGATTTAGAACACATATATTAATAGCAATAGGTTCTTGTATTACTTCAATAACTTCAATCCAGTTATTGTCTGACTATAGTTTATATACAAATGCTGACCCAGCAAGAATGCCTGCTCAAGTACTGTCAGGAATTGGTTTTTTAGGTGCAGGAGCAATTCTAAAGAACAAAGGTGGAGTGAAGGGGCTTACTACAGCCGCAGGTATGTGGGCAACTGCATGTATTGGTATAGCAGTTGGTTATGGTTATTATGAGCTAGCAATTTTGGGATGGTTGTTTGTAATGATAGCATTATTTGTGCTTAGGATACTAAATACGTTTCTATTTAGCCAAGAAAAAAATGTATTGATATTAAAAATAAATAATTTAGATTCAATACCTTTTTTATATGATAAATTTGAAAAAAATCAACTTATTGTAAGGAATATGGAAATAGAATGTCGTAGCGAAGAATATTGGAAAGTTAACTTTTTTATATCTTATGATAAGAGAATACACTTACATGATGTTATGAAAGAAATAAATATGATAGAAGGAGTAATAAATGTAGATTATTTGGACTAAAATATATACAATATATTTTGTAAAGCAAATAAAATATAAAAATGAATTAAAATAGAGGTGTATAATATGGGAACTGATAGAAGTACAATAGAAGAAAAATACAAATGGAAAATAGATAAGATGTACTCTACTAAAGAAGACATTGAAAAAGACATAAGTAAAGTAAAAAATCTTATTCAAGAAGTAAAAGAATACAAAGGTAAACTTTCTGAGAGTAAAGAAAATTTATACAAAGTATTAAGTATCTCTGAAAATGCATCTAGAATCATCCAAAATCTATATGTATATACTCACATGAAACAACATGAAGATACTAGAATCAATGATAATCAAGGAAGAGCCACTAAGACAGAAATGCTATCAATTGATTTAGGAGTGGCTACTTCTTATATAGTTCCAGAAATACTGTCTATAGAAGAAGACAGATTAAATGAATATTTAAAGGATGAGAAGTTATCATTTTATACCAAATATATAAAAGATATATTGAGAGATAAACCTCATACTTTGAGTGAAAGAGAAGAGGAAATACTTGCAGCTACATCTGAATTATCAACAGTTCCAGAAAGTGTATATGATATGTTAGCATATGCAGATATGGAATTTCCTGAGATAGAAGATGAAAAAGGTAATAAGGTTAAACTTTCTCATTCAAACTATTCTTTATTTATAAAAAGTAAAAATGGAAGAGTTAGGAAAGAAGCCTTTGAAGGAGAATTTTCTACTTATGGAAAATATAAAAACACATTTGCTTCAACACTTTATGGTGGAATAAAGTCAGAGATATTTTATGCAAAAACTAGAAAATATAATTCAGCAATAGAAGCATCTCTATTTTCAGATGATGTAAGCTTAGATGTTTATAATAACCTTATATCAGCAATAGATGAAAGTCTTCCTATTTTGAATAAGTATGTTGAACTTAAAAAGAAGTTCTTAGGATTAAATGAAATACACATGTATGACTTATATGTTCCTCTAACTGATAAATTTGATATGGATATACCTTATGAGAAAGCGCAGAGTATTATATTAGAAGCACTTAATCCTCTAGGCGAAGAATACTTAAAAGTTATAAAAAATGCATTTGAAGAAGGTTGGATTGATGTATATGATAATGAAGGTAAAAAAGGAGGAGCTTACTCTTGGGGAAGCTATGATTCGCATCCTTATATACTAATGAGTTATAAAAATGACCTTAATTCTCTATTTACATTAATTCATGAATTAGGTCACTCTGTTCATAGCCATTATTCGAGAACAAGTCAGCCATTTTTATATTCAGATTATAAAATATTTGTTGCAGAAGTTGCATCTACATTAAATGAATTACTTCTTATAAATTATTTATTAGAAAATTCCAAGTCTAAAGATGAAACTATATATCTATTAAATTATTATTTAGAGCAATTTAGGACTACAGTTCATAGACAAACTATGTTTGCTGAATTTGAAAAAATTGTACATGAAAGAGTAGAAAGTGGAGAGCCTCTTACTGCTGATGAATTTACTGATATATACTATAAATTAAATGAGAAGTATTATGGAAAATCTGCAATAGTAGATGAGCAAATAGGGATAGAGTGGGCAAGAATTCCACATTTTTATTCAAATTTCTATGTGTATAAGTATGCTACAGGATTTTCTGCTGCAAGTGCGTTAAGTCAACAGATACTTTCGGAAGATAGTACTGCTGTAGATAGATATATAAACTTCTTAAAAAGTGGAGGGTCAGAGTATCCTTTAGAACAATTGAAATCTGCTGGTGTAGACATGACGAAAAAACAATCTATAGAAGAAGCTTTAAATGTGTTTGCCAGTTTAGTTAATAAACTAGAAAAAGAATTATAAAATATGATAAATTAATAGATTAGATAAAAAAATATGAGAATATTATACGATGTATTATACTAGTATTGATTGAAGATTACTTAAAAAAATTAATCTAATTTTAAATATACTATATAAAATTAAATCTTTACATGCATTTAACAATATTTACATTTACTTAACCTCGCTCTAATATTCACTTAACAAAAAATATGTATTATTAAAATATAGCAAATATGAAAACAAAAAAATTAAAATATAAGCGGGGGTAAGTAAAATGTTCAAAAAGAAAATAGGAGTTCTTTTAGCTAGTACAATATTGGTTGGAGTCTTAGCAGTGGGATGTGGTTCTGACTCTGGAGGTTCAGGAGACTCAAGTAAAGTTTCTGTTTCAGGTTCAACTTCAATAGGTCCTCTTATGGAAACTATCGGAGAGAAGTTTCAGGAAAAAAATCAAGGTGTTAGTGTAGAAGTACAACAAATTGGTTCTTCTGGAGGTATAAAAAATGCAATAGAAGGAACATCTGAAATAGGTATGAGTTCAAGAGATTTAAAGGATGAAGAAAAAAGTGCTGGATTAAAGGAAACTAAGATAGCAATAGATGGGATAGCATTAATAACTAATAAGGACAACCCAGTAAAAAATCTTACAATGGACCAAATAAAAGGTATATACACAGGAAAGATAACTAACTGGAAAGAAGTTAACGGAAATGATGCACCAATAGTAATAGTATCAAGAGAAGAAGGTTCAGGAACTAGAGATGGATTCCAAGAAATTGTAGGATTCAAGTCAGAAGAATTAACTAAAGATGCACAAATAAGTGATGGTTCAGGAAATATAAAAACTACAGTTGAAGGAAATAAAAATGCTATAGGATATATATCATTTGGATATGTTGATGAGAAAGTAAATAGTTTAAAAGTAAATGATGTTGATGCAACTGATGCTAATGTAATAGCTAATAAATATCCAATATCAAGACCATTTATATTAGTTAATAAAGAAGATAACTTATCAGAAAAAGGTAAAGCTTTGATAGATTATATATTGAGTGATGAAGGACAAGCACTTGTCTCAGAAAAAGGATTCATTAAAGTTAATCAATAAGATAAAGTTAATCATTAAGATAAAAATTTAACATAAAAAATATATGATACCCTGCAAAGTGAGCTTATAAAAATGCTACTATAACTTGCAGGGTATTGTCTATTATTGATGATAGAAATATAAACATTTTTAAGTAAAAAATATATACAGTTAGTACATTATATTTAAAAAATATGTAAATATTGACAAGATAATATTACAATGTTAGAATAGAAAGGAAATTTATCAGGACAATTTAAACACGTTTAATGAAAATATTTTAGAAACTGAGAAGTATACCTTATTATTGGGCATCTAGAGGTATATGGAGTTAGTGGTGCAACCGGCTATGAATATAATTTTATATTGCATAGCTTTTTTTGTTTTAAATTTAACATAATTGATATAAAATTTGAAAATGATAAGTATTAATAACTTTACTTATATGTATAAATGGCTATATTTAGCCAAAGTAGCCCTTTGTTGGAAAAGGGATATTTTTAAAAAAATATAATGCAATTATAATGAAATGATAAAAACTTTATAATTAATTAAAATACATAATATAATTTTTTTATAACAATATATTTACTAAAATAATACAATTTATTTTATATTATAACCATATAAACCGTATAAATCAATACTCAAGCTGGCTAATGGACAAGTTTCTATAAATATCTTATCTTGATGATATATAATGACTTTAAGTTCCATTTTCCAACAATCGGAGACTTTGATTAGTATTTAATAATGAATGCTTAATATTTAAGACAATGTTCAAGAATTATTCAAAAATACTTAAGTTTTATAGTCTAGTTTGTAAAGATATTATAAAATAATAATATTAGTTAGATAAAAGGTAAAACATTATAATTTGTAATACTTATAACTTTAGATTATGATTAAAATATTTTTGAATGGAGTGGTGTAATGTATAACTTATTGGTTGTAGATGATGATATTGATATTTTAAACATAAATCAAATTTACTTTTCTAACATAGGTTTTAATGTATACACAGCAGAGACTGCCAAAAGTGCAATGAAGATAGTAGACAATATAGTTTTAGACTGTATAATACTAGATATTGCATTACCAGATTTAGATGGATATAAAATATGTAATGCTATAAAAGAAAAGGTTAACATACCTATAATATTTTTATCTAATTATGAACATGAAGAGGAAAGAGTTCAAGGTTTTTTATCTGGAGGAGACGATTACATAACAAAACCGTATAGCTTAAAAGAACTTGAACTTAGAATCTATGCTCGAATGAGGCAATATAAAAACATTACATCAGTTCCTAATGTATTAAAGTTTTCATCTTTAGTAATAAATGTAAATTCAAGAAAAGTAACATTTGATGAAAAGAGTATTGACTTAACCACCATGGAGTTTGAAATACTATTATTTTTAGCTGAAAATAAAGAACAAGTATTTTCAAAAATAGAGATATATAATCAAGTTTGGAAAATGCCTGATGTTGGAGACCAACATACTGTACAAGTTCATATTGCACAGATGAGGAAAAAAATTAATTCTTTAAGCAGAGAGCATCAATATATTCAAACCGTATGGGGAAAAGGATATAAGTTTGTACCATAAGCAAGATAATGTAAGCAATAAATAATTCTTGTTTTATCATTTAATATTACTACAAAAGAAAGAGATGTGGTTAATGCAATGAAAAAGTCTAATGTATTAAAAGGAACTCTCATTGTATTGATAGTCTCTCTGTTGGCAATAACAGGATTAAATTTTCTGTATAAATATGATAATAAATATACATATAAGTCTATTAGAGCGAGTGATGGAATTTTAACTATAGATGAGGATACCTTTTCTAAAAATAAACTTGTTTTTTTAATAGATGATTGGGAATTTTACAACCATAAGATATTTAAGCCAAAAGATTTTATAGAGAAACACATAAAACCAGAATACATTTTTATAGGACAATATCCAGATTTTTCTATGAGAAAAGAAAAACAGTCGCCATATGGAAATGCAACTTATCGCATGAGGATAAAAAATGAAGGTAAAGACAAAGTACTAAGCCTAGAACTTCCAGAAATTTTTTGTTCAAGTGAAGTTTGGATAAATGGTGAGATGGTCTCTAAATTGGGAGATATAGGTACAGAAAGATATAGACCTAAAATTAAAAATACAGTAGTAAGTTTTGTTGCAAAGAAAGATACAGAAATTATAATCAATGTGTCCAATTTCTCACATTATTATAGCGGTTTGTATTATCCACCTGCATTAGGAAAAACAAAAGATGTAAGTAATATGATATTTTATAGATTACTTTTTTATAGTATCATTTGTTTTACAACTATTGCAATAGCTATATTTTCTCTAGCTGTTTGGGCACTTTCAAAACAAAGCAAGCTATATTTATACTTTGGATGTATGTGTATTTTTTTTGCTATACATGTGTCATACCCTTTTATACATTTAATGGGGTTTCCTTTAGTGAATTTTACATATGCAGTTGAAGATTCATCATATTTTATAGCAGTTTTATGTATTATTTGTATAAATGGAAACATATCCAAAATTGAGAGAAATAAAGTATATAGATTTTTAATTTTACCATTAGGAATTACTATGTGTATCATATCCATTGTGATACCAGTTATTCTTCTTCCATATGATATATACTTTGTTAATATCTATGGAAAATTAATGGACATATATAAATACGTTGTATTTATTTATATATTGATGTCTTCAATAGTTTCAATTTATAAAAAAACATACTCTGAGCAATTAAGCTCCTATATTTTAGTTTCAGCAGACATAGTGTTTGGTGTCAGTATATTATTTGATGTAGTGACTAGTAATAGGTTTGAACCTATATTTACAGGATGGCAAACAGAATACTGTGGGTTTTTAATAGTTATTTTATTTTCTATTATGATGATAAATAGAAATAGAATAATAATAAAAGAAAATGAAAAACTCACACAAAATCTTGAGCATGAAGTTGAAGTAAGAACTAATGAACTTACAACACTATTAAATGAACGTAAAAAATTCTTGGCAGACGTAGCACATGATTTAAAGGCACCTGTTTCAGCTATACAGGCATTTATAGATTTAATAAAGGTTGGGAATATTCATGTAGATGAAGAGACAAAAACCTATCTTTATGCCATAAACCAAAAATCAAATGAAGTGCAAAATAGAGTACGTAGTTTACAAGAATTTACATCACAAGACAAAAAAATTGGCCTTAGTGAAAAAATATGCCTAAATGACTTTATTAAGGAGGTATATGAAAATAATTTACCAGATACACAAGCATGTGGTGTAAATTTTGAAGTTTATATATTAGATAAAAAAATATATGCAAAAGTAAATAAAGAAAGATTGGCTAGAGCATTTGAAAATTTAATTTACAATGCTTTAAGCTTTACTCCATTTGATGGGAAAATAATTTTGTCAGTGAATAAAGAAGATGGATTTGCAATTATTAAAATTTCTGATAATGGCAAAGGGATACCAGCAGAAAATATACCAAAGATATTTGACCGATTCTTTACAGAAAGGGACAATAGTACTTCAAAAGGCCAAGGTTTAGGATTATATATTGTTAAATCCATTATAAGAGAACATGATGGAGAGATTTTTGTAGATTCAGAGTTGGGAAAAGGAACTGTTTTTACAATAAAATTAAGTTTATGTTTTTTATAATAAATGGTTATTTAATATAAAAGAATAATGATATTTAGGAGTGATTATAATGCAAACTAAGATATTAATAATAGATGGAGACAAGAATAATTGCCAGGAATTAAAAAATTTCTTGGAGCAAAAAGGAATAAATGTAGATTTGGCGTATAACTGTGAAGAAGCTATTGGAAAAATATTTAGCAATAAATACGATTTGATATTTTTAGAAATAATCTTAACTGATGGTGATGGATGGACTTTATGCAAAAAGATTAGAAATGTAACTACGTGCCCGATTGTTTATATGACTTATATAAATGAAGACCAAAGTATTTTAAATGCTTTAAATTCTGGTGGTGATGATTATTTAATTAAACCTTTAAATTTAGAAATACTATATGCAAAGGTAAAAGCAATTTTAAGAAGAGTAAATTCATACATAAATAACAATGAAAGTAATACAAGATTAGAAGAATACAATAGAACAAGTGGAGTAATAAAATTAGAAGATAAAATAATAAAATTAACTCCAACAGAAAATAAGTTGTTGAACTATTTTATAGAGAATCCGGAAAAGACCTTAACTACTAAAGAGATATATGAACATGTATGGTTAAATGATTATCTAGAGGATAATTATAGTGTAGTAGTTGCAGTAAATGGACTGAGAAAGAAAATAGAGAAAGATTACAAAAATCCTCAAAAAATCATAACAATAAGAGGAGCAGGATATTACTTTAATAAGGAATAATAAATATATAGATTATAAAAGGTTAAATCTAGTTAACAAATCTTAATAGCAGATATAAATAATAAATTACGTGTAGTACGTATTATTACTTATATCTGCTATTTTATTGTCGTCAAATATAGTTAAATTGTAAAGTAAATGTCAAATATAGTCCAAAAAGTAAAATTAATGTTAAAAAAGTGAATATAATTTTACACTTGTTTAACTTAAACCTAATATAGATTTAACTTAAAAAAAGTAGAATAAAAATATAGAAAATTTAATAATGACGAACTTATAAAAATTTAAATTTTAAATACAGAACGAAAATCAATTAGGTATATTTTAATGGGAGGATATTATGATAGTAAAATCTAGGTTAGTAGGTTTAGAAAAAAATGACAATAATGGAAATAAGACAAAATATATAGTTGAAAAAGTAGCAAAAAATATATTTCTACTAAGTGCTTTAGTAGCAGTTGCAAGTTTACTTTTGATAATAGGATTTGTATTTTATAAAGGGTTAAGACCTTTTATATTTGAGGGATACTCATTTATAGATTTTTTAACAGGTGCAGATTGGGTTCCTTCAGCTAATAAGTTTGGAATATCATCTATGATAGCAGCATCAATAGTTGCTACAATTGGTGCACTTATAATAGGAGTACCAATTGGAATATTAACATCTATATTTATAGCAGAAGTAGCACCTAAAAGATTAGCAAAAATAATGTCACCAGCAGTTGAACTTCTAGCAGGTATACCTTCAGTGCTGTATGGAGTGTTTGGTCTTGCAGTAATAGTTCCAATGATACAAAGTATATTTAATCTTCCAAAAGGACAGAGTTTATTAGCAATAATAATAGTATTAGCAGTAATGATGTTACCAACAATAATATCTGTATCAGAAACAGCTATAAGAGCAGTACCAAAAGCATATAAAGAGGGTTCATTAGCACTTGGTGCATCAAAAATAGAAACAATATTTAAAGTTGTATTACCGGCTGCAAAGTCTGGAGTATTAGCTGCAGTAGTATTAGGAGTAGGAAGAGCTTTAGGAGAAACAATGGCAGTAATACTTGTTGCAGGAAATTCACCAGTTATGCCTACTTCTATAACAGATAGTGTAAGACCACTTACAACTAATATAGCACTTGAAATGGGATACGCATTTGGGACACATCAAGAAATGTTATTTGCAACTGGAGTAGTATTGTTTACATTTATATTAATTTTAAACTTAGTTTTAAATAAACTTTCAAATAAGGCGGTAAATTAAGATGAGAAAGTTCAGAGAGAATATATTGAAATTATTAGTATATCTATCAGCATTATTTACAATAGTATCACTGGTAGTTATAGTAGGATTTATATTTATAAAGGGAATCGGAAATATGAATTTTAATTTCTTATTTAGTAATTATTCAGCATCAGGTGATGGTGGTATCTTCCCAATGATAATTACAACATTATATACTGTAGTGGTTTCTATAGTTGTAGCAACTCCAATAGGAATCTTAGCAGCCATATATTTACAAGAATATGCTAAAAAAGGAAAAGCAGTTACAGCTATAAGATTTGCAACTGAAAGTTTGTCAGGAATACCATCCATAGTTTATGGATTGTTTGGAGGAATTTTCTTTGTAGTTACCTTAAAAATGGGATATTCAATAGTTGCAGGGTCACTTACAGTTGCAATAATAATATTACCAGTAATAATTCGTACTACAGAAGAAGCTTTAAAGACAGTTCCTCAATCATATAGAGAATCATCTCTAGCATTAGGAGCTACTAAATTTCAAACTTTATATAAAGTAGTACTTCCAAGTGCAGTACCAGGAATTCTATCAGGAGTAATATTGTCAGTTGGTCGTATAATTGGAGAATCAGCTGCCATACTACTTACAGCAGGTACTGTAGCTAAGATGCCAGGAGGAATATTTGATAGTGCAAGAACACTAACTGTACACTCATACTTACTAACTAAAGAGAGTGGAGACATAGCAACAGCAGCTAGTATAGGTATTGTTTTAATAGTAATTGTATTAGTATTAAATATGTTAGCAAGATTTGTTGCTAAAAAGTTAAATAAGGCTAATTATTAAATTTAAGAGGTGTAAATGATGGAATTAATCAATAAAATAAAAATGAGTGTAAAAGATTTGGATTTATTTTATGGCGACAAGCAAGCTCTAAATAAAATAAATATGGATATAAAAGAAAATAAAGTTACTGCTTTAATAGGTCCATCTGGATGTGGAAAATCTACTTTTATAAGAACATTAAATAGAATGAATGACCTAATAGAAAATGTAACAATTACAGGGAATATTTCTGTTGATGGAGAAGATATCTATACTTCAGATGATGTTATAAACCTTCGTACAAAAGTAGGAATGGTATTTCAAAAACCTAATCCATTTCCTATGAGTATATATGATAATGTTGCATATGGACCTCGTACACATGGATTAAGAGATAAAAAGCAACTAGACAAGATAGTAGAGGAAAGTTTGAAGGGAGCAGCTATTTGGGAGGAAGTTAAAGATAGGCTTAAGTCATCTGCATTAGGATTATCTGGAGGGCAACAACAACGTATATGTATAGCAAGAGCAATTGCTATGAGACCAGAAGTTATACTTATGGATGAACCTACATCTGCTTTAGACCCAATTTCAACATTAAAAGTAGAAGAACTTATAGAAGATTTAAAAAAGGACTATACAATAGTCATAGTTACACATAATATGCAACAAGCTGCTCGTATATCAGATGAAACAGCTTTTTTCCTAAATGGAGAGGTTATAGAATTTAGTGATACAAAAACTATGTTTACTACTCCTGTGGATAAAAGAACAGAAGACTATATAACAGGTAGATTCGGTTAAAATATATAACTATAAAGGAGTTAAACAATGGTCAATAATAGTTTAGATATAAGTATTGATACTTTAAAAGAACAGACAGTACTTATGATGGAAAAATGTGAAGAGGCAATAGAAAAGTCTGTAACTTGTATGATAGAGAAAGATTTAGAAGGTGCAAGAAAAGTAGTAGAAGATGATGAAAAAATAAATAAATTGAGAGAAGAAATAAGAGATAAAAGTATAGAATTAATAGTACTTAAACAACCAATGGCAAGGGATTTAAGATTTATTTATTCTTTGGGAAACATATCAATAGAATTAGAAAGAATTGGAGATTATGCAGCAAATATAGCTAGAGAAATGTTGAAAATAGGTGGAGAAGCGTATATAAAAGAGCTAATAGATATTCCTAAAATGGCAAAGGAATGTAAGAATATGATGTCTCAAACTAGAGAAGCTTTAATATCATTTGATGCAAGTATAGCTTATAATGTTGGAAGTAAAGATGACATTGTAGATGATTTGTATGAGCAAGTACAAATTGATTGTTTAAAAATAATGCATGAAAATTCAAATACGATAGACCAAGGAGTAAAACTTTTACTTATAGGAAGATACCTTGAACGAATTGGAGACCATATAACAAACGTATGTGAAAAAATAATCTTTGCAATTGAAGGTAAAATGGTAGAGATAGGATAAAAAAAACTGCTTTATAGCAGTTTTTTTTATTGTCTAAATTAAAATGTAATTGTTAAAAAGATGCGATTAATGGGTAAATTTAAAAAATTGTGATATACTAGGAACATATTAAATATGAGGATGCGTATTTTATATAAGGTGCTTTTAGGAGGTGGAAATTTGAAACTTCAAAAGATGGGTATGAGGACTATAAAGACAGGAATTAGTGTAACTTTATGTATGCTTCTTGGTAATTATTTAGTTGAGAATATGTTTTATTCTCTAGTAGCATGTATAATTTCTGTTCAGGACACAGTGAAAGGTTCTTTAAAGACAGGAATCAATAGAGTAGAAGGTACTATTTTAGGTGGTATAATAGGATTTTTATTTGCTATCACCAAAGCGGGAGACCCATTTTTATGTGGTCTTGGTGTAATGTGTTCAATATATCTATGTAATCTGTTTAAAATAAAGTCAGTAGTTGTTGCCTGTGTCACTTTTCTAGCCATACATCTAGGTGTGGGAAACAATGACCCCGTATACTATTCTTTACACAGGGTATTAGATACATCTGTAGGAGTTTTATTTGGTGTACTCGTTAATTATTATGTTGCTAGACCAAACTACCTAAATAGTGTTATAGATGAGTTTAAAAAAATAGAAGAACTTTCAATGTTGCTTATTGAAGAAAAAATACTTAGAAAAGAAAATCTAGACGTAGAAAAATTTGAAGAAGAAGTAGAGAAATTGGAAGAAATATATTCAAAACTTATCGATGAGTTAGACTATAGTTTAAGTGAAACCAATATAGAAAAAATAGAAAATGCCTTAAGGATATGTAGAGAAATCCACTTTCACATGCAATCTATAGAGTTACTAGAAAACAAACTCTATTTAAAAGAGCATACATATAAGTACCTTAAGAAAACATATGGTGTGGATGAACTGGATTGGAATGTAGATGAAGAAAAAAGTCCAGTGTTTAACTATCATTTAATGAAAATAATGCTTGAAATAGAATTATTGAAAAAATTAAATAAGTCATATCAATAATAGTCAATAAATAATAAATAAAAAATAGTATCTTTGTAAATATTAAACATATATAAGTTTAATTTACGGAGGTACTATTTTTTATGAATACTATAAATGAAAATTCTAAAATATTAGAAAGATACAAAATGAAGCTTTTTGGAGAACTTGTAAAGGCAGTATGGAATGAGGATACAGAAGATATTGAAAACTTGCCTGAAAAAATTTTAAGTGAAGACTTAAAAGAAAATTTAGATAGTCATTTTGATAAGCAATTTGATAAAGATACTATGGTGAATTTAATCAGGGTAACTATGGGATTAGATGTAACAGGAGATACAGATAAAAACCTAAAAGATGCACTGCACGAAGCTGTAAATTTAGATGAAGTAAAAAGACCAATAATATCTATAATATCAGATGCTTGTAAATATTGTGATGAAAATAATAAAGAAGATGAGTCATGCAAGATAAGAAATAAGCATATTAATTGTAATGAGGAAGATACATGTAGTGCCTGTGGTGATTGTGTGTCAAGATGTAAATTGGGTGCAATATCAGACAAGATAGAATTTATACCGATGATAAAGCTATTAAAAGATATAAAGAGTCCTGTATATGCAATAGTCGCACCAGCTTTTGTAGGGCAATTTGGAAAAGATGTAAGTCCTGGTAAGTTAAGAACTGCATTAAAAAAGATAGGATTTGAAGATATGATAGAGGTTGCTTTAGCAGCAGATATGCTTACTGCAAAAGAAGCATATGACTATTATGAGCATATGAAAAATGATGAAGAAGGATGCTTTATAACTAGTTGCTGTTGTCCTATTTGGGTTAGCTTAATACAAAATAGTTTTCCTCAAATATTAGATAAGGTATCACCATCTGTGTCACCTATGATTGCTTGTGGTAGAGCTGTAAAAATTTTAAATCCAGAGGCTAAAGTTGTATTTATAGGCCCTTGTATGGCAAAGAAGAAAGAAGCAATGTTGGAAGATATAAAGGATGCGGTTGATTTTGTGCTTACATTTAAAGAATTACAGGAAATATTTGATGCATTAGAACTAAATCCAGCAGTAATGGATGAAAGTAATAGAGTAGAAGCATCTCTTTCAGGTAGAGTTTATGCTAGAACAGGGGGTGTAAGTAAAGCTGTTAAATTATCAGTTAGAAGAATTGATAAAAATATAAAGTTTAAAGAAAAAGCATTTGAAGGAACAAAAGAATGTATGGATGGTCTAAAGAAAGTTTTAAATAAAGAGATAGAGGCTACTTTCATAGAAGGAATGGGTTGCGTAGGAGGTTGTGTGGGAGGTCCTAAGCGTATTTTAAGTGTAGAAGAAGGTACTAAGAATGTCGATGAATACAGTGAAAGTACAAATATGGAAACACCATTTGATAATTTAAATGTGCTACAATTTTTAACTTCTATGGGAATAAAGAGAGTAGAATCATTGGGAGAAAAAGAAGAAGAACAAGTAAAGAAAATATTTAGTAGAGACATAAAAAGTAATAAGAAGGACAATAAATATAAAAAATAATTTTCTTAAGTTTGAGTTTATGTTTTTATAAAAAGGGAGATATGGGGGATGAAAATTAAAGATAATAAAACTGTTTTTCATGTAATTATACGTGTATTTCTTGTAGCTATTTTAATTCTAACTGGGACATTATTAGAAGAAAAAATTAACAATGTTCCAGTTGAAAATCTCAATACAAAAGATAAAACTACATTAGAATTACTTTCTCAAAATAATACTTTAGGAGAAATTATATATAAAACATCTCAAGAAGAGGGGAAAGGACCAGGAGCTACATCTGAAAAAGTTGCATACATAACAATAGATGATGGACCATCAAAATATACAAATGCATTGCTCGATATTTTAAAAGAAAATGATGTCAAAGCGACATTTTTTATGCTTAATCAAAATATGAAAAACCACAAAGAAGAGGTGAAGAGAGTCTTAGAAGAAAAAAATTCAATAGGATTTCATAGTGTAAGTCATGATATACATAAGTTGTATAAGAGTCCAGAAATAACAGTTGGAGAATTTAACACATGTAATAAAACACTACAAGATATAACTGGTCAAAGCTCAAAATTAATAAGGCTACCATATGGAAGTAAGCCATATATGCCAGAAGGTTCATACGATAAGCTTATGGCAAATGATTACCTAATTTGGGATTGGAATTTAGATACGCAAGACTGGAAATCGTCCACAAGTCAAATAGTTAGTAATATCTTATATTATGGAAGAAAAAGAGATGAATTAGTAGTATTAATTCATGAAAAAGAACAAAGCGTAAATGCTTTAAATAATATGATAAGAATTTTAAAAGAAAGAGGATATACTATATTGCCAATCACAGAGAATGTTATGCCTAAAAACTTCTGGCAAGAAAACCTATAGTAAATTTTTAAAAATATAAAATACAATAAAGCATTTATAAAATATAATACATAACTTAATGACATTTAAAATATTATAGTTAAAATGTCATATAGGAAAATAGCATATAAAGTGAAGCTAGCATAAAATTGATAAAATAGTAGCAAAAATGTCAATAAAGTAATAGAATAATTATTGACTATATAAAACAAAATAATGTAAAAAACATAGTATAGATTATAATAATTAGCATAGAATATAAAAAATAATAATTAAGAAAATTCAGAAAAAATAAAATAAAAATAATTGACAAAGAGAATAATATTTGTATATAATAATATATAATATTAAAGACTAAGAAGAAGAGGAGTAAGTAAATACTACTAAAAGAGAGGAAAATTCACTGGCTGTAAGATTTTCTAAGTATAAGGTTTACTGAATGTAGCTTTGGAGTTTCTAAACTGAACTATTAGTAAGTTTAGACGGTTAGAATCGTTAAATTCTTTGAGAGTCAAAGTTATTAAGATTGTCATTAACTATTAATTTAATTATATGTTGATGAATTTTTAAACTTTGGAATTAAGGTGGTAACGCGAGCTTTTCGTCCTTTTAAAAGAGGATGAAAGGCTCTTTTTTATTCACAAAAATATTTTAAAAATTTATTTATAAAAATATAGGAGGCAATACAATGGAAAATACGAACTTATCAAAAACTTATAATCCTAAAGATTTTGAGGCTAGGCTATATAAAAAATGGATGGATGAAGGGTATTTTAAATCTAAACCAAACCCAGATAAAAAACCATTTACAATAATGATGCCACCTCCAAATATAACAGGGCAATTGCATATGGGACATGCGCTTGACCATACTCTTCAAGATATACTTATTAGATGGAAACGTATGGATGGATATGAAGCTTTTTGGCTTCCAGGAACTGACCATGCTTCTATAGCAACTGAAGTTAAAGTTGTTGAAAGAATAAAAAAAGAAGAAGGTAAGACTAAATACGAAATAGGAAGAGAAGAATTTTTAAAGAGAGCTTGGGCATGGAGAGACGAATTTGGAGGAAAAATAGTTAATCAGCTTAAACAATTAGGAGATTCTTGTGATTGGGATAAAGAAAGATTTACTATGGATGAAGGTTGTAATGAAGCAGTTATAGAGTTCTTTGTAAACCTATATGAAAAAGGGCATATATACAGAGGAAATAGAATAATAAACTGGTGTCCAGACTGTAAAACTACTTTATCAGATGCAGAAGTTGAGCATGAAGAGCAGGATGGAAACTTTTATCATATAAAATATCCATTAAAAGATAGTGAAGACTTCTTGGAAATAGCTACTACTAGACCTGAAACAATGATAGGGGATACTGGTATAGCTGTAAATCCAGAAGATGATAGATACAAACACTTAATAGGAAAAACAGCAATACTTCCATTAGTAGGAAGAGAACTTCCAATAGTTGCAGATAGTTATGTAGATTTAGAGTTTGGAACTGGTGCTGTTAAGATGACTCCAGCTCATGACCCTAACGACTTTGAAGTAGGTTTAAGACATAATCTTGAGCAATTAAATACAATGAATGAAGATGGAACTATGAACGAAGTTTGTGGAAAATATGAAGGCATGGATAGATTTGAGTGTAGAAAAGCCATCATAGCAGACTTAAAAGAACAAGGATATCTAATCAAGATAAAAGAACATAATCACAATGTAGGAACTTGTTATAGATGCCATACAGTAATTGAGCCTAGATTATCAGAGCAATGGTTTGTTAAGATGGAAGAACTTGCAAAACCAGCTATAGATATTCTTAAAAAAGGAGAATTAGAATTTGTTCCAGACAAGTTTGATAAAACTTATTTACAATGGTTAGAAAATATAAGAGATTGGTGTATATCAAGACAATTATGGTGGGGTCATCAAATACCAGCTTACTATTGTCAAGAGTGTGGAGAAATAGTAGTTGCTAAAAAAATGCCAGATAAATGCCCTAAATGTGGAAGCACTCATTTTAAACAAGATGAAGACGCACTAGATACTTGGTTTAGTTCTGCATTATGGCCTTTCTCTACCCTAGGATGGCCAAATAAGACAGATGCATTAGATTATTATTACCCAACAAGTGTACTTGTTACAGGATATGATATAATATTCTTCTGGGTAGTTAGAATGGCATTTGCAGGTATGTTCTGTATGAATGAAAAGCCATTTGACCATGTATTAGTTCATGGCTTAGTAAGAGACTCTCAAGGTAGAAAAATGAGTAAATCTTTAGGAAATGGTATTGACCCATTAGAAATAATCGAGCAATATGGAGCTGATGCACTAAGATTTACATTAACAACTGGAAATTCCCCAGGAAATGATATGAGATTCTATATGGAAAGAGTAGAATTTGCTAGAAACTTTGCTAATAAATTGTGGAATGCATCAAGATTTGTATTTATGAATATTGATGAGGAGATAATTAAGAATATAAATAGAGAAAATGTAAAAGATAATTTAACTCTAGCTGACAAATGGATAATATCAAGAGCCAATAATATTGTAAAAGAAGCTACTAATAACATGGATAAATTTGATTTAGGAATAGCATTACAAAAGATATATGATTTTACTTGGTCAGAATACTGTGACTGGTATATTGAAATGGTTAAACCTAGATTATATGGAGACGATACAGACGCTAAGTCTGCTGCTTTATATACATTAACTTATGTACTTGAAAAAATATTAAAATTATTACATCCATATATGCCATTTATAACAGAGGAAATATATACTCATCTTCCTACTGTTGAAGGTTGTATAATAGTATCTGAATGGCCAAAATATAATGAAGAAGATAATATGGCTGATGAAGAAGAAATGATGAGTTTATTAATGGAAGGTATAAGAAGTATAAGAAATGTGAGAGCAGAAATGAATGTACCACCTTCTAAGAAAGCTAAATTGATAATAGTACCAAGTGAAGATAAGATAGAAACTATTGAACTTGGTAAGGATTATTTTATAACTTTAGCATCTGCTTCAACTGTTGAGATAGCAAAAGACAAATCAAATGTACCAGAAGATGCAGTTGGTGTAGTTATTGATGGTGTTGAAATATTCATACCTCTTAATGAATTAGTTGACTTTGAAAAAGAAATTGAAAGGCTATCTAAAGAAATGAAAAAGTTAGAGGGAGAAATAAAGAGAGTTAATGGAAAACTTGCAAATCAAGGATTCTTAGCAAAAGCTCCTGAAAGCTTAATAGAAGAAGAAAAAGCCAAAAAAGAAAAATTTGAAGAAATGATTAAGTCTGTTGAGGAAAGATTAGCAAATTTAAAAACTAAAGTAAAATAAATGTGTAGGATAAAAACATACAAAGAGTACTAAATATGTATTCTTTGTATGTTTTTCTTTCTATGTAGATAAATATGATGTTATAATTTTTTAGAGATATATGATATTCTTATCTTATTATTATATTAATTTTATATTTTTGAACTTTATAATCAATAAAAAATTGATATATTATAATATTTAATATAGGATAATAAATACATGTTGCATTTATTTTCCTATATTTTTTATGTTGTATAGTTGAAAAAATATATAAATTTGTCAAAAAATAAGTTTATATATCAAAAATAATTGTTATAAGTAATTTAATCGACAATTTAAATTTATATCAAAATTTAAATATAAAGCTAGCTAGATACAGTTTGTAAATTGAAATAAAGTAAACTAAATGATATTTTAGATTTGGAGGTGATATTATGTTTAGGGTAGTTATATGTGATGACGAAAAAATACAAAGAAGCATACTAAAAGAGTTTGCAGAAAAACTGTTGTCTGAAAGGTGTCTAAATTATCAAATATTGGAATTTTCCTGTGGAGAAGATTTACTCTCCAAATACCCAGAAAAAATTGACATTATATTTTTAGATATCCAAATGAAAGATATTAATGGAATTGAGGTGGCTAAAAAAATAAGAAAGTTTGATGAAAAAGTAGAGATTATATTTACAACAGCTTTTTCAGAGTATGCCCCACAAGGTTATGAAGTTCGTGCTTATAGGTATTTAGTAAAACCTATAGACTATAGTAATTTCGCAATGGGTGTAAATCTTTGTATTGATAACCTTCAAAGAAAGAAGGAACGTTATATAGTTTTGTACAACAAAAAAGGATTTAACAGAATACTGATAGATTCTATTTTGTATGTTGAAACTGTAAAGAGAGATTTAGTTGTACATACATCAGGTAGAGATTATAAAGCTAATATGAGTATGAAACAAGCGGAAAAGTTATTGTGTGAAAATGGCTTTTTTAGATGTCATACAAGTTTCATTGTTAACTTGAGAAGAATAGAAGATATTGGAGACAATATGATTACTATTAATGAAAAATTTATACCTATTAGTAAGTACAGACTCAAAGATTTAAAAGCAACACTAACAAGCTTGTTATGTGATATAATGTATTAATTTTGAAAAAGGTAAAGAAATATGGTAAAAAATATTTAGTGTCATCACAAAGCTATTGATTCAAAGCTGTCTTAATGTAGAAGAACTTTTCTATATTAAGACAGTCTTTATTATGTAAAATGGTAATTTAGCAGTTATCAATATTGTTTTATATGTAAGGTATGCTAATTATAATATGTATTAATTTAATTTTTAAATATTAACTTCAATATAATGTATTTTATATTTTGTACTATATCATATGTTGTATATAGTATTATAATATAATTCCAAATAAAAATATGGATATTGCACCTACAGCTATTGATACTGCAATAGACTTAAACTTATAAGCTACTAATAGTACTATTATACCTGAAATAATCTTAGGATTAGTAAATGAAAGGTATAGATTATCTCCATTAAAGAAAATATCTTTTGCTATTAGTGAACTAAGTATAGCAATAGGTATAAATTTCATGATATCTTTAATAGATTCAGGCATATCATTTTTTGAGAATATTATCATAGGTAAAATTCTTGGAATATAAGTAACAATTGCCATGCCTAAGATAACGATAATTATGTAATTATTATTCATAGTAGCCTTCCTTTCTATGTGTTAATTTTTGAATATAAAAACCAAATAAAGAAGATAAAATTGATGCTATTATAATAACTAAACTATTCTTAAAGAAAGTATATAAAACTACTGATAATAATATAGAAAGTATAGAAACAAGTACATATATTTTATTTTTAATTTGATTAACTATTAGAGTAATGAACATAGCTGTTAATAGAAAGCCAGCAACAGAATCGCTTATATGAACAATCTCTCCAAGAAATGCGCCCACGAAGCAACTTACAGCCCATACTAATATACAAAGGTTATTTAAGTATAAAGCATGTGTATCAGTCCAATTTCCATAAGTATATTTTTCTAAGTTTATAGCAAATGTTTCATCTGTAACACCATGACAAAAATACATTAAAAATTTCATGTTCTTATTTTTTATGTGCATATGTAAGTTAGAGCTCATTAGGAAGTTGCGAAGATTCAATATAAATGTAGTTAAAATTATCGAAGTAATACTTCCAGTTGAAGCGAGCATAGAAGCAGCTACAAATTGTGAGCTACCAGCAAATACTATAAATGACATAAATAATATATAGAAGGCTGGTAGACCTGCTTTTTGAAGCATAATACCACAAATAAGTCCTAAGGGAATATATCCTAGAAATATTGGGATTGATGCTAGAAAGCTTTCCTTTAAGATTTCTCTTTTTGACATGTCTTTTTTCAAATACAATCACCCCTTAAAAATAATGAATATTTATAAAATTCTATAAATAATTGCTTCATTTTATTATAGCTATTTTAGCTAGTTATATCAATGCTTAAGATAGTAGCATGTAAGTATCAAAAAATCCACTTATAGTCTGTAGAACTTATGGTAATGATTTAATAAATAGTTTAATTCTATTAAAAGATTTCCTTTTATGCAATTTATTTATTGAAATATGATATAATGTATTAAGTATGTGGTATTATTTAACATGCAAGAGAAATTTTATTTGATTGGATTTTTTAGATACTAACAAAATATAGTTTTTTAATATTACTTACTGATATTAATTTTTAGAATAGTGCTTAAATGGGTTGTACAACATATAAAGATAATTATTCCCCCTAGATAAATAAAATTAAGATATATAATATTTAAATTACAAAATATGAAATATAATTAATAGTTAATTGTGAATAAAGAATAACAAAATATACAAGGGGATTGTCTAATAGAAAAGACAATCCCCTTTTTACAAATAATTCTAAATTGTGATATAAATCTAAAAATTTTATCGTAATATTTAACAATTTAATGACAATAATTGATATAATTAAGATAAATTAAGTATATAGTGTACTTATTTTATGTTTTTAGCAACAAATAGAGCATTTAAAAGATAAATTGTGCCACTTAAATTAAGGTTTAAGATGAACTATTAATGTAGATATATTAAAAACTTTTAGTAATGGAGAATATATGTGATATGAATAATAAAGTTAAGGTTGCAGTATTAGATACAGGAATAGATAAAGAACATGATTACTTAAAAGATAACTTAGTTGGAGGAATTGCTTTTGAATGTATACATGACTATATTTTTATATCAGACAAATTTGATGATGAAGATGGTCATGGAACTGCTTGTGCATCAATAATCAAAAAGGAGTATGAAGATGTAGAGCTATTTGTGATAAAAATTTTAGGTAATAAAGATAGTATTACAAATATAAAGGTTCTTGAAGAGGCATTAAAATACCTTTTGGATACTAATATAAGACTGATTAACTTAAGTTTATCAGTTATAGGTGTAGAAAGTGTTAAGGGCTTATTTGAAGTTTGCTATGAATTGTTTAGAAAAGGAAAGATAATAGTATGTTCCTTAGCTAATAACTTTGACTTGAGTTATCCAGCTATGTTTAACAATGTCATAGGTGTAAGGGCTTCTACTTTGGATATAGAGAATTCTTTTTGGTACAATAAAAAATATGATGTTCAATGTGTTATGGATAGTAATTCATATATAAGTTGTGATATAAATAATTCTTTCAGATTACCACCAAAATGTAATAGTTATGTAGCTGCAAAATTTACTGGGAAAATAGCTAAAATATTGTCAGAAGAGCCAAACATAACAATATACGCGTTAAATAAAAAACTCGAGTCTCTAGCAACCAAAAATTGTTGGAGTAGTTGTGATTTAGACAAGTATAGTAGGATTCCAGATTTTAAAGTGGATTTATATGATAAGGAAAATGCTCTGCTTGTGGAAGTTGCTGATGTTATTAGAGAGTGTTTAAATACTGAAGCTGATAATGAAAAATTATTTCAATGTAGCCTTTTTAATAAAGAGATAGGATTAGTTTATGATAATTGTTTTAATCTATTAGAAAAATTAGAGAACAGATTTGATTTGAAATTTAATTATATGGACATATCAAAATATGACTTAGTTTCCATATATACATTAACTGAATTAGTAGAAAGATATACAAATACAAAAGATAAATAAAAATTTATGAACCAAATTTAATGTAGAAGGTGTTAGATTATATGTATTCTTTGTCAGTAGATTAAAAGTGAAAAATATACTATAATTAGATAACATAAAATAAAATGCCAATACAGGGGGAATTAGATAATGAAATATGAAGAAGCATTAGAATATATATCACAAACCAATAAGTTTGGTATAAGATTAGGTTTAGAGAATATTGGGAAATTATTAGAACTGTTGGGAAATCCACAAGAAACTTTAAATATAATACATGTAGCTGGAACTAATGGAAAAGGTTCGGTGTGTTCTTTTATTTCTAATATACTAAGAGAAAGTGGATATAAGGTCGGCCTATACACATCTCCATATCTAGAAACTTTTACTGAGCGTATAAGAGTAAATGGAGAGAATATACCACAAGAAGATGTTGCTAGAATAATTGATTTAATAAAAGAAAAGATAGAAGTTATGGTAAGCCAAGGTTATGCATATCCAACTGAATTTGAAGTAGTTACTGCAATGGCATTTTATTACTATTCAGAGCAAAAAGTAGATTTTGTAGCTTTAGAAGTTGGATTAGGTGGAAGATATGATGCTACAAATATAATAACAAAATCACTTGTAAGTGTAATAACATCTATAAGTTTAGACCATACAGGAATACTTGGAGATACAATAGAAAAAATAGCATATGAAAAAGCTGGTATAATAAAGGAAAATGGAGTAGTACTTGTATATGACCAGACTAATGAAGCAAAGGATGTTATAAAGTCAGTTTGCAAAGAAAAAAATGCAAAATACATAGAAGTTAATTTTGACAATATAAATATAAAAAAATCAAACATAAACTTTCAAGTGTATGATTGTAATGTAATGGGAGAAACTTATAAGAATCTTGAAATAACGTTGATAGGTGAACATCAAATAAATAATTCTATATTGGCAATGAGTGTACTAAAATATCTAAAAGATACAAAAAAATTAGATAATGTAAGTGAAGAATCTATAAGAGAAGGTCTCATAACTACTAAATGGCCAGGAAGAATAGAAAAGATAAAAGAAAGTCCAATTTTTATAATAGATGGAGCACATAACGAAGATGGAGCAAAATCTTTAGCAAAAGCACTTGATAAACATTTTAAAGATAAAAAACTAACTTTATTAATAGGTATGTTGGAAGATAAAGATATTGATGGTGTTTTGGACATACTAATGCCTAAATTTAGCAAAGTAGTGACAACAACTCCTAATAATCCAAGAGCTATAAATTCAGATATATTAAAAGAAAAAATATTAAAATATGTAAGTGATGTAACGTCAAAATATGAAATAGAAGATGCAGTTAATTATACATTGGAAACATCAAATAAGGATGATATTATAATAAGTGCAGGTTCTTTATATATGATAGGCACAGTAAGAACTTTGGTAAAGAAATTATAATCTTATAAAATAAATACATATAAATATATAGATAAAAATAAAAGACATATAAAGAGGAGTTGGCTAAAATAATAGACAACTCCTTTTTTAATAAAATCAGTTTTTAGATGAGTTTATTACTATATATTATCAATATCTAGATAGATTGACGAATGGCTTTAGATAATTGGTCTGGGCAAGAAGTACCTTTACCTCCACAATCAATACCATTTAATTTATCAGCAATTTCAAGAGCATTTTGACCAATTATTAAACTCTTAAGCCCTAATAAATTTCCATTACATCCGCCTATAAACTCAGCATCAACAATCACATTATTTTCATCAACTTCAAAAAACATCTCTCTACAACAAACACCACTTGGGTTAAAAGTAACCTTCATAAAAAAGACCTCCATTAATTATTATTTCATTGTGTCAACATCAATAATAATACCAAATATATGTATAATAATGCAACTATAAAGCATAATACAAGCTAATAAAATAATATATTATTGTAGTATATGTATTGTAGAGAGGAGGGGTTATATGAAAATCTATATTTCTAACTACCTATCAAAGAGCATTAGTATAGTTGATTATTCTACACTTGAACTAGAAAAAGAAATAGTATTAGAGGATAATATATATCCACATCATTTTTGCATAGAAAAGGAAAAAAATTTGATATACATACCTAGTTCGAGCAATGGAATACTATATGTTTTAGACTTAAGTAATGATAAAATAATTGATACTGTTTCTATAGGAGGAAGTCTTAGTCAAGTTATGCTTAGTGATAATGAGTTATTTGTAGCAAATGAAGATTCAAATAGCATATATGTATTGGATAAAAACACATTAAATCCAATAGGAATCATTGGCGTTGATAATATGCCACATGGATTTGATTTTGACAGAGAGAGTAAAAAGCTATATGTACCATGTATAAATTCGATAGTATGTATAGACACAATAAATAAAAGTATACAAAAGAAAATAAATATGGACTTTAGAGCATGGCATATAGCGCTTGATAAACAAAAGAAGGAAATGTATATATCAACACTTGATGGAAAGCTTGTATTAGTTGATGAAGTAAGTATGGATATAAAAAAGGTATTATATGAATTCTTATTGCCAGTAGAAATAAGGTTTAATTATAGTGGGAAAAAAGTTTATGTTGCTGACTTGGGTTATAATAATGTAAGAATTTTGGATTATACAACAAGTAAATATATTGGAAATATTGAGATAGATGGAATTCCTCAGGGATTAGAAATATCTAAAGATGAAAAGTTATTATTTGTATCAGATACTCAAGAAAACTCAGTTAAAGTCTATGAAACTGCAAATAACAAATTAATAAAGGTAATCAAGGTAGGAAAAGAGCCTACAACTATAGTTTGTTTGTAGGCCTTAATGTATGTCTCTTATAAGTAAGTCGATAACTTCAGCATACATATAAGATGCATTGTTTTTCCAATTGTTACAAATAAGTTTTGCTTGTTTCTCTGATGAAACATTTAGATTTAAATCTATTAAGTTAGATTGATTTTCTATGACTCTAAGATTGACAATAAATTCATTATCACTTTGTTTTACGAAGCTAGATTTTACTTGAGTATCTGCTAGTAAATTTTCTTTATTAGAATCTATATACTTGTCTATTTTTTCAGTAACACTAGTAGGTATTCGATTAAAAAAGTATTCTAGACTTTCTACGCCTCTTTGAGTAAGAGCATAATATTCTCTGTCAGAGTCTTTATATGTAGTCAAAAACTTAGATTCCATAAGCTGAGATAAAAGCTGTTGTAATGAAAAGTAATTCATCATTTCAGTCTCTAATACTACTTGAGTTATTTGAGAATTAGTTAAGTCCATTTTAATTTTTTCCAATATATACAAAATTAAAAGTTTGTGATAAGCTAATTCTTCAGATGAGTTTTCAAACATAAATATCATCCTCCGTCAAACTATTTCTATATATAATATATTAAACTAATTTATACAAAATTAAAAGAATAATTTGTATAGTATCATTAATCTTTAACAAATTATATAAAATTAATTTTATAAATGAAGACAAGAAAACAGGGCTACCAATCGGCAGCCCTGTTGATACCCAGGTGTCAAAATTTACTATCTATTTTCCAGCCATTTGTCTTTCAGCCATTTCAACTAATTTCTTAGTCATGTATCCACCAACATATCCATTTTCTCTAGCTGTTAAGTTACCTTTGTCTATGTTTTCATAGTTAGATAAACCTATTTCGTTAGCTATTTCTAATTTCATTTGATTTAAAGCTGCTTTTGCCTCTGGCACTACTGTTCTGTTTGAATTTGACATAGTAAATTTCCTCCTTAAATAATTAGTTTATGATGTCTAACAACACTTTTATTTATGTGATGTTAATACTAATTTCTCCAAAATAAAAATAATATATACAGAAAAATAAAGGTAAAAATGTAAAAAATATAAAAAAATTAAAAAAAGTAGTATTTTAAAGAGGTTAATTGGTCTAATATAGAGTTTATTTTTTTATTTGTTGTCCTATAAATTAAATATTACAGTACTTTTTTGAGCTAAAAAAAAATAAATTTTAAATATAGAAGAATTTATTTAAAAGGGGGAATAGTATGAAAAGAGAAGTTAAGAGAACTAAAGCTTTAATATATAGTGTTTTATTTTTTTCATTGTTATTGGTATTAATATTTGCTCTTGTTTATGGAATAAAATATGTATGCTCTAAATCTGATAACTCAAAAATGCCTATATATAGAGTTGATACAAATGAGAAAAAGATAGCTCTGAGTTTTGATGTTGCTTGGGGAACTGATAACATGGATGATATTCTTAAAATTTTAGATAAACATAACATAAAAGCTACTTTTTTTCTAGTTGGTAGTTGGGTGGATGATAATGAAGAAATTGTTAAAGCTATAGATGAAAAAGGACATGAGATTGGAAATCATTCAAATACTCATGCTAATTTAAAAGAAATATCAAAAGAGGATATAACAGAAGAAATAGAAACTACATCAGAAAAAATATTTAATATAACAGGTAAAAAGACCAATCTATTTAGACCTCCTTTTGGAGACGTAAACAATAAAGCTATGGACATTTGTGGTGATTTAGGTTATAAAGTAATTAAGTGGGATGTAGATTCAATAGATTGGAAAGAACTTGGCCCAAATCATGTAATTGAAAAAGTAATAAAAGAAGCTCAGCCTGGTTCAATAGTTTTATTTCATGCTAATATAAATGATGTAGATAACTATTTGGATACCATAATAAATCGACTTAAAAAAGATGGATATAGCTTAGTAAAAATATCTGATTTATTATATAAAGATAATTACATAGTTGATTCTAATGGAGTACAAAAACCAAAAAATTAATAATCAATAAATGTATATTTTTAGTAGTGTTGTGGAAAATTGTATAGTATATGTTAGAAAAGTGTCGATAAAAAGACGGTGTCTATTTTTTGACACTTTTTTATGCATGTATGTAATATCAATAATTATAGATTAAATCAGTAAAAAAAGCGTCTAATAATTGACTTTTTTTTATTGAGTTTAAATGATTAAATTGAATTACAAACGCTGTAAGATAGTATTTTCAAAGGGTATAACTTTGCTTAAAAGTTGGCATAGAAATTGCTTTGATAATAAGCGATATGTTCTATAGAAATAAACAATATGTTAAAGTCTTGTAATAGAAAAACAAGATTAATATTATTTGAACAGCTTATAAAAAAAATTAATATATTTAAGGGGGCGTACTAGTTGAACAAACTATATTCTATTTTATTAAAACAACACGTTGGTGGTCCAGATAAGCCAGTAGTAAGTGTTGGAGATGTAGTAAAAAAAGGAACTCTAATCGCAGAACCAGCTGGATTAGGAGCAAATATTTATGCCAGTGTTAGTGGAAAAATAAGTGAAATAAATGACCAAGCTATAGTAATTGAAGCTGATGAAGCACAAGATGATACTTTTGAACCATTAAAAGGAGAAAGTATACTTGATTTAATTAAAGAAGCTGGAGTTGTAGGAATGGGTGGAGCAGGATTCCCTACTCATATAAAATTAAATATAGATTTAAAAGGTGGAACAATATTAGCAAATGCAGCTGAATGTGAACCTTTACTAGCTCATAACATAAAAGAAATAGAAGAAAATCCAGAAATAGTTTACAAAGGTATAAAATATGCTATGGAAGTTACTAATGCTGGAAAAGGTATGCTAGCAATAAAGAGCAAACATCCAGAAGCAATAGCAGCATTCAAAAAAGTAATAAAACCAGGAGATAATATAGAGGTTGCTGAACTAGTTGATATGTACCCAATGGGAGAAGAAAGAGCTATAGTAAGAGATGTTCTAGGAAAATTACTTGAGCCAACTCAATTACCTTCAGAAGCTAATGCAGTAGTAATAAACGTAGAAACATTAACTAGAATAGTAGAAGCTGTTGAGCAAAAAAGACCAGTTATATCTAAAAATATAACTGTAGTTGGTCAATTAAACAGTGGAAAAGAATCTATAGTATTTGAAGATGTGCCAATCGGAACTACTGTTGGAGAATTAATTGAAAGAGCTGGTGGAATAAAAGGTGAATATGGTGAAATAATCCTAGGAGGACCTTTCACAGGAAAAGCTACTACTTTAGATACTCCAATAACTAAAACTAGTGGTGGTATAATAGTTACTATGCCATTTGTTAATGAAAAGAGAAAGATGGGTCTTTTAGTCTGTGCATGTGGACCTAACGAAGAAAGAATGAGAGACATAGCAGCTAAAATGGGCGTTACTGATATAGTATCAGTTCAAAAATGTAAACAAGCTCAAGAAATAAAAGGTGCATTAAAATGTGAAAATCCAGGACACTGTCCAGGACAAGCTCAAAAATGTATAGAATTTAAAAAAGCTGGAGCAGAAGTTATATTAATAGGTAACTGTACTGACTGTAGTAATACAGTAATGGGTTCTGCACCAAAATTAAAATTAGGTGTATACCATATCACTGACCATGTAATGAGAACAGTTAATCACCCATTAATAAGAAGAATAAAAGGTGACGTAAGATTAAAAATAAAATAATTAATTAATGTAAAGCCATATAATAAAAACATCTTTAGAAGTGAATCTTAAAAATTACTTCTGAGGATGTTTTTTGATGTAACATATAAGTTAAATTGATAAGATGTGCAAATAAGATGGAAAAAATAGACAAAAATTCATCTATATTGTATAATAATGACAATAGCTATTAAAATTATATCAGACAAAAATAGTAAAGCTCAAATATGTGATTTGTATTGACATATCTAAATTAAATTTAGTCAACTATCCAAATAGAGTAAAAGTTTTTGTGTTATTTAAAGATACTCTATGGTATCTTTTTTAGTATAAAAACGAATTTTTGTCTTATATTAGAAAAATTATCTTGAAATATTAGTTTGTATTTTAATACATTCATAAAAAGTGCACTTAAAGAGTTAAAACATTGAACAAAACATTAAAAAAATAAAAATTACAAAAACCTATTTATAGAAACTGTGAAGTATATCTTAAATTTGGGCACTTAAGGGATATATGGAGTTAGTAGTGCAACCTGCTATAAATATAAATAGGAGTAACTTTTAATTATCAAAAATATATAAACAGACATAATAAAGTACATAAATCATAGTAAATATAGATATAAAATATATTTTTGAAATAGCTCCCTACATTCATAAAGAGTGTAGAGTGGTAGAACATCTGCCCAAAACTCCTTTAATTGCTGGAAGTTCCTAAAGCTAACTAAACCACAACATAATCATGAAATAAGGATAGGTGTGATAGAGTATCTATTTGATAGATACTTGACGGTTACGAAAGTAGAAAAAATTAGTTAGATAGCATAAGGTTAAACCCTAAGTGCCTTAAAAATGGATAATCAGCAGGTAAGCTTCGAAAAGAAGAAACTTCAACGACTAGAGAGAAATCTCGTACCTACAAGTGTGGGGAAATGGGGAGTACCTAATTATTAGGTAATGATATAGTCTGTGCTTAATAGAAATATTAAGAAGTTCATTAGAGAACTGGTTAGGATTAACGACCCTAATTGAACATGCTAAAGATGTATTGTGGAATCAAATCTATACAATAATATAATATTTTGAATTATATTATTTGAATTATATTAGATAGATACAATATATATTTTTAGTATCAGGAGAATTTTGAAATTAAAAATTAAAAAATCAAGTATAATTAGTTTAGCCATCGCTTTGAGTATGGCATTTACTACATTTACACCAATAGTATCTTATGCTGCTGAAATGAATGGCAAAGATGTAGTATTTGATGGGGAGAAGCCATCAGAAGGTCAAACTCCAGAGGGAGAACAACCATCAGATGGACAAACTCCAGAGGGAGAACAACCATCAGACGGACAAACTCCAGAGGGAGAACAACCATCAGATGGACAAACTCCAGAGGGAGAACAACCATCAGACGGACAAACTCCAGAGGGAGAACAGCCATCAGAAGGACAAACTCCAGAAGGAGAACAACCATCAGAAGGTCAAACTCCAGAAGGAGAACAGCCTTTAGAAGAACAAATTCCAGAAGAAAAACTAGTAGTAGAAGAAATGAACTTAAAGCATAATATTGAGAAAATTCTTGATATGACTTTATCTCAGATAAATAAAATTGTATATAATTTCTGGGAAGATGAAGACTCTGTAAAAAAAGATGAACAATCAGAAATTAGACAAGTACTTACTTCAAAAGATCAAAATATACATCTATGGTATGATAAAAAAGCAAAAGTAAAAAATACATGCTTACTAAAAGAAGATGGTTCAGATAGACCTTATTATGATATAAGATTTGATAATGTTACAAAGACGCTAACTTTTGATTACATAGTAAAGGGTCTTATAGGTGCAAGTACTAAAGATAACAAATATATTATAGATGGAGAAGATGGCGAACAAACTGCTTTTTGTTATAATAATCATTTAAAATCTCCAACTAGTGATGGTAAGAGTCCATATTTACCAGCAGAAGATTTTAATGGTCAAGAAAATCAAAATGAAGATGCAGTTAAATCTATAATCTATGCAGGTTCTGAATTTGATGGATTTGGATATAAACAACAATTTAACTTGGGTGGAGAAGAGAATGACTATATAGTTCATTCAGCTACTCAAAGTGCAATATGGATTATACTTGGACAAGTGGATGAACAAGCCAAACTTAAACAATATCAAGGAAGTATAAACCTTTATGATACACTTATAGAAAGTGCAAAGACTGAAGAAGAAAAAGCTAAATATCAAAAAGGTAAAGAACAAGCAATAAATACAAAAGCTTATTTAGAAGCATTGTTAGAAGCAGGTCATAAACAACTAAAGCCAGATGATACAGGAAAACCTAGCCTAAGCAATGGTTCAACTGATATTGAATTTGATAAAAATGAGGATGGAACTTATGAAACAAAAGCTATAGCTTTAGTGGGTTATAGTGGTGTAGTTAAATTAAGATTACCAAATGGAGTAACTGCTTATGACGAAGATGGTAATATAATAGGTACAGGTGAAGTAGAAGTTTCAACACAACATAAATTTATACTTAAAAGTGTTGAAAAGCCAGATGTAAAGGCTAATATCTCTGCGGTATCTTATGATTATATTTTCCCTAAAGCTATTCAATATTATAAGTCAGTTTTTGATTTTGGAAAGAAAGACCATTCATCTTTATTACCAATGAGTAAACAAAATTTATTGAGCTATACAATAGAACAAAAGAATGGTGAAGAAGTTAACTTTAATATAGGTTTACCAACAGATGGAGGTTCAGATGTAAATCCACCAGTGCCACCAACAGATGATACTGTAAATCCACCAGTACCACCATCAGGAGGAGGAGACTCAAATGGACATAATCCATCACCACCGACAGATGACACAGTGATAAACCCACCAGTACCACCAACAGATGATACTGTAATAAATCCACCAGTGCCACCGACAGATGATACTGTGATAAATCCGCCAGTACCACCAACAGATGATACTGTGGTAAATCCACCAGTACCACCAACAGGTGATACTGTGGTAGATACATCAGTAAAACCAACAGATGATACTGTGATAAACCCACCAGTACCACCAACAGATGATACTGTGGTAAAATCGCCAAAAACAAGTGACGAAACTCAAATAATGTCATATGTATTTATTGGTATAATTGCAATTTGTGGATTAGGGTATCAATGTAAAAGAGCAAAAAATTAATCTAGATTATTATTTATTATTAAGTTTAAAAATACATTGTCTCAAATTGATTTAAAAATCGTTTTGAGACAATTTTTTTTGCGTAAGTATAACTTATTTTAAAGTATACACTGACTGTTTTATGAATAGAAAAATGGTTTGAAGGTGAAGATAGTATTGAAAAAGTAATGTACTAAGTATATAATTCATTTCATTTTATTTGTATGAATTAAATATCAATTTTAGGGATTATACAAATTTAGATATTAATCTCTTAAGAAATTTTAATATTAATTATTCAATAAATTATTATTATAATATGCTAGAATAAATATGTATAAATAAGTTTTGATGAGGTACTACTATAAAGGGGGGACTTTATGTTTTCGATACCAGAAGTAAAAAAAGTAGAAGAAGTAATGGATACAAAATTTACAACTATAGACGAAGACACAAAAATAGAAAGTGCAATAAAAGAAATGATAAGAAGCAATACAAAAACTCTAATGGTAATAGATTCATCTAGTGAATTAAAAGGCATTATATCTATGACTGATATACACAATCTTTATGAGATGCATAAGAAATATGAAGGCCAACCAGTAAAACTTATAATGAAAAAAGATGTTATATATGTCAGTGAAGGCTTAACCTTAGATGAGTGTAGAGATATAATGATATTAAAAAATATAGGGATTCTTCCTGTGCTTAGAGATAATAAAATTATTGGTGTCTTGAAACAAGAGCATATTAGAGATTATTTATACATGCACTTAGAAGATTATGGATTGACTTTAAAATACATTATAGGTCAGATTAAAGAAGGAATTTGTGCTATAAATAATGAAGGTGTTGTAATTTTATGGAATAATTTTATGGAAGAAAGGTATGATATAAAGTCTGAAGACATAGTGGGTCGACCGATGAACGAGTTTTTGGAAAATACTATTTCAGAAAAAGTATTGAATAGTAAAGTCGGTATGAGTGATTTATATTTTACTGACAAAAAAGAAAACATGTATGCATTAGTTCATGCAAATCCTATATTTTATAAAGAAGAATTTATTGGTGTTGTATGTACTGAAGTAGATGTTACAGAAGCTAAAATATTAGCTCTTGAACTTGAGAAAGTAAATGATACATTAAAATATTTAAAAGATGAAGTAAAAAATTTATCTAAAGGTAGCTTTGACAAGATTTTAGGTAAAAGTTATAAATTGGAAAAATCGAAAGCGATTGCAAAGCAAGTAGCTAGAACCAACAGTAGTATATTCATTTGGGGCGAAAGTGGTACAGGTAAAGAAGTATTTGCTAGAGCTATTCATGATTATAGTGAGAGAAAAGGTCAATTTATACCTGTTAACTGTAGTGCTATACCAAATGAATTATTTGAAAGCGAATTTTTTGGTTATGAATCGGGTGCATTCACTGGAGCAAGTAAAAAAGGTAGAATAGGTATATTTGAACTTGCGAAGGATGGGACAGTATTTTTAGATGAAATCGCAGATTTACCTCTTAGTATGCAAGCTAAATTGCTTAGAGTATTGCAAGAAAAAGAAATAAGACGAGTTGGTGGAGATACCACAATAAAAATAAATCCTAGAATAATATCAGCTACTAATAAAGATTTAGAAAAAATGGTAAAAGCAGAAAAATTTAGAGAAGATTTATATTATAGATTAAATGTTGTGGAAATAAAAATACCACCCCTTAGAGAGAGAAAAGAAGATGTAGGATTATTAGTGCATAGTTTCTTGGAAGAAATATGCAAACAAAATAATAAGCCTGTTCTTACAATAAGTAAAGATGTAATTGATATATTTCAAAATTATAGATGGAAAGGGAATATAAGGGAATTGAAAAACACAATTGAAAATATTGTTGTCTTATCCCAAAATCCTAGAATAGAAGTAGATGATGTACCAAGCTATATGATGGATTCTAGAAATAACAATACGGAGGAAGAAGAATATCCTCTAGATTTGACGAAAGCTACTCAAAAGATTGAAGTAAAAAATATAACAAAGGCACTTAAAATGTCTAATGGAAATAAAGCTAAGGCTGCTAAAATATTAAACATACCAAGAACAACGTTATATTATAAGATAGATCAGTATAAAATAGATGTGTCTAAAATATGACACGTGACTAAATTTTGACAAAATAATAATCTTTAATTTCAAACCAAGCAAAATCAATGCTTGGAGTAGTGTGATATATGTGGCTGTGTTAAAAAAAATAAAAAAGTGTTGATTAATTGACACTTTTTTTGTTTTGAGAAAATGTTTCCAAACATAAAAAACAGGGTATTGTAAATAAATATTTATATAATATTTGGCTAAAAATAGCGATAAAGGAAGGTTGTATTATAGAAAATATCTTTTTGTTAATAAGTTGGCATAGGAATTGCTTATATATAAAGTGACTTCAAATGAGAAAAAAATAGTATTAATTATGATGATTTATGTAGGTTAAAAGGTCTTGACACTTTGGGCTGTTAGTAGGGAACAGTAAATATGTTAATTATTGAGAGTGTTGAGGCATCAATATAAATTAAAATCAAATGAAGGAGGCATTTTATTATGTCAATAACTTTAGAAACAGCTCAAGCCCATGCAAATGACCCAGCAGTATGCTGCTGTAGATTTGAAGAAGGAACAATAATAGCACCAGAAAATTTAGAAGACCCAGCAATATTTGGAGATTTAGAAGATTCAGGATTATTAGTTATTCCAGAAAATCATTTAACAGTTGGTCAAGTATTAGGAGCTAAATTAACAAAAACTTTAGATGCATTATCTCCAATGACTACAGATAATGTAGAAGGATATAAAGTAGCAGAAACAGATACTGAAGAATCTGCTAAAGAAGTAGAAGCTCCAGTAGCTCAAGTAACACCAACTCAAGGTGCGACAGTTCAAGCTACAACAGGTCAAGTAATAAAAATACACATAAAAGAAGGTAAAGATATAAACTTAGAAATACCTTTGACAATAGCTGCTCAAATGGGAGTAGTATCACAAAAATAATAGTCAAAATATAACTATTAAAGCCGGTTTTAATTTACTTGATTCCTCAGTTAAGGGGTTACCTGTTGAGGAATCGAGATTTAAAATAATAAATAAGAAAATAATGTAAGGAGGTATTTTATACTATGTCAATAACTTTAGAAACAGCTCAAGCCCATGCAAATGACCCAGCAGTATGTTGTTGTAGATTTGAAGCGGGAACAATAATAGCACCAGAAAACTTAGAAGATCCAGCAATATTTGCAGACTTAGAGGATTCTGGATTATTAACAATACCAGAAAATGGATTAACTATAGGTCAAGTACTAGGAGCTAAGTTAAAAGAAACTTTAGATGCTCTATCTCCAATGACTACAGAAAATGTAGAAGGATACAAAGCAGGAGAAGCTAAAGAAGTAGTAGAAGAAGCAGTAGTAGAAGAAGCTCCAGCAACTTTAGAAGCAGTAGTGCCAGTAAGCACAGGAGTTTTAGGTGAAACAGTTAAAATACACATAGGTGAAGGTAAAGATATAAGCTTAGAAATACCTTTATCAGTAGCTGGTCAAGCAGGAGTTGTTGCTCCAGTAGCAAACGTTGCTGCTCCAGTAGCAGGTGCAGTAGCAGAAGTAGCTCCAAAAGCTGAAGAAAAGAAATTATTAAGAAGCTTAACTAAAAAACACTTTAAAATAGACAAAGTTGAATTTGCTGATGAAACTAAAATAGAAGGAACTACTTTATACATCAGAAATGCAGCAGAAATATGTAAAGAAGCTAATGACACTCAAGAATTAGTTGTTGATGTTAAATTAGAAATAATAACTCCTGATAAGTATGAAACTTACAGTGAGGCTGTATTAGATATACAACCAATCGCTACTAAAGAAGAAGGCGAATTAGGTTCAGGTATAACAAGAGTTATAGATGGAGCTATAATGGTATTAACTGGTACAGATGAAGATGGAGTTCAAATAGGTGAATTCGGTTCTTCAGAAGGTGAATTAAACACTACTATAATGTGGGGTAGACCAGGTGCTGCTGACAAAGGTGAAATATTCATCAAAGGTCAAGTAACAATAAAAGCTGGAACTAACATGGAAAGACCAGGACCTTTAGCTGCTCACCGTGCTTTTGATTATATAACTCAAGAGATAAGAGAAGCTTTAAAGAAAGTTGACAACTCTTTAGTAGTAGACGAAGAAGTAATCGAGCAATACAGAAGAGAAGGTAAAAAGAAAGTTGTTGTTATAAAAGAAATAATGGGACAAGGTGCAATGCATGATAACTTAATATTACCAGTTGAACCAGTTGGTACATTAGGAGCTCAACCAAACGTTGACTTAGGAAACATGCCAGTTGTATTATCTCCACTTGAAGTATTAGATGGTGGTATCCATGCATTAACTTGTATAGGACCTGCATCAAAAGAAATGTCAAGACATTACTGGAGAGAGCCATTAGTAATAAGAGCTATGCAAGATGAAGAAATAGATTTAGTAGGTGTTGTATTTGTTGGTTCTCCACAAGTAAATGCTGAGAAATTCTATGTATCTAAGAGATTAGGTATGTTAGTTGAAGCTATGGAAGTTGATGGAGCTGTAGTAACTACTGAAGGTTTCGGAAACAACCATATAGATTTCGCATCTCACATAGAGCAAATAGGTATGAGAGGTATACCAGTAGTTGGTGTAACTTATTCAGCAGTTCAAGGTGCTCTAGTTGTTGGTAATAAATACATGACTCACATGGTAGACAATAACAAGTCTAAGCAAGGTATAGAAAATGAAATATTATCAAACAATACATTAGCTCCAGAAGAAGCTGTAAGAATCATGGCTATGCTTAAAAATGCTATTGCAGGTGTAGAAGTTAAAGCTCCTGAAAGAAAATGGAATCCAAATGTTAAGTTAAATAACATAGAGGCTATAGAAAAAGCTACAGGAGAAAAAATAGTATTAGAAGATAATGAGCAATCTTTACCAATGAGTAAGAAGAGAAGAGAAATATACGAAAAAGACGAAAACTAAAATTTAGATAATAACTAAGATTTAGATAACAATATAAATTTAGATCCAAGTTTAAAATAAGTATAGAGAGGTAAAATTATAATGGATAGATTAAAATATATCTCATCAGAGACTTTTTATGAGGGTGTTATAGTCGAAATCATGGGTGGTGGAGTAACTATAGACCTAAAAGGTAGACTTGGACAATTTAAAATACCTAATAGAATGCTTATAACTGACTACGAACTTAAGATAGGTCAAGAGGTTGGATTCATGCTAAGCTATCCTGAGGTATTAAGTCCAGAACCTAATCATGAGTATGTAGAAAATATTAGGAGAGAAAAAGAAAAGCAAGCAGAAATGCAAGCTAAAAAGAAGCAAGAAGAAGAAAAATAATAATTAATCGTTTGAAAATAGAAGGGAGAGGAAATATATGAGCCTTACAACAGTACAAGGACTTCAATCTGAAATATTTGTTCCAATAACACCTCCTCCAGTTTGGACTCCTGTAACTAAAGAATTAAAAGATATGACTATAGCTTTAGCTACAGCAGCTGGTGTTCACTTAAAATCTGACAAGAGATTTAATCTAGCAGGAGATACTACTTTTAGAGCTGTACCTAACACAGCTACAGTTGATGAAATGATGGTATCACATGGTGGATACGATAATGGAGATGTAAATAAAGATATAAACTGTATGTTCCCTATAGATAGATTACATGAATTAGCTGCAGAAGGATTTATAAAAGCAGTAGCTCCTATGCACTATGCATTCATGGGTGGTGGAGGAAACCAACATGTCTTCACTGAAGAAACTGGTCCTGCTATCGCTGCTAAACTTAAAGAAGAGGGAGTAGACGGTGTAGTCATGACAGCTGGCTGAGGTACTTGCCATAGAACTGCCGTGATCGTGCAGAGAGCAATAGAGGAAGCTGGAATACCTACAATAATAATCGCAGCTCTTCCTCCAGTAGTTAGACAAAACGGAACTCCTAGAGCAGTTGCTCCATTAGTTCCAATGGGTGCTAATGCTGGTGAACCACATAACATAGAAATGCAAACACATATATTAAGAGATACATTAGAGCAATTAGTTGCAATACCATCTGCTGGTAAGATAGTTCCATTACCATACGAATATAAAGCTCACGTTTAAAATGTAATTTATATTTGAAAATATAGAACCCTTCTCCTACATAATTAGGAGAGGGGTTTTAAGAACAAAGGTGGATATTATGGAAGAAAAAATAATGAGAAGACTTGTTATAAAACCGTTTCATATGAATGAAGTTAATTTCGGTTCAAAAACTTCTATAAAGAAAGATGTACTTACAATTGATTTATCAAGTATAGATGAAATAAAAGCAAGAGAAGATTTAATAACAGATATAAAAGTAGATATTATAAAACCTGGAGATTATGATAGGGAAATTAATACTATTATGGACATTATACCAATATCAACCAAAGTTTTAGGCAGATTGGGAGAGGGAATTACACATACTTTAACTGGTGTATACGTAATGCTAACTGGTGCAGACGAAGATGGAAATCAAATGCATGAATTTGGTTCTTCAGAAGGAATTTTGAGTGAACAAATGGTGTTTGGTAGATATGGGACTCCATCAGTTGAAGATTATATAATCCATGTGGATGTAACTCTTAAGGGAGGTTTACCTTTTGAAAGAACACTTCCACTTGCGGCATTTAAAGCATGTGATGATTTTATACAAGAAATAAGAACGTCTTTGAAAATGGAAGACGGAAGAAATGCTACTCAAGTTCGTGAATATTTTGACAAAATTCGACCAAATGCAAAAAAGGTTGTCATAGTAAAACAAATAGCAGGTCAAGGGGCTATGTATGACAATCAGTTATTCTCAAAGGAACCTAGTGGTTTTGAAGGAGGAACATCAATTATAGATATGGGAAATGTACCTATGATTATATCTCCTAATGAATATAGAGATGGTGCCCTTAGAGCTATGACTTAAGAGAGGTGGATATTATGGGAATAGGACCTTCAACAAAAGAAACATCTCTTCATCACTTTAGAGACCCACTTTTGGATATAGTTGAAAGTGATAAGGATGTAGATTTACTTGGAGTAATAGTAGTAGGAACTCCAGATGGAAATGAAAACAAAACTTTTGTAGGACAGAGAACAGCCGCTTGGCTGGAGGCTATGAGAGTAGATGGAGCTATAGTATCTTCAGATGGTTGGGGAAACTCACATGTTGACTATGCTAATACATTTGAAGAAATAGGAAAAAGAGATATACCTGTAGTTGGAGTGACATTTAATGGTACTCAAGCTAAATTTGTTGTAAGTAATCAATATATGAATACCATAGTTGATATGAACAAATCAAAAGAAGGTATTGAGACAGAAGTTGTTGGAGAAAACAACACAAATGAGATTGATGCTAAAAAAGCTTTAGCGTTTTTAAAATTAAAAATGAGAAAACATGGATAAAAAATTTAAGTAAGGGGATGAGTTTTGTGGGAATTTCTACATCAATGAAAAACACATCACTTCAGATTTTTAGAGACCCATTACTTGATTTAATAGACAATGATCCTGACGTAGATTTGCTAGGAGTAGTTGTAGTTGGTACATCAGAGCACAATGAATGGAAATCATTTTTATCAGCCAGGCTTGGAAGATGGATTGAAGCATTGAGACCTGATGGAGTGATTATAACCTTAGACATGGCAGGAAACCAGCATATTGATTTTACAAATGCTATATCAGAGTTTGTAAAATTAGACATACCTACAGTAGGTCTTACTATTATGGGAGCAGATGGTTTAGTAGTTACTAATCAGTATTTAGATAAAGCTACCATAATTGATTATAAAAAGACAACAGGCTACATAGAAACAGAAGTAGTTGGAGACAATCACATGGATGAAGTTGATGTAAAAAAAGCATTAGCTTTTCTAAAACTAAAAATGCGTAAAAACGCAAAATAAACCTAAGGGGGAATTTGATATGAAATTTAGCAGAAGTATACAAGCTATAGACTCTCATACAGCAGGAGAAGCAACTAGAATAGTTGTGGGTGGAATACCTAACATAAAAGGAAATTCTATGCCTGAGAAAAAAGAATATTTAGAAAAAAATCTAGATTATTTAAGAACTGCTATAATGTTAGAGCCAAGAGGACATAATGATATGTTTGGTTCTGTAATGACTCAACCTTGTTGTCCAGATGCTGACTTTGGAATAATCTTCATGGACGGTGGCGGATACCTTAATATGTGTGGCCATGGTACAATAGGAGCTATGACAGCAGCTATAGAAACAGGTGTAGTTCCAGCAGTAGAGCCTGTAACTCATGTAGTTATGGAAGCTCCAGCAGGAATAATAAGAGGAGATGTTACAGTTGTAGATGGAAAAGCTAAAGAAGTATCATTCTTAAACGTACCAGCTTTCTTATATAAAGAAGGTGTTGAAGTTGACTTACCAGGTGTTGGAACAGTTAAATTTGATATATCATTTGGTGGAAGCTTCTTTGCTATAATACATGCAAGTCAATTAGGTTTAAAAATAGAACCTCAAAATGCTGGTAAATTAACTGAACTAGCTATGAAACTTAGAGATATAATAAATGAAAAAATAGAAATACAACATCCAACTTTAGCTCATATAAAAACTGTAGATTTAGTTGAAATATATGATGAGCCAACTCATCCAGAAGCTACTTACAAAAACGTAGTTATATTTGGTCAAGGTCAAGTTGACAGATCTCCATGTGGAACTGGAACAAGTGCTAAATTAGCTACTTTACATGCTAAAGGTGAATTAAAAGTAGGAGAAAAATTCGTATATGAAAGTATATTAGGAACTTTATTCAAAGGTGAAATAGTTGAAGAAACTAAAGTTGCAGATTTCAATGCTGTAGTACCTAAGATAAGTGGTTCTGCTTATATAACTGGATTTAATCATTTTGTAATAGATGAAGAAGATCCACTTAAACATGGATTTATTCTTAAATAGAAACAAATAAATTGGGAAATTAAAATAGAATAGTAACCTCTTGTTGGTTACTATTCTATAGATTTTAGGCTATAAGATTCAGAATATATAAAAAAATAAAAAAATAGGAGGATGGATTATGGTAGCAATCTTAAAGGCATTATACGTAGTATTCGCAGCAATCTTTGCAGTTGTATTTGGTAAAGACGTAGCTAAAGCAAACAAAGAGGGGAAACTAGAAGAACAAAGTACTCCAAAAGTTGCTGTAACAGGATTTATAACAGATTTCTTTGATACATTAGGAATAGGCTCATTTGCTCCAACAATAGCAATGTCAAAAGCTTTAAAATTAAACATACCAGATAAGAAAATGCCTGGTACGTTAAACGTAGCACATACTATCCCAGTTGTTACTGAAGCATTTATATTCACATCAATCATACCAGTTGATGGTGTAACTCTAGTATCTATGGTTGTAGCAGCAGCAGTTGGTTCATACATAGGTGCAGGAATAATAGCTAAAATGGACGAAAGAAAGATACAAATGGTTATGGGTGTGACTCTAGCATTAACAGCAATATTAATGTTATTAGGTCATCCTTGGGTTAATGTATTACCAGGTGGAGGAAATGAATTAGGTCTTACTGGTGTTAAATTAGTAATAGGTGTATTAGGTAACTTTATATTAGGTGCTTTAATGACAGCTGGTATAGGTCTATATGCTCCAGGTATGGCAATGGTTTACTTCTTAGGAATGTCTGCAAAAGTTGCGTTCCCAATAGTTATGGGTTCTTGTGCATTATTAATGCCAGTTGCAAGTATGAAGTTCATAAAAGAAGATGCATATACTAAAAAAGCATCAGTTATAATAGCTATCTGTGGTTTAATAGGAGTTTTCGTAGCGGCATATATAGTAAAAACTTTACCAATGGATATATTAAAAGCATTAGTAATAATAGTTATAGCTTACACTTCTGCTACAATGATAATGGCTGCAAATAAAAATAAAAAGACTGCTTAGTATTTATTAAATATTACAGCTAACAATAAAAATTATAAACTGCTTTGGAACGTTAATATTAATGTTCTAAGGCAGTTTTTTATTTATTAGATATAATTATATAAAGCAACTAGTGTGCCAATTATGCAATATATATATAAATTTAGTATAAATGTAGCTATATTTTCTAAAGTTAGGCTGTAAACTGAAATTAAATATTTAAATTTAATGCTAGATGAAATAAAAAAGTTAATATATTGATGTATATTAGCAAAAATATTAGTATAATAAGTCGAATATAACTTATAACTGAAGAAAATTGAGTTTATAATGACTTGATAATTATCTGAATCGTTTGAATTAATTTAAAATATTGATATTGCTTATGTGTATAAATTAGTGTTGAGTTATATATGACTTAAAAAGTGGATAAGAAGCAATTTAATAATCAATTTTGGTTAAAACAAATAATATATTATATAAATAATAGGACAATTTTATAGGCTTAAATCAAAAGATTAAATGAAATTTATAAATAAATAAAAAGTTTTAAACAGCAATCAAAGATTTGTAATAAAATACATCACTCACAAATATATTTATTATATAAGCTGATACCAGAAATATAAGAATTAACAATTGTGGAGGGATAAAATATGATAGCTGTTAAAGATGAGAATAACGTAGTAAACTTAAGAGGGGAGTTAGACAATAAGCTAGAATTTAGCCATGAGATATTTGGAGAGAAATTTTATAACGTGAGAATAAAGATAAACAGATTAAGTGATTCCTTTGATACACTTCCTATGACTGTGTCAGAAAGACTTCTTCAAGATATTGATATTAATAAACAAAATTTAGTCAATGTTGTAGGTCAATTGAGATCATATAATAAAACCTTAAATAATAAAAATAGATTAGTGCTTACAGTATTTGTTAGAGAAATAAAGGCTATAGAGGAGGAAAATAAGGACCCAAACAGCATATTTCTAGATGGGTATGTATGTAAAGAACCTGTGTATAGGAAAACTCCTTTAGGAAGGGAAATAACTGATTTATTAGTGGCTATAAACAGACCTTATAATAAATCTGATTATATACCATCAATAGTTTGGGGAAGAAATGCAAAGTTTGCAAAAAACTTAAAAGTTGGTGATAGAATACAGCTTTGGGGTAGAGTTCAAAGTAGAGAGTATGAGAAAAAAATAGATGAGGATAACGTAGTGAAAAAAATGGCATATGAAGTATCTATATCAAAAATAAAAAAATTAGATGAAAATAATAATGACTAAATATTAAAAATATATTGTTTTTTCATCAAAAAAACTAATAAATTTGCTATAATAATACATTAAAAATAAATAAAGATTGTTTAAAAAAATACTAATGAAATATCTCTTGAATAGTTGCTCGCCATTTATTATAATGTAATCTGTACATAATTTATAATTGAGAAAATGAAGAGGTGAAGCATTGTGAAAAGCATATTATATCAGATAAATAAACAGCCAGTTAAAGCTAAATATACATCTGATGAATTAGAATGTTTTTTAGATACAATTGAGTATAATGTAGGGGATAAAATATTGCTTGTTGGTCATATAGGAAACCTAGGCAAGAGACTGAGAGGTCTTGGTACTTCTGTAACGATATTAGAGAATAGTAACTATGAAGATGTATGTTATTCTTTAGTATATAATGAAAATTGCAATGTAGTTAAAGGTAAGTTAGAGTTTTTGCCATTTGATGATAATCAGTTCAACAAGATAATAATAGTAGACCAATTTAATGTTATTACAGATTGTGAAAAAGCTTCATCTGAAATACAAAGAGTTTTAAAAGGTAATGGAGAGGTTATATTAGAAGATTTAAACTTAAAAAATTTAAAAGTTAAACTAAACTATCTTAAGCATAAATTTTGTGGTTCTGTAGCAAAGATTCACTATCCACATGAAGTATTTAATATATTTTCAAGATTAAATTTTGATGGTATGATTAAAGAGTCAAATAAATTAAAATATATTTATGTGGGAAAAAGAAGATAAATGAGTTAAAATATAAATATGGATATAATATAAAAGACTAGGTTAAGCCTAGTCTTTTGTTATAAGGAGATGTAGATATGGAAATAAATTATGAGTTAATAATAATTGTTATGCTCTTTGTAATCCTAATGTCAATTCAATTTACTTTAAATAAGATATATTTAATCCTTAAGGAAATAAGACAAATACTCATGTTAAGAAAAAATAAGGAATGATAACTATGATAGATTTAGAATATATAAAATCTGATATTCAGAACATAGCTGAAGCTATAGTTTCAGTGCTCAATATAGATGTAACTATAGTAAATAGAAACTTATTTAGGATTGCAGGGACAGGTATATATGTGGACAAAATAGGTGAAAAAGTAGATAAATATACAGCTTTTAAAAAGTCACTTACAGAACAAATTACAATACTAATTGATGACCCAAAGAGCAGTGATATATGTAGAGAATGTTATAAAAATAATGTCTGTGTGGAGTTTGCAGAAGTATGTTGCCCAATTATATGTGATGGAGAGTCTTATGGTGTTATAGGTCTTATAGCCTTTACAAAAGAACAAGCACAGATTATAGAAAATAACAAAAGTGGACTTATAAACTTTTTATGTAAGATGGCAGACTTGATATCCAATAAACTAAAAGCTCAAATTAAAACGTACGAGTTAGAGTTAGAAAAGAAAAAATTAGAGACTTTATTAAACAATATGGATAAAGCTGTTGTGTCCATTGATGTAGATGGTAAGATTGATAAATATAATTCAAAGTTTAAAGAGCTTTTTAATCTAAAGGACAATATAACTGGGAAAGATATATTCACTGAGCTAGATTTTATAAAGAAACCTTCTATAAATAACTTTAAGAAGGACAAATCATGTAGCTTTTTTTATAGAAGATACGGATATGATTCAAAGGGGATATATAACATAAATAAAATAGTATTAAAAAATGAACTAAAAGGATATGTTATTGACTTTATAGATAAAAGAGATGCTATAAAAAACTACAATAAGATGAACAAAGATTATAAGATAAAACTGGAAAATATAATTGGAGAGAGTATAGCTATAAGAAATTCAAAAAAAGAAGCCCTAATGGCTTCTAAATCCACTTCAACAGTACTTATTACTGGTGAAAGTGGAACAGGTAAAGAGCTATTTGCAAGAGCTATACACAACCATAGTAATAGGGTAGATAATCCTTTTATAGCTGTAAACTGTGCAGCAATACCGGATAATTTATTAGAGAGTGAATTATTTGGATATGAAGAAGGTGCTTTTACAGGGGCTAAAAAAGGTGGAAAACTTGGTATGTTTGAAATAGCCCATAAAGGAAGCATATTTTTGGATGAAATAGGAGATATGAGCTTGCATTTACAGTCAAAGTTGTTGAGGGTATTACAAGAAAAAGAGCTCAATAAGATTGGAAGTAAATCAAATGTTCTGATAGATGTAAGAATTATTGCTGCGACAAATAAAGATTTAGAAAAAATGGTTCAAAATGAAACTTTTAGAGAAGATTTATATTATAGATTAAATGTTATACCAATAAAGCTCCCAAGTTTAAGAGAAAGAAAAGATGATATACCACTTATAATAAAGCATATGATTAAGGAATACTCAAAAAAACTAGATAAAAATGTTATTGATATAGACACTAGGGTTGTTGATGCTATGATTGAATATAAGTGGCCAGGCAATATAAGAGAATTGCAGAATATTATTGAATACAGTGTAAATATGTCTTCATCTCCAATAATTACGATGAATGTAATTCCTCAAAAGATTAAAAATACATCTATAGAAGAATTAGAAGTTAGAAGTGATAAGATAATTCCACTAGATGAACTTGAGAAAATTGAGATAATAAAAGCTTTAAATAAATACAAAGATTATAAAAGAGATAAAGAATTAACAGCTAAGGCACTTGGAATATCAAGAGCTACATTATATAGAAAAATTGAAAAATACAATATAATTTCTTAGTGATATAAAGTGATATAAGAATATAATAAAAAGTGATATAAAATTTAAATATAAACAAAAAGTAGTAGTATATAAAAGGTAGTAGTATATAAAAAGTAGTGGTTGTTTAAGCCTTCAGAATCTAAAAAATAGTAATTATTAAAATAGTAATCGTCTCAAAATGATATAGAATCTCATTTTGAGATTTTTTTTTGTCTTTTTGCGAAATTGTCATCCATTTACCAAGTGAAAAAAATATAAAACCTTCATATAAATAAAAAAAATATATAATTAAAGCTAGTTATTTCAATGTATACACAATATTGAAATGAAAAAATGGACTAAAATAAAAAATATGGCATGTATTTTGCTATAAATATAGATAAGAAATTATTTAAGTACTAAAATTAAACTTAATTGGGAGGTTTATATATAATGAGAGATATAAGAAAAGAATTAGTGGAAATGTTAAAAGCAGAGGTTAAACCAGCAGTAGGATGTACTGAACCAGTAGCTTTAGCTCTAGCATGTGCAAAGGCAAAAGAATTACTAGGAGAAGAAATAGTAGAAAATCATATGTTAGTTAGCCCTAGTATCTATAAAAATGGTATGTGTGTAGGTATACCAGGAACTGAAAGATTAGGATTAAAAATAGCAGCAGCTCTAGGGATAATAGGAGGACATTCTGAAAACGGATTAAGTGTATTAGAAACTTTAACAAAGGAAGAAGTTAAAATAGCAGAAGATTATATGGATAATACTCCTTTATCAATAACACCTGCTGATACGAAAGAGAAAGTTTTTATAGAAGTTGCATTAAAAGGAGCAAATCATAATGCTAAAGTTAGAATAAGAACTAAACATGATAACTTTACATTCTTAGAAAAAGATGGAGAAGTATTATTGGATAATGAACCAAAAGTATCAGTTTCAAATGCTTCAGCAGAAAAAGTTGAGAGCTTGATGGATACTGTAACTATACAAGAATTAATAAAGAATGTAGAAGGTATTGATTTTAAAGATATAGAGTTTTTATTAGATGGAGTAAAAATGAATGAAGAAATGGCTGAATATGGATTGAAACAAAAGACTGGAATTGGTGTTGGATACGGAATTAAAAAGTCTATGGAAGAAGGTCTTTTAGGTAATGATGTTATAAACTATGCAATGATGTTAACTGCTGGAGCTTCAGATGCAAGAATGGCAGGAGTAAAAATGCCTGTTATGAGTTCAAATGGTAGTGGAAATCATGGATTAACAGCAATTCTTCCAATAGTTGCTTACAATAAAAAATTCCCACAATCTGATGAAAGACTAGCAAAAGCTTTGGCTATATCTCATTTAGTAACTGGTTATATTAAGAATTATACAGGTAGATTATCTGCTGTATGTGGATGTGGAGTTGCAGCATCTACTGGAGCAACTGCTGGTATATCTTGGCTTATGGATGGAAGCGAAAAACAAATAGAAGGTGCAATAGAAAATATGATAGCTGACTTAAGTGGAATGATATGTGATGGAGCAAAAGCTGGCTGTGCATTAAAATTATCATCTGCTGCATCTGCTGCAATACAAAGTGCTATAATAGCTAAGCAAGACTGTTTTGTACCACCATTAAATGGTATAGTTGGTTCAAGTGTTGAGCAAAGTATACAAAACTTAGGAAGAGTAAGTGATAAAGGTATGTCTATAACAGATGAGATAATATTAAATGTAATGAATGATATGAATAAAGTTGATTAATATATTACAATATTTCTTATATTGCAATATATAGTGAAGGTGATATAAATAAATTTAATTAGTACCCTCTAATAAATTATGATTATATATAAATGGGAAAAACTTGCTAGTGCAAGTTTTTTCTTTTTTGTCTAAAATATATAGTATATGATTTAGTAGGGATATATGATTTACTTAAAATAGATAATATCTTGTTAATAATTGTTGAATATGCTTAAAAACTCAATAATATTGGCTAATATTGAATAAGAGTATTGAAAAAGTGAGCAATCTCTTATAAAATTAAGAAGGATTATTACAATTGGAGGTCTTTTTATGGATATAGAAACAAAAAAATGGGAAGTATTGTATTCAGAAGAAAAAATTAATGATAAATTAAAAGAATTAGGAGCGATTATAGAGAAGGACTACAAAGATAAAAATCTTATGATTGTGTCTCTATTAAAAGGAAGTTTTATATTCTGTGCAGATTTAGTTAGAAATATAAATTTACCTCTTAGAGTTAACTTTATGACTACTTCTAGTTATGGAAACAGTGAAGAGAGTACTGGAACGGTTAAAGTTGTTTCAGATGTAAGTACTGATATAAAAGGATATGATGTATTGGTTGTAGATGATATTACTGACTCTGCATTGACTATGGATTTTGTTTTAAAGCATCTAAAAGCTAAGAATCCTGCTAGTTTAAAATGTTGTGTACTTTTAGACAAGCCAAGCAGAAGAAAGATTGATTTAGTACCAGATTATTGTGGGTTTGAGATAGAAGACAAATTCGTAGTAGGATATGGATTTGACTTTGAAGATTACTATAGAAATGTTCCTTATATATTTAATGTAACTGATGAAGATAGATAAGCAATTTTTTAATTTTATAGATACCTCAATATAATTTTGATAAATTATATTGAGGTATCTTTTTATTTTGGGGTTTGATTTGGAGTTATCTTGTATTCGTATCAAGCTATAAGTTCAACATAGTAAAATTGTTTTGATAGTTTTATCCAAGCTTTGATTCTGTGTTTAGAAATATAAAAAAATTTTTAAAATTTGATAGGAAATACGATTTTTAATTGTATTAGTAGTTGTAGAAGCTTTTACAAAGGAGGAATTAACTTGGAGGATAAATTGATAATTAAAAACATAATAAAGAAAAAAGAAAAGGGTATGGAAATGCTTATAGATGAGTATGGGAATTTTATAGCATCTATAGTTAGAAGGACTCTTATGGATGCTAGAATTTATGAGGAAGAATGTGTTGATGATGTGCTTTTGTCAATCTGGAATAACATAGAAAAATTTGATAATGAAAAAAACTCTTTTAAAAACTGGATAGGTTCTATTTCTAAATACAGAGCAATTAATTATAGGAAAAAGTATATAAATAGTAATACTTATTTAAATATAGAACATGAAGAAATACCATATATAGATAAAGAGTTGGATATGAGAGAAATTGAAGAGGAAATAAATGACCTTATAAGCACATTAAATGATAAAGATGCAGAAATTTTTAGAAGGTATTATTTAGAAGATATATCACTAAAGGATATAGCTATACAAAATGAAACCACTGTTGAAAACTTACATAATAGATTATCAAGAGGAAGAAAGAAGTTGAGACTGCATTTAAATAAAAAGAAAGCTTAGAGATAATAGATAAGATAATTAAGGATTTAAATATAGAAAATATAGAATAAAAGGAGAGTTTTTATGAAAGATAAATTTGATTTATTTAATGAAACAAATATAGATATAGAAAAATACGATGATATTGTATTAAGTAATGAAGAAAAGGATGAAATGAAGAAGAGAATGAAATCTAAGATTCAATATAGTAAAAAGAATAATTTTAAGAGATATGCTTTAGTAGGAGGATTATCAGTAGTTATTTTAGGTTCAACTGCATTTACTAATGAAACTACCTTGGCATATATGCAACATCTTGGAAAGCAGATAGAATATTTCTTTAATAAGGATACTGAAGAACTTAAACCTTATAAAAATATTGTAGATGATGTTGCTACAGATAAAGGAATAGATATAAAGTTAAATGAGATTATGCTTGGTGATGGAGAATTATTTTTAAATATAAGTGTTGATGATAGCAAACTTGATAAAGATGCTTTGGGATTAAAGAAACAAGGAGGATTCTTAGGAATTGATGATATCAAAATAAAGGTTGGAGATATGAGCTTTGTTTCAATAACAGGGCCTTCTACATCAGAAAAAAATAAAGATGGTACTACTAATATGGTTATGACTTGTAAGCTTGATAATCTAGATAAAGATGGAGATGGAAAAGGGGATGTCGAAAATTTTGATTTACTAAAAAATGTGGATTTAAATAAAGACTATGATATAAATATAAGTATAAATAAAGTTGAATATGAGTTAAATAAGGATATAAAAACATCAAAAGAGATAGAGGTAGGAAATATGGGAGGAGTAGAGGGTGAACACCTAAATGGATATCTTAGTGGACAATGGGAATTTAATACAAGTATAAATGGTTCAAATATAGTTAAAGATACAAAAATTTATAATGTAGATAAAAATGTAAAATTAAAAAATAAAAATATTGATGTTGATTTAGTATTAAAAGAAGTAAGGGTTTCTCCTACCAAAATCAGAGTGATTTACGGATTTAAAACTAACAAATATAATTTCAATAAAGGTGATGATATACCAAAGATACTTGAGTTTGCACTTAAAGATGGAAGAGGAAAAGATTTAGAATTACTTAGTGGTGCAGGAGGTTATGACTTAAGTTACTCTAAAGGTAATTATATTGAATCTTCTTTAGAGTATGAAATTAAGAAAGATGTTAAAAAACTAAAAATAACTCCAATAATAGAAGATTGGAGTAAAGAAATTAATAATATAACAGAATTTAAAAAACAAGGTATAGATGTTGATATAAGTAAATAGATGTATTATCACATAATAAATTGTCTATTCATATAATTATATAGAGCAATATTAGATACTTGTCTAATATTGCTCTAATTTTAAAATAGGGAGAATTTATTATATGGATGATTACAAAGATAATTCAGGTCCAAGTTTATATCAAGATGTAGGACCAACGGGACCAATAGGTCCGACAGGTCCTAAAGGAGCAACAGGGGCAACAGGAGCCAATGGAATAACAGGTCCAACAGGAAACACAGGAGCAACAGGAGCAAACGGAATAACAGGTCCAACAGGAAATACAGGAGCAACAGGAGCAAATGGAGCAACCGGAGAAACAGGGCCTAGAGGGGCAACAGGGGCAACAGGAGCCAATGGAATAACAGGTCCAACAGGAAATACAGGAGCAACAGGAGCCAATGGAATAACAGGTCCAACAGGGAACAAAGGAGCAACCGGAGCAAATGGAGTAACAGGAGCAACTGGTCCAGCAGGAGCAACCGGAGCGACAGGGACAACAGGAATAACAGGAGCAACAGGAGCAACAGGGGCAAATGGAATAACGGGCCCAACAGGGGTAACAGGAGCAACAGGAGCAACAGGGGCAAATGGAATAACAGGACCAACAGGAAATACAGGAGCAACAGGAGCCAATGGAGTAACAGGAGCAACAGGAGCAGATGGAGCAACAGGAGTAACAGGCCCAACAGGAAATACAGGAGCAACAGGAGCAGATGGAGTAACAGGAGCAACAGGGGCAATAGGGGCAACAGGTCCAACAGGAGCAGATGGAGAGGCAGGTCCAACAGGAGCAGTAGGAGCAACAGGTCCAGATGGAGAGGTAGGCCCAACAGGAGCAGATGGAGTAACAGGCCCAACAGGAGCAGATGGAGCAGTAGGTCCAACAGGAAATACAGGAGCAACAGGAGCAGATGGAGCAGTAGGTCCAACAGGAAATACAGGAGCAACAGGAGCAGATGGAGCAGTAGGTCCAACAGGAGCAGTAGGAGCAACAGGTCCAACAGGAGCAGATGGAGAGGTAGGTCCAACAGGAAATACAGGAGCAACAGGAGCAGATGGAGCAGTAGGCCCAACAGGAGCGACAGGAGCGACAGGACAGACAGGAGCAACAGGAGCAGTGGGAGCAACAGGCCCAACAGGAGCAGATGGAGTAGCTGGAGCAACAGGGGCAACAGGGGCAACTGGAGTAGGTGGAGCAGTAGGTCCAACAGGGGCAGTAGGAGCGACAGGTCCAACAGGAGCAGCAGGTTCAATAGGTCCAACAGGAGCAACTGGAGCCAATGGAGCAACAGGTCCAACAGGGAATACAGGAGCAACTGGAGCCAATGGAGCAACAGGTCCAACAGGAAATACAGGAGCAACTGGAGTATTGGCATCGAACAATGCACAATTTATAGTTTCATCTCCAAGTTTAACAAATAACTCACTAGTTACGTTTAACTCATCATTTATAAATGGAACAAATATAACTTTACCAACAAGTAGCACTATAAACCTTGCAGTTGGAGGTATATATAATGTATCCTTTGGTATACGTGCTACACTTTCACTTGCAGGATTTATGGCAATTACTACTAATTTTAATGGCGCAGCTCAAAATAATTTTATTGCAAAAGCAGTAAATACTCTTACTTCATCAGATGTAAGTGTAGGATTGGATTTTTTAGTTGATGCTAGAGCAGCAGCTGTTACTTTAAGTTTTACATTTAATTCAGGCACAACAGGAACTTCACCATTTGGATTTGTTTCAGTCTATAGAATACAATAATTAGTTTTATAGGTGAAGAAAAAAGATAAATAAAATCTCAATCTATTAGATATTCAAATTGATAAATCTGAATATCTAAGTAGATTGAGATTCATTATGTATAAAAACTATCCTAATATATCTGACATTTTATAAAGCCCAGACTTTCTACCAACTAAAAATTTAGCTGCAACAATAGAACCATCTGCAAAGACTTCATCAGATTGAGAATGGTGACTTAATGTAAGAACTTCATTATCTCCTGCAAATATAACATCATGGTCACTGATTATATTTCCACCTCTTATAGAATGGATTCCAATTTCATTTGCTTTTCTTTTGCAATCTCTACCATATCTTCCATATTTATTTTCACTTTCAGGTAAGACCTCTTTAATTGCATTGGCTATCATAGTAGCAGTACCACTAGGAGCATCTTCTTTTCTATTATGATGCTTTTCTATGATTTCTATATCAAAACCTTCTAACATTTTTGATGCATCTTTAACTAATTTTATTAAAATATTTACACCTAGAGATGTATTTGAGGATAATAATATAGGAATATTTTTTGATGCTTTTTCTATTTTATTTAATTCATCCTCATCATATCCAGTAGTAGCTAATACTACAGGTGTATTGTTTTTTAGTGCATATGACAAGATTGGGTCTAAAGTTTCATGATGTGAGAAATCTATTATAACATCAGCTTTTTCAGTTACATCAGTCATTGTTTTATAAAGCTTCGTATCTCCATGATAAGCATTTTCATCAGCAGACCTAGCTACACCACAAACTAACTCTAATTCACTATCTTTTTTTACACATTCTGCTAACACTCTTCCCATTGTTCCATTATAACCACTAATTATAACTTTTAACATAAAATCCTCCTATGAAATTAATAAAAATTTGTTATATTTCTATAGGTTTATTTTATCACTAATATAATTTATATAAAATAATATTAGTGATAATAAACTTATAATTTACTGGATATTAAAAAAATTGTATTTAGATTTAATATGTATTAAATATAATTTCATATATCATAAAATTTACTTAAAAATCAATACTAATATATTAAAATTACTAAAGATGTGTCTTTAAAAATATATAAATCTAGAGTATTAATTTTAAACTCAACAATTTGAGCATTAAAAGTGATATTATTAAATTAGAAGTATCTTAACTTAATATAATAAGATGGGAGAGATGGCTATGTTAAAGGAAGAAAAAACTTATCAAGAAAAGGATGCTAAAGCATTTAATGGAGTAGTAGCTTTGATAATGATTATCTTATTTTTAGTAGTTTCGATAGGTGTTATGGTTTTTGGAATAATAAAACTTGACAATGGATTCACTGGAATAGGTTCATTTATGTTAGTTTTAAGTATTTTATTTATTGTGATAGATTTTATACTGTGTTTTGGACTAAAAATGATTAATCCAAAAGAGGCTATTGTTCTAGTTTTATTTGGGAACTACTATGGAACTATAAAAAAAGAAGGATACTATTGGGTAAATCCATTTTGTTCAGCAGTAAATCCAACATCATCAGGAATTAATGTATCAAAATCTTCATCTACTGAAAAAGTAGATATATCCTCTAATCCAAGAGGAAAGAAAGTATCTTTAAAAACAATGACTCTTAATAATGAAAAACAAAAAGTTAATGATTTATTAGGAAATCCTATTATAATAGGTGTTGTTGTAATTTGGAAAGTTATAGATGCAACTAAAGCTGTATTTAATGTTGATAATTACAATACTTTTTTATCAATTCAATGTGATTCAACTATTCGTAATGTTTCAAGACTTTATCCATATGATGTGTCTGAAGATGGTGATGAAAAATCTCTTCGTGGTAGTAGTCAAGAAATAGCAGATAAATTACAAAAAGAGTTACAATCTAGAGTAGATATTGCAGGAATTGAAGTATGTGAAGTAAGAATTACTCACCTTTCTTATGCACCAGAGATTGCAGCAGCTATGTTACAACGTCAACAAGCAGAAGCTATAATAGCAGCACGTAAAAAGATTGTTGAAGGGGCTGTAAGTATGGTAGAGATGGCATTAACTAATTTAAGTGAGAATAATGTTGTGACTTTAGATGAGGAACATAAAGCTGCTATGGTAAGCAATTTATTGGTTGTTCTTTGTGGTAATAAAGATGCACAACCAGTAGTAAACAGTGGTTCAATTTATTAGTATAGAAGTAAATACCAATTAAGAGCATTTAACTATTGTGTAAGTAAATCAAGAGTGTTTAACTTGTATATATGTAAATCAGTAAATTAAGGATATTATAATTAGTTTGTAAGGAAACCAATAAATTAAGGATATTTAAATTGCATGCAAGTAAACTAGTAAATTAAGGGTATTTAACAAAGATAAATTAAAAGGCTATAAAAAGAGGAGGGTGTCTCAAAATGAACTTTTTAGTTCATGAGGCACTCTTTTTTGTATGAAATCAAATATATTTTCATCATTTCAACAATGAAAAAGAGGCTTATCTCTCTATTTTGAGACAGCCCCTTTTAATTAATAATGTTATTTCTAATTAGTCTAAATTTCTAAGGTCTTCCATAAGTTTAGTCTTGTCAGCCGTTTTTTCGTCTTTCATTTTTATAACTTTAGCAGGAGAACCAGCAACAACAGCACCAGCTTCTACGTCAGTAGTTACAACAGCACCAGCTGCAACAACAGCACCTTTACCGATTCTAACACCTTCAAGAACAACTGCATTAGCTCCTATTAAAACATCATCTTCAACTATAACAGGAGTAGCAGAAGGTGGCTCTAAAACACCAGCAACAACAGCACCAGCACCTAAATGAACATTTTTACCAAGAGTACCTCTAGCACCAATAACAGCATTCATATCTACCATAGAACCTTCACCAACAACAGCTCCTATATTTATAACAGCTCCCATCATTACAACAGCATTTTTTTCTATAGTAACCATGTCTCTTATTATTGCACCTGGTTCGATTCTTGCATGTTCACTTAAAGTATTTTTTAGAGGGATAGCAGAATTTCTTCTATCATATTCTACATGAGTATCTATTATATCATTACCATGTTTATCTAATACTTCCATTATATCTTCATAGTCACCTACAAATACATAAGAACCATTGTTTCCAAATACTTTAAATTTATCAGTTGATTGGAAATGTAAAGAGTTAGTATTTACATATACTTTAACAGGTGTTTTCTTTTTAACTTCTTTTATATATCTTGCTATTTCATAAGCATCGTTTAAATTTACCATTTGTTAATTCTCCTTGTATCTCATTATATTTCTTTTATTATATACTCATATATACTAATTTATCAACTTTAGTATATACTTACTATTATTTATTTTTTAATAGCATTATTATTTTAGCATAATATTGAGTAAATTTATTTATTATATCATATATCTTTTACTTGTGTATATTTTTTATTTGTGATATAGATTTTTACTATCCTAACATACTATCCATGTTATAAAATCCTGGTTTTTGTTTAACTAAGTATTTAGCAGCAGCTATAGAACCACTTGCAAAAATACCACGAGATTGAGCTTGATGACTTATTGTAAGGACTTCGTTATCTCCAGCAAATAGAGCATCATGTTCACCAACAATATTTCCACCTCTTATAGCATGGATACCAACCTCATTTGGTTGTCTTTTTGCACTACGCCCATATCTACCATAATTATTTTCAACGTTTGGTAAAACCTCTTTTATAGCGTTAGCAATCATAACAGCTGTGCCACTTGGGGCATCTACTTTTCTGTTGTGATGTTTTTCTATTATTTCTATATCGAATCCTTCTAATAATTTAGCTGCATCTTTAACCAATTTCACTAATACATTTACACCAAGAGACATATTATATGATTGGAATACAGGAATAACTTTAGCCGCTTCATGTATTCTATTAATTTCTTCATCATTATATCCAGTAGTAGCAATTACTAAAGGAGTTTTAGTTTTTAAAACATAAGATAAAATATTATCTAGATTAGAGTGATGAGAAAAATCTATAACTACATCAGCTTCTTCAACTATAGTATTCATATCTTCATAAATTTTAAGATTGCCTTCACAGCTATCCATACCTCTAGCTGCAACACAAACTAATTCTAGTTCACTATCATCTCTTATAGTATCGGCTAAAATCTTGCCCATTTTTCCATCATAACCAGTTGCTATAACTTTTAACATAATTTCCTCCTATGATTAAGGGCTAACTTTTGACCAAACTTAGTTTTTTATCATGCATTAATTTGTACTATGCATTAACTTTTAGTCCAAAGTTAACTAATTCTTTCTTTAATACCTCTAAGTTTACTGGGTCCATTTCTGCTAGAGGAAGTCTTAAATCTCCAACATTGAATCCTAATAAATTCATTGCAGTCTTAACTGGTATAGGATTTACCTCTATAAATAAAGCTGCGATTAGAGCATCCATACCAAGTTGTAATTTTCTAGAACCTTCTATATCGCCTTCAAAGAATTTAGCCACTAAATCGTGTGTTTCTTGAGGGCAAACATTAGCAAGTACTGATATAACTCCTTGACCTCCTAAAGACAATAAAGGAAGTATAGTATCATCATTACCAGAGTAGATAGCAAAGTCATCTGGAACTAAGCTAGCTATCTCTGCAACTTGTCCTAAGTCCCCACTAGCTTCTTTCACAGCAACTATATTATCTATCTTAGCAAGTTCAACTATAAGACTAGGGCTTATATTAACACAAGTTCTTCCAGGTACATTGTAAAGTATAATTGGAAGTTTAACACTATTAGCGATTGTTTCAAAATGACGTTTAAGTCCAGCTTTATTGGCTTTATTGTAATAAGGAGTTATTATTAATAGAGCATCTACTCCTAGTTTTTCAGCTTCTTGACTTAAATTAACTGAGTGCATAGTATCATTAGAACCACTTCCTGCTATAACAGGAACTCTTTTATTAACTTTTTCAACAACATACTTAATAGTAGCAAGTTGTTCTTCATCAGTCATAGTATTAGCTTCACCAGTAGTACCACAAGCCACTATAGCATCAGTACCGTTAGCGATTTGGTACTCAACTAATTCACCTAATTTGTCGAAATCAACTTTGCTATCCTTTGTAAATGGAGTAACTAGAGCAACAGCAGAACCTTTAAATATCATAAAAAATCAATCCCCTCTTTTTTAGTTTTGTGTTTTATATTACAGTTACTTCTAATGCTTATTTTTACTTATTATTAATATTTTACAAAATCATATATTTATACAAATTTGTATACTATACTAAATCATATGATATAGCCATTTCAGCTATTTGGATTGCATTAGTTGCAGCACCTTTTCTTATATTGTCAGCAACAACCCAAAGGTTTACACCATTATCAACACTAAAGTCTCTTCTAATTCTTCCAACAAACACTTCATCTCTATCATCAAATTCTACAGCAGTTGGATATTCATTTTTAGCAGGATTATCAACTACTACAACTCCTGGAGCTTCTTCAAGTGTTTTTACTAAATCTTCTAATTCAAATGGATTATTAAACTCAATGTTTATAGATTCGCTATGACCATTTTTTACTGGAACTCTTACAGTAGTTGCAGTTATTTTTAAGTCGTAGTTATCAAGTATTTTCATAGTTTCGTTTACCATTTTCATTTCTTCCTTAGTATATCCATTTTCAGTAAATGAATCTATATGAGGAAGACAGTTATAAGAAATTTGATGTGGATAGAATCCAGTAGGATTACCAGTCATTCCTTTTTCTAAATCTTCAACCCCTTTAACACCAGAACCAGATACAGCTTGATAAGTAGAGTAAACAACTCTCTTAATTTTGTATTTGTCATCAAGAGGTTTAAGAGGAACCATAGCTTGTATAGTAGAGCAGTTTGGATTAGCTATTATACCTTTATGTTTTTTTATAGCTTCTGGATTTACCTCAGGAACAACCAAAGGAACATCTGGATTCATTCTCCATTGACTAGAGTTATCTACTACTAAGATTCCATTTGATGCAGCTATTGGAGCATATTTTTCACTAATGCTTCCTCCAGCAGAGAATAATGCTATTTGTATCCCTCTATCAGTAAATGAAGTTTCTTTTAATTCTTCTACTATATATTCTTTACCACAAAACATTACTTTAGAACCAGCAGATTTAGAAGAAGAGAATAAAAATAGATTTTCTATTGGAAAATTTCTTTCTTCTAATACTTTTAAAAATGTTCTACCTACCATTCCAGTAGCACCAACTATTGCCACATTTACTTTTTTCATATTAAATTCACCCCAATTTTTAATTATTAAAACATTATTTGATTTTAGTTATACAAGTAAGATATGTTAATATTTTTATATATCTAAATACTTTAATATTATATTAACAACTTTAATTATATACAAAAAACGTACAAAGGTATACTTTGTACGTCTAGTTTATCACTCAAAGTAAACCTTGTAGCTCACCACCTACACAAATAAGTGACAGTATTACACATCTTATGTGTAATCCCAGAAAATATTATTGCGAGAAATATTTTCTTCGGCTATAAATCCTTTTTCCAATCATTAACGCTTGCCAGCTCCTATTGGATACTCTTATTTACAGCTACCTCTACCCTAGGTTAATAGGATATTAAAATTTGATTATTCTAATAATAATACATATTTTAGAAAAAATCAACTTATTTATAGAAATATTGCTAAAATTTAAATCCAAAACTTGTCAATTCTTGTTTTAAGATATTAAGATTAGCTTCTTCCATTTCAGCTAAAGGAAGTCTTAAATCTCCAACATTAAAACCTAAAATATTCATAGCAGTTTTAACTGGAACTGGATTTACTTCTATAAATAAGGCAGCAATTAAAGCATCCATATCAAGTTGTAATTTTTTAGAGCCTTCAATGTCACCTTCAAAGAATTTAGTTACTAAATCATGAGTTTCTTTAGGACAGATGTTAGCAAGTACAGAGATAACACCACTTCCACCTAATGATAATAGAGGTAATATAGTATCATCATTACCGGAGTATATAGCGAAGTCTTTAGGCACTAATTTAGCTATTTCTGCAACTTGAGCTAAATCTCCACTAGCTTCTTTCACAGCAACTATATTATCTATTTTAGCAAGCTCAGCCACAACAGATGGCTTTATATTTACCTTAGTTCTTCCTGGTACATTATATAAAATAATTGGTAATTTAACGCTTTTTGCTATTGTTTCAAAGTGAAGTTTAAGACCTTTTTCATTAGTCTTATTATAGTAAGGAGTTATGATTAAAAGACCATCCACTCCCAATTTTTCAGCTTCTTGGCTCATATGAACAGACAACATAGTATTGTTTGAACCAGTACCCACTATAACTGGTATTCTCTTATTGACTTTTTCAACTGTATATTTTATTACAGCAAAAATCTCAGATTCACTCATAGTAGTAGCTTCACCTGTTGTTCCACAAACAACTAATGCATCTGTGTCATTTTCAATATGGTATTCGATTAATTCACCTAACTTTTCAAAGTTGACATTGTTATCCTCCGTAAATGGAGTAACTAAAGCAACAGCAGAACCTTTAAATAACATATAATCAAATCTCCTTTTTTATTTAAATTTAATTTTTTAAGTACAATAATAATTATAGTACAAATTAATTAATTTTAATAGGCATAGTTAATATCTTAACTGTATAAAGTAAGATATTTATATTATATTAATATTAAAAAAATTTTAAATAAATGTTTTATTCTCAAAATATGCATATTAATTTAATAAAATATACCAAAATGGAAATAAAAAATAAATTTTATGCGAATTTAATAACTAATAATTAATATATTTAGGTTATAATAAATATGTGCGTAAAAATAAATAATAAGCATTAACATATAAAATTTAGGAGGAATAATATGGATACTTTAAAGGAACTTTTTAAAATAGGAAGTGGACCTTCAAGTTCTCATACTATGGGGCCGCAAAGAGCAGCGGAAAGATTTAAAAATGAAAATCCAGATGCAGAAAGTTTTAGAGCAATATTATATGGTAGTTTAGCTGCTACAGGAAAAGGTCACTTAACAGATTATATAATTGAAAAAACTATAGCACCAAAGAAAGTTGAAATCGTTTGGGAAGAAGACATAATAAAAGATTTTCATCCAAATGGAATGAAGTTTGAAGCTTTAGATAAAGATGGAAATGTGACAGCTGAATGGACTGTATATTCTGTTGGTGGAGGAACTATAGCAGAAGAAGGTCAAAGAAACAGTAAAAGCAATAGTATATATCATCTAGACACTATGGATGAAATAGTGAAGTGGTGTAAGGAAAATAATAAAACTTTAGTTGATTTTGTATTAGAATGTGAACCATCTGATATAAAAGACTATATAAAAACTATAAAAGAGGCTATGAGAAAATCTATTGATGATGGACTAAGCACAGATGAAGTAATACCAGGTAAATTATTATTAAAAAGAAGAGCAAATAATTTTTATAAAGCGTATCAAGAAGATAAAAGTTTTTCAACACTTGTATATGCATATGCACTAGCAGCTTCAGAGCAAAATGCTTCTGGTAATATAATAGTTACAGCACCAACTTGTGGTTCTGCTGGAGTAATACCAGGAATATTCTTTGCAATGCAAGATTTCTATAAATACGATGATGAAAAAATAATTGAAGCATTACTTGTGGCTGGAATAATCGGAAATATAATAAAAACTAATGCATCAATATCTGGTGCAGAAGTAGGATGTCAAGGTGAGGTTGGAGCAGCTTGTTCGATGGCAGCAGCGGCAGTAGCGTATTTAAAGGGTGGTACTATAGACCATATTGAATATGCAGCAGAAATAGCGCTTGAACATCATCTAGGAATGACTTGTGACCCTGTATATGGATATGTTCAAATTCCATGTATAGAAAGAAATGCAATGGCAGCTCAAAGAGCTTATGATGCAGCTAAGTATGCATTATTAACTGATGGCTCACATTCTGTCTCCTTGGACCAAGTCGTTGAAACAATGAAAGAAACGGGTATTGATATGATGGATAAATACAAAGAAACTGCAAAAGGTGGACTTGCTAAACACTTCTTCTCTTGCTAAAATTAAAAATTTTTTAATAATAATTCCCCTGTTTTGATTTATGAAACAGGGGAATTATTATTAATGGTGAATTATTTAATAATGCAAAATATTTTTATATTCAATTTAGCTTTTTATTTTTAAATATGAAAGTATGTTATATAATATTTTAATTATAAGAGATATAGAAATATTTTTATAATAAATTATAATTTGGAGGAGATTACATGAGAGAGGCATCGTATTTACAAGAACAACTTTATAAGCATAGGAATGCATTAAATCCTATTGCAGAAATTGGAAGAAAAGAGTATAAGACTTCAAAATATATAAGGGATTATCTTGATAAAATAGGAGTTGAATATGAAGTTTACTTAGAAACAGGAATAGTAGGTGTGATAGAAGGGAAAAGACCAAGAAAAGATATAGCTTTCAGAGCTGATATAGACGGTCTTCGTAGTGAAGAAGGTGTAAAACACTTATGTGGTCATGATGGACATGCTACTATATTGCTTGGATTAATTGAGTATTTAAATGATAATAAAGAAGATTTAAATGATAATGTTGTATTTATATTCCAACCAGCAGAAGAAGGGCCAGGTGGAGCAAAAGCATTGATAGATGCAGGTGTGCTTAGAAAATACAATGTTGATGAGATATATGGGCTTCATATATACCCAGAATTACCAGAAGGTTATGTAGGTACAAGAGAAGGATACTTCATGGCTCAAATAGGAGATATTGATATAGAAATAGTGTCTAAAAGTGGACATGGAGCTATGCCACAAAATGGAATTGATGGTATAGTTATAGCTTCAAACTTTATAAGTTCACTTCAAACTATAGTATCAAGAAATATAAGCCCAATAGACAATGCAGTGTTGACTATAGGTAGAATTGAAGGAGGGGCTAGAAGAAATATAATAGCTGAAAATATAAAGATGGAAGGGACTATTAGATGCTTTAGTCCAGAAGTGTATGAGAGAATGAAACTTAGAGTTAAAGAACTTGCTAGAGGCTTTGAATTGTCTTATAACTGTAAGGTAAATATAAATATTATGGATGATTATATAGCTGTTAAAAACGATAAAGACTTGTATAAAGAGTTTGTAGAAGCTGTTGGAAAGGATACGGCTATAGAATTAGACCCACTTATGATATCAGAAGATTTTTCTTACTATCAAAAAGAAGTTCCAGGGCTGTTCTTTATGTTGGGCTCAAGAAATGAGAAAAAAGGATTTGTAAATGGACTTCATAATATAAACTTCAACTTTGATGAAAAGATATGTGTGGATGCACTAAATGTCTATGCAAAATTATTAAAATATAAAAAAGCAATAGATTAAAATATGTTAAGCTTTGTAATGAATAAGTTGTAGATAGTTTGGATAAAAAGGTCAATTTTTTTGATAAGATTGTAAATAACATATTATGATAAGACTATAAATAATATGTTGAAATTATAAATAACACATACTTAGAAAGAATAATTTTAAAAAGTCATAAATTTAAAATACTTAAATTTGAAAACATATGAATTGATAAATACCCCTTACTTATTTGTATAAATTTCTTTTAATTGACAAAAATACAAATAAGAAGGGGTGATTTTTTTGAAAGAAAATATGAAAAGAGAAAAGAAGATAACTAATGGCAAGAATACTAAAATATTGACAAATGATGATATAATGAAATATGAGATAGCCTCAGAACTAGGTCTTATGGACAAAGTTGGAGAACGTGGATGGGCAGGGCTTACAGCTAAAGAAGCTGGAAGAATCGGAGGCATGCTTACATCACGTAAAAAGAGGCTAAGAAAGATTGTGGAGGGGCAGAATAAAAAGGATGAGTCAATATAGTGATTTTGCGTTTGTATATGATGAACTTATGAATGAAGTTGATTATGATGGATGGGTTAAATATATAGAAGATATAATAGATAATGAAGGTGTAAAAGTAAAAAATATATTGGAATTAGCATGTGGTACAGGTAATCTCACAATTCCATTAACTAAAAAGAGCTATGATATAGCTGGGATTGATATATCTGATGAAATGCTTAGTGTAGCAAGAGAAAAGGCAGAAAAAGAAGGCGTAGAGTTAGTTTTACTTCAACAAGATATATCAGAGCTTGACTTTGATATATCCGATTTGGATTGTGTGCTTTGTGCCTGTGATGGATTTAATTATATAACTTATGATGATGATTTAGAAAATGTATTTTCAAAAACGTATGAATTATTAAAGAAAGATGGAATCTTTATATTTGATATAAGTTCATTTTATAAATTAGCCAATATATTAGGAAATAATATGTATGGAGAAAATAGAGAAGATATAGCTTATATGTGGCAAAATTACTTTGATGATGAAGAAAATTTGATTGAAATGGAACTGACATTTTTTATTAAAGATGAAGATGGAAAGTTTGAAAGATTTGAAGAAGTACATCAACAAAGGGCATATACTGAGGATGAAATAGTTGATATGCTTAAAGAATCTGGATTTAGTGATATAAAATCTTATGGAGATTTTACATTTGAAAAACCTAATGAAGAAAGTCAAAGGATATTCTTTGTATGTAAAAAATAAAGATTTTCTTGTTATGTACAAAAAGAAGTGTTATTAATATAAAATATTATTGGTAAAAATAAAAGAGGCAAAGTTTTCTGTATTAAAAATTAAAGTAATTTAAAGTAGTAATATAGAAAAAAGTAATAATATAGAAAAATAGTATGATTAACAAAGTGTGGAGGAATACAAATGAAAGATTATGTACTAAGAGCGACATCAGGAAATGGTCAAGTTAGAGCATTTGTTGCAACTACTAGAAATACAGTAGAAGAAGCTAGAAGATTACATGAAACTACAAAAGTAGCAACAGCAGCACTTGGCAGGACATTAACAGCAACATCTATAATGGGATTGATGATGAAAAATGACAGTGATAAATTGACTGTAATAATAAAAGGTGGTGGACCAATTGGAACTATCATCGCAACAGCAAATTCTAAGGGAATAGTAAAAGGCTATGTAGGAAATCCTCATGTAGAAGTTGAAGATTATCCAAATGGAAAGTTGAATGTTGCAGCAGCCGTGGGGACAGAAGGTGTTGTAAAAGTTATTAAAGACTTAGGTCTTAGAGAGCCATACAATGGAACTTATCCATTAGTAAGTGGAGAAATTGCAGAAGACTTTACTTACTACTTTGCAGTGTCAGAACAAACTCCATCAGTGGTAGCTTTAGGTGTTCTTACAAAAGAGGATGAAGTTGAGTTTGCTGGAGGATTTATAGTTCAATTAATGCCAGATGCAGAAGAAGAAACTATCGCAAAATTAGAAGAAAATGTAGCTAAATTACCTTCAATAACTAATATGTTAAAGGAAGGAAACTTACCAGAAGATATATTAAATAGAGTTTTAGATGGTTTGGAGCCTAAAGTACTTGATACTTGTGAAATTGGATTTGAGTGTGAATGTTCAAAGGAAAGAGTAAAAACTGCGTTAGTGGCAATAGGTAAAAAATCTTTGGCTCAAATAATAGAAGAAGATAAACAGGCAGAAGTTGGATGTCAGTTCTGTAATGAGAAATATATGTATAGTGAAGAAGAGTTGCTTGAAATTTTAAAGGAAATGTAGACTATGAAAATAGTCGTATTTATATAGCAATTAAAGTATAATTTATCAAAAATAGATATATTTATATTAAAAATAAGCTTAATAAATTTTAAGAATTTAAGAAGCTTTCTGGCTGTAATGTTTGTAACATTGCAGTTAGAAAGCTTTTTTATTTTATTATAGTTCGTATCAAAGATTGTATAAAACAATAAAATATTGTAAAATAATTTGTATATTTCAACCTATTTGCCACAAAGGTTTATAAGATATTTGAATTGATAAGAAGGAGAAAATTTTAAATATGGAAAATAAAACGAAGCACATAGGAATAAGTATATTAATATTATTAATGATATTTTTAATTGCAAAGAATTTTAATGGAAAACTTGAAATACCTATTCCTGAAAGTAATAGTAGAAAATTTAAATCGGCAGCAGTATTTTATCCTCAACATCAAGATGATGAGGTTCTATGGGGAGGAAGTGCCATTATTGATGCTATAAAACAGTGTGGCGTTGATAATGTATATGTGGTACTAGTATCAGATGGTTCTGGGGTTAACGTTTTTAAGGCTAATACAAAGTTTAGAAATCTGACCAGAAAGCAAAAAGAAGAGCTTAGGAACAATGAATTTAAGTCAGCATTAAAAGAGCTTGGAGTAAAACCACAAAATATAATTATACTTGCTGATATAGACAAAAAAGAGGGGACACATTATAAGTTAATGGAAAAGACAATATTAGATTTTGAAAATAAATTTAAGGGTGATGTAACTCATATAGCTCATCATTATAAGTACGATGACCATATAATGCATAGAAAAAATGGGGAAGTTTTAAAGAAGCTTAAACGTGAACGTAAGATAAAAGATGACTTGTATTTTATAAAACCAAAATATGTAAAGTACATACCAAGAAATGAAAGAGCCATCTATAAAGCAATGAATTTTAATGACTATAGTAAGGTCAAAAGTGCGTGTTATGAATATAAGGTTGTAAATTCAAAACGAAAAATGTATGGTATAGGGTATATCTCAGCACATAGCTATTTTGAACATCTTTTGGATGACCCTGAACTTACATCTGTGTTAAGTGAAGATTAATTTTTAGTGATTATGAACTTTGTTTAGTTTTTTGTATTAATTCATATTAAATATAAGAATTGCTTGTAAAATAATTAAATATTAGAGTAATTAAATATTAAAACAATTAAACATAAAGTAATCAAACATAAAATAACTAAACATTAAAGCAATTTAATATTAAAGTAATTTAATATTAAATTAATTGAACATAAAGCTATCTTAAAAATATTATTTACTAATGATAAAAAAGTATTTGAGAATAATAAAAATATATTATTATTAAACAAGGTTTAGTATCTCAGTTGTGATTTTAAAAATCATTTTGAGGTACTTTTTTTATCCTCTTAATAAATTTATATGGACTTTTTATATGAAATTTTAAACCCTACAGTATACAACCATGGGATAAGTTACGTGCTATAATTTGCTATAAAAACAATTTAGGAGGATACAGTATGAGTAATGAATTTATAGTTTTAAAAGGATGTAAGGAAAATAATCTAGATAATATTTCATTAAAAATACCAAAAAGAAAAATAACCATATTCACAGGTGTATCTGGTTCTGGAAAATCATCTATTGTTTTTGAAACAATTGCAAAAGAATCACAACGTCAATTAAACGAGAGATTTAGTACTTTTGTAAGAAGTTTTTTACCTAAATATGGAGAAGTTAAAGCTGATTGTATAGAAAATTTATCAACACCAATTATTATAGACCAAAGTAGACTTGGAGGTAATTCAAGGTCAACTTTAGGTACTATCAGGTTATTAAAGATATAAATGAGCCAGAAGCACAACCTCTAATTAAAGGGATACTAGAAAAACTAAATAACATCATAGATATAGGTCTAGGGTATTTAACTTTAGATAGGGAGACATCATCACTATCAGGTGGAGAATCTCAGCGTATAAAGATGGTAAAATATTTAAATAGTAACCTTGTAGATTTGATGTATATTTTTGATGAACCAAGTATAGGTCTTCATCCAAGAGATGTTTATAAATTAAATAATCTTCTAAGAAAATTACGTGATAAAGGAAATACAATTATAGTTGTTGAGCATGACCCAGACGTGATTAAAATTGCAGACCACATTGTAGATGTAGGTCCAAAAGCTGGGAGGTATGGTGGTAAAGTTGTATATGAAGGAAGTTATGAAAAGTTGCTTTCAAGTGGGACATTAACAGGAAATGCCTTAAATAAAGCTCTTTCTATTAAGGAAAATGTAAGAGAACATAGAGGATATTTAGAGGTTAAAAATTGTAATCAAAACAATTTAAAAAATATATCTATAAAGATACCTAAAGGTGTATTAACTTTAGTGACAGGAGTAGCAGGAGCTGGTAAGAGTACATTAATTAAACATGAATTTTTAAAGCAAAATACAAATGCTGTATTAATAGACCAAAGCTCTGTATCAGCTAATTCTAGGTCAAGCTTAGCAACATATAGTGGAATTATGAACGATATAAGAAACATTTTTGCAAAAGCAAATGGTGTTAAAGCGTCTTTGTTTAGCTCAAACTCAGAAGGAGCTTGTGATAATTGTAAAGGGTCTGGAATAGTACAAACAAATCTTGCATTTATGGAAAGTATAAAAAGTACTTGCAATATTTGTGAAGGGAAAAAATTTAAAAAAGAAGTTTTAGAATATAGATTTCAAGGGCAAAATATAATAGAACTTCTTGAAATGTCGGTTTCAGATGCGATTGAATTTTTTAGTTTAAAACAGATTAAAAAGAAATTACAGTGCATTGAAAAAATGGGAATCGGATACCTTACTTTAGGGCAAACTCTAGATACATTATCTGGAGGAGAGTGTCAAAGATTAAAACTTGCTAATGAATTAAATAAGGAAAGTTCAGTGTATATATTAGATGAGCCGACAACTGGGCTTCATATGGCTGACATTGAAAATTTTATAAATATAATTGAAGAGATTGTAGATAATGGAAATACAGTTATCATAATTGAACATAATATAGATGTAATTAAAAGAGCGGATTGGATTATCGATATGGGTCTTGAAGGAGGGACAAAAGGTGGCAAAGTAATCTTTGAAGGAACCCCAAAAGAATTGTCTAACGATAAAATATCACTAACAGCAAAATATATAGTATAATAAATAAAATACAATAAATATAGATGATATATGAGTAAATATAATGGGTATATAATATGATAGTTAAGTTTAACAATAATAAATAATATGATAAATATTCAAATTTAATTAAATATAGTGTCAGAAATCCGTTTAAATAGTAAGTTTTTAACGGTTCTGACATTTTTTATTATTTTTATGAAGATTGACAAAGTAGGATTTTCTATTAGTTACTTTTTAGTGCCTACTTGAAAGTTTGATATTATGACCTCAATATGTAATTTATGGAATAATTTATTTAGTGTGGTACGATGAGAGCTATCACTAAACTATAATTTTATAATTTGAATCTTATTAAGTAAAACTCATAAAAAGGAGTGGAAGTAATGCTAAACGATATGCTAACACTATTATCTGAAAGAAGTGATTTTTTTATAAAACTATCCATCGAACATTTGACAATTTCTATTATTTCTATAGTAATTGCAATTGTTTTAGGTGGTATAATTGGTATCGTTGTAAGTGAATTTCATAAGTCGTCTAAGCCAATATTGGGGACTATTAATTTTCTATACACCATACCATCTATTTCTATGTTGGGTTTTTTGATACCATTCTCTGGAATTGGAAATACTACAGCTGTTATTGCTCTTACTATATATGCATTATTACCTATGGTTAGAAATACATATACTGGAATTACTAATGTAGATAAAAATATCCTTGAAGCAGCGAAAGGTATGGGAAGTACAGACTTTCAGATACTATATAAAATAAAACTTCCGCTAGCCTTACCTGTTATTATGTCTGGTATTAGAAATATGGTTATTATGACAATTGCATTGACTGGTATTGCTTCATTTATAGGTGCTGGTGGTCTGGGTGTAGCTATATATAGAGGAATCACAACAAACAACACAGTAATGACAGTCACTGGAAGTATTCTTATTGCTCTATTGGCTTTGTTATTTGATTTCATTCTAGGATTAGTAGAAAGATTTTTACAAAGAAAAAGAAAAAAGAAAAATAGGAAAAAAGTATTTGCCATTCTAGGAAGTCTTATCCTTATAATAACTATCTTTACATCTTACTTCTTTAATTCTGCAAAGGCTCAAACTATTCATATCGCTACAAAACCAATGACTGAACAATATATTCTTGGTGAAATATTGGATATTTTAATTGAAAAAAATACAGATTTGAAAGTAGAAATTACACAAGGTGTAGGCGGAGGAACATCCAATATTCAGCCAGCTATGGGCAATGGAGAATTTGATATTTATCCAGAGTATACAGGTACAGGCTGGAATATGGTACTGAAGAAAAATGAACTATATACTGAAAATATGTTTGAGAAGTTACAATCTGAATATAAAACTAAACTTAAAATGCAGTGGACTGGTATGTATGGTTTTTCTAATAGTTATGCGTTGGCAGTTAGAAAAGAAATTGCAGATAAATATAAACTAAAGAATATTTCAGATTTAAGAGATATATCTTCTAAATTGACATTTGGTGCAGAGTATGATTTTTATGAAAGAGAAGATGGCTATACTCCACTATGTAATACCTATGACTTACACTTTAAAAACACAGTTGATTTAGATATTGGACTTAAATATCAGGCAATCAATGAGGGGAAAATTGATGTAATGCCTATATTTACAACTGATGGACAGTATAGTGTTTCAGATGTTGTAGTCTTAAATGATGATAAAAGCTTTTATCCATCTTATCAATGTGGAAATGTTATTCGTTCAGAGGTGTTAGAGGAACATCCAGAACTTTCAGCAGTATTCCAGATGGTTAAAAATATTTTAACTGATAAAGAAATGGCTAAATTGAATTATGATGTAGAAAATAATAATTTAGAGCCTAGAGAAGTTGCACGCGAGTTTTTGAATAAAAAGGGACTTTTATAATTGGAGGAAATATAATGACACCTATTATACAATTTAAAAATATTGAAAAACGATATAATGATAAAACAATCATAAATAATCTCAATTTAGATATAGAAAAAGGAGAATTTTTAACTGTTATTGGGTCATCTGGAAGTGGAAAAACAACACTTCTAAAAATGATTAATGGTCTGATTTTGCCAGATGGAGGAGATATTTTAATTAACAAAACAGACATTAAAAATGAGGACTTAATTAAATTAAGAAGAAAAATAGGCTATTGTGTTCAGGGAAGTGTTCTTTTTCCTCATATGACTGTTGAAGAAAACATTTCATATGTGCCAAATCTCCTTAATCGAAAAAATAAGTCAGAAATAAAAAATGCTGTAGATAAATGGATGCAAATCGTGGGATTAGCAAATGATATGAAAACAAGATACCCATCTGAATTATCAGGTGGTCAGCAACAGCGTGTAGGGATTGCACGTGCTTTAGCCTCTTCACCAGAAATCTTATTGATGGATGAACCTTTTGGTGCTGTTGATGAAATTACACGAAAACAGCTACAAAAAGAGATAAAAGAAATTCATAAAAAAACAGGAATTACAATTATCTTTATTACACATGATATTTATGAAGCCTTGATTTTAGGTACAAAAACTTTGGTATTGAATCATGGAGTCATTCAACAATATGATACTCCTGAAAATATCTCAAATGCCCCTGCTAATCAATTTGTAGACCAATTACTGAATGTAAAAAAATCTATAACAAGTTATGATGATTTAAAAGAATAAAGTTAATCTAAAAATTAAATTATGATAATACTAAAAAGCTATTGACCTTGAGTTAACTTTAAGTCGTATACTAAAAATGTAAGAATAGTTAAGCAAGGCATAGGAGGTATTAAATATGGATAGAGAAAAAGATTTAGGTACAGGAGCAGTTTTCCCTATTGGGGAAGAAAACAAAGCATTTGCACAGTATTTTACAGGAGAATGTTATTTAAATATGCTTACTACTACTGGTGTGGGAATCGGGAACGTGACTTTTGCTCCTTCTACAATTAATTCATGGCACATACATCATAAGGGTGGACAGATTTTACTTGTAACTGGAGGTAGAGGATATTATCAAGAGTTTGGCAAACCAGCACAGGAATTGCATGCAGGTGATGTAGTTAATATACCACCAGATGTAAAGCACTGGCATGGAGCTGCACCAGATAGTTGGTTTCAGCATCTAGCTGTAGAAGTCCCAGCAGAGGGAGCTTTTAATGAATGGTTGGAGCCTGTATCTGATGAAGACTATGGCAAACTAAAATAAAACATTTATAAACTTATAAACAATAATGAGTGTATATTAGTTAAAATTACTAAATATACACTTTTTTTATTTTGAATTAATAAAAACTTAAGATAATAATAGTTTTTTAGAAAATAAAATTAGTATAATAAAATGGGGAACCCAATGATTTAATGTGTATAAAAAATATGGAGGAAATAAAATGGAAACTATAATGGTTGTAGAAGATGATATTATGCTTAATAATGGTATATGTTTTAACTTACAAAGTGATGGATTTCGAGTTGTACCAGCATATAGTCTAAAAGAAGCTAAAGAAAAATTTGAGAAAGAAAAAATAGATTTAATGATATTAGATGTAAATCTTCCTGATGGAAATGGATTTGACCTGTGCAAAGAAATAAGAACTAGTTCAAAAGTAGGTATTCTATTTTTGACAGCCTGTGATATGGAATCTGATATTGTAAATGGATTTAAGATAGGAGCAGATGATTACATAACAAAGCCATTTAGTATAAATATATTACTACAAAGAATAAAAGCATTGCTTAGAAGATGTAATATTGAAATGCAAGAAGAGGTCTTATTTGAGGGCGAATTTGAATTTAATTTTGCTAATCTGACTGTAAGTAGGAATGGGGAAAATATAATTCTTTCACCCATAGAATATAGAATCGTAAAGAAATTGGTACAACATAAAAATGAAATAGTCACAAGACAAGCATTAATAGATGCCATATGGGACAATGATAGTGAATATATGGAAGAACATGCATTGACTGTAAATATAAATAGATTGAGAAAGAGAATAGACCAGAAGACATCTAAACATAAGTACATAAGGACTATTTATGGAATCGGGTATATGTGGGTTGGTGAACAAGATGGAAAATAATAAAAATTTAAGTAAGAACTATTACAAAAACATTTCTATTATATATTTCATAGTATCATGCCTATCCTTAATAATAATAAGAATGCAAACTAACAAAATTTTATATATGCATCCTGATTTAGCTGAATTTATTGTAAATATTAATTGTATAATTTTAATTTTTATATTTACTATGTTTTTCTTATCACTATTTTTTGTATATAAAATAAGAAAAGACATAGTTGAATTTAGTAGCAATATTATATATAACATAGATGAATTTATATTGGGTAATAAAAATATGCTCTTTGATTTAAATAAAGATACTTTAACTGCCAAAGTTCAAAATAAAATTAAATATATGATAGAGGTTATGGAAGTTAAAAATAGTAAGTATTCAGCGGAAAAAGAAAATATAAAAACTTTGATATCAGATATATCGCATCAAATAAAAATACCAATAGCTAATATATCTATGTATAATGAAACTCTAATGCATAAAGAATTAGATAGAAAGAATCAAGTATTGTTTTTAGAAAACATGCAAAGTCAGGTAAATAAATTGGACTGGTTAGGAAAAGCCCTTATAAAAATTTCTAGATTAGAAACTGGTATTATATCTTTGAATACGACTAAAAGTAGAATAAGTGATACTATTGCAAGCGCATTAAGTGGAGTGTTTTTAAAATTAGAAGAAAAAAATATAGTACTAGAAATTGATTTAGATGATAAAATTGAAGTTTGCCATGATAAAAAATGGACTAGTGAAGCTTTATTTAATATTATAGAAAATGCAGTAAAATATACCCATGAGGGAGGAAAAATAAGTATAAAGGTTGATAAAATGGATATATTCACTAAAATTATCATAAGTGATAATGGAATGGGTGTAGATGAAAGTGAAATAAACAATATATTTAAAAGGTTCTATAGGAGTATAGAAGTTGGAAATATAGAAGGTATTGGAGTGGGATTGTACTTAGCAAGAGAAATTATAAATAAACAGAATGGATATATAAAAGTAGATTCTCAAAAGAATATTGGAACTACGTTTAATGTTTATATGAAAAATTAGACTCAGCATTTATTTAAAATTGAGGATTATAATATATAACTTGAAAATAAAATCAAAAATTCTTAGAAGTAGTGTATATAGTGTTTGTTAGATAACATCATATGCACTATTTTTAGTTTCACTTCAATAAATATCACAAAATATCTCAAAATTGTTATAATTCATATCTAAAATATAACAGTACTGTGAGGATTAGAGAGGTACTTACATGATAATATCTAAGTAAGGAATCAATAAGCATGAAATTTTAATATACAATTAGAAAATATATAAAATAAAGTAAGAGGGAGATATGATTATGAAAATACTGGAGACTAATAATTTAAAAAAATATTATGGTAAGGGTGAAAATATAGTAAAAGCTTTAGATGGAATAAATATAAGTATAAATAGAGGAGAGTTTATAGCTATAGTAGGGACATCAGGAAGTGGAAAGAGTACCTTGTTACATATGATAGGGGGACTTGATAGAGCAAGTGATGGAAAAGTAATTGTTGATAATAATGATATATTTGTTATGGATGATGAAGAACTTACAATATTTAGAAGACGTAATGTAGGATTTATATTTCAAAATTATAACTTAGTTCCAATACTAAATGTTTATGAAAATATAGTATTACCTATAGAACTTGATGGGTGCAAAATAGACACTAAATATATAGATGAAATAATAGACGTTTTAGGACTAAGTCAAAAAGTGGATGACCTTCCAAATAATCTATCAGGAGGACAGCAACAGAGAGTAGCTATTGCAAGAGCTTTAGCAACAAAACCATCAATAATACTAGCTGATGAACCAACAGGGAACCTAGATAGCAAAACAGAACAAGATGTGTTAGGGCTTCTAAAAGTTACTAGTAGTAAATTTAGCCAAACTATAATTATGATAACTCATAATGAACAAATTGCTCAAATGGCTGACAGAATTATAAGGATTGAGGATGGAAAAGTTGTAAATAGAGGTGAGAACAATGTTACAAAATAACAATAAGGAAATTATAAAAAAATTAAGTGATAGAAGTTTTAAAACGAATAAAATGAGAAATATAATTTCAGTGCTTGCAATAGTATTAACTACAGTTTTGTTTACCTCATTGTTTACAGTAGGATATAGTATGTTGGAAGCTTTTAATAATTATCAAGCTATGGAATATGGGACAAAGAGCCATGTTCAATTTCAAGATTTAAGTAATAGACAGATTGACATTATAAGAAAAGATAGTTCAGTAGATAAAAACAGTATTGGAATAGTAAAAAACATAGCAAGTTTAAAAAATCCAGAGTTTTCAACGCAGGCAGTGAATTTAACTGTTTATGATAAAAAAAGCCTTGAAAGTGCTGTAAATGTAGAGATGATTGAAGGGAGTTTACCAAAAAATAATGATGAAATAGTCATGCCTACAAAGATATTAGATATGATAGATGTACCTCATAGAATAGGTGCTGAAGTAAAATTAATAATTCCAAAAACTGAAGATGGAGTACTAACTAATGAAAAAGAAACATTCAAATTTAAACTAGTTGGATATTTTGAATACAAAACAGCTATAGCAATACCTCTTCATGATGTATTCACAAGTGAAGCCTTCTATGATAATTACAAGAAAACACATGAGGTAGCTCCTACAAGTGTATCCTTCAATTTTTTTAATGATAAAGATTTGCAGTCTAAATTTGATAAATTAATTGAGAAAATCCAACCTTATTCAGGAAAAGCAACTATAAATCCCATATACTTAAGTAAACAAGCAACTACTTTCAAAGAAGTTGTTAAAAATGTATTGCCAATAATCTTAATTGTAATACTTATACTTTTAAGTGGATATTTATTAATATATAATATTTTTTATATTTCAGTTGTTAAAGATATAAAATATTATGGCTTATTAAAAACAATAGGGACATCACCGTATCAATTAAAAAAATTGATTATTAAACAAGCTAATAGATTATGTATAGTAGCTATACCAATAGGTTTAGTATTGGGATTTTTACTAGGGATGGTATTTGTTCCTCTGGTTGGTAAGTTTATGGAGGGATTAAATAAAACTGCATTTGAATATTTCAATCCGTTAATATTTGTATTTGCTGTTATATTTTCATATGTAACTGTTAGATTGTCATGCAGAAAACCTGCTAAGATTGTAAGTTCTGTATCTCCTATAGACGCTGTAAGATATAGTGATAAAAGTAATAGGATTAAACGTAAGTCTAAAAGTGGGAAACATGGTTCTAAAATTCATAAGATGGCATTTTCAAATATATTTAGAAATAGACGCAAAGCTATTCTAGTTTTAGTTTCTATGTCACTAAGTTGTATAATATTTTTGACTGTATCTGCAATTATAAGTAGTTCTAACCCAGAAAGAGCAGCTGAAGGTATGATGTTAGGGGATATAGAAATACGTCATGGGCTTGCAGATACTGCGAAATTTGAAGATAACGAAGTTGCTCCAATTGATGAAAATCTTATAAAATATATTAAGAATCTTGATGGAGTGAGTAATGTAAGTAAGGTGTACAAGGATTTAAGTTATATAGTTTATGAAGGGGATTTAAAAGATGAAGTATTGACTCAAAAAGTAGATGAAGAATATAAAAAGCAATTTCTTCAAGGCAGAGACCCAGAAGAAATTGCAGAAAATAATGGTTTTTTAGCTTCAGATACAGTTGGATTATCTTCAGGTAGATTATTAAGTAAACTATCAAAAAACAATAATATATATTCTCAAAAGAATTCTAAAATACTGTCAGGTTCTATAGATGAGAAAAAATTTGATGAAGGCGGATATGTAGTAATTAATGGACATGAAGGAAGTAAAATAAAAGCAGGAGATAAAATTAAGTTTAGATATTTAAAAGGAGATACTATAGGGGAAGGATATATAGATAAAGAGTTTAAAGTAATGGCAGTTTTTGATGGTGCACAAAATTTTAATATGGGAATGTACATTAATGAAAATGACTTTAAAAATATGGTTATAAAGCCATATGTAGAAAGTCTGGTAATTGATACAAATGGTGATGTGAAGTCTGTTGAAAATAAAATAAATAATTTGAATAAGAAATACAATAATCCATATACAAAAGTTTATTCAAAAAATATCTATATAGAAGAGGCAAGAGAGAGTCAAAAGGTTATAAAGATTGTAGGTATGAGTGTAGTCTTTATAATAGGATTGATTGGAGTACTAAACTTTATAAATACTATGATAACAAATATAATGTCTCGTAAACAAGAGTTTGCAATGATTGAGGCAGTAGGAATGACAAGAAAACAGCTTCAAAAAATGATAATACTTGAAGGTTTTTATTATGGGGTGATAATAACTATTGTAAATCTTACTTTTGGAAGTATGGCAACATTTTTAGGATTTAATATTATGAAATTAAGATATTCTGTGTATGCTTATCCAGTAGGAGCACTTATAATAAGTATATTAATAGTATTTTTGATAACATCTATAGTACCTTTAATAGTTTATCATAATGTTTCTAAGGATAGTATTGTTGAAAGAATTAGAGAAGCTGAATAAAGTTTATATGTATAGAAAAAAGGGTTCTTATAGGTAAGAGCCCTTTTTAAATGTCAGTTTTGTTATAATGTTTTATTTTTTTAGTATATCACTTTTGCTTAATCCATTTGATTTACCTAGAGGAGTCCATTGGTGGTTAGCCATAAATTTATATGCAAATCTAGGAAAGTTAGGTGAGATAAAAATAGTATCTTTACTAGAAGTGTTACTATCTATGTTGTTACTAAGTATATTCTTTGATAGTTCTCCTAATAAAGTTTCTAAGCTTTTTTTTGGACCTTTACCTAAAGGAACAGATTTTAATGAACCTATCATTTCTCCAGCACCAATTCCGATTCCTTGAACCCATGTAAAGTTAGCCTTTTTACACCAATTTTCTATCATTTGAATTGCTAAGTGAGTTTGTTGTCCCTCATAGAATCCACAGTTAACTATTGCATATACTGGAATAGATTTTTTATTTTGTTTCTTTGCAAGTTCTTCACATTCCTCTAAAAAACTAATTAAATGAGAAGGAATACCATCTACATAAAGAGGAAATGCAATTATTAACCTATCACAATTAAGTATGGAATCAATAGCTTTAGGATACTTAGATACATTGTCTATTTTAAATGTGAAAATCTCATTATCTTTTTGTATAAGTTTTTCTACCTCAGATAAAAAGTATTGTGAATTATTTTCTTTTACTTTTGGGCTTCCATTTATCATTACTATATTCATAAAGATTCACCTCTTACATCTTGTGGATTTTTAAAAAATGAAACAGAATGTTCCTTCATATTAAGATTTACAGCATTTGCACGTATTAGATTAGTAGCAGTATCTTTTTCAGCATCTGTAATATAATCTCCATAGAATAGAACCTTTAAATTTATCTGTTTTTCATATCTATTCTTATGATGCATTTCATTATTCTTCATTACAAAGTATGGAAGTACATAGCTTATACTTCTATCAAGTATATTTTTAATAAATGGGCTAAAGCCACCATAACAACATCTACTTAGTATAATAAGTTCATCAGAATCAGCTATCAATTTACTCATGTTCCTGTAATAGTCTTTTATGACGCATGTAGTAGGTGTTTTAATCCAACAACCAAAGCAACCAATACACTTATGGATTTCTTCATTGTTTGAAAGTATTTTTATATTGTTATCAAGTTTAGGTAATAAATTATCTAAATCTTTTTCAGTTAAATCATGTATTAAAAGTCTCATAAGTTTTACCCCCTTTATATTATGTAGGTTGACTTTTGTAATTCTATCCTACAATTTTTTTAATAAATCATTACACCAATTAATTACAAAACTATAATAGTCAACTCCATAAATCATTGTGAAATACATATATGTATATTGGTCAATACAACAATTTTGTTCCACCTCAGTTTTCTGTGTATCTAATTTATTTAAAAGTAATTCAACTTCAGCTATTAACATTTTTAAGTTTGTTTCAATTATTTCTTTAGGTAAGTACTCATAAAAAAATATGTTAACAAGGTGGTCATGCTTTGTCTTAGAAAATTTAATTGGTTTTTCTAACCATTCGAGAAAGTATGATTTTCCTATGTTAGTTATAGAGTATAGTTTTTTTAATTTACCACCATCTATAACTTCACGATAGCAGATATAACCTTTTTCTTCTAATCTTTTGAGTGCAGGATAAATACTACCAAAACTAGCATCAAAAAAGTATGAAGTACTCGTTGACATTTTTTGTTTTAAATCGTATCCACTTAATTCTTTTTCCATAAGAAATCCTAAAATAATGTATTCTAACATAGTGCCTCCTAGTATCGTTTATGTATATATTGTTTAGTTATATATCGATTTGATATATTAATTATTACAAATAATAGGTAGACTGTCAATATGTTTTTAAATTAAATTTTAAACAGAAATACAGATTATCTCTTAAACACTAGGTTTATTATCAATATCTTAAGTTTTAAGAGTTGAATTTACTATTAATCTACAGCTTACGTAAGAGCTTTGATACGACAATATGATTAAAAGCATATAAATTATTTGAGTAATGCACAAAACCGCAGATTATATATAATTCACTAATTAGTGATATATAACCTGCGGTTTTTCTTCGTTGAATTTATAGCTAACACCCCAGACAGTCAATATATATTGCGAATTATCTGGGTCCAGCTCTATTTTTTTCTTAGATTCGTACGAATGACGATGTTAGATTGCTTTCAAATTTTCTAGTCAGTTAATCATAAAGATAAACTGAAATTTGTGAACTCCATGTTATGCCAATAATAAATTTACTCATTTGATAGCAAAAATAATTTTTTTGTAGTGCTGGCATTTCTAATTGTTACTTTGTTATTAACTGAAGAACTCGCAATTTTATACCACCTTGTTTTTGATAATGTAGCTCTTGGTGCAGACCAAAAAATCACATTCTTATAATAATCAACCTGTTCATATTCTGGTTTGGCTTCTCCAACAGCCTTATATACTTCTTCAATAGTGACAGGTGGAATAGGGAAGATAGCTTGATGTATCACTTCTTCATCAGAATTTATATCCCACCATTTGGGAGTGTTATCCAAAGCTTCCGATAATTCTTTTAGTGAAATGATTACTATGGGGACATCTAACATAAATCTTTCTTCTATCATGGCTTTACATCGGCTACTTATTTCACTTTTATCGTTGTTTTCACTGGAAAAAAGAACATTTCCACTATTGATATAGGTGCTAACATTCAAAAATCCCATATCTTCAAATGCCACCTTTAATAATGGCATTGACACTTTGTTTTTACCGCTAATGTTTATGCCACGCAAAAGAGCAATATATTTTTCCAACCTAAAGAACCTCCATCTATTATAAATAATCTTCGCTTCAACTTCTAATCTGCGTTTACCTCCAATGCTTAAATACCACAATCTCAGCATCAGAACCATAACCGCTATACTCAGATACCATGAGATATTTTTCGTCAGCAATAATTCCATAATATCTGTCACTGTCTTTTTTGCAAAGCTGATTTCCAAAATAAATTTTATTATCGTCCCAAAACTTTACAATCTGACCTTTTGGTAAGGTATATTCAATGTTAATGAAAGAGCCTTTCAGTGCATTAAGTTCTGTGACTTCTTCCATATCTTGTATATTAAGTGCATTAAATGCTGTAATCAAATTCTTTTTGAATTTGTATAGAGCATTTTCCCCATCTTTCAAACATAATGCAACCATGCACTCTGAACCAAAAGGATGACCTTTTGTTTCAGCACATCCGTTACAAGTGTTACTCAATTCGCATTTCCTACAATCAACTCCACAAATAGACTTAGTCATTTTTAATTTGCCTCCGTAAATTTTATTTTATCGAGTACGTCTTATCCACTTAGTGAGTATTTTACAGTGGATAGGCTTACATCTTTTTCACAGGTCTAATGTACTTAAAATACTGTTCTGGGTCATAATAAAAGTACATGATTCTTCCAGGGGTAATATCAGGACAGTAACCCTTACCAGTGTAATCAAAAGTTGCCATAGCCGTTTCAATCTTTTCTTCCACACTGCAATTTTCCTGTTCATAATTAAACGGACCATGTTCAAAGATAATATACTCGGCTTCGGGAATATCAATCATAAGCATTTGTGGTGGCAGTTCCCCTTTATAATCAAAAGGAAGTCGTACGCCCCAACACTCTGTACGAAGAATACCCCAATCGCAGAGCCTGCCGTCCGAATCGTTCATGTAAGCCATAATCTGACCGCTTCCGCAGTTAGCTTCACTTCCACCGTCATCGTCCAATTTACCCTTGATACTGTCGAGCAAACCGCAAATTGTTTCGTGGTCCTGTCCTGGAATAAGGCTTTGCTTTCGCCAAAAATCCCAATACCCGTTACTCTCATTGTTTTTAATGTACAAAAATTTGTGAGCAGGTATGGTTGCGAAATAAATCTTGACACCATCTGTTGATTTAATCATACCTATTTCTCCCAATCCTAAAAAGTAGCGGTCAAAAGGGGTTATTTTTGTACGAAGAACGACTGGCTTAGGATTTTTTCGATATTCACTCGGAGTTACACCATAAGTTCCTTTGAAAGCTCTGGTAAAAGCTTCATGCGATGAAAACCCATAATCAAAAGCAATATCCAATAGACTTTTATCACTGTCCCGAACCTCTTTTAATGCAAAGGCTAATTTTCTATTCCGCAAGTAATCTCTAAACTGTATACCCGATATTTCTTTGAATTTTTTCGTTGTATAAAACTCAGAATATCCCAATTTGCGAGAAAGAAAGCGTAGCGTTAAGACTTCGCCATTGTAATTTTTAATACATTTGTCAATCTCGTCAATGATTATCTGAATTTGTTGTTGCCACTCATACATTTAACTATTCACCTCGTTTCAATCACTCTATATTCATTATAACGAAATAAAGAAGTTATAGCTTGATTTTACTTGCTGTCACTTGATTTTAATTCTATTCATTTATGTATTGTCTAATTTACGATATTATGTTACATCGATATGACAGCTTAAAAGCAGGCTTTAATTTGCCTTGGTGTTAATTTCAACTTTTAATAGTGAAAATGACCGAATAGCTGATAAAATGAAGCTATTTAGATATATAAGAAGATTTAAAGAAATAATCAAAAATTTAGATAAAGTTTACAAAAACTCAACAGGAATTAGGAATTATGGACTATTGACAAAGTATAAATTTAGCAGTAAAATAATTGCATGAGCAAATAGATTATTGCGCTCGCAATTAAAATATAAATAACAATATAAGGAGAAAAGATGAGAGAGCTATTAAAATGGGTTTCCATTATAAATAGATATAACACAAACTATATTGACAGAAAATTGGCTGATATTGGAATTAACAATAGCCAATATTTTTATGTATTACACATATGTAGTAATCCAGGTATTACACAGGATACTATATTTAAAAGAATTCTTGTAAATCCTAGTAACATAACAAGAGCTTTGGCAAACCTAGAAAAAGAAGGATTTATCACTAGAGAGCCAAGTGTTAAAGATAAAAGAACGTGGCATTTGTATCCTACAGAAAAATCTTTGGCATGTTACGATGAAATAATAAAAATAACGAATGGGTATGTAGAAGAATTGTTAAGTTCATTTGAAAAAGAAGAGCAAGAGTTGTTCATGTCAATGTTAAAAAAGACTGCTTTTATAGCCATTGATATGAATGAAGAAGCAAAATTGGAGGCGAAGGAAGATGGAAGAAAAATATAAAGAACCATTGGAGTATGAGAAAGTTTCAAAATTATTGACTAAGTATGCAATACCCAGTATTATAGCGATGTTAGTAAGTGCCTTATATAACATTGTTGACCAAATCTTTATCGGGCAAGGTGTTGGGGTATTAGGTAATGCTGCTACAAATGTTACCTTTCCACTAACAACAATATGTACTGCAATTGCTTTATTGTTAGGTATTGGAGGAGCATCTAAGTGTTCATTAGAATTAGGAGCTAAAAATTCAGAAAAAGCTACAAAAGCAGCAGGAAATTCTATTTGCTTGATGGCTATATTTGGAATAAGTTTATTTATAATAGTATCAATATTTTTAACACCACTGTTAAAATTCTTTGGTTCCACATCAGAAATATTACCTTATGCACACACATATACAAAGATTACATCAATTGGATTGCCATTTCTTATAATGTCTACTGGAATGAGTAAGTTGATACTTGCTGATGGAAAACCAAAAGCTTCTATGTTTTGTATGTTGGTAGGAGCAGTTATCAACACCATTTTAAATCCACTATTCATATTTGTGCTTGATATGGGAATTGCTGGGTCTGCTTTAGCTACTGTTATTGGGCAACTTATATCTTTTGGAATTAGTGTTTATTATGTAATGAATTTTCAACATATTAAATTACATAAGAAGAGTTTTAAATTAGAGAGTATGATTTATAAACATATATTTGCACTAGGTTCAAGTTCATGTTTTAACCAATTAGCAATGACTGTAACACAAATAGTTATGAATAATACACTAGCATATTATGGAGCAATGTCAGTTTATGGAAGTGAGATTCCACTTGCTTGTGTTGGTATCATTATTAAAGTAAATATGATTTTTATATCTATAATTATTGGTATATCACAAGGAATGCAACCAATCATAGGATACAATTATGGGGCTGAAAAATATACTCGTGTAAAAGAAGCTTATAAGATGGCAGTAGGAAGTGCAACTGTTATATCTGTTATTGCATTCTTATGTTTCCAATTATTTCCACGACAAATTACATCTATATTTGGTAATGGGAACGAAACTTACTTTATATTTGCAGAACATTACTTTAGAACTTTCTTGTTATTAACATTTATAAATGGTGTTCAAATAGTATCATCAACTTTCTTTACATCAATTGGGAAATCAGTACTGGGACTTTTTACTTCTTTGACTCGTCAGATTCTGTTTTTAATTCCATTAATAGTGATTTTACCTATGTTTATGGGTATTGATGGAGTAATGTATGCAGGGCCAATAGCTGACGCCGCTGCTGCAATGGTATGTATATATTTTGCAGTTCATGAAATGAAAGCATTGACTATAAAGCAAAATAAAGTGGTGAGTAATCATAAGGAGATTGTAGAGGTATAAGATAATCTTCAATAGTTCTAGTAGTATAGTAAGCAAATTATTTTTTATGGTAAGTAAATTGTTTTTATTGAATTTACTTACCATATTTTGGTTATAAATAGTTATTTATCTCCATTCAGTTACATCATTTAATTTTAATCTAGGTCTTTTTGATGGTTGTTCATCAGGATAACCTAAGGATATTGCTGCAACCAATTGACTATTTGTATCTAACCACTCACATAATTCATGATATGCAAAGTACACATCACAAATCCAAAGACTACCTAGGCCTAACTCTACAGCTGTAAGAGACATATTTTGAATTGCAGCTCCAATTGATTGTATATTTGCCATTTCATAAAAACGTTCTTCAGCAGATAAGTTTTCTAAAGGTGACTTTCCTAACTTGTTTAAAATAAAAATTGTTATGGGAGCTTGTTTCATAATTTCAACAGTATAATTTGCTCCTGCAATATGTTGGCGACTTTCTGGAAGAAGTCCATTGTTATCAATTTCATTTTGAATACCTTTGCTCATAGCTCTAAGCATAGATTCTTTTTCTTTTTCAGTGACAACAATAAATTTCCATGGTTGTCTATTTTTAGATGAAGGTGCATTTATTCCAGCTTCAATTATTTTCTCTATAGTTTCATGTGAAATACTTTGATTTTTATATTTTCTAATGCTACGTCTTTTCGATATAGAATCGCTTATCATTGTAGTAACCTCCATTTAGTTTTGTTAATTTTTTCAAGTATGGTTTTTTATTTTAAAGATTATATTAGTTTTAAACATATATTTACATAAAATATGTTTATATAAAATATATTTACGTTATGTTTACATAAAACATATTTGCATATAGAAAAATTGTTTTAATTATTTTATCATTAATTTAGAAAAAAGTCATTGTCTTTAGAAGTAGAGCATAAGAATTCTGGTAAAAATAACACTAAAAATTTAATATAGTTTTATCAAGGTATTAGTACTTGTATATTTACATTAAGTGATTAATATACTATAATTATCTAAACATAAACATAAACATAGACATAGACATAAACATAGACATAGACATAAAAACAAATATAAATACTGATGAGGTGATGTAATGAGATTGGATATGGATAATCTGTTGTATATACTAGTTTATATGACATTATTAGTATCTATCCTTGGATGCATAATTTACTTTTGTAAAGACCTCTTATATCATAGAGTTAAATATGTTTTGATAAGAAATATATTTATAAATAGATTTACATATTCTGAAAAAAGATTGCCTAAGCATTATATTGTTTTTCAAAAATATGATATTTGGAGGTATTATAGTATATTTTAATTTGAAATGATTCTATTACAGTTCAAGAATTTAAAATAAAAGGAGAGAATAGAATGGATTTCATTTCAAATATACTACAAGAGGTATTAAATATATTATTTAGTTTTACAGGAGATTTTGGGATTGCAATAGTACTTATAACTTTAATAGTAAAGTTGGTACTAATGCCATTGTCATTAAAACAAAGATTTTCTATGAAAAAACAACAAGAATTGGCAGAAAAAATGGAACATATAAAAGAAAAATATAAGGATAATGCTAAAGAACTTGAAAAGCAACTACAGATACACTCTGTAGAAAGTATGAAGAGTATGATTGGGTGTTCCACGATTTTACTACAAATGCCAGTAATATATGCACTGTATCATGTATGTTTAAACATGCCAAAGGGATTTACAACAGTTATAATTCCTTGGATTGCTAATTTAAATACAGCTGATAATTTATTTATACTACCTTGTATATACACATTAACTATGCTAGCTCCAAATTTGATAAATTATATACCATATTTTAAGGTGAATTCTCAAAGAACATTTAATAAACAAACGGTTATAATGACTACTGTAATGAGTCTTATATTAACTGTTAGAACTCCAGTAGCCTTAGGTCTATATTTTATAACAAGTGCAATTTATACATTAATTGAAGAAATTTGTTTTAGAATATATTTTAATCAAAAAAATAAACTAGCATTAAAATAATATAATAAGTATTTTTAAAATTTTTAGCCTGCCAACATGAAGCAAAGTTGGCAGGCTATTTTTATAAATTGGTAGATTATTTTTATAAACATGTTATTTTCTAAAAAACAGTTACAAAATAAATAAATTAATATAAACTAAAATAAAGTTAAAAAGCTGAGGTGATAAAATAATAATGGCTAAAATACTAGTTGTAGAAGATGAAAAAAGAATGCAAGATATTATTGTAGAATATATGCAAAAAGGAGGGTATACTTGCATAACTGCTGATGATGGAGTAGAAGCACTTACAATACTAAAGAATACTGATATAGATTTAATGATATTAGATATTATGATGCCGTATTTAGATGGATTCTCAGTATGTAGAGTTTCACGTGAAATTACTAATATACCTATTATTATGTTGACAGCTAAAGGTGAAGAAGAAGATAAATTAAAAGGCTATGAGTATGGAGCTGATGATTATATAACAAAGCCATTTAGTCCAAAGGTACTATTAGCAAAGGTGACAGCCTTACTTCGTAGGTATACTGTCGATATTCCAAAAAGTTCATTAAGTGTAGGGAAGATATTTATTATACTGAAGTCAAGGCAAGTATATGTAGAAGATAAACTTATTGATTTAACATATAAGGAATTTGAATTATTACGTTTATTTGTGGAAAATCCTAATCAAGTTTTTTCTAGAGATAAACTATTGAATTGTATATGGGGATATGATTTTGAAGGAAATACGCGAACTGTAGATACACACATAAAAACTCTGCGTAAAAAACTTGGTAATGAAGGTCATCATATAGTTACATTAATTCGTTCAGGATATAAGTTTGAGGTTAAATAATGGATAATTTAAGAAAGTTTATAAATAAATTAAAGAATGTAAATATGTCAAATTGGCTTAAGACAAATTTTGGATTATACTCAGTGAGAAAGAAAGTATTTTTTCTTTCTAAATTAGCAGGAGCAACTATTATATTGTTTTATCTTATTGTTGAGGAATTTCCAATAAATAGTAAGTTTGGATTTTGGATTTGGTTTATAGTAATGATTATATTTATTTTAGGTATTGATTTTTTATTGGGAAGGTTTATTTCAGAGCCAATTACTTCTATAAATAAATCTGCAAAGAGTATGTCACAACTAGATTTTTCTAATCCGTGTACTGTTAATACGAATGATGAATTTGGAGAGCTTTCTAGGAGTCTAAATACAATGTCTACAAATTTACAACAGGCTTTGTTAGAACTGGAAGATGCAAATATCCAACTTGAAAAAGATGTAAATAAGGAAAGAATGTTATTAGAGCAAAGAAAGGAATTAGTGGACACAATTTCACATGAAATGAAAACACCACTTGGTATTATTCGTGCCTATACAGAGGGTCTTATGGATGAAGTTGATGAAGAGAAGAAGAAGCTTTATATGAACATCATTATAGAAGAAACTGATAGAATGAACAATATGATTGTATCTTTATTGGATTTATCTGCTTTAGAAGCAGGAGTCTCTAAACTCAATCCAGAGCGTTTTGATTTTATAGAATTTGTTGAAACTGTAGCAGGGCGTCTATTAATTGATGTTCCAGATATTGATTTTTATTTTACTTATGATTTGCCAGAAAATAAAGTTTTTGTTGTTGTAGATAAAATGAGAATGGAGCAAGTAGTAGAAAATTTAATTATCAATGCAAAAAAGCATGTTAAATATAATGGCAATTTAGACTTATCTGTTATATGCTGTAATGATTTACTTGTTTTTAAGATTTATAATGATGGTAAGACTATAGATTTAGATGAGATTCCAAAGATTTGGTCTAAATTTTATCGTAGTACTGAATCTCAAAGAAAAGGTGGTTCTGGTCTAGGGCTTGCTATTGTTTCACAAATACTTACAATGCAGGGTTTAAAATATGGAGTTAAAAATCGTGATAAAGGAGTAGAGTTTTATTTTATGATTCCAGTTGATGATGAGTGAAGAATAGCTTATAAATCATAAAAGATAAAAAATAAAAATACCTAATAAAAAAATTAATAAAAAGTTTTGATGAAAAGTATTTAATAAAAAGTATTTAATAAAAAGTCCTGTTTTCTTGGTGAAAACAGGACTTTTTATTATTTCACTTCAATTTCACAAGAGAGACACTTTGATTTCACTTGATGGCAATAAAATAAGCTAAAGAAATAAATAAGATAATGGTTAAGTAAAACAGGAGGGTGGGGTATTTGTGAAATGGTATACATGGTTAATTATTGTATTAATAGTTTTAATTTCTATTCCATTTAAAGTTAAATTTATAAAATGGTGGGATAGGCGACAAAAAGAAAAAAAGGACAAGGAGGATTATGATATATGATAAAAGTCAAAGAACTGACATTCTCTTATGGAAAAGATAAACAGATATTACATGGGCTTGATTTTGATGTAAAAGAAGGTGAGATATTTGGATTTCTTGGACCTAATGGTTCAGGAAAATCCACAACACAAAAAATTTTAAATGGAGTTTTAAAAGGGTATGGCGGTCAAGTGTCTCTTTTTGGCAAAGAAGTTGAAGAATATACAGAATCTTTATATCAAAAGATTGGTGTTCTATTTGAGTTTCCATATTTATATACAAATTTAAGTGCAATTGACAACCTTGAATATTTTTCATCTTTTTATCCTAAGAGACAGAGAAGAGATATAGGTGAGATTTTAGATTTGTTAGAGTTTAAGAAAGAGTTCATAAACAAGCCTGTATCATCTTATTCAAAAGGAATGAAACAACGTATCAGCATGGCAAGGGCATTGATAAGTAATCCAAAACTGTTGTTTTTAGATGAGCCTACTAGTGGGCTTGACCCATCTGGAGCTGTATTGTTCCGTAAAATTATTGAAGAGGAACGAAAAAAAGGAACAACTATATTTTTAACTACTCATAATATGTTGGATGCTGATTTAATGTGTAATAGAGTAGCTTTCATTGCAGATGGCAAAGTCATAGCAATAGATAGCCCTAAAAATCTAAAGGTGAAAAACAGTAATAATAAGGTTGAAGTTGAGTTTATACATCATGGTAAACGAGAGGTTAAGAGTTTAGATATAGAGGAATTGGAATCTGGTATGACTTTTGAGTATGATGAAATAGTGAGTGTGCATTCAAAAGAACCTACCTTAGAAGAAATTTTTATTAAATATACAGGAAGGATGTTATATTGATGTATTCTAAATTTTTTACTTTAATGAAAAAAGATTTATGGATGATTATTTATGGCAAATTCTTTATATTAGCATTTTCATCTCTTATACTTTATTCATGCTATATTAATTTTGGCTATATAAAATTTATGGATGAAGATTCCTATCACAATAGTGTTTATATGTACGAACTAGAGAATACAAGTGTGTATGAATCTCCATTAATTCATCCTGTTTCTTCTATTGATGAATTAAAATCAAAACTATCTGAAGATACAAATGCAGTTGGGATTGATGCTAGTGGGAATAGAGCAAAAGTAATTTTGCATGAAAGTCTTGAAAGAGTTGATAATTATAGAGCTGATTATGCATTGTCCTTGTTACTATCAGAAAAAGATAATGATGTAAAAACATCAGGAAAAGATGAAGTAATTCAAATCGATGATAAAGAGACATCTGAGATGAAACTACGAAAAGAAATGACTTGTGAGATTTTGTTTTTTGAAATTGTAGCAATTGGATTTTTAGGTATTGCTTCTTTACTATTTAAAGAAAAGCAAATGGGTGTAATGCGCATAACAGGTATTTTGCCTGTAAAAAGAAGTCTTTTTATATTATCAAAAGTATCTATATTTCTGATATGTGACCTATGTTTTACAGTGCTTTTGTTAATAATTAATGTTGGATTGTTTGAAGGAATAAAAATACTCCCTCAGGTACTAGTTCAAACTGGAATTTTATCCATAATTATGTCTTTAGTTGGATTTGGATGTTCAATGTTATTAAAGGATTTTAAACAATTTTCTCTTGCATATCTTTTAGTTGCAGTGTTTATAACTACACCTGTGTTTTTATCTGCAAATACATCTTTTGAAATAAGTTGGATTAAATATCACCCTTTTTATCATGTTTATAATGAGTTAAAAAATGCTTTTTTTATAAGTTTCTCAAGTGAAATTAGTTATTTTATTGCATGCTTTCTGACAATAATAGTTCTTTTTTTACTTGTTAAATATGTTTTTGATAAAGAATTGATTAGGGAGGGGTAGTGTTGATGGGATTACGATATCAGTTGAAGAGTATAAGAAAAGATAAAATGTGCATAATTTCCTTCTTTTTACCAATTGTTATGGCTATTTTAATAAATCTTGTTGGAACTATTGATATATCCTCAATAGGAGAGTTGCAATTTGGGACAATAAAAAACAACCTTTCTACACAAACAGAGCAATGGCTAAGTAGATATGGGTCAGTGAAACAATATAAAACTAAGAATCATTTAATAAGTGAAGTTAAAAACATTAAAACAAATACAATTGGGGTTATTAGTAATGGTGAGGGGATTCAAACTATACTTTATGGAAATGAGATTAATGCTATAAAAAATGTAGCAAAGATGTTACCTAAAATTTTTATACTAAAGGGAAATTTAGAAAATATTGAGGTTACAATACTACCTAAAGATAATGTGTTAAAAGAATTTCAAAATATTTTTATTGCTATGATTCTAATTACAGCTATGTTTATGGGATGTACTTTTAATGCAATGAATATCATATCTGAAAAAGAAGATGGAATTTCATTTATCAATGAAATCTTACCACAAACTAGGAGTCAATATATTATTCAGAAAATATTTATAGGTTTTCTATGTGGGTGTCTATCTTCAATTGTAACTGTATTTATATGTCTAAGGATTTCAATGTTAGATATGGTAATGATGTTGTTACTTATCATATTTTCGACATTTATATCATCACTAATAGGTTTATTTATTGGTAAACTATCAGAAGGTCTTATGGTAGGGATTATTTATATTAAGTTAATAATGATTTTATTTATAGGGACTCCATTACTGGTATACATTTTAGGCGTTGATATTAGAGGAATAGGCAATTTATGTTATATAATGCCATCGATAGCAACATTTAAAGGAATTATGGAAATTATTGATGGAAATATTACTGTTATAAAAGAAGTTGTAGTTTTAGTGGGACATTGTATTGTATGGTTTTTGCTGTATATGACTTTAGATAAGAAAAGAAATCTATTTTTTAGTAGATAATTAAATCTAATTGCTTGATATACTTATATTATATGTTTATTATATGATTAAGATGGATAGATAATTTGATTATAAAGACTTATGATAAGTGAAAATATCTTATTAAAATGATTTTTTATAATGATACTGTTCAAAAACTTCATGATTCCAATAATTAGAGTTGTTCAAGAATTAAGAATACTATAGAAAGGGATAATATATTATGAAAATGCCCAATAAGATTGAAAATATTATGCTTGCCCCTTGTGGTATGAATTGTAAAGTCTGTTATAAACATTGTTATTCAAAGAAATCTTGTCAGGGATGTTATGTAAGTGATTTGGGGAAACCAGAACATTGCAGAAAGTGTAAGATAAAAGAGTGTGCAAAGATAGAAAAGATTACATATTGTTTTGAGTGTGAAAAATTTCCATGCAAATTGGTCAAAAACTTGGAAAAAAGCTACAATAAAAGATACGAAGAGAGCCTTATAAAAAATAGTCTTTTAGCGAAAGAGTCTGGAATAAGTACTTTTATGGAAGAAGAATTAAAAAAATGGACTTGTGTTTATTGTGGTGGAATTATTTCTTTACATGACTCTGAATGTGCTGAGTGTCATGCTAAAAAGGAATCAAAATAATAATAAACTTATTGGCATATTACTTTTCTCCGTTTCATTTAATCTTTGATGTAAATGAAACGGAGATTATAAAATTTGAACTAGGCTAATTAAAACTATCTTAGTGTATTATGTATAAAAAACAAAATAGAAGAATTAAAATTATCCTAGGATATTATTTAGTGTATTACTTAATTTTCCTAGTGCATTACTTAATTTCTATAGTATATTACTTAGTTTCCTTTGATTTAAAGATACCTTGTGCATAAAATTGCCTTGAGTAAGGAATAGATAAAGCAAAAAATGCAATTATTACGCCTGAAACAATAATCAAGCTGTTAATAGATAATATATCAGCGAGTGGTCCAAAAAGTACCATCCCAAGAGGTATAAGACCAGTATATATAATAGTAGGTAAGCCCAATACACGACCTTGCATTTCTGGTACTACATGTTCTTGCAACATGGTCATAGCTGTTGCTTGAATAATTGGAATTGAAAAACTGGTAAAAAACATAAATATAAAAAATTGCCAAGCTTGTGTAACAGACCCCAAAATAATGGAAAAGATGGCGTAAGATAACATTGACAAGAAAAATGTCTTATTTCGATTTTTAAAGCCACCAAATATTCCTATAACTAATCCGCCTAAAACCATACCTGCAAAGCCAATCATTTCAATAATAGATAGATAAACATAGCCTTTACCAAATGTACGCTCAATCAATAATCCTATAAGAAAGCCTGATGGTACACAAAGAAAAATGAAAGCTCCATAAGTAAAAACTACTTTTCTAATAAATTTATCCGAAAAAGAGTATTTTATTCCAGATATCATGTCTGTTAAAAATGATACTTTTTCAGTCTGTTTTACTATATTATGTTTAGGGATTTTAATGAAGCAAAGTAATACAATAGCTATAATTGCAGTAATGATATCAATTAAAAGTACCTGAGATATTTTATTGCCTAGACCAAGAATCGCTGCAGCTACAACAGGAACTATAAATTGTACTATAGATTGAAGACTGCCATTTATACCATTAAAACGCATTAAGTGTTCTTCTGGTACAAGTTGAGGAATCATTGCATTTACAGCAGGTGTCTGTACACCACTTCCTAAAGAACGAATAATGGATACGACTGCAATTGCGATTAATTCATTTTCTCCTTTAATTCCTGACATCATAAGCAGAAGTAGTATCAGTGTAGAAGCAGCGATTATGGCATCAGATATAATGATGAGTATTTTTCGATTGTAGTAATCTGCCCATACTCCTGCAAAAAAAGATATTAGCATTTGTGGTATGAAGGAGCATACGGTTAAAATTGTTACCCATAGGCCTGATGATGTTTGAAGTGTGATATACCATATCATTGCCATCTGTACAAGTGATGAACCAAATAGGGAAATATATTGGCTCACTAAAAAGGTAATGATTTTTTTCTTCCATGTAAAATGAGTATTTTTGTTTTCCATTCTATTCCTCCTTTGATTTGTGTGTTTAATTTTTCTCGCTCTTAAGAATAACACACAAATCAAAGTATGGAGTTAGAGTGGAGGGTTAAGAAAATTGTTCTTTCATGCTTTGAAGATGAGATTTCATTGCTTTTGCGTTATATTCTGCCTCTTTCAATGAGGTTATCAATTTGTCACATACTGAGATGATTTCATCGTCATCTTTTGGAGTGTCAATAACAGTTTTAATATTAGCATTGGGATTACAAGACAAAGCATTTAACATTCTTAAAATAGCTGAAAGAGAATAGCTTGCACAACGTAATGAATTAATAATTTTAAGTCGTTTTATATCTTCATCAGTATATACACGATAACCATTTTGTTTTCTTTTTACTTTTAACAACCCGTTCATTTCCCAATTTCTTAAAGTGTCTATTGTGACATTTAGGTGTTCTGCGGTTTCTTTTCTAGTTAAAAATAACTTGTCTGTTTCATGTGTGTTTCCTTTTAAAATCTCTGTAACAATAGTGATTGCTTCTTCAGCATTTGATTTTTCTATTTCTAATTGTTGTAAGTAATGACTCACAAGACAAATAGCTTTGTCAAAATCTTTATTTGCTGATGTTCTGACAATCTCAACTGCATTTTTTCTCAATCCTCTTTGTGTAACTTCAATTTTTAAGGCTGTACGAGCAAATTTAAACTGCTCTATATGAAAATCGTTAAAGATACGGTAGCCATTAGGATTACGTTTAGGTTTAGGTATTAGTTCAAGTTCTTCATATAAACGTACTGTATTAGGATGTATACCAATTAAATCTGCTATTTCTGATGTCGTGTAGGTATTCATTTATATTCAACTCCTCTTGTATATATAGCATCAACAATAATATCACTAAACTAAAGTCTGGTGTTATAGTGGAGGGTTGTTATAATCATTCTATATACAACTATTCTATTATAGAAGTAAGTATATGTTTTTTAATAAACTGCCATCTATCACGAGGTTTAAAAACTATCTTAGATGGTATTGCTATCACCAAGTCATAATGTGGTATACAACAGATAGCATTTCCTCCAGCTCCCATTGCTGAGTACCAAAGAACTCCATCTTCTTCACATAGCCACCATAGATAACCATACTCATTGGAATTCATTTTAGTTGATTCTTCAATCCATGATTTAGATATAATACGTTTATTATTCCAAATACCATCATTTAAATACAGAGAACCAAATCGTAACATATCTCTGGCACTCAATGTAAGTCCCCAGCCACCTGTAGTATTACCTTGTCTATCTTTTGCCCAACCTTTAAGGTTTTTTCCAAACAAATCTTCAAAGCCAAAATCTTTTATATCATAATCTGGTATTTCTCTCATACCAATAGGTTTGAATAGATGTTCATTAGCAAATTCACGAGCACACTTTCCTGTGGTATTTGTAATAATAGCTGAAAGTAGATGAACTCCAGCTGAAGAATATTTGAAAGTTCCAATATTTTTGTTTTGACCAAGTTGATTTAGGGTGTATTTTACCCAATCTCGTTGCTTAGAAAGCCTCTCCAATGACTCAGTTGTATTTTTAAAAGGGTATGGTGCAGTCATTGTAAGCAAATGGCATATAGTTACTGCTTTTTTGTATATATCAGCAGGGCTACAATTATATTCAGGGAAAAAATCAACAACTTTTTGCTCAACATCCTTTATATAACCCTTGTCTATTGCGATACCAATTAAGGCTGATATGATACTTTTTGTGACAGATGCAACATGAAAAGTATCGTCAGCATTATAACCATTATAATATTTTTCAAAGACGATATTTCCTCTTCTTGCTATGATTATTGCGTTTATATTGCTATATTGTGAGATTATTAAAGGTTCAAGTTGTGAAAGTTTTTTTGAATCCATTCCAACACTTAAAGGGTCTATATTTTCAAATTTCAAATCTAAGCAGTAGTCTTTATCCATTATAAATACCTCCCTGTTATAGACTTTGAGTTTTCTTTTAGTTGTTGAGGAGAACCCTCTGCAATGATATATCCGCCTTTGTCTCCACCTTCTGGACCAAGTTCAATAATCCAATCACAAGTATTTAGAACTTCTATATCATGTTCAACAACAATTACAGAATTTCCATTTTCGACTAGTTCATCCAACAATTGAATTAGTTTAGCAGTATCATATAAACTTAAACCAGTAGTGGGTTCATCCAATACATAGAGAATATTGCCTTTTCGCTTTTTGCCAATCTCTTTTGCAAGCTTGATTCTTTGAGATTCGCCACCACTTAAAGTAGGGGTAGGTTGACCTAGCTTTATATAACCCATACCGATTTGTTCTAGTACTTTTAAGTGTGAAACAATATTTGGAGTATCTTCGAAAAAACTAACAGCTTCGGATACACTCATATTTAGGACATCATAGATATTTTTATTCTTATATTTAATGGATAGGGATTCATCATTAAATCTTTTTCCATGACACTCATTACATATACTGTCCATACTTAAATTATTTCCCAACCAGATTTTTTCATATCCGCTACCACTACATTTAGAACAAGCACCCTTTGAATTGAATGAAAAATGTCCAGCAGTGAAATTTTGTTTTATTGATTCTGGTTGACCTGCAAATAAAACACGTATCTTATCCCATATACCAATATAAGATGCAGGTGTTGAGTTCATATTTCTACCAATAGGAGTTTGAGATATTTCTGAATATCCAGAGATATATTGTGTACCACTTAATTTATCTGCAATAGTTTCTACAATTGCATAATCATCCTCATCACTTACTTCATTTTCCTTAATAGTCGCTTTATTATTATTTGGTTGATTATTGAAGTAACTTCTAAGAAGAGGTAGCAATGTATCTGATATAAGGGAACTTTTTCCACTGCCAGATTTTCCAGCTATTCCAATCATAGCACCTAAAGGTAATGATGCAGTAACGTTTTTAAGATTATTCGTACTTGCATTTTGAACAACTATACAAGGCATTTTTTCAATATCCGTAATATTTTTAGATGCTGTTCTAGTAGGCATGGAGTATTTTCCTGATATATATTGTCCAGTAATTGACTCATTTGATTTAAGCAGACCTTCTAAATCGCCTTGATATATTAACTGTCCACCTTCAACACCAGCTTTTGGCCCTATATCAATAATATGTTCTGCCATATTAATTGTATTTTTATCGTGTTCAACTACAATGACAGTGTTACCTAAATCTTTTAAATCTTTAATGGATTTTAGAATATCGATTTTTTCAGATTCATGTAATCCCGCAGTTGGTTCGTCAAGTACGTAAATTAATGAATCCATCTCTGAATCAAGGTGAGAATTTAAAAATAGTCTTTGTATTTCTCCACCACTTAAAGTTGACATCTCTCTGTACAAGGACAGATGACCTAGTCTTGATTTTATTAGATTGTTTGTCTTAATCAAAATATCATTTATTAATTTTTTGCCTAGAGTAGTTAGTTTGTTTTGATTTAATAAGGATTTTAGGAATTCATGAACTTCTAAAATGCTCATTTTTCCAAGTTCGCCAATATGCTTTCCATTTAATAAAACTTGGCGTGCTTCTTCACCAATTTTAAAACCATTGCACTCAGAACAAGTAGTCATGCTATAAATACCATTTAAGTCTTCACCTCTTTGGTGACGACCATGAAGTACTTTTGCTAAACAAGAACTTCGTTTTCCATTTTCATAATGGCCATAGAGTACCTCGTTTTGTACTTCCTCAGGCAATTGTAAGAATGGTATCTCTAAATAATCTTTGAACTTTTTAGATAGAACTCTCAAATATCCTGGTGTAATTTGGGCTCTATCTAAAACTTTTTTTAGGGTAGTGTGCTTATCCAAGATAAGTTTTTCAATATTAATTTCAAAGTATGCTCCACGTCCAGAACACTTTACACACATTCCATCTGAAGATGTATATGAAAAATAACTTGGTCTTAATCGTTCTTCTTTATTACCACAATTATTACAAATAAGATTATTGTCTACAGGAGTGTTACACGCAGAACATAGTACTTGTCCTTCTCCTGCATATAATAGTGTAAGCATACTAATAATATTGGTTCTAGTACCTACTGTTGAACGAGGATTACTCTGACGAAAGATATTTTGTTTAACAGCTATAGTAGGAGCTAATCCTTGAATGTTATCGAATTTATTCTCATTATCAATGCCTGAAAGTATGCCTAAGGACTGTAAGTACTGTTTACGCCCTTCCTCAAATACAATATCAAACATAAGACTGGACTTACCTGAACCACTGACACCTGTTGCAACTACAAGCTTATTTTTGGGGATAGAGATATCTATATTTTTTAGGTTATGAATTTTTGCTCCTTTAATTTTTATTTCTTTCATTAATTCACCTCATTTTATTAATTTTATCAAACTATAAAATTGGGATGTTTTAATCCTTAATATAAGAAGAGGTTAAGCGAAATCATAGTATTAAAAAGGCTCTATAGGTAAATATATATCAACTATATGTTTATTTTGTGGGTGAGTATTTGGGTCATTAAGGTATACTTCAAAAGGGAAAGAATTACGTAATTTATGCTCATCATTTGATAGCCATTCATTATACATAAAATCCCAAGCATCACTATATTCATTTTGAAAAATACTAAAATGCCCCACAAGATATTTACCAGAAGGTATTGTCATATTACCAAGGTCGCTATTTTCTTTGACAACAATATTATTTGGAATTGTCATACAAATACTAGTCCTCAAATGATGTTCTTGTGTAAATTGAGGATTATCATGATAAATAGCTAATATATTTGTCTTTTCAAGTTCAACTAGATTCTGCTCATTTGCATATTCAAAGAGTTTTTCTACAATCTTTGGAAAATGACTAGCTAAATTTCCATATGACCCAGTGTATCTAATATAAGCTGTATTTACATTATCAAGTTCTAAGATTTCAATTTCTCCTTTAACCTCTCTATTATTTTTAGATTTAAGTTTTGATATGTATCTATTATACTGAGAAATTTTATATGGTTCTTTGCAATTCTTGCTATAATTATTTCTATATTTTATAGGGCTTATCTTATAGTAATTTTTGAATGCTCGTGAAAAAACCGCGGAATCAGTAAAACCAAAATAATGTGCAATATCAGTAATTGTCATGTCAGTACGATGAATAAGAAAAGACGTGGCTCCTTCTAGTTTTAACCTACTTACATACTGTGATAATGTTTCTTTTTCTATCGCTTTGAAAATCCTATGAAAATGAAACTTTGAAAAACCTGCTATATTAGAGAGCTCTTCAAGAGAAAGAGAATCATACAAATGCTCTTCTATATAGTCCTGTACTTTGCAAATACTACGTAAGTATTCTTTTTTACTTTGGGAATCAGTCATAAGTATACCTCCTTATTACAAAAATATATATTTTAAATATCCTTATTTATAGTAAATAAAGCGTTGAGTATGTGAGATTTAAAGTAAACAAAATGTTAAATAGATTTTTTATTAGGAATTTTTCTTATATATAATAACAATTTATATTATAAGAGAATTAGTATCTTACTTTGTAACACTTAGTATAACATAATGATATATTTTTCGATTGTATATTTGGTTATATATTTATATAAAGTTAGAGACTATAACATGGACAAAAACTTAATATCTAGTATGGCTGTAAATTTTGATACTGAGAACTATATATCAATTTTAAGAAAATATTTATAAACCAAGAAAATATTTATATTAAAAAAATTATTAAATTTATTGTTTAAATAAAAAAGTTAAATCTCATCTATTAACATAATGCCTTTAAAACTTTAAAATGAAAAATATAGAAGAATGATTTTTAATAAAATATAATCATCTAATAAATTATTAAGAAATACAAAAATATTTACAAACAACTATTTATTTGAATTGGGGGCATAAGAATATGAACAATGGTTTTTATCAATTAAATTCAGCAGTATTATATTTTAACGAGCGAAGTGATGTAAATAAAATAAGGTTTAATCACTATATAATGAGAAAAGAAAATATACAAAGATTAAAGGGAACTTTACCAAGGGGACAGTTTCAGATGACCGTAAGAAAGGCGGCATCTGACCTTGGTTTATCAATATCTACAATAAGTAGGCTTGTAAATGAGTTTATAGATTTAGGAATATTGAGACTAATAAGTCGAGGAGTGAAGGGAAATTGTTGCTCTGTATATAGTTATATATGTTCTGAAAGTAGTGATACAGGTGTAATAAAGAAACGTAGAAGTTTTTTTGAAGATATCTTGGAAAATATTAATGAAACAAATAATAGTAGCCAAAAGGTATCAAAATATGAATATAAGTATAAGAAAGATAAAGTCAGTGATACCAATATGTACAGTTATATGGATAAAGAGTATAGACCATGGGGTTATGACCCAGAACTTCATACTGTAGATGAAACAGAAGATGTAACAAAGAAAAAAGAATTATTAAAAAAAAATTTAAAAAAAGAGTTATTAAAAAAGAATTCCAAGAAAAATACTGATGTGGAAGAGGATGACTATTATATAGAAAGTATTTATGAAAATATTATAAAAAAATTAAATAAAGAATCAGGGGAAAGTTTTAGGTTTGATTCAGAAACAGCCAACAAACTTATAGCTGAAAGAAGAAAAGAAGGTCATAGATTAGAAGATTTTTATAAAGTTATAGAATCAAGAGTTAAGAACTGGAAGGATACTCCTATGCTAGTGGATATAAAACCAGAGACTTTGTTTGGTCAAGAATTCAAGACTTATTTAAATGAAAAGTGATTATAATGGTGAAGAGATATACTAGAATAGATATTACAAAAAATCTAAAATTCAGATATAGTTTATGTTCAGATATGTTATATGTATAGAAAATAGGATTGTTAGTATTAAATAGAATTGTTAATATTAAATAGGATTCTTAGTGTTATTGATAATAAAAAATATTACTGGAATTTTTAAAATTCCAGTAATATAAAATTTAAATTCCAGCAATATAAAATAAGAAACTTTTTATAAACTGTATAATTAGAACTATATACTATATTGTATCAACTTCATATTCTAATATTTTTCCAGTGATTGCACTGATTGTTATATCATATTCGTTGCTTCCTTTTATTATTTCGCCTTCATATTCTTTATCATCTTCATCGTATTCAAATTTTACTATTTTACCACCAGGTACTTTATTTAGCATTATTGACTTAGCTTTTTCAATGCTAATTATAGATTTATTGTTATTAGCATTAGAATCACTATTATTTTGATTATTATCAGAGTCATCATAATCATTATCATCAGAATCGTCATCCATATCAATATCTATAATTCTTCCATCAAATGCATTTATCTCTATTTCATATGTTTTATTATCTTTTACAACTTTAGCCTCATATTCATTATCGTCAGCATCATATTTACAGTACATTAAATTACCATTAGGAATAGCATCTAGGATTATAGATTTAGCTTTATCTAAAGATATATTTTTTACATTTAAGTTATCGTTATTTATATCATCATCTTTTTCAATTTCTATTATTTTACCAGAGTATGCATCTATTTCTACTTCATATACAATATTATCCTTTATAACCTTACTGTCGTATTTGTTATCATCTTGGTCGTAGTAACAAACTAAAACATTACTTCCTGGAACAGCTTGCTTTAATATTTCTTTAGCTTCAATTAAAGATATTTTTTTAGTTTTATTTCTTATATCGACATCTTTTAGTTTTAAGATATCCTCAAAGGCTTTTTGGTTATCACCTCCGCCAACTTGTGTTACTTCTTTTATGTCTTTATTTTTAATAAAATCTTTTTGGCTGTTTGCAAGAGTACCATTAGATATTATTACAGGAGAATTTTCTTTGGCTGCCAATACTCCTATTGATAATGCGTCTACTAGTGCATTTTCTTTGTTCATACCATCTTTAGTAACAAATACATTTTTTATGCTTTTGTTTTTATAAAATTGCTCAATAATTTTGGCATTAGTATTGTTTCTATCTGAACCACTGATTCTCTCTTTATTTGGATATTTTTTTACTGTATTGTCTGATAAAATCTTATTTCCTCCAACTATATAAGATTTTTTTATAGACCTATTATTTAAGAAATTTATACTGCTATTATTGCTGTTTTCCTCAGATACTAGTATTATAGGCATATTATGTATTGCTGATGGAGAAGCTATGCTAACTGCATCAGATAACCCCTTTAATCCATTTACAACTGCTACATTTTCTACTTTTTTTATCTTATCTATTTCTTTAAGTACATTTGTAGACATTTCATAGATATTATTTCCTACTATTTTATTTACTTTTATGTTAAGTGATTTTATTTCATTTTCTACTTTATTGGATATACTATTTCCACTGTCCACTATATATACATTATCTACGCCAAGTCTTTTAAGTTCAGTTTTAGTTGAACTTTCTATGCTATTATTATTTACTAAAAGTATAGGAGCATTTTTTAATTTAGCAAAAGGATTTGAACAAAGTGCGCTTTGAATAGAGTTACCATTGACTATAATTGCTGTTTTTGATTGAACCCACCCTACTTTACTCACTTCTACAGCCGTTTCATATCTTGTTTTACCTATTAATCTTTCTTGTTTTGTTAAGTTGTTTGCAAATATTACTGAAGAGCTAGAAAAAAACATCATACCTGCCACTAATATAGCTAAGTTTTTCTTATTCATATTTTTTACCTCACAATCCTTATATTTTCTTATTTAGTATGAACTAGTAAAATATAATCTTAAAATCAAGTTACTATTAAATGTAACATTTTAAAAATAACAGATAAGATTATTCAATATAAAGTTTTTATTTTCTTATTTAACATTGTATCATAAATACTTGGGAAAATGTTTCTAACCTTGAATATATGTAAATCGATTACTTTTATCATTTGATAAATAGGTTTTGCCCATTGTTTCATATGTTCTAAAACAGGTAAAAAGCTTATTCCTAAATCTGTTAGGGAATATTCTACTTTAGGTGAAATTTCTTGATAAATTTTCATAGTATTTAATTAAAAAATAAAAAAACTATTGACTTGAAGTTAACTCTAAGTAGTAAAGTATAATTATAGAAAGTTTATAAGTATTTAAAAGAACAAGTTAAAGTAGAGAATACTTAAAGGGGGAAGCAGGACAATGGAACAAAAAAAATTAGGATTTGGATTAATGCGTTTACCAGTAAAAGATGAAAATGATGCTACAAGTATTGATATGGATTACTTAAATAAGATGGTTGATACTTTTTTAGAGAGAGGATTTACATATTTTGATACAGCATATGTATACCATATGGGTAAAAGTGAAATAGCACTTAGAGAATCTCTAGTAAAGAGACATAAAAGAGAAAGTTTTACTGTAGCTACAAAACTGCCACTAATGGCTTTGAAAGCAAAAGAAGAGCAGGAGTCTATTTTTAATGAACAGTTAGAAAAATGTGGTGTAGATTATTTTGATTATTATCTTTTACATAATATAGGTGTATCACATTATGAGGTAGCCAAGAAATTTGACAGCTTTAAGTTTATTGAAGAAAAGAAAAAAGAAGGAAAAATAAAAAATATTGGTTTTTCTTTTCATGATAGTGCAGAACTATTAGACAAAGTATTGAATGAACATCCAGAAGTAGATTTTGTTCAGTTACAGATTAACTATTTGGATTGGGATAATGAAAGCATACAATCTAGAAAATGTTATGAAGTAGCAACAAAACACAATAAACCTGTTATCGTTATGGAACCAGTAAAAGGTGGTACACTAGCAAAAATACCAGAAAGAGCCGAAAAATTATTTAATGATTACAATCCAGATATGTCAGTGCCATCATGGGCAATTCGTTTTGCAGCAAGTAAAGATAATGTCATGATGGTTTTAAGTGGAATGTCAAATATGGAACAACTATTAGATAACACAGGATATATGCAAAATTTTGAACCATTTGTACAGAAAGAATATGATGTTATAGATGAAGCAGTAGAAATTATAAATGAAGCAATTGCAGTTCCATGTACTGCTTGCCAATATTGTGTAGAAGGATGTCCAAAAAATATTGCTATTCCAAACTATTTTGCTTTATACAATGCAGAAAAGCAAGCTCTTAATACTGGATTTTCAACACAAATGGTTTACTATAATAACTACACTAAAACTTATGGAAAAGCGTCAGATTGTATTGGATGTAAACAGTGTGAAAAAAATTGTCCACAACACATTAAAATTGTAGACTCTTTAAAGAATGTAGCAGAAATTTTTGAAAAATAATTGTTACCATAAAATAATTAATGTTATACGGAAAAATTGAAGTTAATGAAATATAAGTAAAATAATTAATGATATATAGAAAAGTTGAAATTGATGAAATGTCAGTCAAACTGTTTAATCGAATTTTAAATTATACACTATCAAGAAAGGAGGAGGATTTGTGTGACAATTTCAGAAGTGAGTAAAAAATACGAACTTTCAGCAGATACTTTACGATATTATGAACGAATTGGCTTAATACCACCTGTAAGTAGAAACAAAAGTGGAATTAGGTCTTTTACAGAAAAAGATTGTGAGTGGGTTAATTTCATCAAATGTATGAGAAGTGCAGGGCTTTCCATTGAGACATTGATTGAGTATGTAACTATGTTTCAAAAAGGGAATGAAACTATAAAAGCGAGAAAAGACCTTTTAATAGAACAACGAAATCAGCTTTCTAGAAGAATAGAAGATATGCAGAAAACTTTAGAACGATTAAATAGTAAGATTGATGGATATGAAGATAAAGTTATTGAAAAAGAAAAAACATTAAAGAATAATAGTGAGAGTCAAAGAACGGAGGTATTGTCTTATGAATAAAAGTGTACTTGTACTGTCTGCAAGCCCTAGAAAAGGTGGGAATTCTGATTTACTATGTGACCAATTTATGCAAGGGGCATTGGAATCTAAAAATCAAGTAGAAAAAATATTTTTGAAAGATAAGGAAGTTAATTATTGTGTAGGATGCGGAGTCTGTTATGAGAAAGGTGGAAGTTGCCCACAAAAAGATGACATGGAAGAAATTCTTGAAAAAATGATTAAAGCAGATGTTATTGTTTTGGCAACTCCAGTTTATTTTTATACTATGAATGCACAAATGAAAACTATGATTGATAGAACCTGTTCGAGATACACTGAAATTTCTGGAAAAGAGTTTTATTTCATTGTTGCCGCAGCAGACAATAGTGAGCAAGCTATGGAAAGAACATTAGAAGGATTCAGAGGATTCACATCATGTCTAAACGGCGCTAAGGAAAAGGGTATAGTATATGGTGTAGGGGCTTGGCATGTAGGTGATATTAAGGGAAGTGAGGCAATGAAACAGGCATATGAAATGGGTAAGTCAGTGTAGGTAAGAGGTATTTTTAGGAGCGTTAGATTCTCTAAATTTTATTGATTGAGTGACTCTAGAACAATCTAGATAAAATAAATAGTAGACTAAAAGTATTCTACCATTTAGAGGCTGTAAGTAGATTTGTGTAAAACAAATTTACTTACAGTTTTTTGTTGTATATAATTGCTAGATTTGAAAATTAGTTTTTCATCCAAGTTAATTTATATAATATCATTTTGAGTTGTATCAAGTCTGTAATCAGTCACATCAAGCTTATTGTCAATTATATCAAGTCTGTTGCTAATTTTAATACTATTATCTAATTTTAATAATATTTCTAAAGATTTTCTATCCATAACATCAGTACTCATATTTTATTATCATATCATAAATAGAAGTACTAACTTTTAATAAACTAACTAATAATTTTATAAAATAAGTAAATTATAAATGATTTATAAACTAAATATAAATGAAATATGGACAAAATACAAACAATTTATAAACAAATCAACTACTGATAAGATGAATTTTAATGCTAGTATAGGAGTTACAGGAAATGTGTGACTATGAGAAGATAAAATCTATCAGCTTATTTGGCATACAATATTGAATTTATTTAGTATATTTTATATGATTTCACAGATTAATTTTTTAGTAGTAATAAGACTAAAAAGAACAGCTCTATTAATTAGCAAAAAATAAAGTATTCTAATGATAAAGATTATCTCAAATGTCATAAACAAATATAGATTTATTATGATTATAGTAAAAATACACTTCTTCCTGTATATACAAATAATTTAAATTTTAAAAGGAGGAATTAATCATGGCAATTGAAACTAAAACTCCAGACTGGGTTAATGTGCTGGAACTAAATAGCAAAATAGACATTACTGGAAAATCTGATGTAAGTGATATGATACAAGATATTGTTTCTGATGAATCACTAAAAGATTCTGTTATATATTTTCCAAACGGTGACTATTTATTTGAAAAAGGTATTAAGATTAGCCAACAAATAACACTTCAAGGAAATTCTTATTATGGAGGAGATGTTCTAGAATTAAGTGAAAGTGAAGACAATAAAAAAACATTTATAGGAGCAACAAATTTTATAACTAGAGGCGTTTCTAATATGAGTATTGTTACATTGACAGAGACAAATCAAACTATAAAAAATATTAACTTTTACTATGATAATCGTGAAATAAAAAATGAATTACCTAAAGATGTATCTGCTATAACAGAAGGTGAAGGAGTACAAGGTCTATCACATTTTGAACATCTATATATTTCTGGATTTTCGGGAACAGGAATTGAAATTCCACTTTATGCAACTGGTAATGATATTACTGTTACCTCATGTGGTCTTGGTATAAAACTTGGAGAAAAATCTATGCTTTCTAGTAGTAAGATTCATAAATGTAAAAATGGAATGGAAATTACAACTGGTGTCAGCTTAAACAATGTAAAAATAGAAGATATTCAAGAAGTAGGTATTAATAATAAAGGACTTGGTTTCAATCTTATGATTAATCTTGCAGTTGATAAATGTGGATACTGTGGGTTTATGTTTGAAAAAATGTCTCATAGCCAGATAACTGCAAGATTTACTAACTGTAGCCAATATTATAAAAACGTTGACTATGATACTTATAAAAATCTTCCAGATAAAAAAGAAGGAGCTTATTCTATACTTTATGGAGACACTTTAGACAACTGCAATATTGTATTGATGAATAATAATGTTGATACTCTAGAAAATGGTCTAGAGCGCAAGATACATGTAATCAAAGCGAATGAAACAACTAATGTAACTCTAGAATGTGATGCTGAAGCTGATAGCTTTATACAATGTGCAAAAGGTAACTTACTATTAGAAAATGGTAGAAATACTTATAAGTTCTATGATGGTGAGATTTGTTCTGTAGGCAGAGTTCAAGTTTCTGATGTAAATCAAGGTGATTTACTTAAGATAATTGACAATACACTTTATGTAGATGATGGTGGAAAAGATTTAGTAGTTCCTAAACTACAGAAGAATTCTGTTATATCTTCAATATTAGATTCAGAAGTAGAGATAAGTAAATTGCATAGTGGAACATGGGAACAAATTGGTGTAAAAACACTTAATGGAGAACCTATGTACTATTATAAAAAAATAAACGATTAGTTTTAAACTTAGGAGGTAGCGAATTATGGGAGAACCTATAATAATTAAAGAAACAGGTGGCTGGATTAATGTTTTAGATTATGGAGTTTGTAGAGATGAAACAGAAGATGTAAGTTCTAGGGTGCAAGAAATTATAAATGCTGCACCAGAAGACTCTATTATATATTTTCCAAAAGGGAAGTACTTATTTACAAGTGGTATAGAGATTAACAAACGATTAACACTATGTGGAGACACATATTTTAGGTCAAATAATCCAAATAGTCCAGATTATTATTCAGGAACAACACAATTTTCTGGTAAATTCGATCAAAAAAAGGTAGAAGATGGTACAATTGAAAGTTTTACAATGATAACCATAAAGGGAGTAAAGCATTGTATTAAAAGTATTTCTTTCCAATCAAACAATTGCAATAGCAAGAAGACACCTGAGGAACCTCCTGCAAATGGTGAATCAGGATTTCATCATGAAATAATATTCACAAGTGAACACAAAGGGAAATGTATATCAGCAATTGTATGTGAAAATGTATCAGAAGGGCCTGGACATTATGAAAATGTAGACTTTGGTGGCTTCGGTGAAATTGCACTTAAGATGCCTAATAATTCTACAGTAAACGATATTACTGTTTTTTCATGTAATCGTGGTATTAGTACAGGAGAAGATTCAATAATTACTAATGGAAAGACTTGGGGATGTGATTATGGAATGGAAATTTCTACTGGAACTTTTATTAATGGTATGAGAGTAGAAGAAGTTGGTAGGATTGCTATTGACAATATTGGTAAGGGCTTAAACTTTGTTACAAATGTTACAATTGACCAATGTGGATATTGCGGATTCAAGTTTGACTCAATGTCTAATACCTACGTATCAGGAAATATCTCAAGATGTGGTCAATTTTATTTTAATTTTAACTATGATGACTATTTGAAGTTAGACGAGAGAGTTAAGGAAGCTTATTCCTTATTTTATGGGAATTCAATAGAGTCAAGTAATATAACAATCGCAAATGACAATGGAGACTATTGGGATGATAAAGGGAAAGATAAATTTAAGGAAGGGGATTTAAGATTTAGGGAACATAAGATATATCTTATAGAAGCTTTTGAAGCCAAGAATGTATTATTAAGATGCAATATAGATGCTACTGATATGGTTGTTAATTCAGAAAAAGGAAACCTAATATACAATAATAAAGAACAAATAGTTATATTTTATGATGGTGAACTTAGTAGTATTAATGGAGTTGGTATATCTGAAAAAGGTCATAATGACAAAATAAAGATAAAAAATGATGAGATGTATATAAATGGCAATATTAAGATGCATAGCCCACAGGTAAATGATATTATATCAACATCAACTAGTAATATCAATACAGTTTCTGGTCAATATAAAGTAAAATTGGAGAAAATAAGTCAAAAAGTAGAAGTTGGAAGAACTATACACTATTATAAAGTGATAGATAAGTAAGTAAATATATTAGACTTAAGCAAGTATTTTGCCAATGGTCTAGTTATTAGTTTCAATAAATTTTATATAGTACAATTGGTAACTATAAAAATTCATTTAATACCAAAAGCACATAACCTTTTGGTATTGAGTAAATTAAGAAAGGAATAGATAATATTATGGAAGAAATTAAGAATAAAAAATGGATTAACGTATTAGAAAGAGAGCCTGATATTAAAAATGATGGGACAGAAGATGTAGGACCTTTTATACAGAAAATTATTAGTGAAACAGATTTTTGTATTTTGTATTTCCCAAAAGGTAAATACCTATTTAAAACTGGTATTGCGATTGATAAAGAAATAACCTTACATGGAGATTCTGATTCATCAACATCTGCTACAGAATTTATAACACGTGGAGTTCCTAATATGAGTATTATTACATTGACAGGAAGAAAACAATGTATTAAAAATATAAGTTTTTATTCTGATAGCTGTGAGATGATTGTTCATGATGAACCCCCAACAAAAGGAAATCCACATTATCATTATGAAATGTTCATTAAGAGAAATGAGAATAATGAAGAAATGAAGGGGGTATCAGCAATTATATGTACTGCTGAAACTACAGGCCTAGGTCATTATGAAAATCTTTATATAACTGGCTTCTCAGGTACAGGAATTCAAATTCCTTACTATTCAATTGTAAATGATATTACAGTTTCCTCTTGCGGGCTAGGTATTGATACAGGAAATGACATAATTATTTCAAACAGTAGAATATATGAATGCCAAAAGGGTATGGAAATTAAGGTAGGAGCTAGTCTGAATAATATTAAAATCGAGAAAATACAAGAAGTAGGCCTTAGAAGTAAGGGTGGCGGTAGTTATAAGATTAATAATATTACTATTGATCAATGTGGACATTGTGGTTTTGCATTTGGTACAATGATTAATACTTCTATATCTGGGATTATAAGAAGATGTGGTCAGTATTATTATAATACAGATTATGATACTTATTCAAATATGGAAAATAGGAAAGAAGATGCATATTCATTATTCTATGGAGAGAATTTTAAGAATTGCCATGTTAATTTGCTTAGTGATAATAAAGATAATTGGGATGATGGATTAGAATATAAGCATAAAGTTTATGTATTTGAAACTCTTCAAATACCAAATTCTACACTGAAATGTAGCATAGATGCTTATGATTATATAGTAAAATCAGTACACGGAGGTGGAAATTTAAGGTTACAAAATAACTTTAATGATTATATATTTATTGACTCATCTGTTCCAGAGATTGTTAATGGTATTAACTTGAAGGGATATCACAAAAATAGAAATTTGTTAATGTTAGATAATGGGAAATTGAGTTTTAAAACTGGCACTGGCACTGGCGATGAGAAAAAAAATATATTTAGAGCTCAACAGGGTCTTATTGTTACATCATTAGATTCAGATATTTCTCAGATAAAATCTACCTATGGAGGAGAATGGGTAAAACTTGGTTCTGAACTTATTGGAAAAGAAACTGTATATTATTATGAAGTCCCTGCACCCCCAAAATCCCCTGAAACTCAAAAAAATAAGTAATAAATAATATAAAAAAATGAATCCTTACAACAGGGTTCATTTTTTATAAATATAGCTGAATATAATAATACAAAAACTAATAAAGAAGTTTAAAATACTAGTCTTATATTATTGCAGAATTAACAGAATATTTAATATAGTTTTCTAATGTCATAGAATAGTTATCTTTACTACAGATATATTTTAATACATGTTCTTATGTTGCTGATAGAGTTATGTCATTTTCAGATAACTCCTTAAGTTTATGTATTTAAAGCTTATTATCTGATAAAGTCGATATTGAAATGTAACATAAATGATTGTGATTATATAATAGAAACAGTACATGGAGATGGGAATTTAAGATTACAAAATAACTTTAATGGTTATATAGTAAAAGCAATACATAAAGGCTATAATTAGATTTACAGAAAAGTAAATTTATCTACAGCCTTTTTGGTATACTCAGTTTTTTAATATACACAGATTTTTGATATACATACAAATCTATGCACATTTTTATCATTTATTTGATATCTAAATTTATATGTGTTTTAGTAGTTGTTTTGCTTTTAGTAGTTAGTAGCGTATTAAATAGATTCTTTCATAATATCATTTTCTTTAATAATTAACTTTTTTAGATTTTTCCAATCGATTTCTTCCATATTAGCAAAATAATGTCCACTTCCTACACAAGTTAAATAGGATTTACCATCTAATTCAAATGAAGAACCACCAATACACTTTGGATTACATTTTTTACAAGTACGAGTTTTTGTAATACTATCTTTAATAACTTTAGAGCATTCTTCTACAGTGTCTCTATATGTATCTAGATTATAAAGGTTTGCTTTAACTCTCCATTTTTTCTCATTACATTCAATAGTAAATAGACTACGTTTTGGTTTTTTAGTTGAATATAGTATACGATAAGAACGGGCTCCTGTTCGTGGTTCAATCTTGCAATCTAGTGATTGACCAAGTTCATGCAAATCATAAGCAATACTATAATCTTTCCCACTTAGTACTTTTAGCATTTCTTCTGTTGTTTCTGCTGTTAATGGACTTTTGTTCATAATTAAAAACCCCCTATATAAATAAAAATTTTGCATATAAATAGTAGCTTTATACAAATAAAAACTAATAATAGTATAGTCAATCAAGTTATCAAAATCAATAAAATAGCTGTAATCTTACATTATTAGGCATGAAATGAGAGGTAGTGTTTTGTAGAGGGAAAGACTTAATAGTATGAAAATTCACTCAAACATGATACAATTCTATAAAAGATTTAAAAAATATGAAGGGAGAAAGTTGCTGAAAGAATTAATTTTATACTTTACTTATATTTTATAAAATAAATGTATAGCTTATAAGATAAATGGGCTCATTAAAAAATAGTTTTGTAAGTTTTCAGCAGCAGTAGTGGAATATTGATAATTTTTTGGTTACTATTATACTTGGCTATTATATTTTCAATAGGTTCTATGATAACAAAAGTAAATAAGGTCTGGATTAAAGTGTTGCTATTTGTAGCAGTAGGATTGTCAACCATAGTTCTTTCATACATGATAGCCTAATAAATTAAAACTTTAGAACTATTTAAATAAAATTTGCGAATTCTCAAAACAAGAATTCTCAGGTTGGTAAAATTCTAGATATGAGAAAAAATTAATGTTATAAAAAAACGAATTTCTGATTATTTTTTATGGGAAGGTTGCAATTTAGGTGTTTTAAGTGCTTACATAAAGTTTTATGAATAAAAAGAAATTGGCATGCTAATTGCTTTAATAAATATTAACATGAACACAAATAAATATAATAATCTGAGTATTGATTATTTGAAACTTTGGATTTGATTTCTTGTCTAAAGGTTCATATTAATATTGGTGTTTAGGAAATTTTATTTTCCTGTAAATATAACTTAATAATAGGAGGTGAAATCATGTCAAAAGTAGTAATAGCTACAGAGAAAGCTCCAGGAGCAATTGGACCATATTCTCAAGCGATACAAGTTGGAAATATAGTTTCTACATCAGGTCAACTTCCAATAGACATGAAGACAGGTGAGTTAGTATCTGACCCAAAAGAAGCAACAAAAGCTTCTTTAGACAATGTAAAAGCAATACTAGAACAAGCTGGTACAACTATGGATAAAGTATTTAAAACTACAGTTTTCGTAAAAGATTTAAAGGATTTTAATGATATTAACGAAGTGTACGCTACATATTTTAAAGAAAATCCACCAGCAAGATCATGTGTACAAGTTGCTCAATTACCAAAAGATGCAGTTTTAGAAATTGAAGCAATGGCAGTATTATAATAAAATCAATGACAAAACTAATAAAAATTAAAAACTAATAAAAAAAGTCTACAATTAAAAAGTTTATATTAAAAAAGTCTATATAAAAATCTATCTAAATATTTAACTATTGAGCTTTTCTTATATAACATATATTTTTGTGCCAAAAATATATTTGTTATAGGAGGAAAGCTTTTTTGTATTTTATTATTTGTGTATTATAATTAAAGTAATCCTAATATAAAACAATCTTTTTATAATTATTATTATGTATTTCAATGTAAATATATAAATAAGTAATGTTTTATATATATTTTAAAAATTAACTATATGTTAAAATATAGTTAAACTGATAATTTGGTAAATTAAATTCTAATGGGGGAAACTATGGTAAGTAAATTAAAGGAATTTCAACAGGAAATGATAAAATACACTGAAACAGTAGCTAGTGTGCTAGATGTAGATATTGAAATAGTTGATGATAGATTAATAAGAATTAGTGGCACAGGTCTGTATAAATCAAAAATAAATGAAAGCGTTGTTACTGAAGGTTTTCTTTATGATAAAGTTATACAGACAGGTCAGGAATTAGTCGTATTAGATATATGTGATAATCAGCTTTGTATAGAATGTTCCCATTACATGAAATGCCTAAATAAAGTAATAATAGCAGTCCCAATAAAATATAATAATCGTACTATAGGAGTAATTGGTGCTATTAGTACAGATAAAACTAAAAAAGTAGAAATAAGTGCAAAAATAGATAATTATTTGAAGTTTGTCAATCATATATGCGATTTAATTTCTATGAAGATAGAAGAACATGAAGTGTCAAAAAGTAGCAGTAGAAAAATGAATATGATGATAGAAATAATAGAAAATGTTGAAAAAGGTGTCATTATATTAGATATAAATAGCAAAATATCTTATATAAACAATATTGCTTTGAAAAAATTAGATATTGGAAAAGATATAATAGAAAATACAGTAAAAATAATATCTGTTGAATCTTCTTCAAATGGGCATGAATTACTAGAAATTGATATTGATAACAAAATTTATAATATAAATGCCAAAATAATTCCTGTATATCCATATATAAATCAATATGACAAGATAATCATATTTGATAAGACATATATAAACCATAAAGGACATGGAAAAGTCAACAGTGGATGGGGAAATAGTGATATAGAGTCTATAATTGGTAACTCAGAATCAATGGTGAAAGTTAAAGAGAGAACTAAGAAATTAGCAAAGTCAAATTCAACAGTTCTTATAACTGGTGAAAGTGGTACAGGTAAAGAGTTAATTGCTAGAGCTATACATGCTGAAGGAAGTAGATGGAATAAGCCATTTATTGCTATAAACTGTGCTGCTATTCCAGAAAACCTTCTTGAAAGTGAGTTATTTGGCTATATAAAAGGTGCATTTAGTGGAGCTAGTAGTGGAGGTAAGGTTGGTAAGTTTGAACTTGCAAATGAAGGGGTCATATTCCTTGATGAAATGGGGGACTTATCTATGCCTTTACAAGCGAAGTTACTTAGAGTTTTGCAGGAAAGAAAATTTGCAAGGATTGGCTCAAATAAACTTATAGATTTAGATATAAGAGTAATTGCTGCAACAAATAAAAATTTACTTAAGTTAGTGAATGAAGGCAAGTTTAGAGATGATTTGTACTATAGGTTAAATGTAATTCCTATAAATTTACCACCCCTTAGGGAAAGAAAAGATGATATTGAAGCTATAATGATGAAATTTGTTTCCAAGTATTCTTTAGAATTAGATATAAAATTGAATCAAATAGAAAAAAATGTGATGAATATGTTGATTAATTATAATTGGCCGGGAAATATAAGAGAATTAGAAAACGCAGTTGAATATATGATGAATTTAGTTGGAGAAGATGGAATAATCTATAAAGATATGCTTCCATTAGATATTTTGAACTATTATAATATTAAAGGAAATAGTTTTAAGAGTAATAATGAGGTAATAAAGTTTGAAGATGATATAGTTGATGGAATAGTAGAAAACCAAGAAAAAATACTTTCAATTAAAGAATTGGAGTTAACTTACATACATAAGTTGTTAAATAAATATGGAAGAGATACAAAGACAAAAAAGAAAATAGCAAAAGATTTAGGGATAGGTTTAGCTACATTATATAGAAAGCTAGAAGAGGAACAACAATAAACTAGATATAGAAAATAGTTTTAAATGTATTGTAATGTGATTGGTAGGTCAATAAAAATAACAGTACTAATAGAAAGCTAAAATAAAAACATAAAATATAGAAGGTTATAACCATATAAATATAGAAGGTAAAAATAGTAATATACAAGACAAAATAATAGACATATAGAAAATTAAAGGCATAATAGAAGGAAAATAAAAATAAAGAAACGGTTTCTCGAAATGATAATTCTCGTATTGATAAAAATTTCCCAATATGAGAATTTTTTCTTTTATAAATCTTATTTTTCACACTCAGATTTTACAGAATTTAAATAAATTTGAAAAAAGTATGTAATTCCAACATAAAAAAATTGTTTTTAGAATAAATAATATTGGCACAGTAATTGCTTTGTATAAAGACACAAAGATAAAAAATTAATAATGACATCGAAAAATTTGAAAGGGGAATATAAAATAAATGAGAGAAATAAAATGGAAATTAAATAACTTACCTAAAGCAGAGAAAAAAGAAAAAGGAATTGAATTTTTAAAGGATGAAGAAATTGCAAAAGCGAAAGCATTTCATGAGAGTTTTCCACAATACGAAAAAACTCCTTTAGTTAAATTAGATAACTTAGCAAAATTATTAGGGGTTAGCGGAATATATGTAAAAGATGAATCTTACAGATTTGGATTAAATGCATTTAAAGTTTTGGGTGGTTCTTACTCTATGGGTAGATACTTAGCTCAAAGATTAAATAAAGATATATCAGAGTTAGGATATGAAAAATTAATTTCAAAAGAAATAAAAGACCAATTAGGAGAAATAACTTTCTTTACAGCTACAGATGGAAATCATGGTAGAGGAGTTGCTTGGACAGCTAATAAATTAGGTCAAAAATCTGTTGTGTTAATGCCAAAAGGTTCTTCTGAATTTAGATTAAATAAAATCAAGGGAGAAGGTGCAGATGCTAGTATAACAGACTTAAACTATGATGATGCTGTAAGATTAGCTAATGAATATGCAGAAGCTGATGACCATGGAGTAATGGTTCAAGATACAGCATGGGAAGGATATGAAGAGATACCAGCATGGATAATGCAAGGATATGGAACTATGGCTAAAGAAGCTATAGAACAATTAAAAGAATATGGAGTAGATAGACCAACACATGTATTTGTGCAAGCAGGAGTTGGTTCGCTTGCTGGTGCAGTTCAAGGATATGTTGCTTCAATATATGATGAATGCCCAATAACAGTAGTAGTAGAAGCTGATGAGGCAGATTGTTACTATAAATCAGCAGAAGCAGGAGATGGAAAACCAAGATTTGTAGGTGGAGATATGCCAACTATAATGGCAGGTCTTGCTTGTGGAGAACCAAATACTATAGGATTTGAAGTATTAAAAAATTATTCATCAGCATTTGTTTCAGCACCAGACTGGGTTTCTGCTAAAGGTATGAGAGTTTTAGGAAATCCTCTAAGAGGAGATGAAAAAGTAATCTCTGGAGAATCTGGAGCAGTTACAACTGGAGCATTAGTTTCAATACTTGAAAGTGAAGATTTAAAAGATTTAAGAGAAGCTTTAAAACTAGATGAAAACTCTAAAGTATTATTAATAAGTACAGAAGGAGATACTGACCCAGACAAATATAAAGATATAGTTTGGAATGGAGAATGCCAAAGTAAATAGAGGGTTCAAGATAAATAAAAGTAAAGTGCTAACAAATCAAATAAGTTAAACATTATAAATGAAAAATCAAAATGCCAATAAATAAAAATTAAGAATTATATGGGGGAATATCAAAATGTTAAATGAAATAAGAAAAAAACAATTAACTGAAGTTTGCCAAGATTTAATAAGAAATGCTAGTTATTCAGGTCAAGAAGAAAATGTAGTAAAGGCAATTGAAGAAAATTTTGCTATATTAGGTTTTGACAGCTGGTCAAGAGATAGATATGGAAATATAGTAGGATGTATAAAAGGAAATAAACCAGGTAAAAAAATATTATTTGATGGTCATATAGATACAGTTCCAGTTCCAGATGCAAGTAAATGGAGTGTTCCTCCTTTTGAAGCAAGAATAGTAGATGGTAAAATATACGGTAGAGGAACTTCTGATATGAAGGGTCAAGTAAGTGCTATGATGGCGGCTGTTTCATACTTTGCAGAAGATACTAATAAAGACTTCGAAGGTGAACTATATGTAGCAGGAGTTGTTCATGAAGAAATATTTGAAGGAGTTTCAGCTAGAGAAATAAGTAAAGCTGTTAAACCTGATTATGTTGTAATAGGAGAGTCTTCAGAATTAAACTTAAAGATTGGTCAAAGAGGTAGAGGAGAAATAGTTGTAGAAACTTTTGGTAAACCAGCTCACTCTGCTAATCCAGAAAAAGGTGTAAATGCAGTTTATAAAATGGCTAATGTAATTCAAAGAATACAACAATTAGTACCTCCAACTCATCCAGTGTTAGGTGATGGAATACTAGTTTTAACAGATATAAAATCTTCTCCATACCCAGGAGCATCAGTAGTGCCAGATTATTGTAAAGCAACTTTTGATAGAAGATTATTGGTTGGAGAAACAAAAGAAGGAGTATTAGCTCCAATACAAGCATTATTAGATGAAATGATGAAAGAAGACTCAGAATTAAATGCAAAAGTTTCTTATGCATCTGAAAAAGCTGACTGTTATACAGGAAATACTATAGAAAGTGAAAGATTCTTCCCAGGTTGGTTATATGATGAAAATGATGAATTTGTTCAAGCAGCATACAAAGGATTAAAAGAAGCTGGAATAGATTCAGAAATAACTCAATACTCATTCTGTACAAATGGAAGCCATTATGCAGGTGAGGCTGGAATAAGAACTATAGGATTTGGTCCTTCTAGAGAAAATCTTGCTCATACAATAGATGAACATATAGAATTAGACCAATTATTCAAAGGTGCAGAAGGATATTATGGTATATTAAAATCAGTTTATAAAAAATAATTAGGAGATGGTTTTGTGAGAACTTTAATAAAACATGGGCTTATAGTAGATGGCAATAAAACACCAGCATATGAAGGGGATATTTTAATAGAAAACGAAAAAATATTAAAAATATCACAGGATTTAAACGAAGAAGCTGACAAAGTTATAGATGCAAAAGGTAGAGTTATATGTCCAGGTTTCATAGATACTCATAGCCATTCAGACCTAGTGATTTTAGTTAATCCATATAATGAGGTAAAGATTAGACAGGGAATTACAACAGAAGTGTTGGGCCAAGATGGAATATCTATGGCCCCTCTACCTCAAGAGCATATATCTTCTTGGAGAAAAAATTTAGCAGGCCTAGATGGTGAAAGTGATGAAATTGATTGGAAATATGAAACAACAGAAAATTATTTGAAAATGATGGACGAAAATGGGGTGGGATTAAATGAAACTTATTTAGTACCTCATGGAAACGTAAGAATGGAAGCAATGGGACTTGAAGATAGACCTGCCACTGAAGAGGAAATTCAAAAGATGTGTGAAATCACAGAAAGAGAATTAAAGGCAGGAGCTATAGGATTGTCAACTGGACTTATATATATACCTTGTGCGTATTCATTGACAGAAGAAATTATAGAGATGTGTAAAGTAGTAGCAAAATACGATGGAGTATTTGTAGTTCATCAAAGAAGTGAAGCAGATACGATTTTAACATCAATGGAAGAAATTATAGAAATTGGAAAACAATCAGGAGTAAAAGTTCACTTCTCACACTTCAAGGTTTGTGGTAAATCAAATTGGAAGTATATACCTCAAGTTATAGAACTTTTAGAAAAAGCAGAAAAAGAAGGTATAAGAGTATCATTTGACCAATATCCTTATGCAGCTGGAAGTACAATGCTTGGAGTAGTTTTACCTCCATGGGCACATTCAGGAGGAACTGATAAATTAATAGAAAGATTAAGTGATGAAAACGAAAGAGCAAAAATGAAAAAAGATATAGCAAATGGAATCGAAGGTTGGGATAACTTTATAGAATTTGCTGGAATAGACCAAATCTTTGTAACAAGTGTAAAGACAGAAAAAAATCAAGATACAATTGGTAAAAGCCTACTAGAAATTGGAAAGATGAGAGGCAAAGACCCATTAGATGCAACGTTTGATTTATTGAAAGAAGAAGAAAATGCAGTTGGAATGGTAGATTTCTATGGATTAGAAGAACATATAATAGGTTTTATGAAAAGAGACGAACAAAATGTATGTACAGATGGTCTTTTAGCAGGTAAGCCACATCCAAGAGCATATGGTTCTTTCCCTAAAATACTAGGAAGATATGTTAGAGAATTAAATGTACTAACAGTTGAAGAAGCTGTTTACAAAATGACTAAAAAAGCAGCAGTAAGCTTTAGTATAAAAGATAGAGGGGAACTAAAAGAAGGATATTTTGCAGACATAGTTATATTTGACAAGGATACAGTTAGTGGATGTGATGATTTTATCAATTCTATGCAATATCCTACAGGTATAGATTATGTAATTATAAATGGAAATTGTGTTGTTGAAGAAGGAAAATACAATAAAATTAAAGCAGGAAAAGTACTTAAAAATTAAATCTTAGCTTTAAGGAGGAATAAATTTATGATTTTAGTGGGGAATGGGAGGCTAATAAGCCAAGATTCTTTAAATCCCTATATGGAAGATGGATGTGTTGTAATAAATGACAATCTGATTGAAGATATAGGTACTACTGAGGAAATGAAAGCGAAATATCCAGTACATGAATTTATAGATGCAGGCAAGAAGATAATCATGCCTGGTCTAATAAATTCACATATGCATATATACAGTTCATTTGCTAGAGGTATGGCAGTTCCAGGAAAACCATCTGAAAACTTTTTAGAAATATTAAACAATTTATGGTGGAGACTTGATAAACAACTTACACTAGAAGATACAAAATACAGTGCATATGCAACTTATATAGAATGTATAAAAAATGGTGTCACAACAGTTTATGACCATCATGCAAGTCCAAATGCAATTGAAGGTAGTTTATTTACAATATCAGATGTTGCAAAAGATTTGGGGATAAGAACATGCCTTTGTTATGAGGTATCTGATAGAGATGGTGGAGATACAATACAACAAGGCATCAATGAAAATGTAAATTTCATAAAATATGCTCAAAAAGATGATACAGACATGATAAAGGGAATGTTTGGTCTTCATGCTGCATTTACGTTGTCTGATGATACATTAAATAAGTGTGCTTCAGAAATGGCTGGTCTTGATACAGGTTATCATGTACATGTTGCTGAAGGATTAGCAGACTTACAATATAACGTAGATAAATATGGAAAAAGAGTTTTAGAAAGATTTAATGATTTTGGTGTGCTAAAAGAAAAGACTATAGCAGTTCATTGTATATATATAAGTACAGATGAAATCAATCTTTTAAATAAAACAAATACATTTGTAGTTCATAATCCAGAATCTAATATGGGAAATGCAGTTGGATGTTCTCCTGCAATAGAATTACTAAAAAGAGATGTTACAGTAGGTCTAGGAACTGATGGATACACTAGTGATATGTTTGAATCGTTAAAAGTTGCTAATATAATTCATAAACACCACTTGAGTGACCCAAGAGTTGGATTTGGAGAATCACAAACAATGTTATTTGATAACAATAAAAAAATAGCAAAAGCTTATTATAAAAATGACCTAGGTATACTTAAAAAAGGAGCTTATGCAGATGTTATAGTAGTTGATTATATACCACACACTCCATTGACAGAAAACACAATAGGGGGACACATCATATTTGGAATGAGTGGAAGAAGTGTGGACACAACTATTATAAATGGAAAAGTACTTATGAAAGACAGAAAATTAGTAAACATTGATGAAGAAAGTATTCTAGCTAAGAGTAGAGAACTAAGTCAAAACCTATGGAGTAGAATCTAAATAATTGATATTAACATACAAGTAAGAAACAAGAACTTAACTGTTAAGAATAGAATTTAGACAAAAGTAGAATTTAAATGAAGTATATAGATAAAAAATATATGGAATAGAATATTAAACTAAATATAGAAGGGAGACCCAACATGTCTCAAAATGAAAGCCCTAAAATAGCTCCAGTAGATGAAAGGTTACCTGTATCCAAATCTTGGGTATTTTCACTACAGCACGTTTTAGCAATGTGTGCAGGAGCGGTAGCAGTTCCTATGATGATAGGAAGTGCTGCACGACTAGATCATGCTAGTATTGTTTTTTTAATAAATGCTTGCTTGTTTATGGCAGGTATAGGAACACTCATACAAAGTGTTGGTATAGGAAATATTGTAGGCGCTAAAATACCAGTAATTGAAGGAACTAGTTTTGCCGCTGTGGCAGGTATGACAGCAATAGCCTCATCATATAGTGATTCTCAAGTTGCAATACAGACAGTATTTGGCTCTGTAATAGTAGCTGGACTGTTTTGTATATTACTTGCTCCAGTATTTGAAAAACTGATAAGATTTTTCCCTAGTGTAGTTACTGGAACAGTTGTTATGGTAATAGGTATTTCACTATTCCCAGTTGGGATAAAGTGGATAACTGACAACAAATTGGAAGCGGTTGAACCAAACTCATTAGCATTAGCTTTAGCAGTATTGGCGATAACTTTACTTTCATTTAAATTCTTAAAAGGAATTTGGAATAGTACAGCGATATTGGTAGGTATAGTGCTTGGTACATTACTTTCTATGGCAGTTGGAATGGCTGATTTTAGTGCAGTAAATGGTGTTGGATGGCTTAATCTAAATGTGCCTTTAAAATTTGGAATGCCTAGATTTGAACCATCTGCAATATTATCATTATGCTTAATTATGTTAGTACTTATGACAGAATCAGTTGGTAATATGATAGCTATTCACGAAATGGTAGACAAAGAGGTAACTGGTAAAAATATTAAAAGAGGTCTATTTGGAGATGGAATATCTACAGCTTTATCTGGGATATTTAATTCATTCCCAATAACTCCATTTGGTCAAAATACAGGAATTGTTGGGCTTACAGGTATAAAATCAAGATTTATTGCAGTTTATGCAGGGGTAATATTGCTAGTGCTTGGTTTCTTACCAAAGTTTGCAGCCATAATAGGAGCAATACCTAAGCCTGTTCTTGGAGGAGTAGGATTTGCAATGTTTGGAATGGTAATGGTTGGAGGAGTAAAAACTCTAAGTAAAGTAAAATTTGATGGAACTAAAAATGGAGTGATAGTAGCAGTTAGTGTTGGGTTATCTATGATACCACTGACAAATCCTGATTTCTATCATAATTTTCCAACTTGGGTGCAAACGATATTTCACAGTGGAATAACAACAGGAAGTTTATCAGCAGTACTTTTAAATATATTCTTCAATGAATTAGGTTCAAAAAAGGAAAAAACTCCTAAGACTGAAGAAGCAAAATAAGATGAAATAAACGAAAAGCAACATAGACAAAAGAGTATCTAAGCTAAATATTAAAAAAATATATTTAATTAAGGGAGAGATAATAATATGGCTAATTTAAAAGTTAATTTATATGGAATGGAATTCTTAAATCCAGTTATGACAGCGGCAGGTCCTGGAGCAAAAGATGGTGATCTCTGTCAAGAGGCAGCAAAAGGTGGAGCAGGAGCTATATGTACAAAAACTATATCTGTATTACCAGCAGATGTACCAAGACCATGTATGGCAAAAACTAACAGTGGTTTCTTAAACACAGAATTATGGTCAGAGCTTCCAAAAGAACAATGGATAGAAGAAGAATACAAAAAAGTAAAAGCAGCAGGTCTTCCAGTAATAGTAAGTATGGGATATTCAGCAGAACAAATAGCTGAGGTTGCACCTTTAGTAAAACCTTATGCAGATGCAGTTGAATTATCTACTCATTATGTAGGTACAGACGTTGCTCCAATAGTAAATGCTTTAAAAGCTGCAAAAGCTGTTTTAGATGTACCAGTATTTATGAAAATGAGTCCTCATACTGATATTCAAACTATTGCAAAAGCTGTTGAAGAAGCAGGAGCAGACGGACTTGTAATGATAAACTCATTTGGACCATGTATGGCAATAGATGTAAACACAGGATACCCTATAATGGGAAGTAAAGCTGGATATGGATGGCTATCAGGAGCTCCAATAAGACCACTTGCAATAAGATGTATATATGAAGCTTCTCAAGTTGTAAATATACCAATTATAGGTGTTGGTGGAATAACTTGTGGAAAAGATGTAGCTGAAATGATGATGGCAGGAGCAAGTGCTGTTCAAGTATGTACAGAAGCAATCCTTAAAGGGCCTTCTATATATGGAAAAATTGCTAAAGAATTAAATGATTTCTTAGATGAAAATGGATATGCTGATGTTAATGAAATCAAAGGATTAACTCATAAGAAAATGGCAGCTAGAGGATTTAGAACTCATGCAGTAGCTCCAGTTGTAGATGATAATAAGTGTATCAAATGTAAACAATGTGTAACAAGCTGTGTATATGAAGCTCTAGAAGTTACAGATAAATTAAATATAGATGTGGATAAGTGCTTTGGTTGTGGATTATGTGTAACTAGATGTCCAAAAGGAGCTTTAAGCATTTGCTACAATCAAGTAGAAGCTGTTAATGAATAATAATTATATAGAATTTTAGTAATTAACTTAGAGTAATAGATATATCAGGATAATAAAATATATTAGATAAGCAAGTATTATATTTTAATAATACAACATGAAGTTAATAATTTTATTACGTTGATTTAACTAAACATTAGTTTAACTAAATATTAATTTAATTAGATATTGGTTTAATCTAAATATAGATTTACTGTGTATAAGTGCAATAGTCAAATTACTTTAAGTTAATTTCTTCAGATAAAATAAATTGATACGTTATAAGTAAGGTGGAGTCTATATGGGAATTGTTTTAAAAGGTGGGAAAGTAGTAACAAGTGAAAAAACTTACTGTGCAGATGTAAGAATAGAAAATGAGAAAATAGTTGATATAGGTGTTGATATATCAAAAGAAAATGATGAAATAGTTGATGTTAGTGATTCTTATGTTATACCAGGAGGTATAGATACACACACTCACTTTGACTTAGATACAGGAACTACTAAGACAGCAGATAACTTTGAAACAGGAACAAAAGCTGCAATAGCTGGAGGTACTACTACTATCTTAGATTTTGCTACACAATCGAGAGGTTGTTCTTTAAAAGAAGGATTAGATGAATGGCATGAAAAAGCTAGAGATAAATCTTATTCAGACTATGGTTTTCACATGGCTATAACAGATTGGAATGCTTCAATTTGTAATGAAATGGAAGATATGGTGAAAGAAGGAGTATCTTCATTTAAATTGTATATGGCATATAAAGGAAGCCTTCAAGTTGATGATGGTGTTATCTTTGAAGCTTTGAGAAAAGCAGAAGAAGTAGGAGGAATTATTGGATTCCATTGTGAAAATGGGGATATAATATGTGAACTTGTGGATAAAGCAAAAGAAGAAAATAACCTATCTCCAAAATATCATCAATTAACTAGACCAGCTATATTAGAAGCAGAAGCTACTTCAAGACTTATGAAGATAGCAGAAGTTGCAAATTCTAAGGTGTATGTTGTTCACCTAAGTTGTAAAGAATCTTTGGAAGAAGTTCTAAAAGCTAAGCAAAGAGGAGTAGATGTGATAGTTGAAACTTGTCCTCAATACCTTCTATTAAGTGATGAATTATACGATTTAGATGGATTTGAAAGTGCTAAATATGTAATGTCACCACCTTTAAGAGATAAAGAAAATAATGAAATTTTATGGAATGCTATTTTAAATAATCAAATAGATACTATAGGTACAGACCACTGTTCTTTTAATTATAAGGGGCAAAAGGAACTTGGAATAAACGATTTCAGTAAAATTCCTAATGGTTCTCCAGGTGTGGAACATAGGATGAGTCTTTTATACACATATGGAGTCTGTAAAAATAAAATATCTATCAACAAGATGGTAGAGGTAACATCAACTAATGCCGCTAAATTGTTTGGAATGTATCCTGAAAAAGGCACTATAGAAATAGGTAGTGATGCAGATATATTAGTTTTAAATCCAAATAAAAAATCTAAAATAGAAGCAAAAAAACAATTACAAAATGTAGATTATACGCCTTATGAAGGTTATGAAGTAGATTGTCAAATAGAACATGTTTATTTAAGAGGAAAAGAAGTTGTTAGAGAGGGAGAATTAATTTGTAATACTCCAAGTGGGAGATATATAAAAAGGCGTCTAACAGAGGAGGCTAGAGAATGGTAGAATTTATATTAAACGGAGAGAAAGTTGTTGCAAAAGAAGGTAAAAAACTTTTAGACTTCCTTAGAGAAGATATGAATATAACTTCAGTTAAAAATGGCTGTTCAGAAGGTGCTTGCGGAACTTGTATGGTTATAATAGATGGTAAAGCAACCAAAGCATGTGTATTTAAAACTGATAAATTAGCTGGAAAAAATATAACAACTATAGAAGGATTATCAGAAAGAGAAAGAGATGTTTTTGCATATTCTTTTGCCAGCCAAGGAGCTGTTCAATGTGGATTTTGCATCCCAGGTATGGTAATTAGTTCAAAAGCACTTATAGACGTTAATAATAATCCTACTGAAGATGACATAAAAAAAGCTTTAAAAGGTAATATATGTAGATGTACAGGTTATGTAAAAATAATTAAAGCTGTGAGTTTGGCAGCAAAGATATTTAGAGAAGATATAGATGTGCCAAAAGTAAACTGCAAAGGTCTAGTTGGTGAAAGTCTTCACAGAGTTGATGCAGTAGGTAAAACACTTGGATACTCTGAATATGTAGATGATATAAGATTAGAAGGTATGATTTATGGTTCAGCAGTTAGAGCTAAATATCCAAGAGCGTTAGTTAAAAAGATAGATATAGAAGAAGCAAAAGCTTATCCAGGAGTTGTTACAGTTCTTACAGCTAAAGATATTCCAGGAACTATAAAAGTAGGTCACTTAAAGAAAGATTGGGATACATTAATCCCAGAAGGTGAAATAACTAGATATTTAGGAGATGGAATAGTTTTAGTAGCAGCAGAAACTAGAGAAGCATTAGAAGAAGCGAAAAAACTAGTTAAGATAGATTATGAAGAATTGACACCTTTAAGTACTACAGCAGAGGCTCTTAAAGAAGATGCTCCAAAGATACATGAAACAGGTAATGTACTTGTTAAGGAACACTTAGTAAGAGGAAATGCTGAAGAAAAAATAAGGAATTCAAAATATGTTGTAACTAAAAAATACACTACACCTGCAACAGAACATGCATTTTTAGAACCTGAATGTGCAGTAGCAGGTCCTTATGAAGAAGATGGAGTAATAATTTACTCAACAGACCAAGGAGTATTTGCTACTCAACATGAATGTGCAGATATGTTAGGATTACCACATGAAAAAGTAAGAGTGATAAATAAGATGGTAGGAGGCGGATTTGGTGGAAAAGAAGATATGAGTGTTCAACACCATGCAGCCTTACTTGCATACCACACAAAGAGATTTGTAAAAGTACAGCTTACAAGAAAAGAAAGTATTATTGTTCATCCAAAAAGACACGCTACAGAAATGGAATTTACAACAGCATGTGATGAAAATGGATATCTAACAGGTATGAAAGCAACTATAATATCTGATACAGGTGCTTATGCATCTCTTGGAGGGCCAGTATTACAAAGATTATGTACTCATGCAGCAGGACCATACAATTATCAGGATATTGATATAACTGGAACAGCAGTATATACTAATAATCCTCCTGGGGGAGCATTTAGAGGTTTTGGAGTTACACAAAGTTGTTTTGCTACAGAATGTAATCTAAATTTACTTGCTGAAATGGCTGGAATATCACCTTGGGAAATAAGATATAAAAATGCAATAAGACCTGGTCAAGTTTTACCAAATGGTCAATTTGCAGATGAAGGAACAGCAATGGCAGAAACATTAGAAGCTGTAAAAGAAGAGTATGAAAAACACCCACGTGCAGGTATAGCTTGTGCAATGAAAAATAGTGGTGTAGGGGTAGGTATACCTGATGTGGGAAGATGTAGATTGGTAATAAAAGATGGCAAAGTCCATATAAGAACAAGTGCTTCTTGTATAGGTCAAGGTCTTGGTACTGTTATGACTCAAGTGGTTTGTGAAACTGCTAATTTACTACCTGAAAACATAGTACATGAAGTTCCAGATACTCACTTGACACCAGACTCTGGTAATACTACAGCTTCAAGACAGACCGTGTTTACAGGGGAAGCTACTAAGGTTGCATCAATTAAGTTAAAAGAAGCTTTAGCAACTGGTAAAGTATTGTCTGATTTAGAGGGAGAAGAATTTTACGGAGAATATGCAAGTGTTACAGACAAAATGGGTTCTGATAAAGAAAATCCAGTAAGCCATGTAGCTTATGGATATGCAACACAAGTTGTAATGCTAGATGAAAATGGAAAATTAGAAAAAGTAGTAGCAGCACATGACGTAGGAAGAGCTATAAACCCAATCAGTTTAGAAGGGCAAATAGAAGGTGGAGTTGTTATGGGTCTTGGATATGCCTTAACAGAGGATTACCCAGTAGTTAACTCTGTGCCTACAGCTAAATTTGGTACATTAGGTTTATTTAAATCTACAGATATACCAGAAATACAAGCTGTAATAGTTGAAAAAAACAAAGATTTATTGGCGTATGGAGCAAAAGGTGTAGGAGAGATTTGTACAGTTCCTACTGCACCAGCAGTGCAAAATGCTTATTATGTATTTGATAAAGAGTTTAGAACTGAACTACCACTTCAAAATACGCCATATAGTAAAAAAAAATAACAAAAAAATAAATATTAAATAAAAAAAATCAATTAAATTGTAAATAAAAAAAACCCTTTTGCATAAGGTATATTTTAAATGATAGAATATACATATACAGGAGGGTTTTTCTTTTATAAAATAAGTTTAATAAAATTGAGAGGTGAGCAAAATGAATTTTAATAATAGTCTAGAGTTAACTCAGTCTCAGAAGCTAATAATGACTACACAACTTAAGCAATCATTATCAATATTAAATATGAGTAAGTTAGAGTTAGAAGAAGAGATTAAAAGGGAAGCAGAGAATAACCCATTAGTCGAAGTTGAGAAAAGTGGGGAGATAAATTGGGAAGAATATATAAAAGATATGGAAAAATCAAGACGTTTAGATAGAACAGAAATAAGTTATAATCCCGACAATGAAGTTAATCTAGAAAATTTAGTTAAATATTCGTCAAATTTATATGAGGATTTGAAGTTTCAGATAAGCCTATATAAGCTAACAGATAAACAAATGGAAGTCTGTGAATATATAATTGATAGCTTAGATGAGGATGGATATTTGAGAACTGAGGAAAAAGTAATTGTTGATACTTTAAAGATAGATGAAGAATTTTTTGAAAAATGCTTAATTAGTGTTCAGCAATTGGAACCTAGTGGAGTAGGTGCAAGAAGTCTTTCGGAATGTCTGATGATTCAAATGGCAAGCTTAGGAATATATAATGAAATTTTAGAGGAAATCGTTACAAAAGACTTAAATTTAATTGCAAATAATAAATATAAAGAGATAAGCAAAAAATACAATATGTCACTACAAAAATGCGTTGAACTAATAAATATAATTAAGACATTAGACCCTAAGCCAGGAAGAACATGTTCAGTAGAAAAAAGTGTATATATCCAACCAGATGTAACAGTTGAAAAAATTGATGATGAATTTATTGTATATTTAAATGAAAAAGACTCCTATCAAATAAAAATAAACAGTTATTATAAAGACATACTAAAAAATTCACAGTCTGATGAAAGTGCAAAAGAATTTATAAAAGAAAGACTAAATTCAGCAACAGGGCTTATGAAAAATATAGAAAGTAGAAAGACTACAGTACTTAGAATTGCAGAAGAAATAGTAAAAGCACAAGATGAATTTTTGCGAAAAGGAACAAAATATATAAAGCCTTTAAAAATGAAAGACATAGCAGAAAAATTAGATTTTCATGAATCTACTATAAGTAGAGGTGTAAATGGGAAATATATGCTGACACCTTTTGGAGTATATGAATTTAGATACTTTTTCAGTAGTGCTATTGAAACAGAAAACCATGAAATGGCATCTAGTACAAGCATAAAAAAAATTATAAAGGAAACAATAAAAGACGAAAATAAAAAGAAACCTTTAAGTGATGACCATATATCTAAGCTATTAAAAGAAAAAGGAATCAATGTTGCAAGAAGAACAGTTGCCAAGTATCGTGAAGAATTAGGAATTTTGTCTTCAAGTAAGAGAAAAGAATTTTAGTAAAATAAGGGGAAAAGGCCAATTACAAGACAAATGAGCATTATATAAATGAATTTAAGTATTGGAAAGAAAATTAAATATTAGGAAAAAATCAGGAATTATAACGATAACTAGAGTTAAAAATACAGAGATAAATAAACTGTTATTGTTAATTTTGAGAATATAAAAATAAAAACATAAAGTATAAAAACAAAGACATATAGAATCTAGCAGAGTAGAACATATAAGATTGAGTCAAAATATTAGAATAAAAACCATAAAAATATATGGAAAAAATATTATATAAAAAAGAAAAAATACTGTACTTTGAAAATGGTGGAGAAATTGCTATAAAACAAAAAAATAAAAAAGTTTTTGAAAAACTATTGAAATCTATACGCAAATCCTATAAAATAAAATTATCTTGTGGGACTGAAATAAACACTAGGGACAAAAAAAGTCCCTAAGGGAAAGCAATAAGGAGTATGTTATGAAGAACTTATTAGAAATTCAAAAGAAACTAATTCCACAGGCAATTGAACTTATGGAAAGAAGATACTCTATTTTAAGACAAATATCTTTAAGTGAACCAATAGGTAGAAGAACTTTATCAAATGTATTAGAAATTAGTGAAAGAATAATTAGGTCAGAAACAGAGTTTTTAAAAGAACAAGGACTTATAGATGTTGCTGTATCTGGAATGACTATCACTAAAGAAGGTTCTGATTTGTTAGATAAACTTAAAGACATCATGAGTGACATCATGGGATTGTCTAAGTTACAAGATAGGGTCAGAGAAAAGCTTGGAATAAAAAAGGTAATACTAGTTCCTGGAAGCTGTGATGAAAATGGAAGCTTACTAAAAGATGTAACTAGATATGGATGTGAGCATTTCTTAAGTATTTTAAAAGATGGAGATATCGTTTCAATAACAGGGGGAAGCACTATGTTGGAGTTTTCAAACGTTATTAAAACTGATAAAAGGTATCCAAATTCTACAATAGTGCCAGCTAGAGGAAGCATGGGAACTGATGTAGAGATGCAGTCTAATAGTATAGTTGCTTCAGTAAGTAAGAAATTACACTCTAATTGCAAACTTTTACATATACCAGATGAGCTGGACGAGAGTGCAATGAAAACTCTTAGCCAAGTGCCAGAGATTAAGACAACTTTGGAGTATATTAAAAGAACAGACATTTTAGTTTTCAGCATAGGTAGAGCAGATGTCATGGCAAAGAGAAGAAAACTTCCAGAAGATAAAGTTAACGAGATATTATCTAAAAATGCAGTTGGAGAAGCATTTGGATATTATTTCAACAAAGATGGAGAAATAGTTTACAAATTAAATACTGTTGGAATTGATTTAGAGACAGTTAAAGAAGTAAAAGAAACTATTGCAATCTTTGCAGGAACAGAAAAGGTAGAAGCCTTATTAGCCATATCAAATATGCATAAAAACATGGTTCTTGTAACAGATGAAGAAAGTGCTTATAAGATATTGTCATTATTATAAAAGTCAAGAACTAGCATAGAGCTAGACAACATACATTTACTTTATAGGAGGTAGCGAAAATGGTTAAAGTAGCTATAAATGGATTTGGAAGAATAGGAAGATTAGCATTAAGAAAAATGATGGAGCAACAAGATAAGTTTGAAGTTGTTGCAATAAACGACTTAACAGATGCTAAAATGTTAGCTCATTTATTTAAATATGATACAGCTCAAGGAAGATTTAACGGTGAAATAGAAGTTAAAGAAGGTGCTTTTATAGTAAACGGAAAAGAAATAAAAGTAACAGCAGAAAGAAATCCTGCTGACCTACCATGGGCTGAATTAGGAGTAGATATAGTATTAGAATGTACAGGATTCTTTACTTCTAAAGATAAAGCAGAAGCTCATATACAAGCAGGAGCTAAAAAAGTTGTTATATCTGCACCAGCAACTGGAGATTTAAAAACAATAGTATTCAACACAAACAGTGACATATTAGATGGTTCTGAAACAGTTATATCAGGAGCTTCTTGTACAACTAACTGTTTAGCTCCAATGGCTAAAGTATTAAATGATAAATACGGTATAGAAAAAGGATTAATGACTACTATACATGCATACACTAATGACCAAAACACTTTAGATGGTCCTCATCCAAAAGGTGATTTAAGAAGAGCTAGAGCTGCTGCTGGAAACATAGTTCCAAACACTACAGGAGCTGCAAAAGCAATCGGTCTAGTAATACCTGCATTAAAAGGAAAATTAGATGGAGCAGCACAAAGAGTACCAGTTGTAACTGGTTCAATAACTGAATTAGTTTGTACATTAGGAAAAAATGTTACAGTTGAAGAAATAAATGCAGCTATGAAAGAAGCTTCAAACGAATCTTTCGGATACACTGAAGAAATGTTAGTATCTTCTGATATAATCGGAATAAGCTACGGTTCATTATTTGACGCTACTCAAACAAAAGTTATGGAAGTAGATGGAAAACAATTAGTTAAAGTTGTTTCTTGGTATGACAATGAAATGTCTTATACTTCTCAATTAATAAGAACTTTAGGATACTTTGCACAATTAGCAAAATAGTCAGCTTTTAGAAAATAGAAAAGTAGATTGACAAAGTCCGAGTTTGTAGTTTAACACTACGGACTCTGGACTTTTTTTAAGAAAAAATATATAAAATACACCTAAATAATGTTACATACTATATATAAAAATATGATAATATGATATATTTAATAGGGTAAAAGTATGTACTATATTATACTTGGCAATAAAAAATTACTTTATTAAAAGGAGAGATATTTATGTCAATGCTAAACAAAAAAACTATAGAAGATATTGATGTGTGCGGGAAAAAAGTATTAGTGAGATGTGACTTTAATGTACCATTACAAGATGGTGTAATTACTGATGAAAATAGATTAAACGGAGCTTTACCAACAATTCAATATTTAATTTCTAAAGGAGCAAAAGTTATATTATGTTCTCATTTAGGAAAACCAAAAGGAGAAGCTAAACCAGAATTATCTTTAGCACCAGTTGCAAAGAGATTATCTGAAATGTTAGGTAAAGAAGTTGTATTTGCAGCAGATAATAATGTTGTAGGAGAAAATGCAAAAAAAGCTACTGAAAAAATGGAAAACGGAGATCTAGTATTATTAGAAAATACTAGATATAGAAAAGAAGAAACTAAAAATGAAGAAAACTACTCTAAAGAATTAGCTTCACTTGCTGAAATATTTGTAAATGATGCATTTGGAACTGCTCATAGAGCACATTGTTCAACAGTTGGAGCAGGAGAATTTTTACAAGAGAGAGTTTGTGGATACTTAATTCAAAAAGAATTAAAATTCTTAGGAGAAGCTGTTGCAAATCCTGTAAGACCATTTACAGCTATACTTGGAGGAGCTAAAGTTTCTGATAAATTAGCTGTTATAAATGAACTATTAGAAAAAGTTGATAATCTAATAATAGGTGGAGGAATGGCTTATACATTCTTAAAAGCTCAAGGTTATGAAGTAGGTACATCTTTACTTGAAATAGATAAAGTAGAATATGCAAAAGAAATGATGGAAAAAGCTAAGGCAAAAGGCGTTAATTTATTATTACCAGTAGATGTTGTTATGGCAGACCACTTTGCACCAGATGCAACTCCAATAGTAACAGAAGATGCTAATGTAAAAGAAGATTATATGGGACTAGATATGGGACCTAAGACTATAGCAAACTTTGTAAAAACTATAAAAGAATCAAAAACTGTAGTATGGAACGGACCAATGGGAGTATTTGAATTTGAAAACTTTGCAAATGGAACACTATCAGTAGCTAAAGCTATGGCAGAATTAACTGATGCAACTACTGTAATTGGTGGTGGAGATAGTGCAGCAGCAGTTAATCAATTAGGGTTTGGTGATAAGATGACTCACGTATCAACAGGTGGAGGAGCATCACTAGAATTTTTAGAAGGTAAAGAATTACCAGGTATTGCAGCATTAGATAATAAATAAACTACTATATAGAGGAGATTGTAAAATGAGAAAACCTATAATTGCAGGAAACTGGAAAATGCATAAAACAATAAAAGAAGCTTTAGAGTTTGTAAATGAAGTTAAAGGGAAAGTTAATGCTGATAAAGCAGAAGCTGTTATATGTGCACCATTTACTTTATTGAAGGATTTAAAAGAAGCTACTAAGGGTACAAATATAAAGATAGGTGCTCAAAATATGCACTTTGAAGAAAAAGGAGCATTTACAGGAGAAGTTTCACCTCTTATGTTAAAAGAAATAGATATGGACTATGTTATAATAGGACATTCAGAAAGAAGACAATACTTCAATGAAACTGATGAAACTGTAAACAAAAAAGTTTTAAAAGCTTTAGAAGTAGAAATAGACCCAATACTATGTGTTGGTGAAACTTTAGAACAAAGAGAAGCTGGAAAAACTAAAGATGTTTGTAAAGTTCAAGTTGAAAAAGCTTTAGAGAATGTTCTTAAAGATGATTTAGCAAAAGTAGTTGTTGCATATGAACCAATCTGGGCTATTGGAACTGGTAAAACTGCAACTGCTGAAGATGCTAATGATGTTATATCTTATATAAGAGAAGTTATAAAAGGATTATATGGAGAATTAGCTAATGAAGTTAGAATACAATATGGTGGAAGTGTTAAACCTTCAAATGTAGCTGAAATAATGGGTCAAAGTGATATAGATGGAGCTTTAGTAGGTGGAGCTAGTTTAGCTGCTAATGACTATTTAGACCTTGTTAATTTCTAAGGAGTGAAATGATGAAAAAACCAGTTGCTTTAATTATTATGGACGGGTTTGGATATAATAAGGAAGTTAAGGGAAATGCAATTGCTGAATCCAAAATTCCTAATTTAGACAGAATAATGAAAAAATATCCAAATACATTAATAAATGCTAGTGGTCTTGATGTTGGTCTACCTGATGGTCAAATGGGAAATTCAGAAGTTGGTCATACTAATATAGGTGCAGGTAGAATTGTATATCAAGATTTAACTAGAATAACAAAATCTATAAAAGATGGTGACTTTTTTAATAATGAAGTTTTATGTGAAGCTATGGACAATGCAAAAGAACATTCTCTTCATGTAATGGGTCTTTTGTCTGATGGTGGAGTACATTCACATATAGACCATCTTAAAGCCATAATCAAAATGGCAAAAGATAAAGGTGTAGAAAAAGTGTATGTTCATGCATTTACTGATGGTAGAGATACTGACCCTCAAAGTGCATTGGAATATGCTAAGGAAGTACAATCTAGTATGAATGAAATTGGAGTAGGAGAATTTGCTACAGTTTCTGGTAGATACTATGCAATGGATAGAGATAAGAGATGGGAAAGAGTACAACTTGCATACAATGCTATGGTTAGAGGTATTGGTGAAAAAGCAACTTCTATTGAAGAAGCTATTCAAAACTCTTATGATAATGGAAAAAATGATGAATTTATAATGCCAACAGTTATTGTTAAAGATGATAAAGCAGTTGGAAGTATAAAAGAAAATGATTCAATTATATTCTTCAATTTCAGACCAGATAGAGCAAGACAAATAACAAGAGCTTTAGTAAGTGAAGAGTTTGATGGATTTAAAAGAGAAGAAATTAAAAACTTCTTTGTATGTTTAACAGAGTACGATATAACTATAAAAGAAGTGCATATAGCATTTGGTCCACAATCTTTAACTAACACTCTAGGTGAGTATTTAGCTAAGAATGGAAAAACTCAATTAAGAGCTGCTGAAACTGAAAAATATGCACATGTTACTTTCTTCTTCAATGGTGGAGTAGAAGAGCCAAACAAAGGTGAAGAGAGATTATTAATACCTTCTCCAAAAGTTGCAACTTACGACTTACAACCAGAGATGTCTGCATATGAATTAACAGACAAAGCTTTAGAAAAACTAGGAGAAGATAAGTTTGACTTTATAGTTTTAAACTTTGCAAACCCTGACATGGTAGGACATACAGGAAGTATTGAAGCAGCTATAAAGGCTGTTGAGACTGTAGATACTTGTGTAGGAAAATTAGTAGATAAAATAATAGAGCTAGGTGGAAGTGCAATAATAACTGCTGACCACGGAAATGCTGAATACATGTTAGACCCACAAACAGGAAAGACTGTAACAGCCCACTCTATTAATCCAGTGCCATTTGTGGTTGTTGGACAAGAATTTGAAGGTGCAAAATTATTAGATGCAGGAAGATTATCTGATATAGCGCCAACTGTTTTAGATATGATGAAGTTAGAAAAACCAGAAGAAATGACTGGTCATTCACTTATTTCAAAATAGTTAAATTTAAGTAAGTAGGATAGTAACTTACAATAAAATAAACTTAAAAAGTATTTTAGTTTGAGTGCATTTTATAAAGTTTAAATAAAATGATGTAAAAAATAATAATTAATATATATTATAAAATCAAAAATTATTAGAATCATTAGTTGTACATTTTGTGTTTTATGTTTTAAATCTATCTATATATTTATGTATTGAAGATTGATTTTGAATAACAGATAAGTTAAAAATTATAAAAAATAAAATAAAAATAGAAACTTTTACAAATTTACCCATCAAATAAATTTGTATCTAATTTTCAAAAATAACTTTCTGTACTATAATATAATAAGTAGATTAAAACTAGTAGACGGATGTTTACAGTAAATGAAAATTTAACTAATAGAAAAATCGAAGGGAGATATACAAATGTCAGTTATTGAATTAGTATATGCTAGAGAAGTATTAGACTCAAGAGGAAATCCAACTGTAGAAGTTGAAGTAGTATTAGAAGATGGAGCAATGGGAAGAGCAATAGTTCCATCAGGTGCATCTACAGGAGCTTTTGAAGCTGTTGAATTAAGAGATGGAGACAAAGGAAGATACTTAGGAAAAGGTGTAGAAACAGCTGTTGCTAACGTAAATGAAATAATAGCACCAGAAATCGAAGGAATGGATGCATTTGACCAACCAGCTATAGATGCAATGATGATAGAATTAGATGGAACTCCAAACAAAGGTAAATTAGGAGCTAATGCTATCTTAGGTGTTTCAATGGCAGTAGCTAGAGCAGCTGCTGATGAAATAGGTTTACCATTATTCCAATACTTAGGTGGAGTAAATGCTAAGCAATTACCTGTTCCAATGATGAACATATTAAATGGTGGAGAACATGCTGATAATAACGTTGATGTTCAAGAGTTCATGATATTACCAGTAGGAGCTTGTTGCTTTAAAGAAGGTTTAAGAATGGGAGCAGAAGTATTCCATTCATTAAAGAAAGTTTTAGGAGAAAAAGGATTAGCTTGTGGTGTAGGTGACGAAGGTGGATTCGCTCCAAACTTAGGTTCAAACAGAGAAGCTTTAGAATTAATAGTTGAAGCTATAACAAAAGCTGGATATAAGCCAGGTGAAGATGTTATGTTAGGACTTGACGTTGCTGCTACAGAAATGTACAACAAAGAAACTAAAAAATACGTTTTAGCTGGAGAAGGAAAAGAATTAACTGCTGCTGAAATGGTTGCTTTATATGAAGACTGGTCAAACAACTTCCCAATAATAACTATAGAAGATGGTTTAGATGAAGAAGATTGGGATGGATGGAAATTATTAACTGAAAAATTAGGAAACAAATTACAATTAGTTGGAGATGACTTATTTGTTACTAATACAGAAAGATTAGAAAAAGGAATTGAAAATGGAGTAGCTAACTCTATATTAGTTAAAGTTAACCAAATAGGTACAATAACTGAAACTCTAGATGCAATAGAAATGGCTAAGAGAGCAGGATACACTGCTGTTATATCTCATAGATCAGGAGAAACTGAAGATTCTACTATAGCAGATTTAGCTGTTGCAGTAAATGCTGGACAAATAAAAACTGGTGCTCCATCAAGAACTGATAGAGTTGCTAAATACAACCAATTATTAAGAATAGAAGAAATGGTTGGAGAACAAGCTAGATACTGTGGATTAAAATCTTTCTATAACTTAAAAAAATAGTCTTTAAAGATTAAAAAGATAGTATAAAAGATTTTAAGTTTATCTTATAAGAAATAAAAGGGATGAGTGTTAATTGATTTTTCAAGGCACTTATCCCTTTTTGTATTTAAGTTATTATGAAGAAAATAAATAAAAGCTTTGAAATAATTGCTATAATTCAAAACTATAGATATATTTTGATTTAAATATTTTTCTTTCTAAAATTTATTAATTTTCCTATGTAAAAATACAGTAAAATCTTCTAGCAGTTTGATACCAGTTTTGTTTGTGATTTATAGCATAATAGTCTTGAAATGACTATATTATTGTGATACACTAAAGAGTAATGAAATTTAAGTAATAAAAAGATAGGAGGGGCAAGAATGAGCAACATTTTAATGGGTGTGCAAGTAGTACTAGGGATTTTACTAGTAATTAGCATAATGCCTCAAGATTCTAAGAATGCTTTACCTTCAGAGTTTGGTGGAGAAGGAAGTCAAGCTTACTTTAAACCAAAAGGAAAACAAGCATTTCTTGCTAGAGTTACAAAAATAACAGCAGTATTATTTTTTATAAATGCATTGGCACTACTTATAGTTAAGAAGTAGTGATATTGTTGAATAACTGGCCATTATTTAATTAGTGCATTTTGGTTACATTTAAAAATTAAATTTAGTTTTTAATAAAAGTACGTCAACATAAAAAAGTACGTAAAATAAAAGCTGGACTAATGATTTTATATTATTAGTCCAGCTTTTATTTTATGAATTGAGTTAGATATTTATAAAATAAATTTTTTAATATCTAGTTTTTAATATTCAGTTTCTAATATCTAGTTTCTAATATATAGCTTTTAATATCTAGTTTAGATATATATAGCTTTGATATATCTAATTTTTAATCATTCTAGTATACACAATCAACTTGATGATTTGCAAAATAGATACCATACTAAGCATCATTATTAAAAAAAAGTAGGAACTATTAGTATATTGTGTATTTGTTAATATAAACTTTAATAAAAGAGTGTTGATTATTATTGTCAAAAGCCCCATTAATTTACCAAATAAATTATAGTTCTTTTTTAAAATGGTGTTTTGAATTAGCAATATAATTGCAATTATAGTAAAAGCGATAAGAATACCTATTAGAGCTATTTTAAGTGATTCAATAGGATAATCTCTTTCAAAGTTTCTGTTAGTGTATGTGACCCACCTGTGCATTCCCATTCTTGTATTTGCATATTTTTCAAAGACCTTACATCCTATTAGAAAAGCAATTTGAAATAGTATTGTAATACTATAGAGTATTTTCTTCATTAATATTTCTGCTACTCAAAATATGGTCAAATATATCCATATCGAGATTTTTCCTTCTTCACTGAACCTCGCCTTGCCTAAGCTACTACGATTTGGTATAGTTCTCCAAAGGCTTAAATTCCGAAGTTAGCCCTC
>NZ_JAGWCY010000002.1:0-623900 GCF_020657785.1 Clostridioides sp. ZZV14-6154 | reverse complement strand
GTGTCTGAATTGATTTTATAAAATCAATTCAGACACTTCCTTATTAATATATTTTATTTAATTTATCTTTTAAAAATTTGCATTTTTTGACAAATCTTAGTGGTTATATATCCAATCATATAAAATGCGGCATAAAGTAAAACATAGATATATGCTGAATCATTTAAAAATATATACATTAATATTATATAAGTTATTAAAGATACTACAAGTGATAAAATCAAGTTAGTTTTACTCAATACACAAACTATCCCTTGAATTAAAAAAGCAATTGGAAAAATCAAAACCATACCTATTACAAAAATCCCTTTGGCAGGAATATCTGGTATATTAAATATATCTGTAGCAAAAGTTAAAAACATCAATAACATTATGATTGTAGGAAATATAATACTAAAAACATTACTTTTTTTCATGATAAATTTTCCTTATTTGTAGTTTTAAATTAGCTATTTAAATGAAACCCAATAAATATAGCTGTTAAATTAATAATTTAATTACTTTGTCGCCTCAATTTCTCCCATCATTCTAACTAAGTCTTGTCCATATTGACCACCAGCCCAATTATTAGAAAGACTTTCAACTGTTTTAGCTTTCCCAAATAAAGATTTTTCATGTCTAGGGTCTACTGGATTTGAAAGTGGATAGCCCTCTTGTCCTGCATATAGACATAAATGTTGAATTTGAGCTAGTATTCCCTCTTCCCAAGTATCAAATCTTGAGTGTGCATTTTTGTCAGTATCAGAACCACCAACAGAAGTCTTAAGTCCACAAGGATTCTTAAATGATGCATCTAATACTCCACCAAAATTACAGAAACCAGTTTCTTTTGCTGATTGAGCTACTGCTAAAACAGGATTTACACCTTCTTGAACAGCTGTATCATATAGTATTGGTATCAATTCTATAAATAAATCATTTGCTTTTTTAGATTTAGCCCATTTTAGACAAGCTTCTAAACTAGCTGTTGGTTCACCTAATATACTTGTCTCATCTTTTATAGGTGAATCCCCTTTTGTAGATGAATCACCATTATTCTGTGCAGCAGAAACACATTTATTATACACACTATCGCTTATTGAACCTAATCTAGTAATCTTATCTGCTCCTGCTAGTATGGATTTATCACTATCTTCTGATACTAATACAATTGGATTATCTTTAGCAATTGTAGAACCTGTAAGAGCATTCACTAAATCATATCCATCACTTAAATAAAATTCTGATGAATCTGGATAAAATTCTTTTATAACTTTTTTATTTGTATCATATCTATCTGAACCACCAAGTCTCTTAGAGTTAGTCTTGTTAACTAAACTAGTACTCATAGAAATACTTCCACCTACAGCATATGATTTTACATTACTTGTTGAAAAAGGAACACTTTTTCCATCTGTAAGTACTATAGGAGCTACATCTCTTACTGAGACAGGTGCAGCACTTATAGTATCAGCCTCTCCTTTATATGCATTAGTTAATATAACTTCATCAACTTTTTTAATGGTACTTACTTCTTTGGCAACACTATAACTAGTCTTTATTCTATCATCTCCACCTAGTCTAGTTACTTGTGCTCCTGTATTTTTCAGCTCAGTTTCTACTGACTTACTTATTGATAACTCTTTACCTATTATGTATATCTTTTTTACATTTTTTAATCTTTGTTTTGTTTCATTTGGTATGTTACTTTTTTGAGCAAGCAAAATTGGAGCATCTACAGCACCAGCAAGACCACTTGCTGAAAGACCATCTGCTATAGAACTATCCATATTTACCACAATGGCTGTATCATAGCTCGTTTTATCTGCTATTAATCCAGCCGTCTCATATATGTTCTTACCTTTAATGGTATCTGATGTTAATGCACTTACATTAGGTGCATTCATTAGAAATATAGCTAATGTTAAACCTAATGCTAAAACTCTTTTAATTGTTCTCATATTCTTCCCCCTTGATATATCAAGCTTAATCCAAAAATGACTATAACATAGTAATACATCTACGCTATAGTCATTTATTATAATTTAATAATTATATGTTTCTTATTATATCATAAATTACAAAAAGTTTCCATAATATTAGATAGATTAGAGAAAAAATTTACATTTTAGTTACAATTTCCCATATTTCAGTTCTAATACATACATATTCGGTAACAATTTGTAATAAAAATTGATAAATACACCTTATATTTATTTTAAAATTATACAATAATGAAATTTATTGCATATAAAAATTTATCATAAATTATATAATACTTTTATTATTGAATAAATATATTATAAAAATTAAAACTTAATTTAAATAAGTAATTTGACAAATTTATTAGGAAATTCTAAGTATAATAAATCAAAAAGAGCCACAAAATCTAGCATTTAAGTGGCTTTCTATTATTCCAATTGATTATATAAAGTGATTTTCTCATTTTAGAAATATAAATAATTATTTTTTCAAAATAACCTAAAAAATAAGCTTCTAATAACTTAAAAATCTGGAATTTAATTTCTTCTATTAATTTCGTCTGTTATTAATGATTTAGAAATATACATTGCTTTTATTATATTTCTAAATCGTTTGTAATTAGTAGTACCCTCTGCAAATTTTGACTGTGCTTTTTCACATTTGTTTGTACTTGAAGATACAGGTCGTAGTGCTTCTATTAATTCTTCTTTTGTATATTTATCGATTATACTTTCCTCTGTTATTAATGATTTCGAAATATACATCGCTTTTATCCTATTCTTAAGGAGTGAGTGTTGAGAAGACCCTTCCATAAACTTTAGTTGTGCTTTTTCACATCTACTGATAACTGAAGATACTACTCTCAGTGTTTCCACCAATTCTTCTTTTGTATAATTATCTATAGTATTTCACCTCAAATTCTAATTCATTATTATATACCTTAATTTACTTCAATATTTTTTCACCCTATTATAACATATTTTTAGTGCTATTCTAATATATAATGTGATATATTCTAGTTAATGGTATTTTCGAACTTAATCAAATGTTATTCTATTATAAGGTCATAGTATATATATGAAAATACATAAAAATACTTAACTTTTTTAAGGAGATTTCCAATGAGCAACAAACAAGGTTCTAACATAAAAGATGTAAAAATTAAAAATAAGTTAATAATACTGAAACTACTTTCTACAAATACTCCTATGTCTAGAGTTGATTTAGCTAAATCTACAGGTCTTACTAAAATGACTTTATCAAATCTAGTCACTGAGCTTATTAATGAAAACATGATTAGAGAGATAGAATCATCAACTTTAAATGCACATTCATCAGGTCGTAAACCTATTTTATTAGATATTTCTAATATATCTCCTTGTGTTTGTGGCATTTTGATAAGAAGAAATATTTGTAAGGTAATCATTGCGGATTTAAAAGGTAATATTGTCAAACAACTTTTTGAGACTTACCCTAAATATCTGTCAAATGATGTTTTAAAAGATATAATAAAAAGAATGTTTACTAAAATAATGAAAAATAACAAAAGAGATATAATTGGAATTGGCATTTCTTCAATAGGTCCTGTAGATAATATAAATGGTATAATATTAAATCCTCCAGACTTTGGAAATGTATCAAACCTAAACATAGTAAATTTTATAGGAGAAATATCTGATTTACCTATATTTTTGATAAATGATGCTAATGCAGGTGCTTTGGCTGAAAAAATGTATGGTCTAGGCAAAGATATTCCAAATTATATATATTTACATATAATGAATGGAATTGGAGCTGGTTTAGTATTAGAAAATAAACTTCACACTGGTAATTTAGGTCAAAGTGGTGAAATAGGACATACATCTATTAATTTTAGTGGTCCAGTATGTAGTTGTGGAAATAATGGATGTCTAGACTATTATACAAGTGTGAGTAAGTTAATTAAAAGAATTGAATCATTAAGTCATATTTATCCAGATTCTCCACTAATTAATTGTAAAGATTTTTCTCTAGTCAAGTTAATAGATGAAGCCAATAACAAAGATAATCTAGGGATGTTTTTGCTTGATGAATTTTGTACATATATATCATATGCATTAGTAAATACACTTACCTTAATTGATTGTAGTTCTATAATAATAGGTTATGACTTTAATATCCCTGGTACATTTATAGAAAATACATTATTAAAAAAATTGACTGCTTCAGCAAGTTTTTCTAAATATAAAAAAATAAATGTAAGACATTCAAATTTTGGAGCAAATGCACCACTAATTGGCTCTGTAGCCATAGTAAGCTATAATTTTTTTAATGGTAGTATAAATTTTGATTAAACATGTAAAATATTAAAATATTTAATTAGTTTTGTTGAATATTTTTCCATTTAATATTATTATATCTTATAAGAGCGTTTAAAATTTGGAGGTATAAAAATGATTTCAGCTAAAATGGAAAAATTACTTAATGAACAGATTAACCATGAATTATATTCTGCATATCTTTACCTTTCTATGTCTTCTTACCTTGAAGCAGAAGGACTTAAAGGATTTTCTAATTGGTTTTATGTTCAATATAAAGAAGAAACAGACCATGCTATGTATTTTTACAAATACTTACATAATGTAGGAGGAAAGGTTCAACTTGATGCTATACCAATGCCAGATGCAGACTTCACTTCTGCAATGGATATTCTTGAACGTACATTAGCTCATGAACAAAAGGTTACTGCTTTAATAAACAATCTAGCTGCTGTAGCAAACTCTGAAACAGACTTTAGAACTTCTCAATTCTTACTTTGGTTTATATCTGAACAAGCAGAAGAAGAGACAACTTGCGAAGACAATATAAAACGTGTTAAACTTGCTGGAGAAGGTGGGTTATTCTTTGTAGACCAAGAATTGGCTACTCGCATATATTCAGCACCAACAAATCCACCTGTAACAATATAAAAATATTAACGTTAAAATTTTTAGTATAATAGATAGGGTGTTTTAATGAAAATCAAGATTGATTCTATTCATTAAAACACCCTTTATGATTTGTCTTATATGTAGTATTTTACTTTTTATACATTGCTATTTTACAATCATATTTAAAACTCTATTTTTAACTTAAAGTATTCTATAATTAAATGTGGGGTGACTGAAAATCACAATCTATAAATTAGTGTAATTTTCAGTCGGTACTTTGATTATGGTTGAATACCAAAACTTGTTAACTATTTATATTTAACTATTAAAGCGTCTACTGCACATACACCTTTTCCCCTAGGATATACAAATACAGGATTTAAATCTATTTCCTTAACCTCATCCTTGTTTTCATAAGCATATTTCCCTAATTTAACCATCATATCTGCAAGAGCATCAACATCGCAAGGTTCGCTGCCTCTGTATCCATTTAAAAGCTTAAATGATTTTAATTTTTTAAGCATCATTATAGCTTCATCATGATTTATAGGTAATGGATATAAAGTAGTATCTTTAAATACTTCTACAAATACTCCACCTAAACCAACTAATAGCATTGGTCCAAATTGGTCATCATTAGTTATACCAATAATTATTTCTACTCCACTTTCAACCATTTCTTGAACCAGTATACCATCAATCTTGGCATTTGGTTTTGCTTCTTTTACATTAATTAAAATCTCATTATATGCACTTACTGCCTCTTCTCTATTATTGATTCCTACTTCGACTCCTCCAACATCAGATTTATGTAATATCTCTGAAGAGTTTATTTTTAATACAACAGGATAGTTGATGTACTTCAAAATTTTATCTAATTCATCAATACTTTTTGCAATACCTTGACCTGGCACTGGTACTCCATATTTCTTCATTTCAATTTTACTATCTAATTCTGATAAGGCTACTACATTGTTTGAGTCTCTTTTCTTAACAGCTTCAAATTCTAAAGTTCTCTTTGAATAATCATAATCTACAAATTTAGCCATTTTATTGAAACAAGTAAATGTAGTTCCAACTGATGACATTATAGGTACTTGACTATTTTCTAATCTAGCCCTATAATTTAGATATCTATTTCCTTCAAGTGTAGGAACTGCAAATACAGGCTTCTTCAATCCTTGTTCTCTAGCTTCACTTACAGCTTGACAAAGAGTCTCATGCATTTCATTTTCTTCATCTCTTATATTTGCACCTATCATAGTAAATCCAACACTATCATCTTTATCAAATGTATGTAATAAATCTACTATCATATCTTTTTCATGAAATAATGCAGTTGTAGCATCCAATGGATTTTTAGGTGTTGCAAATCCTGGAAGATATTTTTTCATCTCTTCTTTAGTTTCAGTGGATATTTCTGCAAGTTCTACACAATTTTCTTCTGCTAAATCTGCACAAATAGTATTTTCTCCCCCTGAGAAGTTTATTGCTGCAAAATTAGAATTTTTAGGCAAATTACCATCTAAAACACTAAAAGCCTGAGCTAAACTCATAAATTGTTCTAAATTCTCTACAGAAATTACTCCATACTTTTCAAAAATACTCTCAAAAGCTTTACTTGAACCAGCTAAGTTTCCTGTATGAGAAGCAGCTGATATAGCTCCTTTTTCTGACCTTCCTGACTTCAAGATTATTACTGGTTTTCTTTTTTGAGCTGCTTTTTTTAGTGCATTTATAAATTTTTGAGGATTTTTTAGCCCCTCAAGATAAATAGCTATTACTGATGCATAATTATCATCTACAAGAAAGTCTACTGCATCTTCTAGTGTAACTATATTTCCATTTCCTGTTGAAAAACCATAAGATATATTAAAATAATCACTTGAAACAATTTCTGCAGTTATAAATCCACTCTGCCCTACAATTCCTATCCCTGGTTTTTTAGTATCCAAATCCCACTTAGAACCACCAGCCCATAGATTAACTTTATCTATGCAGTTTAGTAATCCCATACAGTTTGGACCTAATATTTTCATATCATATGTATTAGATATTTCTATAAGTTGATTTTCTAAATCTACTCCATCTTCTGTTCCTTCTTCTGCAAATCCACTAGCATATACCACTGCTGCCCTTGTTCCTAATTCTCCAGAATCTTTTAACACAGATGGAACTACATTTCTAGGTGTACATACTACCACACAGTCTACAACTTCTGGAACTTCTTGTATTGTCTTATAGCACTTTCTCCCAAATAATTCTTCTCTTTTGGGATTTACATAATATACTCTGTCTGTATTTTTACTTTTTACTATGCTAAGTGCTGCACTTCTACCAAAGCCAAGTTTATCAGTAACTCCTACTATAGCAATACTCTTTGGTCTAATAAGTTTTTCCAAACTCATAAATTCACTCTCCTATATATTTTATAGTTGTGATTTTAAGTGAATTCTATCTCAAGATAAAGCTTCTCTTGGCACTTAAGATTTGTTAAATCTTGAGATGAACCACTTAAGATAAGGGTAATTTATTAAATGGCGTTATTATAGCCTTCCATGAATGCTGCTTCATTTTGAACATTAAATTTGCCTTTTCCTTTTTCCTCAAAGAAATCACACATAGTTTTTATGGCTAATTCTTTCTCAAATAATCCTGTTTTTGCAATCAATGCTCCAAGAACTACTACATTTGCAGCTTTTGGATTGTTTGCCTTTTGAGCTAATTCCTGACAATTTATTTTAACTACATTTACATCTTCTCTTAATGCTATATTTTCATCTATCGCAGACGTATTAATAACTACTGTTCCTCCTTCTTTTACTAAATTTATATAATCTAAGGATGGCTTATTCATCGCTACTAAAACATCTATTTCTTCCATATCAGGTCCACCTATACTCTCATCAGAAAACTTAACCACACTATATGCTTTTCCACCTCTCATAGTTGGACCATATGCTGGCATCCAAGTAACTTGTTTTCCTAATTCAAGTGCTGATTCAGCTACAATTAAACCTAAAGTTAAAACTCCTTGACCACCAAATCCTGCAAATACTAACTCTTTTTCCATAACTATTCACCATCCCTTTGCTTAAATTCGCCAAGAGTATAATATGGCACTATTTCTTCTTCCATCCACTGGATAGATTTTTCTAATGATACACCCCAGTTAGTTGGGCAAGGTGCTAATATTTCAACCAATGAATATCCCTCTCCATTTAATTGAGCTTCTATAGCATTCTTTATATATTTTTTTAGATTAATTATTTCTTTTGGACTATGAACTGAACCTCTTGCTACATAGGCTACATCAAAGTAATTTGCCACCATTTCAGGAACTTTTAATGGACTACCAGTAGTTTTTATATCTCTTCCATTTACACTTGTTGTTGTAACTTGACCTGGCATAGTAGTCCATGACATTTGACCACCAGTCATTGCAAAGTTATTGTTATTTATTACAAATACAGTTATATTATGATTTCTATATGCAGTATTTAATGTTTCAGAAAGACCTATAACATATGCATCTCCATCACCTTGATAAGTCATAACTAACATATCTGTTCGTGCTACTTTAACTCCTATGGCTGTAGATGAAGCTCTACCATGTGCAGTTTGCATCTTATCACCATTCCAGCTAAAATTCATATTACAAACACAGCCAACGCCTAAAGTTAATACATGATTTTTTTCATATCCATTTTCTTCTATCACTTCTGCTATTATACGGTTTACTATTCCATGACCACAACCTGGACAAAATTTGTTTGGTATTGAAACAATGCTAGGTGTTAATCTATCTGTAGCCATATTAGAACACCTCCTTAATTTCGCCAGATTTTATTTTGCTGTAAGTGTCCATTACTTGTAATGTTTTTGGTATATGATTTCCACTAAATAATCCATAAACAGGTACATTTTCTTTGCATATTTTCTTTGAAGCTAATGCAACATCCTCTACTAACTGACCTGTATCAGTTGACTCTACTGAGATAAATCCTTTTACATCTTTATTTACCTTTTCAAATGCTTTATATGGGAAAGGCCACACTGTTATTGGTCTTATTATTCCAACTTTTTCTCCTTGTTCTCTAAGTCTTCTAACAGCATTCATAGTTGTTCTTGATGGTATACCGAACGCTACAAACACATATTCTGCATCTTCAACTTGATAATCTTCCCATTGTTGTTCATTTTCAGTTATTCTCATACGCTTCTCCATACAAAAAGCTGGTTTTTGGTTATCTGGAACTTTTGCATGGTCTCTATTACTACCATCATAAGTCCAACCTAAGTCTTCTTCTCTTTTCTTAAATTCAGGAAACTCTACTGGTTCCATCATTTGACCTAAAGCTGCTTCTGTCAAAATTTCAACAGGCACTCTATATTTCTCCGCTACATCAAATGAGTTATACATTAAATCTACAGTTTCTTGAATACTATTTGGTGCATAAACTATTAGATGATAATCTCCATTTCCTCCCCCTCTAGTGTCTCTTAGGTAGTCTGTTTGTGCTGAATCTAGTGAACCAAGACCAGGTCCCCATCTTTGTACATTTACAATTACACAAGGATAATGGTTTGCACATAAATATGAGATTCCTTCTTGTTTTAAAGATATTCCTGGCCCTGAAGAACTTGTCATAGACCTCATTCCACTTGCATATGCTCCATATACCATGTATATAGCAGCCATTTCATTTTCAGATTGTATAAAAGTTCTTCCAAGTTCAGACATTCTATGTGATAAAAATTCCATTACCTCGGTTTGTGGTGTGATTGGATATCCTGCATAAAATTCACAACCACCTCTTAGAGCTGCTTCTGCAATGGCGTGGTTTCCCTTCCACATTTTTTTCATATTCTCCCAACTCCTTTTAAGCCTCTTGACTTGCTTCTTCTTTAATTATTTCAAATACATTATCTGGACATACTTGATAACAAATTCCACAAAGTATGCATTTGCTTTCATCAACTTCTACATGAGTATATCCTTCTGTGTTTATATTATCGGATATTTTTAATGCTCCTTTTTTACAAGATATAACGCAATATTCACAGCTTTTACATCTCTCTGCGTTTATTTTTAAACTCATAGTTACACCCCATTTCGTAATATTTCTATCTATTAGCTAATACTTGGTTCTTCTTTAAGATTTAATATTTCTTTTAAAACTGCTACAAATTTCTTGTTTTCTTCCATAGTTCCAATACTTACACGCACATGTGTAGCATTTGGTCTTATTACAAAACCTCTTTGTTTTAAGTCTTCAAATAACTTAGGTATATCTGTTTTCATATCTACATAAAGGAAGTTTGATTGTGAATCTACAACATCAAATCCCATTTTTGTGAACTCTTCTTTGAAATAAGCCATTCCAGCTCTATTTAACTCATATGTTTCCTTTATAAATTCATCATCATCAAGTGCGGCTGTTGCTCCACTTATCGCAACACGATTAGCAGAGAAAGGTTCTTTTACTGTAAATAAAGTTCTTATTATCTCATCTTTAGCAATACCATACCCTACTCTAAGTCCTGCAAGACCATATATTTTAGAGAAAGTTCTTGTCACTATAACATTATAATTTTCTCTTACATATTTAAGACCATCCACATAATTAGGCACTGTTAAAAATTCTATATATGCTTCATCTAATATAGTTATAATATTTTCAGGGACTTTCTTTAAAAATTCTTCCAATTCTTTATCATCTACAATTGTTCCTGTTGGATTATTAGGATTACATATACATATTAATTTTGTTTTATCTGTAATCTTATCTAATATACCTTGTAAATCATACTTATAATCCTCTGTTAAAGGTACTTCTACTGGTATTCCTTCATTTTTAACAGTTGCTGTTCTATAAGATGGGAATGTTGGGTCACAGTATATAACTTCATCTCCTCTATTTATAAATGCTTCACCTATTAGTGTGATAACGTTATCTGCACCATTAGCAACAATGAAATTTTCTGGTTTTAAATCCAATTTTTCAGCCAATTTTCTTCTAAGTTCATTAGCTTCTGGCTCTGGATAAAGTTGACCTTGTTTTAACATTTCAATCATAGCTTCCATTGCTTTTGGTGATGGTCCCAGAGGATTTTCATTTGAAGCTAGTTTTATTATTTCTTTTACACCATATTTTTCTTTTACTTTTTCTATTGGTTCACCTGGAACATATTGATGTAATTCTTTTACTGTATTTCTCAATAATTTTTCTATCATTTTTAAAAGCCCCCCCTGTATATGTATTTTCATTTATATAAACGCTATTGCGTCTACTTACTCTAACAACTAAACTAAGTCATTTACTCAAATTTTTTATTAAGCATTTCTTTGATTTAATTCTTCTCTTATTTGATTTAATTTTTTATCACTTACTGGATATAAGATTGCTATAACAATAGCTATTATTAAAGGTATTGCCATAGAGTAAGAAATCATATTTATAAAACCTGTTTTAACTGCTGCTGTAACTACCATATCAGCTTGATATCCCATTGAATTCATTAAAATTGTTCTTATAGTAGTTGCAAGTAGTACACCTACTTGTATTGCAACTGGATATAGTGACATACTTAGACCTGGTAAATCTTTTCCTGATTTCCAATGTCCATAATCACAAGAACCAGCAAAGAAGTTAAGATTTATTATTGATACTACATTTGAGAAACCTCCACCAATTGCCAGTAGCATAGTTACACCTAAAGTTGTTCTCCCCCAAGGAGTCCATGCAACTAACAAGTGACATAATGCACATATAGAGAAAGAAATTATTGAAGCTAATTTTTGTTCTTTACAAATTCTTATAAACACTGGTGCGAAAAACATAAATCCTACACTTACCAAAGGCATTATTGCTAAAAATACTGCCAAGCCACGTTCATCTTCTATTACATACTTAAAGTAATAAGGAGCTAAAGGTCCTAGCCCTATAGATCTTATGCATATAAGAAACTCTAAACAGAATGCCATCATAAGTGGTACATTAGTAAATAAAGCTTTTAGCATTTCACTTGCTTTAATTTTTGGTTTTTCTTCTTTTTGAAGTACTTCAGCTTCTGCTCCAGACTTTATTATTTCTGTTGAAGAAAACCAAAATACTAGAAGACATCCTACTGCAAAGAATAGATAAGTACCTAAATAACCCATTCCTTCTCCACCTAGTACATCTGCAAATAAAACTAATAATAACGGATATGAAAAACCTACTAAAAATTTTCCAACTTCTTTGAATATATTTGTAGTAGTTGAACCTATAACTCTGTCTCTAGGTGTTTTAGTAACCACAGGGTAAATAGCATAGATTATAGTGAAAACTACTTGTTGAGCACAAGATGCTATTAACAATAATGCTGTCATTAAAGGTAAAAGTAATGTTGGACTTATTTTCATTAATGGAACTATGAAAAATACTCCATATGTTAGTGCTAATGCTGCAGGTGCATACCTAAGCCAAGGATAATATTTTCCTTTTTTAAATGGTTGCTTGTCAAATATAGTCCCTGTTATCGGAGCCACAGCCATTTTTATGAAAGATTGTATTATTTGCATACCACCTGCCATAATTACACCAAGCTTTGCTACATCAGTTAAAAATATGTTTGTTACTGTTGATACAAAGTAGCCTATAAAATTATATGCCAAATTTATAGAACCTGAGTAAGTGTATACTGCTCTCTTTTTAGGGTCTCTCATATCATCTCTAAAGTTTGATATAAGATTTCCTTTTGGTTTGCTTTCTTGACTACTCACATCTACCCCTCCTTAACATAATTTATTCTTTATTTTATTTTTATTCACGTATAATAATTTGAATTTCAAACCCTACTCCATACTTTCTATAATTCGAATCAAATTTTTATATGTGTATAATTTTAATTTAATTATATTCTCAAAATTCATAATTGTCAAACACTTTTTGGATTTATTTTTTTGTTACTTAAATGAACTAAAAAGGCATTTATACTTAATTTAAATATATATTTTTATTAATATATGCATCTAAAGTGGCACTAAAACATATATTTCAAATTATTTCATCAAAATTCTAGTTATTTTAAATCATCATAAATTTATTCAAGAATAATTTTTATGCTATATTTATATACTACAAGTAGATATTAAAAATATTTTTCCGCCTTTTAAATCCCTTTTATTTTTATACATGTACTATTGATTTTAAAATAAAAGCATGTTACAATTACAAAAAAAGAATATATCAAGTAAACGTTTATTATAATCTTTAATTTCAGAATTTTCAATTTTCTTATTTTATCTAACTTTTACATAACATCATATGTTAAATTATTGTAGCTACACTAATCCAAAGCCAGTTAAAATCAATATTGTCTTACTTTTATATAAAATATATTTAAAATATATTTTATAAATTTTATTTAAAAAATATTATATAAGGAGAAAAAATTATGTTACTTTTAATTGCTACGTGTGCAGTGTACATATGGATTGGTTTTTATTTTTCTAAAAAAGTTAAAACAGCATCCGATTTCCTAATTGCGGGTAGAAATCTTCCTTTACCCATACTTGCTGCAACTATTGCTGCTACATCTTTTGGGGGAGGATGTTTGGTTGGTGGAGTTCAATGGGGAGCCGAAAGAGGACTATGGGTTGGTATGTACTCTACTATAGGTGCGGCTTTAGCTTGTTTTGTAAATGCATTTTTTGCAGGAAAATTAAGAAGCTTATCCTGTGATATAACACCTGCTGACTATATTGAAACTAGATATGGTCATAGTATATTCTTAAGAGCTTATCAATGTCTTGTAACACCAATATCAATATTAGCTATTATGGGCAGTCAATTAATATCTTTTGGTTCTGTATCTACTGCATTTGGTATTCCTTATGATATAGCTGTAATTGTAGGAGTCATAGTAATCATTATATATACTTATGCATCAGGAATGTGGGGAGTTGCAGTATCAGCATTTATTCAACTAGCTATTTGTGTAGTATTTTTGCCAATAGTGGCTTATATAAGCTTAAAATTAGTTGGCGACAACCCTTTACTTATGTTACAATCAATGGTAAAAGAACCATTCTTCCCAGGAAATAAGTCGCTTAGTGATTTTATGTATACAGTTTTACCATTGGTTTTAGGCTCAATATTTTCTTATGAAAGTTTTTTGAGATACCAATGTGCTGATAATGCTAAAAATGCAGTTAAAAGCAGTGTTATTGCAGGATTTATACTATTATTTCTTGCTTTCCCTATAGGCATAATTGGAGCTATTGGTGGTAGTTTATTTCCAAACATATCATCTGTTCAGGTTTTACCTCAAATGATATCAACAACTCTACCTCCTTTAATTTCGGTATTATTCTTAGCTGCTATATTAGCTGCCATAATGTCTACAGCTGACTCATTAATGACCTCAATGAGTGCCATAATATCGAGAGATATTTATAATAAATTATTGCATCCTAATATAGAGTTTAATGATTTAAAAAATACTCTTAAATACTCTCAAATTGCCTCAGCTTTAACAGCTATAATAGGAGCAGTTATAGCACTCAAGTTTGACAGTTTATTAGAACTATTGTTTTGGCCAGCACCATTATGTACAGGCGTAATATTTGCACCATTTGTCATTGGTCTTTCCTGGAAAGGTGCTACAAAAAAAGGAGCTATCTGTGCTGTTATAGTAAGTGCAATATTAGCATTTTTAAATATGATTGGCATCCTCACTGTCTTTGACAGAATCCTAGTACCTATAATAGGTGGTTCGGTTACGATACTTATAGTTAGCAAATTTTCAAAAAAAGATTGAAAAGAAAGGTATACACAGTAAATATGTCAAAATCAGAAAAAGGTAAGGAAACAAAAGCTAGTATTATAAGTGCTGCTAGAGAATTATTTTTTGAACAAGGTTATCACAAGACAACAACTAGGCAAATTGCAGAAAGAGCCAATATAAATTTAGGCTTAATAAGTTATTATTTCTCAAGTAAAAGTGAAATCGGAGCTATAATATATGAAGATATAAGGAATGAAATGCAATCTTTAATCTATAATTATCATGAAGAAGGTACAATGATGATGTTCTTTCTTGCTATGAATGCTGACCTTTGTTTTCTTTTAAAAAATGAAGCGTATAGAAACTTTTATTTAGATATAGCTTATGAGGAAGCTATTTTAAGCTATCAACGAAGTGTAACTGAAATGGTCATGAAAAGATATGTTAATGAAAAAGAATCTATAGAACATGACGAATTGATACTTTCTTGTATTGGTATACTCGCTATGAAACCAGAGATAATTAGGGTCTATACTTCACATAAATATGATATATCTTCTCAATCTGTAATAAAATATTTTACAAAACAGTTTCTAATTAACCTTGGTCACAGCACTGATTTATGCGAAGATATTTTAGAGGAATTAAGTAAATACTATATAGATATAGTTGATAATTTTACTCCAATAATAACTCGCATAAGAACTTAATAAAATTTTATTGAACTTTTTAGAGACTGAAATTTTGAAATCATAATTGCATTTTAATATTTCAGTCTTTATTACGTTTAAAAATATTTTATAGTGTTTTGCCCTAATGACAATAAAGTACTTATCCAATTACATCTATAAATTTTTTTATCCACAAATCCCATAGACGCCATTCATGACCACCAACACACTCTTCATATACAATATCAACATCTAAAGATTCTGCATATTTTTTAAAGGTTTGGTTATTCTTATATAAAAAATCCCTATCACCACAAAATTGATAAATTTTGGGAATATCTTTATTACTCTCTTTAAGATTCTTAAGTATGTAAAGTAAATCATTCTCACTATTTCTAGCATCTTCTGGTTTTCCAAAGTCATGGAATAGAATATCAGCATTTGTTTCTATTTGCTGATTTTCCAACTCGTGAATCATATCAGGTGAACCAGAAAAACTTGCTACAGCTGAAAATTCATTTGGTTTTGAAAGTGCTAATTTTAAAGCCCCATATCCTCCCATAGACATCCCAGCTACAAAATTATCTTCTCTCTTATCTGATAAAGGAAATATAGCTCTAACAAATTTAGGTAGCTCTTCACTTACAAAGGTGAAATATTTATGTCCATACACCATATCTGTGTAAAAACTAGTTTCTACTCTTGGTATTACTAAAGCTATATTTTTACTTTTGGCATAATGTTCTACATTAGTGTATCTAATCCATGAACTTTGGTCATCTTCCAGCCCATGAAATAAGTACAAAGTTTTAAACTTACCTTCAAAATCATATATTTCTTTACCAGTAAAAAGTTCTTTTCCATTTGCTACAGGTAAAACTACGATTATATCAGTTTCTCCTCCTGTATATTTTGATTTAAATTTACATTCTATAAATGCCACAAAAAACACCTCTTCTATAATGAATTTATTATCTAAAAAGCACCAAGATTTTAGCTGTCTCAGTGCTTTAAATATTTTATTAATTTATATATTTTTAACTACATATAATCAGAAGTATCTGTTGGTAACCCCTTTTTATCTAATTTACCCTCAATAACATCTTTAATTATAGAATAAATTACTGCAAATAGAGGAACTCCTATTACCATTCCAACAAAGCCTAATAATTTACCTGCAACCAACAATGAGAATAAAATCCAAAATGCAGATATCCCAATTGAGTCTCCAAGTATTTTAGGTCCTATAATATTTCCATCTATTTGTTGTATTATTAATATAATTAACAATAACCATAGTGCTTGTATTGGAGAAACAAACATTACTATTATTGTAGATGGTATTGCTCCAAACAGTGGTCCAAAGAATGGAATAATATTTGTAATACCAATTATTACTGATATTAATAATGCATATGGCATTTTTACTACTGTAAGTATTACAAATGTCAAAATACCTATAATAAATGAATCTAATATCTTACCACCTAAAAATCTACCAAATGTATAGTTACTTCTGTGAGTTAATTCTAGAATTTTAGCAGCTTGTGTTTCTGTAAAAAGTGCATAAGTTATTTTTTTACTTAATCCATAGAATTTTTCTTTATCAATTAGTAAATATACTGAAACAATCAATCCTAGTACAATATTCCATATGCTAGAAGCTATATTCTTCAACATGTTTCCTAATATTGGTATTAAGTCTGTTACAAATTTTATAATGTATGTGACAAATTCATTCCATTTATCTACTGCTAAATTAAAGTATTGTTCATCAAGATTTAAATCAGTCATTAATTTATCAAGAAGCTTAGTTGCGTTGTTTACATACATAGGTATATCATTTGCTAATCCAACAATACTCTCAATTACTTGAGGTAATACGAATTGCATAAATAAGTAGAGTATCAATGCAGCTGTTGCATATGTTAATAAAAGGCCCAATCCTCTTTTTGATTTTTGTTTTAGTTTTTTTAATTTTTCACTTTTGATAAAAAGCCTTTCTTCATAAAATTTCAGAATAAAATTCAGAAGATATGCAATAGCAAACCCTATTATAAATGGCTGTAATGTTGTAAACATAATATCTAAATTGTTAGAGAATACATCAATTTGTGATGATACAAGATAGAATATAATACTACAAGCAGCTATTATAAACGTATAAATTGCTATTGTCGTGTACTTTGTATTCCAATTAATTTTCATTTGTTCCTCCTTATTTCTATATAATTAAATTTTATCACAAAATTACTACTTTTATAACAAATATGCCAAATTAAAATTTTTAATTTGATAAAATATAATCAAAATATATATTTTTAATTTGATTTGTATTTTTTCTACAATATAGTTTACATCATTTTTTTAAGAATTTTAATTAATTTATCATTATATGGTGCATATCTAATAGGAATATCTAAATTTAATTTTTTTAATACACTTTTATAATGAGTAAATGTATCAAATCCTGCTTTACCATGATATGAGCCCATACCACTTTCACCAACACCCCCAAATGGTAAGTAATTAGTAGCTATATGGATAACTGTATCATTTACACAACATCCTCCTGCTGGAATCATTTCTAAAACTTTATTTTCCAGATACTTATTTTTTGTAAATATATAAAGAGCTAGTGGATTTGGTCTTTGTATAACTTCTTGTATAGCTTCTTCTAAACTTTTATATGTCAAAACAGGAAATACTGGTCCAAATATTTCCTCCTTCATTATATCATCATCCCAACTAACATCACCTATTATAGTTGGGTCTATTTTTAATGTATGGTTATTATAATTACCACCATATACTACCTTTTCCATATCAATAAGGGATATTATACGTTTAAAATGTTTTTCATTTATGATTTTAGGAAATTGTTCATTATCACATGGATTCTCTCCAAAATACTGTTCAATATAATATTTTATTTTCTCTATTAACTCATCTTTTTTATTCTCATGTACTAAAATATAATCTGGAGCTACACAAGTTTGTCCTGCATTTATTAGTTTTCCCCATGTCAATCTTTTTGCAGTAAGATTTATATCTGCATCTTCTAATATAATACAAGGGCTTTTTCCTCCTAGCTCTAAAGTTATAGGAGTTAAATGCTTTGATGCTGCTTTCATAACTACTTTACCTACAGCAGTACTTCCTGTAAAAAATATATAATCGAATTTTTCTAAAAGTACTTTTTCGCTTTCTTCTTGGTCACCTTGAACTACTGCAATATATTCTTTTGAAAATATACTTTCAAGTATATCTTTAATTATATGTGAAGTTGATACAGAGTACTCAGAAAGTTTTATTATTGCACAATTTCCTGCTGCTAATGACCAAACTAATGGTATAAGAGCTAATTGAAATGGATAATTCCAAGGTGACATTATAAGTGTGACACCATAAGGTTGAGGAATAATCTTAGATATAGATGGAAAATTGACCATACTTGAACGAACTCTTTTCGTTTTGCTCCATTTTTTTATATTTTTTATAGCAAAATTCAACTCACTATATAAAATACCTACTTCTGTCATAAATCCTTCAAAATTTGATTTATTTAAATCCTGTTTTAATGCCACTAGTATTTTATCTTCATTTTGTAATATAGCTGACTTTAGCCTTTTTAACTGTTCTAAACGAAATGATACATCTCTTGTTTTACCTGTATTATAGTATTCCCTTTGCATCATTACTAGCTTATTTATATCCACTATTTAAAACCCCCTCTTTAAGAATTTAGACTACTCTATTTTTAAAACAAATTGTTTAAATTTCTATTAATATCATTTTTATACAATAATAAATTCTTATCAATATAACATAAATTTACAAATAAAAAAAGCCCCCCTTTTAGATACAGGAGAACTAATAAAGAAATTGTATTTTTAAGAATTAACTACTCTATAAACTACAATATAGTTATAAATTTGTGTTTTGAAGTTTATCCACATAATCAAGTATTGGATTTAGATACTTTTTATCACACCAATCAAAATCTTCTCCCAATAATAAAGGAGCTTCTATTGGATTAAAACCCTGATGTTGTTTTTTAGCTATTGACTTTTTAAGAAAACTACAAAGAGTAGTATCAAGCCATGACATTTTTGTTTCATCCCATTCACCACGACAATAAAAACAAGGAATATTATTCAACTTATCCTTAAAATTAACTTCTTTCAATTTTCTTATCACTGAATCATCATATGGAGATGCTCCTACACCAAAAACAATTAGATTTTTACCTGCTAATTTCTCATAATGCTTTTTAAAAAAAGAAATTCCTGCTATATTGCAAGCATAAAGACCTCCTCCTAAAATAATTGTATTGTAATCTATAATCTTTTCTAGATTAATATCCTTAATTTCAAAAATATCACAAGCTAATGATTCTGAAAGCCATTTAGCATATTTTTTTGTTGAACCATACTTACTTTTATAAATTATCACTGTATTTTTCATGTCAATTATCTCCTTAATATTGATAGTAGCTATAATCAGTAACTAGTTACCTTATATTATATTAATTAATTACTTTTATGTCAATAATCTTATTTTTTATTATATATAATAAAGCGGTATAGCTTAGATAGCTATACCGCTTTATACAAATTATAATTTATAATAATTTTACAACTTAACTCTAAATTAACTGCTTTAAGTAAATTCTAGATTACAATACCTTTTACAAAGTTTATTCTAAAACATACTTTTTATACTTGTTATATTCTATATTACTACATTCTACATCTAAAAGAGTTCCCTCTTCCATATATTCTGTATTTATGACACTTGTATTATTATTAAAATAAGAAGCTACATGCCCTTCACTGTACGGAATCAAAAGCTTACATCTTACATAATCTTTAAATATACTATCACAAATACATTTTATCATTTTGTCTATATTTATATTTTTTTTGGCTGAAACAAATATCCCTTCCTTGCCTATATCATCTACAATATCATTTAATAATTCTTCCTGAACTAAATCAATTTTATTGTAAACATTTATTATAGGGATATCATTTGCACCAATTTGCTTTAAAGTATCTTCTGTTACTTTAATATGATTTTTATAGCTTGGATTTGAAACATCAATAACATGTAATAACACATCTGCTTCGCATGCTTCTTCTAATGTTGACCTAAATGCTTTTACTAAATCATGTGGTAGATTACTTACAAATCCAACTGTATCAGACAATAAAAATTCTTTATTATCTGGAAGAACTATGTTTCTAATAGAAGTTTCTAATGTCGCAAATAGCATGTTTTTTTCAAATACTTTCTTTTCTTCAGAGTTTTTAAATATATCAACTAATTCATTCATTATTGAAGATTTTCCAGCATTTGTATATCCAACTAAAGCTACATTTGGAAGATTCGATTTTTTTCTCATATTTCTTTGAGTTTCTCGTTGGAATTTTAAATCATCTAATTCCCTGTTTAGAGAAGTTATCTTTTCTTCTATTCTTCTACGATCAAGCTCTAATTTCTTTTCACCAGAACCTCTATTTTTAGTACCTACTCCACCACTTTGACGCCCTAAATTTTCATTTGAGCCTATAAGTCTTGGTAACATATATCTTAAGCTTGCTACTTCCACTTGAAGCTTGGCTTCTCTAGTTTTTGCCCTTTGTGCAAATATATCAAGTATTAATGCTGTTCTATCTATAATTTCACAGTTAAATTTTTCTTCAAGGTTTTTAAGCTGTGATGTAGAAAGCTCATTATAAAATACAACTATATCCGCTTTTTCTTGCTCTATTAAATTTAATAATTCTTCAACTTTACCTGTACCAATATAATATGCTCTATTAACCTGCTTTGCATTTTGAGTTATACTTCCTACAACATCAATATTACATGCTAAACATAAGTTTTCAAGCTCAATCACTAGTTCATTAAAATCCTCAGATTTATTATTTATATTTAGTCCTACTATTATTCCTTTTTTTGCCATATCCATATTCTCCTTATATACTATTTTTTATTTAATATATAGCACGAGATTATGGCTCTATAATTAAATTCGTTAAGAATTTGCTTGTTTAATTTTATCCTTAAATTATACTTCTAATTTAATATTATAATAACCATAATCGTGCGTTATTTTCTTAATCTTATATAAAAAATCACTTTAAAACACCTCTCCTCAATTATATTATGTAGTTTTTTCAATAAAAAAACTCCTTATAAATCTAAGTAATACAAAACAAGCTACTTACATTATAAGAAGGATTAAAATTCTAAATATATATTAAAAATATGCCAATCTAGTTGACTAATATGTGATTATTATATTATATTTAACCCAATTCTTAAATTTAAGTAGTTTTTTACACAACTAATAAAAGTAACTAAAATACACAACTTTACATAATTGTTAACTATTAAAATTAAATTTTATTATTAATAAAATTTAAAGAATACGATTAAATATACATTTTGATAATCACCTCCAACATTTTCCTTACTATATATTATAACAAAATACATACTTTGTAAATACATAAAAAATAGATAAGATTATATCTTACAAAATATAATCTTATCTACCTAGTTTATTCTATATTTATCTCATAACGATACTAATATTTTAAAGTAAATTCTTACTACATTGCTTCGTCTTCTTCAAATTGAGAATTGTAAAGATTAGCATAGAATCCACCTTTCTTTAGAAGTTCCTCATGGTTTCCTTGTTCAACTATATCTCCTTCATTCATAACAAGAATCATATCAGCATCACGTATAGTTGATAATCTATGTGCTATAACAAAGCTTGTTCTACCTTCCATAAGATTATCCATAGCTTTTTGAATTAATACTTCTGTTCTAGTATCAACAGAACTTGTAGCTTCATCCAATATTAAGATTTTAGGGTCTGCTAAAATGGCACGAGCTATAGTCAATAATTGTTTTTGACCTTGAGAAACATTACTTGCTTCTTCATTTAATTTCATGTTGTATCCATCTGGCAATGTTTTGATAAATCTATGAACATGTGCAGATTTAGCTGCTTCTATAACTTCTTCATCTGTAGCATTTAGTTTACCATATCTTATGTTTTCCATAATCGAGCCACTAAATAACCATGTATCTTGAAGAACCATACCAAACATTTCTCTAAGCTCACTACGATTGAAATCTTTAATATTATGACCATCAATTAGTATTGAACCACTATTAACATCATAAAATCTCATTAAAAGCTTAACTATAGTAGTTTTACCTGCTCCTGTAGGTCCAACAATAGCAACTTTTTGACCAGGTTTAACATTTACTGAGAAATCATTTATTATAGTCTTATTTGAATTATATCCAAAATTGACATTTTCAAAATCAATCTTACCTTCTAAACCATCTATTGAAACTGCATTTTCAACAACTTGGTCTTCTTCTTCCTCTTCTAAAAACTCAAATACTCTTTCAGAAGCTGCTGCTGTTGACTGTAGTAAGTTAGCAACCTGTGCAATCTGAGTCATTGGTTGTGTAAAGTTTCTTACATATTGTATAAATGACTGTATATCTCCAACCTCAATTGTCTTCTTGATTGCAAGCCAACCTCCTAAGATTGATACCATTACATACCCTAAGTTTCCAATAAACATCATAAGTGGTTGCATTATCCCTGACAAAAATTGAGATTTCCATGCTGAATTATACAAACTATCATTTAATTTATCAAATTCATTAATTGCTTCTTCTTCACGATTAAATGCTTTTACTATTGTTTGACCACTATAAGTTTCCTCAACTTGCCCATTTACATTCCCTAAATATTCTTGTTGAGATCTAAAGTATTTTTGTGATTTCTTTACTATTCTTGAAATTACAAACATTGATATTGGTAATATTAAAATTGCCACTAATGTCATAATACCACTTATAGATAGCATCATTATCAAAACACCTATCATAGTTGTTACTGATGTTATAAGTTGTGTCATACTTTGATTTAAACTTTGATTTAGAGTATCTATATCATTTGTAATTCTTGATAGTATTTCACCATGTGTTTTAGTGTCAAAATACTTCATTGGCAATCTATCTAGTTTTACTGAAATCTCTTGTCTTAAATTATAGGATACTTTTTGAGAAATTCCACTCATTATGAATCCTTGTATAAAAGAGAATAGTGCACTTACCAAGTAAAGGCAAAGTAATAATGCTAAAATTTTTCCAATTGCATCAAAATCTATACCTACATTGCCTCCAGAAACTTTGCTCACTAATCCTTCAAATATCTTTGTAGTTGCCTTACCTAAAATTTTTGGACCTACTATAGAAAACGATGCACTACCAATAGCAAATACAATTACCAAAATTATTGATATTTTAAATTTAGATAAGTATGCAATTAGTTTTCGCATGGTCCCTTTAAAGTCATTTGCTTTTTGTCCTGCTCCTATAGATTTTCCCATAGGACCTTTTCCCATTCTACTCATTAGCTAGCTCCTCCTTTGAAAGTTGTGATAAAGCTATTTGCTCATAAACTTCGCAATTTTTTAGAAGCTCTTTATGTGTTCCTATTCCAACTATTTTTCCTTCATTTAAAACAACTATTTGTTCTGCATGCAAGATGGTACTAATTCTTTGTGCAACTATTAATACTGTACTCTCAGCAGTTTGTGATTTTAAAGCTTTACGAAGAGCTGCATCAGTTTTTAAGTCAAGAGCCGAAAAACTATCATCAAATATATAAACTTCTGGATTTTTTGCTATTGCTCTTGCAATAGAAAGTCTTTGTTTTTGACCTCCAGAGACATTTGTTCCACCTTGAGAAATTTCAGTTTTAAAAGCTTCTGGTTTAGAATCAATGAATTCTGTAGCTTGAGCTATTTCAGCTGCAGCTCTCATTTCTTCATCTGTTGCGTCTTTTCTACCATATTTCAAGTTGGATTCTATAGTACCAGAGAACAATACTCCTTTTTGAGGTACATATCCAATTTTTTCTCTTAAATCATGTTGAGAAACATTTTTTATATTAACTCCACCAAATAATATTTCCCCCTCAGTAACATCAAAGAAACGAGGAATTAAATTTATAAGAGTAGACTTCCCACTACCAGTGCTTCCTATAAATGCAGTTGTTTCTCCTGGTTTTGCTGTAAAGGATATATCTGTCAATATAGCTTCTTCTGCATCTGGATACATGAATGAAACATTTTTGAATTCAACAAGACCTTTTTTATCTTCTTTAAATTCTTGTACTTTTGATTTTTCTGGGTCTTTGATACTTATATCTGATACCAATACTTCATCTATACGTGTAGCTGAAACAGACGCTCTTGGAAGCATAATAGATATCATTGATATCATCAAGAATGACATTATTATCTGCATTGTGTATTGTATAAATGCCATCATATCTCCAACTTGCATTGCTCCAGAATCAACACTATATGCACCTCTCCAAACTATAAGAACTGTAATAAGGTTCATTATAAGCATCATAGCAGGCATCATACATGTCATAACTCTATTTACAAAAAGATTTGTTTTAGTTAAATTTTTATTTGCTTCATCAAATCTTTTTTCTTCATGTTTTTCAGTACTAAAAGCTCTGATAACTGGAATACCTGTAATTATCTCACGGCTTACTAAGTTTAACTTATCAACAAGCTTTTGAACCAATTTAAACTTAGGCATAACAACTGAGAATAATACAATTATTAAAGATAAAATAGCTACTACTGCAACTGCTATAATCCAAGCCATTGAAGTATTAGTATTTAAAACTTTTATTATTCCTCCTATAGCCATTATTGGAGCATAAAAAACTATTCTAAGTAGCATAACCATCAACATTTGTATCTGTTGAATATCATTTGTACTACGAGTGATTAGTGATGCTGTAGAAAACTCATTCATTTCACTATTTGAAAATGACATAACTTTTCTAAAAACTCCACTTCTTAAATTTCTTCCTACACTTGCTGCTACTCTTGCTGCTAAAAATCCAACTGTAATTGTAGCTACCATACTAATCATAGCTATACCAAGCATTTTTGCACCAGTAAGTAAGATATAATTATTTTGCATATTTTCTGTATCAATACCTATTTTTTCATATTCTGCTTTTACATATGATACTGAACTTTGTGTTATCATACTTTCTGGCATACTTTCAAAGCTTTTGCTCATCTCTTTAGTTAATTTGTCTAGTTGTTCTATTGGCATCATTGATAACACTTTAAATATATCAACTTCTCCACCTTGAGTCCCTTGTGTAGGAAGTTGACTCATTATCTGAGATTTCATTGCTTTTACTTCTTTACTATCTCCTTCAAGACCTGATACAATTAAAATAGATTTACCAAAAATACTATTTAACTCATCTATAGTATCTTTGTCTTTAGTATTTAACTCATAAAGAGATTCGTCTTTTAAATTTGGATACTTATCTTTATACTTGCTGTAATCTTCCTTATTCAGTAAAGTGTAATTATCTAATACTTTATCCTTATTATCTTTATCCATAAATAAAGTAATCTTATCTAGTTCACTTTTTCTAATTATAGATGGAACAGAGTTTTCTACTCCACCTTGCTGTATACCTATATTTACTATATTAGATGTATATTTTGGTAAAGAAAGGTCACATACTGCTTGAACCACCAATAAGCATACTATTACTACTATTGATAAGGCTGACTTCTTTAAATATTTAATTAATTTAAACATACACTTCTTCCCCTCTGTAATATTAATTAGTCTAATAGCATTAAATTGAAAAACATTGTTTTAAACCTTAAAAATATTTTTCATGCTCATGTTTATGACATCCTACTTTCAAATTGTCTCTAACTTGCATTAGGAGTCTTCTAAGTACTATCTTTTCTTCTTCACTAAACCCTAAGAAGAATTCTCTTTCTAATTCTTTGTTAAATTCCTCTACTTTGTTACATACTTCTAGACCTTTATCTGTTAAAAAAATCCTAGAAATTCTTTGGTCCTTTTCATCTTGTTTTCTTTCTACAAGCCCAGCTTTTTCCATTCTCTTTACCATAACTGTAGTTGTAGATGCTTTTACTTTTCTTTTATCTGCTAATTCTTTTTGACTTTGGCCATTTTTCATCTTAAGAGAAAATAGTATTTGTGGCTGACCATGGTACAAACCTAATTTATCAAAATAAAAATGAGTTCTTATAAAATATATTCGCATCAATTGCAAAAAAACATCATTTAATTTTTCTTCAGAATTACTATTCATACTTACCCTCCTTATTTTTATATTACTTAGTCGGCTAATGATTATTTTACTATAACATATGCATTTTTTCAATATATTTATAAAAAATTCATATAAATTTCATTTATTAAATATTTTTTTATTAATTGATTATGATTTTAATAAATAATAGTAAGTTTTTTAATTAGCTAACTACTTATATTTTTCATTAAAAACCTTAAGATAAACCTTTTCATAAATTTATCAATAAAAAAAGTTGTCTCAAAATAAAATAAATTTTGAAACAACTTCTTATTTAATAATATATTACTTATATATTATAACAGTATATTATTTATCCTCATATCCATTTACAACAACATCTATTTTTCCAGTTTCTGGTGATATAATCAAACCATGCACAATAATTCCTTCTGGAATTAAAGGATGATTTTTTATTAAATTAATACTATCTTTTACAGAATCTTCTGCTGAATCAAATCCATGTAACCATTGTTTTGTATCAATTCCGGCACTACGAAGTGTAAGTATTACGTCATTTGATATTCCTCTATCTAAGATTTTATTTAGTAATTTATCTGTATCCACATTGCACATACCACATCCATGGTGTCCTACAACCATAACTTCATCCACATCAAATTCATAAATTGCAACTAAAATACTTCTCATAATACTTCCAAATGGATGCATTATAGTAGCACCTGCATTTTTTATCAGTTTAACATCTCCATTTTTAAGATTCATAGCTTTAGGTAAAAGTTCAGTTAATCTTGTATCCATACAAGATAAGACTACTATTTTTTTATTTGGATGTTTTGATGTTGCATACTGTTCATATTCTTTATTTTCCACAAATGATTTATTATACTCTAATATCTCTTCAAGTTTTCGCATATGTAATCTCACTCTCTATAAAAATTTTTTATATTATTATATCACTATTGGACTACAATATATACATATATAATTTAATTTATATTTATCAATTATTTTTATAAAATTATTACTTTTCCATAATTTCACATATTAGTTATATTAATAATATTACCTACTAAATCTACAAAATCATATTTTATAGTACATCATCAACCTTCATCATATATAATCAATACTTTTAAATTAATTAATACTTTTATGTAATATGTGTAGTATTGAATTTAGTTCTTCAACTGATATTTGACCTGGTGCAGAAACCTTTTTAGCTGCTCCAAAAGTCAATGAAGAGCCAAATATTTCTCCACACAAACGACTTATAACTCCCATTCCTGCCATAGACATAGTTATTATTGGTCTATCTGCATAAACTTGAACCATTTCATTTGTAGCTGTAAGCAACACTAGAACATCTCTTTCATTTTGTGGCATAACAGCTATTTTAGGTAAGTCTGCTCCTAGTTTTTGCATTTTGCATAAACGACATATAATTTCTTCTTTTTTGGGAGTTTTATTAAAATCATGATTTGACATGACTACTTTTACTTCTTTTTTATGAGCAAACTCGACTATTTCATTTACAATTTCATCTCCCATAAATAGCTCTACATCTATTAAGTCTATTAATCCTGTATTAGAAATTTCCTTATTTAAAATAGTATAATAATCTTTTGATATTAATTTTTTTCCACCTTCTTTTATACTTCTAAATGTAAATAATAGAGGTATATCTGGTATATATTTTCTTAATTCGTTAAGGACCTCTTTAACTTGTTGAATATTTTCTACATTCTTAAAGAAATCAACACGCCATTCTACAACATCCAAACAAATTCCCTTTAAGTCATTAACTTCTTCAATAATTTCTTCTTTAGTTTTTCCAACTATTGGTACACAGATTTTAGGTATACCTTCTCCTATTCTAATATTTTTTACTTGTACTATATTTTTCATATTTCTCCTCCACAAATATAGAAGTTTTATCAGATTTTATATTCATTTTATTTCACAGTATTATTATATCGTAAAAATACTATAAGTCATAACAATACTAATTCTACAGTAATATTTCATTTTATCCTTAAAGTAACAATTCTTATAGTATGTAAATCATTTAATCACATGTATTTTTGCTATATCTATATTTTAAAAGTTTGTATTACTCAACTTATAGTAATTTCAAATCCATTAATATATTTAAATTTTTAAGTGTTTAAAAAATTCAGTACTATATATTTTTTTATAATCTATATAACCATAAAGGTTAAATATACTTACATTTAATTTTTTTACACTCTTTCTTGTAATTTCATTATATTATTTAAGTATTATTAATATAATGCATATTATTCTTAATATTAATAGAATTAATCTATGAATTATGGTATAATATGGTATAATTATGTAGAAATAACTCGAATTTCATTACTTATGAAGGGATTGAATATCAATGAACCTAAATCATTTGCATTACTTTAGAGTTTTAGCCAAAGTTGAACACTATACAAAAGCAGCTACACAATTGTCTATAACTCAACCAAGCTTAAGTCATGCTATATCTGCTCTTGAAAAAGAGCTGGGAACCTTTTTATTTGAAAAACAAGGTAGAAATGTTCGTTTGACTAAATATGGTAAGTTTTTTTTAACTTATGTTGATAAAGCATTGGGTGAATTAGAAAGAGGAGAAAAAAAGCTTAGAGAATATACCAGTATATCAAAAGGTGTTATAGACTTAGGATTTATTTATACATTGGGAGCTTACTTCATTCCAGATATACTTGGTAAGTTTTTAGAAAAAGAGTTAAATAAAAATATTTCATTTTCATTTGGCCAAGGTACCACTAAAAAGATTATCCAGGGTTTAAAAGATGAAAAGTTTGATTTAGCATTTTGCTCTTTTGTTCCAAATGAACCCAACATAGATTTTACATCTATACTTCAGGAGGAATTGGTTGTAATAGTACCATATAGCCACCCTCTGGCCTCAAATGATAGTGTAGACTTAAAAGATACAAAGGATTACCCTTTTATATTCTTTAGTGAAGATAGTGGAGTTAGACCAATTATTGATAATCTCTTTGAAAAAGTTGATGTAAAGCCACAAATTATATGTGAAACAGAAGAAGATACAGCTGTTGCAGGTTTAGTTTCTATTAACTACGGTATAGCAGTCGTTCCCAATATTTTTGCTCTTAAATATTTTAATGTAAAGGTTTTATCAATAACAAATCCTATACATGAAAGATACATATATTTAGCTACAATGAAAAATAAATATTTAACTCCTGCTGTTAATAGTTTTAAAAACTTTATTATTAATTATAGTAAAAACAATAATCTAATTGATAAAATGGAATAAAAATACGTTAAAAAGGGATTGTTTCAAAGTAAATACTCTGTACAATCCCAGATATATTTTAAAATTTATTAAAGTTTATTAGAAATAATCTGAGAAATATGGATTTTCACGTTCAATAAGATTTTCTAATAAATCTGCTACTTCTTTATCACAAATAATTCTTTTTATTCTATGAAGATAAGTTGGTCTTTTGTAACTAAGCAACATAGTTGTAAGTGTTTGTATGTCAAGTTTCAAGTCATACTTATCACCACCATCAATTAACATACCTTTACCCTCTTTAGAAACATTTAATGTAAACACTCCTGTATTCCAATCTAATAAAGGGTCTTCTAATTGAAAGACTAACTTTACTTCATTTTCCTGTTCTTTAAATGGATACTGGTTTATAAATTGTTCTATATCAACAATTCTACCCATAAAGTATGGTTTTATATTTTCTTCTATATCTCCATCTTCAAGTAAAAATGCCAATGGTTCATCTGTATATGTATTCCCAACCACTTTATTTATCATTGAAAAGTGAGCACTTATAAAATTCCATAATCCTGTACGTGCCTCTTCTTCTACAAATACCATTTCTTTAATATAGAATATTTCATCAGAAATCCAATATAACACATAACCTTGTGCTTCATGGTTTTTATCATAATAAATTGCACATGTTAAGTCATCTAAATCCCAACGCCAGTATTCTTCCCATGCTAACTCACTTCTAATCATAGACGCATGGCTCTTTTTAGAAAAGCGTTCATAAACATTTCTGACATCTTCGTGTTCTATACTTACACGCTCAACTTCTCCTGATACCACTTTAGGTTTTGGTAACTGAGTATCTTTAATTTCAAAAGATATCTTATCTGATATTATTTCCCATCCCTTACGACGATAATATGGAATTGAGTATGGAAATAAATAAGATATAGATTGTTTTCTTTCTCTCATATCTGTTAATGCTTGTCGCATCAATTTATCCATAAGACCTAAATTAGAATATTCTGGATATGTTCCAACACCAGTAAGACCACCCATATCGTATTCTTGACCAAATATATTGATTTTAAATGGATAAACAGCTATTTGAGATACTAATTTATCCTCATCAAACCAACCAAATACATCTGCTTGTCTTAATACAGGTAGTTTAGCAAGGGTTATTTCTCTTTCCTCCCAACCTACTTGTTGTAAATCATGGTTTGTCACTTGAAATACATAACGTAACAATTGATTGAATTGTTGTAAATGCTTAGTTTCTACTTTCTTCATTTCGAGTCTCTCTAGTCGACTCATAATAAAACCTCCTAAAAAATAAATACATATAAATACTATCTATTTATATAATATAGATAATAAATTTACATAAATACTACATAAATATTTATATAAGCATAATTCTATCATACCCAATATATTCTAGTCAAATCACTATTGAAAATTAAAGTTTAATTCAATAATAACGTTATTTAACTTAATAAAAAATACTTTCTATTTAGTATATCTTAAATACTTGTAATTTTTTATCACTTTGATATAATCAAATAAATAGACAATTATCATAAAATACGACTTAGTTAAAAATATTTTATTGAAAATAAAATAATAAACTATAAATAAGTAATATGTAAGGAGTGATTCTATGAAGAGATGTATTGTAATAATGGGATAGTCAGGAAAATAACATAATATAAAGGAGAGATTTAAACATGACTATTCCAAATTCAGATAAAATATATCCAAGAAGTAACGATTATCAAACTGTATATCTTAAAAATGTGATTACAAGAGACAATATAAAAGTTGGAGATTATACAATATATAACGACTTTTATAATGACCCAAGAGATTTTGAAAAAAATAATGTACTATATCAGTATCCTATAAACAATGACAAATTAATAATCGGAAAATTTTGTTCAATTGCATGTAAAGCAAAGTTTCTAATGACTAGTGGAAACCACACAATGAAATCACTCTCTACTTATACATTTCCAATCTTTTATGAAGACTGGGGTTTAGACATAAATCATATAACAGATGCTTGGGACAATAAGGGTGATATTGTAATTGGAAATGATGTATGGATAGGCTATGATGCTGTAATTATGTCAGGTGTAAAAATTGGTGATGGTGCAATTATTGGAACAGGAGCTGTAGTTACTAATGATGTCCCTCCATATTCTATTGTTGGTGGAATACCTGCAAAAATTATAAAGAAAAGATTTAACGATGATATAATTTCAAAATTATTAAAAATTAAGTGGTGGGATTGGTCATATGAAAAAATCCAATCAAATATTCAACATATTCAATCAGGAGCTATTGATAAATTAGTTTAATATTTTATGACTAATTTATCTTAAAACGAGATTTAAGGGAAATCTTTTTAGGAATTCCCTTAAATCTACTATATTACCAATAGTACTCTTTGATATAGTTAAAATTAAAAATAGTACTAAAGTTATAAAACAAAGATGAATTAACTTTTCTAAGATTACTTTATTTTTATTATTTATTCTCTACAAAAGATTTGACTTTTCTAAAATTGTCTTTTTTATCTATTATCATAGAAGATTTAACTTTTCTAAAGTTGTTATTATATTTCTTCCTTCTCTAACTCCATCTATTATTCTTCTAGCTATTTTACTATCTCCTATATTTATAACTTCCACATTTTTAGCTTCAAAATGTTTCTTTAAATCATTCAAAATTGGATTATTAGATTTCATTCCTAAACATATAAATCCATAATCAAAATCTAGCAATAACTCTTCTTTATCCTTCTTAACTTTAAAATTATCATCCTCAACTTCCAATAATGCTGTATTTGTATAAACATCAACATTGTAATCTTTTAACATCTTCATCATTGTAACCTTTGTTATAGGGTCTAAATCTTTTCCTACCACTGGTAACATCTCAACTATAGAAGTTCTAGCCTTATTTTCCGAGAAAAATTCTACAACATCTAATCCAACAGCTCCACCACCCACAACTACTACTTTCTTATTTTCTAAGTCTTTTATTTTAAAATCTTCTATATCATTAAATAGCTTAAATATTGAACTCACCTTTCCATTTTCTTGGTCTATCCTATCCAACAAACCAGTTATTGGTGGAAGTAATGGTTTTGAACCTGTAGCATTTATAATTATATCGGGTTTTAAATTTTCTATAAATTTAATATCAGCTTTTGTATTTTTAAAAACAATTAAATTTTTTAATTTATTAACTCTCTGTTTTAAATACTTTGGAAAATCATTTATTCTACTTTTATCTGGAAAAGTTGATATTGTCTCAGCAAGCCCTCCTATATCTACTTTTTCTTCTAATAAAAATACATTACATCCCACCTCTGCTGCTGTGGCTGCGGCTTCAAGACCAGCCGTTCCTCCACCTACAACAACTACATTTGTTGTCTTATTTACTTTTCTCTGTTTATATTCTTCTTCATTTATTAAGTCTGGATTTACTGTACATCTTATAGGTCTATTTGCTCCAATTCTATTACCTGCACATCCTATATTGCATGAAATACACTTTCTTATTGAATCTTCTTTTCCATTTTGCACTTTTTCAACCCAATTAGGGTCAGCTATAAGCCCTCTTCCCATACCTATAAAATCCGCTTCATTATTTTTAAGTATTTTTGATGCTATTTCTGGGTTTCTTATATTTCCAGTTATTATTGTTGCTTTTCCAAATCTTTTTTTAACTGCTTTAGACATATATGAACGCCACCCATCTTCTAATGTCATTGTATCGATTTGAAATTGTATAGAATCATTTAATGCTGCTGATACATTATATATATCTACTTCTTCATTTAAATATTCAAGAAGCTTTAAAGTATCATCTAAAGTATTTCCTCCTTCTATAAATTCATCAGCACTTACCCTTAAAGATATAGGAAATAATGCTCCCACTTCGTCTCTAACTTTATCAATTACTAGTTTTGCAAATCTCGCTCTATTTTCAAGACTTCCACCAAATTCATCTGTACGCTTATTGTAAATTGGAGATAAAAATTGACTTATTAAATATGAGTGCCCAGCGTGTATCTCTACAGCATCAAAACCAGCTATTTGAGCTCTTTTTGCTGCCTTCCCATATTTTTTAGCTATATTTAGGATTTCTTCTTTCTTTAATTCTCTGGGTATTGTTCCTCCATTTTTTGAAGGTATATTAGAAGAAGATACTGGAGTTAATCCATTTATTCTCTCTGGCATAGCTGAAGCACCTGAATGATTAATTTGTATAGCTACACATGCACCATGTTTATGTAAATTCTCAGTTAGCTTATATAAGGCAGGTATGTATCTGTCATGGTCTATTCTTATTTGTGTAGTTCCATTAGAACCTAAAGGAAAATCTACACAAGCATTTTCTACAATTATAAGTCCAGTTCCACCTTTAGCTCTTTGTTCATAATATTTAATGTGCTCATCTTTAAATTCTCCACTTTCTCCACCAAAGTTTGTTCCCATTGGTGGCATAACTATTCTATTTTTTACATTCATCCTTTTTATAGTTAATGGTTCAAAGATATTTTGATATATTTTCATTTCTATTCCTCCACACGTTTTTATGTTTATAGTTTTTGTAATTTAAATTTATGTCTCTATTATAATGCGTGGAAATCTATTAATCCAGTGCATATTTTTATCATTATTGATAGATTTTTTCTATGATTTCATAATTATATTCCTTAACAAAAAAGGAGCTGTCTCAAAATAGAGATAAGCCTCCTTTTCATTGTTGAAATGATGAAAATATATTTGATTTCATACAAAAAAGAGTGCCTCATGAACTAAAAAGTTCATTCTGAGACACCCCACTTAAAATCTAGATAATTTAAATATTTTACATCTACACATATATATTAATGATATTTAAATTTTACAATCTTCTATATTCTTCTCTTTTTAATTTTAAGTTACTTAGATAATAATCTATCTCATCAATTAGACGTTGTTTATCCTCAGGTAATATTCCTTTTAAGTTAACATAATTTGAGGCATGATTACTTCTAAATACAACTTTTTCATTGGTATCTATATTTTTTATCATTTCTTTAATTTCTTGTAGTACAGCCTTATCTTCCAATACTTTAAATTCACCAGATTGAAGTAAATCGTAAAGTTCAGTATTAGGTTCTACCATTAAACTCAATACACCTACATAATCTGGGGAAATTGCTCCTAGCATTTTTCCTGTATCAACTCCATGTTGATGTGTTTTTTTAGTTCCTCCAAGACCTGCTATTACAGTAGCTGATAATTTAATACCATTTTTCTTAACTTTTCTACCAACTTTTATCAGTTGTTCGCTATTAAATCCTTTTTTAATATCTTCTAATACCTCATCATTTCCACTTTCAAGTCCTAGATAAATCATCTTAACACCAAGTTCTTTTAACTCTTTAAGTTCATCATCAGTTTTTTTCTCTATAGACTTAGGAGAGCCATATAGAGTAATTCTTTCACACTCTGGAAAAACTTCTTTTATATATAATATTATATCTCTTAATTTTTCCATTGGTATTATCAATGCATCTCCATCTGCTAAAAATATTCTGTCTACATTTTTATAATGTCTTCTAAATATATCAATTTCATTTTTTATTACTTCTAATGGTTTTATTTTAAATTTCTTTGATTTGTACATGCTACAAAATGTACATTTATTATGAGAACATCCTAGTGTGACTTGTATTATAAGACTATAAGCCTCACTTGGTGGTCTATAAAGTGGCATATCATATTCCATATTAAAATCCCCCTTGTAATCCAATCTTAGTTTTATTATATTAATAATATCTACTTAAAATAATACTTTATATATATTATAAACTTCAAGCTTTTGTTTAAGATATATTATTTAAAAATTTAATAATACTATTTGCAGTAATCTTAAGCTGTTTTTCTTGACTTATAATAGCATCATTGTCGCCCTTTTGTTTTCCATAATCTCCAAATTGTGCATGATTTCCCCCTTCAATTTCAACATAAGTTGTATCATCAGGAAGTTTTTCTTTTGCTTCTATAAGGTTTTTAAAGTTAACTACTCCATCTTTACTTCCCCATATAGATATAACCTTTTTGCCTAACTGTCTTAGTTCATTGCCCATTGGATAAGAAGATAAAAACACAACTCCATCAATTAATTTATTGTCACGTGCAAAATTAGATGCAACAACTCCGCCTAATGAGTGCCCTCCTATTACCCAATGTTCTATGTTACTGTAAGAATCCATAACTTTCTGTGCTTTATTAGTTCCAAGTATAGCTAGATTAAGTGGCATTTTTACAATTACCACTTCATATCCACTTTCTGCTATTTTTCTTGCAAGTGGTGCATATGATTCAATTTCTACTTTAGCTCCTGGATAAAAAATTAGACCTTTAGAAACTTTTCTACCCTTAGGTGTAAATGAAATATTTTCATTTATGGTTACCTCGACTTTACTATTACTAACTAGTGCTTCTTTTGCTAGTTTTTGAGGTTCATATGTTTTGTTTATCCATATGAAAAAACTAAGCAGAATCAATACAAACAGTATACCTATTCCCATGAATATTTTCTTTTTTATATTAAATTTTCTATTATCATTTTTATCATCTTCGTTTTCAACCTCATCATAAAGTAAAGGTCTTTCAAGTTCCATAGTTATACTAAATGTATCATATTTCTTATCACGCTTTACCTTTACATCTTTACTCATAAATCTAACCCCCATAATATTTGAATACTATTATAGTTTATCCTAAGTAAATTGTTTTTTCAACTAATGAAAAAAATCAATATTTTAACCTTTTTCACACAAAATTCATAACTATATGTTTTTTGTTTTTAATATACTATTTTCTTTTAACATTGTATAAAAGAAAAAGTCATATACTTTGCTTTAAAGCTATGACTTATTATATAATTTAATTAGATTAGAAAATTATGCAACTTCTTGCACTAACATTTTACTGGTATTACTTATTCTATACATCTCTTTTACACCATTTAAAGTTTGAAGTAAATTGAGACAAATTATTTTATCGCCCAAGCTTACTGTATTTTCAATACTATCTAAAATTACACTTCTTCCTTCATCATATTTATCAGCATCATAATTTGAAATATAACTAGTATCTCTCAATATTCTTTCTACATCTTCATCTCTAATATTATTCTTTTTGACATTTATATATAAATTGTACATATTACTTATTAGTAATTGTTGATTTTCTAAGAAATCATCTTGACGTTCATCTTTGTATATAGTATTTATCAACATAAGTCTATCTTCAATAAGTGATGGCACTAATAATAGATTCTTTATATAATGAACATTGGTTGAGTTTTCAATAGATTTATTAACTTCATTAATTATATTTTTAACTATACCTTTATACACATCTATAACATGCTGATACCCCATTTTTGCATCATATGGTAAAACAAATTTATTTATTATTAATGCAATAATTGCACCTAATACCACATATGAAATTCTACTCATAGTTAAAACATTAGGGTCTCCCATAACTGCTGCGGAACCAAGAGCTGAAACAGTTACACACACTATCAATTTTCTATAATCAACTACATATGAGTTTATGTATCCTGCTAAAAGTACTATTAATGACCTTAATGTGTTATCTTTTATTATTGAAAATGAAACAATAAATATTACCGCTCCTACTAGTGTACCTTCTATTCTTTTTCTGGATTTCTGCAAACAATTCTCTGCATAAGGTTGTGTTAATGAAAATACAGTTAACATTATCCATCTTCCATCTTTTAAGTGAAAATAATCCATAATAAAACCTGATATTGCTGTAGCCAAAGCGATTTTTATTGCATAAGAAAATCTTATAGATTTTAAATTAAAATGTTGCTTATATATTGATATTCTTTTAAACTCATGTGGTATCTTTATTTTTCTTTCAGCTCTTTTTTCCTCTTTTGATTTTACCTTTTTGTATTCTAATAAAAATTCATATAGATTTTCTAAAACACTGTAAATTTCTTTCAAATTTATATTTTTAGTATCTTGAACGATAACATAATCTCTAAATCCAAGTATTTCTTTATCAGTTATATTATCTTTATTTTCTAAGCACATCTTGATATAATTTACTTCTTTAGATACTACAACTAAAACATCTTCTTTACCATTTGTACTACTTTCTTCTAGAATATTTTTTATGTCTTCATCCTCAAATTCCTTAGTATCTGCTTTATATCTATCTAAGATTAAACTTATTCTTTCTAATGAAAATAAGATATTTATTATATCCATTCCTTTAATACTAATAAAAAAGTCATCTTTTCTATTATCAAATATAACCATTTTAAGACCTTTTGATATAGAATTTATTGTGTAATTACAACTATCTATTTTTCTCATATTAGACTTACTTACAGAATTATCATTGTTCATAATATTTTTTAAAAGATTTATTTTTTCCAACAACTCATCACATATAGATATTAATTCTTTGTCACCAATTTTTTTCATTCTATTTCTATTCATAACAAATTGAGCAATCATTATGACAAGTGAACCACTCGCTAAAGCTGATAATCTTATAGGAAATTCACTTAATCCTACAGGTATACTTATCATAAATATATACATAAGACCAAAAGGTACATATACAGCCCTTTTCAAGTCATAACTAAATAAATATCCTATTATAAATAATGCTATAAAATTTAATAAAATTCCTAAATACATATTTTGTACTGCAAAAAACGATAATACTCCTAACATTACATTTATTATCAAGTACTTTAGTAAATTTTTAATTGGAGAAATAGTTAAATCTCTTTCCAAAAGCATTAGCATAGCTGTTACTATAGCCACACCTATAAGTGTATTTTTACTTCCAAATAGAGCTATAAATGCAGATATAAATGCTATTATAAAAATAAACAATTTAGTTTTTGATATTATTAATTTTTTTGTCATCAAATACCTCCTTCAAAATTTCAACAAAGTCAATTTTATCACACTTATTATTGTATTCAAAATCATCTTTTCTACGTGAGGCTTCTAACTTTTTATTTATAATACTAATTTTAATTCATAATTTAACGAACTTTATAATCACATACATCATATATATTCATATGCCATCATACTTTTTTTCTTTCAAATATTTTTTTAAAAATTAAAAACAACGCTCTCAATAATACGATATTTGTACTTATTGAGAGCGTTATAAGATTTATTTAGCAAACTTGTTTAATTTTTTCTTTACCTAGTATATAAGTACCAAGTCCCATAAATAAAGCTCCTCCAACAATGTTTCCAAGTGTTACAGCTACTAAATTATAAATAGCTCCTCCAATACTAACTGTTTGAATTGTTGGAGAAAATAATGAAACACTATAGATTGTCATATTTGCCACACTATGTTCAAACCCTGTTGTTATGAAAGCAAATAAACATAGGAATATCATAATTATTTTTGCACTATCGTTATTAGTTCTAAATGAACATAAAACTGAGACACAAACTAAAATATTACACAAAACTCCTCTAAAGAAAAGAGACATAAACGGCATAGATACTTTGGCTGCTGCTGTAGTTGCAAAAAATTCTGCTACAGGACCTTTATCTACTAAACCAGTTCCTACAAACATTATACCTAAAATCAAAGCTCCTATTAAATTTCCTACCCAACTGTATATCCATATTTTAGAAGTATCTTTTATACTTACCCCTTTATTTAGCATGCCTGCAGACATTACCATATTATTTCCAGTAAACAGTTCTGTTCCTGTCATTACAACTAAACTAAGTGCTACTGCAAACGATAATCCCATCATTATCTTTGTCATAGGAGAACCTGCATCTATCAAAATTCCTCCAATAGTAAATATCAAAAGTATACCAATACCTACATAAAGTCCTGCAAAAGCAGAAGACACTAAATATTTTATCTTACTTGTATTTAATAAATTTATTTTATTTATAGCTGCATTAGTTAATTTATCCAAAGTTTCTTTATGCATAATTCCCTCTTCCTTCTATTAAATTTATAATTTATTTAAATATATGTTTTTATTAATTATAGATATTTAACTCCACTCCAGTATATATTTTCATGTACTTTAGTTATTTCTTCAAATTGTACACCTTCAAGTGCCCATTTTTTAAATTCCATGAATCCAGTCCTGTCAATTATATATCCTATATGCTCTTTCCCTCCTGGTGCGTCTTTATCTATATACTTTTCTACATATTTGTAAGTATTAAGTATTATTTTTATTATGTTGTCTTCATCTGCCCATAAAAGAAAATCTTCTGCTAGTCTTGGATTTTTCTTCCCTGTTCTACCCATTATAGCTAATCTATAGTATTTTTTTTCATCTCTAGTCCATGCATTTGTTGGGCAATTCAGTACACATTCTCCACAACCTATGCACTTATCTCCATCTCTTACTACTTTATTATTTTCTGTTTTTAACGCCCCAACAGATAATTTTGAACATTTTTTTACACACGCTCCACAATTCACACATCTATCTTTTTCATATAGTGGCAATGTCATTCCTATAATTCCAAAATCATTCATTCTAGCTTTTATACAGTCATTTGGACATCCAGTTAAGGCTACTTTAAAATGTAAGTCATTTGGAAAGATTGCTTTTTCTATTTTTTTTGCAAATTCAGTTGTATTATACTGCGCTTTTGGACAGACTTTATTACCTATACAGGCAGCTATATTTCTCGTACCTGCTGCTGGATAACCTGCATTTTTCTCATTTTGATTTATATTCATCTTTTCAATAACAGGTTGTATGATATTGTTTATTTCTTCCATGTCTTCCATATCTATTCCTAAGATTTCAAATCCCTGTCTTGTAGTTATGTGTATCTGACCATTACCATATTCATTTGCAATCTTAGAAACTGTGATTAAACTTTCAGGGTCAATAAGACCTCCTGGTACTCTAACTCTTAAAGAAGTTTTATATTTTGTTTTTGTAATTCTGTAAGCATTTTTCATTACTTTTTTAGTATTTAAATCTCTTATCACAAACTCCACCCCCTAATCAATAAGATTTTTAGCATATGAATAATCAAATACTGGTCCATCTAAACATATATAAGTATCATCCATCTTACAGTGTCCACATTTTCCTATTCCACAACACATTTTTCTTTCATAAGAAACCCAAATATTTTTTTCGTCTAAATCTCTTTTTAAAAACTCTCCTACTGTAAATTTCATCATCATTGGAGGACCAACTACAATTGCAGAAGTATTATTTATATCTTTTATATCTAAATCTGGGATATACTTTGTTACTAACCCTACATTTCCACTATAGCCATCATCCGCTCCATCCACAGTAACTAAAACATCTAGTTTTTCATTCCATCTTTTTAAGTCGTCTGCAAATAGGACATCTTTTGGTGATTTGAATCCTACTATTAATTTAAACTTTTCACACTTATCTTTGTTGTTATAAAAATATTCAACTATTCCTCTTACAGGAGCTAATGCACTCCCTCCTGCTACTACTACGATTTCTCTTCCTTCATATAAAGATACATCAAATCCATTTCCATAAGGTCCTCTTATAAAAAACGAATCCCCTTCTTTATAATTGAATAGTTCACTAGTAACTTTACCTACATTTCTTATTGTAAAGTCAATATAATCTTCTCCATATCCTGATACTGATATTGGACTTTCACCATATTTAGGTATAGATATTTCATAGAATTTTCCAGGCAGTACCCCTTTTGTATTGCAATTCACTTTAAATGTCCATTCTTTATCAGTATGTTTAACTATATCTAGTATTTTTGCACTTACTGGTATATATGAGTTCATTTATATCTCCTCCTTACTAGTTACTAAATCATTTATTTTTTCTATACATTTTGAAAATGATATATATTGTGGACAGGCATCATCACATCTTCCACACCCAACACACATGTTATATCCAAATCTTTTTTTGAAATCATTTATTTTATGCATAGTTTTAAATCTCATTCTTTCTCCTTGTTTTTTTCTGAAAGAATTTCCACCTGCTATATCTGTATATCCATCTACTTGACATGAAGCCCAAACTCTTCTTCTTTCTCCTACATTTTCATTTTCCTTATAAAAAATATCCTGCATTGTAAAGCATGAGCATGTCGGACATACAAAATTACATCTTCCACATCCAATACATCTTGTGTCATATTCATCCCATATTGGATTTCCTATCATCTCATTAGAATCAATATTTTCTGGTACATCTACAGAAATTAAATTTTCCGTTACATGACTGACATCAAATTCTGCTGGCTCTCCATTAAACACTTCAAATTCATTGTCTTTTATATCTAAGTACAATTTTTCTCCTTCTATATTCAATCCAAGTGAATAGTTATCAGTTTTATTAGAATCCATACTTACACAAAAACAATTTCTAAAACTCTCTTTACATCCTACAAGTGCAAATTTTATTTTTTCTCTAATATGTTTATAAAAATAATCTTTTTCTTCTCCATTATTTAAATATATTTCATCGAGTCTCTTTATTCCATTTATGTCACAAGCTCTTAGAAAAATTAAAATCTTTTTATTGTCTAAATCGCTTTCCTTAAATTCTTTTTCAGTAAAGTAAAATAAGACTTGATTGATAGGAAGCACTACTTCTTTTGGTGAAAAGTTTGATTTTTGAGCAAATTCCATTTCTTCAAAAGTGCTTACTTCCTTGTATCTTATCATGTCAGTATCTGAAAAAGTACCTTTAAATGGCATTATGACTGGTGCAAATATTTTGTAGTCTTTTTTTAGGGAATTCAGACCTTCATTGAATTTGGATGAATCTAATTTTAATTTCATTTTTATCACCTTTCTTATATTTTAGTTTTGCTTGCTTATTATCTTGTTTAAATCTTAACACTTTCTTTTAGATACTTCTGTGATAATTATCACAGTTTTAAAAATAATAAAAAAAATATTACTATAGCTTATTCAGCTCTAGTAATATTTTTTTATTATTTATAACTTTAAATTAAAAATCTATTCTTTTAAATACAAGCTTTTCAAAAGATTCTATATCCATAGGTCTTGCAAAGTAAAATCCTTGTCCAATATCACAACCTGCATTTTTTAATAAATTTAATTGACCTTCAGTTTCTATTCCTTCAGCTACAATTAGCATATCTAAATCCTTACCTAATGTAATTATATTCTTTATAACCTTTTCTCCACGTACAGATGTAATTGTCTCATTTAAGAATTCTCTATCAATCTTCAATACATCAATTGGCAATTTTTTCAAAAGACTGAGCGAAGAATATCCACTTCCAAAATCGTCCATAGATACGATAAATCCAATATCATGTAAATCATTTAAAATATCTAAAATCATACTTATATTTGACAAAAATAAACTTTCTGTTAACTCAAGTTCTATTAGATGTGCTGGTATATTATGCTTATTTATTAAAGATTTTAAACTAGTTACTATATTTCTATTATTTAAATGAATTCTTGATACATTTATAGAAATTGGTTGTGGCTTTATTCCATTTTTTATCCATTTTGACATTGTACTAAATATATTATCCCAAACATACAAATCAAGTTTTTCTATAAATCCATTTTTCTCAAATAGTGGAATAAAATCATTAGGTGGTATAGTTCCTTTAATTGGATGAATCCAACGAACAAGAGCCTCTGCACCTACAACCTCCTCTGTTATAAGGTTAATTTTAGGTTGCAAATAAACTACAAATTCTTTATTTAAAAGTGCATTATCCATATTATTTTCAATTTCTTTTTCATGAAGTATAGAAATCCTTATTTTATCATCATAAAAAGCAACTTTACTTTTATAATTGGTTTCTATTGTTTGGCAAGCTATCTTAGCTCTATCAATCATTACATCAATATTTACATCTTCTTTATCAATTAAATATGCTCCACATTTAAGTATTATATCTATTTTAAATGTATTTTTTTTATCATTATTGACAATCTCAAAAAAATCATTTGCTCTTTTTCTTAAATTTTCTATATTACTTTTTTTAGTCATTACAATAAATCTATCGTCTGATAACCTTGCATATATTTCATCCTTAAAAACATTTTCACCTATTTTTTTTGCTATGTATTTTAAAATATTATCTCCAAATTCAAAACCAAACATATCATTTATATATTTAAATTTATCTATATTGATATAATATATAACAAAGTTATCTGTTCCATATTTCTCAAAAAGCTTGTTAGCATCAATTTTAAATTTTAGTAAACTCCTTATGCCTGTTACTTCATCAACATATGCTATCTTTTTTAATTTATTCATTTGTATCTTATAATTTACAATAAATATTCCAAAAACTATAAATATAAGAAATGATATTATTAAAACAAATGCCATAATATTATGCTGTATAAAATCTAATAGAGTGACCTTATGTTCTAAGTACTTTGTACTACCTGTAATTGCAATTGCAACCTCTTCTTCTGTAACTCTATTAATAGATTTGTTGAGTATTGACAACAATGCAGGATTTGCTTTTCCAGAAACCCCTATTCCAATATCCACGACTTGATTTTTTATTGGCATAAACATAAGCTCATCAAATTCTTCAGTATTAATTATATTATTTAGTATATAGTTGCTTACTATAAATACATCACATTCTTCTTTCTTGACAGCTTCAATACATTTACTAGCATTTGGATAAAAACTTACTTCTTGATTTGGATAATATTCTTTTACGAATGATTCTATACCTGTCCATTTAATCATTGCTACCTTAGTTTTTTCATTCATTCTAATATCATTTTTTGCCAAACCTAACATAGTAGTTTCAAGGTATCCATCAGTAAATACAATATTATGCTCTAACTCAGTACTCCGTGACATAAACATATTTGCACAGATATCTACCTCACCATTTTCAACCATTTTTAAACCTTCAGAAAAATTATCTACCTTTATATACTCAAACTTTAAACCTGAGTTATTTGAAATTGATTTTAATATATCTATTGATATACCTTTGTAGGAATTTGTATTTTTATCATAAAAAGATAGTGGTGATGTATCAGGGCCTGATACAACTTTTATTATAGGATGTTTCTTTATATATTCTTTTTCCTCCAAAGTAAATACTTCTGTGGCTATTGCAGTATCTTTATAATGTTTATTAAATAAATTACCATCATAATATATATCTTCTCGCTTAATCTCATTTAATGCATAATTCAAACCATCTAGTATTTTTTTGTTTCCCTTAGTTGTTGCATAATAGACAGGCTCTGATGAAAAACGTAATACTACCTTTGTATTTGGTATATCTCTAATGCTTCCTGTAAGTATCATATCAATGGTTCCTTTTTCAAGTTCTCTTTGAAGTTCTTCTGCACCTTCTATGTACTTATATTTTACAGATATTTTATTTTTTTTACAGTATTCATCAAATACACTTTTAAAATGATTATCTGAAACTGTACCTACTACTTTTCCATCAATCTCTTTTAGATTATTATAAGATATTGTATTGTTTTTGGAGTTCACATACAATGCTCCATATTCATATCCAAAATTTAAATTCGTATAATCATAGTATTTTTCACGTTCTTCATCCTTTTGCAATGCTCCAAATATATCAATTTGTCCCTCTTTAAGCATTTCTAGACCTTGACCCCATCCACAAGGTATATATTCTAATTTCCAATTATTTATTTTAGCTATTTCATTCATATAATCATATGTATATCCATATAACTGACCATCTTTTGTAATAGAAATTCCATAACTAGGCCAATATCCAACTCTCACTTTTTCTTTCTCAGAAGCGGCTAAAACAAATGATGTATTTAATATAAGTAAAAAAATAACCATAGTAATAGTAAATCTATATTTTCCATTCATAGTATTCCTCCATTTATAACTAAATCATATCAAGATAGTTAAAGTATTCTTATTTAACTTAATATTCTTTCTATTTAAATATTTAAACCCTCCATTTGCATTTAAACTTTAAATAGAGTCATTAAATATAATAAATCTATCTTTTCCTTGTTTTTTTGAATAATAAAGAGCTTTATCTGCTTTTTCATATAATTCAATAAAAGTTGTTCCATGATTTGGCATAATAGATATTCCAATACTACAAGAAACTTTATATGACTTATTTACTCCAGTATAATAATTTCTAAATGCATTACATAACTCAATCGCTTTGTTTTCAATAAATTTCATATTCTTCATATTTTTTATGAAAACTACAAATTCATCTCCACCAATACGTCCAATTATATCATCTTCTCTAAAAATAGAAGTCAATTTTTTTGAGACTTCAACTAAAACTTTATCACCAAAGACATGTCCTAAATTATCATTAATGGCTTTGAAATCATCTAAATCAATAATAAAAAATGCATGACTACTTTCTTTAGCCTTGTCTAAACTTAAAAACCTCTTTATTAGAGTTTCAGTTGTACCTTTATTATAAATTCCTGTTAATATATCACGTTCAGCTTTAAATTTAAGCTCAATCTCTTCTTTTTTCTGTTTATCTATATCTTTAATGTACGCAAATCCTTTAAGTTTATTACTTTGTGGGTCTTTAAGTAAATGCATTGTACAAAGTTCCCACAAAATCTTACCATCATTGTCATATCTTCGATACTCTAACTTTAACTCATTTACTCCCTTATTATATGAATCTAAGATATTTTCATAATAAAATACTTTTTTAAAGTTTTCCCTATCTGAAATAAAAACTATATCGTCAACAATATCCTCCATTACTTCAGAATATTTTCCAGTAGTTCTTAAACCTAAATTATTATTAGGCTTTATATTGCTTGATATAAATTTATCTTGAGAAAAATTAATTTCATATATAGCAATTGCTTCAGACAACATAGCTTTTCTATATTGTTCTTCTTGATTATATTGCATTTCAGCTTTTTTTTGCTCATTTATATCTTCTAATAGACCTATCGCTCTAATTGGAATTTCTGCTCCATTAAATAGATTAGTTAGAGTCATTCTATTCCATATATATTTCCCATTGACTAGTTTTGTTTTTATTACAGATACTACACTTTCTTCACCTTTTTCTATTTTGTTAAAAGATTCTTTAAACACATCAACAAAGTCAGGATGTATTATCCCAGAATCTATAAAATATTCTATACCATTTTCAATATTTTTTTGTACTCCATATATTAAAGAGATATCACTAGAGATATGTATAGATTTTGTATGCACATAATAGTCAAATACTATGTTAGATGTCTTGGATAAGGCTATTCTAAGCCTTTCTTCATTAATCTTAAGTTCTTCTTCTGCTCTTTTTAAATCTGTTACATCAACCAACACACAGTAGAAATACTCTTTTCCATCAGAATCTTTTATTAGCTCACACTTATTTACAACCCACACAAAATTACCACTCTTAGTAATCATTCGATACTCTATTTCAACTACTTTTGATTCTAATATTTGAAGTGCAAATTCCCTTTTCACTCTATCTACATCATCTTTATAAATTACATCATAAAAATTATTATTAAACATAGATTTTATCTCTTCTTTAGTATATTCAAACAGGTCAATAAATCCATCACTTAAAAACACAAATTCATATTTTTCACCTACACTACATTTAAAAACACCACCTGGTATATTGTTAGTTAGTGAAGATATCTCTAAATTTGCTTTTACAAGCTTTCCTTTGGATTTTTTCTCTTTATAAAATACAATTAAAATCAAAACTGAAAGTGCTATGAAGTTTTTAGTTGTTAATATAATTGCAAGTTTATTTATCTTAGAAATCTCTTTCACTATCAAAGTCTTTGGAATAAAAGACAATACATACCAATCATTTATACCAACTGGAGTATACGTGGCATATTCCTCTTTTCCTTCAAATTTATATTCTAAAAATCCACTTTTCTCATTTGATATATCTTCAATAAAGTTTTTATAACTGTAATTTTCTCCAATATAAATAAAATCAAAAAAACCACTAACATTATCTATGGCATCATCAGTTTTTCCTGGAGTAGATTTTAAGACAAGATTTCCTGACTTTTCAAATATATATGTACTCCCTTCTCCATTAAAACTAGTCACATCTATAAATTCACTTAATTTACTTGTATAATAAGAACCATACAGAACTCCAATCACTTCACCATTTTTGTACATAGGAGACGCTACTATAAAACTATTTTCATTGTTAACAGATGATTTTATGATTTCTGAAATATTGCTTTCCCCTTTCATTGCCTTCTTAAAATAGCTATGTTGCGATATATTATAGACCTTTCCATCACCTGTATAGGCTGTACCATCTGGATATGCAATGTAGATTTTTTCAAAATCAGATTCCTTTGATACATCATTTAATAATTTCATTATATCTTCTTTCTTCATACCCTCTGACTCTGAAATAACTTTAGAAATACTATTTATAAACTTTGTTAGTGAATTAAGCTTAACATTTATAGTATTTGAACTTTGCAATGATAACTCTTCTAAATGCATCTTTTTGCTTTTTTCTACTAGTGAATTAACATTATAGGTAAAATCCCAAAGAGAAAACATCACAAATACACATATAAAAATCAAACCTAAAGCATAACCTATGAATTTTTTATTTTTCATTTTGATACATCCCTTTCTGCGCATAGAAGCTGTGTCAACATCTGTATATTTACTGTTCATATTAAATTAATTATACTATCAGAACTCAGCTGTTTCAATAAACTTAAGGTAAATATTACCATTTTAGATAAATAAAAAAGAATCTATACATAGATTCTCTTAATAATACCTTTATTTAATTATAATTAATTATTTTTAAAGTATTTTGATAGCTCGCTCTCTTTTACATAAAAACCTTTATTATCAATCTTTATAAGTTCTTCTTTTTGCAATACTTTTATCATTCTAGAAACTGTCTCTCTTTTACAACCAAGCATATCTGCTAAGTATGTAACTGTAAGATTTACATTTAATAATGTCCATTCTCCACAACAAACTCCAAATTCTTTACTTAATCTATATAATTTTGCTGCTAATTTCTTGTCTACTTTTATAGATATTGAATTTTTTAACTGTCTATATAAACGTCTTGTCCTTCTCTCCATATAAGAAATAATATCTTTTGTAAGCTGAAAATCATTTTTCATAATTTCTGTAAATTCTTCAATACTATAATAAAACACAATTGAATTTTCAAATGCCTCACATCCAACAGCAGAATTCTTAGTAAAATCAAAGGTAATGTCATTTATAATTTCTCCATTATTTAATATAAAAATCACCTTTCTCTCGCCATTTTCGCTTATCTTAAAAATAGATACTTTCCCATCTAAAAGTACATATACCCTGTCTAATTGTTCTTTTTCATAAAATAAAATTTCTTTTCTTTGTAATCTTTTTAGTTTAGCTTTTTCTTTAAGTTGATTCTTAGTTTCACTACATAAATTATTAAAAAGCATTACTTTGTTAATATCATAGTCTTTTAATTTAGACATGTAAAATCTCCCCATTACTAAATTTTTAAGAAAACCACATAAAGTATTACAAATATCTGATTTTATTCATTTTTAAACAGTTTTATAGCATTTGTAGTCTTGATTTTTCTTTCAATAGCTTCATTTGAAAGCTCTTTTACTACCTGTGTATATACTAAATCAATAATAAAAAATTGTGCTAATTTAGAAGATATTGAACCTGTTTCCAATACAGTTTCCCCTGATACATAAGATAAGTGCACATCTGAAATATCCTTCAATTCAGAATTTTTATTTTCAGTAATAGATATAATTTTAGCATTATTAGCTCTCGCAAGTTTTACAGTTTTTATAATTTCTTCAGTTTCGCCAGAATGAGAAATTGCAACTATTAAATCTCCTTCTTCCATTATAGAAGACATCATTATCATAGTATGACTACTATCAAAACTTACACAATTAAGTCCAATTCTCATAAACTTATAGTTTGAATCTTGTGCTATTATTCCTGAATATCCAATACCTATAAAGTAAACTTTTTTAGCATTTATTATAAGTCTTGCACAATCATGAACATCTACACTATTGATTATCTCAACAGTATTCTCTAAAGTAGTTATATTTGAGTTTAAAAGTTTCTTGGCTGTATCTAAAGCTGGCTCATCATTTTGTATATTCTTATTTATAATATTTTTTTTATTACTACTTGATATTTCTTGTGCTAAAGTAACTTTAAAGTCTTGCAACCCATTAAACTTCATTTTTTTAACAAATCTAGTTATAGTTGCTTCACCAATATTACTCTCTTTAGCAATTTGTGATATTGGTTTATAAAATACATCCTCTATATTTTCTTTTATATAAGCTATCAGTAATTTATCTGACTTTGTGACTTTAAAAGTTGGTGATTCTAATTGTTCTAAAATACTCATTAAAAAACCTTCTATTCTCTATATTTTGTTTAAAAAATTATATAATGCCCCAAGCATACCTGCATCATTTTGTCTCTTTGCAAATTCTACATTAGTATTTTTATAAACTCTTTCTATAAGAATCTCCTTTAACGCTCTATCTATTTTAGGTTTTAGAAATTCTTCTTGTGCCATTATTCCGCCACCTAAAATTACAACTTCTGGATTTATTACATAACATATATTTGCAATACCAATTGCTAATGATTTTATCATATTATCCAATTCTTTTAAACAATCTTCGTCATTATTCTTTGCTAAATCAAAAATTATTTTCCCATTTAGGTCATTTTCATCCATATTTTTTATTTTTGCTAATTTTTTTACCAAGCTACTAGTTGATGCCAACTCTTGAAAAGTACTTCCATTCATATTCATATATCCTACTTCACCAGCACTATTACTAAATCCATTTATAAGCTTATTATTTATTATAACACAACCACCAATACCAGTACCTATTGTCATACAGATAGAAGAAGTTGCTTCCTTACCTGCTCCAAGCCACATTTCACCAAGACCAGCACAATTAACATCATTTTCAACTTCACATTTTATATTAAATTCTTTTTCTATCTCTTTCTTTAATTCCATACCTTTATAGTTTGGAATTAATTCTTCTAACGCAAATACTATCTTACCTTCAATTGGGTCAACCATACCTGCAGTTGATATACATATCCCATCAATATTATTTTCTTTCATATATTTTTTAACTATTTTCTTTATTTTAGATAATATTCCTGGTCCACCTTTTTCTTTTGCTTCAGTATCTAAACTTGATTTATCGATTATTAACCCATCTTCTCTAATAAATCCATATTTTATTGAAGTACCTCCAATATCTATACAAACGTAATTTTTCATAACATATCTCCATACAAATTATTTTTATAACCAATATTACTAATTAAAACTTTATATTACATGAATTTTTTATTTATTTTTTCTAACTCATAGATATATTTTCTCGCTTCTGATAAATCTATGGTATCCTTTAATATAATTTTTTCCTCAGTTATATGATATTTATAAATATTCTTACATAAATCTTCTCCTAACATATTAAGACCTTCTTGACTATAATGTACATCATCAATAGTTAGACCTTGATCATGAAATTTCATAGCAATTTTACTTCCTATACTTAATATGTCACACTCATTACAAGCAAATTCTTGCGCTGCTGCAATTCGTCTTGTTCTAACAAAATATTCATCTTCTCCAAGCCAATAACCAGTTAAACTAACAAACATTTTATCAATCATACATTCTTCCTTAAGTCTATATGCAATTTTTTTTAGACTCTCTTTATAGTATAAAACATCACTACCATATTTTGCATCACTTTCACCTTGAATCCAAATAGCATATTTATTTGATATTTTATAATCCTTGCTTAAAGTATTACACCCTGCATTAAACTTTTCTATAGTATCATCTAAAAACCAGTTATTATCATGATTCCAATTTTTTATTCTTGACCCATCCTTTGCATTGTGTATAAAACAAACTTTATTACCAGTAAGTCTATTCCACTCATTTGAAAATGCAGGTGCTATAGTCCCATCCCCTTCAGAAGTCTCTAACTCACATCTCATGTTTATAATCTCGTCAGTACTTAAGTATTCAAAACAATTCTCATTTGGAATAACACTGTCTTTTGGATTTCCCAAACCTCTAGCATTACTTTGTCCTATTAATAAAAATACATCTATATTATCCATAAATTAACTCCTCTATACAATTCTAAACTTTTTAATGTCTATTTAAACTTTCCTATAAAAAACTAAGGCTGAAAATAGTAATCTAACTAAAATTTACGAAATCTCACTAATCGCTGAAAGTTAAATCACTATTTTCAGCCTTAGCGGTTATATAAATTTTCATTATCTAACCAAAACCTTAAAAATAGCTTTTTTGATATTTTCTTTTTCTGAAACTTTTATTGCTGTCATATGTGCATCTTCTGGATAACATACTAGGAAATCACCTTTTCTAAGTTCAACATATCCATTATTTTGTCCATCAAGAGGTAGAAAGTCACCATCTTCCTCATATGTCTTTTGCTCTAGATTTTCTATAAAATTCAAATATATTCTTTCACATCCATCTAGCATCAAGTGTACATCTATATATTTCTTATGAGCTTCCCAGAATCTTTCTTCTTTTTCACAAGTTTTATACTCAACGATATTTACAAAGATGTCATCACCATCTATTGTATGAGTCCCTTTTTCGTAATCTATCAATGAATTTTCTTTAGCATATTCAAAACACTTAAGCAAATCTTCATGTAATGTTGAATATGTCTTACTATGATTTATACTTCCAAATATCATAAGCACTATCTCCCTATATAATTTTAAATACATTCTACTTTCAAATTTTTTACATATAAAGTTCTTTATACATTCTTATAGAGTAACTAGATTATTTATATATCTAATCACTCTAATCTAGTCACTCTATAAGATAATTTCTTATTTAAATTCTATATTATTTTTCATAATAAACTGTAGTTTCAGCTTTTGGTAAATATACTTTTGCTTTAACTTTAGATTCTATTGCACTAAATACTGTTCCTACTACTACAGAAGTAGTTATTGTTATTAGAGAATAAGCCCAAGAAGTTACTTCTGGTACTCTGTATTTTAGATAAACAACTAAAATTGCTGATACTGCAAATCCAACATATGCTCCCATTTTAGTTGCTCTTTTACAAAACGCACCAAGTACAAATATTCCTGCTAAAACTCCTAAAACTAGACCCATAAAACTATTGAACCATTCATATGCTGACTTTATCTCTCCATTTGCTAAGATTATTGCAACAACTATAGAAAGTATACCTACTCCCAATGATATATATTGTGCTACCTTAGTTTGTCTTTCCATACTCATATCTTTTGTTATAATAGTTTGTATATCTAAAGTCCAACTTGTAGCAACTGAATTAAGTCCTGTTGATAAAGTTGATTGAGATGCTGCATATATTGCTGCAAGTAGTATTCCTGTTATACCTACTGGTAATTCATAAGCTATATATGATGCAAATACTTGGTCTTGTTGAACTGTTTGAGCTAAATCTGGGTTTTGAGTATAGTATATAAATAAACAAGTTCCAATTAGATAAAATACTGTTGCAAGTCCCATTGATAAAACACCATTTCCATATGTCATTTTGTTAAGTTGTTTTATATCAGTTGTTGTAGTAAATCTTTGAACTATATCTTGACTTGATACATATGATGAAAAAGTATTAAGACCAGCTCCAACAAATATTATAAATGCACTTGTAGATAGTATATTTTTATCAAACATAACTTCATTTGTTGCTAAGAATTTATGACCACTTGTAAGAGTATCCATCACTGTTCCAAATCCACCATTTATACTTGATATTAGATAGAATAGCGTACCTGTAACACCTACTATTAGTACCATACCTTGTATAAAGTCAGTCCATAAAACAGCTTTTAATCCACCTGTATATGAATAAATTATTGCTATTACACCCATAACTATTATTAACACATTTACAGGTATTCCTGTAAGACCTGCTAAAACTACTGATGGTAGATACATTATTATAGACATACGTCCTATTTGGTATATTATAAACATTAAAGCTCCAAGCACTCTAAGACCTTTACTTTCATATCTCATTTCTAAGTACTCATATGCAGTGTCTATTTCTAACCTACTATATAGTGGCAAGAAGAATTTTATTGTTAAAGGTATAGCTATAAACATACCTAATTGTGCAAACCATAAAATCCATGTTCCACCATAAGAATTACCTGCTAGTGATAAAAATGATATTGGGCTTAATAATGTGGCAAATATTGACACTGATGTAACCCACCATGGAATAGTTCCATCACCCTTGAAGAACTCTTTTCCTTTCATTTCCTTCTTTGAAAATAACAATCCTGCAAATAAAACTGCCAATAAGTAAACTACTAGTATTGCAAAATCTATCCAAGTAAATCCTACCATTTGACTAATCCTCCCATACTAAAAGTATTTTTATTAAAAATACTTTCTGTATATTTCTTTCGCTCTTGATTTCATTTCATCAGTTGCTTCTTTCATAGGTTGTCTGCAATATCCAGCTTCAACACCTTGTTCTTCAAGTAGTAATTTAATTGTTTGATATAGACCATTTCCTAATATATCTGTTATTAAATCATTTGTCACATGTTGTACTTCAAGTGCTTCTGATATTTTTTCATTCTTAGTTAGTTCAAATATTTGTCTAGCTCTGACACCGTTTACATTGAATGTAGAACCAATTGCTCCATCTACACCTAAAACTGTAGCTGGTAACATCATTTCATCGAAACCTGCAAATATTAATTTATTTGGGAATGTTTTTCTCATTCTTTCTAATAAGTAGAAATCTGCTGCTGTAAACTTAACACCTATTATTTTTTCATTTTCAAATAATTCTCCAAATTGATCTAAACTCATATCAACACCAGTTAAAAATGGTATAGAGTATATTATTAATCTATTATCTACAGAATTTATTATTGTATTGTAATAATGTTTTATTTCTTCAAAATCGAATTTATAGTAAAAAGGTGTAACAGCACTTATAGCATCATATCCTAAATCAGTTGTAAATTTAGCAAGTTCTACAGCTTCTTTTAAATTAACTGAACCAACTTGAGCTATTAACTTTATTTCTTCTTTCACTTCATCTTTAGCTATTTCAAATATTTTTTTCTTTTCATCAGTTGAAAGCATGAAGTTTTCTCCTGTACTTCCACCTACATAAAGACCATCTATTTTACAAACATCTATATTATGTCTAATTATTTGTCTTAACCCTTTTTCGTTTATATTTCCTTCCTTATCAAATGAAACTAATAATGCTGAATAAATTCCTTTCATATCTGTTGTTCTCATATTTTTACCTCCAATTTTAATTTTCAAATATAGTTAAATATAATAAATTTTTAATTTATAAATTAATTTTTAATTAATTTCGATTGCTTTAACAAATTTTTCTGTTATCAATTGTGGTCTTGTTATTGCCGAACCTACAACTGATGAATGAACTCCAAGTTCAAATACTTTTTTTAAATCTTGTGGAGTATTTACTTTTCCTTCTGCTATTACAGGTATTTTTAAATCTTTAACCAGTCTTTCCATCAGTACAAAATCTGGACCATCTAAAGTTTCTGTATATGGAGTATACCCAGATAATGTAGTTGAAACGCAATCTACACCGTATTCTTGTGCCTTAACAGCTTCATCATAATTTGAAATGTCAGCCATTACTAAAACATTATTTTCTTTTATATAATTTATAATTTCTTTCAAATCTTCGTTGTTTGGTCTAACTCTATTAGTAGCATCCAGTGCTATCATTTCACATCCTGTTGTTAAAAGCTCATCTACTTCTTTTTTAGTTGGTGTTATATATATATCTGAATCTTCGTAATTTCTCTTTATAATACCTATGACAGGAAGTCCAGTAACTTTTTTTATTTCAATAATATCATCAACTCCTTGAGCTCTAATTCCAACTGCTCCACCTTCCTGAGCAGCTCTAGCCATTCTACCCATTATAAAAGAACTATGAAGAGGTTCATTTTCTAAAGCTTGGCATGATACTATTAGTCTTCCCTTTACCTTATCTAGCATTTTTTTGATTACCTCGTTTCTGAAATTTATTTTCTTAATTTATGTATTAATAATAACATGAAAACTTTTTCTTTGCAATATTTTTTCATATTTTTTTATCAATTCTATTTTTTTATAGATTTATTCCAAGTATTTCCTTGTATTTCATAGTTTTAAGAAAATTTATTTCATTTTTTTGGTTTTTATTTTCATTCCTATATAGATACAAATGATTTCAATAAAAAAACCCATGTATACAATACATAGGTTTCCCAATATTATTCTAAATCCATAATAATTTTTCTACCACAACATGGACAAAACTCAGATTCTGAATCTATCTCACTTTCACAATAGCCACAAACTATAAAATCATCACAATCATTATCTAATTCAAATTTTCTACCACATTCAGCGCAATATTTGTCATTTATATTTCCAACATAGCCACATTCACAAGTTACATTGCTTTCTGCAATTTCCATATCATTGATTTCCATATTTTTTTCATAAATTATCTTATCAAGTTCTAATAACTCATCACAGAATTTATCAAAACACTCATCATCAATAGAATTTTCTCTAATTTTTTGATAAGTCAACATTCCCATTTCTAAAAAGAGCTTACTCTTCTTTTCTTGAATATCATCAATTTCTCTATTTATCTTTGATTTTTCTTTATATAATTCAATCTTAAATTTTCCATTGCCAAATCTTTTTTTAACCTTAGAAAATTTATCATCCACTGTCTTTTTATTATTTTCTTCCACAGAAGTTTCCTCCAATCATATTTAATCAGCTGAGTTTAGTTTATATCCTATTAAAGATATCACAAAACTGTATATAAATGAAATTATAATAGTCGAGAACACTTTAAATTGCATAACTAGAGTTGTTCCATAACTAGTTGTATTAAAGAAATTAATATTACTATCAAGTATAAATGTGCTAAACAAAGCTAACATACCCATTAAAAATGCATAATATATACTAAATATTATTACAGGTTTAATACTATGTGTTTCATATTTAAATCTTAACTTATATCCATTTAATAAAATTATTAATGCAGACAAAGCCCCCATTGCATAAAACATTAATTTAGTATCTCCAAATAAAGATGATGAACCTAAGCTAAACATTGACAATGTTGAATTTATTATTGTTACTGAAATTCCATTTGCAAAAGCCCACATATAGCTCGCAATTTGTGGCAATATAGCAAATAAATCAATGCCACTTGAATATCCACTCATATTCAATTCATTTAAATAACTACTATCAGATATAGTTAATACAAAAAGTATTGCTAACACTAAAACATATCCTAATATGAATATTTTAATAGCATTTGAAAAAAGGGACATATATATATTTTCTTTTTCATAGCTTTTTCTATAATTAGTTATATATGTACATATAAATCCTAATACAAATCCATTTAGTAGTGCACTAAAAAATTCGTAACTATACTCTAAAGCATATCCATATTCTAGCATACTATGTGAGCTAGTTTTAACATTAGTAAAAGTACATAAAATAGCTAAAATTAATCCATATAAAATTCCAACTCCAAGAGAATTGGCTAGTGTAGTTTTTGAATCCTTACATCTTTTTCTCATAAAAATTAAATTTGATATAATTAATCCTAAAACAGGAATTATAAGTAATATTAACAAGCCTATATTTGCACTTATAAATCCAGAGCCCATCATAGTAGACATAGATACGCTAATTTGTCCTAGATTAAGAGCTAAAATTATATGTGCTGGATTTATCATGTAACTGATATCATTAAATTGAATAGTAATTATAGCCTTAAATATTAATGAAATAACAAGCAATATGAATATAGTTGAAAAGGTCGTTAAAAATATCCCTCTTGTATTTGCGTGATATGAGTGTTCTTTTATTTTAGATTTTAAGTCAAGTTTTGTTTCGCTTGACTTTAATGATACTATTTCATAAAGTTCATTTCCACAAAATTTACAGTAATTATCTTTAGGATTATTTTCTTTGTTGCAACTAGAGCAAATTTTATCTTCTTTAGTTTCGAGTGTAAGGTTATTATTTTTTATTTTTCTAGTTGGCTTACCTGTTTTTTTAGAATAGTTGCTATATGAATAATTCATGTTATCTATTTTTTTTTCATCCATTTTTTCCCTCCAAATTTTACCATTATCAATTATCAATTATAACTATATCATATAAAACTTAATTATACCTTAATTGGATATATTTATCTATTTTGTTTGTTTATTGTTGTTATTTTTTCACAAGTGTTGGTATCTCAATAATTTATTAAGTTTAGTTTTGTTGTTTATGTTTTATTATGCTTAATTTAAATTTATTCTATTCTTTATTTTCGGTGGCAAGATGGTGGCAAGTTAAGTTTTGCCACCATTTATTTTTATTTGTAAAAAATATAATTCATTAACATAAATTTATTGAAAAATATGGAAATCAGTCTTGTTTTTGCCGGTTCGGCATGTTATAATATAAATATAGAAAGGAGGTGAAAAAGAAAATGAGTAGAATAGAAAGAAGAAAAAAAGATAGAGAAAACAAACTCGCCAAAGTTAAAACTGCTCTCTCTATCTTACCTATTTTAATAAATTTAATTGATAAACTAATTAAATTATTAAAAGACTTATAGTTTTGTAAGCTAGGAAGAATTTAATCTTCTTCCTAGTGACTTCTTTCTAAATATTATAACACATTTTCTATAAAATATGAGTGATAAAGTTTATAAAATCTGTATTATCATAGTTGCTATAACTATAGTAATAGACATAATACTTTTATTCTTACATTTTAATATTAGCAACATAATAGGACTAATAGTAAGCATTTTATTGTTAATATTTGTTAAATTACAATATAAAAAAGGAGGAAAATAGTTTGGAACAAAAAGAATCTAAAATAGTTTACAGTAAAGGCGGTTCAGGTACTTATTCAGCTAAAATTTCTTTACCTTTAAGCCAACTTGAAAAAATGGGATTTACAAGGGAAAAACGTAATGCAGTAGTTATTTTTAAGGAAGATGAGATTATAATAAAAAAAGCTTATGAGAAATAAATTTGAAATAAGTGGGTGTATAATGTAAACATCCACTTATTTTTATTATATTTTGTATTTTATGTTAATAGGTTTTATAAATTTATTGAAAAATACGGATAAAAGTGTTGCACATTACGCCCCGTAATATTATAATATATTTATAGACAAGGAGGTGAGAAAGTAAATAACTAAGAAAGGAGGACAAAGAGAGTGGGGAGATTAGAAAGAGTCAAAAATAAAAGAGAAAACAAATTTAATAAAATTAAAAATGTTTTCTCTTTCACATTAGTTTTAATTAATCTAGTACTCGCAATACTTAGATTGATTAAAGAATTATAAGTTTTAAGCCTAGAAGGAAAAACCCTTCCTTCTAGGTGACTTCTTTCTAATATTATAACATACTTTCTAAAATAACATGGGTAGAAAATTTTACAAAATATGTATTGCTGTTGTTTTAATAACTATAGTGTTCGACGTAATACTCTTAATAAAAAGTTTTGATATATGGAATATAATTGGATTATTAATAAGTATCTCACTATTAGTTTACTTTACAAAAGAATTAAAAAAGGATGGGAATTAAATGGAGCAAAGAGAATTAAATATAAGTTTTCATAAGAGTGGAAATGGCTATACTACTACTAGATTATCTTTACCTATCAATTGGGTTAAAGAACTGGGTATCTCTCAAGATGAAAGAAAAGTTATAGTTACACTTGAAGGTGGAAAAATAATTATTGAAAAAGCTGAAAATGAATAAAAAAAGAGGTAGTAACTATTTCCAGTTACTACCTCCTAATCAGTTTACTTGTTTATAAAATCTAATGCCTTATAAAGAGTGTCAAATCTATCATTACCTTTTATCAGGGTATAATTTTCTTTAGTCATGGAACCTATCTTCTCACATGCTCCACCACCTACAACATATAAATTTTCTGTCTGACCTGGCATGTAATCTTTTATATCACATACTAGTATTTTCCCATCATTATATCCCCAACCAACCACAGTTGCAGGGATTTTATCAACTGCTCCATCATAAACGATTGTATGTTTGTACATGATTTTTCCCTCACCATTCTCTTTGTTATCTATTATCTTATTTAAAATACCTTCTGCTATTAATTTAGCAACTATATCTTTATGTCTAATATAATAATCTGTATCTGCTTTACTATCTACGAAGCACACTTCTATTAATATTGCAGGAGCTTTTGTATGACTAAGCCAGTAAAGACCTCTTACATCCGATTTTGCACCTCTATTTTTAAATATTGTTGCTAGTTTTTTGTTGACTCTTTCAGCGTATACCTTACCATTGTTAGTTTTGTATATTGTCTCTGTACCCATAGGATTTAGAGTTGTTTTATTTGCGTTGAAATGGATTTGTACTGCTAAGTCTACATTTTGCCTATTGGCAATTTCACATTGTTCTGTTAAATAGTTATTAGATTTATCTACTTTTCCAGTATACACAATAGCTCCACCTTGTTTCAACCATTTAACAATTAAATCAGTTAGTATTCTGTTTTCTTTTCCTTCATCTATATAACCAACTGCCCCTGTTCCTTTTCCTGTTAGTGTATGTCCTGGCATTATTGCTACTTTCATCATTTATCACCTTCTTTCTGTAGCATCACCTTTATATCTGTTACATCTTCCTTTATTTCCTCTACATCAGTTTTCATTGCTCCCATTTCAACAAGTATATTTTTATTGATTTCTTGTTGTTGTGTCGATAGTTCAATAAAGTTTTCTACTGTCTTTTTATACATGTCCCTATCTTCTTTTTTCTCCTGCATAGTATTTTTGAATAGTAAAGCACATAAGATTCCTATTGCTCCTAAACTACTTAATTCTGTTAATAATTGTTCCATGATGACCTCCTACTAAAATTGATATAAAAAAAGAACCTTTGTGTTTTAGATAATAGGTTCTTTTGGTACTTCTTCTTTATTTATCATGTTTGTTAATTCTGTGTATTCATTCTCTTTAATTCTGCTTAATGCATAGAATACATCCAATTTAGTCTGCAATTCTTCTTTAGTTTCATAATTTTTTTGTTCAATCATTCTTTTTAAAATATTATACATGTTGTTCCCTCCATTTTTATAATTTTATAACACATTATTTGTGTTAAGTTCTAAAATAGCAATTCTATAAGCATTATCTACTAATAAACTATCTTGCTGTTTTTGATTTTCTATTAAAATTGTAATTTTATCCACATCTATTTCTTCTATACTTGGCTCTGATTTAGGTGGATTATTTTGTAGTTCTAGCCACTCATTATAAACCTGTTCTCCTGTTTTAATTAGTTCTCCATCTTTTATCACTGGAGTAAATAATTTTTTATCATCTGTAATAAAATAATTATCTATATTATTTAAATCATTTTCAAAGCCATACTCTATTAAAATATCTTTTTTTTCTTTTAAATTTAACATAAATTTTTTCCTTTCTTATTCAATAAAATAAGTTCCATAACTATATATATCTGCATTACTTCCTAATTGCGTAATTTGAAGGTATCCATTTGCAAAATTAAAATACATAAAGCCTTGAACTAATTGATTATTTTGGGTTGTAAATATTGGAAAAACATAGAAAGTCTTAGGTGTAAATCCATCAGGAAGTTTCAATAATGCAGTACTATCTGTAATTATTCCACCAGTTATACGCATATGAAAACTAACTTGATTTCCATTTTTACTTATTATAAACCCATCGTTGTCTGAAACAGTTCTCTTCCATCCATTCAATAATTTGTTAGATAAATCTATGATTATATTTTTAGACTGCATATTATTTATATTTTTTATAGTATCTCTAATGACTTCTATATGGCTACCTAAATTTTGTGTACTTTCAAAACTAATGTCTGGTATCACAATACCTGTGTTGCAAATAAATTTAGTTTGATTATTATATTGTTCTAAATTTAGTGATGTTAATTCAATTTCTTGTGGTTTTGCAAGTTGATAGATGATAGTTATTGGATTATTTTTTATCCATTCACTAAACCCATTTCCATCTTGTGTAGTAAGTTTACTTTTTAATATTTTAAATGCTATATCACCACTACCAGTAGTTGAGCATCCCTCTATGTCATTATTGTTAAAATCATTTCTACTTTTTCCATTTAAATTATTACATAAAACATATGCTGTGTCTAAACTATCTACAACAGCTTGAGGAGTTAATGTTCCCATAAATTGCAGAGTATTATCATATACATGTGATAAATTAAGATTTCCAATATCAGTATAGGTATGTTCCTCACATCTTTTTATTAAGTAATATTTATTATTTTTATAAACTATTTCATCTTTTACTCCATTTGGTAAACTTCTTAATGTATATGGAATTGTCTTTTTATCATATTTATTTCCTTTAGTTATAATTGTTTTATTCCCATTATCATGTAAATCTTTTATTATAGTAACTCTTAGATACTTTGCATTTTTAGGGCTTCTAGCAATATAAAAAATATCTTTATCTCCTATTATTCTTTCGTTTAATGATGCTGGTATGAAACTTTTATTTATATCATACCAACAAATATTTCTACTACAATTATAAAAAGTATACTCTGTATCTGGTTCTATTTCTATATAGTCTAGGGTATATTTATGATTACTAGCTTCAGAAATAAGTTCCTCTCCATTAAGATATTGTAAAATATAATTATCTTTAAAGTCAGCATTCTTATTAAAGATATTAATTTCACTATATTGATAACTTAAAAGTTCTATTTTATCTCTTTGCCCAACACTTAATAGTTCGTTAGAATAATCTATGTTAATATCTGTATAATCTCCTTCTAATATGGTAATTTTCAAACTTACTTCATAACCAGATGCAAGTGTATCATTATCTAAAACACTCCTTAAAACAATATTACAATCACTTAAGTCTGATATTGTTGTAAATGTATATCTGAATTTACCAATTACGCCTCCTAATATGGCTATATTTGTCAGATTAGGAATAAATACTGAATTTTCTTCACCTAAACTATGAATATATATTCCACTTGTACTAGGTAAAGTGTTTTTATCAACATCAACTATTATTGTATATATAGTATCTGGTTTATACAAAGTATAATTGGTTGTAAAAAAATTAGAATATCTTATATCATTTTCTGTTATTATATTTATTTTTCCATCTACAAAAGTCGATTTCCATAAAGAAAAATCTGAACTAGTTTTTCCCCATAAATCACTTAATGTCTTCCCTTGTATATTAAATTTAGTACAATAACCCTTTTTACTATTTTCTATTATATATTCTCCTGTTGATATGTTATGATTTATATTTTCTATCTCTTTCAGGTTTTCTATCTCTTCAAGTCTTTTATCTGTATTATTTGGTGTATATTTTAGTTTTTTTATAATATCTTTATTTTTCAAATTATCACCTCTTTAAAGTGTTTAGAGAACTGCATATTAATGTAGTTCTCTATTTCTTCCAATAAAAAAAGAACTACGCTATATAGTTCTCACCTATTATTTGCTTATACTCTGTTTCTGTTATTTTATTTTTACCTACTGAATTTTTGACCATCTCTTTAGTCCACATTTTATTATCATAGTAGTATTTTATTTTTTCAAATCCTAACATTATATTAATCCTCCCATCATTAGTGCATAGTTTATATTAGCATTTTCCTGTTCTAATTCTTTAATCTTCTTTAATGCTTCCTGCTCTGGTGTTAAAGGTATTTCCACATACTCATATGTAATCTCTTTTGTTGCCTTGTCTACATACATAATAGATGTAAACCCTTCCCTTTGTTCTGCTTCTACTACTTCATCAACTAATATTCCATTTAATTCCAACTCTTGAGCTGATTTATTTAGACCATGTACTTTGTCAAAAGGCATGTTATGAATTAAATTTACCTTATATATATTTTCCTCTTTGTGTTCTAGTCCTGTTAAATATTTTTGCATTTTATTTCCTCCTAATTTTTAATTATAATAAGCTACTTTTTGTAATACATGTGTATTTTTCAATTTACTTATAGTATTAAGATTATAAGTTATAACAATATTATTAGATGAATCTAATAATATTGATTTAATTGAGTTAGTAAAAGATGTTGATTTCCATATTTCAGTGCCATTAGAGGCTATTTTTCTTATTGTCCTATCAGATCCACCACTATAAATATTAAACTCTGAATCTACACATACAGAGTTTACAGAATCAGTGTGACCTGAAAACTTCCATATCTCAACACCATTAGAAGATATTTTTCTTACTGTTTTATCATTACTAGCACTATAGACATTATATTTAGAATCTACACATACAGAGTTTATAGAATCAGTATGACCTATAAATTTCCATATTTCAATACCATCAGAAGATATTTTTCTTACTGTTTTGTCATTGCTACCACTATAGACATTATCATGTAAATCAACTGTAACTACAGTAATATAATCAGTATGTCCTGTAAATGTCCAGAGTGAATTCATAAATGTATCATCTCTTTCTAGAGATGTCTTGATAATAGTATTATCATAACTACCACTTACTAAATTATTACTATTATCAATTACTAGGCTAATAATAACATCTGAATGTAAAGAGAGTTCATTAGAAACATTATTAGGATCAGCTAAAAACATTAGCTCGCTGATGCCTCCACAGTACACTAAACCTTCATTATTAGTACATACTGAATATATACCTAAACTAAATGGAAAATTATATTTCCAAATAAGATCACCTGAAGGTGATGTTTTAATTACTGTGTTATCAAATCCATCACAATTTATTATATTATCATTGGAATCCATACATGTTGACATAATCATGTCAACATCAAGATTAGTTGTCCATATATTATCGGGATAAGGATATACTTCTTCTACAAGAGTTGCTAATTTAGTTACCTTATGTATTTCATTTTGCTTATCTTTTGTGATTAAAACACCATAATTTTGTTGTAATCTTCTTATAGTTTTATCATTACTTCCACTATAAACATTGTTATTAGAATCCACACATGTACTTTTAACAAAGTCTGTATGTCCTTCAAATTTCCATATTTCAGTACCATCAATAGATATTTTTCTTAAGGTTTTATCATTACTACAGCTATAAATATTATTTTGGTAATCTACATATACAAATTGTATTACATTAGTATGTCCAGTAAATTTCCATATTTCAATTCCATTAGAAGATATTTTTCTTACAGTCTTATCTTCACTAGCAGTATAAGTATTATTATTAGAATCAGTGCATACAGAATATACTGTATTAATATGTCCTGTAAATTTCCATATTTCTACTCCATTGCCTGAAATTTTTCTTACAGTTCTATCACTACTTCCACTAATAATATTGTCTTCAGATCCTGCAAATACGGACTGTACAACGTCTGTATGACCTGTAAACTTCCATATTTCCACTCCATTATTTGATATTTTTCTTACAGTTTTATCTTGACTTCCACTATAAATATTATTGTTAGAATCTATAGAGATAGACATAACACTACTAGAATGACCCATGAATTTCCATATTTCAATGCCATCAGAAGATATTTTTCTTATAGTTTTATCATAACTTCCACTAATTATATTACTACCAGAATCAGTGCATACACTTTTAACCCAGTCAGTATGATCTGAGAATTTCCATATTTCCTCTCCGCCTGAAGATATTTTTCTTACAGTTTTATCATAGCTTCCACTAATTATATTGTCATTAGAATCTATACATACAGAAAAGATTTCGCTTTCATGTCCTGTAAAACTCCAAACTTCTTCAACATCTTCAGGCATATCTGGCATTTGTTTTATACTACTAATATTACTTGCCATAGTTTGAAATGTATCACTACTATTAGTTGGTACTTTTTTGTCAGTAATAGCAGTAGCGATTAATTCTTTTCCATTACTGACAGATTGAAAAAGCTCCCCCAAAGCACCTTCCACAGTACTACTTTCAAAATTATTAGCTGTATCATCTATAGTTATTTTATTAGCTGTTACAACGTTTATAGCAGAATTTCCATTTACAACTATACATTCACAGTTAACATTAGATTCATTAAAAAGTTCTATTTTATTATCATCGATTATTTTATACGATACTAATATAGATTCATTTGTAGTAGTATCTATTACATTTACAAGTATCTTTCTTGTTACAAGATTGTGCTCGACTAAAGTTTTATAATTATCTTCTTCTAAAGTCCAATCATCTTGAACTATAAGCTTAGATGTTGCTACATTAGTACCACCTTGAATGAGTTTATCTAAATCTTCCTTATTCACTTTATTACTAAGTTCTAAGTTAATGTTATCCTGCTCATTATTTAATTTATTAATATTTTTTACTACATCTTCATTTAACAATTAATCACCTTCTTTTTATTTAGATTCAAAAGTTATTATTAAAGTTTTCTCCAAAATGCCTGTAAGATAATATTACTCTTATCAATCATTATTCTATCTCCAAAATTTAGCATAGTTGACTCATCATCTTTTACAGTTGACCATCCCAGAAGTTCATAAGAACCTATATCTAAATTACCTGGATTGGATGGTACAATTACACTTGCACCTGTTAAATATGAATGCGGGTCATATGGTGCATGACCAGTTATACTAGAACCAGGTTTTCCATTTGAACCATATGCAATCCTATATTTTCCCCACATACCATATAATATTAAATCTTCTTTACCTATTACAATATTTTCTTCTGCATCAGATTTTATTACAGGAATTTGAGCTTTTTCTATATTAGAAGTCCAACCTAAAAATTTGTCTTTATCTTCCTCTCCGCCTAATGGATTATTTTCACTATTTTTTAATACAATAACTGTATCACCTTCAACATATCTATTTGCATCAACAGGCACTTCACCTGTTCTATTTAAAGGATATTCTTCTGGTGGGAAATTGGCATTATAAGTAACATATCTATATTTTTTCCAAACTGCATATAAATGTAAGCCATCTGATTGTACATGCTCGTTTTCTATAGTAGCGTTTTCAATTACATCTCCACTTTCAGTTAATGACCAGCCACAAAACTTATAATTATATTCTTTATTATTTTCATCATAATTACTTAATTGCAAAAGAGTAACTATATCTCCTAAAATATATTTATTTTCATCAGCAGGTAAATCTGGAATAGGAGTACCTTGAAAATCATTAGGAAGATTCAACTCATATGTAACATTAATACATTTATACCAGATAGCATACAAAGTGATGTCATCTGTAGCTATGCATCCTTCAATTACATCTCCACTTTCAGTTAATGACCAACCTTTAAATCGATATTCAATTAAATCTGTAATATTTGGAGAACATAGTTTGACTTCTGTATTACCTAATACTGTTATGGGATTTGGTAATACAACATTTTCGTTTAAATATCCTTCTGGTAAATTAATATTATAAGTTACTGTATATTTTTTACTATTTTCTAATAGTTGTAATATCATATCCAAACTTTCTTTACTTGCTTTTTTGTTAAGTTCTAAATAAATATTGTTTTTACTATCATCAAATTTTGCATCTATTTTAACACTAGAATAAGTACTATCTAGTGTTGTTATATTATCATTTATTGTAGCCTGTATAACTTCTTTATTTGTATTACCATTTACAACAGTCACTCTTACATCTATAGCTGATTCATTAAAAATATCTATTGTATTAGAATCTACTACAGTATAAGAATTAGTCATACTCTTTTTAGTTGCTTCATCGAGTATCGCAACGAATATATTTTCTGTAACAAGATTATGATTAACTGTAAGTTTAAAATATTCTCCATCAGCAATCCAATCAGATTCAACATAAGATTTACTGAAAGCTATATTAGTTGCGGCAGAAGTCATCTCGGCTATTTTTTCATTAACCTTTTCAAAATCATAAGTTAATCTATCCTTTAAAGTGTCCTTTACAGTTCCATCAATAGTTTCTCTAGCTTGCATTAACTCGCCTCTAGCATCAAGGCTTTCAAGTTCTTCAAATCTATTTTCAAATTCAGTAATCTTATTACTTACAGTAGTTGTCATATCTGTCTTAGCAGTATTTACTTCAACTATTTTATTATCAACCTCAACTACCTTATCATCTACTTTCTTCTGCATATTAGTTATAGATGTCTGTCTAGTTGACTCATTTAGTTCTCTAGTTTCCTCATTGCTTTCTCTAAGCTCTTCATTCTCTTCTCTTTTAATCTCTGAATTTTGTCTTATTATTTCAGTTGCTTTTCTTGTTTCTTCATTAGTTTCCCTCGTTATTTCACTAGCTTTTCTTGTTTCTTCATTGGTATTTCTAGTTATTTCACTGGTTTTTCTTATTTCTTCACTTGCTTTTCTAGCTTCCTCATTAGTATTTCTAGTTTCTTCACTAGTCTTTCTTACTTCTTCACTTGCTTTTCTAGTATTTTCATTACTTTTTCTTAATTCTTCATTTTCTTCCCTTGTTTCTTCATTAGTTTTTCTAAGGTCTTCACTTTCTTCTCTTTTAGTTTCTGATTCTTGTCTAGCTACTTCATTAGTAACTCTTGTTTCTTCGCTACCATTTCTTATCTCTTCACTTGCTTTTCTAATATTTTCATTTGATTCTCTAGTTTCTTCACTAGCTTTTCTTATTTCCTCATTTGCTTTTCTAACAGTCTCATTGCCTTCTCTAGTTTCCTCATTAGTATTTCTAGTTTCTTCACTTGACCCTCTTACTATTTCATTTGCTTTTCTTATTTCTTCATTAGCTTCTCTTGTTGTTTCACTTGTCTTTCTTATTTCTTCATTAGCTTCTCTTGTTGTTTCACTTGTCTTTCTTATTTCTTCATTAGCTTCTCTTGTTGTTTCACTTGTTTTTCTTGTTTCTTCATTAGTTTCTCTTGTAACTTCTTGTGTTTTTCTTACTTCCTCATTTTCACATCTTTCAACTTCACTATCTTTTCTCTGATTTTCGCTTTCAATTCTTACATTCTCATTGTCAATTCTAACATTTTCAGAACTTATTCTAATTTCTTCATTAGATTTTCTTACATTTTCATTTTCTTGTCTTTCTTCTTCATAACTTAATACATTTAATATGTCTTTTATTATATCCCAACTAGGCTCATCTTCTATTGCATTTCTATTTATACTTTTTTCAACTTTTATTATTGTAGAAAATGTAGTAACTACCTTATCATCTTTGTATAAAGTTATCTCAGAGATAACATCTCCTTTCTCTGAAAGTTCTATATGACTTAATTCAGTGTAAACAGTTGAACCCTCTATAGTACAATTTTTTTGAGTAACTCTTCCACTTGGTAAACTGAAAAATGCTAATGCTGTATATCCAGTTAAATCAACATCTATAGAATCTTGTACTATCCTCATGTTATAAGATACATTATTATCATTTTGCTTATATCTAGCTATTTGATACATCTTTGTATTGATGTCTACAATATAAATTCTATCTCTCAAGATTTATCACATCCTCTCTATGCATCTATTCCTCCCTTAAACTCTTCAACACTTTCTTTTAACCAATTATAGCAAGCTTGAACTTGATTTACTCCACTTATATCCAGTGTATTTGTATCTAAATATAAGGCAAAATCATCTTCCTTCATCATATAATTCTTAACAATTATTGGTTGCTTATTATCTAATCTTCTTTGCTCATCTTTATATCCAGCAATAAATACATTACATTTTTTTGCACCATAACTACTATTTATTGTTGTTATCCTCCAATAGTTAGCAGTTTGCCCCATTGCATTTGTTATATCCTTAGAAATTGCCATGTTGTTCTTCTCCTCCCATTATTGAAAAATATTCATGTTCTTTATCAATTCTATTTCCCTTTACACTAAAATCTACTTTCCCAGTATATCCAGATACTTTAAAATATCCATCCTGCTTTTCTACAACTTCAACTTTTCCATTAGAAGGGAATACAGCATATCTTGAAATAGCTTTAGCATAAGTACTGTCTAATTTAACTATAGTTCCTGTTTCTTCCACTTCTACATCAAATAAAATATCTTCTATTAATGTTTGAGGACTGTCAACTGGTGACATACCAAAAATAGTTCCATCAATTTCAATAGAACCTCCTTTTTTAGTTCCATCATCATAAAAAGCATGTCTTTCTCTTCCATCACAATAAATGGCAGCAGTTCCATCATTCCATGCTACAAAACCAGTTTCTTCACTTTTAGTATACAACCTTAAAGCTCCAGACATATCAAAAACTGCATCATCCCACCTAATTTCATCCTGATAAAAATAAACACTTGAGCTAGCAAATCTATTATAAATAGTTGTACTACCTATATAAAAATTTATCGAAGAACCATCTACAGCTACATAATGACTTCTATCATACTGGAATCTAATTGATTTACCTATACCAACTCCATTTAATGCAGTAGCATCTATTGCACATTCAGCTCCATTACCTGAAAAAAGTAATATTCTTGGATTTGATGAACTAGCCCCTATTCTGTCACATAAAATAGTACCTGTATCTATATAATCAGCATTTATATATAATCTACTTCCACTCAAATATATTCCACAATTTCGATTCCCTGTTAATGCATCAAACACTGCTTGTTGGTCACTAGTTAAAACACTTTCATAGTTATTTTTATCACCTATAGATAACTCATTAGCTCTTATATTAACTTTTCCATTACTATCCACTTGTAAAGTTGTATATCCATCATTATCTCTTACAGTTAAATTTCTACCATTTATAAATTGACCTTCTAAAGTACCAGTTTTTATATAACTAGCATTTAGATATAACTCATTCCCAACCATATATAATCCCTTTGCAAGACCATTATTAGTTAACTTATTAAATATCTCAAGTTGAGTTATATTATCTATTTCTCCACCAATAATGGATTCCAATGACTTACCTTTTAATGTAAATGTAGTTGCTCCTACATGAACATTTCCAAAACTATCTATATTTAGAGTTGTTTGGCTATTTCCATCAACTACAACTAAATTCTTTGCCTCAATATACTGCCCTTTTACTTTTCCTACATTTATCTTATCTGCATCTAAATCTCTTATAACTGCATGACCTATAGCTGCTTCTTCAAAATATTCAGCTGCATCACTTAATTTTCTAGTTGTTGCACTAACTTCATTTGAAAATTCATTATAGTTATCATGTGTATTTCCTGCCCTTACTCTATAATACCAAGTCTGCATAGGCTTAACTTCATGGAGTAATGAACTTGCTTGACCCACATATATCCTATTTGTATATCCTATAGTATCTGGTTCAAATCCTTTTATTTGAGATGCATATACTTCATAGTTATAATATAGTTTATTATCAAAAGTCCAATCTAACTGAATCATACTCCATAACCCTAATGCTGTGACATTTGAAGGCTCTGGAAGTGTATCTGGAAAATTATCACTTTCAATTACAATATTATCTACATTGTTTTGAACCTTATCTATTTTTTCTTCTAAATCATCTATTCTTTCGTCTTTAAAATGATTTACTAAGTCACCAATTTCAACCGAATTGTATTTCTTTAATACTGGATTATATTCAGTTTTTACTACCCTTGCAGTAGCATTTATACCTAAGTTATAATCTCTAACTATTATTTCATCATCCATACTGACAGTCTCAAGTATCTTATAGTTTTTATAATCTTCTGTAGTTGATAAGTCTACAAATTCAACTTTATAAGTAACTTTAGGTAAATCAACATTATTTTCAGTAAAATAATCTTTACATTTATTCCTTAAACTTTCTTCATTCTTCACATCATCATCTGAAAAATCAATTGCAACAATTCTTTGAGTTGGATAATTATTTATATACTTGCTTTCTATATATTTTTCTGATAGTGTAATTTTTTTATTTTTACCACTTTTTTTAGTTGCATATGGATATATCTTAGTTATAACTTCTTGTGTATCATAAGTAGCTGTTAGACCTATTATATTCTTCCTATATGCTAGTAATACATTGTTACTTTCTCCAATATGATTTAATAAACTTATATTAAAATTATCTCTTTTTAGTTTAGACTTATTATTAAACAATTCTTGTATGTCAGATATAGCATTATGCGGGCTTACACAAGATATTGAAAAGTCTTTATTTCCTGTTATATCTGAATATCCTACAAATCTATTTTCTTCAGTACATGACCTAAATATTTGATTAAGAGCTTCTTCACAAGTAACATTTTTAAGTTCTAAGTTTTCTATAAAATTATTTAATAAATCGTAACTAATGTGTTCTGCTTTAACTAATATTTTTCCATCAAGTTCCTTAGAAATATAGTAAATCCTAAATAATTGATTTTTAAGTCTTGGAGAAGCATCAGCCATAACTATTTTATTATAATCAATTTCATCAAATAAAAAAGAGCCCACATAATATGTAAACTCTAACTCAAATAGTCCATTTAATTCTTCTGTAACTTTTGTTTCAACTGCATCTTTTAGAATCCCCAAACCATTATTTTTAAAATTTGTTTCATTTGCTGTATATAATCTAAGCAATCTATAACACCACCCATCTAGGTTCTATCTCTATTTTTTCTACATCTCCAGAGTATGTTATTATATTTTCACCATGTTTAAATGTTGGAAAATCTCCAAACATCCTACTATTTTCATTGACTACATCATTTGTATGAATATCTATTTTATATGCATTCATAAGTTCACAATCAATATATATATGCCCTTGAACTTCTGTAAGTTCTATCACCTCATTATTTATTTCTAATGTTATATCTCCATTTCCAAATACTTTTATAAGAGGATACGAAGCCATTCCAGTGTTTATTAGCTTAGAATTTGATTCATTTATTGTAATTAAATTATTAACTAATTGTTTCTTAAGTGGTTTACATTCAAATGTAATCTTAAAATATCCTAAATCTTTTATAACTTCCTCTAAATCTAGTTTATTAATACAAATCGCTTCTCTATAATAGTTTGGGTCTCTACTTATAATAAGATTTTTATATGAAAAGTCAGTTTGTAACCACATCTTTATTTCAGATGCTAGTATATTAATATCTTTACCATCTACATCTATATAGCATTCTATTTCAAGATTAAAATTACTATAACAACCTTCATCTAAAATAAGGCTACCATTCCTTCCTGGTATCTCTATTCTTTCAAATCTACGTTCTGGCGATGCAAGTTCATTAATATCTGTAATTACAATACCAAAATCTCTGCTATTTATTTCGCCATATTGAAAAGAAACTAATTCATTTTCACTGACACAGTATTGTAAAGCCAAATTATCACCTCCTACACATAAAAAAAGAGATGACTCAAATTTTTCTTTTGATACATCCCCTTCTATTTACTTTGCATATTTTTGCTAAGATGTGATATAATAAAAGCAAGAAGAACTACAATCTATTGTCAGTAGAGCGGAGTTCATAATTAAAAGCTAATTATTTTTTATGGAATTTGATTTTTAAATCAAACTCCCAGCCACTCTTTCGCACAGAGTGGCTTTTTACTTTTGCAAATATCTTACTTATTAAGCAAAATATTAAGCTAGCAATAACACCAGCTATTACATTAAGTAAAAAGTTGTTCATACTTACCACCTCCTTTCATTAGAAAGTAGGTTTTATCTCAGTATGAACTCCACTCTTAGATTATAGGTTACATCTTCTTGCTAAAAGTATTATACCACAATTTGGATATTGAAAAGATATTATCACATTAAAACTTTAGTTTTCTATTTGTAATAAATGCTATTTCAGAACCTATTTGCTCTATATCTTGTTTAGTATTATTTATAAATTTTTCTATATGTAAAGTCAACTCAACTTTCTTATCACTACTTTTTTCACTATCAACTTTACTATTATTATTTATATTAACAGTTGCATCCTTCAGTAAATTATTTGAGGCTATCCCTCTTGCCAGAGTATCTGAATATGCTATACTTTGTAAATTTTCTATTTCATTTCTAAACCTTGCTGCTTCTTTTCTTCCTCCTGTAGGTATATTTACATCTTTAAATCCTATATTAGAAAGTTGTTTATTTATAGAATTAACTATGTCACTTAAAACCTTGCCCAATGCTCCTTGCATAGATTTAATACCATCTATCATACCTTGCATAGAATCTTTGCCTGTTTCCATAAACATAGCTGGTACTACTCCAAATTTATCCTTAAAACTTTCAATTTGTTCCTCTATGCTTCTTTGCATTTCTTGACCTAGTTTTCTATACTCTGCATCATAAGTTTTTTTCAATTCTTCAATTTCTTTTTCTATTCTATATTTTTCATCTTCTGTATCTTCTTTGGCTCTTCTTTCAGCTATTTTCTTCTTTTCTTGATATAATCTTTCGTATTCTTCTAGTTGCTCTTTTGACATCTTGTTAATAGCTTCTATCTCGTTATGAGCTTGTGGTCCTTTAGCTAATAATTCTTCATACAAATCTTTACCTACTTTTGTAGATAAATCTGCCATATCAGTGTCCCATTTTCTAAGTACATCAACTTGTTCTTCTAGGTTTTCCATTAACTCATCATTGTCGATTTCCTCAAATGTTACAGAAGAAAATAAATCTGTATAATCCATTAAAGACTTTACTCTTGAGTCATATATCTTTTGATATTCTTCATTGAGTTTCTTTTGGTCTTCAATATATTTCTTATCTAAGTTTGCTACTTTTTCAGCATAATCTTCTTTAATATTATTATATTTTTTATTGAAATCTCTTTCAGCTTTTATTTTTTCTTCTCTAAGTTTTTGTAGTTCTTCTTGATGCTTTTCAGTATCCTCTTTTTCTTTTTTATTATACTTTTTATTAATTTTTTCCAACTTTTCTCTGTATTCTTCTTGGTCTTTTACAGATTCCTTATTATATTTATCTTTAATCTTCTTTAATGCTGCTAGTTTTTCTTTTTTGTTCTTATATTTCTTTGCTTCTGCTTCCTTTATTTCTTCATTTTCTTTTTCATTTCTTTCTTTTTGTTTCTTCTTATGTTCTTTATCTAATTCTGCTATTTCTTCAGCTTTTTCTTCTTGTAGCTTTTGAACTTCCTTATTAAACTTTTTAATTTCTTGTGCTTCTTTTATGTTTCCATTACCTATTATTGCTTGGACTGTTCTGAGTGTATTTGTTAATCCTTGTTCTATGTTTGATAATCCATCTAAATATGCTTTTGCTGAATTTTCTCCTGCTTTGCCAAATTGTGAAACTATTCCTGATGAACTACCCATACCTTTTATCATAGTATTAGAAAGTTTGCTGATAGAGTTTAGTATACTTCCTCTACTTGATGCAAAACCTTCTATTGATGCTTTAAACATCCTTGGTGTTGGTAACATATCTTGCTGAATAAAATTATTGCTATTTTGAGGAATCATAGAACCGTTTTTAAAGAAACCACTGACTACACTCTTTACTTTACTAGCAGCAGAAGAAATACCTCCAAGAATTCTATCTATCGCTGACTTTGCATCTGAAAATGGCTTAGTCATGAAATCTTTCATTTTATTAAATCCAGTTTGTATTGCAGATTTTATTAGTGTTATCTTTCTATCTATCTCAGTCTTTATATTGACCCAAGCCGTTTGTATAACACCTTTAATAACATCCCAAATGCTTGTTTTTCCTCTAATAACATCCCATGCTTTTGATATAAGACTACTTATTGTGTTAAAAATAGGCGATTTTGATTTAAGTTCATTCCACTTACCAGCCACAAAAGAAGTTATAGAACTCCAAATAGATTTTTTCCCACTTATAAAATCCCATGCTTTTGATATAATATCAGATATTGTTTTAAATATAGGAGATTTGTCTCTCAATTCATCCCATTTGTCTGATATGTAATTTTTTATATTATCCCATATTTCTCTTGCCTTATCTTTAATGAAATTCCATGATTCTTCAATTGAAGAAGTAATAAACCCCCAAACAGACGAAGTATCTATTCCTAGTTCTTCCATACTTGATAGCCAGTTATCTTTTAAATCTTGCCACCACGAATTAAAGTTATCACCTAAGTTCTGCCATCCAGTTGTCCAACCCTCACATATACTATCCCACCAATCGGATATACCTTGTTTGATATCTTCCCACCAAGTAGATGCATCATCTTTTAGTTTTTGCCAACCACTATTCCAATCTTCACATATACCATTCCACCAATCTAAAAAGCCTGTTTTTATGCTTTCCCACCATGTACTTAAGTTATTAGATATGACTTCCATATCTCTATTCCAATCCTCAACAAACTTAGGTAAAAAAGTAGAAAGTTCCTCTACTAAATCGTTCCACCAAGTTGAAAATTTAGAATCTATATCCTTGCACCATTTGTCTAGGTTTTTTTGAGCATTGTTAATATCTTCTTTTGTACCTTCTTGAAATAATGTCCAGTTACTCTTGACTGTTCCATCACCATTGTAGGCTTTTATGCCATCTCCAACCATTTTTTCTATTTCAGTTACAGTTTCTTTATGTTGACCTTCTAGCTCTTTTAATGAACCTTCTCTTTGATTTTTTGCTGCTGTTATAATCTCATCAGCACCCTTATTTGCTTCTTCTGTTCCTGCTTCTCTTGCTATTGCTGCGTAAAATAGCTGTTCTTCATAAGCTTTTTCTATATCTTCCTTTCGAGCTTTATAGTTTTTATTTTCTTCTGCTCTTAATTCTGCACCTTGTTTGACAGTCATTTTTTTATCATTGGCATGAACTCTTTCTTTTATTATAAGTGCATCAGATGCACTTTTGGATAATAGAGTAATACCTATCTCATTGTTTTCTTGATGTAGTCTTGCAAGTTCCTTGCCTTCTGCTTCTGTAGCTTCTCTTCTTTCTTTCCTTGCTTTTTCCCCTATTTCAATTATTCTGTCACAATTTTCTTCATATTGTTTCTCTCGTTCATCTAAAGACTTCAAAACTATTCCAGTTATCTCTATTTCTCTTTTAGCACTAAGCTCGCTTGATTGGTTCCACAATCCATTAAGAGTTTCCTGAGCACTCGATTTGAATTCTTCAAACTTTGGAAGCACTTTATCTTTTAATCCATCCAAGCTTTTACTCATATCATCAACCATTTCTTTTGTGACAGTACCTAACTGCATTTTCATAGCTGACTTAGTTATTTCTTCACTCATTTCAAGATATGAACCCACTATTTTCTTAGTGCTTTTATCAACATCTTTTCCAAAATTGTCTATTTCTATAGCTGGTTTGCTCATTTCTTTTACTAGGTTAGTTCCAATTACTACAGCTAATGCTCCAAGTGCTAGTGTCAAGGCTCCTACAGGTGTGCTCAAAAATGCTATCCCTTTAGCTAGTGTTGCCATACCTGCACTTGTAGGTATAGTTGCTCCTCTTACCACCGCAAGTGTTCTTGATAAAAATGTAAATGTTCCACCTAAACTTTTGATTGCATCTATTCCCCTTGGTATTGTAATTGCCATAGTTCCTAATATTACAAGAAGTGGTCCTATTGCTGCAACTACAGCTCCAATGCTTACAACAATTCTAGCAAAATTAGGATTACTTTTTGTCATTTCGCTAACACTTTTCATAAAGGCAGTTGCCATTTCAGTCACTTTTGCAACTACAGGCATCATAACTTCACCCAAATCAGATAACATATTCTTTGCTGAATTCAATGCATCTTCAAGTTTTGTTTTTGTAGTATTATCCAATTGTTCAAAAGCCTTATCACAAAGACCAGTAGAATTTTTCATATCATTAAGCATTTGATTAAATGAATCAGCACTCTTTGTTCCTTCGATTATTTCTCCTGTAGTTTCATTAACTGCATCACCTAGTAAAACATTAGCTGCCTTTGCACCTTCTGCTGAACCAAATAAGTCTGATAAAGATAAACTATTTTTCTTTGCATAATCATTTAATATTAATAATACATCTGCTGTTGATTTTCCTTCTTTTTGCAAATCAGCAAATCCTTTATCTGTTAATTTTTTAAGTATTTTATCTGCTTTACTCCCACTTTTCCCAAGTTCATTGAACATCGCATTCATGTAAGTTGTTGCTTCTGCGCCAGCAATTCCTTTTGCAGTTAATATAGCATATCCAGCTCCTAGTTGCTCAACTGATACATTCAAACTTTTTGCTGTTGGAATTATTTTACCCATAGAACTTGCTAACTCATCCACCGTAATTTTGCCTTTATTTTGGGTCTGTATAAGAACATCACTTACATGAGCCATATCCTTTTGGGACATCCCATACGCATTTTGAATAGTTGTTAACACATCTGTAGCTTTTGCTAAATCAGTTAATCCTGCTGTTGCTAGTTTATCTGCTTGTGCTAAGAATTCGGTTACATCTGCTTGTTTTACACTTGCAGATATCGCATTATATGCAGAGTTAGCATATTCATCATAAGCCATTCCAATTTCATTAGCACCTTCTTTTAATGTGCTTGCATAAGCATCCCACTCACTTTTTCCATCTTTAACTTTGTCTGTATTTAGTTGTAATATAGAGTTAACAACTGACATTGCTTGTTCTGTGTTTGTAGCTGCTGTTACTGCTGCTGTTCCCATTGCAACTAGTCCAGTTGTAACTGTAGAAGTTAGTGTTTGACCAATATCTCTCATTTTGCCACCAATAGCATCAAATGGCATGCTTCTTAATGAATCACTAAGTCTATTAGCTTCTGCCTCTGCATTATTCATAGCTGTTCTCATATCAGTTAAAGAATCTTCTCCATTTTCGATTTCATTACCTAACTGAGTCTGAGAATTTTTAAGCCTTTCAATAGCTTCTCTATATCTTTGTGACTGTTCTGAACTTTCTCCATACATACTATTGCAACGTTCTAATTGTTGCTCATATCTCTCTATTTTACTTCCTATTTCTGTATACTTTTGTTTCGACTTATCTATTTCACTTGTAAGTTTAGATATACCTTGTGCATATGCATCAATTGTACTTCTTGCTGTTTTTAGTTCATTCTCAGTCTGTTTTATAGAGTTTTTTAGTGATGAAAATGGACCACTTGAAGTTGATGCTATTTTATTTAACTCTGATGCTGCTAATGCTGATTGTCTACCTATTTGTGTCAAAGAATTTGCTGTATCAGCAATTTGCTTTCCCATAGCTGACATTGCACTACCTGTGGTTTTGGTACTTGAATTAAATTGACTAAGTTGTTTAGCTGCATCAGCAAGAGCTTTAAAAAACTTTCCTCCATCTAAATCTAGATAACCTACTGCTGTTCCTAATTCTAGAGACATCTTTTTCCTCCTTTCATCTAATTTTGTATAAAAAAACACTTACTCGTGTTAAAGTAAGTGCTTCATTTATACTATTACTTTGAATTATATAAATTATTGTATCTTTCAAGTGCTTGCTCAATATAATCCTTGTTAGATTCTGAATCCTCTGTATAATCACCTAGTATCATACTGCAATAAGTTGCTCCCATTATTGTCATTCCTTTTAGTTCATTACATGCTTTTTTTTGTTTATCATTCAATTCATGGCCACTTTCATACTTTTCAATTTCTTCATTAAAAGTACTAAACTGCTTTTCATACAAATCAGCAACTGTTTTTAATCCTTTTTCGGGCATTTCACCATTATTTACACTTTTTTCTACATATGCTAATGCATGCCAACCATCTTTAAACTCTTTAATTTGACAATCCAAAAACTCATCTGGATTTAATTTATCTTTATCTATGCTTTCTTCTGGTACTTCTTCCTCTTCTTTTGGTATTTCTTGACCAACTTCCTCCATTTTAGATGCTGGTGCACTAGTACATCCTGTCACAAACATCATTACAGAAAAACATACTATCATAGTCAAAGCTAATATTTTTCTAGTTAATTTCATAATATAATCTCCCTCATTAAATTATTTATTCAAATATAATTCTATCTAAAATTAATAATTTAGTCTATTGATTTAGCAAATTTATCCAATTATTTAAAAATATTTTAAACACACTAAAAACACCTATATGTTTAAATAGGTGTTTTGTGCGTTTATTCAATTTTTAGACCACATAGTTAATATAATACTCGAATAACACTGCCATACTATCTGATGTACCTCTACTTTACATACCACATAGTTAATATAATACGATATGGGAAGGTATAAAAAGTGTAATACAAAGCGTTCTTTACATACCACATAGTTAATATAATACAGTACCATTATTTTTTAAAGTTGTAACAACTTCTTTCTTTACATACCACATAGTTAATATAATACTTGCATTTGTAACACTTGTAATAGCCTCATTTGTATACTTTACATACCACATAGTTAATATAATACCCCAAAATAAATTGAGCATTTTCAATCCTTACACATATAAAACAATATTAAAATTGCAGTGAGTCACCAGTAGTGTTTTTGATATATCACAAAATATGCTTATATCATAGTACTTTCAATGATTACATCCAATTTATATAAAAAATCGTACACTGCAAAATATCTATATTATCATTATATCATAAATTAACATTAATTCACTCTATTCATTTAGAATATTTTACCTATTAACTTTTTTCTTTTTCTCTAATGCTATTTGGACAAAAGTTTTTCTCTCATTTTTAGCTATAGTTTTCTTTTCATTCTTTTCAAATTTAAGCTTTTTATCATTTTTTATAGCATCTACTAAAAACATACAAGCTTCATCGAAACAAAAAGAAGTATATTCATCTTTAATTCTTAATATCTCACTAGGCATCTTGTTGTACATTATCACTTGATTTAGAATCCTCAATATCTGTGGACTCTTGATGAAAGTTTTCTAGTGACTTTGTACCTCCTTGAATACGATTAAATAATGTTAATCTTTGTTCAATAGAAAGTTCCAATCCTATTTTTTTAATCTGAGCATATGTAGGGTTAACTAGCACTTCTTTAGCCACTATATCCATCATTTCAAACATTTCTTTTGAGAAATTAGACTCATCATTCATCTTCTTTAGTACTTTTTCACCTGTACTATCTTTACTTTCCTTCTCTTCAACTAAACTCATTGATGCTGTCATTAGGCTGTTTGGTATCTTACCAGCCATTGCAAGAGCCATTAAGTCAGGTTGTTTTACTTCTGCAACTAACATAGTTCCATCTAAAAATCTTCCAACCTCAATTACCTCAGTCAATTTTATTTTCTTTAATTCTTCTAAACTTGTTACTTTAAGTTCATTCATATTTATGTCCCCTTTCTAAAAAAAGCTCTAGCTAATTACTAGAGCTTTAATCTATCTATTTATATACTTACACTAACTTCTTCAACCTTATATGTTTCTCCATTTGTTAATCCTATTATCTCTGTTCCTGTTAATGCTGCTTTATCAGACTCAGTATCTGTTAATGTTCCATCTGCTAAAGTATATTTTATATTGCTATTAACTGTAACCTTATATATTTTGCCTGCTGTTAATCCTGTTATCTTTTTATCTCCTGCTGTTGCTCCTGATACAGATGCACTGTCTAAAAATACTTTTGTAGCTTCATAACCATTAGGTAATTCCTCTACTATTTCAACCTCATAAGGAGATTGCCCTGTGTTAGGTCTACTATTTATAACATATTCATTTGAATAATATTCTCCATCTTTAAAATTTAGTGGAACAGATTTTCCTTTACAATTTGGGAAAGTAGTCTTAGCAAATTGTCCAGTATCTCCTCCTGGTCCAACAACTGAACTATATATTATTGTTTTAAAAGATTTCTTAGAAAAAGTCTTTCCTACTTCAGGAGCTAAGTATCTCTTAAAGCTACCATCTTCCTCTTTTTCTATTGTTCCACCTTGCATTATTTGAAGTATCTCTGGACAAAACACATTATCTTTTAATGTTAAATCATATCCTAAACTTGTATCTTCTGCTGCTCTATTTGCTATTATTTTTTTCTTTATTTTTAAAGTTAATTCTTCACCTTCAGAAATGATTTCCTCTGTACCTATCTCATCAGATGTATCAAATGTATATGTAACTGGATTTTGTTCAACTGTTTCAATTTGAACTAATACAACATCTGTAAGTGGGTATTGATTTAATATTTGTACTGCCATATTTATTACCTCCTAATTTGTTTGTTTTCATAATAACTTAACCTTGTGAAATAGGCTTGTTTTTCATCATCTATAAGAATAGGTAAAGCTTCATAAGCTTGTTTTATTCCTACTATTTCATCCATGACACTTTCAACACTTATCTTGTATTCACTTACTTTAGAATACTGTCCAATTGGATAAAATACATATATTTCAAATAAATCTTTTATTATATTTTTTTCTGTTGTTTGTAGAGGACCTTTTTCAAATATAACTAAAAAAGGTTCTATGCATAATCCTTGATGTTGTCCAATAGAATACACATTAAAACCCTTATTTTTTAAATGTTTATATATTTTTTTAAACATACTTCACCTACTTTAAAATCACATCAAGACCTCTTATAATACTTGGTCCACTTTTTTCTATAGTTGGCATTATAATTGGATATGGTCTACTTCCTGGATGATTAACTTTTTTAACAGGATGTGATGCTCCATCCCAAAATAAATAACTTCCAGGTCTTGCTTCTATCACATGTGGACCTGTACCTTTTTCTAAGTATAATCCATAGTCAACTCCATGACTAAGTGCTATTCTTACAGTATCTCCTTGCCATTCCCAACTACCATACAACCTATTTTTAGCGTCATGAGTATGGTCTTTCCATGGTCTATCATTTTTAGCATTACTTTCTAATAGTTGAGATGAAGTATCTGCATAAGCTCCTAGTGCAGCCTTAGTTTTCATTTCTCTACTTACTAAAGCATTAAGCAGCTTGCTAGTATCAAATTTAAATCCTTTACTCATACTATCTCACCTTTCCTAACTTTAAATCAAAATAAATATTCATTCTGTTTTGATTTCCAAGGTCCTGTATAACAAACTTATTATCATCTAAATACATAAAATCACCTTGCTTTATCTTAATTGTATCTTCATCACAAACAACCATTAAATACTGCTCTTTATCTTTTATAACAACACCTTTATCCTTTGTTATTTGACTTATAGAGCTACTTCCTTCATGATATAAACCTATCACATTACAAACTATATTTTCTTCATCTGAAGGCTCTCCAAACTCATTAACTCCAACTCTTTTTACTATAGCTTCTGTTGGCATCTTATTGATAGCTTTGATTATCTTTGGTTTTACCTTTTGAGCTATCATAGACATCTACTTCCATTTGTTTTAAACTTTTTTGCCAGAGTTAACCAATATAGTTTATTTTCTGGCATGCTTAAGCCTCCAGGTAAAGTGATACTATCGTTTTCAGCCTTTAATATACATAGCTCATACATGGTTTTATTAAAATCTTGATTGTTTTTATTATAGTAATAAGTAATTTCATCATCAGAAAAAAAAGGTGATTGTTCTTCTCTAAGTTCTGTTTTTATATTTTTTAAGATTTCTAAATCCATACTATCACCTACTAAAAACTATATTTTATAGTTTATGCTTAAATTCAACTATTCTTATTTGCTTAGGCTCATAAACTCTTGTCCAGTTTTCACCTTTTGCTAACTCTAATCTTGAAGGACCTTCTGTTTTAGCTACACTTGCATTAGTAAATTTTATACCTCTTGGATGTAGTATATATGTTTTTCTATTGATTAAATAATCTACTCCAGAACCTTTTTTCTTATCTCTATCTATTTCTGTAGCAACAAATCCTACTGGATTACCATTTCCTAAAGCTATTGCTCCACTACCAAATAGATAAGAAGTATAAACACCTTCTTTAGATACAGGACAACCATCATCAACTATAACTAATTTATCTTGATAAACTTCAAAATCTGGACCTGCATCTGGTCTAATAGTTTCTATTAAATTTTGTTTTTTAAGTGCTGATTTTGTAGCTGAGTGCATTGCTATAGCCTTTAATTGTTCTTGTGCATCTCCTAATAATTGTTGTGCATCTATAAAAGCTGATGGTGACCATTTTGCTGCATTTCCTGTTCCTGCTGATATATCTAACTTATTTGTTGTCATATTTGCAGCTAAAAACACACCATTTAAAACTGCTATAAGTTCTTTTTGCATATCTCTAGCCCAGAAGCTTCCAACTAAGCTTGCTATTGCTGCCATTGGGTCTTTTCCTGCCATAGCTGCTGATAAATCAGTAGCTGCCCACATTTTTGCTCTTCTTAATATAGCTGCTGCATCTTGACTTGAAGTAATTTTATTTGGTGTTAAATCAGCATCCTCTACTATTTGCTCTGATTCTCCACTTAAATCTTCAAAGAAAGGCATATTTACAACTGGTGCAGCTTGAGAAGCTAAAGCATTTAAGCTTGCATCATTCGTAATTATTCCACTTTGATATAGAGCTGATAACTCCATGCTCTTATTTATTACATATGGGTTAAACAATTCTGGTACTATTACATCACTTAATTTTGTTACTGCCATTTAAATCACTCTCTTCCTTATAAATTTATTCCTGCTTGAGCTGCAAATTCTTTAGCTTTATCAGGGTTTTCTTTTAATAATCTTCCTTGTTCTGTTAAATTGAATGTTTCTTTTATAAAAGGATTATTGACTACATTTGATTTTCTTGGGAAATTACCAGGTGAACCTGTATTACTTGGAGTAGAACTTTCAAACCACTCTTTATATGTTTCTGATATGTCTTTAAATTGTTCATCTAAGCCTATAATTTCTCCAGTATCTTTTACTTCCATTTTACTGGTATCAAATTCTTTACATAGGAGCTTCCTATATTTTTCATTTACTCCAGATAGTTTAGAATTTATAGCATAGTCTATAGTCATATTCTTTATTTTAGCTCTACTCGTACTATCAAGTTCATTATATTTATTTTCCCATTCTTTCACTTTTGCTTCTATATCTTCACTGTTTTTACTATTTTTCTTCAAATCTGATATAGTGTCATTTGCACCTTTTATTTGCTCTTCTAAGGCTAATTTTTGTTCTTTCAACTTATTGTATCTTTCATCTATATTTTCTTCCTTAGAAGTGTAGATTTTCTCTTTTTTCATACCCTCAATTATATTTTTTATGTCTGTGTCTTGGTATCCTAATTTTTTTAATAATTCTTCCATTATTCCCTCCTACACTACGCTTTTATACGAGTTTTGCTTCTCTAGTATAGTTTGCTATTTATTTCTTTTACGCCTACATATAGCTAAAAAAGGCAATAAAAAAACACTTACTAATTTTTAATTTAAGTAAGTGCTATTAATATATTGATATATAATCCTCTTCTGGATAACTATTTTCTTCAGCATATTTTAGTAATCTATATTTTGTTCTCCCTCTAAATGTTAAAGACTTTCCATTTTTAGCTTTTCTTTCAAATATAACTTCCTTTGTTTTCTTATTTAATGCTATTATACCAGATTCTTCCTTTATGCCATCATTTACATATTCATATCTAACAAAATTTTCATCATTAAATATTCTAAATAATTCTACCATAATAATCCCCTTCTATATACTCTTCATTATAATCATAATAAATACATTTTATATTATAATCATAAACATTTCAACCTATAAGTATTTAATCCTCTATTACACCTATTTTCTTGAGATGCTCCCTAAACTTCTTTTTGTTCTTAATCCTATCTTCTTCTGAGATTTCTTCATGACCTATCACTTCAAATCCAATTGGTGAATATTGTGTTCTCCATAAAAACATATCATGAGGAGATAATTCTTTATAAGCATCTCCTTTTTCTTCGTCAGGTAGCTTTATAAATTCTTCTATTGTTAGCATTTAATTCACTTCCTCTAATAAAATATGAATTGTTCCCCTAATTCTTTCAATTTCAATAACTTTAAACCTTGAACCTCGTTTATACAATACTTCTTGTTCTTTAGGATTATATTTACTTACATCTTTTCCTTTTTGTGAATTTAATATATACATCTGCACTTGACCATCAGGATTATAAGTATTTCCTTTTGTTGTTGAAGTATAGTCATAATTAGTAACTATTCCCCCTAATTTGTACATACTTATGAATTCATCTAACATTTCTTTATTATAAAAATATAATGACCTTGTAACATCGCCTTCGTAATTTGGTATTTTATCTAAAACTCTATCTAAGTTATTTATAAACCATTCATCTTCTTCTGTCAATTTAATATTTCTTCTTAATTTCTCATTAATTTTATAGGCATCTCCACCCATATATTTATATAAAGCTAACATTTCATCTTCAGTTGGTTCTTTACTCTTATTAACTTTTCCTTCTATTCCTGCAAACTCTAATCCATATTCATCAAACCATTCATCAAGTTTAGAATTTTCTTCTCCATCTATCCAGTCTCTTAACTCTTTACCTATGTCCTCCATACTCATTGGAATATCATATTCAAAAGTACACTTTCCTAAAGGATGCTCTAATGGTAACTCTTCTGGAATATATGTTTTTCCATTTCTATCTGCACAAACCTTACACATTCTAGGATGATGTGATGACATCCACTTAATCCCTTTAACAAATGGATTCTTCTTACAACTTTCTTTAGCTGTCTTTTGATATGCATGAGTTATATATGTAGATGCTAGTCTATAGGCATTAAAATCTATTTTTTTATTACTTTTAGGATAAACCTTTGACCAATCATAATCTTTCTTAACCTTTGGATTAACATACTTTTCTAAATCTTTTGCTATATCATAACTACCTCTTTTTTCTGCTAATCCTCTGCTTACAATGTAATCTAAATCCTTCTTAGTTTTATCTATATTACTCCAAATTCTATCACTTAATTTAAGTTTATCTTTATACATACTACCAGATATAACTTGTCTTAGTACATCTTCATGAACTTTACTAAACATATCAGTAAATTGTGGCTTTAAATTAACTGAACAGTTATCACATATATTATTAAAAAAGCTTAATTGTTCATCTGTAGTAGTTTTTATTACTTTTGATATTTCACTTTCAATATCTTTTTTTAGCTTCTTTCCTAACCTATCATACTCTTTATTTAAATAAATTATACTTTCTCTTAAATATTGTTCAGTTAATGTGTTAGAGTTAACTTTATTTAATTTTTTTGCATATTTATTAGCTATATCTTTATATAACTGTCTTATCTTTTTAGTAGTTCTATTTGATGATATGTCTCTAGCTCTTTCAGCATTCTTCATAGCCTTATTAAACTTATTAACCATTATTCATCAACTACTTCTTTTGATTCTTTTTCATTAGTTACTTCGTCTGATTCTTCTGTATCTATAGCTTCTGTTTCCTCTTCCAAATTAAAACTTTCTTCTAATATTTGTCTTTCAATTGATATTTGTTGCAATTCTTCATCTGCTATATCATCATTACTATTATTCCACTTCTTAATGAAAGTCTTCCTAGACATTGCTTGAGCATTTACTTGTTGAATATCAAGTAATTTTTCTGAATCCTCATCTTCTTGTAATGGATATTGATTTTCAACAATTACTTCATAAGAATCCTTATCCAATATAGGTATTTTTACTATGTTATATACTTCTATCATCTCTATCATTGCTTGTATTAACCATTCAAGAGCTGGACCCCATGATTTCATTTTTTCCTCACATCTAGTTATTAATTGCCAATACAAAGCTTTCATTGATTTACCTGATGTCATCATACCTTTAAGGTCCTGATTATTTATAAGTGGTATATTTAGTACTTCATGCATATCTGATTTAATTCTATTAAGTGAGTTTTCTATTCTAGTATCATATCCAAAGTCAGTAGGAATTGTATTAATCTGTGCTTGTTTTTGGTCAGCAGTTTGAGATGTTTCTACATCCCAATAAGCACCTGGCTTTATTTTAAAATGTTTACTTGATTCTTCCTCAACATCAACACCATATATGATGCGATTCATGCCTTTTTTAAGAGTGTCTATATCTTCAGAAGCTAGCTTATTATAAGCCATTTGATTATCAAATATTTCTTCTATATCACTTTCACCTTTTAAATCTCCAAGTAATCCATCATTAAGAATTACATAACAAGGTATACCACTAAGCTTTAAATCTGTATCACTTACTATTTCTTCTATACATAATCCATAACCATTATAAATACCTTCACTTAATATACATTTACCATTAACTATTTCATATTTTTGTTTCCAAATTCTCTGTTTATCTTTTTCTACTTCTTGATTTGTTTGATGGAAAAATACAATTTTCTTAAGCTCATCAAATTGGTTATCAAATGGTTCATATATAAATTCTAAACTTGGTACAAACATTATCTTTAAGCTTTTACTTTCTTTATCTGCATGTAGCTTTATAGCTATTCTTTTACCAATAAAACAATCTCTAGCTGCTTTAATTAGTTTATCTGAAAACAAATTTTTCTTTAGAATCTTATTGATACATTGGTTTATTTCTTCTGCCTTATCTTTATCTAAATCATTTTCTGGTTTTATTGTAAATATTGGTGTCTTACCAAATAAAAATCTAGCTTCTTCTTTAACCAGCTTTTTAATATAATTTGTTTTCTTCCTTGTTTGTTTATAATCTTGTTCCTCTTCTATCCAATGTTGTCCTGTACCTTCATACTTATCATACAGCCTTATAATTTCACCCATTTCTCTTATTACTTCTTGACCATACAATCCTGTAAGTTCCATCTGAATTATATCTATCAAATCTAACATGTCACACCCCCTATCTACTGTTATATTTTCTTTCTCTTCCATGTGTTTTCATATCTAACTCTAGTGCATATCTTGTTGCATCAATTGAATGATTGTCTTTATCTTCTAACTTAGCTCTTACATTTCCATCTTTATCTGTTTGATAATCTATATTTTCAAATTCTCTAGCTATATTTGGAGTCCTATTTGGGTCTATTACTATTGCTTGTAAATCATCCAGCCAGTTCTCTCCAAACTCGATTGAACCAGGTCCTTTTTTAGCTTTTAGTGCCTTTATTCCATATTCTCTAAGCTCTGCAATACTTCTTGGTTCGGCACTATCACAAATAACATTAAAGTCATCATATCCTTTTGATTTAATCTTAGAAGCTAATTCTCTTATAGACATTTTCACTCCAAATATTTCATCTATAAAATATATAATTCTTTTGTTTTTGTCATAATGCAGTCTTACAAATGCCATAGGGTCTGTAGCATATCCAAAGTCATTACCTTGCCTTATGTTGTCAAACTGGAATATTTCTTCATTTGTGATTGTTTTAAACTCTAAATTAGAAAAAGGGACTACTCCAGAACCAATTGGCTCTCCTAAGTACTCCCATCTATATTTAAACTCATTTCTTATTTTAATTTCATTAGCTTCTTCAATGAAAGCCTTTGATATATGAGGATTATCTAAATAAATACTGTGATGAACATATGTATTTTTAGGTAATGTATGTGTTTCAAATTTCTTATTAACCCACGATTGCTTTCTTTTTGGAGGATTGTATGATAAAAATATTTTATAATTCAATTTGTCTGGTAATTCTCCACGTAACACTGAATTAATTACCATAGATAACTCATCCTCTGTTTTTATTTCTGCAACCTCTTCAAACCATGCAAAAGCTATTGGATACTTAGCTGATTTTATAGATTTTATCTTTTGTGGGTCATCAAGTCCTCTAAATATAAACTTATTTCCTCTTGGAATAAAAATAATTTCTATTGGAGATTTTTTAAACTGAAATAAATGTGTTAAACCAAATATTTCTATAGTTTCTTTTAATTGCTCATAAACACTATCCATTATTGTATTCCCAACTTTCCTAAAACAAACAGTATTTACTGGATATTTAACCATAGCCATAGTTAACCAAAAGGCTATATGAGTTGACTTAGCTGAAGCTCTTCCACCTTTTAATACATGATATAGGTATTTGTTACTATTACTTACTTTCCAAAATTCATAAAAATTCTTATTTATTATTTCAGATATTTTTCTATCCATCATTTAAATTACCTACATCATCAATTATAGTTACACCAACATTTCCATCTAAATCAATCTTTTCAGTCCATAAAGCATACCTTTTACCCAATAATTCAGCTGCCTTATTTCTATCTTTTATACTTACATCTTTTTTTATTATTTCAGGACCATTTTCAGATACTATTACAACTTCTTCTTGTTCTTGATTTCTTAGTATCTTTGTTAAATACTCCATAACTTCTTTTGCATCTGCTATCCTCTTTGATTCAATTTGCTTTAATCTTTCATCAATGTAATTTTTAACCTTATCATTACTCAGCAGTCTACTTCCATTACTTTCTGATGCTCTTTGATTGTTATTTTTATATGCTTTCTTGTATGCTTCTGTTGCATTACCAGTTTCAATATAATAATCACAGAACCTTTTTTGTTTTTCAGTCAAATCTGCCATACCACCACCTCTTTATTTGCTTTATAAATAAAAAAATAAGACTTTAAATTTAATCTAAAGCCTTATTCTTAGGGGATACATATTATATTTAAGGGAGCAAGTTTTAGGAATCGAACCTAAGATTACACACCAGTCCTTGCAAATTGAGTGAGGTTACCAAGCCCCACTCTTTTAGACACTTGAATTAAATTCCGTTTTAATCCAACATATCTACATATAGTGTATTAATAAGTTTGAACATAGTAAGAATTGAACTTACAGCATCCTCATGCCCTGCCTAGTTTGTTCATATAAGCTAGGCGAATCCCTTTACCTAGCCCACATATATATTTAGTTTTGAGAGAGAAATATTCATTTCCACAATACTATTATCTCACATTTTAAATTGTAAAATCGGCAGAAAAACGGCAATAAAAAGACCTAGAATTTAATCTAGGTCCTTCTTTTTAATCCTAATTTCATTGTTTTCAAAATAAACTTCAACTTCTCTTTCTTCTTGTGTGATATTCATTTCTTTAATCCATGTGGCTGGTAGACTTATTTTAGGACTTAGTGAACCCGAGCCACTTTTTGATAAGAGTACTTTCAATATTCTTTTCTCCATTTCTTTCTCTCCCTCTAGGAAAATAAATATTTTATAGCAAATATTAATAATACTATTGCACCAATTAATTTAACTATACCAAAACTTAATTTTCCTAATTCTGTAATTAATTCCTTATATTTTCCCATTGTATTTTGAGTGGTCATGTATTATTATTTAATTAGAAGGGAAGGTGCTGACTTCCCTTCTAAAGTCTTATAGGCTATCTAATACCATTTTTATAACGGCTATTAGTGTACCTATTTCAAGGACAAGTTCGGTAAGGGCTTTGATAACTTTGCCGAACTCTTTTATTTTTTTGACCACTTCTTTCACCTCCTTTCTATATTTATAGTATACTATGTCGTACCGACGAAGTCAATACCTTTTCCCTTTTTTTAGTAAAAAAATAGACAGCTGTTAACTGCCTATAAGTCTAACATTTTAAATAATGGTTCTTGTTCTATTAGTGCTTTCTTACCAAATAAGGCTATTGATATTGAACTAATAGCTTGATTAGCTCTTTCTCTTAATTGTCTTTCTTCTAAATATACTTTATCAACTATTAAACTCCATTCTAAGCCTTCAATATACCTGTACCTTATAATTTGTTTATGTATAGGTTTTAAATTGCTTATGGATACATCTATTGTATATTTTAGTGCTTCCATTTCATATAGTTCTATCTGTTTTTCTATTATCTTTTCTTCAAGAATAATTAACTCATTTTCAACTTGATTACTTATTGAATTAGTCTTACTTATAGGAATGCTGTCATAGCTTAAGCCTTGCATAAAATCACCTAAATGGAACTCTTTAAGATTTTTTATTTGAAGTTTTAGACTTTCAATATTAATATGTAATTGTTTATAGTTCTCAAGGTGTTTTTTAGTTGCCATAAAAAACTCCTTTTTAACTTTACTTGCCATAACATCACCCCTATTTATTTAAGCTACCTTTTTCTTATTTTCTTTTCTCTTTTTCTTAAGTTCACTATATTCTATCCAACCATCTACTCCATATTTTTTACTTTTGGCAATCCATATCAATTTTTTGTCTTGATATTTATAGTCAAAAAGCTTTTTTCTAAGTTCACCTTGTTGTGTGCTGTACCCTTTCACATCTATATAAACGACTTCACCATTCCATTTGTATATGGCAAAATCAACTGTATATGTAATAGCTCTATAGCTTTTTCCATCTTTTTTAAATTTAGGTTGTAATTCAAACTTTTGTTGAAGTGCAAAGTCTTTTATTTCTCCATTTTCCTTTTTTTCTTTTAAATATAAATAATACTCTGACTCATCTTTACTATCAAATTTAATTCCATCTATTATAATTTTCTTATTATTGTATTTACTCAACCAAATACTTCCTTTATCACTTAAAATTACTCATACTTATTAATATCGTTTATAAATTCATAAACCTCATGTACACTATATCCAAACTTTTCAAATCCTTTTACATACCTTCTTATTGAACTTGATATACTTCTACCTACTCTACAATTTTCATATCCTTGCCATAAGTCCTCTTTTTCCTCTTGCTTTACCATTTGAGAAACTGCTTTTTGAAATTTATTCATCCTATTTACTCCTAGCCCTATTAGCCTTCTTCTTACATTCCTTACAACAATAAATATCATTAGATTTTTCCTCAAGATAAAATAGCTTACCACACCAACTGCATCTTCTTCGTTTCATAAAATCACTCCTTATAATTCCTATAGGATTCAACTAACATTTCAGTATTTCCACAAGTATCTTCTGTAAAATCTATTTGTCTCCCATTAAACTCTTTTATATAATCTGCTATATCATATACTCTTTGGCATTTATGTTCTATACAATAGCAAATATCTTTTATATTTATTTCGTTTGGAATTTCAACTATAACTTCATGTTCTAAAATTACTTTTTCTTCAAATTTGATTTTATATTTTTTCATTTTAAATACTCCTTTATTTCGTTTTTGAGAGTTACAAAACACTTCAACAACAATTTATACTAAAAGACATTTTGAAACTCTCTAAACTGTTTTAATTAGATATTTTCACTTATATTTCTTCTAGCATTTCCTCGAGTTTATTTTTTAATAAATCATATTTTTCTTTAGTTTCTAAATCTAATATTCTAACTCTTCCTTGCTCTGCTATAATAGCTATATTTGAACTTTCACATATCATTTGTATATAATTTACAGAAGCATTTATCATTTCTAATCTATCATTCATTCTTAAACCCTCTCATGTTATCACAATTTTCACACTCTTTTAGATTTAATCTATACTCATAAACTCTACCAACTATAAAGCTACTTATTATGAGCACAATACTAGTTAAAATACTCATTTCTCAACATCTCCTCATATTCATCTCTAGCTTTGTCTATTGCAGTAAATATATCTTCTCCATTGTCATATAACTCTTTTGCTCTCTTAATTGTGTATTCTGTCCTTGAAACTTCCATTATTCCTCCTCAATATATTCAACTTTCCAGCCACTTCTTGTTTTACTTTTCTTTTTAATAGCTTGATAAACTGCTTGATATTTTAACCTTAAAAAACAGGCTGCACCATCTATAGACTCAAATTCCTTTACTTCTCCTGTATTAACATTTCTAATTCTTACTGGTAACTCTTTTTTTATTTTTCTGTCCTTCTTTACTCCAAACTCAGCTAACATTTTTTCTGGCTTAGGATATACCCTTTTTCCATTTTTTGTGATTCCCAACAAACAACAATATAATGCTAAGTAGTTTCTACATGTAAGGTCATCTTCAATAAGGTTGTCCACTACTGAGCCACTAAAATACCTTTCTACTTTAAACATTTATTTCACCTCATATTTAATTTTTCAGATTAAAATGGTAACTCATCATCATCTATAATTTCAAATCCTTGAGGGTCTAGTCCTATTGTTTCATCTTGTACACTCTCTTTATATGAATTACTCGATTTACTCTTACTTTCTAATGATTGTACTGATTTTGTACTGACTTTTGTAAATGTTCTTTTTTCACCTGATTGAGTTTGATAATTGTCAACTCTTATATTCCCTTCTAATGCTACTAGCTTCCCTTTTGTTATGTAATTTGCACAGTATTCAGCTGATTTACCTATTACTTCTATTGGTATAAAATCAGTATCCCTTTTTCCCTCTTTATTTATATAATTTCTGTCTACAGCTATTGTAAATGATGCTACTGCTGTACCTGTTCCTGGTATGTATTTTAGTTCTGGGTCTCTAGTTAATCTCCCAACTAATACAACTTGATTCATTTTAATACCTCCACCATTATTATCTAAATTTAGCCTTTTGGCTTTTCTTTATAATTTCATCTAATTCTTTGTTACTGTATTGAGTAAATGTTTGTTCAAAATTAGCAAACTTATTTTTGCTTACTGCACTATTAGGTTTTTTTGACTTTTTATTTTCATGTTGTAATTTATATGATTCTAATTGTTCATATGTAGTTATATTTGCATCCTTCCACTTTTTAAGGATTCCTTTTAAGTATGATAAATTCATATTCATTCTTTCAGCACATATCTCTATGGCTCTTTTAAATACTCTTATATCTACTTCATTAGATACTTCTAATAACCATTCAGCTGTAACTGGATATACTACTCCTATATTTTCTTCATAGAGCTTCTTAAATTCTTTTAAAGAGTTATCCACAGGTTGCTCTATATACATACTACTTTTAAGACTGTTATTTATAATACTGTTACTTATAGTGTCCGACTTTTCCATGTCCGGTTGAACCATGTCCGGTAAATTCGGACATGGTTCCATGTCTGCTTTTTTCGGACATGGTTTTTTTTTATTTTCTTTCTTACATCTAATGGATATATGACTTTCTATATAGTTTCTATCAAATACTACCTCATATATATTATTTTGCATCCTTCCTTCCCTAGTTTTATTTTTATATACTTTTATATATCCACTCGTCTTTAGTTCATTTAGATATTTACTAAAAGTATCTTTATTTATACCAAGTTCATGAGTCATAATATCCCTTGATGGATAACATGTCCCACTTGCTCCTGCAAAACTAGATAGATAAAAATATAAAGCTCTTGCTCCTGTTGTTAGCCATGAATCTCTAGCTACCAATTGTGGTGAAAGACCATACCCATCACTAAGTATATTTCCTTTCTCTATAGTTGCTTTGTCTCTGTCCCTCAAGAAATTCACCTACTTAATTATTCCTTTTTCCCTTTGTAACTTCTCATATCCAACACATATCTGGTCATATTCCTGTTTACTTAAATCCTTAACTTCTTTATTAAACTTATAATACACTTCACTTTTTACTCTATCTGAATCCTTACCTATTGTATTTCCTATTGAAAACAACCTTTTTATTTGATTTTGACTTATCTTAATTTGACCATTTTCATTTGATTTACTAGAGGAGTTTATTAAGTCATTTCTTTTATAATCTTCTTTTCCACTAGTAGCATCAAAAGTATCATTTTCTGTAATATTTAATAACTGGATGTACAAATACCTTGTCTGGTATGTTTCAATTCCTCCCAATGCTTGTAACTCATTAGAGCCTTTTAATTGTAATTCTCTCATTGGAGAAGTAAATATTATCTCTTCTGTTGGTTTTTCTCCATTAATCAATGTTAGGGTTGCATAGTCATTTGTAAAGGTCACTATAGGGCATAATTTAGCTTCTTGTAATAACTCTGTTGCTTGAGGTAAGAAGTCTGCTAACTCAAAATATTTAAAGTTAGCAAACTTGTTTTGACCACTCTTTTTTATATCTAATTTATTAAACTTAATTCTAACATCCATCAATTTTATGTAAATATTATTCACTTCCATCAACTTTCCCCTCCATTTCTCTTATATTTCTTTCTAAAACTGACATAAAACCATCTATGTAATCACCACAACCCCCTTGTAATTTGTATTCGTCTAAATGCTCTTTAAATTGTTTCAAAGTCCAGCCTTTTCTATGTTTATCTATACAAGATTCTAATGCTGATACTTGTCCAAATTTTACATCCCAGTCTACTTCATCTACTGTCGTAAATTTTAATAAAAATAATCTATCTTCTAAATCCTTAATTATTTCATTTCTTGTTTTCATTTATTCCCCCTTGTGCTATAATATAGCTATAATTTTTTTTAATTTCTTTTTACCTAGAGCCTGTACGAAGGCTCTTTTCTTTATATCTGAACATCTATAGGTCTATCTCTTTCAAGTTCTTCTTGATACATCATAGCTTCCCTAAACTCAATGGAAGATTCTAATTTAATGTCATATTCTAATCCTTCTAAGATGTTTTGACTAGCAAACTTTACAGCTTCCCACCAGTTCAAACTACTATTTTCAAATTCTCCTAGCTCATTTAATTTATTTATTTCTTTTTCTGCTTGTCTAATTTGACCTATTGCAATTAATCTAGCTGTTTCCATATAATTTGCCCCCTTTTAATTTAGAAATTTAATTTCATAATCACTGCATTCTATATCTTCTATTGTTAGAGCTTGATACTCCATACTGCCTCTTTCTTTGTCATAGTATGCTAAATTTAGTTCATGTGTAGATGCTTGTACAATTAGACAATTTCCTTCAAAATCAAGTCTTTTAGAGCTTATTTTTACTACATTTCCCACCTTAAATTTATCTAAATCAAATCTTATTATTAATCCTTCCATGTAACTTACCCCCTTAAAGTAATTTTTCTTTAGATTATTTCTTTTTCTGCTTCTTTTAAAAGTTCATCCAAATTTCTACCTTGATTTCTCTCAATAAAATCATCAACCTCATATCTTGAAATTTTTCTACCATCACCTCTAGCTAGTGATTTTATCAAACCTGTGCTCACTAACCTACGCATAAAAACTGTATCTAATTTTAAAATTCCTCTTGCTTCTTCTACTGTTATCAAGTAATTTGGATAACCTCTTTTTATTAAGACAACTATATCTTTAGGCTCCAGTACTTTTACCTTTTGTTCGACAGTTTGACTCTTAACTCTATCTGTTTCCTGTTTATTTATCTCTATTTCTATTAAACTTTTTAAACTATCACTAAATTGCTTTGTTATGTTCTCAAAAACATCCATCTGAAAATTCTCTCCCCTCTTTTCAATTATTTATCTTCCAACTAATTCGTCTAATGTAATATCTAAATAATCAGCTAATTTTATTAGAGTATCTATAGTTGGATTAGAACTTTTATTTCTCAGTAATTTATATAGACCACTTACATCTATATTTAATTCCTTTGCTAATTTATAAGTTTTTATATTTCTTTTCCTTAAAATTTGGCTTATATTGTCGCCTATCAACATTGGATTCACCTCAGTTCTACATGGTATAATATAAATATGGAATATATTCCAAATATCATGGAAAGGATACAAAATAATGAGTAAAAATGGATTTAAAGATTTAGAAAAATCTCTAAAAAACTTAGAAAAAAATATTAAAGAATCAACTGGACAAGTTCCTATTGATAAAATATGTAACTCTAAATTCATGACCAAATATACAAACTTTACTTCTTTTGATGAATTATTGAAATTTGGAAATTACAATGTTAATTCTTCAAAAGATTTTGAAGCTATTCCAAAAGATGAGTTTGATATTTACATTTCCAAAAACACTAAGTTTTCTACATGGGATAAAATGCTTAGTACTGCTACAGAAGAATATTTAAAATCTAATCTAAAGTTTTAAATATGATTTAAACTCAGATGGTATTGTACTAATCTCTTTGTTTAATTCATCTACTAAGGATTTAATTTTATTTATTTTAATACTTAAACTATCTTCATTTTTAGGGACAATCATCACAGTTAAATTTGATAGCTCCTTAGGTACTACCTTTGGAGTTTTTTTATTTTTCATTTCTACCTAATCACCTCTTTTTGAATATTCTGTATTTATTTTTCAAAGTACTAACCTAACATTGAAGTTTGATAACTATACTCTTTTTCTATATCAGGTAATATGTTATTTGTTTTCAATAAATCATATAAAAATAATCTTCCCTTTTGAGTCCATTTAGTTGTCATTTTTACATCAGTCATTCCATCACTTCTAGTTATGTCTATTGTTTCTGAATGAGTGTATCCCTTGCCTTGATACTGTTTATATAAAAGCCACTGTCCACTTTGTTTGTATTGAATTCCTCTTTCATGAAGTATTTTATTCATTTCTTTTCCACTCATTCCATAGTCTTTTGCTATTTGAGTTATAGTGACTAGACCTTTGTTTTTAAGTATCATATCTGTGTAATCTGCCTTTGGCTTTAATTCTTTTATTACTTGGTCTTTCATTTTTCCTTCTAGTTGTAACTGCTCTTTCTCCTTTTGTTCCTCTATCCAACGTTTAGCACGCTCTATAGGATTATCTATCATATAACTATCTTTTGATTGTTGATTTACCATATTATATGTGCCAGTTTTACGAATGCTTGGTAAAATTTTATCTGTAACCCAATCTTGAAATCTTTCTGCCTCTTCTTTTCTTGATTTAAAAATTAATTTATAAACTCCACTTTCTGTTAAAAATTTTTCTCCAGCATTATTCAGTTTTCGGATGTCCCTATCTTGGACATCTGAATTTTTTAATAACAAAGCTTGCTTATTACTCATATCTGACAAATGATTTCTTAGACCACTTTCACTTAACTCTAGACACTCTGCCACATGTTTTGGATTAAATAAAACCTGTCCTTTAAATTCAAAAATTTCTACTTTTTTATCTTCAAAAACCATTAAATTTTTATTCATACAACATACCTCCTATGTTTTAATTTCATAACAAAATATATAAACAATTATTAATTGTTATTATTATCAAAAAAAATTTCTTCCATTGGAACTTTAAAAAAATCAGCTATTTTCTTGGCAGTTTCTAAACTCGGTTTAGATTGCTCTGTTTCAAAATAGCTATATGCTTGTTGTGTAACTCCAATATATTTTGCTATTTTTCCCTGTGTTAATTTCTCTTTTTTTCTTAATTGTTTTAACTTATTCATCAATTTCCCCTCCTATCAAAACAATTAATACTTGTCTTGTTGAATTAATTATAAAACAATTAATACTTGTTTGTCAATTAAAAATTGTCAATTAAAACTATTTTTTACAATTTTTAATTGTTTTATATTTACTTTTACAATCATTACTTGTATATTAATGATAAAAGGAGCTGATTAATAAATGGAAAATTCGTTACTTCAAAATAGATTAAAAGAACTAAGAAAAGAATTAAATTTAACTCAAGAAGAAGTAGCTAAGAAAATTGGTTTAACAAAAAGCGCTTATGGATATTATGAGCAAGGTAAAACTGTTCCTGATGCTTATATGCTTTCTAATTTAGCTAAAATTTTTGATGTTTCAACAGATTATTTATTAGGCAGAACTCTTGTTAGAAAGCATATAGATACTGTAGCCGCACACAGAGTTAATCCTCACAAAGATTTACCAGAGGAAGCTCAAGAACAACTCAATGATTATATTGAATTTTTAATGAATAAATATAAAAAGTAAGGATTGAATCTATGTTAATATTAAAAAAATTGAGAACTGAAAAAGGAATTTCTTTAGATAAATTAAGTACAGACTTAAGTATAAATAAGTCTACTTTATCTAGGATTGAAAATGGATTAAGAGAACCAAAAGAATCATTTATTAAAGATTGCTCAGACTATTTTGGAGTATCTACAGATTACTTAATTGGAAAAATTAACATAGATGATTCAAATCAATTAACAAAATACTTGAGTTCAACTTTTCCAATAAGGTTAAAAGAATTAAGAAAGAAAAAAGAATTAACTCAAGCAGAATTATCAAAATTACTTAATTGTTCACTAAGCAAAATTGCTATGTTAGAAACTAGCAAAAGAGAACCTGTTAAAGAAGACTTGTTAAGACTTTCAGAATTTTTTAATGTGTCAGTTGATTATCTACTTGGCAAAACCTTAATTGAAAATTACACAACTACTGATGAAATATCCAAAATAATTAAATCTTATGAAAGTTTACCTAAAGAAGCTCAAGAACATATTAATAGCTACATAGAGTTTTTAGTTGATAGATATAAAAAATGAATATTTAGAGCAGTTAACACCTGCTCTTTATATATAAAAAAGTAACACATACATTCTTTTTATAGGGGGATTTCCATGAACAAACTAGACGCACTTTTAGACTTAGCAAATAATGAGGAAATAGAAATTTACTACACTGACAAAATAGCAGATGACATAAAAGGATTGTATATAAACAGACAAGGGCTAAAAATTATATCACTACTTAATTCATTAAAACAAAATAATGCTAAACTAATAGAAATCTTAGCTGAAGAATTAGGACATCATTTTACCAGTGTTGGAAACTATGTATCTTCAAAAAACAGTTACAAAAATAAAATTTTGATAGATAAAACTGAAAACAAAGCCCTAAGATGGGCATGTGAATTTCTTATAACAGAAGAAGAAATAATACAGGTTATTAATTCACATGCTACAAGTGTATACGAAATAGCTGAAGAATTACAAGTTAGTATCGAATTCTTATTAAAAAGATTAGAATTTCTATCAAGAAAGAAAAGCATGTTGGACTTAGGAAATAACAGATTTTTAATATTAACCAATTTACCTAACTTTTATATATACGAAAATATCTTTTAGAATTTTATTCTACTTTTATAGATTAAATATTTTTACAAATATACGCCTTCTTATTGACACGCATTATCAATGCGTGTTATAATATAATTGTAAGGAGGTACATATGAAACCTAGAGAATTATTAAAAATATTAAAACAAAATGGTTGGGTAGAAGTTGGACAAAGAGGCTCACATCTTTATCTAAAACACCCAACCAAAAAAGGTAAGATATCAGTTCCAATACATAACAAAGACTTCAAACTCGGAACACTAAACAATATCTTAAAACAAGCAGGGCTTAAATAGCCCAGCTTGTACCCCTTACAATCTTATTATACAACAAATCGAGGTGATTAAATGGATAAATATTTGTTCTTTGCAAAATTTACTGTAGCTGAAGAAGGTGGATATTGCATATCTTTTCCAGAACTTGAAGGTTGCTTTTCTGAATGTGATACTATTGAGGAAGGAATGAAGAATGCCAAAGAAGTTTTAGAGTTATTTTTATGGGGACTTGAAGAAGATGAAGAAGACATTCCTAATTCAATGAAACCAGAGGATATAGAACTAGAAAAAGGAGAATTTTTAATCCCTATTAGTGTCTATATGCCTATTGTCAGAGAAGAAATGAACAATAAAACTGTTAATAAAAATCTAACTTTACCATACTGGTTAAATAAAGAAGCTATGAAACATAAAATCAATTTTTCACAAATATTACAAGAAGGTTTAAAAGAAGTTTTAGGTATAACAGAGAAAAAAAGAGTATAAATGGATGTATAAAGAGCAGTTAATCTGCTCTTTTATATAAACATAAAACAAACATACATTCTAAAAAGGGGGTACTATTATGAAAGGTGGAGTAAGAAAAAGAAGCAACAAGTGGTATTACTACTTTGACCTAGGTATAGTAGAAGGCAAAAGAAAAAAAGTAGAAAGAGTTGGTGGCAATACAAAAAAAGAAGCAGAAAAAGCACTAAGAGAAGCACTAAATGAATATGAAAACTCTGGCATAGTATTTGAAGAAAGCAACATCAGTTTATCAGACTACCTTGATTTTTGGTTCAAAGAGTATGTTTTACTTAACTGTAAATATAACACTCAAGAAAGCTACCGAATAAACATAGAAAAACATATAAAGCCAAAATTAGGAGTTTATAAAGTAAAATCTCTAACACCAGCAATACTACAAAACTTCATAAACAAAAAGTACAAAGAAGACTATTCTCAAAGTACATTACAAGTATTCAAAGCTATATTACATAGGTCATTAAAATCAGCAGTCTACCCTTACAAACACATACGAGAAAATCCTATGCAATATGTAAGCATACCAAAAACTAAGTCTAAAACAGAAACTAAAAAAGTTAAAACTATTACACTAGAAGAATTTAATCAAACACTAAATATATTTCCTCAAGATTCCTTTCAGCGTATAGTCTTACTAATTGGATTTTATACTGGTATGCGAAGAGGTGAAATTATTGCATTAACATGGGATGATATAGACCTTGATAATAAAACCATCACAGTAAAACATACTCTGATTAAAAAGAAGAATGGAATGTTTGAATTAAGCCAACCAAAAACAGAAAGCTCTTGTAGAACTATATTTACAGGTGATACCTTAGTAAGAGCATTAAAAGAACATAAACTATACCAAAAGAAAATGAAATTAAAATATGGGGAATTTTACTTTGATAGTGATTGGGTATGTACTAAAGAAAATGGTCAACAAGTAACTATTCACACTATGGACACTATAGTAAGACAAATTAGAGAAGCCTTAAACAATGACTTCCATTTCCATTGTCTAAGACATACACATGCTACCCTACTATTAGAAAATGGTGCTAATATTAAAGACATACAAAACCGTCTAGGTCATAGTCAATTATCAACTACAATGGATACCTATTCACATGTAACTGATAAGATGAAAAATGAAACTGTAGATATATTTGAAAGAATTACAAATTAGAGTTTGCCACCCAAAAATATACTACGGTGGCAAATGGGTGGCAAACTCTCAGTTATCTATTTTAAAAGCTAAAATCATCAACTTTATATAATCACTTATATTGTTGTTATTTCAATACTTTCAGTTTTATAGCAACTCTAATGCATATAATATATTAATTATAAATCTAACTAATAGAACTTAATTATACCTTAATTGGATATATTTATCTATTTTGTTTGTCTTATATTAGTATTTCATTATAATTGTCTAATATTCAAAAATAAATAACTTACTCATCTTAATTATAATAAGATACTAATACAAAACTTTATTTAATATTAACTAATAAATATCACCTATTATAAATTTAGATTGTTACATATATCATATTTTGCTATAATTAAATTGTAAACAAAGTATTCCGAGTATCTAAGAAAAGAAAAGGAATACTTATTTTTATGTTTTATTTTTAATGGAGGCTTATATGAACTTAGAAAAATTCAAAAAATTCTTTGGATTCCCTCTAGATAAAAAACACAAAGAAAATGTTGAACGAGAACTTTGCAATTATCTTTATCATACAGGCAAAATTATTTGTATCATAATAATAATATCTCAACTAATTATGATGATATCAATATCAGCTAGAGATGGTGGCCCTTTTGCCACCCCAAGACGTCAATGGTATTTTTGTATGTATATAATACTACTTTGTATCTCTTTAATTTTTATGTTTGTTTTTTCTTATCTTTGGAATAAAAAAAAGGAACATTGCACTTGTTATATAAACTTATGGGTGATTTATGTAACTTTTTTCTGCTTATGGGGTTGTGTAATTACTTTGCTTGACCAGTTAGGTGGAAATGATTTGAGTGTATTCAGTTATATAATGTTAACAGCTGCTGCTTTTTCAGTATTAAAATTAGGTCAATCAATAGTAGTTTTTGGAGGATGTTTTTTATTTCTTAATCTACTCTTACCAGGAATTCAAACTGTATCAGGTAATGAGTTCAGTAATATTGTAAACACATTTTTTATAACATCACTTGCTATTTTTGTTTCTACAATGTTATATAGAAGTCGTGTATTTACTTATTATGATAAAATGCTAATCCATCAACAATACGAAGAAATCTCTCATATGAATAATTTATTAAATCTTAAGGTTATGACTGATGACCTAACTAAAATGAATAATCGTAGATATCTAGAAGATGTTCTTCAAAAAAAATTAAGTACCCATTCAAATCAATAGCCTATAACAGGGATGATGATAGATATAGATTATTTTAAACAATTTAATGACACTTACGGACATCAAAAAGGTGACTACTGTTTACAAAATATTGCTAAAGTAATTTTAGATTTTACAAATTCTGAAAATGAACATGCTATCCGTTATGGTGGTGAAGAATTTTTTATATGTATTTTCAATTGTGATGAGGAGAATGCTAAACTTAAATCCGAATGTTTATGTAAGATTATAGAGTATTGTAATTTTGAACGTGATGATGTTCCTTCAAAATGTGTGACTGTTAGCATCGGAGTTCATACAAAGAAAGTCGAAGAATTAATAACTTTAAATGAATTTATAAGTTATTGTGATAAAGCTTTATATATTGCAAAGGAACAAGGTCGTAATTGTGTTGCATTTTATTAAAAGTATAGAAATGAAAGTATCAATCCTTATATTTATATTTTCTTAATAAGAAATTTATTTTGTTCAAAACATTTAGATAATATTATGCAAATCTATAAGTTAGATTTTTAGATTCATACATGAATTATTAAATCTATAAGTTATGCTTAAGTCTAACTTATAGATTTAATAATTTTATATATGATTAATTTATGTTTAAAATTAATTCACATTTCAATTTTAATGTTTATAGACTATCTTATACTACATTTAGACATGTATTTTAAAATTTCTTATTACTTAGTTTTCCATTTCCTTAATCAATGATACATTTTGTTTCTCTACAGAATTTAAAATATCTGTATCCGCTCCTATACTATAATCTGGCTGATACCATGACTTATTACTAAAATAACTCTTATATGGTTCTTCTTTAAATACATATCCATATCTTGCAAATATTTCATTTCTTATATAGGCTAACTCCTCTTTACTATAAAGCCCAAGTTCATCTTTAGTTAATACTCTAGAATCACTATCATATATAATATAATCATCATCATAACTTACTTCCTTATTTTTCGTATTAGAACTTGAACCTGAATCACTTTTATTGCTCTTTTTATCAGTATTTTCACTATTTTCCTTGTTATTTATACTCTTAATAAATTTTTCAGCTTCTTCTTTGGAAATCTTATTAAGTGTGCCACTCACGTTATTAGCTTGCAATGAAATTTCATTACTATTAAATTTAGTTATAGTAAATTTTTCCTTTGATAAAGTATCTTTTCCTTTTAATACTATGCTGTTACTATCTGAACTTTCTTCTTCATATTTAACTGTATAATTACTTTCTTCTTCACTTTTACTATAAAGTTTTATCTTATTTGGCTCTTCAAATTCAAATATATTATATTCATCAGCTTTCCAAAAACCATTTAAATCTTTTGGCTCCAAATTTTTAGAGTAAATCAACTTATTCCCTAAATAAACTTCTGAATATTTACCTACATTGTTTATTTCTATATTGTCTTTCTTAGTTTTTAAATTATAAAAATGTATTTCCTTATTTTTAGTAGAATATGCTATATTCTCTGAATTAAATGAATAGCCAATAACATCACTTGCTATCTTGTCTTTATCTAAAAATAACTCCCCACTTGATTTAATATAAAGTAATTCCTCATCATTAATAATAGATACATTAGAATTTTCTTTCATATCATTGCCTATTTTTTCGTCTTCTTTATTATTTTTCTTAATATATATATCTCCATCAGAATTTGTAAATACAATTCCATCTTTAATAAAACTTACATAATTAATGTCTGATTTTATTTTATTAGACTCCTCTTTGCCTATTTCTTTCTCATACAATTCATCATCACTATTTATAAAATAAAATTTATTATCTCTATATTTATAAGACCTAATATCTGATGCTATTTTTTCACTAACATTATTTTTGTACAAATATAACTCACCTTTCAAATCCTTATAATTATACTCACTTATATACATAATTTCTTCATCATTAGATTTTACCCCCCATAAATTTGATACATCTGAACTAATTTTGACCTTATCATTTTTATCTGTGCTTTTTAAATATAAATTGTCATCATTATTTATAAATATTACATCCCCTTTATTATTTACAATATCAAAGCTCTGTATATCAGTAGATATTTTTTCTTTATTTCCATCTTCTTTATATAGATATAACTCTTCATCTGTATTCATATAATATATGAATTTTCCATCTGTAGACATCCTATACAATACAACATCATTAGCTATTTTTTCTTTATCTTTTCCATCGTATTTTACATACAAAGATTTTTCTGATGATATATATGCTATAGTGTTTGAAGAAGGCATAAATTCATATGAATTAATTTCATCAGAAGATAAATCTGATGCTATTTTTTCCTTTTCTTTTTTTAGGTTATACTTATATAAATTATTTTCTTTATCTTGAATTAATATTGATTGTTCCCCATTTATATAATCTTTTTTAGTATATGTAGGTACATCTGATGCTATTTTTTCTTCATCCTTACCTTCTGTCTTTATGTATACATCTGTCATATCGTCTGAATTATTCTCATCATTTTTTAATAGTATAAGAGAATTATCTCTGTCTGCTTGCTTACCTTTAGAACCATTTTTTGAACTGCAACCTGTACATATAAGTGCCAAACTTAAAACTATAAACAACCCTTTCTTAAACATTATTACTTCCCCCTCATGATAATGATAAAACTTTTTGTGTAATAAATATACTATTCAATAATTTTTTAGATTTAAATCACCTTATATATTTTTATACTATTTACATAAAGATAATGCTTAAATATAATTTATATTTAAACTTCCAAAAAATTACTCTACTAGTTATAGTATATCATAATAAACGTTATCCAATCACACTCACTATTGTCACTCCAAAAGCTTTTAGTGCCTCTTGAAGAACTTTGTTTCCACCATAAGGATACCCAATAGGATTAAAATAAAGTTTAGCAGTTTGTTCACCAATCATTTCACAACCTTCTATTGTATAATCGCCAAGTCCAATTATTTATCCTCCTAGTATAAGTAACTTATAATTACATTGTATAATAAAATATGAATAAGCAAACTACATATATTTGTAAACACAATAAAAATAACTTGTATGTATCTAAATCAGATAGCACACAAGCTATTTATTATATCGAAAAATTATATAATTATATTATAGGTTATAATTATTAGAATTCAGCATTTTTAGGAGTTCTTGGGAAAGGTATAACGTCTCTTATGTTAGACATACCTGTCATATACATAATTATTCTTTCAAATCCAAGACCAAATCCAGAGTGAGTAGCAGTACCAAATTTTCTAAGTTCTAAATACCACCAGTAATCTTCTTCATTTAATCCCATTTCATGAATTCTATCTAATAGTACGTCTTCTCTTTCTTCTCTTTGAGAACCTCCAACTATCTCTCCAACACCAGGAACTAATAAATCCATTGCTCTAACAGTTTTACCATCTTCATTCATTCTCATATAGAACGCTTTTATATCTTTTGGATAATCCGTAACAAATACTGGAGAATTGTATATTTGTTCTGTTATATATCTTTCATGTTCAGTTTGAAGATCACATCCCCATTCTACTGGATACTCAAACTCATGTCCTGATTCAAGTAATAACTCTACTGCTTTAGTGTATGTTATTCTAACAAATTCAGAATTTACTATTTTATTTAGTCTTTCTAGCAATCCTTTATCTATAAAACTATTAAAGAATTCCATTTCTTCTGGAGCGTTTTCTAAAACATAGTTTATAACGTATTTTATCATATCTTCTGCAAGTTCCATATTATCTTCAAGGTCTGCAAAAACTATTTCTGGCTCTATCATCCAAAATTCTGAAGCATGTCTTCCTGTATAAGAGTTTTCAGCTCTAAATGTAGGTCCAAAAGTATAAACATTTCTAAAAGAAAGTGCCATTATTTCAGCATTTAATTGCCCACTAACTGTCAAATTAGCTTCTTTCCCAAAGAAATCTTGTGTATAGTCTATTTTTCCATCTTCTGTTTTTGGAATATCATTTAAATCCATAGTTGTTATTCTAAACATTTCTCCTGCACCTTCACAGTCACTACCTGTTATGATTGGAGAATGTGCATATACAAAGTTTCTTTCTTGAAAGAATTTGTGTATTGCATATGCAGCTATTGATCTTACTCTAAATACAGCTGAAAAAGTATTACTTCTTGGTCTTAAATGTGCTATTGTTCTTAAATACTCAAGTGTATGTCTTTTCTTTTGTAGTGGGTATGAACTATCTGATTCACCTTCTACAACTATATTTTTTGCATGTATTTCTACTGGTTGTTTAGCTCCTTCTGTAGATACCAACTCACCTTCTACAAGTATAGATGAGCTTATTGCCAATTTACCTATCTCTTTAAAATTTTCAACTTTTTCATCAAATACTATTTGCATATTTTTAAAGAAACTTCCATCATTTAATTCTATAAAGCCAAAGTTTTTAGATACTCTAGATGTTCTTATCCACCCAGCTACTTTGACAGTTTTTCCTATGTACTGTTCTTTATCTCTGTACAATTCTTTTACTGTTATAAATTCCTTTTGCATTTTAAAGCCTCCTAGTTTAATTTTTAGTAATTTCTTCTAAATATAATTCCATAAAAAAAGCCCTTCATCCCTGTATAAAGGGACGAAAGACTATTACTTTCGCGGTACCACCCTAGTTGTCATAAATGACCTCTTAGTTAAGCAATGCTTAAAGCCTATAACGGTGCCTTCCGTCTAAGTCTACTTGCTAAATAAGCTTTCGATTAGAAACTCCAAGATGTTCTTCAATATAAAACTTGTATTGAGCTTTCACCATCCTCAACTCGCTAAAACTACATTTTATATCTACTCTTCTCTTCACAGTATTTATCTTCTATTATTTCCGCTAATTAACAAAATTATACCAATTTATAAATTTTTAGTCAATAAGTTTATACAATTGATATTTACTAGTCTTATATAATCTATAATATAAACATTTATATTCAAAAATTTATATTTCCCTTTCAAATGTTTATAAATTACATTTTGCCTTCTGACATTTATAAAAAAAGTAAAGTAGTATACTGTTTATTAGCCTAAGTTTAACTTTAAGCTTTTTAAACTAATACTACTTTACTTAAATACAATAAATTATTTATTTTTGTTATCAAGTATAGAAGTCTTTACAGTTTACTTCCATTGTCAACCCAATCTTTTGCTTCTTCAACACTATTAAGTGAAGGTATTGAAACTTTACTATGAGGTTTTAATTTTTCAACATCTGCCCAAGCTGCTGTTGATTCATTTCCAACTAGAAGTGGACTTCTAAGTCTTTTGTTATCTTTACCTTTTAATGCTCTTGCTTTTTTACTTTCCAAAACTATCACCTCTATATATTTATTTTGTAATAGTTTTAGCAATTTTTCAAATTAAATTCATAAGTAAAATTTATAACAGATAAAATGCCATTATTTACATATTTTTTATTTATAAAGTATTTGCTATCTGTTGAATTGTATTTTTTAAATTTAAAATCCCATATCCCTGTGAAACATTTGGATATGTATATATATCGAGCTTCGTAGCTCCCAATATTAAATATGTTTTTAAAACTTGTGTAAACAATGATAACCTTGGGATATTATCTTGTTTTTCCAAGTATTCCATTAATAAGGCCAAGACTCCAGAAACTATAGAACTACTAACGCCTGTACCTGTTGCTGTATTGTATGTTCCATTTTTATATGTAGATATTATATCTACTCCTGGGGCTACTATATCTGGCTTAATTCCTCTTCCTCTAATTGGCCCTTTTGATGAACCAATCCACATACTATCAGTCTTATTATTAAATGTACCAACTGTAATTACATCATCACCAGCAGCATACATAGTTATTGTAGCCACTGAGTCTGGGTCTAAAAATCTTGTATCTGGTGCTATCAAGTTTTTATTTGGTAAATATATGTCATACTCTCCTCCTATTAGGAGTTCTGGAGTTAGCCTCAACGTCCACACACCAGGTTTTATATCTCTCAGTCTTATCTCTAGACTTTCATTTCCAGAAGTGATATATGGATAGATGAATCTCATTGAATAAGTAGTATTTTCCAGATTAAACTTTCCTCTATATACATAAAAGTCTGGGGAATATCTTATATCATGACTAACTTCACCTGAAGGAGATATTATTTGTGCCCCTATCTTATCTGGGCCATTTGTATTGAGTGTTATATCAAGTGCGTAATCGTCACCATCTTGTATTATTACATCTTGGACTTCATTTAAACTACTAAATCTTCCAGCATAATGAATATCTGTATTACCTTGATTACCTGCGCCACTTACTAATACAACACCAGCACTACTTAATATATTAAATGTGTCTAATATGGAAGTAGTTGCTACAGCACCTGACTTAACTCCGATAGTAAGATTTATTATTATAGGCTTATTTTCTGTTTTTGCTATATTAGTAACATATGTTATAGCTGCTAAAAAATCTGAAACACTATAATTTATCCTTCCAGCATAATAGGTATCTGTATATGATTTTAATTTAACCACTATCAAATCTGACTCTGTAGTTATACCTCTATATTGTGAATTTACTCTTCCATTTCCTACTAATATACCAGAAGCCAAAGTTCCAGTACCTATATTATCTTGACTTAAACTTCCATCATTTCTACTTATAGCTAAACTTAATTCACTTCTTGTAAATTCACTCCCAAAAATAAATCCTTCTGGTGGTGGATTTGTATTTTCTTCCTGATCCCATAATCGTAAAACCTTACTTGTTCCATCTGCGTTCACAAAATCAGGATGTAAATAATCTATACCAGAATCTATAACTGCTAATAAAATTCCTCTTCCTGTTATATCATTATATGGATTCTCATAAATATACTCTGATTCAGTAGCTGTTGTAATAGTTTCTCCATTATTCATATTATTAGTTATTTCAATTAAACTACTCATTGGAGCAGATTCTTCCCACCAAGCAACTTGTAGTATATTATTTAAAATAGTTTCATCAAAGTCCATAGGTACATATATTACTGCAAGCTGACTATTTAAAACCATATATCTATTTATTCCATTTTGTTGAAGTGCAGTTTCTATATCACCCTGATAAATTATACAATAAGATTTTTCCATAAATCCCTCCTATCTTAACACATCAAACATACCTCTAACGTCCAAAGTTCCATATCCAACACTTGTATTTGGATACTCTGTAGTTTGATTTTTTCTAGCTCCAGCCTGCATAAAAGTTTTTATTTTTTGGACGTATGCTTGATTTGGATATCTTCTATCAACAAAAGTATATTGAAAATACATCGCAGCAGCTCCTGCAGCATGTGCACTAGCTGCTGCTGTACCAGTTATAGTCGCGTATGTATTTCCAGGATATGCAGCTATTATATTAACTCCTGGTGCTACTAAGTCTGGCTTTAATCTATCTTCAATAGTTGGCCCTCTTGATGAACTTTGCCACAAACTATTATTAATAGTATTGTAAGCTCCTATAGTTATTAAATCGTCCTGAACAGCAGGATAATTTATAGTATAAAAAGGGTCAACCTCTCTAAATCTAGTTCCACTTTTTAAAAGAGCTCTATTTGGAAGATACAAGTTATATATTCCATTTACAATGTAAACCCCTACTAATCTAATCTTCCACACTCCTCTTTTAGCATTTCTCAGGGTAACATTGGTAAACTGCTGACCTGAAAAAGTAGTTGGATATACATATGTTATAGAATACTCGGTTCCTTCTAAATCAAATAAACCTGTTACCCTATTATAACTTGATATTCCAACACTTTTACTTTCTTCACCAGTGGGAGACACTATTATTACATCTGCTTTATCTGGTTTATTCAACCAAAGCTCAACTGATAATTCTTCTTCTTCTTCATTTAATTCCAACTCGACTTCAACAGCACTTCCTACATTTGGTATTCTTCCAGATGTGTGTGTCTGAGTGTTCCCTTCATTTCCAGCTCCTGCTGTTATACACAATCCTCTAGTAAAAAATGCTTTTTCACTATTACTTCTATTGGTCAATCCAACTAAACTATTGCTACCCAAAGATATATTTATTACTAATGGTCTCCCAAGTTCAAAAGATTTTTTATATGCATACTGAGACGCAGCAAATAACATTGCACTATTATAAAATCCTTCTATCTTAGCAGTTTTTATTATTATTAATTCAGCATCCTCAGCTATTCCTGCATATTCCTTATTTACATTACCAAGACCTGCACATATACCACTTATCATAGTACCTTGCCCAACTTCATCTTGAGATAGACTAGCATCATTTTCTGCAATTGCTCTATTAATATCTTCTCGTGTATATTCTGTACCAATATAAAAACCTTCAGGTGGAGTTCCATCCTTTGTTTGGTCCCATAAAAAAGCTATTTTTGAAGTTCCATCTGCATATATAAAGTCTTTATGTAGATAGTCTATTCCTGTATCAGCAATTGCTATAAGAGTACCTCTTCCTGTTATTGTTATATTTGGATTATTTTTAAAAAAATTTACACCTATTTCTTCGGTTGCAACTACACCACCAAAAGTACCTTGATTAATCTCTCCAAGCAGTGTCATCTTTATAGTTGATTCTGTCCTTATAACTGATGGAAGTTCCAAAACTCGTTGTATACTATTATAGTCTGTAGTGTTTATAGATAATACACCAAATGAGTCACTTAACTTAAGAAATTCTTGACTCATACCCAATGATGCTAACTCGTCTTCAAATTCAGGAGTATGAATTACATTTATTCCTGCCAATGTTCCTGATTGTCTATCCATATTTTCACTTAGAAAATCCTCCAAATTTAAGTCATTATTTCTTTGAGCATTATAACTTTCTATAATTTTATAATTATTTTCTTCATCTTTAAATGACTTATTAATGCTTCTATATCCAATGTTTTCTGTTTCTAAATCTTGATTTATACTAGATAAAGTATACAAATCTATGTCTGATAAATTTAAAAATCCAAATCCTGATGAATTATTCGGATATTGCTGATTACTTAGTCTTCTTGCTCCCCTAAGAAGTAATGCTCTTAACTTTTGTGAATATAAAAATAAATCATTTCCATTTACAATTCCCCACTCCATAAACAACGAACAAACTCCTGTGACATGAGGAGTAGCCATGCTAGTTCCAGTTAATGCTCCACTTGTACCTCCTGGTAAAAAAGATATTATATCTTCGCCTGGAGCTAATAAGTCTGGTTTAAACACTCCTAATTGTGTATCTCCTTCGCCAGAAAATATGGATACTATATCTGTTCTTGAATTGAAACTACCTACAGTTATAACTCTACTTGCTGTTCCAGGAACTGTAACAGTAAGTTCTTGAGTTGGAATCAAAAATCTCGTGTTTCTATTTAATCCCTCAGAAGTTGGTAGATATATATTTATATTACCAGTTACAATATCTATAGGCTCAAATACAATTCTCCATAAACCAGGATTTATCTGTGTATTTGAACTTAACTGCAAAGTAACTCTTCTAGTAAGAGAATATGGTGCTATAGGATAAAAATAACCAGTAATTCTTGTCTCTCCTAAAGTATTTCTTATTTCACCTGAAGTTAGAGAAATTGATTGTGTCTGACTATTTGATGGACTTACTAAATGTACACTAAAATCATCAATAAAATCTGGCCATATGTTTATATTTAATATACGTTCTCCTTCTCCAATTACAAACTCAACTTCTTCTGTAGTATTATTTTGAAGTCTAATCCTTTTATGACCACCCTTATCTGCATTATTACCAGCCGCTACCACTATATTATTTTTCCAAAATAAACACATATCATCTATATACTGCTCAAATAAAGAAGTTCCTCTATGCGAACCTTCATTACTTCCATAACTTATATTTAATGTAACAGGCATTCTTAATTCTAATGCCCTATCTAAAATAAATTTAATCGCCCTCATAAACTCTGTACTTCTTGAAAAAACATCTGTCTGTATATTTCCAACTCTTACTACTATTATCCTAGCATCACTTGCAATAGTTGAACAAATACCTGCAACATGTGTACCATGTAGACTAGTCGTTGAAATAGGTATATATGTATTACCAGCTATTGCATTATTTATATCTTCATTAGTATATAATGTTCCTTCTTTAAAACCTGCTGGAGGATTTCCTTGTATAGACTGGTCCCAATAGTATAATATTTTAGACCTTCCATCACTATCTCTAAATACAGGCAAAGTATAATCTATACCCGAATCAATTATACCAATTATAGTCCCTTTTCCAGTTAATCCTGTTCTATTTTTAAAACCTGTTATCCCTGTGCTTGAAAAACTTTGGATGTCTTGGGTTTGTAATATAAAAGGTTTTTCTATAAACTCTATTTCTGGATAAGTCAGTAATCTATTTATATCTTCTTCATTACTTGATGTTATTATTGCATATGAAGAATTAAGTATTTCTACTGAAACACCTAATTCTTGCTCTAATCTTAATATATCTCCATTGTATTTTACGATTAATTCATAATTTATTATAATCACCTCAATTTCTAAAATTATTATTAATGTATATGTTTTTTGTAAGTCTAAAATGTATTAGGCTACATAATTTTTAAATTTCAATTATACAATTTATAATATAAAAAATGATGGTACATCTTTTAGATAATTTGTACCATCATTTTTTATATTATTTCGCAACCATTAAATTTTTCAATGATTTTTCCAATCCTTTTACAGTTAATGGATACATATTAAACTCACTTTGTATTAACCTTTGAGTCTGATACCAATAACTGATTGAATCCCATCCATCTCTCAGTTCTGGATTTAGCCACACAATTTTACTATACTTTCTTTTGAATCTTTTAAGCCACTCTATCCCAGGTGTATCATTATATGGACCTCTATAATTACCACCAATATGAAGTAACTCAGAAGGTGCCATAGAGGCATCACCAACGATTATAACTTTATAGTTTTTATCTATGTTTTGTAATATCCATTCAGTATCAATAGACTTACTTAGCCAGCATTCTGGTGTCGTAAATAATCTATCATAAAAACAGTTATGAAAATAGTATACTTTTACATCTTTAAAGTGATTTGATTTACTTACAGACTGAAATAATGTATTACATAAAGTACTATATCCTCTCATTGAACCCCCTGAATCTATAAGTAGCAAAAGCTTCACTGTATTTTTTCTTGGTTTTTCAAAGAATAATTTTAAATACCCTGCATTATTACAAGTCTCTTCAATAGTTTTATCTAAGTCAAGTTCTGTCTTTGGAGCATCTATTCTAGTAGAAAATTGACGAAGTCTTTTTAATGCAACTTGAAATTGACGCATATTTAAAACTTCATCATCTCTAAAATCTCTATACTTTCTTTCTCCTGCAACTTCAAGAACAGCCCTTCCATAGGTTGAAGTTCCACCTATACGTATACCAGTTTGACCTTTGCCTGAATGACCTAATTCAGAAGTACCTCCTGTTCCTATCCAGTAATTTCCTCCATTATGTGGAGAGTCTTGTTCTTTTATACGTTCCTCTAATTTAGCTCTCAATTCATCAAGGTTTATATTTGGATTTTGTTCTAATCTTTCAAATCCTTCTAAATCAACATTTGGCTTTTTAAGCCAGTTCATAATCTCTTCTGGAATTTCTTCTTTGTGTTCTATACCTTTAAAATACTCCAAAAATACTGCATCAAATTTGTCAAAATTACTTTCACTTTTTATTAAAATCATCCTACAAAGATAGTAAAAATTAGAAAAATTTGAATAACAAAGCCCTTTGTCCAGTGCTTCAATTAAAGTCATCCATTCATTTAAAGATATATCTAGACCTCTTGCTCTCAATAAATAAAAAAATTTAATAAACATAATTATTCAGCTCCTATTGACTACAAACGTTTTTGCATAGATTCAATATCCTCATTATTTTTAAGCAGTATCCCTGCAAAAGGAACCTCTTTTTCTATTTTTTCAATTGGAATTCCACTTAAAGTCAATGCTTGTATCCAGTCTATTAATTCTGATGTGCTAGGTTTCTTTTGTATCTCTCTTAAACTTCTAATCCAATAAAAAGTAGTCATTACTTGTTCCAATAAATGTTCTTCAACTTTATCAAAATGTACTTTGACTATCTCCTCCATCATATCTCTATCAGGAAATTCTATATAGTGAAATATACATCTTCTTAAAAAAGCATCTGGAAGCTCTTTTTCTGCATTCGAAGTTATAATCACTATAGGTCTTTGTTTTGCTGTTACAGTTTCTTTTGTTTCATTTATATAAAACTCCATTTTATCTAATTCCCAAAGTAGGTCGTTTGGAAACTCTAAGTCAGCCTTGTCTATTTCATCTATCAAAAGAATTACTTGTTGCTGTGAACTAAATGCTTCTCCTAATTTACCATATTTTATGTACTTACCAATATCATCTACTCCTTCACCTCCAAATTGACTATCATAAAGTCTTTGAACAGTATCATATACATAGAGTCCATCCTGTGCTTTTGTAGTTGATTTTATGTTCCAAATTACTAAATCTTTTTGTAGTTGATTTGAAATTGCTTGTGCAAGCATAGTTTTTCCTGTTCCAGGTTCTCCTTTAATTAAAAGTGGTTTTTCAAGTGCTATAGCAACATTAACTGATGCCATTAGTTCTGGTGATACTACATAATCACTACTTCCTTTAAAATTACCCATTTCTTTTTTTATCATAAGTTCTACTCCTTTTAAACAATAAATTTTCTAAATGTATATGACTATTATATTACTATTTTTGATATAAAATAGTAATATAATACATTTGTATATCATTACTCTAAAATTCTATATATAAATAAAATTACCTCTAAAATATTTAAATTTTATCTTTATTTGTCATAATTAAATGAAATATATATTTTTTAATAAGTACAAGATACATTATCTTATAAAAATATCAGTCATAAAAAGCGATGATTTAATTAAAACCATCGCTTTTCATAAATTTGAGTTATAGCTAAATATAAAGCAATTAACTTTTAGATTTGGGTTATCAATATAAAATTCTGTATATATTTACTATTTCTTCTTTATTAAGTTTAACATAACTTTGATTTAATAACCTTTGTTGACTATCCAAGACACTGTCTGCAAAACTATTTATCTCATAATCTTTCATTCCATATTCTCTTAAACTTTTTCTTGTAATAATTTTATTAAGTAGCTCTTCCATTTTTTCATATACCTCTGATACTTTACAATTCATTATTTCACTCAAAAGCATATTTATTTTTGCTAATTTACCATCTGGTGATAATCTATTATATGTTTTAAACACTTCTATAAAAAACTGATAATTAGCTTCCCCATGAGTAACATGATAAACTCCACTTAATGGGTATGAAAGTGCATGTACTGCTCCTGTCCCAGCATTTCCAAAAGCAATACCAGCTAAATCACTTACAACCAAAAAATCTTCTATAATATCAAATCTATAATCTTTTCCATTTAACACAATTTGCTGAAATCCATTTAAAATCATCTCTATAGCTTTGGTACTAAAAATTTCTGTATAAATACTTGCCTTTGGAGATACAAAAGATTCTATAGCATGTATTAAAGCATCAATTGCACTTGTAGCAAAAAATGAATATGGAAGCTCTAGTAATAACTCTGGAATTAAAACTGCATAATCTGGAAATAATTCATCTACAGCTAATCCAAATTTCGTATTCATCTCTGTTATTTCTGCAATTGAAATATTTGACACCTCTGAACCTGCTCCACAAGTTGTAGGAACAGCTATTAATTCTCTTATTTTTTCTAAAGGAACCTTTTTTTGAAATAAATCACTTGATTTCTTTCCATCTTTCAGTACTAACAACTTTGCCATATCAATAACTGCTCCCCCACCAATAGCAATAATTCTTGTACAATTAGTTTTTGAAAAATCATCCAATAATTTATCCATCATTATATCATCAGGTTCACCAGTTCCATACTTACTTTTATATTCTACATGTGCATCCAAACCAAAGCTTTTAAAATATGTATCATATGCATTTTTACTTGTTAATATAAAATCTGATTTACAAATCTTGAATTCTTCTATAAATTCTTTTGAATTTTCAAATTTATGAACTTGTGTTTTTTGCTGAAATAACTTCATGACATCCTCTTTTCTTCAACTTATAACTTGATGTTTTATTTTAAATAATCTGTAATATAATTATAAAATTTTTATTTTTTATATGCAAGTTTTACCATAGGTAATTTATATTTTAAAATATCTTAATATAGGTCCAATATTCTATAAAATAAAATTAATTCACTATAAAAGTAATCTAACTTTAAAATAATTGAACAAAATTAAAATCTAAAGTATAATAAAATAAAAATTTCACTAATCTTACTGAAAAATACTGTACATTTAACCTGTATTTCCTCAATAAGAAAAATGTTTGGAGGTAATTTTATTAATTATATAATTATGTCAAATAATCATATTTCTTCGTTTACAAATTCTATTCAATCAAAGAAGCATAAACATTGGATGTTACAATTGTTTATAGGAATTGAAGATAATTTAAATATAACTATAGATGGCAATGATATAGAAGGTAAATGCATTATTGTAGATAGTAATATAGAACATTGTTTTTCAACAGGAGAAAAAGTATGTTTTACTATGTTAATTGAACCAACATCATCACTTGCATTAAGTCTTAAATCAAAATATATTGACAAAATTAAGGGTTATGGAATTATAGATATTCATAATACTAAACATATACAAGAAAAATATTTTAAATTTTTAAAAAATCATGATAAAGAAGGTTATTTAAATTTTACAAATTCTGTGTTCAAATATCTTAATGTTGCTCAAGACAATTACACAATAGTTGATAAAAGAATTCATAAAATAATGCAAAGACTTAATGAGTGTGACTGTCATAATCATTCTATAAAAAATATTTCTGATATGGTCTTTCTTTCGCCAAGCAGACTGTCCCATATATTCAAAGAACAAACAGGAATGCCATTAAAAAGTTACATTCTCCTACATAAAATTCAAAAAGCATATTTTTTACTTTTATCTGGTAAATACTCTATAACTGATGCTGCTATGATGGCAGGTTTTGACAGTGCTTCACATCTAGCATACACCAACAAATGTATGACTGGTATGAATATTTCTGGCATATTAAAAAACAGCAAGTTTTTGAAAGTTTCAAATTACTCTAAGGTATAAAATATAGTTACACTAGATAAAGGAGAATTCTATTTTATGAAAAGATATTTATCAGAAAGTACATTATTAGACTTTAGAGCAAGAAATATTCAAGAACTTATTAGCAAACATAATTGGAATCAATTAGATAATTTTAATAAAATCAAACAAATTTATAACTTTATTAGAGATGACATCAACTTTGGTTTCAATGCAAGTGACAATATATCTGCAAGTAAAATACTAAAAGATGGATATGGACAATGTAATACAAAAACTATACTTGCTATGGCACTTTTAAGAGGAGTTGGCATTCCATGTAGGATTCATGGTTTTACTCTAGACAAAAGAGTTCAATTAGAACTCTTAGGAATTATTTACAAAATTGCACCTACAGAAATCATTCACACATGGACAGAAGTATACTATGAAAAGCAATGGTATAAATTAGAAGGTCTTATTTTAGACAAAAATTATCTTACAAGTATTCAGCAGAAATACAATAACTGTCAAGGCTCATTTTATGGATGGGGTATTGCCACTAAAGATTTTCAAAATCCTCAAATATCTTGGAATGTAAATCATACATTTATTCAAAAAGAAGGAATAATTGATGATTTGGGAATCTTTGATACTCCAGATAATTTTTTTAATAAATATAGTCAAAAGATAGGATGGTATAAAAATTTTTTATATAAACATGTTGGAAGGCACTATATAAATAGAAATGTACAGAGAATTAGAAACGAATTGTAATTATTTATATTTGTAATATGTAAATTTAAGAAAATAAAAATAATATTTAGATAAAACTTTCAATATATTGTACACTTATCAAATTTCATATTAATCATACTATATTAATACTACTTTTTATTGTATAATAAGCTATAAATATTAACTTGATTTTAAATTTAAGTAAATCTAAACTTAATAAATATAAGAAAGGTTGTGTTGTTTTGCAGGATAAAAAAATTTATTTAAATATTGTACTTACTGTAGTTATTTCATATATTTTGATTAAAGTTATTGATAATTACAAATATTTTTTTGGAGTAATAAGTTTACTGATGTCATTACTAACTCCATTTATAATAGCATTTGTATTAGCATATGTATTTAATCCACTAGTAAAATTTTTGGAAAATAAGCTTAATTTTAAAAGGATATATTCTTTACTTCTTACTTATGGTGTGCTAATAGTTATACTAGTATCTTTTATACTATTTACAGTTCCATCAATAGTAAACAGTTTAGCTGACTTAGTAACTCAAGTTCCTATATATATAGATAAAACGGAACAATTCTTATTTGATTTAGGTAAAAGTTTGCAATCAGTAGACCCTAATACATTAAAAGAATATGGTGACAAAATTATGAGTGTAATGCCTAAGTTTAGTAACTTACTTATTGGTTCACTTGGAGGAATATTTAGTACTACCTTCTCTGTTGGAAAATTTATAGTACAATTCCTTTTAGGCTTTATAATTTGTTTCTATCTATTATTAGAAAAAGAAAAGTTCTTATCATTTACAAAAAAAGTTATTTATATTTCTTTAGGTAAAAAATATGGAGACTTTATAATAGAATTGTGTCAAAGTTTGAACTTAAATATTGGTAAATACTTTACAGGTAAGATTTTAGATTCTTTTATAGTTGGACTGCTTTCTGGAATTGGTCTATACTTTTTAAAGTCTGAATATGCACTATTGTTTGGTACACTAATGGGTATTATGAATATGGTTCCATACTTTGGTCCAGTAATAGGTATGACACCAGTTGTAGTAATTAACTTATTCTACAATCCTACAACTGCGTTAACTTGCTTGATTTACTTAATAATAATTCAACAAGTTGAAGTTACATTTATAGAACCAAAAATCGTAGGTGGACAACTAGGTCTTAGTCCATTTTTTACAATACTAGCAGTTACTGTTGGTGGAGGATTTTTTGGAATACCTGGTATGATTTTATCAGCTCCTGTTATGGGCGTTATAAAAATATATTTTTGTGAATTTGTTAATCGTAGACATGATAAAATACAAATGGAATAAAAATACAATTTAATTACGATTTTGTAATCAAAGGTTACAGCTGTGTAACTGTAATATTATCCTCTTTAATGGTAATATTTAATTATAGAAAACATATAATATTATTAAGTAATAAATATCTTATATAATTAATTACGAAAGAGGGTTTTAGTATGAAAAAAGCACTTATATCTTTATTAGTTTTATCTTGTTTGTTATTAACTGCACCAGTAAATGAATCTTCTTATGCTGATTCTCAAAAGAATATTCCTGTAAGTCAAGATACTAAATTGACTCAAGAACAAGCTAAAGAACTTTTAGTAAAATACAACAATAAAGTTGATTACATATATCAAGGAAATGCTAGCGATTTTGAAGCATTAAAAGCTAAAAATCTTAATGGATATGTATTTTTACCAGATGCAGATGGTGACATTGGTTACTTTGTAAATGAAAATACTTCTGAGATATATTACTTCCATCCAAGTGGATACCTTGAATTGGTTAATCAACAACAAAATAATAAATAAAATAAATAACTAATATAAAAATGGATGCAAATTGATATAAATTTAGCATCCATTTTATTTTTATTTTAAAGTTGTTTCTTTTTGTATATTTAAATATTTTATTAATCCTGCGCTTGCTCTTTTATAAGTTTCTTTATATCTACAGCTGGTTCATCTTCCATTTTTATAACTTTTCCTTCCCATGTTCTAAGCATCACATAATCTGTTCCTTTTGATACAAGATATTGTGGAAGTAATGGAGTCTTACCACCTCCTTTTGGAGCATTAACTATATATGTTGGTATTGCCATTCCAGATGTATATCCTCTTAGATATTCCATTATTTCAAGACCATCATCTACTGATGTATTGAAATGTTTTGTTCCTTTTACATGTTTGCTTTGGAATATATAGTAAGGTTTCACTCTTATTTTAAGCAATTCTTGATTTAAACATCTCATTACAAATTTATCATTATTTATACCATTTAATAACACTGCTTGATTTCCTAATGGTACACCTGCATTTGCTAATTTTTCACATGCCTCTTTAGATTCTTTAGTTATTTCCATTGGATGATTAAAATGTGTATTTATATATATAGGATGATATTTTTTTAGCATATTACAAAAATCATCTGTAACTCTTTGTGGCATTGTAACAAGAGTTCTAGTTCCTAATCTAACATAATCAACATGTGGTATTTCTTTAAGTTGGCTAAGAATCCATTCTAAATAATCATCTTTTAATGTAAGAGTATCTCCACCAGTTACTAATACATCTCTTATTTCTTCATTTTCTCTAATATAATCTATAGATTCTTGTATAACAGCTTTTGACTTATGAGAATCTTGTTGACCAATATTTCTTCTTCTTTGGCAATGTCTACAATACATAGCACATTCATTTGTTACATTTATTATTAATCTATCTGGATATCTTCTAGTTATACATCCTGCTGGATTTGTATACTCTTCTCCCATTGGGTCTAAATCATCTTGTTCATCTTCCAATTCTATATGTGTTGGTATAGAAAGTAATTTTATAGGGTCACATATATCATCTGGGTCTATCAAACTCAGATAATATGGAGATATTGCCCATCTAAATTGAGTACCAACTTCTTCTATATATTCTTTTTCTTTTTTAGTTAGATTAATAATCTTTGATAAAGTATCTACATCTGTGATTCTATTTGATAATTGCCATTTGTAATTATTCCAGTCTTCTTCTGTTCCATTTAATATGCTTAATATCTTTTGTTTTCGTTTATTTATCTCTTCTTCTTTTTCAAGACCTCTGTTAATTGTTTTCCTAGCCTGAATATAATCATCAATTTTTGATTTTAGTTCAGCAGCTCTCTCTAAGGATATTCTAGTTTGTTCATTCATAATTTTTAGCTACCAAAATTAATTAATTTCCATTATTGATAGCATCCTCCTTTCTGGTGTGTTTATATCATTCTGATAGGCAAATTTAATTTTGCCATATAGATTTTATAACATATGAAATTGATTTTATTTTTGCATTTTTTCTGTTATTTTATACATTTATGAATATTTTCCCACTATCGTCAATAAATTACAATTTATTATGCATTTTTTTTAACAAATGATTAATTATTTCTATTTTTAAGAATTATTTTACCATAAAATGATTATATTTTCAAGATGATTAAAGTTAAAATTTTAATAGAAAGTAAAGTATTTCATCAAATAATAAAAGCGGAGGTTTATTATAATAAATTTCTCCGCATTTTTATTTATTTAATTAAATTATAGGAAAATCTCTCTGATTTTTAAGAAGTGACTTTATTGTATTCAACCCTTTCTCTAATTCTTCTACATCTTTTGGAGCTGTTACACAAATACGAACAGCTTTTGGCACAATAGAATTACCAACTGAAAAACGTTCAGCACAATATACCTGAACACCTAAATTTTTTGCATATATCTCAAATGATTTTCCATCCCATTCATCTGGAAGAATCAACCAACGAAAACTACAATTTTTATCACCAATTAAATTATAATCAGATAAAATCTTATTAGTAGCTTCATTTCTTTTTATAATTTCATCTTTTCTTTCTTCAATAATCTTATTTATAATAGGAGAATGCAGTAAACGATGTACTATTTCTGCATTAAATAGGGAAACCATCAAATTCATATTATATAATGCATTTTCTAGACTTCCTATATAACGTTTTGGAGCAACTACAAACGCTACTCTAAGCCCAGCACAGATAAATTTAGATGTACTAAGAATATATATAGTATTATTACTAGCTAAAGAAAATACTGGATCTTGTAAATCCGGTTTAAAAATACTATTTATAGCATCTTCAATAATTATGATATTATACTTTTTTGCTATCTCTGCTATTTTCTTACGTGATAAGTTAGACATAGAATGTGTTGTTGGATTATGATAATCTGGAATGATATATATACCTTTTATGTTTTCATTTTTACAATAATTTTCAAGAGACTCGATTGACATTTCATTATTCTCTTGGGGAATTGGAACTAATTGAATGCCTATCATTTTAGCTATTGACTTGATTCCAGAAAAACTCAATGAATCTGTTGCAATTCTATCTCCAGCCTTAAATAATCCTAATAAAGTAGCGCATATAGCATTTTGTCCACCTGTAGATAAAAGTACATTTTCTTCTTTAGTATATATATTATTTCTTTCTAACCATTTTGCAATTGATTTTTTTTGCATGTGTGTACCTGATGGAGACATATATTGAAGAAATTTTTCCATTTCTGGTTGTTTTAATACATTTTTAATAAAATTGATAATATATGTATTTTGTTCATAAGGAGGATGTACTGTACCAAGTTCAATTATACCTTTTGATTCTGTTTGATAAAGCAATGTATTGCTTACATTTACATCAGAAGAAATAAAGGTCCCTTTTCCTACTTTTGCACATATTAATCCTTTTTCTTCACAAAGTTTAAATGCCCGTGTTATTGTACTTAAATTTAAATCGAGAAAATCTGCTAATTCTCGTTGTGGAGGTAATTTATCTCCAGGATTTAAATTTCCTTTTTCAATGTCTTCTTCTAACAACATTGCTAAAGTTTTATATATTGGTGGTTTTCGATTGTTTAATTGTGGTTTCCATGTCATTGGATAATTTTCAAATGAATTTATTGGCATATAATTACTCCTTTTAAAGATAATTGTCCTCCATACAATTTTATCATTGTATGCTTATATTTTAGATGCTATACTTGTATTTGTAAATAGCTATTACAAAATAAATAGAATGAAAAGGTGATGAATATGAAGACTATAGGCTTAATCGGGGGAATGAGTTGGGAGAGCACCATTACATATTATCAAGTTATAAATACAGTAATCAAGGAAAAATTAGGAGGATTACATTCTTCTAAATGTATACTTTATAGTGTAGATTTTCAAGAAATTGAAGAATGTCAATCTAGCGGAAATTGGGAAAAAAGTGCCAAAATCTTATCTGATGCTGCAATTAATTTACAAGACGCAGGAGCAAACTTTATTGTTATATGTACTAATACTATGCATAAAGTTGCACATAAAATTCAACAAAATATATCTATTCCACTTTTACACATCGCAAATGTGACTGCTGATGAGTTAAAAGAAAAGAAAATCAAAAAGGTAGCTTTATTGGGTACTAAGTATACAATGGAGCAAGATTTTTATAAAAATATAATTATAAATAGTGGAATTGAGGTTTTAATACCAAATGAAGAAGAACGTTCAATAGTAAATAACATTATATTCAATGAGCTTTGCTTAGGAATTGTATCTAAATCCTCTAAAAAATCTTTTTTATCTATTATAGATAAATTTGTTAACCAAGGAGCAGAAGGCGTTATCTTAGGATGTACAGAAATAGGTCTTCTAATTCAGCAAAATGATACTTCTGTTCCACTATTTGATACAACTCTAATACATGCAACACAGGCAGCATTAGATTCAATTGTAGATGATATTAACTAGCAATAAATATTTTTACACTAAAAATTTAATACCAGTATATTTCAATAAAATAAAAAGGATAGTATGATTACCCCTATACTATCCTCTTCTTATAATGATTTAATTTCTCAATAAATCATAAATTTATCTTACATTTATAACATCACTATTTTTAGAATTTTGTCCATTGTAATTTGCAACTACATAGATATCTAAATTTAAATCTCCTTCAGGAATACTTATAGTATGTTCATTCCCTTGTATGTCACTTTGATACAAAGTAAACTCACCATCTCCATTAGTATTATTTTTTACATATATACTATAGGTACATTCTTTATGAGATACACTACTCCAGTTAACTCTAATAACATTGTTATCTCTGTCAACATTAGCTGATATATTTTCAACCTTCATGTTTTGTATGCTATCATTATTATCTGAGTTGCCATTACCATTCACATTAGTAATGTTTATTACATTACTTGGCTTAGTTGTATCTGAGTCTTTCTTACCTAGAACATAAATATCATAATCTATACTCTGACTATCTTTTACATCAATTTCTATAGTAGCATATATCTTTTGGGATTTACCTAAATCACGCTCATTTATAGTTATAGATTTAATTTTCTTAAATGATTCTCCTGATAATTTGTCTTTAAGATATATATCATAGTCAAAAACATCTTTCATATAATCCCATTCAAGTTTAATAATAACTTTGTTATTTACTATTTTATGTGAACCTACTAAATTTTGTATATAGTCATTAGTTATAGTTTCTTTGACTACTGTTACAGTTATTATCTTAGACTTATCTCCACAAGTTATCCTTACTCTTTCTTTACCTTCTCTAAGACCTACTACACTTCCATCACTACTTAGACTTATAGCTCTTTCTACAGGTAATTTTGAATCAGCCAACTCATAGTGTATTTTTGGTGGTTCTAAGCCTGGTGGAGAAGTTATTATATCTGGTTTTAGTTTCTCATTTTGGTCAACTTCTATTTTTATATTATTCATATTTATCTCAGCAACTTTAGCTTGGATTCTAAAAGTTCTCTCAACTTCTTTGTTTCCACACTTAGCATATATTACAGCTTTTCCAACTCCAACTGCACTTACTTTGTTTCCTTTAATTTTTAAAACATCTTCGTTGCTACTTTTGTAAATTGGTTTATATGATTTTTTAAACTTCTCATAGTCAACCTCTATTGTACTCTCTATAGTGGCACTATCACCAACATGTTTTAACTCTCCATTAATTTCCATATCTAAAGATTCTACTTCTGGGTCTACTACTTTTATAGTAGCTTTTTTTAGTACTCTCGAATTTTTCATAATACCAACAGAAGAATACCCAACCTTTAATGCTGTCATCTTATTTCCTTCTATTTTTAGAGTCCCTGAATTATCTAAAACATTAAACCAAATATTTGGATCTTTAGCATATGAAGGAACTTTAATATATTCACCAGTAGACAAGGTAACTGTTTCGTTTAATTTTACTACATATTTATCTATATCTTTAACATATTCCCCATCTACAATTTCAATTTCTACTCCTTTTACCATTGGTCTAAATATTCCAAATTTAAAAAGGTAGTACTGCGCAACAAGCAATATAGGAATAGATATAATTATGGCAATTTTTCTGTATTTCTTATTTTCTACAAATCTCATCTATCCACTTCCTTTTAGCCTAGTATATGATCATTTGTTTTATAAGCAATCTACCTAAGTTAAATATTGGGATAAACTGGAAAATTATTATATTTCAGAATACCCCTATACTAATTATAAACCATAAATTTAAAATTTAAAACTAAATTTACTGTTATTTTATTGCTATTAAAATACTTTTAAATTAGTGAAATAACATTTGTCTTGTCAGCTGAAAAGTTATATAATTAATTAAAAAGAAATTATATTTGTATTATATGAGGAGGATTTTAAATTGGAAATCAATTGCAAAAAAAGAAATTTTAAATCATTTGCTAAAAGTAAAAATATTGAAATTTCTGTTCAAAGGTATCTTATTGACGCATTAAGTTATATGGCACTCGGCCTTTTTTCTTCCCTTTTAATTGGAACAATTTTTAACACATTAGGAGATAACTTTAACATATCTCTTTTTACTGAAGTTATAAGCCCACTTGCTAAGCAAGTTACAGGTCCAGCTATTGCAGTAGCTATTGCATATGGACTTCAAGCTCCTCCCCTTGTACTATTTTCTTGTGCACTTGTTGGTGCTTGTGGTAATGAATTAGGAGGACCTGTTGGTGCATTTGTCGCTACACTTTTTGCAGTAGAAATTGGAAAATTAGTTTCAAAAGAAACAAAGGTAGACATATTAGTTACACCTGCTGTAACAATACTAATAGGAGTACTTGTGGCAGAACTTATTGGACCAGCAGTTTCTGCATTTATGACTTCATTTGGAAACATAATAATGCAAGCAACAACTATGCAACCTATAATAATGGGAGCTATTGTCTCTGCACTTGTCGGAATAGCTCTTACACTACCCATAAGTAGTGCAGCTATTTGTATGATGTTAAGTTTGGGAGGGCTTGCTGGTGGAGCAGCAACTGTCGGTTGTTGTTGCCAAATGATAGGTTTTGCTGTTATGAGTTTTAGAGAAAATGGAGTAGGAGGTCTTGTAGCTCAAGGACTTGGTACATCCATGCTCCAAGTACCCAATATAATAAAAAACTGGAAAATTTGGATACCACCTACAATAGCTTCAATAATACTTGGCCCATTATCTACAACAATATTTAAAATGGAAAATATACCTATTGGCTCTGGTATGGGAACTTGTGGATTAGTTGGACAATTTGGAACAGTAACTGCCATGCAAAGTGCTGGAAAAGGTGGCATAACGATGTGGGTTGGTATACTTTTACTTAACTTTGTACTTCCTGCTATTATAACTCTAATAATATCAGAATTTATGAGAAAAAAAGGTATGATAAAACCAGGCGATTTAAAATTAGATGTATAAATAAAAAAACTACTCCTTATTTTTTTATCAGTAATAAGGAGTAGTTCTTTTTATGAAAATTCCAACATTTTTTTCAATAACCAATCCATAGAACCTTTAACTTCATTCCACAGTACTATATTTTCATCATAGTAATAGACAGCTTCTCCCTTTTCTTCTGCTGTAACAAACTCTCTACCAAAGGCATTTCGCCAATCTATTAAATATAATCCAATATATTTGTTTTTATTTTTAGCACTTTTAATAGCATCACTTGCTAAAAACATATTTTTATTTTTAAAATAATAAAGAGCTTTGCTATACATCCATGTAGCAGACTTTTCTTCTTTATACATTTCAAATAAATTATTTATTGCTGTTCTATCATTTAACCTAATTAATACATTGAACAATTTATACCTTATTCCTTGTTCATCATCAGGATTGATTTCTATTAAATACTCTAATACCTTTCTAGCTTCTTTTAAATTATCAATACTCTCTAACTTCCTAGCAAGAGACTCAAGTGCTACCATATAAGCTCTAGTAGATATACCTTTCCAAAATCCAAGTTGTCTATCTTCTTTAGTAATCATGCTTTTCCCAATATTTACAGCTTCTTCCATATACCTAATTGACTCAATATGGTTTTTAGCTTCTTGTGATAGTTTAATATATCTTTTATAAAGTATTTTTTTCTTTTCTAACTCTAAATCTATGGCTTTGGATTTAGAATTACTCTCTCTTACCCAAAACTCAATATTAGAGATAGCAATAGTATCTTGATTTAAAAAGTCAATATTACAGACTTCCTTTATCAATGATGATTTATTGTTTATAGTGTTTAAAGAAACACCTATTTGTTTTGAAAATTCCTTTTTGGTTATATGTAATGGATGCTTCTTATTATATAAGAGATTTTGCTCCAAAACTATGTTTAATATAGCTGAAGACCATATATCAGCTCTAGAAGAATGAATTATCTCTTTATTATTATCTAAAAGGTCTTGCAAGATTTTAAAACTTATATCTTTATATTCTTGATTTAAATTGGAGTTGCAAAATCTATTTATCTTGTCTTTAATTTCTTCTATCTTGCTTGTCATAACTCCTCCTCCATATTTTACACATATAAAACTACTGCTACAAATTCAAGTTCTTCTTCCCCTATATTCTCTATAGAATGTTCTTCACCATCAGCAGTATATATTACATCACCTTCATTTACTTCTACAAATTCCCCATTATCAAAAACTTTACCTTTCCCCTTTAATATATAATATACCTCAAAATCAGTTGTATGGTCATGCACACCAATTGAACTTCCTACTGGTAAAGTTATCCTTTTAAATAATCTTCCTTTTCCTTTAAGCTCATCAATTTGTAATATGTTTTCAAGCGTAACTTTTCCAACACCACCAGTTAAATTTTCTTTTACTTCTACTTGTAATTCAGATTTCTTTCTTATCATAGCTCATCCCACCTGCCAAACAATCAATCTAACTACTAAATTGGCATATCCTTTCCATAATATGTTGTATTTTAATATAATAATAACATATATTCTTATAAAAAAATATTACTGAATCTATAAAATAATGCTATTTTTACATATTATTAAGGCTTTATTTTTTTATGCCATAAGTTGACGTCTTTATAAAAAAAACATATACTCATATAGTATGGAAAAATTTTGTTAAATTATTGGTCTGGAGGTTCTCGACATATGTCAGTTTTAAAAACTCAAGAAAAACTTAAACAGCCTAAGGATTTATATTTTTGTTGTTCAATATTTACATTTGTAGGACTTGCATACTATGGTATGAAATTAGTACTCTTATTATTTTTGGCTGAACAAGTATCTAAAGGTGGTTTAGGGTTAACACCAGCAGAATCTGCATCAATGCTTGCATCTTTCTTAGCATGGACTTATTTTTCTCCTGTTATTGGTGGATGGGTTAGTGATAGATTTTTAGGTCCAAAAAATTGTATTATGCTTGGAATGATAATGGTTTCAATTGGCTACTTTTTAGGATATCTGGCAAATAGCAAAATGGATGTAAACGTCATGATATTCTTGTCTGGATTAGGAATAGGTTTTTATAAGGGAAACTTACATACCTTAGTTGGAAACTTATATACTAATGATGACCCAAGAAAAGATGGGGCTTTTTCTATTACATATATGTCTACTAATCTGGGAACATTATTTGGCCCTTTAATCTGTGGTTTGGTCGCTAATGAATGGTTTGCTATGAAAAATGGTACTTCTATAAATATGTATGGTTACAGATATGTATTTTTATTTGCTTCAATTACTGTTTTAATAGGTTTGTTATTCTTTATATTTGGTCACAAAAAATTTTATAAATCTTCAAGTAATGAATTTAGTAGTCAAAAAGAAACTATAAAGAAATCATTAGAATATAAGAAATTACTTGCTTCAAAACCATTAACTTCAGTTGAGAAAAAAAGAATAATAGTAATATTAATATTAGCTTTTTTTACAGTATTCTTTTGGATAGCATATAACCAGGCTTCTATGTCTATAGCTTTGTATACAAAAGAACACATAAATCTGACTGTTGGTAATTTTCAAATACCAACCTCATGGATAGATTCATATAATGGTCTTCTATGCGTCATCCTTGGTCCTATATCTGCTTTAATCTGGGTAAAATTATCTCAGACTAAAAAAGGTGATTTAAGTGTACCTTCAAAAATGAGTCTAGGATTTATACTATTAGCTGTGGCATTTTTATTTATGATAGTCGCAGTTATACAAACAGGAACTGACCCTAATTCATTTCAGAAAGCAAGTGTATTTTGGGTAATTGGATTTTTAACATTCCAAAGTATAGGAGAGATTTGTTTTTCTCCAGTTGGATATGGCATGGTAAATAAACTTTCACCAGAAAAATATATTTCATTCCTAATGGGTGTTTGGTTCTTAGGTAAATTTGCAGCAAATAAATTGTCTGGTTATACACAGGCTATTATAGACCACCTTGGTATGTTACAAGTATTTATAGTAATCCCTTCATTCTTATTGCTATTTGGAATTATATTACTTATAATGAATAAAAAACTTGTAGAATTATCAAAGTAAAAACTATGTTTAAGTTTAATAGATAAGATATCAAAAATCGAGGCATTAAAATGCCTCGATTTATTTATAGTATTCAATTACAAAACTATATAGCTCTAGTATAAACTTTTAACCATTCTCTTTCTTCACCAGTTAGGAAAGGAGATATTTTATCATAAACTAATTTATGATACCAGTTTAAATAATCTTTTTCATCTTGATTCATTAATTCTGGAACTATACCATCTAAATCAATAGGAGCTAATGTAACAACTTCAAACTCCATAAATTGACCATAAAAATTCTTTTCAGCTTTTCTAACTACTATTTCATTTTCTGTTCTTATACCATGAGAACCTTCTATATATATACCTGGTTCATTAGTAGTTACCATACCTTCTTCAAGAACTGCACTATCAAATCTTTCAGGAACTACTCTCCATCTAAATCCATTTGGAGCTTCATGAACATTTAATACAAATCCTATACCATGTCCAGTTCCACATTGATAATCTATTCCCATATTCCACATACAGCTTCTAGATAATATATCTAGGTTGTACCCTCTACAACCATGTAAGAATTTAACCTTAGAAAGATTTATCATACCTCTTGCTACAGAAGTGAAATGTAATTTTAATTCATCACTTATAGGTCCTAATACTGTAGTTCTAGTTATATCAGTAGTTCCATCATAATATTGTCCACCTGAATCTACTAAGAATAGTCCTTCAGCTTCTAACTTATAGTTTGATTCTGGAGTTGCACTATAGTGCATCATAGCAGCATGCTCTTTATATGCAGCAATTGTATTGAAACTTGGTTCAAAGAATCCTTCTTGTTCTCTTCTTAGTCCCTCTAATTTTTCAGTAGCACTTATTTCAGTTATTTCCATCTTACCTACATTATTCTTTAACCAGTACATAAATTTAGTGAAAGCTACACCATCTTTAACATGTGAATTTCTTATATTCTCTAATTCTACCTCATTTTTTTGAGCCTTAAAGAACATTACTGGATTAAACTCATCAACTTTTTCAACTCCACAAGGTATATTATTGTAAATTGCATAGTTAATCTTAGTTCCATCAACTAAAACTTTTTCATCTTTATCTATATGTTTTACAAAATCATATACATCATTATATGGTCTTATTTGTACATTTTCTTTAGCCAATTCATTTAATATCTCTTCATTTAATTTACTTTCATCAACAAATAAATAAACTTCTTTTAAAGTTATCACTGCATAAGAAAGTACGACTGGATTGTATTTAACATCTCCACCTCTTATGTTAAATAACCATGCTATATCATCAAGAGTAGTTATTACATGAGTAGAAGTACCTTTTTCACTCATTTTTTCTCTCAATCTAGCTAACTTTGAACTAAAACTTTCTCCACAGTATTTAACATCTAATAAAAATGCTTTACTATCTGATAAAGCTGGTCTATCTGGCCATATGCTATCTATTAAATCATATTGGTATTCTACTTTTATACCTTTTTTAGATAATTTTTCAGCTAATGTAGCTCCTTCTTTAGCACATATAACTTTACCATCAAAACCTAAAGTTCCACCTTCTGGAATATTTGTATATAAATATTCATCAGTAGTTGGGCAACCTTCTTGTCCCATTTTAAATAATTTTATTGTACTTCCTTCTAATTGAGATTCTGCTTGTATAAAGTATCTTCCATCTGTCCATAATCCAGCTTCATCTTTAGTCACAATAACTGTTCCAGCTGAACCATTAAATCCTGATATAAACTCTCTTGATTTGAAGTAATCTCCTACATATTCACTTTGATGATTGTCAGAAGACGGAATCATATAAGCATCAATATTTTTTTCTTCCATAAGTCTTCTTAATTCATTTACTCTGTCTTTTATATTCACAACAAGACCTCCTCAAAATAATAGTTTGAATAACTAAATATATAAGTATGTAAAGTTCATTACATAAATTTTCCTTTTATATAATCTATATAAATCTTATACACTCTAATTATCACAATTATAATTTTAATTACAATATCTATCTGTGTAAAGCTTTTTTTTCATAATTAAAGAGGAAATTACGTTTGATTTTATATTCAAATGTAATTTCCTTTATTTTCACTAATTAAGTATGGATTATTTTGTTTCTGTTAACAAATCCATTGCCATTAATTTTGTCAACATATTTCTTAATCCAAGTAATATTAAACCAAAGATTATTAAGACTCCTGCTATTCCTCCAAAGATTTGTAAAAAACCTAATGTAGCTGTAAATCCAGCAATTTTTCCTGATAACAAACTAGCAAAAAAACTTGTCAGATACCATGCACCCATAGACAATGTAGCATATTTAGCTGGAGCTAACTTATTAAACATTGCAAGACCTATAGGAGACAAAAATAACTCCCCTACAGTTGTAAATATATAGGTTACTACTATAAAAAGTATGCTAGCCTTTATTGTTCCATCTGAACCATTGGCTAATGTGGCAAATACCATAACTATAAAACCAAGACCCATTATTATCATTCCTAATCCCATTTTAACTGGAATAGAAAAATCGCCTCTTTTAGTATTAGATAATTTAACCCACAAAGTAGCTAATACAGGGCATAACGCTACACATAATATAGCATTTAATGATGTAAGCCATGCCACTGGCATTTCAAATCCAAATAGAGTTCTATTTACATTATCTCTTACATAAATCATAAATGAACTTTGTGTTTGATAGTATGCTGTCCAAAATAAAACTACAAATAAGAATAACACAACCATTGCTACTATTCTATTTTTCTCTAATTTAGTAAGTGGCCCATACTCAATTTTTTCACCTTTATTTCCCTTAGTAACTGGATGTTTTCCAACTTCTTTTAGTAGCTTTGGCGCAAGAAGTGTAAATATAATCATACCAAGCATCATACCTATACCACAAACTAAGAATGCCATCTTATATCCATAAGACACTATATCTCCGTTTACTCCTCTTACTGCAAATACATTATCAGAAAGCAATCCACATATGATTGGAGCTATGAATGCACCTACATTTACTGCCATATAGAATAAACTATATGCTGCGTCTTTTCTTGATACCTCGGTTTTAGGATATATATCACCAACTATATTGGAACAACTTGATTTAAAAAAACCATTTCCTAAAATGATTATTGATAGGCCTACCCAAACCATACTAATAGATGTAGACGATGCAAACAAAACAAAGTCACCTATTGCTATTAAAAGTGCACCTATAGATATACATTTTTGTTGACCTAAAACTTTATCTGCCAACCAACCACCAATTAATGGTGTAAGATATATAAGACCTGTAAACAAACCAAACATTGAAGTTGCTTCTTGAGTAGAAAGTCCTAGACCACCTTGAGCTACACTCGCTGTAAAAAATAATACCAACAAAGCTGTTAATCCATAATAACTAAATCTTTCCCATAAAATTGTCATACAAACAAGCCAAAAACTCTTCGGATGACTAGCTTTTTTAGATACGCTTTCAGTATTTGACATAAAAAAACGCCCCCTTATTATTTTTATAGTTAAATTCAGTACATAAGATTAGCTTAATCATTTTAACACATACTTATAATAGCATCTTTTTTTATATTACTCAATAGATTATTGTTAATATTTTCATTTTTTTATTATTATTTTTAAAATTATGAAAAATATTATTTTTTAAGTATTTTTAAAGAATAACTTTAGTATATATATTTGAATAGTATTTTTTTAGCTTTTAAATTTTTTTATTTATTTTTTTTATATTTTATATAGATTTTCAATCAAATAATTTAAATTCAAAATACGTTTTCATCGTTAATTTATGCATGTTATTTTTTTATAATTTCATTTTTGAGCGATTTAATTTTATGGAAAAATAATAAAAGCTGTTTAAGTTCTCTATTTAAGAACAAAAACAGCTTTTAGATATATATATTAATATTTTCTTCTTTTTAATAAATTGACTTATTCTATTGCTTTGCTTTCATTTGATATTTATCTGTAAGTTTTACGTTGTATTTTTCCTTTAAATCATTTATAAGTAAGTTTTGCTTTTCTGATGTTAAAGTACTTACTAAATCTGATTTTACTTCTTCAAATGGTTGATATTTTTCATCTATTTTCTTAATTATATGGTATCCATAATCACTTTCTACAAGCTTACTAGATATTTCTCCTTTTTTCAAAGCAAATGCAGCTTTTTCAAAAGATTCTACCATTTGACCTTTCCCAAAGAATCCTAAATCTCCACCTGATTCTGCACTACTATCTTCAGAATACTTTTTAGCTAGAGTAGCAAAATCTTCTCCAGCTTCTGCTTTTTTAAGTATTTCTTCTGCTTGTTTTTTAAGTTCAGCTTTTTTACTATCACTGACCTGTTTACCTTTATCATCAACAGTTTTTATTAAAATATGTGAAGCTCTAACTTGTAAATAATTGCTCTTGTTTTTATCATAATAACTTTGTGCATCTTTATCTGTTACCTTTGATGCTTCATTTAAGTATTTGGATGCTATTAGTTCTTTTTTCATATCGTCTTTTATATATTTCTCAGTCAAGTCAAATTGCTTTAGAAATTCTTCTTTTGTCATTCCCATTGCAGATTCTATACTAGACATTAGATTATCATATTGAGCATTTAATTCGTCATCAGTTATGCTTATCTTTTCTTTTGCTGCTTCTGAGGATAATATATCTGATGTAATCATAGTCTCAATCATATTTGATTCATACGAACGTATTTCATCATCACTCATAGTATTTTTTGCATTTAAATAAAATAATGGCTCCATTCTTTTTCTTAACATTTCCCCTGTAATTTTTTTATCCCCAATAGTAGCTACTACTTCATTACTATTATAACGCTTTGAAGTAGCTGGTAATTTTCTTCCAGCTTCTTTTCCAGAGACATAGCCTCCACCCAAGCAAATTGCCCCTACTGCAACAATTGCTATAACTGCTTTAAGTTTTTTACTACTTAATTTTATTTCTCTTTTCTTGACTTTGTTGTCAGTATTTGTTTCACCTGACACATCATCTTGTTTAGAACTTACATTTTCTGAATTTTTAATTTCATTCAATGTATTCTCTTTTGAATTTTTTTCTTCAGACATTAATATCCTCCTTAATTTTAATTGTACAATACTTCACTTTTATTATTTTACATTAAAATAATATTAAATGTGTGAATCAGAAATGAAACTCTCATGAATTTAAAATGAAATTAAATATTTCTTAAACTATATCTTATGAAATTTCTTCCTATTTTTGTATCTCCATACTTTAACATTTGTATAACTTCATTTTTTTCTTTTTGCAAATAAATAGAACATTCTTCTAACGACTTAAATATCTCTAATACTTCGCCTTTTTTATTTACTAATTCAATCTTTTTCTTTCCACCTCTTTTGATTATAGACTTATATTTTTTAAAATATTCATCGTATTCTTCATCAATACATTCAAACTTATAATTCATTTTTATTGTTTCAATCTTATCATTAGTTAAAATTTCATTTCTCTTTTTATCAGAAAGTCTTGTACTAAATATTTTGTCATTAAGAATATTAAATATCTCAGATGGAGATTTACTATTTTCTAGATAGCTCCATTCATTTTTACAGTATTCTTCTACCTTTAACACTTTACTTAAATAATTTATAGCTTCTCCAAAGTAATCCATATATCCATATTTTAAATTTTCTCTTATGTAGCCAAGTGGTACCTTAAGATTTTTACTACATTGAATGTGAGTATCAAAAATCTTCTCTTCTTTAGTATATAGGTTTATTGCTTTTATACTTCTTCCTCGTCTTATTTTTATTTCTTTTATGTAATTTAAATCTTCTTCTGTCAAGTATTCATTTGTATCACTTACTTGTTTTTCTTCAACTTCAATAGTGTCTGTTACTAGAATATTATTTTCACTTTGGTCAATTTCTTCAAGTTCTTTAGAATCTGTTTTTTTACTTTCAAGCAGTATTTCTTTTTTATTTAATTTGATAAATTCCTCAGTAATAAACACTTCTTTTTTATCTAATTCTGTGGTATTTTTATTAATTAGTATTTCTTCGCTATTTATACTTTTCTCTGCTATTTCCGTATCATCAGTTTCTATTTCTACTTTATTTAAAGTTATATCATCATCATTAACTATTAATTCTTCTTTGTCATTATTTATTATTAATTCTTCTTTAGATAAGACTTTGTTTTTATTATCATATACTACTTCTTTGCTTAACACTTCATCTTCTTTATCAGACAAATGTTCTTCTTGGTTTAAAGACTCATTTTCTTTACTTACAACTTCCTCTTTACAGTATAATACTTTTTTTTCGTTATCAATTAAATTTTCTTCATATAAAATTTTTTCATTTTTTAATATTATTTCACCTTCTTCTTTTGCTTCCTCAACTTTTTGTCTCTTTTTCATAATACCAAACCACTTTTTTAACACTCAATGTTCCTCCTAATACTTTATCTACTCTTTATATTATCACATAAAATATTACTATTTTTAACAATTCCTTAATTTTTAATTACTTACAAATATAAAAATTATATTTATATAATTTATTTTTAATTACTTGTCAAAAATTCATCAACATCTGTAACCATAAAACTTTTATAAAACCCTTTTATCAGCCAAAAATATAGCCTTTATTTCATAGTAATTATATCATGTTTTTATAATATATTATCTTTTTTAAATTTTTTACTTCTTAATACTATTAAAGATACAATTTATAATATATTTTATCAAATAACAACAGTATACTAACACAAGTGTGACAATACTAGATGTTGTAAATTATGGCTAGTAAAATAGGATAAAATACTTTCTATTTATGGAGTAAAATTTATAAAAAATGTGAAACGTAAACTTTACATACAATAAAGAATGGATTTAATTTATCACATAAGTTCTTAAAACTTCATATGACTAATTAAATCCATTGCAATCAATTTTAAACTATGCATTTGATTTTTTTATTATAAAAGGAATAGTTATAATTGTACCTATTAAAGCATCTACCATATCAATCATAGTATCTTCTAGTCCCCCAGCTTGTGTAGTAGTCCCAATAAAAGTATCCATTAGAAATTCACCTATTTCCCACAAACTAGCCACTCCCATACTAAACATAAATACAAATATAACTAAAAATATTTTACTCATCTTACTTACATCTTTCTGTATATAAAAATATTTAATTGTAGAAAATGCTACAATACATGATATTATACCCGACCATAGATGTAAAAAATCATCATAATAATTTATGTCATAAAAATTAAAACAAGTCCCTAATAATGATGCAAACATTATAAATAATGCAAGTACAATATATAATTCATTGCTCAAAAGTCTTTTATTTTGCCTATTTAAAATACTCAGTATAAAAGTACCAATTAAGCTGATTGCTACTAAACCTACACTTCCAAAAGCTCTATTTGTAGCAAAAAATATGGCACATAAAACATATACTATATAAAGTAAAATGGTTATTGGCTTTAAAAGTTTATTCATAAATAATTTACCTTTCCAAAACATTCTATATTCTATAATAACTTAGGATTAACATCATTATCGCCATGACCATAAAGTTTTAATGGCTTAAGTGCTGGACCTTCAAGTATATTTCCCTTATAGTCAAATCTTGAACCATGACATGGACAATCCCATGTTTTTTCTTCACTATTAAAATTAAGTTCACATCCTAAATGAGTACATGTGGTATCTACAATATAAAAATCTCCTCTATCATCTTTGTAAACACCATATCTTTTTCCATCAATGTTAACAATCTTTCCTTCACCACTACTTTTAGGCATATCTCCACTACCTATTTTTAACTTTCCAGTGACATAATTCATTGCTACATTTGCATTTTCCTTTATAAAGTCCTTTGAAAAATAACTACCTAATCTTGAAGGATTGAAAGTATCTTTATAGTCAGAAGTTTTATTTATTATTAAATCCTTTATTATTATTCCTGCAGCAGTTCCATTAGTCATTCCCCATTTAGAAAATCCTGTAGCTACATAAATATTATTCTCTCTTTTATTGATATAACCTATATAAGGAACATTATCAAAACTCATATTGTCTTGAGCAGACCATTTATATTTAAAATCTTCCACCTTAAATACTTCTTTACCATAACGCTCTAAATCATCAAATATTTCTTCTTCAGTTCCACCTTGACCAACTTTGTGGTCTCCTCCTCCAAAGATTAATAAGCTGTTACTTTCATCATTACATTGTCTAAAAGTTATTGCTGGGTCATCTATACTTATAAATATACCCTCTGGCAATTCATTTTGTAGGACTGCAACCATTAAATAAGCACGTTCTGCATATTCCTTTGCAAAATAAAAATTCAATCCATCATACCATGGACTATGAGATGAAATTATAACATTTTCAGCTTCTATTATATTATTATCTCTAGTCTTAACTCTACATATAGCTCCTTTTTCTAGGTCTACTATTGGCGTATTTTCATATATTTTTAGACCTAAATTTACTGCTACTTCTGCCAGACCATCAACATATTGCTTTGGATTAAATTGACCTTGATTAGAAAAACGAATAGCTCCTTTTACATCTAATGGAATATCATTTATAGTTTCATGATATTCGCAATCTATATCTATTTTTTTACATGTACGATATTCATCTTTAATATCCTTTATAGCTTCTTCCTTCTCTGTAAAAACAAAAGATGGAATCCTTTGGAAATCACATTTTATATTATTTTCACTGATTATTTTCTCAATCAATTTTAAAGCTTCATTATTTGCATTATAATATGATTTAGCTTTATCTAATCCATATTTTTTCTCTATTTTAGAATATACTATATCATGTTGACAAGTTACTTTACCAGTATTTCTTCCTGAAGTTCCATATCCTATTTTATCAGCTTCAACAAGCGCTACTTTTTTACCTTCTTTTGCTAATAGATATGCAGTTGTTAATCCAGTTATTCCTCCTCCTACTACTAGACATTCTACTTTTATATTCTCACCTAATTTTTTATATTCTTTGGGACTTGAATTTAAAACCCAATACGATTCATTCATTTTAAATACTCCTTTACATGTTAAATAATAATAGTTTTTCCATCATAGAGTTTATTTATTATAAATAATATAAAAAAATAAACACAAGACTATAGATTATTTGTTTATCATGTTCTCAAAGATGCTATAGTTAACCAATCTTATTATATAATTTAAAATTCTTTTGAGATTACTTTTAATTGATTTTTCTTTAAGGAGGTTTATTTTTCTCTCTATCAATTTATATGTCTATGAAATATATAGTTGATTTTTATATAGTAATATATTACCATTGATATTGTAGGAGGATTATGTAGTTAATGACACTAAAACAAATATTCAAAAAAATAAAATGGAGGTTTTATGAAAAACAAAATAATTATAGGCATTACTTGTTTATTTATATTGCTAATGTCTGGGTGTACTTCAAAACATACAACAGAAATAAATGTATTAGCCACTACCGATTTACATGGTAACATCCCTTATGAGTTAACTTCTTATGTAAGGAAACAAAGAGAAAAAGATAAAAATATAACTTTAGTAGATGCTGGAGACTTCTTTGACCGTGGAGTAGCTTTAGGTAGTAGTATGGATGATTATTCTAATGCTATGCTTAAAGATAACAACAACAAAACTGAAAGCTATATTGAAACTCCTATTTCAAAGGACATGAAAGAAGTCGGTTATGATGCTGTAGTTCTTGGTAATCATGAATTTATCTCCCTTAATAAATATCATTTAGATAATATGATATCTGATTTTGAAAAACAAAAAATAGATGTATTATCAGCTAATACTTATAAGAAAAATGGGGATAGCTATACAAAACCATACATAATAAAAAATATTGATACACCAGAAGGAAATGTAAAGCTAGGAATTCTTGGACTTACTATAAAAGAAGTTGGTGAAGGAAAACAGCTAAATGAAAATGGAGAACTTGTGGATTCTAAATCTTTAGAGCTAAAAGACCAAGAAGGTTATGATGGTGAACTATATATGAATGATTTAGTAGAAGATGCCAAAAAGTGGGTAAAAATCATGGAAAAAGAAAATCCAGATATAATAGTAGCTGTTGCACACACAGGTGAAAAGCCTAAAAAACCTAAAAATCCAGGTAATAGAATACAGGATTTAGCTCAACAAATTGATGGTATTGATGCGATAGTTGCAGGACATAATCATGTTCAAATTGAACAACACGATTATAAAAACACATCGGGAGAAAAGGTTATAGTTACTGAACCAGGAAAACATGGAGAATGTATTTCTAAAATTAACTTTAAGTTAGAAAAAAATAAAGATAAATGGAGTGTAGTTGACAAATCTAGTGAGTTAGTTAAATTTGAGAAAAATGAAGAAGATGAGAAATTCGGACAATTCGCTTCTTCACTTATGAAAGCTAGTGAAAACAACAATGAAATAAGACTAGCAAAGGTAATGCCTCCTGAATGGGATAAAATATTTATCTTTAAGTCTGGAACATCAGCAAACGATATATATAAAGCTGTAGGATATAAATGGAGAAATATATCTTCTCCAAAAGATAGAGATATGGTACAAATTGTTGTTATGAACAATAATAAGCCTGTTACTTATCTATATGGAGAATCAGAGCTTATGCCACTTAGTATAAAATGTGATGAATCAGAGTATAAAGACAATGTTGTGACTATTTATCCTAATAAAAATGATAAATTCAAAGTTATAAAAGGTGAAAGAAAATATGGTATTGATTTAGAGCATATAGAGTAGAACTAAATTAGCAAGACTCTAGTGACTAAGACTACTAAAATATATTATAAGTTATGTCAGCTAGCTGACATAACTTATAATATATTGTGAAAAATTAAAATGAGTGATTTGAAACAAATAAATGTAATTAAAAAATATAAATACACCAAATTATTTAAATTTACATATGAATAAAATTAAACAAAATATGTAATGTGTAGATAATTTAATAATAAAATTGAAACCATCAGAAAAATTTTAATCTTTGTTAATTATAATATTCTAAGTAATATATTTATTCTAAAAAAAGTGAGTAAACTCTGTATATCAGACTTAACTCACTTTTTTATATAAACCCTTATCTTAGGATAATTCAGTAATGTATTAAATTTTATAAAAAGTCATATTTTTATTTATTAAACAGATTTTAGTTATTATGCTCTTTGATTCAATGGTTTTTTAAGCAGTGCTAAAAGCATCATTCCAACTATAGCACCTACAATTATAGCTACTATATATCCAAGAGGATGAGTAACTACTGGTATAACAAATACGCCTCCATGAGGTGCACGAAGAGCTGCATTAAATAACATACTAAGTGCTCCTGCTACTGCTGAACCTCCAACACAAGCTGGTATAACATGAAGTGGGTCTCCAGCTGCAAAAGGTATTGCTCCCTCTGTTACAAATGATAACCCCATTACATAGTTAACTTTACCAGACTCTCTTTCTTCTTTTGTAAATCTATTTTTGAAAAATGTAGTTGCAAGAGCTATCGCAAGTGGTGGAACCATACCACCAGCCATTACTGCTGCCATTATTTCAAATTGCCCTGATTCAAGCGATGCTACACCAAATACATAAGCTGCTTTATTTACAGGTCCACCCATATCTACAGCCATCATTCCGCCTAACACTAATCCTAAAACTATTTTTGAAGTTCCACCTAAACTATTTAGGAATCCAACCATAGCATTATTAATTGCTGTAACTGGAGGTATTACTAGAAATGTCATTATAACACCCATCAAAAGAGTTCCAAATAAAGGATATAATAATACTGGTTTTATTCCTTCTAATGAAGTTGGTAATACGTTAAATATTTTCTTAAGTCCTTCTACTAAATATCCTGCTATAAATCCTGCAAGTAGTGCCCCTAGAAAACCTGAACCACCATCTCCTGCAAGAGCTCCTCCTACAAAACCTACAACAAATGCAGGTCTATCAGATATAGAATATGCTATATAACCTGCAAGTACAGGTAACATAAATCCAAATGCTTTATCCCCAATTCCCTTAAAAAATGCTGCTATTGGTGTATTTGAACCAAAATGTGAAGGGTCAATAGAGTAATCATCAAGTAAGAATGCTAAAGCTATAAGTATACCTCCACCAATAACAAATGGCAACATATTAGATACACCATTCATTAAATGCTTGTATACTTTTCTAAATCCACTTTCACTTTCTTCACCTGATTCGTTGTGACTTCCTTCTCCTACTCCATGATAAATTGGAGCATCTCCATTTACAGCTTTATCTATAAGTTCTTCCGCTTTGTGTATACCATCAGCAACCTTAGTTTTTATAACTTTTTTGCCATCAAATCTAGCCATTTCAACATTTTTATCTGCTGCTACTATTATACATGTAGCATTTTTTATCTCTTCTTTTGTAAGTCTATTCTTAACTCCTGCTGAGCCATTAGTTTCTACTTTTATAGAGATACCTTTACTTTCAGCCATTTTATTTAAACTTTCAGCTGCCATAAATGTATGTGCTATTCCTGTTGGACACGCTGTTACTGCTAAAACTTGAGGATATTTACTAATATTTTTATCTTTATTATTTACAGTATCTTCTTTACTAATTTCTTCATCCTGATATTCTTCACTGAATTTTTCTCTTTCTTTTTTATCTATTATTTCTTTGAATTCTCTTGCTGAATTTGAATTTATAAGTTTATTTCTAAAATCCTCATCCATAAGTATTGTAGATAATCTTGATAATACTTCAAGATGTGTATTATTAGCTCCATCTGGTGCAGCTATCATAAAAAATAAATTTGACAAACTTCCATCAAAAGATTCATAATCTATACCTTCCTTTGATACCGCAGCTGCTATACAAGCTTTGTCAACTGATGTAGTCTTAGCATGAGGAATAGCTACACCTTCTCCAATTCCTGTTGTACTCATCTCTTCACGGGCTAAAATTGCTTTCCTATAGTTTTCTTTATCATTTAAATTACCACTATTTGCAACTAAATCAACTAATTCTTCTATTACTTCTGGTTTGTTTTTTGACTTTAAATTTAATTTAATTGATTTTTCATCTAATAAATCTATAATTTTCATAAGTTCTCATTTCCTCTCTATATATTTTTTGGGTTATTTTTAAAATCTTTTAACAGATATTTCGTTTACTAATTTATCAATACATTTTCTTTCAGCTAAATCATATGAAAAAGCAGTTGCACTCCCTGAGGCTGCACCTAATTTAAGAGCATAATCATATTCACCAGTACTTAGATATCCAGATATAAATCCTGCTACCATAGAGTCTCCTGCTCCTGCAGAATTTTTTACAGTTCCTTTAGGTACATCACTTATAAATACTTCATTATCTTCTGTAATCAATAATGCTCCATCTTTACCCATGGATACTAAAACATTTACAGCTCCCATTTTTTTTAACTTTTTAGCATACTTTACTATATCTTCATTTGAATTTAATTTGACATCAAACATTTCCTCTAGTTCATCATTATTAGGTTTAATTAGGAAAGGCTTATATTTTAAGACATTAAGAAGAAGATTTTTTGTTGCATCTACAACAATTTTTATATTCTTTTCTTCTAGCCTAGACATTATATTTTCATATAATTTTTCATCCAAAGTGGACGGTATACTACCTGCCAATATTAAAATATCATCTTGATTTAATTTATCAAGTTTTTTATATAATAGGTTGATATATTCATCACTTATATTGGGTCCTTGTCCATTAATTTCGGTTTCCTCTGACACTTTTATTTTTACATTTATTCTTGAAAAACCGTTTTTCAATTTTATAAAGTCTGTCTTTAATTTTTTTTCCTCCAATGTCTTTACTATATATTCACCAGTAAAATCACTTATAAAACCTAATGATGTATTGTCATGTCCAAGTTCTTTAAGTATACAAGATACATTTATACCTTTTCCTCCTGGATAAACGTATTCTTCATTTACACGATTTGTGCTTCCTGTATTTAATTCATCTAATTTAACTATATAATCTATTGATGGATTTAATGTTACTGTATAAATCATTTTGCCACCTCTTTTTATTTATTTATCTTATGTTTAATATCTTAACTCCATATTAATATTCCTGAAAGTCAAAAAATTTCTCTTAATTAAAAGAGAAATTTATCGTTTTCATCTTATTTAGTTTTATATTATCCAAATTTACATGTGTATATACAGCACCATGTTGTATATATCTCTATTTAAACATGTTTACAAATTTTTCGAAATTGCTATTTTCACATATGCTTATAACTTTTGCTATAGAATCCACTCTTTTGTATATGTTTGAAAATATAACTTCATAATCTAATATTTTATCTTTATCAAGTGCCAACATTATTATTAAGCGCACATCTGATATTTCCCAAGCAATTGGTTTTTTTAGTATTCCAATTGCTATTTTATTATCAAAAACCTTTCCAATAGCTCCATGTGGTATAGATACCATGTTGCCTATTTCTGTTGTTGCTATTTTTTCTCTCTCAAAGTAAGAGTTTTTCATATCATCATCTATATAACCTTTTTGTACAAGTTCACTTGCCATAAAATCTATAACTTCTTCTTTATATTTAAAATCTAAATCAGTAAAAAACAACTCACTATCAAATAAGTTTTTTATATCTAAATCCAAATATACATTGCCTGTTTCTATATATTTTTCAATTAATTTAATTTCCTTTTCACTCAACATTGGAGATATGTTTATTACTGGTATATCACCTATTTCAATAGGTACAGTAGATATTACAAAATCAACATCTATAACCTTTACATATTCAACTAGATATGAAGGAATAATTTTTAATATTTCTAGCTTTTCTCTAAATATATTATCTAATTTAGCTTTTATTAACATTGAGGTGCCTATACCTGATGTACAAACTATTATCGCTTTGAAAACCTTATCTTTATTATTATAGGATGCTCTCTCAATAGCACCTCCTATATGTAGAGCTATATTTGCAACTTCATCTTCGTTGATTTCAATTTTTAAATCTTGTTCTATTGTTTTTTTAGCTATATTAGCTAATTCAAACGCAAATGGATACTTTATTTTAATATCTTGTGCTATTATAGGTGATTGATTCATGCCTAACTTTATTTTCTTACACAAGCTACTGATATGCTTATATAGATATTCTTCAAATATATCATCATGACTTATATCTATTGATGTAGCTAGCTTTAAATTTTTACAAAACGTTCTTATTGAATTTATTATAATTTCTTTGTACTGTTCATTTTCTAATATTGAACTTCTCTTGTAGCTATAGGTTTCTACATATTCCTTTATAAATTCTTTTTCATCATACTTATGCCTGCTCAAAATAACTAATATATTATTTAATACATTCTTAAATTCTATATCAGTTAGTACTAATCCATTTTCATTTAATACATCTAATAGTATTTTTTTTATTATTAACTTTTTTTCTTTTATATCATCATTTAAAAAATCATTTAGACTGAGTTGATTGTCTCTCTTATTACTTAAATCAATTATACAATTTAATATCTTATCTTCATTTTCAGAAATACATATACCTTGTTTATGCTTAGATTTAACGGAAATTGAATACTTATCCAATATCCTCTTTACTTCTTTTAAATCATTTTTTACTGTTGAAACACTTACATACATAGAATCTGCTAAATCTTCAAGCCTTATAGTATTTTTTTCTTCATTGCTTAAAGTTAGTATTTTTCTGATTATATATTCTACCCTATCTACATCATCATAAAGGTTACTATTTAAATTCACTTCATCAAAGCTTCCCTCTAACTTATAACCAACACCTCTTATTGATAAAATTTTACCATTTTTAAGTTGTTTGTTAATATCCTTTATTTCATTTTGTATAGTCTTTGAAGAGCACCCTATTTCTTGGCTTAAGGCAAGTCCACTCATTGTATCTTTTGAATTTAACAGTATCTTTATTATATTTATCTGTCTAGCGGTTATATTTAAACTCATAAAATCACCTTTTACTCTAGATATTGATTTCTCAAATTTTTTATCTCTTCTTTATTTAAATTAAATTCTCCATATAGATACTCTTCTACACTATTGTATTCCTCATCAATTCTTCTAAAAGCTGTCTTCATATATTCTTCATTTACACCAAATATATAATTTAATCTTGCTTTTGGAATATGTTTAAATTTAGGTTTATATTCTATAAACCTTTCTATTTCCTTGTCTGCAAACTCATTGCTTTTTAGATAATCTTTCATTATATTTTCTCTTGATACACCCAAAATCATAAGAATTATAGCACTTCCTACACCAGTTCTATCCTTACCAGCTGTACAATGATTTAGTATTGGCAAATTAGAGTAATCTTTTATAAGTTCTACTAGTTTTTTATATGAAGGGTTATTTACAGGTAGATTATAATAGCTATTATTTAGCATATTAAACGCACCATCTTTTTCAAATAAGCCATCAATCATATCTTCTATAGAACCAAAACGACCTCCTGATTCTTCTAATTCTCTCATTGCGGGAATTCTTATATTTTTTATATTTGATATTATTGTTGATGGATGTTTACGAGCCTCTTCATCACTTCTATAATCAAATACGTATTTGATATTTAATTCTTTTAAAACCTTTATATCGTTCTTACTCAAATTTGATAATTTTGCAGACCTATAAAATAAACCATACTTTACAGTTCTACCATCCTCTGTTTTATTTCCACCTAAATCTCTAAAGTTTTTCATCTTACCACCTCTTAAAAATTATCTATCATATGATAAGTTATCTACTATATTTAGCTCAAACATTATAAATTAATTTTATCACAATTTTATGCTATTTATTTAAAATATTTTTTCCTATCTGCTTATTAATTGTAAAATACAAAAGTATATCTTTATACAAAATTAACCTAAATTTTACATAATTTATTTACTACATAGAAGCTTTATAGTTTATAATCAATATACAGTAGTATTTTATATAAATAAGACATATTTTAGAGTACTATTAAATACATTGGAGGTTTTATATTATGGACATTCAAAAACAAAAGAGCTTTATAATTAAATTTACATATGTAGTTTTAATAGCAAGTATTATATATGTTGTGTTAAAATTCTTATTTCCATTATTGATGCCTTTTGTGATTAGTTTTATCATTGCCTTTATTTTAAGACCTATTATAAAACTTATTACAGATAATACAAACTTAAATCGTACATTTATTTCTGCGGTAGTACTTTTAGCCTTTTACGGATTAGGAATCTTTTTATTAATTAGTTTTGGTGCAAAAATATTTGCAAGTATAAGCGACATATTTTTTAGACTTCCTGACATATATAAATCAGGTATACAGCCAACACTAAATACTTTATTTTCTAAGATAGATGCTAGTACACCTAATGTTAATCTAGCATTGATACTTGGTTGGGATAATATCAGTCAATCTATGATGTCTTTAGTTGCCTCTATTTCAACAAATGCACTTAATGCTATTGCAAGTGTTGCAAGTAAAACCCCTGCATTTATGTTGAAACTTATTATAACTTTAATTGCTTCTTTTTTCTTTACATTTGACTATCAAAAAATAGTAAACTTTATTTTAAGACAGTTTCCAGAAAAGAGTCAGTCGATGATAATCAATATAAAAAATAGTAGTATCAATGCTATTTTAAAATTGCTAAAAGCATATGCCATACTACTATCAGTAACATTTGTAGAACTTCTTATTGGTCTTAATATCCTACAAGTTGAAAATGCATTTACTATATCTGTCATCGTTGCGCTTGTTGATATTTTACCAGTATTAGGTACAGGAAGTATCTTAACTCCTTGGATGATTATTTCATTAATCAATGGTAATATACATTTGGCAATAGGACTTTTAATACTATACATAATCATAACTGTTGTTAGACAAATATTGGAGCCAAAAGTAGTAGGACAACAAATTGGTCTGTATCCTTTAATAACCCTAATGTGTATGTTTGTTGGTGCTCAACTATTCGGAATAGCTGGATTATTTGGATTTCCTATCGCAGCTACAATCATTAAAAACCTACATGATAATGAGATTATTACTGCATTTAAATAACTTAAAATCAATATTTTTATTTAAACTTAAAATAGTGAGATATGTATTACACATCTCACTATTTTTCTACTTTGCACATATAGTATCAATCATTTCTTTATATTCATTTTCATTATTTAAAAAATCAATATTTTTAAATTTTTTTCGCATCTTCTCTTTAATTTCCAATGAATAAGATATCGTATATGGAAGAAATCTCTCTATTTTTTTTATATATTCTATAGAAAAAAATTCAGCATTATAAGCTATAGAAAACAAAATCAACATTAAACAATCATTTTTTATCATATCTGTTATAGCTTCATTTCTACTGTTAATTTTAAAGTTATCTATTAATTCAATAGTAAAGTTTATTAACTTATTTGCAATTTCATCCAATAACCCCTCTTTTGACATCTCTGTCATAATAGTTTTATGATTATACTTTAAGTCTTCTTTTATATCCTGTAAATCATCAGATATTTGTAATAAAAATCCATAACCAATACAAAACTTTATCTCTTCCTTTGTCATAAGCCCATTTATTAAATATCCATCTACTAAAACAGATGAACCTCCCTTTTCAGCAGAAATGGATAATATTTCATCTTTATGCAAATAAGTCTCTTTATCCTGCTGTTTTAAACTCTTTACTTGGCTTCTAAATATTAATAACAGTGACTCATATATTTCTTTGAAATCTTCTCTAGGATAAACCTCTTCAATATAATCTATCATCTGAGATACTTTACTTTCATGACAGTTATTAGGTTTAATTTGTTCTCCTAAGAGTCTTTTTTCTAACCAACTATTGAATAAAGTTTTATCTATTTCATTTGTCTTTGTATTATCTAAATAATTGTCTGTATATGGATATAACATACTATATGCAAAACTTGCTTTTGAATAATAAACATCTTTTCCAAATAATAATTGTAGCGCATTTGAAATCCATACATTCCTCATGGCCTGCATAATATCCTCTATAGGTAAATCATCATCAAATCCTCTAGCATCTCTAATAAATTGTTTTGTTATTTCTAAGAATTTTTTTCTATCTTCTACATTCATTTTCTCTAATTTAAAAATATTCTCTTTTTCTAGTGTTTTTTGCAAAAAAGCTTCACCTTTTTTTATCCACATTTTTCTTAAAACAACATCACTTGGATACTTTTCTAAATGAACTGATACTTTATCTATCAATTTATCTAATTCGTTTTCACACTTTTTTTGTGACTCTTCACTATATGTTTCTATTTCTTTACATAATTCAATACTTGAATTATTCCATATATCTTTACATTCGTCACAATAGTATTTAAACATATAATTTAATCTCATTTGACATCCCTACTTTCATGTCTAAACTATACCCTATATTATATCAGTACATATAACTAATATATAGTTAAAGTTGTGATTGTGTATAATATTACCATGAAAACTATTTATTTTTTCAACTTAGCTAAGGCTTCTGCAAATGGATTATTAAATACTTCTTGATTTTTATTTTGATTTTTTATATATTGATTAACATCTTTCTTTGATGCTTTCTTTTTTTCTTCTTGTTTTCTTTTATTAAAAGAGGATAATTTTTCTCTATACCCACAGCTACAAGTAAAAATTCTTCCTTCACCTTCACCACGAAGCTCTAATTTTTTATGGCAATTAGGACATCTTGAATTAGTTGTTTGTGATATAGTTTTTCTAGTATTACACTCTCTATCTTCACAAATTAACATTTTACCTTTCTTACCATTTACCTCTAGCATAAATTTTCCACATTCTGGACATCTATTTTTAGTTAAATTATCATGTTTAAATTTGCTATCACTGCTTTTTACTTCTAATACAATAGCTTTTGAATAATCTTTCATATCATTTATAAATGTATTTTTATTAAGCTTACCTTTTGAAATATCTAATAATTTCTTTTCCCATGATGATGTAAGTTCTGGTGTCTTTAAGTCCACAGGAACTAAATCTAACAGTTGTTTTCCTTTTGATGTTATATATATATCTTTATTTTTCTTTTCCATCAAAAATGAATTGAATAATTTTTCTATTATATCTGCTCTAGTAGCAACTGTACCAAGTCCACTTTTCTCCATAGATGTTAAAAGTGTGGCCTCATTTAAGTATGGTGGTGGATTTGTCTTTCCTGAAGTCATCTTTAAACTTTTAACTTTAAGAATATCTTTTTCCAACACATTTGGAATGCTTTCATACTCATCTTCATCATCCATATCTTTATAGCTTTCTTTCCAGCCTAGATTTATTACTTTATTGCCCTTAGTTTTAAATGTCTCACCCTCTATAGTTGCATTTATAGTTGTCTGTTCATATTCAAAAGGAGGACCTAATACTGCCAAAAACCTTTTTACAACAAGATTATATATTTTTCTTTCTTTATCTGTAAAATCACTCATAAACACTTTTTGCTCTGTTGGTATTATAGCATGATGGTCTGTTACTTTTGAATTATCAACAAAAGACTTATTAGCTATAATATTACTTTTCAATAATTTATTACAAACCTTTGAGTAATCACTAACATTTACAGCTTTTATTCTATCTTTTAATGTTCCAACAATATCCGAAGTTAGATACCTAGAATCAGTTCTAGGATAAGTAAGTACCTTATGATGTTCATATAGTTTTTGCATTATAGATAATGTTTCTTTTGCTGAAAATCCAAACATTTTATTTGCATCTCTTTGTAATTCTGTTAAATCATAAAGTGCAGGTGAATATTTTTTCTTATATGATTTATTTACTTCAGATATTTTAATATCTAAATCTTTTACTTTTTTTGAGACACTTTCTATCTTTTCTTTACTAAAAGTTGAGGAACTATTGTTTTTATCATTCCAAATAAACTTTATATCTGAATTGCCCTTTGTTGCAATTATCTCCAATCCATAATACTCTTTAGGCTTAAAATTTCTTATTTCTTCTTCTCTTTTAAGTATCATAGCAAGAGTAGGAGTCTGCACTCTTCCACAAGAAAGTTGTGCGTTATACTTTGTTGTTAAAGCTCTAGTTGCATTTATTCCAATAATCCAATCGGCTTCTGCTCGTGCTATTGCTGAATAGTACAAATTTTCATATTCTTTGCCACTTTTTAATTTTGCAAAACCTTCTTTTATTGCTTTATCTGTACTTGAAGAAATCCAAAGACGTTTTAAAGGTTTTTTTACTTGAGACTTCTCTATTATCCATCTTGCTACAAGTTCTCCTTCTCTCCCTGCATCTGTTGCTATAACTATTTCATCTATATCATTTCTGTTCATTTGAGCCTTCACTGTATTAAACTGCTTTCCACTTTTTTTTATTACAACAGTCTTTAGATACTTAGGAAGTATTGGTAAGTCTTCTAAACTCCATGATTTGTATCTTTCTCCATAACTTTCAGGGTCAGCAAGTGTAACCAAATGACCTAGTGCCCAAGTAACAACATACTTTGGCCCCTCTATATATCCATTTTTTTCATTTTTCGAACCCAAAACTTTTGCTATATCTCTTCCCACAGAAGGTTTCTCTGCTAGTACTAATATTTTTCCCATTTTAAAATACTTCCTTTCTCTTCATTCAATCTTACATTATACTTAAAAGTTAAATAAATGGCTTTCTTAATATTGTAACTATAATATTACCATAATTAAAACACTTCTAATTAATTATTTAATATTTTCTTGTTTTTTTATTCTAAACTTATATTTCACTTAATTTATACAGCTTCTATTTTGTTTGTTTTCACGTATATTCTTTTCATTTATAAGTTTATAATTCGTAATTAGACTTATATTTTTATATTTTTTCCTTGTTTTTAAATTTTTTAGTTGACAAAACACAAAAACTTATATTACTATTATTAATACAATAAGCTATGACAAATCAATATCCGGTTAAGATTTTATAGAAGAGTTGCCATATGGCACACCGAAGGAGTAACACTCTCAGGTACTTTTTAAAGTAGGACTGTAAAATTTACGGAACTCTGGAGAGACCCATTATGGGCGCCGAAGGGGCAAGGCATTTGTGCTCAATCTCTCAGGCAAAAGGACAGGGATTATCTACCAAAACTAGTATTATTAATACTTTTATTTTGGTTGCTAATTAGTGTATATCCAGAGCTGAATCTATTTTAGATTTAGCTTTTTTTATTACACTAGAAATTATTAATAAATTATACTAATTTCCTGTCAATTACTTCATTAAAAATTCTATTGATTGTGTAAAGCAAAAAAATGAGGGAGTGTTTTTATGAATCTAATTGATATTTTAAACAAAGTTGATGCTTTTATTTGGGGACCGCCCCTATTGGTACTACTAGTTGGTACTGGTATATTACTTACTGTTAAACTTGGAGTTGTACAAATAACAAAACTTCCACGTGCCCTTAAGTTAATATTCGCTGCTGAAAATAAAGGTAGTGGTGATGTTTCAAGTTTTGCAGCTTTATGTACTGCATTGGCTGCTACAGTTGGTACTGGTAATATTGTTGGTGTTGCCACAGCTATTAAAGCTGGTGGACCTGGTGCACTTTTTTGGATGTGGATAGCTGCATTCTTTGGGATGGCTACTAAATACTCAGAAGGTGTCCTTGCAATAAAATACAGAACTAAAGATAAAAATGGTCAAGTATCTGGTGGACCTATGTACTACATAGTAAATGGTATGGGTGAAAAATGGAGACCTCTTGCAATATTCTTTGCTATAAGTGGTATATTAGTTGCACTTTTAGGTATAGGTACTTTTACTCAAGTAAATTCAATAACAGACGCTATCAATAGTAGCTTTGGAGTAGACCCTAGAATTACAGGTGTTGTACTAGCAGTATTTGTAGCTTTAGTTGTATTTGGAGGTCTTAAAAGTATATCTAATGTCGCTACTAAGATAGTACCTTTTATGGCAGTTATCTACATTGTAATCTGTGGAATCATTTTAATATCTTATTGGAATAAAATACCTGAAACTTTTGTATTAATAATTAAAAGTGCATTTACACCTACTGCTGCAACTGGTGGTTTTCTAGGTGCAACTATGTCACTAGCAATTAGAAATGGTATCGCTCGTGGTGTATTTTCAAATGAATCTGGTTTAGGTAGTGCTCCAATAGCAGCGGCTGCAGCTAAAACTGAGTGGCCAGCAGAGCAAGGGCTTATATCTATGACAGGAACTTTTATAGATACTATTATAATCTGTACACTTACTGGATTCTCTCTTGTAATATCAGGTGTTTGGTGTTCAGACTTAAATGGTGCTGTTATGACTCAAGCAGCTTTTGATGGCGCTATTCCTACATTTGGACCAATATTACTTACAGTTAGCTTAACATTATTTGCGTTCACTACAATTTTGGGCTGGAGTTATTATGGAGAAAGATGTTTTGAATTCCTATTTGGTGTAAAAGGTATGAATGGATATAGAACTGTATTTGTAGCTATGGTATTATTAGGTGCATTCTTAAAATTAGAAGTAGTTTGGGTAATTGCTGATATTGTAAATGGACTTATGGCGATACCTAACTTGATAGCTTTACTTGCACTATCACCTATAATAGTATCTGAGACTAAAAAATACTTTGAACATATAAATTCACCAGAAAATCAAATAAAAAGAAATGCATAAATAGAAATGTGTAAATAGAAAATATAGAGCCCCAAACCAATACAAGAATTGATTTAGGGTTCTATATTCTTTTTGTTTTAAATGAATATATCAAATTAAATATATTTCTTAAGAAATACTACACTATATAAAGAAGCCAATATCTATTTTAATTCATCTCTTTAATTCAAATCATCCTAATTAAAATTTTATTTCCTCTGGATATTTCCATTCTGCAAATTCATCAATATCTACTGCCTTAGGTTCTTTAAATTGATTTAATACTAAAGACCTATAGTATATTTCTGCTACTTCTTCTACATATCTCGATTTTAACAAAGCATCTTCAAGGTCATTACTTACAGTTGTCAATCCATGTCTTTCTAATAAACATGCATCCGTATCTAATAATAACTTTGAAACACTTTTGGCTAGTTCTAAAGTCCCTGGTCTTTCATATGGAGCAATGTCTACATAACCACCATAATTAACTGACTCATATACAATTGGTATAATTGGTTTATTTGCCACTGAAAATGCTGTTGCATATAGAGAATGTGTATGTGATACGGCATTTACATTTGCTCTCACTTTGTATATTTCAATATGCATTAGCACCTCACTACTGGGTTTAATACCTTTCTCAGCTTCTATTACATTCCCATCCAGGTCTAATACACAAATGTGTTCTGTTTTCAATTCTTCTCTTCCTATACCTGAAGGTGTTATAAGTATATATCCAGTATCCTTATCTCTAATGCTAAAATTACCAGCTTTTTCTTTACACAAACCATAATTCTCTGCTTTAATTGCTACTTCCACAATTTTAACTTTTAAAGATTTTAGCATAATTTACCTCCAGACAGTTATTTTTGGCCATAGTATGCATCTTTACCATGTTTTCTTGAAAAATGCTTGTTCATAAGTACTCTATCCATAGTATTCTCTGGACTCATTAATTCTGTATAATATGCCATCTTTGCAACTTCTTCTAAAACCACTGCATTATGAACAGCCTCTTTTGCATTTTTACCCCAAGTAAAAGGGCCATGGTCATTTACAATTACTCCTGGGCAGTGTATTGGATTTTTTCCCATAAATTCTTCAACAATTACATTACCAGTTTCTCTTTCATATTCACTGCTTATTTCTTCTCGAGTCATTTTTCTAGTACATGGTATACTTCCATAAAAATAGTCTGCATGAGTAGTCCCACATGCTGGTATAGATTTACCTATTTGAGCCCAAGTTGTAGCCCAACTTGAATGTGTATGTACTATCCCTCCTAATTCCTCAAACTCTTTATATAAAACTAGATGAGTTGGAGTATCAGAAGAAGGTCTTAATTTACCATCTACTATATTCCCATCTAAATCAACTATTACCATATCTTCTACAGTCATCTTATCATACTCAACACCACTTGGTTTTATTACTACTAGACCCTTTTCTCTATCTATTCCACTTACATTTCCCCATGTATAAGTAATTAATCCTCTTTCAGGTAATTCCAAATTTGCTTTTAATACTTCTTCTTTTAGAGTCTCTAACATTCTGATTCCTCCCATATTTTATTGATAAAATTTATGTTTAGTTTACTTTTATTATTGATTATATTTACTTAAAATGATTTTACAGTATTAACTATGTTTTCTACAGTCAATCCATAATAATTTAATAGAGATTCTGGATTTCCTGATTGACCAAATTCATCATTTACACCTATTCTCTTTACTACAACAGGATATTTTTCACTTAACACTTCTGTAACTGCAGAACCCAATCCACCTATTACACTATGTTCCTCTACAGTTACTACCTTTCCAGTATTTTTAGCTACTTCTACTATCAGTTCACTATCAATTGGTTTTATAGTTGATATATTAACTACTATAGCTTCAATTCCCTCTTCACTTAATAATTCAGCAGATTTAATAGCTTTTGAAACCATTATTCCAGTTGCAATTATAGCTACATCTGAACCTTGTCTAAGAATCTCACCCTTTCCAATTTTGAAATTATAATCATCATCATGTATATCTTCAGTAGTTGCTCTTCCAAGTCTTATATATACAGGTCCATTGTAATTTACAGCAGAAAATATTGCTTTTTTTGCTTCTATTCCATCAGCAGGATTTAGGATAACCATATTTGGTATACCTCTCATTAAAGATATATCTTCTATAGCTTGATGACTTCCTCCATCTTCTCCTACTGTTACTCCTGCATGAGTCGCTGCTATTTTAACATTTAAGTTTGGATATGCTACAGAGTTTCTTATTTGCTCATAGCCTCTTCCTGCTGCAAATATTGCAAAAGTACTTGCAAAAGTACTTGCAAAAGGTATCTTTCCACAAGTAGCAAGACCTGCTGCTGTACCAATCATGTCACCTTCTGCTATCCCCATATCAAAAAATCTATCTGGGGCAACTTCTTTAAATGATATACTTTTTGTAGCTTTTCCTAAGTCTGCATCCAATACTACTATATCTTTATTTTCTGCAAGTTCTTTTAACACTTGTCCGTAAGCTTCTCTAGTTGCTATTCCCATTCCTATAGACCTCCTTCTAAATCTTTCAATGCTTGTTCTGCTTGTTCTGCATTTGGAGCGGTTCCATGCCATGCAGCATTGTTTTCCATAAATGAAACACCTTTACCTTTTACAGTCTTAGCTATTATTACTGTTGGTTTTCCTGTAACTTTTTTAGCTTCATCTATTGCATTTCCTATTTCATCAAAACAATGTCCATTTATTACTATTACATTCCATCCAAAAGATTTAAATTTGTCATCTACTGGACTAACATTCATTACTTCTTCATTAGAGCCATCTATTTGCAATCCATTTAAGTCAACAAATGCAATTAAGTTATCTAATTTATAATGTGATGCTGTCATTGTAGCTTCCCATATTTGTCCTTCTTGAATCTCGCCATCTCCTAAAATAGTGTATACCATATAGTCTTTATTATCTAATTTACCAGCTAGTGCTATACCATTTGCAGCAGATAAACCTTGTCCAAGAGAACCAGTAGACATATCTACTCCTGCTACTTTTTTCATGTCTGGATGCCCTTGCAACTTAGAACCAAATTTTCTTAAACTCATTAAATCATTTTTTTCAAAATAACCTCTTTCTGCCAAAGTTGCATATAATGCTGGTGCAGAATGACCTTTTGATAATACAAATCTATCTCTATTTTCATCATTAAATTTTATAGGGTCTATATTCAATTTTTCAAAATACAATACAGTTAAGATATCTACTATTGACAGTGAACCTCCTGGGTGTCCAGACTTCGCTTCTGCTATACTTTTTATAATACTTATTCTTATGTTTTTAGCTATTTGTTTTAATTTTTCATTCATCTTTTATACCTCTTAAATTTTTATATTTCTACTAGGATTTTATTGAAATTTATTTCTCTGTTTGCCATTTTACGCAAAAATTCTCCTACTTCATTAAGACCTATTTTATGTGAAATCATTGGTGTAAAAATAATATCTCCTTTTCCCATAAAATCTAATGTTGCTGTCCATGCTCTTCCAGGATAAGGGCTTGTATATGAATTCCAAGAACCTTTCAAAGTAAGCTCTCCACGTAATATACTCTCAGCAGCTTTTGCACTAAGTGGTAATTCTGTGTGCGAAATTCCTACAAATACTATAGTTCCTCTTTTTTTTGCTATAAGTAGAGATTGCTCTTGAGTAAACCTACTGCCAGCAGTCTCTATGACAACATCAGCGCCACCATTAGTTATTTTTTTTATTTCTTCAATTGCATTTACTTCTTTTGAATTTACTATATAGTTTGCTCCTAAACCTTTAGAAAGTTCTAGCTTTTCATTAAAAATATCAACAGCTATAATTTTAGATGCTCCAAAAACCTTTGCCCATTGTAAAGCAAACTGACCTATTGGACCACACCCTAGTACAACTACACTATCTCCTACCTTAATATCTGCTTTTGCAATCCCGTGATATGCTATAGTTGCTGGTTCAATCCCAGCAGCAGTTTCATAATCTAAGGTATTTGGTAATTTTAAAATATGCTCTTCAGGAACTTTCACATACTCCGCTAAAGCTCCATTTACTCTTGTCCCAATTATATTGTAGTCATTACATAATCCAAAATTCCCTTCTTTACAATAACCACATTCTCCACAAGGAACTAATGGAGCAACAGCTACTCTATCACCTACTTTAATGTTCTTTACTTTTGACCCTATTTTAGCAACTTCGCCAGAAAACTCATGACCTAAAATTAATGGATATGCTGTACCTCCACTCAATCCACTAACCATAGACCTAGGTAAATCCGAGCCACATATTCCAACATATTTAACATTTACAAGTACTTCTCCATCTGTTATTTCTGGTATATCAACCATTTCATATCTAACATCACCTATATCGTATAGTACTGATGCTCTCATCTTATTTGCCATATAAACCTCTCCCTTCATGCTATACACTTATATATAGCAATATTTATGCCATACAAAAAACAAATAATTCATCTCTGCAAATACCTTATATACAAAGCATTTTGACAATATATAATACATTTTATAAAATCAAATTACATTATTGTATAAATGTAAAAAAGTATGTTTTAAATAACAAAATAAAATCCATAAAATTGATAGTTGAGTGCAATAAAACAGAATCCTAATATTTATCAAAATAAAAAGAAATCTACATTTCATTTATAGCTTTTCAGATAATCTCTGACACTTCTATAAAATCAACTATAGATTTCTTAATTTATTGTATTATTATATTTTAATAAACTTAAACTATGCTACTACAGGTTCTTCTGCTACATTTTTAAGTGCTTGTTTTTCTAAATATTCAAGTATACTTGTTTTATTCTTTCTAAATAATGCCCATAGGATAAAGTAAATTACAACTGCTAATCCTATATAAAGTGGATTTGCACTTAAGAATGCAAAGAACACTAACCCCATTAAAGGTTTTCCTAGTATATTGAAACTTGTTATAAGCATAGCTCCAGCTGGTATAGCAACACCTACACTTGTAGCCATATCTGTAAATAATGGAGCTGTAGATGTACATATATATAATCCTAATCCAAACCATATTATACCTGAAACTATTACTTTTGGTATATTACCATTATGTACTGCAACTAAACCTTGTACCATATATGGAATTGCAAGTAAGTCTACAACTGGTAATACTTGATTACCTGGAAGTATCATAGCTACTACAAGCATTATTGGAATTAAGATAAGACCTGATATTAAAGTTGCAGGTTCACCATATCCCACAGCATCATTTACTGCTATATACCACTCGCGATTTCCAGCTTTTTGCATAATCTTTCTAGCTGCTTCTGTTATAGGTGCAAATGCTTGAGCAAACATACTTGCTACTTTTGGGAATATTGCCATAACAGCACTTGTAGATATACCAACTTTCATTATTTCTCCCCAAGCTTCCATAGTAGTTATTCTAGTCATATTACCTAGTATACCAATAAACATACCCAAGAAAAGACCTAGAGTAATCGGCTCACCTAAAAATCCTAGTTTCTTTTCTAATTCTTTAGGGTTTAACTTTATTTTATTTAGTCCAAGTTTGTTATATATAGGGTCTGCAAATACTGCAAAGACAGAAGCTTCAACATTGTGCATAGCTATTATTGTACAATTAGGATATCTATAATAACTAGACCATCTCTTTGCAACTAATTCTGATATTAATAAACTGTATAAGTTTAACAAGACCATACATCCTATACCTAAAGGGAAATTGCCTGTCACTCCTATTACCATTGCTCCCCAGACCATATAAGAATAATTATTCCATAAATCTGATGGTTGGAATACATCTGTCCACTTTACTAAAAATAAAATAGTTTGCAATAATATTCCAAGACCTAAGTATATCATACCTGCACTTGTTGAAAATGCAACTAATGATGTAGCTTGCCAACCAACATCAAACACAGGTAAATTTACTCCTGTACTATCTACCATTCTATTAATTACTGGTGTTATTATTGGTGTAAATGAATTTAATATTAATGTAAAACCTTGCAAAGCAACACCTGCATATACAGCTGAAAGAAACGATTTCTTAGTAGTTACTTTAAATATTTTTGCTATTATGAATATTATAATTGGAACTATAATTGCAGAACCAAATGTATCGATTATAGATTTCATAAATGTTAACATCTTTTATCCTCCTATTTCTAAACATTTATCAAATTAATTAAATACGTCTAAATAAATATCTTTTCGTTGTCATTTTTTATTCTAATAAATTCTTAAATGATGTCACTTTAATTAAATTTATTTTGATAGTAGTTATTTGAATAGTAGTCTATTATAGTATCTAAATTATTGATTTAAATACTATAATTTATACTCTAAACACTATTTATTTAAACTATCAATAACCTTTAAAACTTCTTCAAAGAATGCATCTTCTCCTATACCAGTAAGACAAGCAAATGCATTTATAGTTGGTATTCCATAATCACCTGATTGAAGTGGGCTTGTAAATGTTATAAAATCAAATCTTCCTGATTGTGCCAAATTTAATGCTTCTGTTGGTCTAGCCTCTGTAGTTGTAATAGATATTCCTTTATCTCCTAAGACTTCTTTTAATTTACCTGCCACCATTGATGATGTAACTGTTCCTGAACCACATACTGATAATACATTAAATTGTTTCATAATAATTTCCTCCTAATATTATATTTAAGTTTTTATTTTATATAAATTAAATTGCTCAGAAGTTAATACTGGTTTTAAGTTTTTAATGTTCTATTATTTACCTCTAAAACATCTTGTCATTATATTTCTATAAAATTTAACAATTCAGCTACTTCTTCTTTTGTTGATGCATTTTTTATGTCTCTTAATAGCTTTATATTCTGAAAAACTGACATTAAATCTTTTAATAATTTTACTTGAGAGTCTGGATTCTTTACTGCTAGTAAAAATACAAGCTCTACATCTAAATTATCTGTTGGGTCTATCATTGAATTAAATTTTACTGGATTTTTCAATATTCCTACAGCTACATTAGATTCATTTACGTGTTGTGAGTCTGTATGTGGAATCGCAACACACATTTCTCCAATATTAAGACCTGTAGGTAATGTTTTTTCTCTTTCCAAAACTGCATTTATATATGTATTTTTTACATATTTTTTTTGATACATTTTATTTCCTAATTCTCTGATAATACTTTCATAATCATTAGCTTCTAAGCCTAATGATATTAAATCTACATTCATTACTCTAACTCCTCTCAAATTGTTGCTATATCTATATATTTTTAAATTTATCAAATATAATCTTCTTAAAACCTTCTTTATCAAAACACTGTTTAGCACTATTCATAAACTTTTCATCTTTTAAAATTTCAAGAACATTCTTAACAATATCTTTATCATTAGTCTTAAAAACTGGCATAAATACAAAATTCACATTACCAACACCCCAGTCAATAGGGTTTTTTAATTTAATAAAAACAAATCTTGTACTATTTACCGTAGAAGAATCTCCATGAGGTACACCTGTAGCCCCTTTAGAATATGTTGGAAGCATTTCTTCTCTATGAAGAACTGAATCCAAATAATCTTTTTCCACATATCCCTTATTGATAAGAATTGAACATACATATTCTAGTAAATCCTTTTTAAAATATATATCAGGCTCAAATATTACTAAATCATCATCAAGCATTCTTCCATATCCTTTAATTTGACTATCATCTTGTTTTTTTGAAAGATATATATCTAGGTTTTTAAAAACATCTTTATTGTATGGAATAAAATTTATACCCGGTATTTTGGGATTTATTGTTCCAACAATGGCTAATATATTGTTTTTTTCTCTTAATTTTTCAATTTTATAGGAAATATTCTCATCCAAAGCACTCATTTGATAACATTTAGTATTGTTGTACTTTTCTTCTAATGTTTTACTTATGTACTTAGCGGTTCCCTCTCCAGTAAGACATAAAGTCACAATTGCATTGGATTTATCTATGTGTTTTTCCAGTTCATAGTTATATCCCATCCTATCTTTTACAAGAGAAAAAAACATTTCATCGAGTTCTTCATCTCCCATAGAAACTTTTCTAGTTGCTTCTAATGCCATTAAAAGATCTACTCTATCAATAGTTTTAGTATTTATGTTAGTTCTCTTATTTACTATTTGTCCTATATTTGTAAGTGACCCAATATCAACTAGAAATAATATTCCTTTTCCTTGGTCTATTATTTTTGACAACTCCACTGCCTTGTTATATATATTCATTGGTTTTTCATCTAAAGGCATATCTATAGCCACAGGAAATTTTACTCCCAAAAGCTCTTTAACAACATTTACAGTTTCTGTAGCTATACGACCATGAGAGATTATTATTAATCCAACTTTATCTTTTTTTACCTCATTCTTTAGGGCTGATTTTATATAAAGTGTTATAAATCCAATTTCATCTTCTGGAATCTTAATTTCATTTATATCTTCAATTTTAATTGCAAAATTTTTTGCTATTTCATATTCTTTTGAAAAATCTATTTTTATTTTTTCTAAGTTTACATTTATTATCTTTTGATTTAGTTTAATCCTTTTTATTGCTTCTTCTAAATGTATTGCTAGATATTTAAATGCATTTTTATTTACTTCTAAATTAGTATTTTTTTCAATTATATTATTCATTAGCTCTTTTACCAGTTTTACTAGACTATCACTTACAAAGCTATTTAAATCACTCATTGAGAAGATTTCTTCATCATTTTCTAGATTAAACTTTATGTCAGCAAATCTATTTAAAACAAAAGTCCATAAAATATTTTCTATGTCAATATCTTCAATATCTAAAGACTTTAAATCATAATATTTCTTTTCAATTGTTTTATATATATCCTCTGGTAATATGTACTCATCACTCACAGCATTTTCTTTTATTGAAGATTCCTCTAAATTAAATGGTATAAATATAGCATTTTTTAAATACTTTCTTATTTCTGTGTATTCAACCTCTTGAAAAGCAGCATCTTTGAAAGAATCCTTAAGTTTTAAAACTTCATTTATATCTACTACTACTATTGATTCACAATCTTCATCTTTAGAATTTATAAACTTCATAAAAGCTCTTGCACAAAGAACTTGAATCATATTTTGTAATTGTCCTATATTTCCACTAAACTTTTTTAATGCAAGTATTTCAATCACATTTTTATCTACAAATATTTTTGCATTTATTCTGTTACACTCTTGTTGAAAGATATTGTATATAAGGTCTATTTTTTCTTTTAACAGTCTATCATGTAATGATGGTAATGTTATTAGCATTGGTATTCTTCTTCTAAATGTCAATAATAAATTAGTCTCTACGTTTTCAGTAGTTGCTCCAATCAGTATCATGCTTACTTTTCTTTCAGCATTAGTTTCACCTAATCTTCTAAATTTGCCTCTATCTAAAATAGAAAATAGTATTTCTTGACCTTTTGGAGGTAATCTATGAATTTCATCTAAAAATAAAACTCCTCCATCAGCTTCTTCTACAAGACCTGGTGTATCATATTCAGCCCCTGTAAATGCGCCTTTTTTATATCCAAATAATAAAGATAACAATAATTGTGGATTATCACTGTAATCAGCACAGTTAAATACAACAAAATTAGAATTTTCTTTTATTACCTTCTTTTTCTTTGCAAACTCATACATATGTTTAGAAAATAAACTCTTACCAACTCCACTTTCTCCTACAATTAAAGTGGGAAGACCTTTTGGAGGATACAATATAGCAGACTTTGCTTGTTCTACAGCATTTCTAAGACTTCCCTTATTTCCAATCAAAGTTTCAAACGGGTCGCTTGATTTTTCTTCAATTACCTCTACTATTTCCATTTCTATACTTTCCTTAGGTAATATTTCCTCTACAACTCTTCTTGATATATTGAATCCTTCTGTCATCAACTCTCTGGTAATTTCTGAAATAGAAATATCCTTACTGTTTTGCAATATTGCTGAAATCGCTGACTTTAAATAGGGATATCTTCTTTGTCTCGAATTACTTATATTGAGTTCTTTCCTTAGATTAGTTATATTTTCTCTAGTTGTATTTAAAAACTTTGCTATTTGAACATCTGTTAGTGGGTCTTTTTTATTTTCTGTATTTATGATGTTTACAAGTTTATCTCTCAACTCCATGCTTGATAACTCCTTTCTTGATAAATATATAAGCAACTATCGTGCCATACTTATTTTAATACTTTTTTTCTTTGCAACACTTGTACATGACTACGTTTTCATAAACATTCATACATTTTGATAAACATTTACTTTTTGTACATTTAGTAATTTACTAAATGTATTAACTGTTTTTGATTGATAATATTATAATTCATAATATAGATTATCATATAAATTAGTTATAAAATTAGGATTGAAAAGTTTATTTAATTAGATATAATATTATATATCTACTCAACAAAAAAATTTATAATCCTTTATGCTTTTAACACTTTCTGTTTTTAAATTTTAATTCGATATAGTAGTATTTTATTAAACGCTCATATACACAGTAATTTAATCATATCTCTAACTTAGATATGACTTTATATGACATATTATACTATTTTATTTATAAAAATAATTTACAAGTATTAAAATTACACACAGAGAGGAAAATAATATGAAAACATTTAAATCTGAAGCTTTATTGAAATACTCTGCAAAAGATATATTTAATATATTTATAAAATCTGCAAGACTAAATTTCCCTAATTTTAATGAGAAAAGGGCAGTAGGTACATTTGTACAACAAAAAAATAATAAAAGATTTAAGGTTGAAATAACTAATTTTGAGAAGAATAGAATATATGAGATAAAAACAAGCAATAACAGAGAAAGTTTTGTTACTCGATATGAACTTATACACATTGATTTAGAAAATACAAAACTTATTTTCACTGAAAGTGAAAGTGATAGAAATATATTTGGAAAAATTAATTCAGTTATTGTAAGAATCTTATTTGGAAAAAGACAACCAGATGAGTTTAATAATTTTATAAAAAACTTAGAGCTAGAACTAGCAAATAAAAAGATTAATTCATAAATGTAAATTAGATACTAATATACTTAAAAACAATTAAATATATTTATTATAGAAATTAAATAATTTAATATTTTATACTATAAAATAAATAAGGAATGCTTTTAATTAATAAAAAAGAGGTTCTTACTTATCTTCATTCGATGTATTACCAAATAATAAAAGCTGTAGATTTTACCTACAGCTTTTAATCGATGCTACTTATTTATATAATTATTAAGACATTTTTGACCTTATTAAAATACTTTCTTCACCTTAATACTCATAGTGAATTACATCTTTATATTCATCAAAAATCTTCTTATTTAACTCATCTCCACCATCTATATTTGCACTATAAAAAATTGGTGGATTCTTTAACCCTATATTAACTAACTCTTGAGTAACTTGAGCTATAATAGAATTCATCACAGTAGTTGCAATTACAGTAGAAGTTGGACTAACTCTTTGATTTAGACCATCTATTTCTACACAGGCATCTCCTTTTTGACCATGATTATCTATTACTAAATCACACACCTCATAAAGATTTTTTCCTGAAGAATGTCTTGAAGATACACTCTTTGAGTAGCTTAAATTAGTTATACATATTAATGTTGCCATCTTTTCTTTAGCTTCCATAGCAAATTCTATACTTACTGGATTTCTACCAGATACTGAGTGAATTATAACTATATCTCCTTCTTTAATTGGAGTCTTATCAGCTAGAGCCACACCATATCCTTCTAGTCTTTCCATCTTGCTAGTGTGAGTTATAGGAGCTGTGTCTAACATTAGAGACTTTGCAAACACTGGATTTATAAGAACACAGCCACCTGCTCTATAAAATAATTCTTCTGTTAGTATTCCTGCATGTGAAGCCCCAAACGAAAATATAGCACTTTTATTTTTTATTGCCTCAACAAGTATTTGTACTGCTTTTTCCATATTGGATTTTTCTTCAGTTTCTATTATATTAATTAATCTTTTTATCTCATTTATGTATTTAAATTCCATGTTTATAATACTCCTCCAAATAATGAACCTATAAACTTACTGATTATACCAAATAGCGAAAGGTCGTTACCACCAAATATTAGTATCCAGTTTTGAATAGTTCCTGAGTAAATTACAGCAGATATTCCTACTAAAGCTACCATAAATATTGCAGCTACAGCTGTACCTATTATAGCTCCACGTATACCACCTTGTGATTCGCCTATTACTGATGCTGTTCCACACTCAAAGAAAGAAGTTATAACAAGCGGTATAAGTAACATGTTAAATACTTTAAAGTAGTTACATATTAAAATCATAGCTGTAGATGTTAACATGGCAACTAAGAATCCTATTAATACAGCATTTGGCTTATAGTTAAATAGTATTGGACAGTCAAAAGCTGGTAGTGCGTTTGGTACAACTTTTTCTGATATACCTTGGAATGCAGGCATTATTTGATTTATTAACATTCTTACCCCATGAAGCATTATTATAAGACCTGCTCCAAAAGAAAGACCTTGCTTTATTGCATATGTTCCAATAAACTCATTAGTATCTTTAAATGCATCTGGTATTACTATTCCAACCACTATAAACATTAAAAATACTGCCATTCCACCACTTATAGATATTTCTCTAAAGAATGACAGACTTTGAGGTATGTTTATATCTTCTGTAGATTTTTCTTTATTTCCTACTAACTTAGCAACAAATCCTGATATAAGTGCTAAACAACCTGATGGATGTCCTAGTGTAAATGAGTCATCTCCAATAACGTCAAATACATATTTTCTTAATAACCATGGCATTATTGACCAGTAAAGTGCTGATAATACTGCTGCAAAAGCTATTAATACTCCACCATCTAATCCAGTTTCAACTCCTGATGCTACAAATATAAATGGGAACCAGTAGAGCATGTGACCTGTTAAGAAGATTGTCTTAATAGGTGTAAATCTGGCTATCATTAAGTGAAGGCCTAGACCTATAAACATTGATAAACCTATAATTCCTCCATAACTTGCAGTAAAAGTAACATCACTCAAACCTTTTGTTACTGCACCACCACTTATACTTTGGAAAGCTCCATTAATCGGTGCTATTGAACTAACTAACATCCCTGTTCCAGTTTCCATAATTATTATGCCAAAAGCTGCAAGCAATGACCCCTTTATAACATCTGATGCTTTCTTTTTCTGTAGTATAAGGCCAAACGCTGCTATTAATCCAATTAGCATGGACGGATTACGTAAAATATTATTTGAAATAAAATCAAGCATTATTTTTTTAGTGATAGGTTAACTATTTAAGTTTTATATCACTAAATTCCCCCTCTCTTTCTTACTATTTTTAATTTTAGTAAGTTTTTAGTTTATGTCGGTTAACTTAAATTTACTTTTTAAAATTTATACTATTTCTTATCATTTAAGAAAGTTTGAACAACTTCTGTAACTTCTGTTAAATCCATATACTTCTTAACTGGATATACTGGTACATTACAAGTTCCTTTTAATTCATTTAATAATTCTTGGCTTGTAAATATACAGTCACAATCAGCCCCTCTAGCTGAGTTTATATCTGTATTTTCTACTTCCCCTTCTATACTTAACTGCTTTAGAACCTTTTGTATCGTCATTTTTAATACCATTGATGAACCTACACCAAATCCACAGACTGCCAATATTTTCATTTTAAATTCCTCCTAATTTTGTTTATTTATAAGTTCTAGTATTGAGCTTTTGTCTCCATTAATTATTACTTTTATATTTTCTTCTTCATACATCATCTCCGACAGCGATGCTAATGCTCTGATGTGAGTAGTATTGTCTATAGCAGCTAGTACCATAAATATGTTCACTGGCTTTCCTAATAAATCAACCTCATCTTTTACTATAAGTAAGGACATGGCAAGTTTGTTTACCCCTTCTTTAGAGCTTGCATGTGGTAGAGCAAATCTATCAGCTAAAACAATATACGGTCCATACTTTTCAACTGACTTTATCATATTTTCTATATACAACTCTTCAATAGAGTTGTCTTCTAACAATGGTTTTGAGGCTATTTTTATTGCTTCTTTCCAGTCTTTAACACTTCTTATTATGTTGACCCTCTCTTCATTAATTAATTCCTTTAACATTGGTTGATACATCTCTCCTTCATCTATCTTATGTATTATGTTTAATAAGTCAGCTTTTAGTGATTCTTCGTTATTAATAACTCCATTTTTTCTTATAGCCTGTATTATCAGTTCAAGATTGAAATACTTCTCATTTTCTTTTACACTTATGAGTTTGTTCATAAGTAGTTGAATGTCTGATGTTGTTAAAAGAGGATTTACAACTATTACATTACTTACATTTTGTATGTCTATGGTTGTAATTATGTAATCATAGTATATATTTACTTCTTTTAGTTGCTTAATAGATACTATACCTACTATTTCTATAGTTGGTATGTATTTGTATAGCTGTATTTCCAAACTCTTTGATACCATAAGACCATTAGGACAAACTAGTAAGACTTTATTTTTTCTTAGACCATTATCTCTAGAACCTCTTAAGTATCCTCCAAAATATGCTGCTATAAATCCTATTTCTTCTTCTCTTATACCTTCAAATACAGGAAACTCTTCTTCATTTTCTATAATTGACTTTATAATCTTATAAAGTGACTTATGTTTATACTTAGTTTCGTCTAGCATAGGGTTGCTAATAGGAAACTTAAATCTTATTCTATTGTAAGAAGAATGCAGGTGCCTTAAAATATTTTTTTTAAACTCATGCTTACTTTCTAATTTTATTGCTGTATTTACTTCAAACTTGTCTATAAGTTTATCTACATATGCTTCGACAACATCTTCCTTAACTTCACTATTTAAACTAGGAAGTGAACTTACATAAGCACACACATAGGCTTGTTCATTTTCATTAGCTTCTTCACATAAAAGGTCTTTACAATTATTAAAGTAACTAATTTTTTTAGCTTCATTTAGATATTTATAAGAGTACAAGGTTTTCCCAACTCTTATTCTTTTATTTAGAAACTCTGTAAACTTAGTTAAATTTAATAAAGAGTAATCTGTAAGATTTATGCATCCCTTTGTATCAAAGTTAGTTACTTCATTACTTATAGAATTAATTTCTAATACATTTTCTTGTGTAAGTAGCAAGAAAAGTTCTCTAATAACATATTCATCACCTATTACTTTGTACTTTCCCTTGTATTCTAATTTTAGTCCCATTGTTTGAAGATACTTTTTTATATCGGTTATTGTTTGTACTACTGTGTTTTTTGAAAGTAACATTTCATTTGTTAGTTTTTCTATTGATATTTTTTCATCATGTAATATTTTGTTCAATATAAAAGTTTTTCTATATTCACTATCTAAAAATTTATCTTCTTCAGCCGAAATTATTTTTCTTACATTACCTAAGTTACCTTCAAATATAAATTTGTGTTTTATATTTTTTATATTACCTCTTTTCCCTAATTCTTCGTTTATAGCTAAGATATCATAGTAAACAGTTCTCTTTGATACATTGAACTTTTCTTGTAGTTCTTGTGATGTTACATTGTTATTTTTAATAATAAAATCTAATATTTTTTTAGCCCTTTCCTTCATACTGCCTCCTTAATTTTATTATCTATATTTTACATACATAGTGCCATACCAAATAATTGCACACGATTTTACCTTATTTTATAATTTTGCACAGTTTCACTCTAATCTAAAAGATATACGATACTAAAAAGTATTTTTAAAAAAATATGGCAGTGACACATATTATTTTTTCAAAAAACAAGCTAGACCGAATAAAAAATCCCCAAATTATGTCTACTTAAATAAATAGTACTGTACTGATTTTATACAATCAAATACAATTATTACCATACAAGTTGAAAGACTAGTAAAATACTTCCAGAATCTATTGTGTTGATTATCAAAAAAATTTTAAAAAGATGAGGAGAATTTACATGAAATTATTTAGCGAAAATAAAAAAGAAACAAAAGTCGAAAAATCAGAAATAAAACAGTATATTACTGGTGCAGGTGGCTGTATTGTCAGCAAATCGATTCTCAATGGAACATCAAAACTAAAGTGGCTTTTTAGAGAACATAGTGAATTTGGAAATGGATGGATTGCTTTTGGTGATAAGGATACACAGGAGTATGTAAATAATCCTGAGAACATGGAAGTTGTAGATTTCAATACACTTATTAATATTGAACCAACTGCTTTGAATATTTTTTATATGCCAATAGGAACTGATTTAGAGTTTCACTCTGATAAAAGCGGAAAATATTTTATTGATACAAATACAGGAAAAGAAATTAGAGAACAAGTTAAACATCCTGCACAAATAGCATTTGAAAAGAACCTAAAATTTTTAAATCAGGAAAACTATTCAATAGAATTCTTTCAAGGATTGTTTCAAAAAAGTGAGAAACTGGAACCATTCATAATAGGAAAAGCAGATTTCCCAAGTGGAGAAATTGTCCTTGCAGACCCTCTTGCGTATTTAGGTAGTGAATATATGACTTATTTAGAAAGAAAAATACCTGTTGGAAGTTATTCAGTAGAAATTTCTATCTGCCATTCTAAAATTGCAGGACTTAGAATTGTAGCAGCAAGATTAATTATCAATGACAAAAAACCTATCAAATATGAAATTGCCATGCCAAATGGAAAGAAAACCGAAGATTTTGGAAAAGCAGGAGCATGGACTTTCTTTGGTGTAGATACAGGATTAGCCTGTTTTTCAGACGCAAAAGTTGCAAAAGAGTATAGTAATTTTATCACAAAATGGCAAAGTGAAAACCCAGACAAAAACAAATATAATGATTATTTTGCAACACTTTTTCAAAAAAGCTATGAAATGCACCCCAATGTACAGAATGAAGGTGGCAATTTCTTACTTTGGCAATTACCACAAACATTCTACAAATTAATTATGTTCACAAGCGGTATGGGCGATGGTATTTACAGCGGATATTGTGGTCTTGATGCAGATGGAGAGGTCACAGAACTTGTAATACCATTTATGAATCCAATATATTTTTAAGATATTAGATTGATTATCAGTTATTACATACAATATATGTTTGCCTCTATAAGAAAACATGTTGAAAAATACAATTTTCTTATAGAGTTTTTTTATAACTACTTTTTAATTACACTTTTTTCATTAGAAAGATATCATCCTGCCATTTTCTTACTTACATATTACCCTTTTTCATTTGTTTCTTTTATTGATTGCTCATTTTGAGAATTTCCCTCTTCTGAAATGATGAATATCCTTAAAAATTCCAACAAAAAGACTTCTAAAGACCAACAATATAAAAAAGAAAAAAGTTGCTACCATCAGCCACAAAACACTTCCTCCTAATACCCTTAGACTTTAATATTAGAATAACTTTCTTGCTTTTTATTTTTTGTTCTTGAAGCATGCCTAATAATCCATTTACATTCTTTTGTTGTATTTTCTGTTTGCCAACTAGAAATAATTAATTCAAATTTGTCTTTATCTTCTTTGTATAAATCATTTAGATTATTTGCTACACTCTTTTGAATTGTTTTATCTGTATCATCTTTTAGATTAGACAATAATTCAAAATAAGTATCAAAATAGTCTAAGGCAACATACATTTTTTTTGCCCATGGCAATCGTATTCTGAGACATTCACTAGCTAATCGACGAACTCTTTTATTACTATCTTTACTCCATTCCAAAAGCAAAGCCATAGACTGTTCTGGAAAATTATTTATTATGGTACGCATACAATATTCACTAGTAAATCTTTTTGTTAACTCCTTACTGAAAGTTGTGCTTACTTCAAAATTTTCTCCACCAAACTTCTCTACATACTTTCCAATAGGCCATAACCAATAACCTTCTGTAAACATGCCTAAACTACCTTCTAACTCTGGACCTAGTATTTTCTCAAAAACATTAATAGTCTCCGAATAATTTAAATTGATAGACTCTTTTAAAGCATTTGCCAATAACTCTTGCCTTTCATTGAATTCTAATAATTCAATAGTTGGTTTTATCAGTGAAAAGAACTTATTAATAATAAATTCTGGATATACTGATTTTATTTTTTCAGCTAAGAAGTTTACATATTCAATGTCATAGTAGTCTTTCACTTTCTTAGCCATCTTTTCTAAACCCTTTCAGTAAATGAGAAATCGCTTTATAAACTTGATTTTTATCTAAAGTATTGGCTTCTGCAAGAAAAATAGATAAATCATTTAATGCACCAGAAATCATATGTGAAATCACATGAATATCAAACTCTATTAATTTTCCGTTTTTTTGTGCAATTAAGAGTTGTTCTTCCAAAAGTAAAACAGAATTGTCATTATCCATTTTTTTCCACTCTGTCCACTCTATAATATTAGGTGCTTCGATTAATAATATTCTTTTGTTAGAGTCTAAAGTAGCTGATTGTACAAATCCAACACAACCTAAAATTAACTGTTCCCATATATCTTCAGATGCCATAGCTTCTTTTTCTACATTTAGTCCAACTTCATACTGAACAAGACTTAAAACTGCTTTAAATAGGTTTTTTTTATTTTTGAAATGGTGATATACTGCACCTCTAGTCATATTAGCTTCTTCTGCGATAGCTTCTAATGAGGTCTTTTCATAGCCATACGTAGAAAAATGATTACGTGCAATAGCAATCAAATTTTTTGTAGTGTTTATAGATGCTAATTCTTTTTTATTTTTAGTCATTTTCTTTACCTGATTTCTTATAATTTTCGAGATAATCATTTGATGGCGGAATTATTTGAATAATATCAACCAAAATTTTACTTGGAGTTTCAATAATAAAATGTCTTTGACCAAATTCTTCATTTTTTATATCTAACAAAAGCGATGATTTTTTTCTACTAATTACTTCTGAATATACAGTATTCACATCGTTAACTTCAATATTAAGAATAAGGCCTTCACACTGTTTTCTATACAGTTTAGGTATTGTATCATGTGTACTATCAATCAATGCCAACTCAAAGTCATCATTGTCTTTTAGGCTAATATACCAATCACTATTAAATACTTCCCTGAAGTCAAATAATTCTATAAAAAAATCTGCTTCTTTTCTTATATCATTGCACATTAGTACAGGGTAAAAACTATTTTTCATAAAAATAACCTCCTTTATATTTGGTAACATCAACATAACATACGTACTGTATGTATGTCAAATAACTTTGAATAAAGGCGATTGAGAATTTGTTTTAAAAGAAAGATATAAATTATTTTATAATCTTGCAGTTATTATCATTTTGGAACAACAAGAGTAGGTAGGAAACGTACCATTTCTGGGAATGCTTCTTATTGCCAGCCTTAGTTAAAATTAAAAAGATTTGATTGTGTGAGATGTTGAATAAATGTATAATATCTTTGTAAGGCAGAATTAATGTAGATTATTTATAAAACAGAAAGGATAATATAACATGAATGAAAAAATCCGATGTGCTTGGTCAGGAAATACCCAAATATATACAGATTATCATGACAACGAATGGGGACGCCCTGTACATGATGATGATAAGCTATTTGAAATGCTAATTTTAGAAAGCATGCAGGCAGGGCTTTCGTGGATAACCATACTTAAAAAAAGGGAGTCCTACAGGGAAGCATTTGATGGATTTAATCCAAATAAGATAGCCCTTTATGATGATAAAAAGATTGACGAACTCATGGCAAACGAGGGCATTATAAGAAATCGTTTGAAAATTAATTCAGCTATAAACAACGCTAAGGTATTTCTTGAAATTAAGGATAAACATGGCAGCTTTGATAAGATGATTTGGAGATATGTAAATAATACTTCTATTGTGGGACATTGGGAAAAAGTTGAAGATTTACCTGCAACAACTCCACTTTCTGATAAGATAAGCAAAGATTTGAAAAAGATGGGTTTTAAATTTCTCGGCTCAACCACAGTTTATGCATTCATGCAGGCTACAGGCATGGTCAACGACCATATTACAGAGTGTTTTGCTTATACAGAAATATTAAAAGAGTATTCTTATGATTAGAAAACTGAAAACGCACAATTATTTTAAAATACAATGGAAAATAGTTGATTTAAAGACTTATCTGAAATTTTTTCAACTTTCCTATCTCCTATAGCTAATTGTACAATACATTTCAACTAGTTTAATTTTTGTTTCAAAATCTATTTTAGATTTTCGTAACATAAAAATATACTCTCTTCATAGCATCAGTTGTTATTATTTCAACTGTCTACTATAAAGGGAGCATATCAAAATTTCCAGTAATATTGAATAAGAAAAAATATATTTACACAAATCTATCTACATTCTCATAAAATTAATTAAAAGTATTCTTTTCTTTAAAAGTATCTACATAATTGTTTTATAGGAAACCTTTCAATATCTTAATTTTTCTGTAAAAATTATATTATATCTTGAAATTTTATTTTAATCTATCTTTATTTCTTCTTCATATTTTTGAAATTCTAAATTTGCTTTAAACAAATCCCCATCTATTTCTATATAGAATTTTCCACCTTGTAAATTTACTAAATCCCTTGCAATAGCAAGCCCTAATCCACTACCTTCAGTATTTCTTGACTCATCAGCTCTTTTAAATCTTTCCATAATCTCACTTGGGTCAAAATTTAACTCATATGAAGATATGTTTTTCATAACCACCTTTACATTGTCACCATTTTCATAAACATCGATATAAACTCTAGTACTTTCTAAAGAATATTTAGCTATATTTGACAGTAGATTTTCAAAAACTCTATACATTCTTCTTCCATCTGCCCATATATACACTTTTTCATTTGGAACATTCAGTCTTATATTTAGATTATTTTTAGACAATTTTTCTTCAAGCTCACCTATACTTTGTCTTAATAGTTGTACCAAATCAATTTTACTAACTTGTAACTCTATATTACCACTACTTACTCTACTCGCTTCAAATAAATCTTCTATCAATAATTTTAACCTCTTTGACTTTGATTCTAGTACATTTATATAATCGTTTATATAGTCTGGTTGTATAGAATCTTCTTTTTTAATTAAATCTACATAATTTATTATAGAGGTAAGTGGAGTTTTTAAATCATGAGATACATTAGTTATAAGGTCAGATTTCATTCTTTCACTTTTTACCTGTTCTTCTATTGCTTTGTCTAGACCTTCTCCAATATTATTTATATTTTCTGCTAAAGATGTAAAATTATCATTTCCACTAATTTTTATCTTATAGTCTAATTCACCATCTTTTATTTTTTCGGTACCCTCTATAACATAACTCAAATAAGAAAGCCTTTTGGTTATATAAAGTGCAAAACCTAAAAATATACATATAGAAAATAACAATCCTAGGCTCACACTTTGAGCACTGATTATAATTATTAAAACCAAAGATATTATTACTATACCAATAACTTTTCTTGCTAAAGATACTTTTTTTATAGCGTTAATGACCTCCCTTACAGTTTTTATTAACCATAAAATCATTCTTACTATAACACTTGATTTAAATATACACATTTTATTTTCCAAATAGCTTAACTGAACAGTTATAAAAAATATATTATTTGAAATTAGTAATGATGCTATAGAAATTAGTAATATAACATAAGTATCATAGGATGTATTAATAACATACATAAATAGAAGTATTATTGAGATAACTATTATTATTGCATTAAATTCCATAGGTATTTTATTGTATATTAATAAAAATACATTGTCTTTCTTTAATGCCTTACATTTAATTCGTTTACATAATATCATAGACAATAAACATATAATAGCTAAAACTAAACTAGCTACAAAAAATAATTTCACTTTTTCTGTAGCTTGCTTAAATGTTTCAAAGTTATTGTATACAACTCCATCATCTATACTTAGTTCTTTAGGAAAGGATACATAAGCTTTAAATGCCTCATCTATACTATTCAGTTTTAAATCGATATTATTTAATTTTAATTTTTTCCCATTTAGTTTTTTAGTATAAGAATCGTTTTCTACTCCTACTACTATTTCTACATCACAATAACCCTTTACTTTTTGCTTAAATTCATCTAAATCATCATATATTGTGTTAGTATAAAACTCTCCTGTATATGTATTTCTAATATACATTTTTATATTTTTCAAAGAGTTTAAATATTCTATAGATGATAGCTTATTATTTACAAGTTCATCATAATTATTAAAGTAACCATAATCGTTGTCTAAAGCAATATTTTTGCCCTTTCCTCCTGCGTTAAAATAAATATCATTTAATTTCAGTTTTTCTTCTTTGTTATTTTCACTACTTACAGATAGTTTCAAATTGTATAATATCTCTTGTATTGTACTTTCGTCAAATATATTGCTGTCATAAAAATCATCAGATATTCGAACAATTCCACTACTTGTAGAAGTTTTTTGTATATTGTGTTTAGGCTCAGCAAATCCTATTGATGCAAATAGTATAGCTAATGGAAACGAAATAGATACTATTATTAATGCTACTAACTTTAATGCTCTATATTTTTCCAAGTTGTTCACCTCATCTACATCGTCAATATCTTATATAAAATAAAATTCAATACAAGCATAATTCCCATAGAGTACATTAAGCTACTTGAGAAGAAGTTAAAACATATAAGAATTCCTAATATTTGTGTAAAAGTAAAAACGACTAAAATCAAAATGCAATTGAATATTAAACTCTTTTCTTTCATAAGTTTTCCGCTAAAATTTTTCAATCTTATAACCAACTCCCCACACCACCTTTAAAAATCTTGGTTCTTTTGGATTTATTTCAATCTTTTCTCTTATTCGTCTAATGTGTACTGCTACTGTATTTTCTGAATTAAAACTTTCTTCATTCCATACTTTTTCGTATATCTCATCTATTGAGAAGACTCGTCCTTTATTTTCTAAAAGAAGTTCAATTATCTTATATTCAATTGGTGTCATTTTTATATTTTCGCCATCAATCTTAACTTCTTTTGTCAATGTATTTAGCTCTAGAGCTCCACTTTTTAAAATTTCTTTGCATGTATCTTCATAATTACCTAAAGTTACATATCGCCTTAAGTTTGATTTTACTCTAGCTACAAGTTCTAATAAATTAAATGGTTTTGTTATATAATCGTCAGCTCCAATGTTTAATCCCATTATTTTATCTGTATCTTCACTTTTTGCTGAAATTAAAATTATTGGTATATTTCTTTCTTCACGTATTTTTACAGTTGCTTTGATTCCATCTAATTTAGGCATCATTATATCCATTAAGATTAGATGAATATCATTTTCTGTTATTACTTCTAATGCTTTCATTCCATCATATGCTTTATGTATTTTAAATCCTTCTGATTTAAGATATATCTCTATTGAATCAACAATTTCTTTATCGTCATCTACTACTAGTATATTGTACATATTTTCACTTCCTCTATTGTATAATAATCCTTATATTTATTATACAATATCTTTCACTCCCTTTCTCAATAATGACTAAATTGTTATATTGTATTATCTTACATTTTTATAATTTTTCTTTATATCTATATAATAGAATATAAATCTTAAGAAAATATTATCCTAAATCTTAAATATTTCTTAAGATTTTCATTAAATTAAGGTTTATTTGAATTAATTGATTTAAATTATGCTTTTTTCAAATTACTTTAATTTAAGTGTTTTTATTAGATTAAGCTGAATTGATGTATATTAATTCTTATTGAGTAGTTTTTTTCATAGGTGGAAGAATGGTGGAAGAAATATAGTTTCAAGTATTTATTTTACTATGATACTAGGCACTTATACAAGTTTTGTTTTTCTCCCTATCAATCTATATTATATAAATATTCTACTAAAATTTATATAAATCAAAAGTGAGCCTATTCAATAATTTAAAATATGTTCAGAATAATAAATAAAATAAAGGTACAAAAAGTTATACTTTCATACCTTCATTGTTTTTATTATGTAATTACCTATCATTTTCATCTTTTAAACTATTAATTTATATATAGATAAAGTCTATATCAACAAATTTTTTAAAACAAGAAAATTTGTATAAATAATATTTCCAATTTATACTAAATTATTCTTCTAAATTCCTATAATACTCTTCTAAATAATCTAGTTTTTCTTTACTCACGGGCTTATGTATCGTCGTAAGAGAATGTATAATTTTTCTGTTCTTAGTAGATTTTAATACTTTTTTCTTAAAAGTATCATACTCTTCACTAGTTATTATTATTTTATAATACAATTGAAATCTTATAATATCTCTAGCTAAAAAACCCTTAAAAATTAATCCTTTTAATACTATTTTTAGAGTACTCTTACGCTATCCATACATCTGCTTTATGTCTCTTATTATTTCTTTTTTAGATGTCAAGGAACCTTTTTCCCATAAATAGTTCATTACCATAAATTCTACTCTTACTAACCCTTCTATTAATATTTCTTCTTCCACGCTTTGTCACTCCCTCAAATTCTGTCTAGCTCAAATTAATAATAGAAACTTCTAATCACAATTGATACAGGTAATTTTTACCATATAATTTATACGTTTAGTTTATTTTTTTTGAAGTAAAATAACGTTCATATTTATAAATTTATCCAATTTTCAAATAGTCATGTTGAATAATAACTAATTCTGTTATATTATTGTAGTTGTAGAATAAAACTAAATCGGCAAAACTAGAGAAATTTAGTGACGCAAAGCTATAGGGACTAAGACTTGTAAAATATCTTATAAGTTATGTCAGCCAGTTGCCAAAAAGATATTTTTCTTTTTGTTTTTATGAAAGTTTTTTAGGGGGATAATAATATATGTTTAGATATAAAATGGATAGATGTACACATATGTTAACTGCTTATATTGGCAGTTCATATGATTATTGTGATTTTATAGATACACAGTTAGATGATTTTATACTAGAGTACAGAAAAAATGTAGTAGAATCTTGTTTGCATCAAGTTATGATATTAGTAAGCAAGTATAATTAAATGAACCTTATTTTCTAGAACACCCTTTTTAGTTTTATCTACTTTTAAATAGCATTATGTTAAAAAATTAATTAAAATATATTTCTAGCATTCACAGTTTTATTTTTGTTAAAATACGATATAATGAAGATGTAAATCTGTGTTAAAAACAAAAAAGAAACTACAATCTATTAGTCTAGGGTGAAGTTTCAAATTCAAAATAATTTAAGTAATGATTTATTCATTAAAATCGTCTTGATTGCTATCAGGACGATTTTTTAGTTTATGTAAAGATTCTTTTAATCTACTTATAGAATTCAATACTCTTATTGTACCTTTATTAGGAAAAAGTTCTTTCATATGTTCATTCATATATTTACACAAAATATAAAAAAATTATATAATCCAAGTAAAAATAGTATTTATATATATATTAATGTAAAATTTTGTTTTTATTTGTATCATAAATGTACCCAAGTCATATATATATATTAGGATATTGAATTTATCCTAATAAATATATAGGAGTGGTAAAGAGTGGATAATACAAAGAGTTTAGAATATTATAAGAATAATTTAGAATCATATTCTAGCGATTTAATGAAATTAGTAATTGGATTGACAAAAGAAGAATATTTAAATACAAATACAAGAGCTTATTTAACACCTTGTCAAATATGGAGAATAATAAAATATTTTTTAGTTGGCGAAAGTTATGATTTATCTGATGCAAAAATTAAATTAGATTTTCAGAAAGATTTAAATTTCAATTTAGACAATGGCATATTAAATGAACTTTCCGAAGAATTAGAATCTCTAATAGATTCTAACTATGTAAAAAATTGCAAACTTAGAGAAGAATTAAAAAGAGCTTTTAGATTATCTGAGTGTTTAGCTGAAGCTATAAGACAAATAAACTGTAATGATAAATGTGAATTTTTAGTAGGAAAATTATTTTGCTTATTAGTACAAATTATACTTTTAATAATATCTATTATAGCTAAAATAATTATACTATTAATATTCTGTAGTGATTGTATTTCATGCAATGATGAAAAAGATGTAAAATCTTCTTTCTGTGATTGTCTAATTTGTGATTTAGAAAAAGAATTAGATCAAATAGAGGAGTTAATTGATGAACTAATTAAATTAGCCATTGCATTTATAAAATGTGGTTCAAAAAAATGTAATCATAATGAACATCATGGATGTGACTATTATAATGTTTATTATGAAAACTCACCTTATATAAACAACTATGAAGATAATATACAAGAATGTTTTGATAAGTACAAAAAACAATGCTATACAAAAAAATGTAATAGAAACTACTAAAAATCTTATTTTTATAAAAAACAAAAGCTTTCAAAAACTATGTTAAGTATAATAGAGTATATTATTTTAATCTAATATATTTTGATAGCTAAATATATTAAATAATACAAATAATATAATTTTTTGGCTATTTGAAATATTTTATAATAAGATGCAAACTATAATACAAACGAAGTTATCTCAATGGATTTAAAATCTAAAATAGATAACTTCTTTTGTATAAGTAAAAATCTATAATATTTTTACTTTTTTTGAAACCCATAAAAAGACCTTATTTTTACATGTAATTGAGGTCTTTTTTTATTATCTTAAATTTACTGATATATAATTTTTTCCAACATTTTAACTCAAATAGTAACAATTATAAAGTTTAATAATACGATATTATATTAATTTATTATATATCTATTTATAATGATTATTAAATTTTCTCTTATAGAAACTTACTTTCATTGAATAAAAAGACAATAAATATATGTAAATATACTTATTGTCTCTTATTTAAATATTTATTTGTATCTCATTTTGCTATTATATTTATCCCCAAGACTATATTTACATGGTGTAACATTATTACAACTATCTGAACAGGTATCATTATCGTAATAGCATAAATTTGGATTATGCATACAATAACTTCTACAGCATTTACAATTATTACAATTATGAAGTTGTGGACAAATTATAAATAATAGTGATAAATCAATCATTCTACAATCAAAGTGTTTTACACAAATATTCTCTATTCCAATAAAAATAGTTTCTATAATATTATCACACTTATCATATCTCAAATCTTTTAACAAAATAAATTGACAAAATGGTATACTCCAATGTGCAGAATGAAGAGACTGCTGACAATTATCTCCAGTATATATAATCTTAATATTTTTTAATCCTTTTATAACTAATTTTGGCCCTAGTATCGTGTTAATAATCTCCTTATCTTCTATGCATATCTTTACACTTACTTCATTAATACATTCTATATCTGGTTTTTGTGTTGGAACACATAGTATATCATCTTCTATAAATTCTTTATAGTATTTCATACATTTGTTATCTGGATAATCTTCTAAGGGGGTAATTCCAGTTTTTAAAATACTTTCATTCATATAAACATCTCCTTAATTTTATAATTATATAGAGATTAAAGTTTCTATATACATTTTATATATGATATAAAATCATATATTGTTATAAAAAGACTAAAAAAATAAAAATATTCGAAAACTTGTAACAAAAAGTCGAAATTTAAATAGATTATATTGAGAGCTAAAAACTTTCAATAAATTATATAAGGAGAGATAAATATGAATAGTAATGCATGTGCTTGTAATATGGATTTAATTGATATAAGTGGTTTATGTGACACAGACGATGTTACACAGGTTATAAGTCAATATCCTTATTGGTTTCAGATGTATATACCAGAAACCTTAAATATCCCAATACAAAAACCAGATATTGAACAAATAAACTCAGTTAATGTATCAGTAAATATATTGAGAACAAAAGTAGTGAAGACACCTGTATCACCTTTAGATGCTAATTGTGATTTTATACCAAACTTAGAAGGAAAAATCTCTACAGGAAGAAAAATTATTGTTGAGGGTGAATTGTGTCAAAAAATATCTTATACAGCTGATGAAAAATCTCAACCAGTTCATTCTGCACATTTTTATGTACCATTTTCAAGCTATATAGTTATACCACAGAAAATTACTTTTAATAATGCCACACAATTAATGAAATTAGACTCACTTGATGTAGATTATCAAGTAAATGCGTGTATAGAAGATTTGTCTGTAAGCCTATTAGATGCAAGAACTATATCGAAATATACAACACTATTATTATATGCAATACCAAGAAATACATTATAAAATTATAAAAATAAGGAGTAGAGGAAATGTTAAATTCTAATTATACAAATGGCACATCTTATCAATTCCATGATAAATGCGGTTGCGATGATAAGATATTAAATATTGTTGGTGTCTATCCAGAATCAAAAATAGAAAAAGTTTTACAATGCCCTTGTCCTGAAGATAAAAACAAATGGACAGAGTTTTTTGTATCAGAAACAGTAGATATACCATCACAAAAGCCAAATATAGAAGATATAGTAGAGGTACATTCTTGTGTAGATATAATATCTCAAAGAGTAATAAAAACACCTTTGGTAAACGGATACATCTCATGTAATGGAAACTCTATACCAGGAGAAACTATACCAAATGGAGAATGTACAAATTTGACAGGAAGAAAATTAATAATAGAAGGACTACTAAGACAAAAAATAATCTATACAGCAGCGCTAGATGAACAATCAGTTCATTCTGCACATTTTAATATACCATTTTCAGTATTTATAATAATAGACAAAAATACACCACTATACCAACAATTTAAGATAACAGCATATATAGAGGATATATATGCATGTGTATTATCAGAAAGAAGTGTCTTTAAAAATACAACTATTTTTATAAAGGCATCAAAAATATGTTAAGTAATTTAAATAAAATGAGGAGGAATAAAAATGGGATGTAATAAAAAAACTTGTGAATGTGACTTTAATATCAAAACTTTAGGTATATGTGATGTATCAAAATTAAATATGAATGGATGTAAAAAGGAAAACTTAAATTGGACAGAGATTTCAATTCCTGAGATACTTCCCATCCCAAGATTAAAACCTGATATAGAAAATATAGATCAAGTTTATGCAAGCGCAACAATTACTTCAGTAAAACTTATAGAAACTCCATTTGCATATAAATCATATAATTTATATATTAGCTTAGATATATTGAATAGAATAGAAATTATATTAGATGAGTTTCTAGAAACAAATATACAGACAACAATTAATACATTGATTGGTGGAATAAATGATTTAATATCAACAATTAAGGATGCAATACCTTTAATACCTGGATTAGGCGAGATTATAAATCCTTTATTAGCTAAACTACAAAGATTACTAGATTTAGTTCAACCATCTGTAAATTCTCTTTTATTTGATATTGATGATTTGTTAAATACAATTCAAACTGATATAGCAAGAATAGTATGCGAATCTCTTAATTCTATAATATGTAGAGCAGACGATTTAATAAGATTACTAAAATCTATACAAATTGTTATCAATGATATATTTGAAACAGTTAGTACACTTGAAGGACCATTAATAGAAATATTAATAACAACTTTACAAACAATAATTAATAATATCATTACACCTTCATTTGATATATTAATTGGAGAAAATGGTGTATTAATTGTACTTGTTGAAAGTTTAAGTAGAATACCAATTGATTGTGAAAATACTAGTGCATTTACAATACTACAAAATGCTGAAGGAACATGCTTAAATGGAAGAAAACTAATAGTGAATGGCTTATTAAAACAGAAAATAGTATATACTGCTCTAGTAGATGAACAATCAGTTCATTCTGCACATTATGAAGTACCATTTTTAGCATATATAATTCCATATGCCAAATTTGAATGCTTGACATATGAAGAAGGAATAGTTATTTCACCACCTGGAAAACCAATAGTTACAATAAATGGTTACAGATATAATCCTAAATTAGACATAGAAGTGGATTTATGTGAGGAATTTATTGTAGATTCATGCATTGAAGATATATATGTAAATGACCTTGATAAAAGAACTATATTTAAAAATATAACATTATTCTTAAAAGCACAATTAAAATCGTTGTGTAATTAATGTTAATACTATTTTACTAGTATACTATATAAACGAGTATAAACAAACAAAATTATAACAGTATCTAAATTTTCAAAGGCGTTAATAATACTAAATCTACGCCTTTGAATTTAGTTTAAATACTTAACACCGCACTAAATTAAAGCAATGAAAAAAGGGTTAATCACTTGTCTAAAATGATGCAGATAGAAGATATACTAAAGATAGAAGCATTTTTATAGCGTCATTAAATGCTGTTATAAAATATCTCAATATGATAGATAAAACTATTCACTGTAAAAATAATTAACCAGAAATATGTGAAAAGAATTTTCCTAAGTTTATAAAAAATAAATTTGATAATCCAAAGGTGGCAATCATAGGATATCAACCATCTAAACCATCCCTTCTTTTTTCTTACTTATATATAAAATTTTTTTAATTTTACTTTAGCACAAAAAAAATTTATTCCATTAATCTACTCTATAATTTTTAGTTTTTAAGAAATAATTTTTAATACTTTGATTGATAATATAACTAAGACAGCTTTTCAGGAGATGATTAAATGACTCTTAAAAACAAGAAGTTTACTATAAATAAGTATGGAATTTTATCTATCATTTTAGTTTTATGCTTGATTTTAACAGGTTTTAATAGCTATATTAATTATAGTCATAGAAAATTTAAAGATTATGTTGTTTTCTATGTTCAACATCAAGATGATGAAGTATTGTGGGCTGGCAGTGCTATTGTAAACGCTGTAAAAGAAAGAGGAAAAAATCATGTATTTGTGGTTTTAGTATCTACTGGATGTGGTATATCTGTTTTCGATAGATATAAAAAATATGAAACTCTTACAGATAGCCAAAAATCAGAATATAGAAATAGAGAATTCTTAGCTTCTCTTAATAATCTAGGAGTAAAAAGAGAAAATATAATAATATTGCCAGAAAAAAATGTAAATGGTACTACTAATTTTAACTCTATGGAAGAAATTGCAATTACTTTTGAAAAAAAATTTAAAAGTGTAACCCATATAGCACATACTTATAAGTTAGATGACCATTTACAACATATAAAAAATGGCTCTGTCATTCAAGGTCTGTATAACTCTGGTCAAATCAAAGATGCCAAATACTTTGTAAAATCTAAGTTTGCTCATGAAATAAGTTTTAACAACAAAATAGTTTATAAAGCTCATTCTATTGAGGATTATGAAAAAGTAAAAAATGCGTGTGAACAATACAAACTTATTGATGAATCAGAATGCAGAGAAGGTATTGGTTATAAATCTGACCACAAGTCTTTTGATAAATTATTAAATGATAAAAATGTTCCTTCTATACTCCACACCCCTAATTTATAACAAATATTTATTTTAAAATAAATATTTGTTATAAATTCTTAATAATTATGAAACTCCTTTGTTATTTATATTTGTTAATATATTTTTAGAGCTAATCAGTTAATATACTTACTATTTTCTGAAACCAATTTTTAGTATAAAATAAAGATTGATTAAAAATAAAATTTCGAGGGGGAATAATAAAGTGAATCAAAATATATTGGTCGTAGATGACGATAAAGAAATAGTAGATGCTATAGAATTCTATTTAAGACCTGATAATCTTAATGTTTTAAAAGCATACGATGGCTTAGAAGCTTTGGATATATTAATTGAAAATGATATTAAATTAATAATAATGGATGTAATGATGCCTAATTTAGATGGTCTTAAAACTACACTCAAAATAAGAGAAAAAAAGAATATTCCTATAATCCTTCTATCTGCAAAATCACAAGATATGGATAAAATTATAGGTCTTAATATGGGCGCTGATGACTACATAACTAAACCATTTAATCCACTAGAACTTACTGCACGAGTAAAATCTCAACTTAGAAGATATATAAACTTAGGAGACTTTAGTAATACAAATAGCTCAAACGATACTAATTATGTTTTAAAAAGTGGAGGTCTTGAGCTAAATACAGATACAAAAATAGTTTCTTTAGATGGTGAAGAAGTTAAAATGACACCTCTTGAGTATAAAATACTTGCTCTTCTCCTATCACGAAAAGGAAAAATATTCTCCTCTCATGAGATTTATGAAAAAGTTTGGAATGAAGATGCTTATAGCTGTGAAAGAACTGTTGCTGTTCATATTAGAAGAATTAGAGAAAAGATTGAAGTAAACTCAAAAGAACCAAAATATTTAAAGGTGGTGTGGGGAATTGGTTACAAAATTGAAAAACTTAATTATTAATGATTCAAGAGCAAAATTTATTTTATTATTACTATTATTTCTCTCCTTTTCTACATTATTTGAAACAATATACGATTTAAATAATAACTTTATTGATATTAATCAGTATAATTATTTCTATAATGAGGAGATTATACCTTATTTCTATTATTTTGGTACGCCTTTATCCTTACCAAAAGCAAATTTAAAGTTTATTTGTGAAGGTATTACATTAGCAAGTTGTTTATTATCTGTGTTATTTCTTATATTATATAAAAAAAATAGCCAAAAGAAAGTTAAACTCTTAGAAAACATTATTACTTTCTTTTCTAAGATAAAAATTGAAATTATACTTATATTAATTTTAATACTTCTAGTATTACGATTTTACATATTTACAAATACTAAAATGTTCTACAATGCCAATTTAATTGTATTTAATTTTATTATTCTATCTGTAATTTATATAATATATGAAAATATAAAACATGGTGGCTATAATCCAAAAGATATGTCTATAACATATAGATTCTTTTCAGACCTTGTTAGCATATATAATAGAAAAACTATAAATAAGAAACTAGCTATAACTTTTTTAATCTCTATAGTTATACAAGCAATTATTCAGTACATAGTTTTAGTATTATTTATGCGTGTATATTATGCGGAGGCAATAGTTATAGAGGTTTTATTCACACTTGTAAGTATAATTTCTTATTCTTCTATATACAACTTTTTATCTACTAAGTTTAATTACATAAATAATATCTCGAAAAATATAAAAAATATTGAAAATGGAAATCTAAAATATAAGTTGGAAGTGATAGGAGACGATGAAATATCTGATTTATCCAAAAGCATAAATAGTATAACAGATGGTCTTGAGGCTGCTGTAGATGCTAATATAAAAAGTGAAAGAATGAAGACAGAGCTTATAACAAATGTATCTCATGATTTAAAGACTCCACTTACATCTATATTAAGCTATGTTGATATGTTAAAAAATAATGACTTTGATAAAGAAACAATAAACGACTATATAAATATTTTAGATAAAAAATCACAAAGATTAAAATTATTAATAGAGGATATATTTGAAGCTTCTAAGCTTAGTAGTGGTGATGTGGAATTTAATATAACAAAAACTGATATAAAAGAGCTCTTAATTCAAAGTATAGTAGAACTTGAAGATAAAATTCAAAACAGTAATTTAGATTTTATAATAGAAACACCTGAAGAATCTGTATTTACTATGATAGATGGAAAAAAGACTTGGAGGGTATTTGAAAACCTGATTGGCAATATACTAAAATACTCTATGAAAAATACTAGAGTTTACATAGATATGTTTATAAAGGATGAAGATATAATAGTAACATTTAAAAATATTTCAAATGATAAACTAAATCTAAAACCAGAAGAATTAATAGAAAGATTTAGAAGAGGTGATATATCGAGAAATACAGATGGCTCCGGTCTGGGCTTATCAATTTCTCAAAATATAATTGAACTACAAAATGCAGCTATGGAAATAATTATAGATGCTGATTTATTTAAAGTAGCCCTTTCTTTTAAAAAAATTAATTAATATTAAATACATAAGGTTGTAAATTTCAAAATAATTTTTATTTTAAATTACATGCTATAAATGGTTAACTTGCAATTTACAACCTTATTAAAATCATAAAACTATTTTTAATATACTTATATACTTACTCTAATATATAGTCTTATTTTTTCCTGATTTTTTAGCTTTATATAGTTTTTTATCTGCCTCACTTAAAAATGCTTCAAAAGAGTCAAAGTCTATCCATTAAGAAATTCCAATACTTACAGTTATTTTATAGTCAAGGTCTTTAAATTTATATTTAAGTAGACTATTATGAACTTTAGATTCAATATGAATTGCTTTTTCTATATTTTCTGTCAAAACAATAAATTCATCTCCACCGTATCTACCAGCAAATAAATAGTAATCTCTAAATGATTGAATGATGTAGGCCATCACTCTTATAACCTCATCTCCCACTAAATGCCCATAATTATCATTTTCAGCTTCCATTAAACTTATCGGAAAATACTCACCTATTTTTTGTAAATCATTTGCAACAGAAGTATGAACACTACTTATTAATATTTCTCCCTCACATTCAACACATAAGTATGTTATTCTTATTTCTACTTGAAAATTATAACCTTTTTTAGTTTTCTTACCAACTAGATACTCTCCAAATACAGCATGTAAATTTTTTGAATATTCTTTACTATCTAACCATAACTTTTCTAAAATAAAACTATCTGGTGATTGTTTTACATACTCTTCTAATAAATACTCTACTTTTTCAATACTATTCCCTACTTCAAACTTTCCAGTACCAATCCAACATATATTTTTGTGAAAAAAAGACATACATTTTTTCACATCCCTATCTACAAAATATGCATTTATAAACTGCTCAACACGTTCAACATATTTGTCCTTAAACATAATATTATTATCCCCTTATCGTTCTAATAAAGTTATTATATAATGACATTGTGTATTTGTTTAAAGAAAAAATTTTATATCTATACATAATTATTTTTTATGCTTTTTAAGAGTAAACAAGAAAAAAACCTCCTTGGAGGTCTCTTTCTAAATGTTGGGGTTTATATTTACATATTTATTTGATTATACCTTTTAGTGCGATATTAATACATTTTAAATTATATTTCTCTATAAATCATCATGTATTTCATCTCTCTGTATTTATAATATCACATAGAATTTCCATAATCAGTTACATATCTGTTACCTAAGATTACAATTTTGTAATATTTGTAATCTTAGGTATAAATTTACATCCATTCTTTAATATAAGTATATGCTTTTTATTAATCCTAAAGACCTTTTAAGTCATATTTTTCTAGGAAAAGTTTTAATTCAGAGTAAATTTCTTCTGCTCCACCAACTTTATTTGATTCAATATTTAAAGCTAACAATGGCTCATGTAATGATATTCTAAGTAAAAACCAACCATCTCCATTTGCTTCATTACAATTAACTCTTATACCTTCAAAGTTATTTGGTGCAACAGACCATCCATCAACATCATTAATATGAGAATCTAATTCTTTTAATATATCTTCTGCATATGGTCTAAAATCTTCTTTATTGATGCCTATTCTAACTTCTTTTTCTTCCTTTGCTTCTTCAAGGTTTTCTATCAATTCTTCTATAGTCTTTCCTTCTAAAGAAAGTTTTGCAACTTTTATTAAAATTTTAGCTATTAAATATGCTCCATCATCTAAAAAATAATTTTCTTTTAAAGCAGCATGTCCAGATGTCTCTATAGCTAAATGGCACTCTTCACCTTCACTATTTAATCTTATAGCTTCATTTATTACATTTTTATATCCTCTTTTAAATCTATGATGTCTTCCTCCTAATTCGCTTATGAATTTAGCAAGACCTTCTGAAGTAATAGAATCAGTTACTATAGCTGTATTTGGATGTTCTTCTAATATTATTGATGATATAACAGCTATAAGAGCATTTTTATTTATTGGTTTACCATTTTTACCTACAATAGCAGCTCTATCTACATCTGTATCAAATATTATTCCTAAATCACTCTTATTATCTAATACGGCTTTGCAGATGCTTTCCATTGCTTCTTTATTTTCAGGATTTGGTATATGATTTGGGAACATACCATCTGGGTTCAAAAATTGACTACCTGTTGTATCTGCTCCCAGGATGTGTAAAACTTTTTCATCAAAAAAACCTCCAGCTCCATTTCCTGCATCAACTAGTATTTTAAGTCCAGAAAAAGGCTTTTCATAGTTTTTACTTGAGTTTACACCTATTCTAATTTTATCTATCAATAAATTAGAATAATCTTCTATTAAATTTTTTACTACAACTGTACCTTTTTTTTCTACTCTTTCAGACTGTACACTATCATTTTTAACAGCTATATCCAACATTTCTTTTATATCTGTTTTTTCTAGACCACCATTTTCTGTAAAAAACTTTAATCCATTGTAGTAATAAGGTAAATGACTAGCTGTAATCATAATTGACCCATCAGAGTGGTATCCATCCATAATAGTTGTCATAAACATTGCTGGTGTTGTAGCAATCTCACAATCAATTACATTACAATTATCATTGATTAAAGTTTCAATAACAGTGTTTCTAAATTGACTCCCTGTTATTCTAGAATCAGTTCCTATTGCAACAGTTACTTTGTCTTTTTTAGTTTTTTCTTTTAACCAAATATGAAATGCTTTAGCTATTTTTTTTACTTCTTCTACAGTTAAATTAACTTCCTTAGAATCATTTTTATATGCTATTCCTCTAATATCTGTCCCATTTTGCAGTTTGTATATGTCACCCATAAACATTCTCCTTACTCAATTAAAATTTTTATTAAATATTATAAAATTCCTAACTTATTTAAAATTTACATTATCTAAATATACAAATTTTATAATTTTATTATTAACTATTTTATACTTTCTTTTAGCTCTCTTATCTTCTCTTTATATGAAATTGGAGGCTTGTCATTAAATAAAGCTGATGTACCAACAACATATATATCGACTTTTTTGCCATTCATAAGTCTAATAGTATCTTTATTTATATTTCCATCAACTTCTATAAATGGAGGATTATCATAATCTTTTAATATCTCTGTAAGCTTATCTAACTTATCTAAAACAGAGAGATTAAACTTTTGACCTGCAAATCCTGGATTTACTGTCATTACTAAGATACCCTCAACTAAACCTATATATTCTTCTATTTTATCTACACTAGTTTGGGGACTTATTGCTAACACTGGCCCTATTCCATAATCTCTCAACTTTTGTATATCAGCTTTTACATCTGTGCTTGATTCCACATGAAAAGAAATATACTTTGGTTTTATATAAGACATCATATCAATATACTTATTTGGAGTTTCTGTAGCTAAATGAATATCTAAAGGTATAGTTGTATTTTCGCTTATTGACTTTAATAGTTCTGGTCCCATGGCTAAGTTTTTGACAAATATTCCATCCATAACATCACAGTGAAGCAATTTTACATCAGCCTCTTCAAGAGCTTCTAGTTCTTTTTTTAAGTTCATTTGGTCTGCACACATTATTGAAGCACAAATAATAGACATAACTTTCCTCCTTAGTCATAAATTTTCATTATTTATAAGTTTTCATTTTCTATATCATCAATCATTTGTAATCTTCTTGCATGTCTTTCTCCATTATAACTTGAATTTAACCATTCTTCAACAATTCTCATTGCTAATCCTTTTCCAATAACTCTTTCCCCTAAACAAAGTACATTTGTATTATTGTGTTCTCTTGTAGCTTGAGCTGAAAAACAATCTGACACAACTGCTGCTCTAATTCCTTTAAATTTATTTGCGGCAATAGACATACCTATTCCTGTACCACAACAAAGTATACCTAAATCTGATTTTTTACTTTGAACATTTTGACTTACTTTTTTTGCATATATTGGAAAATCTACACTTTCTTTTGAATTTGTTCCTACATCTTCAACTTCTATACCTTTATTAATTAAGTTTTCTTTTATAAATTCCTTTAACTCGTAACCACCATGGTCACACCCAATAGATATTTTCATTAAAAAGCACCCCTTTTTATATAATATTTTACAATTATCGTAAAAATAAAGCTGTCCCATTGTAGAAATTTCTTTCTATTTTTAAGACAGCTTTAATTGATTTATATCAAATCAATTTATTATTCAATGATATTTACATCTATAATAATTCTTTTATATTTTTTACTATATCTTCAGTAGTTAATCCGTAATGTTTTAATAAGTCTGCTGGTGTACCTGATTGACCAAATACATCCTTAACACCAATTCTTCTAACTACTACATCTTTAGTTTCTGCTAAAGCTTCACATACAGCTGAACCTAAACCACCAATTATACTGTGCTCTTCTGCTGTAACTACTTTTCCAGTTTTCTTAGCACTTTCTTTTATTAATGTTTCATCTAAAGGTTTTATTGTAGATATATTAACAACTTCTACATTTACACCTTCTTTAGCAAGTTCTTCTGCTGCTTCTAATGCTTTTGCTACCATTATTCCTGTAGCTATTACTGTTATATCAGAACCTTCTCTTAAGACAGTTCCTTTTCCTATTTCAAATTTATAGTTTTCACTGTTTACATCTGGAGTTGCAGCTCTACCTAATCTTATATATACAGGTCCATTATAATCAATAGATGCAAATAGTGCTTGTCTTGCTTCTAAAGCATCTGCTGGATTTAATACAACCATATTTGGTATACCTCTCATTAAAGATATATCTTCTATAGCTTGATGACTTCCTCCATCTTCTCCTACTGTTACTCCTGCATGAGTCGCTGCTATTTTAACATTTAAGTTTGGATATGCTACAGAGTTTCTTATTTGCTCATAGCCTCTTCCTGCTGCAAATATTGCAAAAGTACTTGCAAAAGGTATCTTTCCACAAGTAGCAAGACCTGCTGCTGTACCAATCATGTCACCTTCTGCTATCCCCATATCAAAAAATCTATCTGGGGCAACTTCTTTAAATGATATACTTTTTGTAGCTTTTCCTAAGTCTGCATCCAATACTACTATATCTTTATTTTCTGCAAGTTCTTTTAACACTTGTCCGTAAGCTTCTCTAGTTGCTATTCCCATTCCTATAGACCTCCTTCTAAATCTTTCAATGCTTGTTCTGCTTGTTCTGCATTTGGAGCTGTTCCATGCCATGCAGCATTGTTTTCCATAAATGAAACACCTTTACCTTTTACAGTCTTAGCTATTATTACTGTTGGTTTTCCTGTAACTTTTTTAGCTTCATCTATTGCATTTCCTATTTCATCAAAACAATGTCCATTTATTACTATTACATTCCATCCAAAAGATTTAAATTTGTCATCTACTGGACTAACATTCATTACTTCTTCATTAGAACCATCTATTTGTAATCCATTTAAGTCAACAAATGCAATTAAGTTATCTAATTTATAATGTGATGCTGTCATTGCAGCTTCCCATATTTGACCTTCTTGGATTTCTCCATCACCTAATATAGTATACACTGTGTAGTCTTTATTGTCTAATTTACCAGCTAGTGCCATACCATTTGCAGCAGATAAACCTTGTCCAAGAGAACCAGTAGACATATCTATTCCTGCTACTTTTTTCATGTCTGGATGTCCTTGTAACTTAGAACCAAATTTTCTAAGTGTCAATAATTCTTCTTCTGGGAAAAATCCTTTTTCTGCTAATGTAGCATATAAAGCTGGTGCTGCATGACCTTTTGATAGAACAAATCTATCTCTATCATCCATTTTTGGATTTTCTACACATATGTTCATTTTATCAAAATATAACACTGTTAACATATCAGCTATTGATAATGAACCACCTGGATGCCCGCTTTTAGCTTCTGCAACCATTTTTATTATGTTTTTTCTAATATTATTAGAATGATCTCTAAGAGTGCTCATACTTTTTTCCTCCTGTTATTTTTTAAGACCTTACATTTTTTTATCCTACAGTAGATTTTACAATTTTTTTTAAAATAATACAAATGTTTTTTTAAGATTTTACTGCAACTTTTATTTCTTCTCCGTTCATTAAAGCTGTAATACCCTCTTTAAATTCGTCTAAACCAACAGTTCTTGTAACTAATGCTTCTGTATTTACTTTTCCACTAGCCATTAAATCTAATGCTATAATCCAAGAACTTGGTTTTTGTGATCTACTTCCAATATATTGTAACTCTCTTTGAATTATTGCTTCTTGATCCATTTCATTTAGTTTTTTAGCAAATATTCCAACTTGTACGAAAGTTCCTTTCTTTCTAAGTAATCTTAAAGCTTCATTAACTGCTGGCATAAATCCAGAACAATCAAATCCTTTATTTACTCCATTTCCATCAGTCATTTCATTTACTACATCTGCTAGACTTTCTTCCATTACGTTTACAGTTCTATCTACTCCAAGATTTTTAGCTATTTCTAATCTTTCTTTATCTTTTGTAACACCAGACATTATAACTGTAGCACCTTGAGATTTAACAACTTGAGCTAATAATAAACCTATTGGCCCTGGTCCTATTATTAATACTGTATCATCACTTTCTATAGTAGTTTTTTCAAGAGCTGCATGAACACAACAAGCTAGTGGCTCTGTAAGAGCTGCTGATAATAAAGATACATTTTCAGGAAGTACATGTATGCTTTCCTCTCTTGATAATACATACTCAGCAAAACTTCCATCTGCTTGAGTACCAATACCTTTTCTAGTTGGGCATAAATTGTAGTCTTTAGTTGCACAATATATACATTTTTCACAAGTTGCAAAAGTAGTTTCTGATGTAACTCTATCTCCTACTTTTATATTTTTAACATCTTCACCAATTTCTACGACAATTCCAGAAAATTCATGACCTAAAGTTACTGGAGCTTTTATATTTGCATATTCACCTTTAAATGAATGTATATCTGAACCACATATACCACTGTATTCTACTTTTATTTTAACTTTATCTCCTGTAGCTTTTGGCTCTTCTACCTCTAATACTTCTACATTATCATAACCTGGTTTAGTTTTAACTACTGCCTTCATTTATTTTTCAACCCCTTGTGGTAAAATTAATATCTTATTAAATTCTTCTTTTCTATCTCTTATCATTTCAAATGCTTTATAAGTATCTTCAAGTGAAAATCTATGAGATACCATTTCTTTTAATTTTATTTTTCCTTCATTAACTAAAGTGATTCCTTTAGTCCATTCTTGTCCTGGGAATGGTGCAGAATAAGAATTCCAGAAACCTTTTAACTCTAGTTCTTTTCTAAATATATTTTCAAATGCTTCCTCAGATAAAGTTATATCTGAATATGCTATTCCTAAAAATCCTATTTTACTTTTCTTTTTAGTTATAAGTAAACATTGTTCCTGAGTTATTTTAGAACCTGCACATTCAAGTGCTATATCAACACCTTTTCCACCAGTAAGTTCTTTTATTTTTTCTACTGGGTTTACATCTTTAGCATTAATTATTATATCAGCACCTAATTCTTTTGATTCTCTTAATTTATTATCAGATATATCAACTGCTATAATTGTTCCAGCTCCTGCTATCTTAAGTCCTTGTATTACTAGTTGACCCATTGTTCCACTACCCATTACAGCTACAGTATCTCCAACTTGGATACCTATATTAAGTACTCCATGCATAGCAACTGCAAGTGGTTCTATCATAGCAGCATCTTCAAAATCCATGTCTCCTATTGGTAAAACATTTGTAGCTTTTATATTTGCATATTCTGCAAAAGCTCCAAAAGTTTTAGCTCCTAACATACCATGGTCATCACATAATGAAAATAACCCTCTCTTACAATATTCACATTCATTGCAAGGTATAAAAGGAATTGCAACTACTCTATCTCCAACTTTTACATTTTTTACATCCTTACCAACTTCTGCAATTACTCCAGAAAATTCATGCCCTGGTATAGCTGGAACTGGATATTTCCAATGTTTTAATACTCTTGGAGGATCTGACCCACATATTCCTGCTGCCATAACTTTTATTTTTACTTCATCACTTTCACATGGTTTTATTTCTATATCTTCAAATCTCATATCATTTGTGCCATGTAATACTGCTGCTTTCACGATAAATCTCCTCCTTTTGTATTTTTTATTTTTTAAAAATTTATAAAAAATATTACTCTTTTCTAGTAGCTGCTAAATGTTAAATTTTCGCATACTTTACTAAAAAAGAGTAATCTCTATTAACTAAATATTAGAATATTCCAAGTGAAGAAACTAATTGAGATAATTTCAATATTCCCCATTTTAGTAAGTTACCACCTGTATCTATACTTGTAACCATTGTTGTTCCTTCTGGCATCATATTTGCTTGTTGTAATAATTGCGTATGAACATCTGCAAAATTTGTAGCCATATAAAGTGATATAGCTATTACTATAGTTCCTGTTATAACTGATTGAACTATATTACCTTTTCTAAAACATACTATAAATGCCATATAGAATGGTATTGTTGCTAAGTCACCAAATGGTAAAACTTTATTTCCTGGTAATATAACTGCTAAGAATAAAGTTATAGGAACAAGTATAAGAGCTGTTGATATAACTGCTGGATGTCCAGTTGCTACTGCTGCATCTAGACCTATATAAAGTTCTCTATCTCCATATTTTGCTTGTAAGAAATCTCTTATTGATTCTGAAATTGGAATTAAACCTTCCATCAATATTCTAACCATTCTAGGCATAAGTAACATTACTGCACCCATTGATATACCTACATTGAATATTCCTGCTACATCGTATCCAGCAAGCGCTCCAAGTATTATCCCTAGTATAATCCCCATCATCATTGGTTCACCAAATATACCGAATTTTTTTTGTATAGAATCTGGGTCTGCTTGTATTTTATTTATTCCTGGTATTTTTTCAACAAATTTACCTACTAAATATCCAAGTGGAGCAAATGAAGCTGTTGAACCAGTTGGTAATGCTATACCTTCCAAATCATAAAACTCCTGAACATTCTTGGCTGTTTTTTCTGCAATAAATAGTACTAATAATTCCATTAATATCGCACAGAATATAGCCCAGATATAACTTCCTGTTACTATATATCCAACTGCACCTGCTACTATAAAGTGCCAATAATTCCATATATCAACGTTTAATATCTTTGTTTTATTGAAGTATAATAATAGTAAGTTTACTAATAAACAAACTGGTATTAATATTGGTGCAACTGGTGAAGCCCATGTTGCTGATGCTGTTGTTGGCCAACCAACATCTATTACTGTTAAATTAAGTCCAAATCTCTCAACCATTCCTTGAGCTGCTGGCCCTAGTGTTGAAGTTAATAGGTTTACAACTAAGTTTATACCCACAAACCCTATACCAATTGTAAGACCTGATTTTAAAGCTTTTGTAAACTTAATTCTAAATATCATTCCTAAGACTACAATTGTTATTGGTAGTATTACTGTTGGTCCCATATTTAAAATATACTGTACTACTGCTAATAATTTATCCATTTATAAATCCTCCTTTTTCTGTTTTTTAAATATGATTTCAATTTATTTATGCTAGGATTATTTTAAAGCATCTAGTATTTTCTTATCTAATGCTGCTGTATTTACTCCAGTTATATATGCTGTTGCTTTTATTGCTGGTATATTATAAGTTGTTGGTAATATAGTTGTTGATACTATTAAATCTGCTCCATCTTGCTTTGTTGCACATTCAGCTATTTTGCATTGTATAACTTCTGCTTGTATATTATTTTCTTTAACTAATCTTTCTACCTTGTCACAAACTACTGTTGATGTTGCTATTCCTGCTCCACATGCTACTAATATTTTTTTCATTTTTATTTCCTCCTAATAATTTTTATTTTCTTATTTTTATTGTTAGTACTTTTTATTCTTTTATTTTTTATAAAGACTTTATTGTCTTTAAAACTTCTTCTTTATCAGTAGAATCCATTAGCTTCTCAACTAATTCTTTATTTTGCATAATCCCCATCAATTCTGTTAATACAGATAATTGACTGTGCGGTTGATTAAGCCCCAAAACGAAAGCCAAATTTACAGATACTTTTTCATCTTGGTCTTCCATAGAACTAAATACTACTGGTTCATTAAAAGTACAGACTGCTATAAATTGTTCTTTAATATATTCTGCATCTGTATGTGGTATTGCTACTCCATAATCACCTAAGTTTAAGCCTGTTGGAAATACATTTTCTCTTCCTAGTATTTTTTCTCCAAATTCTTCTTTTACAAAGCCTAATTCAAAAACTTTATTATGTATTTCCTTAAAGAAATCTTCTTTTGTTTTACAATCCATTTTAAGGTTTATAACTTTATCACTTACAAAATTTATAAACTCCATATTTGCACCTCCTAATTGCTCTTATCTCATATCTTGTTTTCTTGTCTTTATATAAAGCATATACCGTGCCAAAAAGTGGCTTTTTTTGTGAAATAAAAGAAAACATTTTCCCAAAAACAATGTTCAATTGTAGGATTTTAGCCAACTTTCATAGATAAATTTTTTTTAATTTTTATTTTAATTTTTACTTGTTAAGCACTTAACTATCCATATATTTTTTTATTTTCGTGGTTTTTTTTGTTACAGGAATGGTTTTTTTATTTTTTATGAATGGTTTTTTCTGTTTCTTAGCTATTTTATAAAATTATTCAATCCAAATAGCATTAATTTTCATATTTATTGTTTAGTTATTTTACTGTGAATGAATTTTCATGTAATTGTCTAGCAAAATTCACGTTATGCATAATTAAATTCATAGTATGTTTTTATTTATATAATAAAATCAATATGAAAATATAAAAAACTTAATATGAAAAGGGGATTAAGAATGAAAAGAAAAAATTTATTAAAGGTAGTATTTTTATGTAGTATTTTATTTGTTTCTGGTATTTTCGTAAAACAAGTCTTTGCATCTCAAAGTAATTCGAAAAAAACACTTAATATAACTGTAAATGGTTATGATGTAACACTATCTAAGGAAGGGATTTTTAATAGTCAAAACGTAAAGCAACTTAATTCAACAAATCAAAATAGTATAACAATAAAAAATCCTAAAAGTGTAAACAGTGTCAAAATAGATGATAAAGAAATTAATGTAAATGATAAATCTACTTTTAAATTGAAAGAAATCAACAGCTCTTCTAAGGTAAAAATATCTGTAATGTATAATGGTGAAAACTCATATAGAAATTATTATATAAACTCTCTTTCAAAAGATTTTCCAAAGTATACTGTTACTGCAAACAGCCCTTATGATGGTGATTATTATCTTACTACACACAATGAAGAACATAATTTTGTATTTAAATTAAATAACCAAGGAAATATAATTTTTTACAAGGAAGTCGAATCAAATCCTTTTGATTTTAAAAAAATAACTACAGATGATGGTAAAGTTAGATATGGATATTTACTTCAAGATAAAGACTCAACAAAGCGAATAAGTTCTGTTGGATACTCACCAACATATCTTGTAATATTAGATGAAAATTATAATGAAATAAATAAAATTACTATGGAGAAAAGTAAAAACATAGAATCTGGTACTGAGTTAGAAAACCATGACTTTATATACATAGATGATAATCACTATATTGTTTCTAGTTATCAAAAGACTAAGGCGACAAATATTCCTTCAAAATTGAGTAAAGGAAATTCTCCTTATGTAGTAAATAGTGTATTACAAGAAATAAAGGATGGAAAAGTTGTATGGCAATGGGAAAGCATTGACCATGAAAATCTATATGCAGAAAGTGTTGAACAAAATAATTTTAGCGAAAAAAGTGATACATCCTTAGATTATGTACATTTTAATTCTATGACTATCGACCCAAAAGACGGAAATCTAATCTGCTCATTCAGAAATTTAGATGAAGTGATTAAATTAGATAGAAAAACAGGAGAAATTATTTGGACTCTAGGAGGATTAGGCGATGAGTACAATTTAACGGATAATCAAAAGTTCTCAAGACAACATAACGCTAGAATTACAGATGATGGCTATATAACTTTGTATGATAATGGTGTAAAAAATAAATCTACAAGAGTTATTAAAATAAAATTAGATGAAGAAAATAAAAAAATTACTGAATATCACTCATATGACATAAATGACTACTACAAATATATGGGTTCGGTTCAAGAAATAGATAGTGAAAAAGATGTATTCTTAGTTGGCACTGGTGGAAAGGCTGGAGAAGAACAAGACTTAGTGGCTATGGAAAAAGATTTTTCTAATGATAAAGTTTATTTTAAGTTTTCATTCAAAAGTGGTGAAAGCATGTATAGATGTTATAAAATCAAGTAGCACATATTTAGAAAATATAAATCTCTAAAATATACAATAAATCCTGCAATAACAATGAAAATGTCCATGTTTACCTGCAGGATTATTCATTTTTCATCAATCAGTATTTTTTATAAAACTCACACTTCCTTTAGTTTTCTTCCCTGTAGCAGTAATTTTATATGTTCCACTTTCATCAACCCTTACTTGAAATGTACTTGTCTTGAGATTCTTCCCTTCGAAAACAGGCTTTTTATCATCTTCTTGTATGAAATTATTTTCTAAATCATTATGATGACCACTCTGTAATTTTTTAACATAATAACTTATCTTTATTATATCTTCTATATTTTAGTTTTAAAATAGTTTATATATTCTATTTATCAATAAAGAAAGCTAATCCTATAAAATCATATAAATCAATTTCATAGAATTAGCCTTACATCAAGTAATTAACTACTTAGCAATTAAGTAATTTTAAATTTTATATTAAAGCAAATTTTTTGTGTCTATCTTTTCTATACTTAGTTAACTTAAAATTTCTTTTATTTCGTTTTTATCTTCAGTATTTAATAAAACTTCTAAAGTATGTTGGTCATTAATCTTTGAAAATAAGCTTCGTATTTCTTTTTTATTATTCTCTTTAAGTGCTAATAAAACCACTAAATCTACCATAAATTTATTATCCCACACTATGGGCTTATTTAATCTTGCTATAGCTATTGCTGGTTTTATAACATTTTCTGGGAGCCCATGTGGTACAGCAACTTTTGAAGCCATTACAACACTTCCCATAGCTTCCCTTTTATACACACTTAATATATATTTTGAGTCTACATACCCACCTTCTTCAAGCTTTGATACAAGAGTATCGATTATATACTCCTTTGAGATTCCTTCAAAATCATATAAAATCAAATCTTCATGTATTAAATTATTCAATTGATTATCGCTACTCAAAGATGGTTGTTTATTATTTAAATGTTCTAATACCTTGTTAATTCCATTTTTTCCAAGTACCTCATTATAAGAAATAAAAGGTACATTTTTATAATCTATATCAATTGTGCCACAAATAGCAATAATATTATATTCAGCTTCAATGTCATTTAATTCATCTTCTAAATTATTATTTAAAAAAGCAATTGGCTTTACTTCAATTGAAGCATCATATTCCTCAATTTGCTTTTCTATATGTTCCTTTAAGTTTAAAGCTGTGCCTACCCCACTTAAACATAATGTAATAATTACATTTTTCTTTCCATATTCATTTTTTCTATAACTAAATTTATTTGTGTTTACCATAGCATAATTTTTATTTTTCTTTAAATCCGCTATTATACCATCTAAACTTTTTCCTTCAATTGTAGCCAATTTTCCTGCTTCCATTGCTAATAATGTATCCACCCTATTTACAGTCTTGCATCTAATACCAAGTCTTTTTTCAACCTCATCACCAAGGATTACTAAAGAACCCATATCAATTAGAACTAAAATTCCTTTTTGTGCTTCTATCTTTTTAAGTTCTTCTAATACATGTTCTATTCCTTCTGATGGTGAATCTGTAAGTGCTATTTCTATACCCAATGTACATTCTATACCAAGGATATGATTTACAACATTAGACATTTCAATTCCAACCTTACCATGTGTAACTATAACTACTTTTACTTTATCTTTTATACTTTCTTCATTGTAACAAAATTTATTTATATAATATGCTAAATATCCAAGTTCATCCTCTGGGAATGTAACTTGTGTTAAATCTTCCACTATTCCCATTACATATCTGGATAATTCATATTCCATTGGCATTGATGCTTTTATCTTATCCAAACTTGGATTTATTATAGTTTTTCCATCTTTTATTCTATCTATAGCATGCTCAATATGAATCGCTAAAGCTAAATACAACCCTTGATTTACATGTTTAAATTGCTCTTTAATAAATACAATTACTTTGTCCATTATCTCTAGTGTGTATTCTTTTAACTGTCCTCCCCAATCTATTCGACTTCTTCTATCAGACAAGTTTTTATTGTTTTTAATAGCATTAAATTTATTATCTAATTTTTCTATAAATGCATTTTTTAATTCTTCTTCTGAAAAACACTTACTTTCTAGAACCTTCAATTCTTTTTCTGCATAATTGTATATTTCACTTATCTCATTATCAGACAAAATTCTATTTTTTCCACTTACTAACTCACTAATATCTATATATATATCTTCAACTGAAAACTCAGAATACTTTTCATCTTCACAATTACAATCATAATATCCACTTTTTATATAATCTCTTAAGCTATCTAAATCTATAATTACCTTGTCACTAGAAAATATTGCCTTACTAAAAGCTCTAGCACAAGTTACTTGTATATCACTCTTTAACTGCCCTATATTCCCAGTACATTTATAATTCATAAGTGCACACATCACTTCTTTAGTTATTATAAAGTTTTTATTTACTCTTTTTGCTTCTCTTTCAAAGAATTTTATTATTATTTCATATCTTTCAGATTTCGGTCTTTCACTCATATTAGGTAAATTTATTACCATTGGTATACGTCTTCTAAATGTTTGAAGTAAATTAGAATCTGGATTTTCTGTTGTAGCACTTATTATGAGAACATTTGCCTTTCTATTAGAACTACTCTCTCCTAATCTCCTAAATTCACCTCTATCTATTAAAGAAAATAATATCTCTTGACCAGCAGCAGGTAATCTATGAATTTCATCCAAAAACAAAATTCCATTATTGGCTTGCTCTACAAGACCCTCTCTATTTGCATCTGCTCCTGTGTATGCACCTTTTACTACTCCAAATAGCTGAGCTATCAATAGGTTAGGATTTTCTGCATAATCTGCACAGTTAAATACTATGAATGGACTATTTTCTTCTTTGATATTATTTTTCACAGCATATTTGTACATACATGTAGCTAACTCACTCTTACCTACACCTGTTTCCCCATATATTATAGTATGAAGACCATTAGGAGGATACATTATTGCTGATTTAGCTAGGTTTACTTTCTCTTTCAAACTACCTTTTATACCTATTAATTCTTCAAACCCATCCTCTTCTACAGCCTTACTAACTTTTACATGCTTTCCAGAGGATACTAGTTCTTTATCTTTTATTTCAGCTTTCGGTTGGCTTAAATTTTCTTCTTTTAGTAATTTTGATACTGCACTTCTTGATATATTATAGCCATTTTCGGTTAAAATTTCAGTTATTTTTCTTTCAGACATTTGTGGATTCTCATTTACAATCTTAGATATATCTTTTATTAAGATTTGTTTTCTTCTTTCTCTTGAATCTAAAATATTATGTTTTTTTCTAACTGCTATTACTTCAGACCTAGCTACATTTAATATTTCAGCAAGTTCTTGGTCAGTGTATGGATTTTTCTTGTCTTCTCTTTGTATCTCTCTTAATATTTTATCCATATTTCGCCTCCTTACTTTAAATTTTAGTTTATTTCAATATATTATACACCAAAATAAGACTAGGCAAAATAGCCTAGCCTTATTGCTTAGAATTTCCATAAGAACTTCTCTTATACTTATAATCATATTTCTATAATTATAATTTTAAAGAAGCACCTTCCCAATCCTTCATAAAGCTATCTATTCCTTTGTCTGTCAAAGGATGCTTAATCATTTGGTTTATAACTTTAAGAGGAACTGTTGCTATATCTGCTCCCATTCTAGCAGCTTGTAAAACATGTATTGGATTTCTAACACTAGCAACTATTATTTGAGCCTCAATACTATTTACACTAAATATGTCAACAATTTCTTCAATTAAATCAAGACCATTTTGTGATATATCATCTAATCTTCCAACAAAAGGACTTACATATGTAGCTCCAGCTCTAGCAGCTAAAAGAGCTTGTCCAGCAGAGAATATAAGTGTAACATTAGTTTTTATACCTTTACTAGATAGTACTTTTACTGCCTTTAAACCTTCTGCTGTCATAGGTATTTTTATAACTATATTTTTATGTATCTTAGATAATTTTTCTGCTTCTTCTATCATACCCTTGTGCTCTAAACTTATTACTTCTGCACTTATCGGCCCATCTACTATCTCACTAATTTCTTTAACTACTTCTATAAAATCTCTACCTTCTTTAGCTATTAGAGATGGATTTGTAGTCACTCCACATATTACACCTAAATCATTTGCTTCTTTTATTTCTTCAATATTAGCTGTGTCTATAAAAAATCTCATTTAAAAAATCCTCCATAATTAGAATATGTGCTAAACACAAGTATATAATATCATAAATTATCTAAATTTTACAGTTCCATTATCTATAGATTCAACTACTGCTAAAGATTCTAATCTTACATCATTGGCCTTTAAAAGTGCTCCTCCAGCTTGGAATCCTTTTTCAATAACAATCCCTACTCCAACTAAGTTTGCATTTGCTTGCTCAATTAAATCTTTAAGCCCAAGAGCTGCCCTTCCATTAGCTAAAAAATCATCTACTATCAATATGTTTTCACCTTCGTTTATATACTTTTTAGAAACTTTTACTGCATATTCTTTTGCCTTAGTAAATGAATATACATTAGTTTCATACACATCTTTATCTAAATTTTTAGATTCTGATTTTTTTGCAAAAACTACAGGCGCATTATCAAAGTATTGTGAAACAATTGATGCTATAGCTATCCCTGAAGCCTCTATTGTAAATATTTTATCCACTTTTTCTCCACTAAATCTCTCTTTAAACTCTCTTCCTATTTCATTTAAAAAAGCTACATCAATTTGATGATTTAAAAAACTATCAACTTTTAGTATATCATTTTCTGAAACACTACCTTCTCTTAATATCTTTTCCTCTAAAGCCTTCATTGTACTCCCACCTAAACCTTTCTAAATTATATTAATCTTAATAAAAAAAATTATATTCTCTTTAATTTTACTATCTACATTGCTTGTATTTTATCTTAGAATACTAAAAAAGCTCCTGTCTATATCATAGACAGGAGCTTAAAATTCAAAGTAACCAACTTAATATATAATTTAAAATAAGTATAAACTATATCATCTTCACTCCTGTAGTTAAGCTATTATTGGTAGCTTAGTAGAAACATTTGAACCATATTATCAAAAGTATACAGGTAAACATATTAATTTATTCTTTTTAATTATATATTATAATTCTCTATTATTCAACAAATAATTCAGACTGTGTAGAATAAAACATTCATTAGTTACTTGACAAAATCCAACCTTTTTAAGTAAACTTATAGATTTTCCATAAAGATATAACTTTTTTCTATATTATCTAGAAGTACTTCATCATTGTTTATATTAGCTATTTTAGCAATAGCTTTTTTTACTCCATTAGACTTTATTAGTTCTTGCAATTCTACACTTTGAGCATCTTCACTATTATTATAATGAAGTGCTGCACCTATTCCAAGAATTAAATTATCAACTGTTAAACCATATGATTTTGCTGTCATTAGAGGCTTAATCAATCTGTCTTTATCGCTTAATTTTCTAAGTGGCTCTCTTCCAACTCTGACTACATCATCATTAAGATATGGATTTTTAAATCTGTTTAAAATCTTATCAATATATTTATAATGTGCTTCGGAATCAAAATTATATTTTTTGATTAATCCTTCTCCACTTTCTGTCATTGCATTTTTCACTATATTACAAATATATTTGTCATTTATACTTTCTTCTATTGTTTTGTATCCTTTTAAGTACCCTATATAAGCAGTTATAGCATGGCCTGTATTTAGTGTAAACAACTTACGTTCTATATAAGCCATAAGGTTATCAGCTAAATTCATTCCAACTATATTAGGTATTTCTCCTTTAAATCCTTGCTTTTCAACATTCCACTCATAAAAATTTTCAACGGTTACATCAAGAGGATTCTCATTTTTACCAGGAGGAACTATTCTATCAACTGAACAGTTAGGGAAACCAATATATTTCTCTAAATAGTCTGCTTCTTCTTTATTTAGACACTTAAGTATTTCCTCTTTTAAAGAAGAACTTGCATATATCGCATTTTCACAAGCTATTATATTTAAATTATTTGTTAATCCTTTTTCTTTTCTAGTTTTTATACCTCTAGCAATTGTAGGTGCTATTTTAGTTAAAACTAAAGGACCAACTGCTGTGGTTATTATTTCAGCTTCTACAATCTCGTCTATTATTTCTTCTTTTATAGATGAAACTGCACTTATATTATCAATTACTTCATCTACACATTCTACATCTCTTATATGTATAGTATATTTTTTATCTTTATTTATTGAATTTAATATTTCTTCATTAACATCAGCAAATACAACATGATAACCTGACTTAACTAACAAACCTCCAATAAATCCTCTCCCAATATTTCCTGCTCCAAATTGGATTGCCTTTTTCATTTTAAGTTCCTCCTAAGATTAGTTGGCAAAAGCTTCCATAAAAGCTTGTTTGTCATTTGAATTTTTTAGTCTCTCTGTTAAATCATCATCTAAAACTATTGCTATATTCGATAGTATCTCTAAATGCTCATCTCCAACACCAGCTATTCCTATTAATAAATATGCCTTTTCTCCATCAAAGTCTATACCATTAGGGAATTGTAGTATCACTATTCCAGAAGATAATATTTCTTTTTTCGCTTCATTTACACCATGTGGAATAGCGACACCCATTCCCATATATGTAGTCATTACCTTTTCTCTCTCCAACATTGCTGGTATATATTCTTCTTTTACATATCCATTTTCAAATAATTTTCTTCCTGCTAAAGTTATAGCTTCTTCCTTTGAAACACTATCTAATCCTAAAAATATATTATTCTCATTTAATACTTTACTCATAATATCAACCTTCCTTTTTTAATGTAAATTTTATTTATCTATTAATGTTCTTAATTTATTTGTATAAAAATTAAAAACTATACCTTTTATTTCTAATGTTATCTCTTGTATAGAAAATTTGTTTATTTTATTAGTAAAAACAAAATTATCTATTAATGAGCCACTTATTTCACTCATTATTTGTCTTTGATAACTTGGTGAATTTTTAGGAAGTAACATAAAAACCACATTTTCAATTTCTTCCTTGGAATTTAGTTTTATGTTATTTTCTAATCTTATTATTGCTAACTTCATAATATCTATTCTTTCACTCATACAATGTAATAATAAAATCCTTGATTCTTCTATATATGGAATTGATATTTTTAATCTTTCTTCTAAGGATTCTTTTATAGATATTATATCTTCACTAGATTCTACAAATATTTTTGATGAATCCATAATAAGTTCATCTAAGTTTTTACTTTTAAATTTTTTAAATTGAATTTCATCTAAAAACTTAAGAATATCTCTTCCTATGTTCATACTTTCTATTATCTGTTCATATACTTTATTTTTATTTTTAGTATCATCTTTTACTTTTAAATCCATTAATTTGTTTTGAGCTATAGACTTTATTTTTTCTTTGATTATCAACTCATCATCTGAACTCATAAATGGACCTACACATATATAATCTAAGTTTGTATTTAGTTCCACTGTAGATACAATTAAATCGACTTCTTTTTCTTTTAAATATTCTTCATCTATGTTTATAGCTGAAATAGTTTCAAGTATATTTAGATTGGGAAATTTATTTTCAATTTTAGTCGATAAAAACCTTGAAGTACCTATTCCAGTTGGACATGCTACAACAACATTCAGATTAGTATACATCATTAGATTTTTTTCTATGGCTGATGCAAAATGCATTGCAATATATCCTATTTCAGATTCAGGTATTGAATTTATATTTAGCTTATCTTTTATGATTTTAGAAATTTTTTCAACTCCATTATAAGCATATGAATACTTAGTTTTTATTTCATCTAAAAGAGGATTTCTTATTTCTAATCCCATATTCAATCTGTTTATAGAAGGTCCCAGATGGTTTGCTAGGTCTTTAAATAATCTTTCATCATTTTTAAGACTTATCTTAAATTCATCTTCTGCTAAATCTATCATTTTATTTGTAATGTCCATCACTTCTATATCATCTAAGTTTAACTCTTTATGACTTGAAGATGACCTTTGCTTTGCACCTCTAATATGCATAGTTATATATCCAACTTCATCTAATGGTATATCCATACTAAAATCAACTGCCATACCTTTTACGATTTCTTGCGCTAATTTAAACTCTTCGGTTAAAGATAATTCCTTTAGAAAATCTTTCTCCATGGTTATATTCTCACCATTTTTTATCCTCTGTAAAGCTAGTGAAATATGAACTACAAGACCTATATATGCACTATCAGCTAAATTTACATCTAATTCAGAAAGCTTCTTTGTTAATGTACTTTCAACTTTTCTTATTATGCACTTGTCCATTAAATTTAAAAGTCTATTTTCACTTAAAATTTCTATTGCTTTATCAGTTTGTATATTCTCACTTATATTTCTAACCATGTCCAATATTTCTTTTTCATTAAATGAGTCATATATAAGGTTTACATATGCTTCTCTAAAGTTTTTTTCCTGACCTTTGAGATACACACCAAGCCCTGGTTTTCTAATAAGCTCAATATCAAATCTTTCTAACCATTCACTTGCTAATATAAAATCATTGTTTAGTACCCCTTCAGATACCTTTAATATTTTTGCAAAGTAATAAGATTTTACTGGCTCATTAGAAACTAGTAGCTTTGATAATATAATTAAATTTCTTTCTTCTTTACTGTATTCTTTTTCTATTTTTTCTTCTTCTAACAACTCAATGATAAAATTTTGATTTTCTATATTTTCTTCTAAAATCAAACCTACACCTGGTTTTTTTACAAAATTAAAATCATTTTCATCAAACCATTTTTCAATTCCTGACATATCTCTAAGTACAGTTCTTGAGCTTAGCTCTAACTCTCCTGCAATCTCAGAAATGGTTATTGGAATATTCTTTTTAGAATTTTCTACTATCATGAGTATTATCTTTTTTTGTCTGGATGTAATCTTCTTTTTTTTCAAATTTATCCACTCCTAATCAGTGGTACTTTTTATTTTTTATTTAGATTCTAATCTTTTAAACAGTATATCTAAATTTGGGTCATTTAAAAAGTTATTTATTGAGACTATCTCAACATTTGAATTATTTTTGGCAACTCTTTCAACTAATGTATTGTGAGTTACTACTATTTGTGTATCATCTGGAAGATTATCAACAGATGAGTTTGTAATTTCTATATCTAAATTTAAGTTTTTTATTCTATTTTTAAATCTAGAAGCTCCCATTGCACTAGAACCCATTCCTGCATCACATGCAAACACAATCTTCTTAATTTCATTTAATTCAAGTTGCTTTTCTTCAACTTTTTTATCCGAACTTTTGCTTGCAGATTTCATATCACTCATCTTTGCTTTAGCTTCTTCTAAAGTACCATCTTCTTCACTTTGATTTGCTGAAGCTCTCTTAACAAATGGTGCTGCCACTAAGAATGATACAGCTGTCGCAACTGCAACCCCTGCTAATACTGGAAGTAATCCTCCTTTTGGTGCTAGTGCCATAAGTGCAAATATACTTCCTGGTGATGGTGCTGCTACAAGTCCAGCTCCTAATATTGAAAAAGTTAATATTCCTGCTGCTCCACCTGCCATTGTAGCTAATATTAAAACTGGATTCATTAAGATATATGGGAAGTAAATTTCATGGATACCACCAAGGAAATGTATTATTACTGCTCCTGGGGCTGATTGTTTTACACTTCCTCTACTAAACATCCAATATGCTAATAGAACACCTAATCCTGGTCCAGGGTTACTTTCTAATAAGAACATTATAGATTTACCTGCTTCTTTTGCTTCAGCTATACCTATAGGACCTAATATACCATGGTTTATTGCATTGTTTAAGAACAGTACCTTTCCAGGTTCTATAAATACTGAGACTAAAGGTAATAAACTTTTACTAACTATAAATTGCACTCCTGATTCTATAAGAACTGTACCTGCTACTATAGCTGGTCCAATTGCATAAAAACCTAATATTGCAAGAAGCATACCTATTATACCTATTGAAAAGTTATTTACTAACATTTCAAATCCTGTTGGTATTTTTCCATCTACAAGTTTATCAAACTTCTTGATTACCCATCCTGCAAATGGGCCCATTATCATTGCACCAATAAACATTGGTATATCAGCTCCAACGATTACTCCCATAGCTGCTGCTGCACCTATTACTCCCCCTCTTTGTCCTGCTATAGCTTTACCACCAGTATATGCTATCAACAGTGGTAAAAGATATTTTATCATTGGATCGCCTATAGTGCTTAATTTTTCATTTGGCATCCATCCTGTTGGTATAAATAATGCTGTTATAAGACCCCATGCTATAAAAGCTCCTATATTTGGCATTACCATACCACTTAAAAATTTACCTACTCGCTGTATAGATGTCTTTATTGTCGATTGATTAGAACTGCTCATAATTTTACCTCCATTTGAATTATATTCTATATCGATATGATTCCCTTTTGTTATACTTTTATTATAGAGTTTATATTTTATAGTAACAACTTTAAGAAATCGTTTCTATGTCACTTACGATAATGACATTTTTCATTTTAGTTTTTGTTTAATTTTATTTATGTAGTATTTTAGAATATCAATCTTTATAAATAATACTATATTTATAAAGTACTTGTGTATTTGATGAATATCATAAAACCTTATACAAAAGTGATTAAGAATTTTACGAAATAAATTTTTTAGGGATACTTTTGGACATACTAATATAGATTTAATTAATTTATACTTTCAATAAAAAATGCTCTATACCCAATATTAGTAACAGGAGTATATAAACATAATGCAAGAGATTATATACTAAGAATTAACTTCAAATTAGCTACTACATTAAATAAAACCTTATTTAATATACAGTTTGATTGTGTAAAGCAACATATATTAAACAAATTCAGTTAAAATAGTTTAAATTTTTCAAAAATCTCAATATCTGACAAAATACTTTAATAAAATTAAAGAATAAGTTATAATTAATACTATCAATTATAATAAAGTATAAAAATATTAAGGAGTGATTAAAAAATGGCGTTTTATTTTGATACACCATCGCATACTTTCAGTGAGTACCTACTTGTACCAGGTTTCTCTTCTATTGATTGTATACCTGCTAATGTAAGTTTAAAAACACCTGTTACTAAATTTAAAAAGGGCGAGGAAGCAGATATTCATATGAATATACCTTTAACTTCTGCTATTATGCAATCTGTTTCTGATGACAAGATGGCTATTGCGCTTGCTAAAGAAGGCGGTATCTCATTTATATATGGTTCTCAAACTATTGAAAGTGAAGCTGCTATGGTAGCACGTGTTAAATCTCATAAGGCTGGATTTGTTGTGAGTGATTCAAATATTAAACCTGACAATACATTAAAAGACATACTTGAACTAAAAGAAAAAACTGGACATTCTACGGTTGCTGTTACTGAAGATGGTACTTCAACTGGTAAATTATTAGGTATTGTTGCGAGTCGTGATTATCGTATAAGTCGTATGGATTTAGATACTAAAGTTAGTGAATTTATGACTCCTATGTCATCCATAGTTTATGCTAACAAAGATGTTACTTTAAAAGAAGCAAACAATATTATATGGGACCATAAGCTTAATTCTCTTCCTGTACTTGATGATAATGGTAATCTTGTATATATGGTGTTCCGTAAAGATTACTCTTCTCATAAAGAAAATCCACTTGAACTTTTAGATTCTTCTAAAAGATATGTAGTTGGAGCTGGTATCAATACTAGAGACTTTGCTGAGCGTGTTCCTGCTTTAGTTGAAGCTGGTGCTGATGTTTTATGTATAGACTCTTCAGAAGGTTTTTCTGAGTGGCAAAAGATAACTCTTGATTTTATTCGTGAAAAATACGGTGATACAGTTAAGGTTGGAGCTGGGAATGTAGTTGACCGTGAAGGATTCCTTTACCTTGCTGAAGCTGGTGCTGACTTTGTTAAAGTTGGTATTGGTGGTGGTTCTATATGTATCACTCGTGAGCAAAAAGGTATAGGACGCGGACAAGCTACTTCTATAATTGAAGTTGCTCAAGCTAGAGATGAATACTTTGAAAAAACAGGTATTTACATTCCAATTTGTTCTGATGGTGGTATTGTTTATGACCATCATATAACTTTAGCTTTAGCTATGGGTGCTGATTTTATAATGCTTGGTAGATATTTCTCTCGTTTTGATGAGAGTCCAACTAATAAGGTTAATATAAATGGTAGTTACATGAAAGAATATTGGGGAGAAGGTTCTGCACGTGCTAGAAACTGGCAAAGATATGACCTTGGTGGAGATAAGAAACTTTCTTTTGAAGAAGGTGTTGACTCTTATGTTCCTTATGCTGGTTCTTTAAAAGACAATGTGACACTTTCTCTAAGTAAAGTTCGTTCTACTATGTGCAACTGTGGTGCTCTTAGTATTCCTGAACTTCAAAAAAATGCTAAGCTAACACTTGTATCTTCTACTAGTATAGTTGAAGGTGGAGCTCATGATGTTATGCTAAAAGATAACAGAAACTTATAATATAAATAAAAGTGTAGTTAATTGTAAAACAATCAACTACACTTTTTATTTTAACATAAGTTATTATTTATAAGTTATTATTTAACTGTAAATTCAAGAAGCTTACTTTTTAGTTCACTTTCTATTTTTGATAATTCAACTTCTGCTTCTTGTCTCTTTATTCTACCATCATTTTGTATCTTAACTACTTCATCAATAGTTGATATTAAAGATTGATTAGTTTTCTTAATTGTATCTATATCTACAATGCCTCTTTCTGATTCTTTAGCTGTTTCTATTGTTCCCATTTTCAATGTTTCTGCATTCTTTAGTAGAAGTTCATTTGTCATGTTACTAACTTCACGTTGTGCTTTCATAGCTTGATTCAAATGAGATATTCCAAGAGCAAGTACTATTTGATTTTTCCATAATGGAATAGTATTTACTATAGTAGATTGAATTTTTTCTGCCATTAGATTATTGCTATTTTGAACCAATCTTATCTGTGGAGCCATTTGAAGTGACACCATTCTAGTTAATTCTAAGTCATGAATCTTCTTTTCAAATCTGTCACAAAGTGAAACCATATCATTTACAGATTGAGCATCTTCTGTTGAACCAGACAGACTTGCTTTTTCTCTTAATTTTGGCATCTCAAGTTCTTTCATATCTTTTAGCCTTTGTTTCCCTGCTATAATATACATTGTAAGCTCTTTTGAATAAGCTAAGTTTAATTCGTACATTTTATCAAGCATTGCTATGTCTTTCAATATTTTAACTTGATGCTTTTGAAGTTCTTTACTTACTTTGTCTACATTTACTTCTGCACTATCATACTTAGTTTTTAAATTTGAAATTTTATTATTTGCCTTTTTAAAAATCCCTAAAAAACCACCTTGTTCTTTTTCATCAGCTGAAAATGATTTTAAATCAGTAACTAGATTTGTAAGCATATCACCAACTTCGCCTAAATCTCTAGTTTTAACACTCTTTAAAGCGGTTTCCGAAAATCCTGCTACCTTTTTTTGAGCCCCAGCTCCATATTGCAAAATCATATTTGTATTTGTAATATCTATTTTTTCTGCAAACTCTTTTACCATTTTACGTTCAGCTTCTGATAGTTTTTCTTCTTCTGGGTCTTTTTCATTCTTTTTCATTAATAGGTCAGAATTATTTATATCATTTGTTTTTGTTTCTTCACCAAATGGGTCAAGTGTCAGTGTTGGCATAACTGGTATATCATCTAAATTATTCATTCTATACTTCTCTCCTCTTCCTTCATAAAGTACTAATTATATACTTATATCTTGCACATTTTTATCCTTTATAACTAATTAACTGTTCAAAAATAACAGAATATTTTTTATATTACAGTTAAAACTTTCCACCTGTTAATCCCTCTTGAACTAACATATTTTCTAAGACAGTAATATCTGTAGATATGTCAATAGCTTCATCCTCAAATAGAGAATCCAGTTGGTTCTCAAAAGCCACTACAATTGTACTCATTGTACTTTCAATACTCTCCATAGTTGTTGTTATATTTTCTCTGTCTATGCCTTGTTCTTCCAATGTATGATATGAATTTAAAAGCTTCAAAGTAGTTGGAATATAATAATCCATAAATTTTTGTATCTGAGTAAGTTTTGATGGGTCATGTTTTACAACATCAAATATTTTACTCGTAACATCTTCTACTTGTACAATTTTGCTGCACATTGATTCTGATTTAATATTTTCATTAGCTTCTTTTATTTGTCTCAAATAGTCCATTCCCTTTTTAATAATCATATCAACTTCATTACTATTCTCAACTTCATCTTCTTCAACTTCACACACTACATCTTCATACACTGGTGGAATTCCATCTTCATTTGTCAAGACAATTTGATTGTTTCTTTTATCAATATAAGTATTTATAAAGTAATTTTTATCTATCATCTTTTGCACATCTTTTATTATAAATTTTAATGATTTAGATGTGCTTTCTGCAATAAGTTCTACTGGAATAATATTTTTATTACTTATGATTGTACAGTATTTTTTGTAACGAGAAATTTGGTCTCCTAATCTTTTACCTTTAAAAATGCAAACTCCACCTATTATTAAAAATAAAGCACATACTTGAATAGGAAGTATAACTGCCCACCCAATTATAATTGAAATAGTTGACAATACTAAAGCTGATAGTGTGAATAAACCTACTAAACCCCATCCAACTATCTTTAAAAATTTACTTAAAAACGAATTTATTAATACAGATTTTTTAGAAAAATTCTCTGGTTTATACATGATTTATATCCTTTCATTTTTACTAATATTATTATTATATTTCAGTTTGATTATACAATTACTTACTTATTACTGTCAAGGAATTTGAAATTCTACAAATTATTTCAAATAAGGTAATAGACTTAAATGTAAGTACATTTTCTAACTAAAAATGTACTTACATTTAATGCTATACAAAAATAAGAGAACTTAATTTTAAGTAAATTTAAGTCCTCTTACTTTTTATATTTATATAATTATCATTATTTATATCATCTATACTTAATATAAATAAAAAATTGTATCAATAAAGATTTGCAAATATCTCTCTTATTTCTTCTCTACTAAGTTCTACATAATTATTAGCAAGTAATCTCTGTTGATTTGCTATTGTGCTATCAGTAAATTCATCTATCTGACTTTCCACCATTCCATATTCTCTTAAAGATTTCTTAGCTATTAATTTGTTTAAGAATTTCTCTAATTCTCCATAAACATCACAATTAGGGTCACATTCAAGAGCATCTGCTAAAATTTTTGTACATTGTGTAATCTTTCCATTAGGATTTTTTCTAGAGTACATCTTAAATACTTCAGTAAAGAACTGATAATTTGCTTCACCATGTGCAACATGGAAAGCTGCACCTATCGAATAAGATAAAGCATGCACTGCTGCACAACCAGCATTTCCAAAAGCAATTCCTGCATAGTTTGATGCAAGTACAAAGTCCTTAAGATGATTGAATCTCTCTTCTTCTCCTTTAGCCACAATCTTTTTATATCCATCCATAATCATTTTTATAGCCTGTAAAGAATATATTTCTGTAAATGGACTTGCCTTTGGAGATAGATAAGACTCAATAGCATGTATAAGAGCGTCCACTGAGCTTGTTACAAAAAATTTATAAGGCAATCCTTTTACTGATTCTGGAATTAATACTGCATAATCTGCATAAGTTTCTTCTACTGCAAGACCCTTTTTAGTATGCTTAGATTTTAACTCTGCAATGGCTACATTTGTTACTTCACTTCCTGTACCACATGTTGTAGGAACTACCACCAATTCTTTTACTTTTTTAGGTGCTACTTCTCCTTCAAATAAATCAATAGACTTCTCTGGAACATCAAGTGCTAATATCTTGCATATATCAACTATTGTACCTCCTCCAAAGGCGATAATTCTATCGAAATTGTATTTCTTCATTTCTTTTGTCATAGAATCTATCATTTCATCAGATGGTTCACCTGTTCCAAATTTTTCTTGGAAAATTAGATTGGTATCTATTCCAAGAGGTTTCATATATGGTTCATATATAAATTCATTTGTAATTACTAAATCATTTTTTCCTATTTTAAATTCTTCGTTGAATTCTTTAAATGTATCAAAATAAAATATTTTTGGAACTACTCTAAGTGCTTCCATTCTTAACACCCCTCTACTATTAATATTTCTCCTTAAATCTTTTTTCAAACTCTAATGCTAGATTTTCTCTTACACTTGGATGAGCAATATTGATTAAATTTCTTGCCCTTTCTCTAAGAGATTTCCCTTTTAGTTCTGCTATACCATACTCTGTTACGACATAGTCAATATCATTTCTAGATGTTGTTATAGGAGCACCTTCATCAACAATTGAAACAATTTTTGAAATTACTGTACCATCTTTTTTTGTCGTTATTGAAGGCATGGCTATAATTGCCTTTCCATCTTCTCCCATAGATACTCCACGTATGAAGTCAACTTGACCTCCAACTCCACTAAATTGTCTAAGACCCATTGCCTCTGCAACTACCTGTCCCATCAAATCAACTTGTATAGCAGAATTTATAGAAACCATTTTATGTTGTTTCATTATAACTGCTGGATGATTTACATAGTCTACAGGCTTTACTTCAACTACTGGGTTATTATTAGCAAAATCATATAATTTTTTAGTTCCCATTAAAAATGTAACTGTCATTTTTTCTTTATCAAAATTTTTATATTTACCATTTATAACACCTTTTTCATAGAGAGCTAAGGTTCCATCTGAAATCATTTCTGAATGAATTCCTAAATCTTTTTTATCTGTTAAAAATAGCATAACTGCATCTGGAATTCCACCAATTCCAAGTTGTAAAGTAGAACCATCTTCAATTAGAGAAGCACAATTTTTACCTATTGCTTCTTCTACTTCTCCTATATTAGCAGGTTGCAGTTCATATAAAGGTTGTGACTTTTCAACTATATAATCAAACTCTGATATATGAACTACTTCACCATAAGTTCTAGGAAATTGGTCATTTACTTGAACAATTACTGTTTTAGCAGTTTTAATAGCTTCGTAGGTATAGTCAACTGATGTCCCTAGACTACAATACCCATGTTCATCTGGTGGAGTCACCTGTGCTAAAACAACATCACATTTTAATCTTTTTTCTCTAATTAATTTTGGTACTTCATGAAAGAATGCAGGAGTAAAATCTCCATCTCCATTTTCGATTGCCTTTCTTACATTTCCACTTACAAACATTGGATTTACTCTAAAGTGAGTTTCCATTCCCTCGCCAGTATATCCACCACTCCCTAGACTTACCATATGCTTAATCTCAACGTTTTTATACTGTTTTGCATTTTCAATCATAGCCTCTACTAGTACAGGAGGCTCACCTACACAATGTGCAAATACTACCGTATCCCCATCTTTAATATGCTTTACAGCGTCTGTAGCAGTACATAACTTACTTTGATACAATTCTCGCCAATTCAATGAAATCACCCCATCTAACTCTTATTTAAGCCTCACAAATTGCTGATTCTATTATATTTATAGCTCTTTCTATATGACTAAAATCCCAAATTTTAATATATGATTTTTTAACTTTATATTGTTGGTAGGATGCACATAAAGTTGTGCATCCTCCAATTATAAGTAATAAATCATATTCTACATCTTCTTCTGCTACACTAAAATCTACTCTACCATTGAAGTGCTCTTTGATTATTGCAAGAGCCTTCCCTCTTCCGTATCTAGGGTTACAGCCCCCACAAAATCTAACTCCACAGGTCATGTGTAAATTCTCCTTCTAAAAATCTCTTTTTATAACTCAAACTACTACTTCATAATTATTCTTATACGATATATTTTTTCATTAATTAGTATAAGTCGATATATCTTCCCATTTATATATCAACTTTTTATAAATTTAGAGCTTTCTCTTTTTTTATTCCTGCAATTGTCTTAGCTAATTCTTTCTTCTGATTTATATTTCCTTGTCTTGAAATCATTATTCTTTGTGCTTGTGGTGAACCTGCTCCATGCATTGACTCAGTTCTATAACCAACAGCAGCTGAACCAAGACATATATTTTCTAAGAATCTTAATATTCTCATTCTTTCTTCTGTTGAAGCTACTGAAGAAGCTTTAAAATATTTATTACATACTTCACCTATTGTCATTCCACTTGTTCCAACTTTAACATCTGATTTAAAGTCTTTTTCTGAAGGCATAGTAACCATAAGCCCACCAGCTATATCTTCTGCAAGTCTTACTATTTCATAAGGGAATCTAGTTACATTTTGTTTACATACATTTGCTAGAAGTAAATCTATTTGATAGTTTCCAGCCTCTGTCTTATGTCCTTCTGATGAACATGCTATACCACAACAATATAAGCTTTCATTAAGGTGAGTCATTTCTATTAATTTATCTTTTATATGAGAAGCTTTGTTTGCTCCATTGTAATCAGCTGCTAAAGCTGCTGCTCCTATTATTACATCACCTACTCCAACTTTACATCCACCATAACTTTGTCTATGATATCCAGCAAATCTTTCCACTAACATACCAGAGAAATCCCACTCTCCACATAAGAAAATTCTATCATTTGGAACGAATACGTTATCAAATACTACTAGAGCTTCTTGGCCTCCAAACTCTTTATTTCCTAAATCAACATCTGCTCCCTCTTCTAATTTTCTAGTGTCACAAGATTGTCTTCCATAAATCATAAACACACCTTCAGCATCTGAAGGAACTGCAAATGATACAGCATAGTCTTTATCTGCTTCAGTCATACTTATAGTAGGCATTATAAGATGTTCATGTGAATTTATTGAGCCAGTTTGATGTGCTTTTGCTCCTCTTACCACTATTCCATCTTCTCTTCTTTCAACTATATGAAGGAACATATCTGGGTCAGGTTGAGCACTAGGTGATAATGCTCTATCTCCTTTAGGGTCAGTCATAGCTCCATCAACTACTAAATCGTTTTCTTGTATATAAGTTAAGTATTTTACAAAATTATCATGATAATTAGTTCCATGTGCTTTGTCACACTCAAATGTTGTTGAATATACCGCATTAAAAGCATCCATACCTACACATCTTTGGAAACAAGAAGCTGTTTTTTGACCACATAGTCTTTGCATTTTAACTTTTTTTATCAAATCATCAGTACTTTGATGAAGATGACCAAATCTATTTATTTTTTCTCCTGTAATATTTGAAGTAACTGTCATTAAATCTGCATATTCTGGGTCATGTGCCAAATCATAAGTAGCTGCTACACAATTTATAGATGGTCTAATCATTGGATGGTCAACCCAATTTTTAACCTCTTCACCAAACATATAAACTTTAGTATTTAATTTTCTCAAACTTTCAATATATTGAGCTCCTGTCATTAATGCCATAATAAAACCACTCCTTCTTTTTTATAATAATTTTTATTTATGTTAATTTATAATACTTCCTTCTTTTGTTCATCTCTCAATTTTTTAAATTAAATTCATTTTTAGTTTAGATTCATTTTAGATTAAAATATATTTCTATTTTAATATTAGAATGAATACTTTTTTATACTTGAATTTTATCCCCAAAGCTCTTCATCTGTAGGTACTTCATTTTCTGGCATATAATAAGCAATTCTAGAAATATTAATTAAATGTTTGTAATCAAGATTTTCAGAAATACTATTATTTCCCCAAGAACCACAACCTAAAGTGTTTGTAGGTGCAAGACCATTAAAGAAGCTTCCTCCAGCACTTGTAGCACAACATTGATTGATTACAAATCTTGATACTTCTATATTTTCTCCTGCATATTCTATATTCTTAATTGTATTTGAATGTATAGATACACTATGTCCTTTTCCTTCTACATTTAGATTTGCTTTTGCAATAGCTACACCTTCTTCAAAGTCTTTATATTTATATGCAGATATAACTGGACACATTTTTTCTTTTGCAAGTATGTCTTCTTCCCCTGGACCATCTGCTTCTATCACTATTATTTTTGTATCTTTTGGTATTTCAACACCTGCAATGTTTGCAATTGCATGAACTGATTGCCCTACTGCATCTTTATTCATAGATTTATTGACAAACATGGCATTTCTAAAAGCTTCTTTTTGTGCCTTATCTCTAACTATAAAACCTTTGTTACTTTCAAATTCATCCATTACTTTATCAAACATTTCTTCTGCTACTATCACTGATTGCTCACCTGAGCAAATTATACCATTATCAAATATTCTTCCAGCTATGATTTTAGGTACTGCTTCTTTAATATCTACATCTCTGTCTATGATACATTGGACATTTCCTGCTCCTACACCAAGAGCTGGCTTTCCACTTGAATATGCAGCTCTTACCATTCCCATTCCACCAGTAGCAATTACTACATCTGCTGATGAAATTAAATTTCTCGTATTTTCTCTTGATTGTTGGTCAAGTATTTGTATTAGATTTTCTGGTGCTCCGATTTTTTCTAATTCTTCATTAATCATATCAACAGTCTTAGTACTACATCCAATTGCTTTATGATGTGGTGTTATAATAATTGCATTTCTTCCCTTTAATGCAAACATAGCATTACTCATAGGTGTAACTATTGGATTTGTACAAGGAGTTATTGCTGCTACAACACCAATTGGTTTAGCTACCTTTGTTATTCCTGTTTCTCTATCTATGTCAATTATACCAACTGATTTCTTATCTTTTAAATTATTGTATATAACTTTCGCTTTGCTTTTATTTTTAGCTACTTTATCTTCATATACACCCATTCCAGTTTCTTCTACTGCAAGTTTAGCTAAATATTCAGCGTTATAGTATACTACCTTTCCAACTATCTTCACTATTTTATCCACTTGTTCTTGAGTATAGCATTCAAACTCTCTCTGAGCTTTTCTAGCTCTCTCAATGTATCCATTAATATATTCTTTGCTTAAATCTTCAAAGTTTTCTACTGCTTTTTCCATTTTTAATATTCCTCCAATTTATTAAATATTTTTATAATGCACTTTTAAAAGTTTCTGACTTCTTCATTGTACCTGTACTCATAAATTTACTATGCCATGATAAAGCTTCATCTAATATATGAGGAGTTTGTTTTGCTCCATTTTGACATGCTCTATTTAGGTAATCCATAAGTTGCTCTTTATAATCTGGATGAGCACAATTTTCTATTATCTTAACAGCTCTTTCTCTAGGTGCAAGACCTCTTAAATCAGCATACCCTTGCTCTGTTACAATTACCATTACATCATGTTCAGTGTGGTCTACATGAGATACCATAGGTACTATTGACGATATATCACCGTTTTTTGCAATTGATTCAGTACTAAATATAGTTATTGCTCCATTTCTAGCAAAATCACCAGAACCACCGATTCCATTCATCATCTTCGACCCCATGATATGAGTTGAGTTTACATTTCCGTAAATATCAACCTCAATTGCAGTATTCATTGCAATTACACCAATTCTCCTAGCTATTTCTGGGTTATTACTAATTTCTTGAGGTCTCAATATAATCTTATCTTTAAAGAAATCTATATCATTCTCAAATTTTATTAAGCCTTCAGGTGATGGACTTACGGATGTAGTTGATGCCATTGTGACTTTACCCATTCTTATTAAATCCAACATTGAATCCTGCACAACCTCTGTATAACAAGTTAAATTTTCAAACTCAGATTCACATAGTCCATATAAAACTGCATTTGCTACACTTCCTACACCAGATTGAAGAGGAAGTAAATTTTTTGACAATCTACCTGATTTTACTTCTTCTTTCAGAAAAGCAATAATATTATTTGATATCTTTTTTGAAGCTTCATCTACAATACCTAATGGACGTGTCTTATCCTGCATATTAGTGATTACTATACCTGCAATCTTATCTAATCCACAAGGTATATATGTTGTTCCAATTCTATCTTTAGGATGATTTATTTCTATAGGTTTCCTGTTTGGCGGATTTTCTGTAATATATATATCTGCCATTCCTTCCATTTCCATTGGTTTTGCAAGATTTATTTCAACTATCACTTTATCTGCACTTTTTATAAAAGATGGCGAATTTCCTATACCACTAGTAGGTATAATATCCCCATTTTTAGTTATTGCAAGTGCTTCTACTATAGCTACATCTACTTTAGGTATAGTCCCATAATTTAAAAATTGAGTAGAATGACTTAGATGCATATCTATATAATTGACATCACCTTTATTAATACTGTTTCTAAGTATTGAATTAGTCTGATAAGGAAGTCTTCTTTCAATTATACCTACTTCTGCCCATGCTCCGTCCACTTCTGGACCTAAAGATGCTCCTGAATACACAGTCAATTTTATCTTCTCTCCACTTTTAGCCCTTTCTGAAACCGCTAATGGTACTGCTTTTGGGTAACCTGAAGGTGTAAATCCACTAAGTCCAACAACCATCCCATCATTTATAATTTTGGCAGCCTCATCTGCATTCATAATTAAATCACATAATTTTTTATTTCTTAATCTTTCGCTTAATTCTTCAAATACTCCTTCATTATTCATAAATATCCCCCCATATAAAGTCTTATTTACATTGGAAGTTTGTGTAAAACTATAACCAATATAACTTTAGTTAACAGTGCAAATGGATATGTAGCACCATATCCTGCTGCTGGGTCATCGCTATCAAGAGCATCAACAGCAGCTCCAAGCCCTGGTGTTGATGTCATACCACCACAGACAGCTCCTGATAGTAAAATCCAATTTAGTTTGAATACATACTTACCAACTAAAAATCCAATCATCATAGCTGTAATTCCTACTACTATGGCTACTAAAGCTAGATGCATACCAGATGTCATAATTGAATCAACCACTTTACCACCATATCTTAATCCAACTATTGCTAAGAAAAATACTAGCCCTATTTGTTTTAGAATATTTAATACTTTTTCTTCCATTCTGAAATTTACTACACCTATCTTACCCACATATCCAAGTACTAGAGATACAATTAGAGAACCACCAGTTGCCCCTAATGTAAAGTATCCTAATGGTCCCATGAACACGTGTATTCCTCCAACCAAATATCCAGCAAGACATGTTAAGAAAAATGTTATTATATTAAATGGAACTTCTGGTATCGTTTTACCACCAACACTATCTCTAGCTTCTTTCATTTCTTTTTCATATTTTCTTCTTTCTTCTCTAAGGTCCATTCTAAATATTTTAGGAAGGAAATTTACTCCTAAAATTACTATTAATACTCCAAAAGGATATGCAACTGCATGCCCTATACCAACACCTGCTTCAGCATATGCGATATACTTATCTATTTGCTCTTGAGTTAGTGATGTAGTTGTAGCTACATCCAATTTTCCCTCTGGGTCAACTACTTTTAATATTTCTTTTTTATCTTCTATTGATGCTTTCTCAAACTCTTTTGATACATCTTCTGCATGTTTACCAGCTGTTTCTAAAGCAGCAGCTAGACCAGGTGAACTTGTTAATGCTCCTGTATAAACACCAGAAACCTCATACGCACTACTTCCTTTATTGCTTGATAACAAAGTCATTGCATAAGTCATAGAGCCTCCTATAAAAGTTATAAGAACTCCTAAAACTACAAATCTAGCCCCATACTTCTTAAGTACGGCTTTCATATCCTTAGCAGCTAATAAACCAACTGCTGCAACAAATATAATTAGAAAAAAATCAAAGAAATCAGAAGAAATAATTCCATTACCCATCATGATAGTTGCTGCCTTATACCCTGCTGTTGTCTCTCCTTTTGCTATTACTGAATTTCCTAAGCTATACACAAACCATCCAATAAATAATCCTGTAAATAATGCTCCTGACACTCCAAAATTAAACTTCCCAAATTTAATTTTTCCAAATAATATTCCTGTAATTACAGCAGCAAACATAAGGACAAAAGGGTTCATTAAAAAATCCATTAACTCAAACTTCACCAAACCACTCCCTTTCATTTTTTGTTATTAAATTAACGATAATTATTAAAAAATATATCTCTCCCCTCTTTGCAAACTTTGCAAAATTATATTTTGTTATTAAATTAACATTTCTGATTAAAAAAATTTCATCTCTCTAATGTTAGTTTTTTATGTTACAATTTAGTTGACAATTAAATTACATAAATACTAATTATTTTTAGATAGTTAAATTTTTAATATTCATTGATATAACTACGTTTCAAATAGTTGTTACCTAAATTATGTCAGCTGTTATCTTTTGTTAATTTAATAATAGCACTATTCTTAATAGATTGAAAATATCAAAAACTTATGATATGATAGTTTAAAACTATTCTATTTTTTTACAATAATATACAAAACTTATATTGTTGTTAATTATATACTTGTCACTAATTACATAAATGAAAGGAACTATTAACCAATGAACATAAATTATCTATATTATTTCCAGACTGTTTGTAAATATAAAAACATGACTAAAGCAGCAGAAAGTATTCATATTTCTCAACCATCTATAACCTTAGCTATTAAAGAATTGGAAAAAGAACTCGGTTTTGAACTTTTTTTTAGAATAGGTAATAAAATAGATTTAACTCCTGAGGGGAAGCTCTTCTTAGATAAGGCAAAAAATTTCACGAGACAATTTGAAGATTTTCAAAGTGATGCACTAGATTTAGGAAAAAAAAGAAAAGCATCTCTTAAAATAGGAATTCCTACAGTTTTAGGTACTTTTTTACTTTCAAAGATACTACCTAGATTTAATGTAATTTATCCAGATATTGAGCTTAAAATTTTTGAAGTTCCAACCTTCGTTGGTGCCAAAATGATTGAAGAATCTACACTTGATTTTTGCATTGGTATAATTGATAGTGATATTTATGATGATATAGATTCAAAAACAATCTATAAAACAGAATTATATTTAGTTACAAATCCTAAAAATGAATTAGCAAAACAGTCCATTATTTCAAACTATATGTTGAAAAATATTCCTTTTGTCATACTATCTGAAGGTTCTTATCACTACAAAATTATTACAAAAAGACTTGAGAAGGTTAAGCCAAATATAATTTTACACTCAAATCAGCTTTCTACTATTCGTTATTTATTAGAAAATGATTTAGCTTCAACGATACTATATAAAGAAATATTTCAAAATACCGAAAATCTCTGTTCAATTCCTTTAGAACGTGCAATTACTGCTAATATTGGTGTTCTTTGGAGAAAACATCAATATATATCTTATAGTATGAAACTTTTTATTGAATATATGGCTTCTATTCATATAAATTAATATTTCTACATATTATGTAAATACAGCATTATACATATTTTGATAAATATTATAAGTATTTTTGAGTATCAGTATAACAATAAAATATATTATCTTAAAAGAATTACAATGATATACATTCATAACTTAAATATTATTATACTGATACCTTTAATATTAATTTTATCTATTTTAATACTCATATTTTTAATTAGGTTTACTTGGACAACCTAACAAAAAACCCACACATCCAGATACAAAATCTCTCATCTGGGAAATAGTTCCTAGAGATGCGGTTGCTGGTGTTGTAAAATTTCTCACAATAAAAAGTACTATTAATGCTACTACACAAATCACAGTAGCTATAACAATTTGTAATTCACTAGTTTCTCCTTCTTCAATCTCTTCACCATTATTAACAGTCACTTTTTTATCATTATTTTGATAATTGTCACTTTCTAATTCAAATCCAATAGTATTTTTCACATTCATTATATTATTTTGACTTGGTACTTGACCTTTATTAGAAGAATTATCATCTATAAAAACATTTGAATATGCATCCGTATTTGTAACTTTTCTTGAAGCTCTACTTATAAAATTAGCACTTAAAAAGTATCCAAATATCGCTGCTGAAGTAGTTCTTACTACTACATCAATAGTGGTAGTATCTTGTGAATTAACTTCATTTACAAACAAATTGTATATAGATTCAAACATGAGTATTGCCATGACAATTATAAGACATCTATCTATTAATTTAATTTTATACCAGGCTTTTTTTATGTTTTTCATAAACTTATGTTTTTTATTCATAGATATTATCACCTCACATAATAAAATTAAGCCCTCTTTACTAAGATATGTAGAGAAGGCTTAATGGTGAGATTACAATATTATTTTGTGTAAAAAATTATATAAAAATTAAATTATTTGTCTAAAATTATCAAATCTTTAGGGAATTTAGTTAACCTTTCTGGTCCATTTTTTGTAATTAAAACAGTATCTTCTATTCTAACTCCTCCCCATCCTGGGAAGTAAATACCTGGTTCCATTGTTATTATACATCCTTCTTCTATTATTTTATCACCATAATTACCAATAAAAGGTTCTTCATGAACATCTCTTCCAACCCCATGTCCTATCCCTTGATAATAGTAATCTTCATATTTCTTAACAACTTTTCTTATTTCTGCATCTGGAATTGTAGCATGTACACCAGCCTTCATGTTTTCAACTCCAACATTTTGTGCTTCTCTAACTAAATTATAAATCTCTAATTGTTTTTCAGATGCTTCTCCCACTATAAAAGTTCTAGTTGTATCAGAAATATATCCATTGTACATGGCTCCATAATCTATAAGTACAAAGTCACCTTTTTCTATAACCTTGTCACTTGGTTTACCATGAAGTAATGAAGTTTTTGCTCCTGATATCAATATAGTTTCAAATCCTATATTTTGAGCTCCATTCATTTTCATAAAATATTCTAGTTTTGTAGCTAATTCTATTTCAGTAACTCCAGCTTTTATATGTGGAACCAATTCTTCTAACGCTTTATCAGCTATTTCACAAGCTTTCCTTGTATTTTTAATTTCTTCTTCGTCCTTTACATATCTAAGAGTCTCTACAATATTTTCTGTAGGTATCAATTCTCCTCCATCTTGTTCAACTAGATTTTTAAGTTCTTCATATTTATCAAATACGATATTTGTTCTTTCAAATCCAAGCTTTTTTATACCTACTTTATCACATACACTTTTTACAGCTTTTGCCACACTTCTATCAAAATTATGCCAGTTTACAATTTCAAAACCTTTACAAACATTTTCCGCAAGCTCCATATATCTACTATCAGTAACTAAAAAATTTCCATCTTTACAAATAACTGCATATGCTTCTTCATCAGGAAAGCCACTTATGTAATTTACATTCGTTTTTTTTGTTAAGTATAATGCATCAAGTCCCTTAGCTTCTAACAATTCTACTACTTTTTCTACTTTACTCATGATTTTACCTCCAAAAAATAATTTTTATTTTAATTATATTATACCACTAATAATATTATTTTTTATCTTATAGATGCTTTACGTCTAAAAATTTTTCATATATTATTAATATTATTTATATATTTCCACTGATTTTTTACTTAGCATAAGTAACGACAAATAAAACAGAAATATTATTATGATACAAATTCATGATATTTCTGTTTTATAAGTTATAATTTATAAATATTTAATTATCTTTATATCCTTACTTTGGTAATAAAAATAATATAAGTTGAGTAACAAAAAGAACATATAGTTATAGCCTAAAAGACTATAACTATATGTTCTTCATTTACATGTATAATTTATATTTATTTTGCAGTGTATCCAGCCTTGATTAAAGTTTCAACAGCTAAATCACCTTTAGCATCATTTACAAGAACTATTGGCCCTGTACAACCCATACCACTTTCAGCATAGATTCCATTTTTCCATAGTTCAGATACTGCATCTTCTAAATCCATTATATCAACACCAGCTATTTGACGAGTAACAACCTCTTTATCTGGCATTTTAACTTCTACTTTTTCAGTTTTAGCTTCTTTTTTAGTAAGAGAAGCTATAATATCATCAAATTTTGCACTTTTAACTTTTGCAAATTCACTTCTTGCAATATTATTGATTTCTCCCTTTACAACATCATAAGCATATTTTAATGCATTGGCTACTACTGGAGAACCTGATGCTCTCGATACTATAAGTACTCTTCTATCATAGTCTTCTCCAACTCCAGGGCCATACCCAAAGCCTTGAGCTTCATAGTCTCCACCTGTAGTATATGAAGAAAATACTTTCATAAATATATTTCCAGATAATGTATCAGTAACCATAACATCAGGTGCACCTACAAGTAAATCATTACCTCTCATAACACATCCACCATCTGCTCTAATTGAATCCGCAAATTCTATATCATATCCATTATCTTTTAACTCTTTTAAACTTTTTTCAACTTGTCTAGCTCCATCAACATTAAGTATTCCAACTTTTGGGCATTTATTTCCCATTGATTTGGCTGTAGCAATACCATAAATAGCATTTCTTACCATTGCTTCTATTCTATTAGTAGCACTTGTTCCTGTTGTTGTTGCAAGTATCATTTCTTTTCCTTTTGCTGGAGTTATTACTCTACCTACTGTAGATACTCCTATTGGAAAATTATAATGCATAGTAACACAAGCATCTATATATCCTGAGTCTAATAATTCTTCCATTTTTCCATGCATTTCTTTTTCATCATTAACTTCAACTACTTCAAGGTCAGTTTCCACTTTTGGTCCAATAAGTACTATATCAAATAAATTAGATTTTGCTAAGTGTGCACCATTAACCATGTTCTCTACACCATGTTCACTTCCAAGTGTAGTCACACCAATTCTTATTTTTTTGCCAAATTCTCCGCTTTCTATTGCATTAGCTACTTCTAAGAATACATCTGCGATTACTTTTTTTGACATATCCTCACCCCTATTCTTCTAACATATCTAATGCTAGTTTTTTCATAGATTCAGCTATTATCTTCTTAATTTCATCTTTAGATATTCCTGAAGTCTCTTCAGTAACACCTGTATTTCTTTCAGCTATAAAAGATACTCCATCAAATAAATTAGTCATTCTTCCTAAGAATAAACTACCTTTTCCAACTATCATAGCTCTATTTCTATCTCCTGTAGTTAAATCATCTATTAAAAATCCTATATAAGGAGCTCCTGATGGTATATGTCCTTGAGTTGGTGCCCATCCTGGTAATCCTTTATTAGCTACAAAATCTTTTAATTCTTTCTTCTCTAAGTCTCCACGTTTAACAGCAAGTGCACCTATCATTTTGTAGTTTGCTTCTGGAACATCTCCTGCTCCTGCTGGCTTAGTTATATCTGGATTTTGCATTTCAACTGAATATACATCAACATCTGTTATTTTTAAATTAGCTCTATCAAGACCTGAAGTTATAAGTGCTGTCATAACTGCTTGAGGTGAAGAACCAGTTCCCACTGTATGCTTACCTGTTAAGTCAGTTCTTATAACTGGGTTTACACCATCATTTTCAGATACAAGTACTGCAAATCCTCCAACAACATCTTCAAGTACAGGAAGACCTTTTTTAACGTGGTCTTTAGCATTCATTCCAAGTTTAGCACTTGCTCCACCTGCTACTACCATTACATTTTTGTGTATTCCAGATTTTACTAAAGCTGCAGCTTGAATTAATGCATGTGTTGGTGCTGCACAAAATCCTCTTGTATCAGAACCAGTTGCGTTTTGAAGTCCAGCTATTTCAGCTATTGATTTAGCAAAGTTTCCTCCACCTCTTTGGTTTATATCTCCACAAGCTTCTTCTGAACACTCAATAACATAATCTATTTCAGCAGGGTCTATTTTGCTATGTCTTAGCATTTGAATAGCAGATAAAACTCCAGATGCTTTTACTACTAAATTTTCAAACATTGTATGGGCATTTAAGTTAACATCTACATCATGTGCTCTTTTTACATAGCCAACGAATTTTCCATCATGGTATAATCCTTCTGCTATGTGTGTTGCTACTAATTCCTTACCTTCTTCTATATCATCACCCTTTAATTTCCCTACAAATGGTGCAATTTCAGGGTAGTTATTTTCGATTTTTGTTTTTACTTCATCAATAAATTCTTGTGACAACTTTACTAAGTCAAATGCATCACTTATTTGCATTAAAGCTATAAACTCATCTTGAGGCATTATTTCACCAAATTTACCATTTCTAGTTCCCTCAACTTTTTGTTCACACCATGGCATTGGTAAATCTCTTAATTCTTCTGGTCTTCTGTTTCCTATGTAAACTTGATTTGGCATGTAGTTAACTACATCCTCGTAACTTCTTATATGATTACCTACTTCTTGTAAAAATTCTGAATCTGGATTTGTTGCTCTTTCAACTGTACAAGTACTTCCATTTTGCACTATCATATCTGGAGTATGAATAAGTACATAGCCTGCCCCTTTTAAAACTGGATAAGTCATTTTGTGCACCTCCATAAATTTTATGAACACCTAATTTTAATTTCATTAAAGACTTCAATTATTACATTTTTATTTTATTGTATATTTAATTTTATTCTTTTTTTATGTATTTTGGTATTTTTTAAGATTTCATGAATGAATAACTCACATTTACCCATTCATGAAATCTATATTATTTTTTTTGTGTATAGTTATTTTTTATTTTTAGTGTGTGTTTATATTTTTATCTATATAATATATATGTGTGTTATTTTTATTTTTCAAATACTGTTTGACCATCTACTTCTGTAGTTAAAGCGTTTAATGCTTTTTCTACAAGGCCTCTTCTTAGGGCTTTTTCTTCTGTAGGGTCAAGTGCTGGATTTCCAAGTGGATGAGGTATTGCTATAGTTGGAACTATTCTGTTAGCCCCTACTGTTAACGAAATAGGTACTACTGTACACATGTGAACTACTGGAAGTCCAGTTTTTTCTATTTCTTTTACCATCGTTGCACCGCAACGAGTACAAGTACCTCATGTAGAAGTTAAGATTACTGCATCTACACCATCAGCTACCAATGCTGCTCCAATTTCAGAAGCATATTTTTTAGAGTTTGCAACAGATGTACCATTACCTACAGTTGTATAGAAAGTTTCATGTAATTTTCCTATTACACCTTCTTTTTCTAAATCTCTAAGAACATCAACAGGTAATACTCTATCTGCATCTAAGTTTGCATATACTGGGTCATATCCACCATGTGCAGTTTCATAAGTTTCTTCTGTTAAATCCATAACTCCTGCTATAGAATAAGTTCCATATTTAGAAGCTGAAGAAGATTCTATTCTATCTGGATTTCCTTTAGGAACTATACCACCAGAAGTAACTAAAGCTATTTTGCATTTTGATAGGTCTTTTACAGGATTACTTGGGTCAACTCTATCAAAGTTTGGCATTGGATATTCAGTTTCAAATGGCTCACCTTTTATTTTCTTAACTAACATGTCAACAGCTCTCTTAGAACCTCTGTCTTCATGGAAGTAGTTAACTCTTATTCCTCTAGCTATGTATCCTTCTTCTTTAGGAGTTCCAATTTCTTCTTCTTTAGCAAGTTTTATTGCAAGTTTAGCTATCTTAGGAAGTGCTTTTCTCATACCTGCTGCAGAATCAGAAGTTTCTACTACATAAACATCCTTTTTGAACATATCTGCACCTGGATTTTCAATGTACATACCTGTTAAAGCTGGTATATTTAAAGCCTCTTTTACAACTTTAGTTATTGTTCCAGCAGCAACTCCGTATCTACCAGCGTTAAATGCAGGCCCAGCTATGAAAAGTTGTGGTTCAAAACCTTTTATCATTGCTAAAACTTCTTCACTTGCACTATCTATATTTTCATTGAAATAACTGTCTCCGCACACTACTGTACCAACTATTTCAATATCTTCACCTAATAATTTATCAAGTTGTAAACTTATTGGAGGTAAAGTTTCTGCCACATGTGGCTTAGTATCAGCTTTTTCTTCTCCACCTATACCAGCAAAGAACTGATTAATATAATGTACTGCTCTTAGTTTTCCCATCTCTTAGTTTCACCCCTTTTGCTTTTAGGCATTAAAATTTGCAAAATTCTTCTCTTATACCAGACATTTCTTCTGCTATTTCTTCAACTTCTAAAACCATTTCCATCATACTTATTTGATCTTCATATACAGTGTCATCAAATAATTCTTTCATTTGCTCCTCTACAACATGGTAAACACTTAATCCTAAGGCAACTCCAGCAAGTGGTCCAGCGAAAGTTGGATCCCCCGCAGTTACTGTTTCGGCTGCAAGACCTGCAGCTTCGGCTTCAGCAGCACCTAGTAAAATCACAACATTTTCAGCTCCGAATTTATCAGCAGCTTCTTTAACTCTGTTTTGATTTTCTAAGTCCATAGCCCCAGCAGCTGTTCAGACAAAGCATTCTGTAGATGAGAAAACAACCTCTGCTCCTTCTACTGTTTTTACACATTCTTCTATTGCAGGTCCTGGTATACCATCACGGTCACCTATTATAAGAACCTTTTTATTACTAAGTAAACTCATAATAATCCTCCTTATTATATTTCTAATTATTTATATATCTATAACATTCATTATGTTTTGATAAATTTATTTACAATCTTTTTAATTGATATTACTCAATCATAATATTACTAAATCGTTTAATGAAATAACTCTTAATATCCTTTAGCAGTTAAATGACCAAATCCTGTTTCATTAGTTGCACCTGTTATAGCTTGTATTTCAACTTCAATAGTTCCATCAGCTTTTAAACTTCCATCAGAACCACCAGCTATTACATCTACTACTTCTAAATGGCCAATTACCTTATCTAACTTAGGAAGTACTACAACTTGGTTAGCATTTCCACCTGTTACAACAGCATCTGCTCTTACATCTGCATCTGCAAGTGATTGAGAACCTCCATCACGTCCAGCATATTCATCTGTAACTATAACTGTTTTCACACCTTGCATTTCTATTTTTTTGCAGTTCATTATAAGGTCAGTATCTGGATTTCCAAAACCTTCTTGTGAAACTATAACTGCATCTAATCCTAAGTATTTACATAGCTTAGAAGTCCAGTTTGAAGATCTTTCTTTATCTGCTAGGTAAACATTTTCATTAGTTATAATTACGCCTACAAAATTTATATCTTTACCATGTCTTGCATATAAGTCTTCAACAACTCCATTGTTTATATGAACATAACTTGGGTTTTTGTCACATGCAGAAACACAGTTACCACTTACAATTGCTCCGTCCATTAATTCTGTTGGATATAATAATGTTGGCACTATTTGTTTTGCATCTACACCATATACATAAGTGTCATGTAATAATCCTTGAGTTTGAAGCATGTAAACATATCCTACTTTTGGAAGTTCTGGATACTCTTTTATTGACTCAAGAAGAGGTTTAGTTTCATATACTGAAACTTCATCTGGAGTAAGATTTCTTGCTGCTTCTCCTAAATACATTGCTGCTTTGAATCCTATCATTCTAACAGCTTTCTCATGAGCATATTGTTTTAAACCATCAATAGGTTCAGCTACTACTACTACATTATTTAATTTAGAAAATGGAGTGTATTTAGCTCCTTCTCCAGTCATATCTACTATACCTTCTTGAAAACCTACTATCTTTCCAGTAGTTACAACAGCTACACCTTTTAAAGCATGAGTTTTTCCTTCTCCTACAGTGTCAACCTTTGATATGATACCTGGGAATATTCCCCCATTACCTTCAACTTTTACTCTTGGCTCAATAACATCTTTTACAGGTGTTATTCTTATGCTTTCACCCGGACGAGCTAATTCTATATCTATAGACTTAATATGCTCATCTCCACCAATTTCTTGTAGCATCTCTTGCTTATTGATGAATAATACTCCATCTTTCACTTCTGTTACATCACCAAATTGAATATCTTTTATAAAGATTTTTCCTAATTCAAGACGCATACTTGCACCTCCTGTTATTTAATTTTGTATATATGCATTTGAGTTTTTCTCAAAGTTATATCAATATTTTCTAACTTATTTTAAAGATGTTTCCATATTATGTTTTTATGTCTTGATATTTGTTTTATTACTAAAAATTCTTTATCGTAAAAAAAATATTTTATCTAAAATTATTTTTTTAACAAACTTAGACATAAAAACCTTTTTATTTTACTTCTAGACTCAAATAGATTTTTTCTTTGTTTTTGTTAATATTATATCAATATATTAAAGATATTTTTTAATCATGTCTTCTATATTAGTAATTGTAGCATCATCCTTAGTAACTTCGTCTACTTTTTCTCCATCTTTGTATATAGCCATAGTTGGAAGTCCTAATACTTTTTGTTTTATCGCTAATCTTCTAGCTTTTGTTGTATCCATTTTACAGAACTTTATTTTATCCCCATAAGTTTCAGCTAATTTATGAACATCTGGCATTAAAGCTTTACAAGGTTCACAACCTTCACTCCAGAAATCAACAAATACAAAACCTTCTGCATTTAAAACTTCTTCATCAAAAGTACTTTTATCTAAATCTAACATTTTCATGTTCCCCCTTGAAATTTTTATTTTATTTTAATATTTTAAATATTATTCATTGACTTTACCTTACAGCTTTTTAGTTTTCAAACTTTTCATCAATATATTTTTCAGCTACTATAGATGCAATTGCTCCATCGTTAGTTGCAGTTACAACCTGTCTTAGAGTCTTAGATCTACAATCACCTGCTGCAAATACACCTGGTATATTAGTTCTCATGTCTTCATCAGTTATTATATAACCTTTTTCATCCATATCAACTTTGCCTTTGAATAAATCAGTTTGAGCATCTAATCCAACGAAAACAAATACTCCCATTGTTCCATCTTCTTCATCTGCAAAGTACTCATGAGTTTCCCCAGTAACTTTGTTTTTAAATACAACTGATTCTAATATTCCATCACCTTTTATTTCTTCTATTACTGTATCTAGTAAAAACTCTATCTTTGGATTAGCCTTTGCTTTTTCTTCAACACTTTTAGCACATCTAAATCCTTGTCTTCTATGTACAATCGTTACTTTTCTAGCAAATTTAGTTAAATACATTGCTTCCTCTAATGCACTGTCTCCTCCACCTACAACAAATACTTCAAAGTCTTCAAAGAAGTCTGCATCACAAGTTGCACAATATGAAACCCCTTTACCAGTAAGTTCTTTTTCTCCTGGACAACCAATTTTTCTTGGTGTTGCTCCTGTTCCTATTATTACTGCTTTTGCTCTATATTCTGCCTTTTGTCCTTTTAAAACTTTTATATCTCCATCTAGTTCAGTATCTACAATATTGTCTCTTAACATTTCTGCTCCGAACTCTTTACATTGCTCAACCATTCTAGCTATTAGACTTGGTCCTGTTGCATTTGGAACTGACCCTGGATAATTTGCAATTTCATGTGTTATTACAATTTGCCCACCAGTCTTATCTTTTTCTAGGATTAGAGTTTTCAACTTTGCTCTTGCTCCATAAAGACCTGCTGCAAGCCCTGCTGGTCCTGAACCAATTATTACTAAGTCATACACATTTTCCATTTTGACTTATCCTCCCCAATTAAATTTCTTAATTTTTATTTAATATTAAATCAGATTTAATATTTAGGCTATTTTAACAACTTTTTAACAAATTCATTTATTCATACTGCATTCTTTGTATTGTATTATAAAATATGTCATAATCGATTACTCTAAAGTCATCTTGAACGCTTTCTGTCCATGCTGGAGTCTTTTTATTATTCTGAAATTTACTTGCAGTGATGATTGCTTCTTCAATTAAGGTTAAAGAGTTTATATCCAAACGATTTCCTTGTTTTAGTATAATTGTTCTATAAGGTGTTTCATTTGGTTTTACACTCCCATATAGTGGATGAGATAAAAGTTCATATCCTTCGTGTATCAAGTCTCTACTTGTTTCTAAGATTCCAATATAAGTTGTATCTTTAAATAAAACTTCTCTGTCTTGAACTTCTTCTTTTACTTTTGGATTATTTGTAATTATTATCATCTTTTTACTCTCTTTCAAACTTTTATTTATTACTCGATAAATAAAAAACAGGAAAAACAAATCTCCCAATTTGTCTTCCCTGTTAAAATCATTTTCAGAGACCCGTCCAAGCACAGTCATCTTTACCTGAGAATTTCATTTAATCTTCTGGGTATGTAAGATTAAATTTGTCCCTTCGGTCGCTTTTTTATAAAGCAGTCTCCCATACTCTTCGCCCGGATTATTATATTTTCAGAAAATTGAAAAGTTAGCAATTTATCTTTTATTTCTATAAATAGCTTTTTTCTATCTCTGTTGACTTAAGTATATAAACATTCTATAAAATTTGCAATAGTTTTTTTATATGTATTTTGTATACATTTTTACTTTTTTTTCCAAATGTTGATATTACATATTTCCTGTATTTTCTTTTTTTTTTAAGTACAAATCTTTTTTGGTTTATTATTTCATATTGATTAAAAATATAACCATTTTTGTAAGAAAGATATTTTTTTTAAATTTTTGCTCTTACAGAATAAATTTCTCATAATTTTTTACAAATTGATGTCATTTATTTCATCAAACCATGATTTTACATCGTCTATAACAGATTTTATACAGTCATTATTAAATGGAGAATATAGATTTCCTATACTTACAATATCTAAAAATGACTTTGTTCCACCTACTTTACAGATGTTTATATAATCATTCCATCCAGATTCTTTGTCTTTAATCATTTTTTTCCAGAATTGTAATGCACAAATTTGAGCTAATGCGTAGTCTATATAGTAAAAAGGATTTTTAAATATGTGACCTTGTTTAAACCACCAGCAACCTCGTTCTAAAAAAGAATTATCATCATACTTTCTATGTGGTAAGTATTTTTTTTCTAAAAATCTCCATATTTCTTTTCTTTTTGATTTGTCGATATTAGGATTTTTATAAATATAATGCTGAAATTCATCAACAACTACTCCATATGGTATAAACTTAATTGCAGATGATAAATGAGTAAACTTGTACTTATCTGTATCTTCCTTAAAAAATAACTCCATCCATGGCCATGTTATAAATTCCATACTCATTGAATGAATTTCGCAACTATCCAGTGTAGGAAAATTAATCTCTGGCATTTCAATCCATCTAGACATATACAATTGAAATGCATGACCTGCCTCATGCGTCAATACATCTATATCATCAGATGTTTGATTAAAGTTAGAAAAAATAAATGGTGACTTATAATCCGGTACATAAGTACAGTATCCACCAGCCCCTTTTCCTTTCTTTGTTTCTAAATCCATAAGTTCATTTTTCAACATAAAATCAAAAAATTCATCAGTTTCTTTAGATAATTCAGCATACATTCTTTTTCCATTTTCAATTATGTATTCTGAATTACCCTTTAAAGTTGCATTTCCTGTTAAAAATTCTAAGTCTTCATCTATGTAACTCAAAGATTCTAGACCTATTCTTTTAGCTTGCTTTTCATAAAGTTCATCAGCCAGTGGCACAATATATTTTAGTACTTGTTTTCTAAAATTTTCAATCCTATCTTCTCTGTAATTACTTCTCATCATTCTAATATATCCAAGCTCTACAAAGTTTTTAAAACCTAGTTTTTTTGCTATTTTATCTCTCAGTTTAACTAATTTATCAAATATATCATCAAATTTAGATTCATTTTCTTCAAAGAAATTATAATATACCTTATTTGCTAATTTTCTTGTTTTTCTAGACCTAGAACACATAAACATTCCCATTCCAGATAAGTTTCTTTCTTCTCCTTCAAACATTATCTGTGCAGATGCTAAAAGTTTAGTATACTCTGAACACAATTTATTTTCTTCTTGTAATTCCTTTATTATCTCTTTGGAAAAACTTTTTAAAGAGTAATCCACTATTGTAAAAAATTGTTCTCCAAATTCTTTTTTCAAATTAGATTTAAATTTTGAATTTGCTATAGCATTATAAAAATATGTATTTAATTCTTCATATAAAGGCATGTATTCATCCCAATAATTTTTTTCCTCTTGATAGAGTTTATCAAGAGTGTTTATACTGTATCTTATAGATGATATGTTTGACAACGTTTCTATTTTATTTCTCAACAAATTAATTTTATGTATATTTTCTTGTTGTTCATCATAACAACAAGAATTATCTATTTCTTCTACACACTTTAAAAACTCTTTTTTTATACTATTATAATTTGGTCTTTCATACTTAAACTCTGAAAACTTCATTTAAAACTCTCCTTTATAAATTTGTTCTTTATATTTATAAATATAGTTTTATATGTATTACATGCTATTATTTACATGTATTACATACTACTATGACTTTATAACTCATTATTTTGAATAACATTTACATTGTAATCATGTTGAATAATAACATATGATTATTGTAATTACAATATTTTATAGAATAAAACTAATTACTGTACAAACTTTAATAAAGTTTGTATATAAAACTATTAACCTTTATAATAGAAGCTTATATCTATATTAAAATGCAAACGATACCATTTTTTATAGATAACATTTATATACTCATAAAAGATACAATATTACATGAATATGTTATATAAATAATAAATTTATCAAAAAATTAATACTATTAAACTTTCTAAATTGCTTATCTCTTGGTATAATAATATACACATTAAATTTTCTACTGAAATTTTGTTCAACACTAGCTGTGTCAACGTTTTCATTAGGAAATTGAGGATATAATTTACTGGAGGTTGATATGTACAGATTAATCGCACTAGATATTGATGGAACAATATTAAATACAAAAAGAAAAGTTACTCCTGAAGTATTTGAATCTATTCAAGAAGCAAAGAAGGCTGGAGCTAAAGTAGTTATAACAACAGGTAGACCCCTTCCTGGTGTCAAAGGACTTTTAAATCAGTTAAATCTAACAGATGAAGGTGATTATGTTATATGCTTCAATGGAGCTATGATTCAAGAGGTTAAAAGTGAAAAAATAATACATGATGTAGAGATGACTTTAGACGACTTTGATTTTATATACAACAATGTTTGTAAAAAATATAATACCAAAATACACATAAATACAATGACAAATTTAGTTACGCCAAACGAAACTCCTGGTAAGTACACACTTCATGAAGCTAAATTGAATGATATAGAAGTTAAATATATACACAAAGATAAAATTGATAAATCTATTAAAATCTGTAAGGTTATGATAGTTGATGAACCAGAAAGATTAGAAGAAATTATAAAACAACTTCCTAAGAATTTATTCAATAGATATACTATAGTAAGGTCTGCCCCTTTTTATTTAGAATTTTTAGGTAAAACTACTAATAAGGGTACCGCACTTCAAACATTATGTAATAATCTAAATATACCTATAGAAAATGCTATTGCTGTTGGTGATGAAGAAAATGACCAACATATGATAAAATATGCAGGACTTGGTGTGGCTATGGGAAATGCACGTAGTAGCATAAAAGAAATTGCTGATTATGTTACTGATACCAACAATGAAAATGGAGTTGCAAAGGTTATAAACAAATATATACTTAATAAAGCTATCTAAATACCTAAAAAAACTAAAAATATCCCTTTAGATTTAAATCCATCTTGTATATATGTCAAATACTAATAATGTATATTACTGATATTATATAGTGTTTTTGTCTAAAGGATATTTTTAGTTTTTGATAGATGTATTCTTATACTAATACTTTTTGTTCAAGTTTAAATATTTTATATGACTCTACTATTGCTTCATTAATATCCAAACAATATATATTTTCATCATCTGATAATCCTGCTTCTTTTGTCCACGCATCAAAATCATTCTTCGTCCAGAAGAAATTCATTACATTTCAGCAACTTGCTGCCCAATTTGAATGCTTATCAAGGTTTATATGAAGCACTCTTAAATCTGGATTGTTTACATATTCAATTTTTTCATCTTTTATAAATATCTCTATTTCTTTACCTGTGGCACTACAAATAGAATTTATTCTCACATCTCGATTAAATGTACAAGAAGTTCCTATTGCATCTATAGCACACATTGCACTAAAGCTTCGATTATCACTTAATATAACTTTATGATTAGTAGGTAATGCTGATACTGGATATATAAAATTTATACTATCTCCATCAACAACCATTATATTTTTATCAATAAAATGTTTTAGTGTAGTTTCTAGATATTCTTTTTCTAAATTTAAATTTTCACTTATATGTTCAATTACTTCTTTAAGTGTAACACTAGAACATTTATCTATTATCATATCCATAATATATATTCTTATTTTTCGTTGTGTATCATCTAAACTATTGTATTTTTCTATTTGACTCATTTCTACTCCTCTTTAAACATCATAACATTTTGACAAAATGTCAGTTAATTTATTCTTATATTCTTCATATTCTTGACTCCCTCTAGCCCTAGGTCTTGGAATATCTATATTTATATCGTCAAGAATCCTTCCCTTATCCCTTGACATTACTATAACTCTATCACTCATATATACAGCTTCATCAACATCATGAGTTACCATTAATGCAGTTATTTTCTTTTTTGTCCATATTCTTTCAAGTTCTTCTTGTAAGTTTTGTCTCATTTGAAAATCAACTGCTCCTAGTGGTTCATCCATTAATAATACTTCAGGATTACATGCTAAAGCTCTTATCATAGCAACTCTTTGTTTCATTCCTCCAGACAATTGATGAGGAAACAGCTTTTCTTTCCCTTTTAAATCAGACATAACCAAAAGCTCTTCCAACATTTCTTCTCTCTTTTCTTTTGGTATTTTCTGTTGTTTCATAGGAAATAGAACATTGCCTCTTATAGTCTTCCACGGAAATAGAGCGTAGTTTTGAAATATAAAAGCTCTATCTATACCTGGTTTTTTAACTTTTTTATCATTTATAAAAACATCTCCACTCTCTGCCTTTTGAAATCCACCTATTATAGTAAGTAAAGTTGTTTTTCCACATCCTGATGGTCCTAAAAGACAAACAAATTGACCATTTTCTATATCTATACTTATATCTTCCAAAACCTTTGTATGTACTTTGCTATTTACAAATGTTTTATTTATATCTCTAACACTTAATTTCATTAATCTGCAAACCTCCATCTACAAAGGATTTTATTTATAAATTTTAGTACTCTATCTATTATAAATCCTATTAAAGCTGCAAATATCATAAGCCCAATTAATACATCTGTATGCATCAATGTCTGAGCTTGTACCATGGAGTAACCGAGACCGGCACTCGTAGCTATGAACTCAGCTCAGATAACAGACATCCATCCTGTACTTATAGCAATTCTTGAACCAGTCAATATATCTGGAAGAGATGCTGGTACTATTACATTTGCAAATATTACAATTGGTGATGCTCCCATACTTCTAGCTGCATTATAATAATCCTTTGATATTGCTCTTACACCTTGAATAGTATTTAAAATTATGGGAAAAACACCTGAAAAAGCTATTAAAAATATTGTTGGACCATCTCCTATACCAAACCATACTATTGTAAGAGGAACCCATGCCATTATAGGAACTTGTCTTACAGAATCTACTACTGGAGATAAAAGCTTTTCAAAAGTCTTAGAAAATCCCATAATAAATCCTATTGGAAGTCCAAACAATAATGCATACATAAATCCTTTAAGCACTCTTTGCAATGTTATAAACAGATTAGTCACTGTCTCTGCATCTGTCACACAGTAAAAGAAACCTTTTATTACATCTACTGGCATTGGGAGTAATAAAGAACTCCCTATATCTTTTGCTGCAAAATGCCAGGCTAAAAATATAATAACTAAGAGTATTATTTTATATAAAATGTCCATACTACTTTTAGATTTTTTCTTAGCTATTCTATCTCCTCTATCTTTAGAAATTTTAATTTCCAACTTCTTATTTCCTCCATATCTATATTTCTTATATTCTTATACTCTTTTAATGATTTCTTAAATATAGCTTCATGCTTTAAATCATCAACACTTTTATTGTATAGTTTTATAAAATCACTATACGACTTGCTTTTCTTAAACTCCTTATTCACAACTAATACATATGTATCATAGTCACCTAATTCAGCTGTAGATTTTTTTTCGCCTTCTAACCCAATTGCTTTTATGCAATCTATTACAACACCATCTACTAAATTACTTTCTAGTCCATATGCTAGTGCTGTCCCTAATAATGGAGAAACTTTTATATTTTCATAGTATTTTTTTACTAATTCAGATTGATAATTTCTATTTTGAATTATTCCTATTTTTTGAGGATTGTTCTTCTTTAATAAAAATATATCTGAATTTTGAACTACTGTACCAACAATTTCAAACTCACTCGTTGCATTTACATACTGCTTTGCTGCATCTTTACATATGATTGCTATATCTATTTCCTCTGAACTCAGAGCCCATTGCATTGTACTTGCTCAGCAATCATTAATTGTAAAAGTCTCCATTACATCGCTTACTTTTATGTTTTCAAAGTAATCTTTATTTATCATATAATTTATTACAAAACCAGAGGTATCATCAGATACCCCTATTCTTAATTTTCCTTTTATTTCTTCTTTATCTTCAAAATTAAAAAATATTATAAATATACTTCCTAAAATAATGATAAAAAGTATTATTATATTTTTTATTCTCTCCATTTACTTATAATACCTTTGCCTTCCAATCTTCATAACTCATGCCTTCTGGAAACTCTGGATTAACTTTTTCTTTTATAAACTTATCGAAATCGTCTGCCCCACAAGAATCTAATAAACTTGTATCAATTGTATCTTCATATTTAGGTATATCATCTAATGCCTTTAAATCTTTATACATTTGTAAATTGTTTTTATATTCTTCTCCTGTAACTTTCCAAGTAAGCGTTCTACCTTCTCCAACTGTCTTTTTATAAATAGTTCTAAGTGCAACTTCTTCTTCTACATTATAATATTTTGCAAATATTTTAGCTGCTTCTGCTGGATTTGTATATATATATTCTATTGCTTTAGTATGAGCTAAAACCAATTGTTTTGCTAAATCTGGATGCTCTTTTATAAAGTTTTTATTCAATGAGAATGAGCAACAGTTATATTCTTTATCATTAGCTTTTTCTTTATATTGAGTTGATGCTATTATTTTTCCTACTCCATCATTTTCAGCTACAGAACCCCAAGGGTCACAAGATGTAAATGCTTGTATCTTTCCAGTTTTAAGAGCTAAATATTTATCTTTATCTGAATCCATATTTACAACTTCATATTTTGATGAATCAGTTGGTAATCCTGTTTCTGGTCCATAATCACTTGTCCATAAGAAATCACTCATATCTGTTGCAATTTTTTTACCCACTAAATCCTTAGGCTCTTTTATATCATTTGAAACTATTAGATATTCAGACCCACCTGTGTGATTATTTGCTGCTATTGTTATTGGTGAACCTTTAGGTATGGCTCCTACTAGCCCCTTTGTTCCTATATAACCAGCATCCATCTTACCTGCTGCCATGGCTTCAGGAACTTTACCATTCCCAACAGTTTTTACATTAAGACCTAAATCTTTATATATTCCTGCTGCTTCTGCTACTGGTCCAGCTGTCATATGGTCACAATTATAATACCCTACTGTTATCGCATAATCATCATTTCCAGCTTTTTTCCCCTCTTCTTTCGGTTTACTGCTACATCCAGTTAGTATAGATGCTCCCATTACACTAACTAAGATTAATGCTTGAATCTTTTTAGATACTTTCATTTCAATTTCCCACCTTATTATGTATTATTTTTATTTTTAGCAACACTTGTCCATATCTTCTCCAAATAAATCAACAAGTTTTTTACCCTCTACTCTGTAAATAGCGTATCCTACATTGCCATTTTTAGAACCTGACACTATTACTTCTATTGGTGGCTTCTCATCAATATTTTTAAAAGTTATAGTTTGATTCTCTATAGGTGCTGGTATTGGTTTTGTTATATAATGACCATCTTTATCAGAAACTACCACTACCATTTCATTTGAATTATTACCTTTTTTATATATAACTACTAAATCTTTTTTTCCATCATTGTTTAAGTCTTCTTCAGCACAAGTTATTATATCTTCCTTATAATTTTTCTTGAAATATTTTAATGTTTCTTGATTTACATTTGGAATAGAGTCATTTTGTTTAAGGTTATCATCAACTACCCTTGATAAAACTATTAATGCAATCACTACACATGATATTATAAGTACCTTTTTAAGCATGATTTCCTATGACCTCTTTCATCTTTGGTATTACTGCTTTAAGTGCAAATAAAATAATTAAAATAGTACATATATATTCAAAACTATCTGGTATATTTAACATTAGTTTATTTGCTAATTGTATTGAAGAATTTGTTGTCTCTAAATTCACAGTATTGTTGTTTGCCAAAAGTAAATTTGTTATATAACCTATTATTATTGAACAGAGTGTTAGCGTAACTGAATATATAACAACAGTTCTTTTTCCAATAAGTTTACACATGCTTATAAGTTCTGGTAAGTTTGTCGCTGCCCCAGCTATCAAAAATGTTATGGCTATCCCAGGAGATGCTCCACTTGCAACAAGAGCTGCTATAAATGGAATATGTCCTACAGCACATACATACATAACACATGCAAGTATTGAGATACTTCCAAGAGATAGTAAACCTGGATTTCCTAAATATTTTTGAATTATACTATTTGGAAAAATTGTTGTTATAAATCCGGCAAAAAGCATCCCCATTATTACATATTTACTAATAGTAAGTGCTAACTCTCCAAAAGACCATTTAAGCCCATCAATCATATTTTCTATAAAACTTCTCTTTTCTTCTTCTAATTCTATAGCTTCTTCATCTGAGCCCTTTTGCAGAAATAATTCTTCTTTTCCAAAAGTATTCCCCAAAACTCCTACTAAAAATGGTACTAAAAATCCAGATATAAGATAAATGATTGTGATTTTAGGTCCCAAAAGGCCTAAGCAAAGAACTACAGCTATTGGATTTATTATTGGAGTTGATGTCATAAAGGCAAGTACTGGCCCTAAGTATGCTCCCGAATAATACATACTTATCCCCAATGGTATTACACCACAACTGCAAATTGGTAAAAACATCCCTGAAATAGTGCTTTTAATCAAAGAAGAAAAATTCTTATTTCCAAGTTGTTTTTGAAACCTTTTTGGCGTTAAAACATTGTGAAGAACTCCTGCCAATACAAAACTTATCATAAGCCATCCCGATGCTCCATTTAGTGTAACTATAGAAGCTACTATAGTGTTTTTCACTCCACTTAAAACAATTTCTAATATATTCATTTTTACTGCTCCTAATTTTTAAACTTTTAACTATTATTTATAGCTTCTACTATTGCTTTTTCGATGGTATCTTTATTTAATCTATCGTACTTCTTTTTTTGGTTTATTATCAATGTTCCTTTTGTTATGATTCCATACTTCTTGACATATGAGAAATCCTTACCTGCTTGGTAAAGTTTTACGTCTAATTTATCAGTATACTTCTCAGATATTTTTTTTATAAACACTCCATGCTCATCACAAGATGGTCAAGTATTTATGAATTCAACTAAAATTTTAGCCATTTGTCCATCCCCTACTCTAAACAATTTATCTTTTACTTAAAATAATCCACAGAAAATTTTTTCTATGGATTGTATACCTCAAGATTTTATAATGTTATAACTTGGTCCACACCTGCACCACCTAAACAAGCATATAAATTTGGGAAACATCCAATTGTAGCTCCATCAACCAAGTTATCCTCTATACCTCTTTCTATAGCACACTGGTCACAAGCCATTATTATCATATCTGTCTTTTCATGTAATTTACTTAATCTTTCTCCTACTGGATTATCTTTAGACAAAAATAAGGTGTTATCCATAAAGAAAAACATACCTAAGACATCTACTCCATGAGTTCCTTGTTCTAATTGTGGTATTATCATTTTGTCTAGAATTTTATGTGCGTTAGTACTACTAAAAATATAAGCTACTTTCATTTTTATTCCCCCTATACTTTTTCATCTAAATTTTATACAAAATTTTACATATGTAATTATATTATAAGTTTATTCGTATTTATCTGTAAAATTGATAATAACTATATTATGAAAGTTGTATATAGCGTTTATCTATATTTATTCAATTACTTTTTTATTATTTTGTCTTTTCAGTTAACTTTAATAAATAAAAAATAGATTACTTAAATTTATCTAACTTATTTAAGTAATCTATTTTAATTATTTATCATATTATTAAATTAAATCTATTTTAATACTTTTTTATATATTTCTTAAGTTTTTCATACTTATATCAAGAGCTTTTACTGAGTGTGTAAGCGCTCCCACAGAGACAACATCAACACCAATTTTTCCTATAGATTCTATTGTATCTAAATTTACATTTCCAGAAAACTCTACAACTGCTCTCCCATCTATCATTTCTACAGCCTTTTTTGCTGTCTCCAAATTCATATTATCTAACATTATTATATCTGCTTTAGCCTCTATAGCTTCTTTTACCATCTCTAGAGTTTCCACTTCTACCTCTATTTTTCTGACAAAAGAAGTGTTTTTTCTAGCTAATTCAACTGCATTTTTAACACTACCTGCAGCTCCAATATGATTATCTTTGAGTAATATTCCATCAGATAAATTAAATCTATGATTGCATCCTCCACCTACTTTTACAGAATATTTATCTAAAATTCTAAGATTAGGTATTGTTTTTCTACTATCCAATAGTTTAGTATTTGTACCTTCAAGTTTTTCCACATACATGCTTGTAGTAGTAGCTATTCCGCTCATTCTTTGTAAATAATTTAAAGCTACACGTTCTCCCACAAGTAAGTTTCTAGTATTTCCAGTTAATACAGCTATCTTTTCACCATTATTTACCCTATCGCCATCATTTTTATACAACTCTATCTCTACATCTCCAAGTATTTCAAAAACCCTTTTAAACACACCTAAACCTGCTATTATACCATCTTGTTTACAAATTAAATCTACAGTAGACTTAGAATTTTCATCTACAATAGAATTAGTTGTTATATCCTCACTTGGAACATCTTCTATTAAAGCATCTTGTATCATTTTATCAATAATCAAATAATTCATCACCAAAATCCTCACTTGTTCTTTCTATTTCTTTTATAACTAATATTTTATTCTCTTCCTTTACTTTTTCCACATCCACATCTATATTTGGTACATCTATAAACTTCACTTCTATACTACCTATAACTGAGTTTATATTTTTAGCTGCTCTTTTTGAAAATACAAGACCTTCAAGTAGTGAATTGCTTGCTAGTCGATTAGCTCCATGAACACCTGTACAACTAATTTCACCTACTGCATATAGGTTCTCCATAGATGTTTTTGAATCTAAATCAACATGTATTCCCCCCATAAAATAATGTTGTGCAGGAGATACCTTTATGTATTCTTTGGTTATATCTGTTCCTCTATTTAAACATTCATTGTATATAAAAGAAAATCTATTGATTAAATATTCACTATCTAAGTGTGTTGCATCTAAGTATACATAAGGTAAATCATCTTTTTCCATTTGTTCAAAAATAGCTTTTGAAACTACATCTCTTGGAAGAAGTTCATCTACAAATCTTTCTTTGTTTTTGTTTAAAAGTTTAGCTCCTTCTCCTCTTAAAGATTCAGATATAAGCATCCTTCTGCCTTCACTATTTTCTTCATAGAAAGCTGTTGGGTGTATTTGAATATATTCTAAATTTTCTATTTTAATATTATTTCTTAATGCTATGGCAATTCCATCACCTGTAAGGTGTCTTTGATTAGTAGAATTTTTAAAAAGTCCACCAATTCCACCTGTAGCTAAAACTACTACCTTTGAAAAGATATGAATTTCTTTTTGAGACTTAAAAATTCTAGCTCCTACACACTTATTACCATCTTTTAATATATCTAAAAGATAAGCATCTTCTATAAGAGTTATATTTTCTCTAGTTTTAGCTTCTTTTAATAGAGTCTTAAAAACAACCTCTCCTGTATTATCTTTGCTATGAACTATTCTATTTACGCTATGAGCTCCCTCTCTTGTATAATCTATCTCTCCATTTTCTTTGTCTAAAGGCATACCATAGTCTACTATTTGACCTACATTTTCTATAGATTCATCTGCAAGAACTTTGACTGCTTCGACCCTATTTTTATACTGACCAGCCTTCATTGTATCTTCTACAAAAGACTCTATATCATCAATATTTCTAGCAGTCGAAATTCCACCTTGTGCAAGATATGTATTATTGTTTTCAATTGTAGATTTTGATACTACTAACACATTTAAATTTTTATCCAAATTTAATGCACAATATAATCCCGAAACACCACTTCCAATTATTAAAACATCCTGTTCTAAATTCATAAGTCTATCCCTCTATCCTTCTGCTAATCTGTGCATATTAAGCAGTGAACTTAAAGCTTTTTCCATAATTTCATCTTCTACAATAACTTCGTTTTCCATATTTTTAAGAGTACTATACAAATTCTCTAATGTCGTTTTTTTCATATCTGTACATAGTATTCTTCCACCTGGAATATAAAAATTTTTATTAGGATTGTTTTTCTTTAATTCATGTAAGATACCCTCTTCAGTTGCTATTATAAAATCTGTATTTTTGCTGTTAGTAGCATATTTTATTATTCCTGATGTACTCCCTACATAATCTCCTAAGTCTCTTATTTCTTTTTTACATTCTGGATGTACCAATACTTCTGCATCTTTATACTTTTCTTTCAATTCAATTATTTCTTCAATTTTTATATTGTTGTGATATTTACAATATCCATCCCAAAATATAAATTCTTTATTAGGGAATTTTTCTGCAATATATCCTCCTAGGTTCTTGTCTGGAAGGAATATAATTTCTTTATTATCTATGTTTTCTAATATTTTAATTGCACTAGATGATGTAACTGAAACATCACAATGTGCTTTAACTTTAGCTGTAGAGTTTATATAACATACAACCAAAGCATTTGGATACTGTTGTTTTAGTTTTATCACGCCTTCTTCATCTACCATATCTGCCATAGCACATCCAGCGTTACTTACTGGCATCAATACAGTTTTTTCAGGTGATAATATCTTAGCACTTTCTCCCATAAATCTCACACCACAAAATACAACCACTTCTTCTTTACAATCTCTAGCAATTTCACTTAAGTAATACGAATCTCCAACTGCATCTGCTAATTCTTGTATTTCTGGTGGTTGATAAAAATGAGCAAGTATTATTGCATTTTTTTCTTTCTTTAGCTCTTTGATTTGATATGTTAAATCTTTATCCATAATTGCACCGCTTTCTATATGTACTAGTGTATATACACCTGTAAATTCATTATATCACTTGACTATTTTTTCTTCAAGAATTTTAGACCTCTTAATATTGTTAAGATATAGACACTTACACTATCAATTGATTTATCATTTTTTCATAGCTATTTAAATTATTTTTTTGTATTTTTTAATTTTTTGTAGAATATTATCAGAATATTTTTTATATTCTTTCTTGTTATAATATTGAAATTTTTTCCAAATACATGTATACTAAGTGCATGATTATGTATATGTATTTATTTCTGAAATTATATTAGTTTTAATACTTTATAGAATTTGTAAGCACTTTAAGTATAAAATCTTATAAAAACTTACACATTCAGACAATATGTATACAGAATCCAAAAAAAATTTATAAATGGGGTGATGTTATGACAACATTCTTAATTGGTTTGGCTATTTTACTAATAGGAGGTGCTTTATACGGCGCTTATTGTGAAAAAGTATTTGGCCCAGATGACAGAAAAACACCTGCACTTGCTCAAAGTGATGGAGTAGACTATGTTCCAATGAAAAAATGGAAAAATAGTCTTATTGAGTTGCTTAATATAGCTGGTACAGGACCGATTTTAGGACCTATACAAGGTATTTTATTTGGTCCAATTGCATTTATACTAATTCCTATTGGTTGTGTATTGGGGGGAGCTTTACATGACTATATGAGTGGAATGATTAGTATAAGAGAAAAAGGAGCACAGATGCCTTCTCTTATCAGCAGATTTTTAGGTAATAAGGTCTTTCAAGTTTATAATATCTTCCTTTGCTTATTAATGCTTTTAGTTGGTGCAGTTTTTATTTATACACCTGGAGATTTGGTAGTTACTCAAATTTTAAATATGAAATCAACTATCAATAATCCAGTCGTTTGGATAGTTTATGGAATCATCTTTGTATATTATTTATGTGCAACACTATTTCCAATTGATAAAATAATAGGAAAAATATATCCAATATTTGGAGCCATTCTACTTTTATCTGCTGCTGGCGTTGGAATTGGAATATTTACACAAGGTTATGACTTAGCTAATTTAAGCCTAGCAAACTGGAAGGGCATCCATCCTAATGGAATTCCTCTTATCCCTACATTCTTTGTTACAGTTGCTTGTGGTATTGTTTCTGGATTCCACTCAACTCAAGCTACTCTTATAGCAAGATCAGTTTCAAGTGAAAAAGAAGGTAAGAGCACTTTTTATAATATGATGATTTTAGAAGGTTTAATTGCAATGATTTGGGCTGCAGCTGCTATGGGTATTTACAATAAAGGAATACCTAGTGAATTAATAGGTTCTCCTGATGTAATAGGTTTAGTTGCTAGAGACTTACTTGGTTCTGTTGGCGGTATTATAGCTATAATAGGTGTTATTGTTTTACCAATAACTTCTGGAGATACAGCTTTAAGATCTTTAAGATTAATGCTTGCAGATTACTTCCATTATGACCAAAAAGAAAAGAAACATCGTGTTATATTATCAATCTGTATATTTATTCCTGTTATAGCCATCCTTATATTTGCAAAACTTAGCGCTTCTGGATTTAATATATTATGGAGATATTTTTCTTGGAGTAACCAAACTATTGCTATATTCGCATTTGCTATGATTACAGTTTATCTTATAATCAAAGAAAAAAATTATATCATAAGCTTAATCCCAGGTATGTTTTATTCTTTTGTAATTTCTAGTTATATATTCAATGCTCAAATTGGATTCAACCTAAGTATAAACATATCATATATTTTAGCTACCATTTTTACTGTTTTATATGCGGTTTTAACTGTATACTATGGTAGAAAACTAAAAAACAAAACGGATACAAATCTAGCTAGCTAAATATAAATATTATTAGATTTTTATTAAAACTTTTAATTTTAAATAACTCAATAAAAAGAGGCTGTCTCAAAATAGAGATTAGCCTCTTTTTTATTAGACACATTAATAAATAAACAGATACCTTTTATTGGAATATTTATCCTATATATCTAATATAAATAAATAAAAGATTTAAAATAATCTACTTGTTTATATACTCAAAATAATTTTTTGGAGGAATACTTATGAATAATAAATTACATGAACTAGAAAAAAATTTACCAGAAACATCTTGTTCTTTTTGTACACACCTTTCATTGAAGGGGCCTAGCCTAGATTACAGATATGATATTAAATGTGTTATTTCAGATACCAAACCTGATTTTAGAGGATGCTGTGAATATTTTGAACCAGAATACACAGACTTAAATACAGGAGACTTAGACAATCTATACATAAACTTTCTTGAAACATGCCTTAAGGTAAACTATAATGATTATATTAATTCTATGTATTGGAAGTTGTTTAGAGAAAGAGCTTTACTAGAAAATAACTTTAAATGTTCTATATGTGGTTCAACTGAAAATATTGATGTGTATCATGTTAATAAAAATTTAGGAAGAGAAACTTCTGAAGATGTAATTGTTAAATGTAAGAAATGTAATTGTAAATAAGTGTATAAAATTTAAATAACTTCACATAATAAGTTTAAATAAAAAACTTAGGAGGTTATTTATGAAAAATAATAATTTAAATTGTGACGCTACTAACTGTGCTTATAATACTAGTGGATATTGTTATGCTGGTAGCATAAAAGTAGATGGAATGCAAGCAACTACTACAGGAAATACTTATTGTGCTTCTTTTGAAGACAAATATACATCTGGTATAACTAGTCGTTCTAATGACACTAACCAAGTTGATACAGATAATATTCACTGTGAGGCTGTAAAATGTAAATACAACAAAAATGAACTTTGCAAAGCTGAAAAAGTTCATATAAACTCAGGAAATGCAAGCTGTGAAACTTTTGAAATGAAATAATTTCATTGATACTTAACTATATAGTGTTTATAAAAAATAAAATGGAACCTATAAAACAGACACCTTTTAAAAGATATCTATTATAGGTTCTTTTTTACAATTAAATCACTATGTATTAGTAAATTAACATCATATAAGTTATCATCTTGAGGTAAACTTCACACCAAATATATCCATAAGGAACATAAATATTGGAACTCCAATTAATAATCCCCATACACCTAAATAATGCTCTCCCACAAGTAAAATAATGAAAACAAAGCAAACTGGAAGTTTTGTTCTATTTGACATCAACTTAGGATTTAATATATATGTTTCCACTGCATGCACTATACAAATCATAGCCAAAACACCAAATACTTTTGCTACCCCTCCTATATTAAGTGCTATTACTGTTAATGGAATTAGAGACACTATAACTCCAGCTACTGGAATAAGACCCAAAACAAAAATCATAAGCCCTAAAGCCCATATTTGAGGAAAACCCATAAATCCTAAAAAAATCATAGAAACAATAGAATTTATAAATGCAATCATTACTTGTACTTTCATTACATCACCAAAATTTTTTACAAAACTTTTTACAAAAAATACAAGAGAATTATAGATGAAAGATATCTTACTTTCTGCAAGTTTATTTCCAAATTTTTTAATATCATTTTTTTCAAGTAAAAGCAGTAAACTCAGTAAAAAAGCTAGTAATATATTTACCCCAAAACTTCCAACTTTGGTTGCTGCCGATGCTATTAACAACCCTGCCTGTGAAATATACTTATTAAAATCCAACTTTGAAACAATAGGATAAATCTTTGGCCCTAAAGACTGAGCAAATTGATTTACATCAAAATTACTTAAAATCCTGCTTAACTCTGTAAGTTGAACTATAATTATTGGCACAACTGCATAACTAATCAATACTAATAATATAGCAAATAATGAATATAACACTATAATTATCAATGAATCAGGAATATAGAAAGAAAATAATTTCCTAATTCTTTTTCTTATGGAAACCAATAAATTATAAAAAACAAAAGTCATTATAAATGTTAAAAGCACCATATTTAACATATACCAAAATGTAATTAAAATAATCACTACCACAGATATAGAAACAATCTTATATTTTGAACTATCAGATGTCAATTCTTTGTTATTCTCCACATCATAATCCTCCCCAAATTTTTACTACTTAACAATCAAACTTATTACTCTAATTCTAAAATCTAATTAGGATAACATTAAAAATAATGTATTAATTCTCCCTAATAAAACATTAAATTTTAGAGAAGATAATTTTAGATAATACATACTTATATCTAATTCTTCCTACATTATATATTTAAATCACCATTATCTATATCAGATAGTAAGTCATATATCTCTGGATATTCAAAAAATAAGCCTTCTTTTAACAATTGTCTTATTTCACCTGTACTTACCCATTTTATATCACTTACTTCTTCTTTTTGCAAAATTGCATTTGATACATCATACTCTTTTTTAACTAAATATACATCCCAAAGAGTATCTCCATGAATCATACTTCTAAAAATCTTTATCTCATCTTTAGATATATCAATTCCTATTTCTTCCTTAGCCTCACGAATTGCACCATCTAAACTTTCTTCTCCAGAAACAATACATCCAGTTGTCATTCCCCATATATTTGGCAATGTCTTTTTGTTTTTAGACCTTTTCTGGATTAAAATCTGAGAATTACTATTTACAATCCACACTTCAACTGCTAAATGATAATATCCTTCTTCAATAGAATTATCTCGCTCTATAACATTTCCTGTTTTACTTCCATCATCATTATACAAATCCCATAATTCCACTTTCAAATCTCCTTACTTTCATTATAAATTTAAATAAAATATAAATATATTTTAGTATAATTAATTTTGTTCATTTTTTATTACAATGCTTGATTTGCACTCATGTGTATCACTTTTCTTTTCTTTCCACTCTTTTATGTCGTCTATAATGAATCTATGTTTAAGAGATTTTGTATCAAACTTAAATATCCTAAACACTATTTGTAATACATATCCTAACCCTAAAGCACTTACAAGTGTCCCAATTCCTACAGAACCTCCTAATAGCCAACCAGCCACAAGTGCTAATATTTCAAGAATTGTTCTAACAAGACGTACAGACCTATTAGTTTTTTTCTGAAGGGCAATCATAAGACCATCTCTTGGACCACTTCCAAGACAAACACCTAAATATAGAAAGCTTGCTATAGCAGCTAATATAATTCCTATAACAACCATAAATACTCCTATATACGTATTACTTGCATGAGGTATCACTCCTGAAAATATTACTAAATCAATAAAAATTCCTATAAAAGTCATATTTAACAAGGTACCCCATCCTATATTTTCGCCAAAAACTGCATCCAATATAACGATTATAACACCTACTATTATGGATGCCTGACCTATAGTTATACCTAATTTTATAGATAAACCTTGGTGGAGTACATCCCAAGGCATCAGACCAACATGTGCATTAATCATAAGCACCGAAGAAATTGCAAATATAAAAAAACCCGAAAACAACCTTATCATACTTTTTAAATTAATTTTTCCCATTAAAAATCACTCCCCATAATAATAATAACAATAAATACCAATAAAATATATATATAAGTACAAAATTTTACAGAATTTTTCATTATTTTAATATATAATTTCAACTATAAAAAAAGTGGCAATCCATATTTTACACATCCCCACCTATATTCTAAGCTTTAGTGTAAAAAACAGATATACCACTTTTCTAGTATTTAAACATTTTTAGTTACTTTAATTAATTTTCACTATAAATTCTAGCTTCTTCTTCTCCATTTAGCACTCTAAGAGTTCCAAAAGCAAGTGATTCTAACTCATTTTCTCCTGCCATAATTTCTACTGGTGCTATAAATTCAACTCTCTTTTTAACCATTGAAGTAAACATTTCAGAATATGCAATTCCACCTGTTATAATTATAGCATCAACTTTTCCATCTACTACAGTTGCTAGTTCCCCAATCCCTTTTGCTAATTGGTATGCCATTGCTTCATAAATAATTTTGGCTTCTTCATTTCCTTCTGCTATCATCTTTTCAACTTCTCTAGCATCTACAGTATTTAAATATGAAACTATACCACCTTTACCTCTTATCTTTTTAGTCATTTCTCTTTCTGAGCATTGACCTGAATAACAAGCAGCTACTAATTTTGTAGCAGGAACTCTTCCTGATCTTTCTGGTGAAAATGGTCCTTCATCATCAGATAACATATCAACCATTCTTCCTTTTTCATGAAGATAAATACTTACTCCTCCACCAATATGAGCTACTATTAAGTTTAAACTCTTGTAATCTTTACCTCTATCTTTAGCATATTTTAAAGCCATTGCTCTAGTATTTAGTGCATGCCCTGCGCTTGCTCTATCCATTCCACAAAGCCCAGATACTCTTGCTATATCTATAAGTTCATCTACTGCAACAGAATCATAGATATATGAGTTTATTCCAAGTGGTTCTGATATTGCATGTGCAACAACTGCTCCTAAATTTGAAGCATGCTCAAGTACTGGTCTATGTTTAAGTACATCAATCATTTCTTCATTTACTAAATATGCTCCTGATTTTACTGGTGGTAAAACTCCACCTCTTCCAACTATTGCACTAAGAGATTTTAAATCTATATTATTTTCTTCAAGAATACTTAAAACTGCCTCTTTACGCATTTCAAATTGGTCTTGAATTGTATTATATTTTGCAATCTCCTCAGCTGGATGGTCTATCGTCTTCACAAAAATTTGTTCTTCTCCATCATATACTCCTATTTTTGTAGAAGTAGAACCTGGATTTATGGCTAATATTCTATAAGTCATACTTTTCTTCCTTTCACATTAATTTCTATAGTTTATCCTATATATATTATAAACTATTTGCCAATCATTTCCATACCTTCATGGAAAGCTTTTATATTTAACTCGACAAATTTTGGTTTAACATTTTCACTTATAATTTTTTCCCAGTCAATAGATTCTAGTTCCATAGATTTAACTAGACATCCTAATAAAATAACATTCATTATCTTTGCATTTCCTAACTCTTCAGCTTTATCTGCTGCATTTATCACTTTTGTATTTAATCTATTTAATTCCGCATCTATATCTTTTTCTTGATATTCAGCTCCTCCGATTAAAACAGTCATAGAATCTATTCTATGATTATTTACTAAAGCTTTTCCTTCTGGTTTTAGATAATTAAACCATCTTAAAGCTTCCATCTTTTCAAAAGATACTAAGATATCTGCTCCTCCAATTTCTATAACTGGAGAATGAACACAATCTCCATATCTAACTTGTGAAGAAACTGAACCTCCTCTTTGGCTCATACCATGTATCTCACTCATTTTTACATCATATCCAGCTTCCATCAATCCCATAGTTAATAATTTACTAGCAAGTATAGTTCCTTGACCTCCTACACCTACCAAAAGTATACTCTTAGTCATATTATTTTTCCTCCTTAACTATTGCTTGTTTTGGACAAACTTGTGAACATACTCCACATCCTACACACTGATTTCTATCTATATTTGATAATTTATTTTCTTTATCAAATGATAGTGCTGGACATCCAGTTTTTAAGCATAATTTACATCCTATACACTTATCATGGTCAACCTTACACTTAGTTTTAAATGGATTATCAAACTCTTCTATATCTTCTTTAGAGAATTTCTTAAGTACACATGGCCATCTTGTGATTATTACAGATGGTTCATCTTCTATAGCCAAAGCCCAATCTAAAGCTTCATTTACTTCTTTTAGATTATTAGGGTCTATAACTCTTACATGTTCTATTCCACAAGCTTTAACTAATCCTTCTATGTCAACATCTTTAGTTTTATCACCTTGTAAAGTATATCCTGAACCTGGATTTTCTTGATGTCCTGTCATTCCAGTTATTCTATTGTCTAATATTACTGATATAGAGTTCCCTCTATTGTAAACTACATCTAAAAGACCATTTATTCCTGTATGGAAGAAAGTTGAATCTCCAAGTACACCTACTAATCTCTTTTCATTTCCTTCTTTCATATTAAGAACTTTTTGAGCACCATGTGCAGTTCCAAAAGCAGAACCCATACACACAACATAATCTATTCCATTATATGGAGGAGCAAATCCAAGAGTATAACATCCTATATCTCCACCAACTATTAAATTTTTTCTCTTTCCAAGTTCATAGAAGAATCCTCTATGTGGACATCCTGCACAGAAACTTGGTGGTCTTGGTGTTACTAATTCAGCTTTATATTCTATAGTATCATTTGTTTTTCCAAATATAGCTTTTCTTAAAACATCTGGTGTCATTTCTCCATATGGAGGTATTACATCTTTTCCAATACAATCTATCCCATATGCTTTTATTTGTTCTTCTATAAATGGGTCGTTTTCTTCTATTACATATATTTTATCTACTTTGTCTGCAAATTCTTTTATTTTTTCATAAGGTAATGGATTTGTAAATCCTAACTTCATATATGATGCATTTTTTTCAAATACTTCTTTAGCAAAATTACAACACATACCTGAAGCTATAACACCTATTTTTGTATCATTTATTTCATAGTAGTTTAAGTCAGTTTCATTTGAGAATTTTTTAAGAATTTCCATTCTCTCTTCAACAACGCCTCTTCTTATTTGAGCATTTGCTGGAACAGTAACCATTTTTTTGGCATTTTTCACATACTCTTTAATTTCAACTTCTTCTCTATCATAGCACTCTACTAAACCTTTTGAGTGACAGAGTCTTGTTGTAACTCTATATAAAACTGGTGTATCGTATTTTTCACTTACTTCAAAAGCTTCTTTTATCATATCTTTAGCTTCTTGGCTAGTTGATGGTTCAAATAAAGGTATCTTTGCAAACTTTGCATACATTCTATTGTCTTGTTCATTTTGAGATGAATGCATTCCCGGTTCATCTGCAGTAATAAGTACCATACCACCATTTACGCCTGTATATGCATAAGTAAATATTGGATCCGCTGCAACATTTACACCAACATGTTTCATAGAAGCCATAGTTCTTGCTCCTGCAATTGAACCCCCTATAGCAGCCTCAAGTGCTACCTTTTCGTTTGGAGCCCATTCTGCAACTATTGCATCTTTATATGTTGCTAAATTTTCTAGTATTTCTGTACTTGGAGTACCTGGATATGCAGATGCATATTTAACACCAGCCTCATATGCTCCACGTGCAATTGCCTCATTACCTGTCATCAATTGTTTCATATAAAATTCCCTCCATCTACAATTATTAAATTCATAGTCCACCCAATTTGTTCAATGAAATTAATTATTTATTTTTACTTCTAAACTTTCAAGTGCTTCTTTTATAACACTTGGTGCTTTCTTACATTTTTCTTCTGAAACTGCACAAACTGCAAATCTTAATCCCATTTTCAATGGAATTGCAAATACATTGTGTTTAGTTAACTCTTCACATACTTCTCTTGGATTATCACATGGTATACTTACAAAGAAACCTGCTATATATGGAAGAATTTCTAATCCTACTATTTCAGCTTCTTTTACAAATACATCTGCTCTTCTAGTCAGCATTCTTTTGTATACTTCTTTTTCATCCTCATATTCTTTGAATTTTTTAGGGTCATTCACAATATTAGATAGAACTGCCATAGCACTTCTATTACAATTCGACCAGTTTGCTCTACATGAATGAACACATGAATAATGGAACTCTTCAGCTACATCTTCACTTGAAGATATACAAATTATAGCTCCCATTCTCATTCCATAAGCTGTAAATCCTTTTGACATACTAAAACCAACTAATACAAGAACGTTTTCAGGCAAGTTAGAAAATTTCTTAAAGAATTTTCTACATACATCATCATCGCCTGCAAAGTCAATATATGCTGAATCTACGAAAAATATTATCTTTTTATCTTTATCTTTTGCAACTTCTTTTGATAAGTCTAATATTTTATCCCACTCATCATCTGCAACACTATATCCTGTTGGATTGTGAGCTGGTGTATTTATAATTGTAAAAACTCTTCCTTGTTTTTCTGCTATATTCACAAAATTTTCTTTGAATGAATCAAAATTAAACTTTCTATTTTCATCAAACAATTGGTAGTTTACTACTTTTCTATTAGCTTCTTCAGCTATACTAACATATGGACTCCAAAACCAATCAGATGTTAAAACTTCGTCACTTTCATTTGTATAATTCCATACTGCTAGTTTTATTGCACCACTTCCTCCCGGTGAAGCTAATACTCTTATATGTCCTTCTGGTAAGTAATCTCTGAAAAATACTTTTTTAACTGCTTCTAAGTAGTCTGGCTGACCTTCAAGAGCTGCATATGCACCTATGTCACAGTTATCTAATGCTTTATATTCATCATATACAGTTTTCATTGTTATTAATTTTCCTGAGTCATCCATTAGAGCGCCTATTGTTGCATTTATTACATTATCCATACCTAAAGCTTTTTCTGCTGCTTGAGCTCTTCCAGATAAGCTAAATATAACATCATTTTCTTTTGGCCACACTGCATGCTTACCAACCATACTTTGACTCATACCATCACCCCTAAAATTGTATTTACTCTCACATTTATATTAAGCAATTAGCATGCCAACAAATTTAACTTTATGTAAAACTACTTTTGTTTAGAATTCTGATTTTTTTCACTACTAAAATTAAGTATTTAAGTTATTTTTCTTATAAATCTATGTGCTTGTCTGAAAAAATAAAATTCCACAAAAAAATAATGTTAATTTTTCTTAACATTCGTTCTGAAAAATTAACATTACTTCAAAATAATCTATATGTAATTATATCTAAATATTTTTATTATATTTTTTCCATAAGGATGTTCTACTTATTCCAAGAACTTGTGCTACTTCATTTTTGGAAAGCCCCTGAGCAAAAAGCATGCTTATTATTTTTTCTTCAACATATTTATTTACTTCTTTTATATCTATACTTACCTTACCATCATTCATCTTACTTATATCTATGACTTTATCTGTGGTTTCCATACTTGCTGTTGTTTCAACATTAAATTCTTCTATACTAGAACTAGGTACTGCTTCTTTAGCCTTAAAGTTTTGCTCTTTTCTTAATTTAATTTTTCCTGTCACAACATACTTTTGAGCTATTGTTTTTAGCTCTCTCACATTTCCAGGCCAACTATAATTATACAGCGCATCTATCTCATCCTTAGTTAGAGCAAAATTTTCATCTATACTGTTTATTCCATTTAAACCATCATCCTTTAGCACTTCATTTACAAAATTATTGAACAATGGTATTATATCTTCTCTTCTATCTCTTAAAGGAGGGATGTTTATCTCTAGACTACTTAATCTATAAAATAAGTCAGCTCTAAATGTACCCATAACTATTTTTTCTGTTAAAAATTCATTGGTAGCTGCTATGATTCTAATATCCAAAGGTATTATATAGTCAGAGCCAATTCTCATTATTTGTCGTTCCTCTATTACTCTTAATAGTTTTGTCTGAATATTAAATGAGAGACTGTTTATTTCATCAAGAAAAAGAGTTCCTCCATGAGCAAGTTCAAATAACCCTCTTTTTCCACCTTTCCTAGCACCTGTAAATGCACCTTCTTCATATCCAAAAAGCTCACTTTCAAGTAAGTTTTCTGCTATAGTAGCACAGTTTATGGCCACAAAAGGTCTATCTTTTCTTTTGCTTATGTTATGTATACTATGAGCTATAATTTCTTTACCAGACCCACTTTCTCCATAAAGTAGCGTTGTATAATCACTTTTTCCGATTTTTTTAGCTTCTTCAATAAATTCCTTAGTTAATTTATCTTTAAATAAAAAATCATCAAAAGTATATCTAGCATATAGACCTTTTTGATTTAAATCAAATCTTATTTTTCTTTCTAAATTTTGCAGTTTAGTTATATCTTGTATTATTCCTAAAACTCCATAAGTGCTATCATCTACTTTTATTAATGTTGTTCTAGTATTAACAATCAAGTTGTTTATATTCCTTATCTTTCTATCTTCTGCATCATCTTTTTCATGTAGACAATCTAATAGCCATCCCATTTTTGGAAATACATCTAGAATATATTTATTAAGTGCACATTTCCTTTCTACTTTAAGCATGTTTTTTGCACTTTCATTGTACAAAATTATACTTCCGCTACTATCTATAGCAATTACTCCATCTTTTATACCATCTAATATATTTCTCAATACTTCATTATTAAACTTTTCCTCGCCTAATGTATCTAATAATTTCTTACAATACTCAACAGCTTCTCTTATAGATTCGTCACTGGCAGTTGCAAATACACTATCAATACCATATTGTCTTGCAAAGGAGCATGCCAAACCTCCACCAACTATTACAACTTCATCTTTTTGGTCTCTATATTTTATAACCTTACTTCTTATTTCGTATTTGGATTCAAACCATTCTTCAGTTATTTCAGTACTTATGACATTTCTCCAACCAACATAATCAAAAGAAACTTCATTATCTCCAAGTATTAATACTACTTTTTTAGAATATCTCTTTGCCATTTCTATTGCTCTTAGAAGGTCAGTTGATTTCATATTCATGGGTATTACAGGTACACTTACTGTGTCTATTACTAAACTATAACCTCCACCTCTACCGATTATAGCTTGAGCACCTTTCTCAACAAGTATACGTCCTTGATTTTCCATTAAATCAAGATTAAGTATGTCGATTATTATAGTTCCATTTTCTACATCTTCTCTATATAATTCTTCTATTCTTTCTTTTAATTCAATATCAGAGGCTATAATTCCTATCTTCTTTTGCAATAAAATCACCTCAATTTTAAATTATAGTATATACTGATTTCTACCTGCTTTTTTGGATTTATATAGGTTTTTGTCTGCATCTTCAATTAATATTTCGACATCTTTTCTACTACAACATCTTTTTATACTTACTCCAGCACTTATAGTCACATAATTTTCTACTTTAGAGTATATATGTTCAATTCCTTCAAATTCAAGAAGTTTAAAAACTCTTTTAATATATATTTCTATCTTATCGATTTCTTCAACATTTATTGATTTTATAGAATCTACTAATATTAAGATTTCCTCTCCTCCATATCTAATTATGTGTTCAGTAATATCTATAAATACATTTTTTATAATATCAGTTACTTTAATTATAACTTTATCTCCTGCTGGATGACCATAGTTATCATTATAGCTTTTAAAATAATCTATATCAATCAATATTGCCATCATATTTTTATCTCTACCTTCATTGAATAAATTCAATTGCTGTTCTAAGTATCTTCTATTATATAGTCTAGTTAGTCCATCAGTTAAAATATCATTTTCCAATTTCTTATTATCATCTACAAGTAATCTTAAACTTTCTTGTTTTTGTCTTAACTCATATTGTTTATGAATACCTTGTGATGTTTTATAAGAATTGTTTTTTTCCCACTTATCTGAATACCAATCCATACTTTTATAATATTCAATTGCTAGTTTGAACTCTTTTTTCAATTCATATCCTTTTGCTATTAGACCATAAAACATCGACATTTTTTTAGGATTTAATGAGCTTTTTTTAACTAAGTTTAAACCTTTTAAATAATATCTTATTCCTTCATCTACATTGTTAAATTTTATATATAAATCTCCATACAACTTATAAATATAATCTAATTTAGAATTATATATAAAAACATCTCCAAAACTTTTATATATGTTTTTTGATAAAATCAAATATGCATTTACTCTTTCAAAATTACAAGTATTTTTCTTTAACTCAATTTCGGCTGAATATAAAAATATGAATGAATACAAATAATCTTTATATACACCTTCAACAACATCCATCAGTTTTATAGTTTTTTCTAAAACAACTTCTGCTTCTTTATTCATATCTTCTCTTAAATATGCCCATATAAGGTCTATTTTTATTGCTACTCTTTCAGTTGAACATACTGAATTATTATTATGTGCAACATCTAGTGCATTTTTTATATACTTTATAGCTTCTCTGTTATTCCCACTTTCTAAATAACAGAGGCTTATTATACATTTGCAAAAAGCTTCTATAGAATATAGATTATTTTCCTGGGCTAGTCTTAGACATTCAATCAAGTACTCCATACTTTTTATAAAGTTGTTAAATAAGTATAGATATACCCTACCAAATATATAATTTGCTCTACTTACAAGAACTTTATTTTTTAATTTTTTAAAAAAAGATACTTCCTCTACTAAGAGTACTACTTCAGATTTAGTTTTATATAATGCACTTATTTCTACACATAAACTCATATTGAACAAAACCAATAATTCATTCAAACGTTGTTGTTTTATAATTTTCTTGGCTAAAAAATAAAAATGATTTGCTTTATCATATTTTTTTATAGAAATAGCAGATAGAGTAAGATAAATATAAATCTTAGATATTATATCTGCATCATCTTTTAATGATAATTGTTTAATATCTTTTAGTGAATCCATCAAATAGTTATACGATGCTTCTCTATCTTTTTTTACATAGTTTATTAGACTAATTAAATATAAAATATATACTTTATCTTTAGCATCTATTTTTGTATTTAAAAGGTCTTTGTGATAATCCAAGATGTAGTTTAAATCGGTTAAATTTAGATAGAACTTAGTCAACATATCATATTCTATCTTTTTTATATTTCTCTTTAAATCTTCTATTAAACTCCCTTTCAAGTAAATCACCAATCCTATTTCAACAATTAAAAATTCTTAAAATCATAATAATGCAAACATCTATTTCTTCCATTTTGTTTTGCTTTGTATAAGGCTTTATCCGCATTTTCAATTATTTCACTTATATCTATACTACTATTTTTACATGTATCAATACCAATACTAATCGTCAAATTATCATTCAAGAATTTTTTTACAACCTTACATAACTTTTTTCCAAATACCTTGCTTTTTCTATAATCTTTGCATATAGACAATATTAAAAATTCCTCTCCTCCATACCTTATAACAGACATGTCCTCTTTTAAATATCTTTTTATTATCATAGTTATATTTTTAAGAGCAACATCGCCATTATAATGACCATGAGTGTCATTGTATTCCTTAAAATAATCTACATCTATCATAAATGCAGTACTGTATTCACTAATCTCTTGTTTTTCTAAAAAATTATTCAAATATACCCTATTATAAGCATTTGTCAAAGGGTCAATATATTTTTTCTTATCTAAATCGAGTTTTATTTTTTTCATATTATTTATTTCTTTTTCGATATGTTCATGTCTATAATTTAAAGAGTCTATATAATTTCTATTCCTAGCTTTCATATACATCTGTTTTAACTCATAGTACATTTTAAAGTATTTCATACTCATTTCATAATCTTGTATCTTCTCAAAACACATGTGTATAGTTTTATATGCTTCTTTTACATAATTATAATTTTTAGCCTCTTTAGCCTTTTCAAGAAGCTTTTTGCTTGTAATTAAAGCATTTTCATAATTTTCAAATATATAATATATATTAACCTGATGATAAATTAATTCTAAATCATATATTATATACTCCTCTACACTATTTATGTTATTTAATAAACTCTTAGCCCGATTTAAATAACAAGTTGATTGCTCAAATGATTTCTCATTACTTTCTGTATAGTACATAGCTAGATTTATACATAAGTCTAATTTTTCTACTTCTTTTAAATCTTGATTCTTAAATTTTTCCAAATATACTTCAGATTTTGCTAAATTATTTATAGCACCTGAATAGTCTTTAGTTTTTATTAATAATTTAGTTATATTATTTGATGCTCTATACTTTTGAATCATATTTACGTTTGTATATTTCTTATTCTTTATTACTTCATTAAAGTATTCTCTTGCTCCTTCATAATTTTCAAATGAACATTCACATTCCCCTAGCTTTATATTGCATAGTGAGCATACTTCTATATCTTTTGATAAGTCTGCATATTTTCTTGCTTTTAAGAAATTCATTTTAGCAATTAATGCATCATCTAAAAATAAAAAATATATCTTCCCAATTATAAAAAAATATATTTTTTTACAATTAAAATCATTAGTTTCTTTTACTTTTATATATAAGTCTTCTATTTCCTTAATTATTATAGAAGAATCAATACATTTACTTGCTTTAATATAAATCAATTGAGATTCAAAAATAATTTCTTCAACTAAAAAATTGCTATCCTTACAAATAAGATTAAATTTATCTATATATAGATTTGCTCTATTTACATCTTCATTCTTTAAACTTAAAATGGCTATTTGTGAATAAAATCGTGCTAAAAACACATAATCTTTAGGTAAGTATTGTTCAATATATTTACAGGAAATCAAAATATACTTTTTCATTCTTTCACTAAATCCTTGAATCCCATACAGTAAAGCTAGCAAAAAATTTAATTTTAATAACATTAAACTACTTTGTTCAGTTTTATAGTAATTAATTGAATTGTTAATTTCATCAATTCTTTTTTCAAAAAAGTCATTATTATTTAATAGTTTCTCATTCAAGGTCAGTTTAAACATTGAGTCTAAAATTATACTATCTATATCTTCCAAATATTTATTATATATTGTAACCCACCTCCGACTTTCATTATCTCATAAATTTAGTAATTTTCCATACTATTTTTAAAAAAAGTCGGTGTCTCAATTTAGAAATTTCTCCTAAATTAAGACATAAGTTACCCTAAACTATACAATTTTCTATTTGAATTATATAATCTTGACAATTTTCGCAAATTATCACACTTACAATGTAACTATTATCAACTTTATTTGCTCTTGATAATTTATTAAAAGACATCCCTTTATAATCATTAGATATATTACTTATTACATATTTTCCATCTTTACTAAAAATATAAAAATGATATTCTAAAAATGGAAAGAATTTCTTCTTTTCTTTTACACCCTCTAAGCATAATGGGCATGCTTCTTGATAGTATTCTATATCAAAATCAACCTCTTCTGATTCATTAAGTATCTCAATTATTTTTGGAATACTTATTCCTTGAATTGGACTTTCTTCATCATTTATTAAAGCACTGCAATTATCCTCTTTTAATGAATATTCCTTATCTTCATATATAAACTTGTACGAACTCATATTATATCCTCCTAATAATTATTAATCTCCCAAGTTATTCTACCACTTAAACATTCTTAATAAAAGTAATTGTTATATAATTTTATAATATTTGTAATTAAGTAAGTTATATATATATTGTATACATATAACTTGCTTAATTATCTTAAAACCCAATTTTACGTTTTGAACATCCAGTTTTTCAAAACCTATTGTCAAAATTCACTTTACCTATTAATATAAGGATATAAATATAGAGATTGAATATAAATGTAACACACTTAACTATTTTATAAGATACGATTTAGTATCAAATTTTATATATTGTATAGGGGGAGATACAGATGTATAAAGATAAAAGTGATGAATGTATACACTTAATGACTGCATATATTGATAGCATAAGTGGATATTATTCATTTATAGACACACAATTAGATGACTTTATGTTGAAGTATGGTGAAAACATTGTTGATTCAAATTTACATAGCATAATGATGTTGCTCTGTAAATGGGGATTAGCCTAACATTTTGAGCAACTTTTTTGTATATTGTATTCTATATTATTTATTCATTAATAAAAAAGAAATTGACATAAATTTAAAGGCTATATATAGATTAAAAAAATCTATATATAGCCTTTTTGAATTTTAATAAATATCTTATACATCCACTATATCAACAAAATAATTTAAGTTTATTTATCCTATATGTTATAATTTACTTACCTACAATAATAAAAATATCTAATATGTATTATTCAGTTTAACTAATCACAATATCATCTCTTCATTTACAATTAAGATATTTTCAATATAGTAATACTCAATTTTAATATAACGAAAAGGAGAATTTGATATGAACTATAATGAATTATTAAAATCTGCTAGAGAGAACTTTAATGGAAAGTGTAAAGTCTGTAAGATTTGTAATGGATTAGCTTGTGCTGGAAATGTTCCTGGCATGGGAGGAAAAGGAAGTGGCTCTTCTTTTATAGAAAATAGAAGAAGCTTGGAAAGAGTAAAGATAAATATGAGAGTAATACATAATGTTTCAAATCCAGATACTACTATCGAGTTATTTGGTAAAAAAATGAGTGCTCCTATATTTGCTGCACCTGTATCAGGGACTATGTTAAATATGGGTGGTAAGATTTCTGAAAAAGAATATATCGAACCTGTTGTTAGAGGTTGCTCTAATTCTGGAATCTATGCCATGGTTGGCGATACTAATATAGATACTTTTTTATTGAATAATTTAGATGTTTTAAAAGATAATGCTGGAAATGGAATTGTATTTATAAAACCTTGGAAAAATTCAAAGATAATAGAAAAAATTAGATTGTCTGAAGAGGCTGGTGCTTTTGCAGTTGGTGTAGACCTTGATGCTTGTGGATTGATTAATAATCAGCTTCAAGAAAATCCTTTTTCACCTAAGACAGTTGAAGAGATTAGAGAGTTGGTTGAAGCGACTAGATTGCCTTTTATAATAAAGGGAATTATGACTGTAGATGATGCTTTGATGGCTGTAGAGTCTGGAGCTAGTGCTATTGTTGTTTCAAATCACGGTGGAAGGGTGCTTGATTATACTCCCGGTACTTGTGAGGTACTTCCAGATATAGCTAATGCTGTAAAAGGAAAGATAACTATACTTGCTGATGGTGGTGTTAGAACTGGTGTTGATGTGGTTAAGATGCTAGGTTTGGGTGCTGATGCTGTTTTGATGGGAAGACCTTTTGTTACTGCTTCTTTTGGTGGAGGTCTTGATGGTGTTGAGTTTTTTATAGATAAGGTTAGAAATGAGTTATGTGAGACTATGATTTTGACTGGTTGTCAAGAGGTTAAGGATATTGATGGTAGGGTTATATGGAAGTGATTATAGGATATAAACTAACCCAAGACTTTGTTTCAGTTGATCCTATGCAAGAAATGATAGATTTACTTCTTGACAAATCTATAGAAATGAAAATTGAGTTTATATAGAAAAGGTAAGAGAAAAACAATACTTCAAGAAACATATAAATTTTGAAAGATTCTATTGAAAGATATAAAAATATGATTATTAAAACAGTATTTTCAATGATTGAAGCAGTTTTTCTAAAACTTACATTAACTCTACATTTATACAGAGAAAAGTATCATAAGAAAAACTGACATTTGAAACCAGTATATAACTTCAATTAGCTATAGAAAATGAGTACATAGTAGCTCTGGATATTAAGATTGCGCTCAAAGACTTATCTCTATTCTGAAAAATATAAAAAATAACTAAGAAATGCAATTTGAAAATATTGTTTATGATACTGGATATGTAAATGAAGAAAACTGTAAATATTTAGAAAATCACAACCTTAATTCATACATTAAAATAACAAATTAAAAAGAGTAACTTTAAAACCTATATATAAAGAAGAGAGAATAATAAAATATGATTCTGAATCAGATGTATATACTTGTGCTAATAATAGACTTCTTAAACCTACATATCTAAAAAAGAGAACAAATAGAAATAGATATACATTTGAAGTACATGTGTATAAATGTGAAAAGTGTGATGATTGTTTTTTGTGGCAAATGCTTTAAATATAATAATAGTAAAAGGATTGAATGCTACAAATTTAAGATATTTCTTATAATATGCGATAAAAATGTAAAAACTGGACATTATCTAATGGTATTAGCCTTTAATATTGATAATTGCATAATAGAATACAGAAATGTAGATTTGGAAAATAATTATTTGAAATAGCCATGTAATTAATTTGTTTAAAAATACATATACTTTATTTCTCATTCTCAAATTTACTCAATATTAAAATTTAAAATAATAATAAAGAACAACATATAAAAATTCAACAAAGGAGTTGAACTTAAAATTTGATTAGAAAAAAATCAATTTTGAGACAACTCCTTTAATTTATCTTTATGGAAGTCTTCTTGCTGCAGCTTCCCACGTTTGTTTCCCCACAATTCCATCTTGTGGCAAACCAAGCTTACCTTGTAGTTTCTTCACTGCATTATATGTGGCACTTCCAAATTGACTATCATATTTTAGGCCAGTACCAGCTAAATTATTACATAAAACTTGAACTAGATGCACAGCATTACCACTTTTTGTATGATTATATCCTACTATAGTATTGGTTATATCTACAGAATAATTCTTACCAGTACCTACAACTTTAAAAACACCCTTTTCATATTGAACATCAAACAAATCTCTAGCTTCTTTGTATTCTTCTAGTTCATAACTACTCATAATTTCCTCTGGTACAAAGATTTTGTGATTTGGAGAAGGTTTTATATTAAGTTCCTCACAACTCTTCTCATAATCTTTTTTAAACTTTTCTGGTGCATTCTGATATGTAAATTCATAACCTGATACTGTAAATGATTTTTTAACAGATTCTTCATTTAATGAATTTGCATAGTTAGAGTTTTTGTTATCTGAATTTGCAAATACAGTGCCACTAAATGCAAAAGCCAGACAACTTGTAATTATTAAAGTTTTTGTTATTCTTTTCAAATTTTTATTCCTCCTGAATATGTTTATTTTAAATAATATTAGATAATACTATTTACTTTTAAATTAGTTCTTTATTAATGCATAAATACACGACCTAATACATTGTCATCTTTAAGGTCGACTCTTGTATTATCAAAAATTCCTCTTGTTCTTAGAGTATTAAAATTACCAAGACTTATTTCTTCAAAGTTAAAATAAGTTATTGAGGATATACAAACCAAAATCAAGGCTATAATAATACCATTTCTACCTTTCTTCTTAACAATACTCTCAAGTCTCTTTTCTAAATTTGTCTTACTAAACTCTGTTGTCAAAATCCCACTCTGATAATTCTTACTCATCTTAATTGACTTTATAAGTGCTAATGCATATTCTTTCTTATCTTTTAAAGAACAATCATTCAAAACACCTTCATCACAACATAATTCACAATCGATATTTATTCTATTGCTCATTATATAAACAAGTGGATTAAACCAATATATTATTTTCACAAATAATACTGCAAACTTGATTAAAATATCTTTGTTTTTAAAGTGCATCAATTCATGTCTTAAAATCCAATTTAACTCATCCTTACTATAAGGATAATCTGGTAAAAATATGTACGATTTAAATAATCCCATACCTGCTGGACTTATAAATTCATCAGAACCTCTTAATTCAATTTTCTTTTTTATATTTAACTCTTTCAATAAATCTTTGTAAAGACAGTTAACATCATCATCTTCTATATCATAAGATACATCGACAACAAGATTTTTAAATTTTGTATACTTTACAAAAGTATACACTGCAATAACTATAGCTACAAATATCCATAAATAAGCTAAATACAATATAAAATTATTATCTGTAGGAACATTGATTTCTGTAATATTATTTCCTACTGCATTATTGCTTTTCGATTCTTTTACTTCATACACTACTGTATAATTAAACAGAAAAAGCAACATCCTAAAGACTACTATCAACCAAATATAATAATTGAACTTTTTACTAAAATTCTTAAATAAATATCTTTTCAAAAATAATAATAGACAAATACCAATACTACATATAATAGTTGTCTGTATAAGATTTTCAAAAACTTGTATCATATAACTATTCATCCTTTAAATTATCAAAGTAATTTTCTAGAAAATCCAGCTTATTTTTATCTATAACTTCATCCTCATGTAAAGCTGAAATTAAACTTACCAAAGAATCATTATGTATATTACTTAGGAAATCCTTTGTCTCAAAGTTTAAATATTCCTGGTGCTTAACCACTATTGTGTAATGTGTATATCTGTCTATTTTTTGAGCATGTAAGAATTCTTTTTTTACTAGTCTTGATAAAAGTGTCAGTGTTGTAGTTTGTTTCCATCCATATTCTTGCTCCATTGCTTCAATAACATCTTTTGATGTTACCGTAGCATCTACTCTCCAAATAAATTTCATTACTTTCAGTTCTGCTTGTGGTATTTTTTTTATCATGATTTACACCTCCCCCAAAACTCTTTCTAACATAATTCTACAACAAGAGAATTTTTTAGTCAAATACTTTATGAAAAAATTGTGAATTTTTACATTTTATGTTAATTTTCTAATCTTTTTTAAAATATTAAAAGTTAGATTTAATAACATAATTCATTAAATCTTTTACTATATTATTAATATTTTTATCTTGAGTAGTATCTAATATGAATATTCCTTTTTTACACACAAAGAACATTATAATACTTTTGGGGGAAATAAACTAGACTAATCTTTAAATTACTTTTGATATTAAATTTTTATGTATATTTTTTAAAAATCTCTTGTTTCAAAGCTAAAATACTTTCTTTATTTTACTACCACACTATAGTGTAAGTCAATTTATGCATAAATAAATTCTATCTCAATAGAGTCTTATATGCAAGAGAATTAAAGCAAACCTTTTCATCCAATTTTTACCATATAAGTTTTTTTAAATTCTTCTTTTTTCATACCCTATCATTTCCTAATATTTTCTCTAGCCTAAATTAATGATAGGTGCTTTTTAATACACAACTACATACAAGTATTTCCATATAATTTATGCATTCATTTTGTTTTTTGAAGCAAAATATTTTTCATAATTTAAAATTTTTTTTATTTTCTCATAATAATATTGAATAATGGATTACATTCTAGTATTATATAGGTGTAGAATAAAACTAAATCGGCAAAACTAGAGAAATTTAGTGACGCAAAGCTATAGGGACTAAGACTTATAAAGTATCTTATGAGTTATGTCAGCCAGTTGCCAAAAAGATATTTTCTTTTTGTTTTTATGAAAGTTTTTTAGGGGGATGTAAAATGTTTATGGAAAAAATAGATACGTGTACACATGTATTAACTGCTTGTATTAGTAGTTCACATGATTATTGTAATTTTATAGATACACTGCTAGATGATTTTATGCTAGAGTACGGAGAAAATGTAGTAGAATCATATTTATATCAAGTGATGGTCTTGGTAAATAAGCATAATTAGATAGATTTTATTTTCTAGAAAATCCTTTTTAGTTTTATCTACTTTTAAATAATCTTATAATAAATGATACAAATTTAATTCAAGTATATTTATTTTTTATATTATAATCTTTATGGTTTTATTTTTTATAAAATTATATATAATGAAGATGTAAAATAATATCAAAAACAAAAAAAGAAACTACAATCTATTGCTCTAGAGTGAAGTTTCATAATCAACTGTAGTAAGCTATTTTTTATAACACTCAATTTTTATATCAAGCTCAAAATCACTCTTTCACTAAGAGTGACTTTTTACTTTTTGAGAAACAATATATATTTCTTAAGAAACAATACTAAGGTATATAAATCTAACTGTTAAACTAACACTCTAAATAAAAATTCACTCATTTCTCTAACTCATTTCTTATTAATAGATTGATTGTAGAATATAAAACTATAAATATTTTCAAGAATATATAAAATAATTTGCCACCAAATTATAACTTATAGTAGCAATATGGTGGCAAATCAAACTTTTATTATATTCTATATATTGACAACACTATATTTTTTACAAATTTAATCAATCTCTGACTTAAATGGAGTATCATCAGCCTTTGCTATTCTGTATTCTTTATCAGTTATATAACCAAGTTCATGCATTTTATACAATACAGTCAACTGTCTCTTTTTAGCCTCTCCATGGTCAATATACCTAGCAGGATTATTGGTCATACCTGCAAGCATAGCACATTCAGCTAGGTTTAACTCTCCAACTTTTTTACCAAAATACACTTCAGCTCCTTTTGCAGCTCCATATGCATTTTTTCCTAGGTACATATTATTTAAATAAGCTTCAAGGATTTCATCTTTACTCATAATCTTATTCATCTGCTTTGCATTATACATGTCCCTTATTTTTCTCTTCATAGTTTTATCGTCACTTGTAAGCAGATTTTTTGAAACTTGCATATCTATAGTACTTCCTCCTTGTGTTGTATCTGTAAACACATTATTAAGTACTGACCTAGCTAAAGAAATAACATCTACTCCTTTATGCTTATAAAATCTCTCATCTTCTATGGAAACTATAGCCTGTTTTAAGTCCTTTGGCATTTGTTTTATACTGACAACCTCACTACTTATATATTTAGACTTAATTAATTTCTTAGTAACTTCAGGTGAACCTTTTATAGCTGAAACTGTAAAAATTGCACCTGCAACTGAAAATATAATGAGTGCCACTAGCATAACAGATAATAATGCTCTAGCTATTTTAATTCTCTTTTGCTTTCTTCTTTTTTTACTTTTTAACTTTCTATCTCTTTGCTTGTACTCAACTCTTCGTCTATCTCTTTGACCATAATCTGTATTTAAAGGTCTTACATTATCTCTTGTAAAACTATCTCTTTTTATAATATTTTGTGAATCTACCTTTTCATTCATTCTTTTACTAGAGGCTGTCTGAGAATTTTTATTTTTTTTACTTGTTGAAGTATAAGAATGTTTAGATTTTTTATTACTATCTTTATTATTACTGACTTTTTTACGTCTTATTTTATTATTATCATCATCATTGTAATAACCCATTTTAGTCTCCCTTCTTTATATAAGGTACATTATACATTGTTCCACAAAATAAATCAAAGAACAAAATTGTAAGTTTAAGGGTCAATTTTATAAAGGATATTTTCACTAATTTTCTCTATATTTGCGATTAATATTCATCTTTTATTTTTAAAAATAGCTTTGCAGTTGCTAAAGTGTCACTATCAGCTCTATGAGCATTTATATTCTCTATATTGTAATAAGCACAAGCTGTTTCAAGCTTCTTATTTTTTCCTTTATAACTTTTACATTTTTTTAATAATTCTAGTGTACATATATAATTATTTATTGGCTCTAAGCCGAACTTTTTAAGATAGTAATTTAAAAACTTTAAATCAAATTTTGCATTATGTGCAATTATAGTTCTATCACCTATGTATTTTCTAAATCTAGGTAAAACTAACTCTAAAGACTCCTCTTTTTCTACCATTTCATTACTTATATGTGTCAATTCTGTTATAAATGAAGAAATTATACCCTTAGGTTTTATTAACCTCGAATAGTTTTTTACAATTTCGTCATTTTTTATTTCTGTTACTCCTATCTCTATTATTTCACAACCTTTATATGGATCTAATCCTGTAGTTTCTAAATCTACAACTACATATTCTTTCATATCTCTTCTCCTTATTATCAAATGGATATATTTATATTCTATATTTATACAATATACTAATCAATACTTAATTTTATATGATATATGAAATTTTTACAAATTTTACTAAATATACAGTAGATATTCCATTATGAATAAATACTATTTTACTATAATAACTAAATTTTTATCTTATTATCACTTAATCTATTTTGATAAACATTATTATTTAATTCTTTATTGTTTAATTCTTTAAAATCTAAGCTTTTACATTGTTCATCGTTTTCCCATATTCCTGCCTGCTTATTTCCATCACTTTTATATAATACACCTTTTCCATTTTTTTTATTATCTAAAAAATAGCCCTTATATATGTCATTATTTGGATAAGTTAATTTTCCTAGACCATTTTTTAAACCATCTTTAAATTCCCCTGTATATATTGAACCATCTCTATAAGTATATTTACCTATTCCATGCATCTTATCATCTTTCCATAACCCTTCATATCTTTCCTTACTTGAAAAAATATATGTTCCAAATCCATTTTTCTTCCCATCAATAAACTCACCTTTATATAAATCTCCATTATCATATTTGAATACTTTTTCTCCCTTTAATTTCTTATCAATATTCTTATTTTTATCACTATTTCTATCTTGTGTATATGTTTTTTCTCTCCTTGTCTCAATTAAATCGCTATCATAACGAAAACCTTTTTTTGACTTATTTTTTATACTAGTTTTTTTCTTATTAATAAAAACTCTAGCTAATTGAATAAATATAAATGCAGACGATAAACATATAAATACACATACTATTGTTCTAAAATAACTAGTTATATTTTCCATAAAAAATCACCCTTTTATTTTCAAAATTTATTTAAAATACCGATTTAAAATACCTAATATAATATATATTTTTATTAGTTAGCATTTATACTCTTAAGACTATATATTAAGTAAATCTCATTTTAAAAGAATCTCTCTTAAAATAGACTACGTACAATAAACACAGATAATTAATAGATACATATGAAATATCCTTGAATACTTCATATAAATATTTCTATATAAGGAAATAAAAAAGATGAACGCTAGAAAACAGAGTTCATCTTTTAATAAAAAAATATCTATTTTATAGTAATTAAAAGAAAATACCTATTTACTATTAAACATATTTTTTAAATTTATTTTATCTATTCTTTTATAAGAACCTTTACAACTTCTGATATATACATAGTATGATAATCTTTCTTTGGATACCACTTTTCATCATTTTCTTTAGCATCAAAGTTTTCTGGTGGCATAGTATCATGATATAATTTTTTACAAACCATAATCATATTAGCCTCTTCAAAAGCTACTGTATCGTCTACAAAATATGGTGTAAGTTCTGCTTTTTCTACTTTATTTATATCTCTACCAGAAATAGTACCACAAATATTTAAAGCTTCTCTGTATTTTTCATCAAAAAATGCAATTGTAAATGTGTCATTATTATCTACAAACTCTTTTGTATATCTCTGTGGTCTTATGTAAGTTGTTACAACATTTTTACTCCAATACACTCCGACACCACCCCAGCTTGCAGTCATTGTATTAAATTTGTCTGAGTTTCCTGCTGTTATAAGTAACCACTCTTTACCAATTTTAGTGAATGGATTAAATTGTAGCTCTTCAATTTTTACTTCTTTAAATCCCATAACTTCATCCTACCCTTCATCTTTTAATAAATAAGTTATTTGTTAAAAATTTAAATATATGCACTTTTATAATACAGCTTTTAAGATTGTCTTCCATATTCATGTAAATTATAATACAGCAAATCAATTACTTTCGCAAGAAGTAGTTTTTATATTTTTCAATCATAAAATATCAATAAAATATATTAATTATAAAACATATAATACATTTTTTAAATTTAAAATACTATAATATTAAAAATGTAGAAAGCATATATACTTTCTACATTTATTACTATTTTATATATTTTTATAGAAGTTTAGTTCCATTTAAATCTATTTTTATTCAAAAACTATCATAATCATCAAATTTTGCTCTATTAGTTGTAACTTTCTATACTTTATTAATAACATTTAAATTATTATTCTTATCAATATATATTTTCTCACTCTCTAAATCTTCATCAAACATCTTTATTATATTTTCTATTTCATTTTTGTATTCATCTTCATGTACTCTATAAAGCATTAAATCTTCTAATAAATCTTTTATATCAAAATACACATCTTCTAATAAATAAAAATAACCATCTTCTATATTCTTCAATTTATCTATAGTATCCAATTTTTTATCTATATCTTTTATAACTTCTATGTTTTGTATATTTATATTTATAATTGTCAATAAGTACATTCTCACAGTTTTTATTATCTCAATAGAAAAATCTACAATATCATAATTTCCTTCTTTTTTATAAAGTGATTCTTTAAATTTATCAAAACAATCATTTAAATCTGGATTTATGTTATTAAACGGAGGTCTTATTATATCTAGCATTATTAAAATATTTTGTATATCTACATTATTTGTAATTGCCTCATCTAAAATAAATAAATTATATGCATCATTTAATGGGTCATGTGCATCTCCACTAAACTCTAAATTAGCAAATTCAAGTAAATTTTTTAGCGATATATAGTTCATACATTTTATACCACACTCTATATATTTCTCTTTTATATCCACAAATAACTCTCTAATGTTGTTTACGAACCTTGGATGATTGTTTTTTTTAGAACTTCTCATATCAGTGTTATTGAAACATGTTAAATCTAAATTACCAAAAGTATATATTCCTTCAATCTCAGAAAATATGCCTAACCACTTTTTAAACTTTCTCATGACCTCTTCATAGCTTGGTGCATACTTTAACTCTTCTGAAGATATATGAGTCAACTCTTGTATATGAAGATACAACTGGGCATTACTTACTGGCTTTATTAAAGATTTAAACTTATCAATATTTTTTGTCTTTTCATCATACATAACTGCTCCAATTGCAATTATATCTGAATTTAATATATCTCTCTTTGATTTAGAATTTGGCATATTCATCTCAAAATCTATATATACTCTCTTCAATATAAACACCCTTTCCAATTGTTTATAGTGATTCCTTTAATTACTTTTATTCATAATTTTCTAAGAAAGAATGTTTCTCCCCATCTTTTTGCCACCCTAGTATTGAATCAAGATTTACATTTTCTGCTGCTTTAAATATGGATTTTTCTACATTTTTAAAATTTGGCTCTAAACTTTTTATTAAATCTTTTATCTCATATCTTTTATTTCCAGTTTTTTTAGCAGCAACCATACATGCACAATTTAAAGGCCATATACCACTATTTTGGATAAATCTTATGATATGTTCTTCTCTTATATAATAAAGTGGTCTTATGATTTTTATTCCTTCAAAATTAGTAGAATTAAGCTTAGGAAGCATAGTTTTAAAATTTCCTGCACATAACAAATTAAGCATAGTTGTTTCTATTACATCATCATAGTGATGACCTAATGCAAGTTTATTACACCCTAATTCTTCTGCTTTTGAATATAATGCTCCCCTTCTCATTCTTGCACACATATAACATGGATAATCTTTTGCAATTTCATCAGCTATTTCAAATATTCTTGAATCGAATAAATGTATTGGTATATTTAAATACTCACAATTATCTACAAGTAATTGCCTTATATTCGCATGGTATCCAGGGTCCATAGCAATAAATTCAACATCAAAATTAACTTGTCCATGCCTTTTTAATTCTTGAAACATTTTAGCCATAAGAATACTATCTTTTCCTCCAGATATTGCTACAGCTATTTTATCCCCTTCTTCAACTAATTTATAATCTCTTATTGCCTTTATAAACTTAGACCATAAATGTTTTCTATATTTTTTTATAATACTTTTTTCTATATCCCTTAGTGAAAGTCTTTCCTCAAAAGGAACTATAATTTCACAGCCTTTTCCTGATAGCTCACTCATTTAATCACCTCATATATTTATGTTAATAATATTTTACAAAAAAGTCTACCTACTTCTATAAAATACTATGATTTTTACTTTAATTTTAATAAATACTTTATAGTTTACAATAACACATAAACTTATAATAACATAAATAATGCCTTTCTTTTATTATCTTTTTTATTTTTCTCATTTAATATTTTATTATGAGTAACGATTTTTAAATGGATGAATATTATACACTAGATAGACTTACCTATCTATTTACAACAAGGAGGTTTTCATCTTGGAAAATAAAACTAGAGACATTAAAAAAAATTGTGGTTCATCTTTGGCTAGACCATATGTTAATAATCAAATTTTCACAGAAATGTACTGCCTTTCTGATGCATTAAAATTTGGAACTATATTTCCAGAACTAAATTTATTAGAATCTGAAATGTACAACAAAGAATTATATGCTAAGCCAAAAAAATTAAGAGGAGGTAGAAGATAATGAAAGATTCATCTAGAGCTGAACTTATGAGAAAAATTCAGGAAACATCTTTTGCATGTGTTGATATGAACTTATATTTAGACACTCATCCTGATGATAAAAATGCTATCAACACTTACAATTCATTGTGTAACCAATTTGCACAGGCTAGATATGCTTACGAAAATAAATATGGTCCTTTAACTAACTTTGGGTATGCTCCAAGTAGATGCCCTTGGCAATGGGCTGAGCAACCTTGGCCTTGGGACAGAGAATTTAATTATTAGACATCAAGTATTGGAGGATTGAAAATTCATGTGGATATATCAAAAAACTTTACAACACCCAGTTAATATAAAAACTTGTGACCCAAGAATGGCTAAGTTTCTTATAACTCAGTTTGGCGGACCAAATGGAGAACTTGCTGCATCTTTGAGATATTTAAGTCAAAGATATACAATGCCTACTGGTAATATGCGTGCACTTTTAACAGATATTGGTACAGAAGAACTAGCTCACGTTGAGCTTATATGTACTATGGTTTATCAGTTAACTTCTGATGTGACTCCAGAAGAATTAAAAGCTGCTGGCCTTGGCTCAAACTATGCACAAAATGGATATGGAATTTATCCAACAGATTCAAATGGAGTTCCATTTGATGTAAGACCTATCGCGGTTATGTCAAATCCTGTAACTGATTTACATGAAGATATGGCTGCTGAACAAAAAGCACTTGCAACATATTATCAACTTATAAACTTAACAGATGATGTTGATGTTATAAATGTACTAAAATTCTTAGGTCAAAGAGAAATAATTCACTATCAAAGATTTGGTGAAGCTTTAATGGATGCTTATGACTTAGAAGAATCTCAAAAAATATTCTAAAATTCTTCTTTATATATAAAACTACAACGATTTACTAACTTACTCTTTTAGCTTAAATCCGCTTAAAGATATAAAAAACTATAAAGAACTGTCCATTTTCTATACGCAGATAGAATAAATAAACAACAAAAAGCAGGTACTAAATCAACAGTAATATAGATAGTAATCTACAATACTATTGACATCATACCTGCTTTTATTTTATAAGCAATAAAGAAATATCTATTTGTAAAGTTTTATAATTAAATCTAAATGATTATAAAACTCTTCTTGCATTTACATATCTACTTGAATAGTAACTACTATTTATATTAGATATTGTTACCTTTTTTGATGAACCTGAAGATGCGTGTATCATCTCTCCATTTCCCATATATATTCCAACATGACTTACAGAACCATTATTTGAGCCTTCTGTATCAAAGAATATTAAATCTCCACTTCTAAGGTCTCCTCTATTTACATATGCTCCATACTTACTTTGGTCTCTAGATACTCTTGGTATACTAACTCCAGCAGATTTTTTCATAACATATTGTGTGAATCCAGAACAGTCAAAACTATTTGGACCTTCTGCTCCCCATACATATGGTTTTCCAAGTAGTGTCTTTGCAAAGCTTATTACACTATCAGCTCCCTGACTTGGAGAATTAGTTGAATCAGATGGACTTGAAGTATCAACAGAACCTTTTTCTGCAAGATATTGACTTGATACATATCCTGTTTGGTCATCATGATTTACTTTTGTCCATCCTCCATTTTCAGAAATACTTCCAACTTCAGTACCATAACTTAATGTAGCCACTTTAGAGTGTCCTGTTCCTGGTCCTGTTCTAAGGTTTAATGATTTTGCTGTTACAACTTTTGTATCCTTTACAAGATTACTTGAACTGTTTCCAGAATTTCCACTTGTAGAATCACTTAAGTTAGTTCCTAAATATTTACTTGAAACATAACCTACTCTACCATTAGAACTTATTTTTGACCATCCATTTGACTCAGATATGTATCCAACTTCAGTACCATATCCCAAAGTAGATATTTTAGAACTTCCTGTACTTGGACCTGTTCTAAAATTTAATCCCTTTGTTGTAACAACTTTTGTTGATTTTACTGAAGCATCATTACTTTCATTACTATTTCCTAGGCTATTTATTGATACATAGTTTTCATGTACATAACCTGTATTCCCATTATATTTAACTTTTACCCAAGAACCATCTTTTCCTATGTACTCAACTTTATCACCTTTGTAGAACTTTCCTATAGATGCATTATTTGTACCTGGTCCTTTTCTAAAATTTACTGCATTCCCTGTTATTGTTCTACTTTCTACAGTTGAACTTTCTATTTCAGACTCATTAGCATATGCTAAATTCCCCATTGTAGGCATTATTATCGCGGTAGCCATTATACTGGCTGCTACTCTCTTTTGATTAAAATTCATAACTTTCCACTCATCTCCTCTTTTCTAGTAGATTTATTTTTTATTTCTAACATAAAAGAAATAAATGACACTATTTTTGAATATCAATTATTTCTTTTATATTAATATTATTACAAACTTGTAACTATTTGTCTATAGTAATAATTCTATACCATAAATTACCATAAATATTTTTTAATCATAAAGAGCTTAAAACTCAGTTATATAGCCAATCTATATCTTATTAAATAATTTTATATTTTTTAACTTTTTTGTAACTTTTTAGAATCCTGTTGAACCAAATCCACCTTTTCCTCTTTCAGAATCACTTAATTCTTTAACTTCTTCTATATTAATCTCGTATATAGGTTTTACTACCATTTGAGCAATCTTCATATGTTTTTCAACTTTAAAATCATTTTTTCCATGATTTATTAATATGATTTTAAGCTCTCCTCTATATCCTTCATCAATAGTTCCTGGTGTATTTAACACAGTAATTGAATGTTTTAAAGCAAGTCCACTTCTAGGTCTCACTTGTGCTTCTGTCATAGCAGGAAGTTCTATACATATTCCAGTTTTAATAAGTTTAGTCTCTCCAGAAGGTATTACAACCTCCTCTATAGAATACAAATCCATACCCGCATCACCTTTGTGAGCAAAATTAGGTATTATAGCGTCGTCATTTAATTTTTTTACTTTTAAATTGTACATTTTATATCTCCTTTCAATTTCCTATAAATATTATAACTTAAATTTCAGCCTCTTGAAGTTTTTTATTTTTTTGTGGTAATATAATTATTAGTGTTTTAAAGGAGGATTTTTTATGAAACTTGTACTTGCTGAGAAGCCATCCGTTGCAAAAACTATAGCATCATTTTTAGGTGCAAAGACTAGACAAGATGGTTACTTTGAAGGAAATGATTATATAATTACTTATGCAGTTGGACACTTAGTATCATTATATGATATGAAAGATTATGATAAAGATAAGTATTCTGGCTCTTGGAAAATGAATAATTTTCCATTTGTGCCTGAAAATAAGTTTAAATTCAAAATTGATAGTTCTAAAACTAAACAATTCAATACTGTAAAAAAACTTTTAAACAGAAAAGATGTGGAATATGTAATAAATGCCACTGATAATGACAGAGAGGGAGAACTTATAGCATTTTTAATATTTTTACTTGCAAAAAATAAAAAACCAGTAAAAAGAATCTTGGTAAATGAATGGACTCCAGAAGACATTACAAGGGGTATAAAAAACTTAAAAGATGAAGATGAAATGAGAAATCTTCAAGCTGCTGGATATACAAGACTTATTACTGATTGGCTAATTGGAATAAACTTCACTTCTGTTGCTACATTAAAATATGGAAATGGAAAATTATTAAATATAGGTAGAGTAATTCTTCCAACAGTCAAATTAGTCTATGATAGGGATATGGAAATACTGAATTTTGTTCCCAAAACTTATTATGAGGTAGAGGGTCATTTTAAAGCTGAAAATGGTGAATATAAAGGTAAATATATTAAAGGTAAAGAAAGTAAATTTGATACACTTGAAGATGCAAATAAAATCATAGCTTCAATTACATCTCAAACTGGCAAAATACTAGATAAAAAAGTTACTATGTCAAAAGAGTATGCACCAAAACTTTTTAGTTTAACATCACTTCAAGGATATATAACTTCTAAGTACTCTAATTTTACCTCTGATAAAGTTTTAAATGTCTGTCAATCTCTTTATGAAGGTAATGGTAAGGGTGGGTATATAACTTATCCAAGAACCGATTCTATTTTTTTAGAAGAAAGTTTAGCTTCAAAGGCTTCTCAAACCTTAGAAAAATTAAAAGTTGGTCTTGAATATGAAAATAAAATTAAATTTTCTAAAACAAAAAGGGTCTTTGATTCATCTAAGGTAGATTCGCATAGTGCTATAATTCCTACTTATATAATACCCAAAAATTTATCTAAAGATGAGCAATTGGTTTATGATGCTATAAAAGATAGATTTATAGCAAATTTTATGCCTCCTGCTGAATATGAGAACACAGAAATTAAAACTAAAGTAGATGATTGCACTTTTTTAACAAAAGGAAAAGTACTTAAATCAAAGGGATACCTTGAGGTATATAATAAGGAAGAAAAAAACGATTTACTTCCATTTGTAAACAAAGATGATATTGTTGATGTCTTAGAGATAAAGCCATTAACTAAACAAACAACACCCCCTAAATCATATACTGAAGATACACTTTTAAAAGCTATGAAAAATTGTGGTAAAAATGTACCTGAAGAAGATACAACTGTACTTTCAGGATATTCAATAGGAACATCAGCCACACGTGCCGATGTACTAAAAAAAATAAGTCAGGTTGGCTATGTAAAGAAAAAAGGCAAATCTTACTTTATAACAGACCTTGGAAAAAATTTAGTTGAAATTTTTCCTGTTAAGGACTTATTTGATGTGGACTACACTGGTAAACTTGAAAAAAGTTTAAGTGATATTCAAAAAGGTAAATACACTAGAAAAGAATATCTTACTCATATTATTAGTTTTATATATCAAAATGTTAATATCATAAAACAGGATGCTTCAAAAAATATAAATACAGAGGCTTATACTTTTGATTCAAAAACTAAAAAATTTACTAAGGTAAAAGCAAAAGATTCAAAAAATAGCTCAAAAAAAAGTTTGACTGATTCTGAAAAGGAAATTGCTGTATCAAAGGATACAGATATTAAAAAAGAAAATAAAACTAATAATGAAAATACTTCTCTTGGTAAATGTCCTATTTGTCAAGGTGATGTCCTTGAGTTTGATAAAGGATTTGCTTGTAAAAATCATAAAGAGTGTAAGTTCGTTATTTGGAAAAATGACAAATACTTAAGTCTCTACAAAAAGAAAGTTAATAAAACTATGGTCAAAAATATTTTAAAAAAAGGTGAGACCAAAGTAAAATCTTTAACTTCTAAAAATGGAAATAAATTTGATGCTACATTAAAATACAATAAAAATCCAGATACTGGCTACTTCAACTGGAAAATAGAATTTGAGAATTAAATAATATTCATAAAAGCAGAAATAGCAGTAGTATAATATTAGATATATTATACTACTGCTATTTCTGCTTTGTGTAAAAATTCAACTTTATAATGATAGCTTCTCCTATGTACATTTAAACTAATTTTTTTACTATTTCTGATAGTTTAAGTGTATGTTCATCTAATAAAGTTAGCTCTTCATCAGAAAGATTTGATAGTTTTTTTACTATAGACTCTTTAAGAATAGATTGTACAATATCAAATAATTCAAATGCTTTATCTGTCAATTCAACTCTAAGAACTCTTCTGTCTTTTGGGTCAGGAAATTTATTTACTAAATCATGCTCTACCAATCTATCAATAATTGGTGTCATATTTGATTTTAATATTCCTAAATTAGAAGCTATTTGAGAAATTGATGATGAGTTTGATGTCATAAGATAAAGAATTACCTTTGCATGTGATGGAGCCATTGGACATTCTCCAAAATACTCTTTCATCATATCTGAGTTGTTTTGAAATTTTTTTAACAAATCGTTTTCTTTGAATATATTATTTTGAAGTACAAATAAAAAGTCTAAAAAAGAGTCCGCTATTTTAAGTATATTATCATTATCCATATTTGTAACATCCCTTCAATAAATACTGTAATAAAATATTCATTATCTATTATAGTATAAATTATAAACTATTAATAAATTTAAAACAAGAAAAAGTTATTGACTCATAATAATTATAAATTTATAATCAAATTAGAGAATTATAAAATGCCAAAAAAGGGAAGTTTTTTAATTAGCCTAAAACTAAACTTAAATTATAAGACACTTTAAATTCTACAACAAGCTAGTGTAAAATATAATAGGAGGATATATGAAAAGATATTTAGTAGTTTTTTTAATGTGTAGTTCACTATTCTTAGTTGGATGTGGAAAAACAGATGAACCTGAACCAGAAAAACCTATAGCAGTCTCTGTTCAAAAGGCAGTAGGTGGAGAAATAGAAAATACAAATGCTTTCTCAGGAACTACAAAAGTTAAAGATGAGACATCAGTTACTGCTCAAACTGCTGGCACAGTTCAAGAAGTTTATGTAAAACTTGGGCAAAATGTAAGAAAAGGTGATGATTTATTGAGTATAACCAGTGAAGATCTAGAAAACAGTGTAAAACAGTCTAAAGCATCACTGGATTTAGCAAAAGCAAGTTATGCAAGTGCCACTGGAGGTGCATTAGAAGCTCAAGTAAATCAAGCAAAAACAGCTCTTGATAGCGCAAAACTTCAATATGATGAATCCCAAAGAAATTATGACAATAATAAGGTTCTTTATGAGCAGGAAGTAATTAGTTTAGACCAATTCAAAAAAATAGAAGTTGCTTTAGAGCAATCAAAACAACAACTAGATTCTGCACAAAGGGCATACAATACAGCAACTTCAAAAAGTATACCTCAAGCTAAATCACTTGCTAAAAAACAACTTGACCAAGCCCAAGTATCATATAATTTAGCAATGAGTAACTTAGATAAGTTGACATTAAAAGCTCCAGTAGATGGAACAATCACAGCCAAAAACTTTGACTCAAAAGAGATGATAACACAATCACAACCAGCTTTTGTTATTTCTAATCCTAATATATTAGAAGTAGACTTAAATGTAGCAGAAGCAGATATAGCTAAATTTAAAAAGGATGGCAATGTAGATGTTGTCATTGAAGATCAAAGAGTTTTAGGAAAGATAGATTATGTTCCCTCAGTAGTTGACCCTCAGACATCTTTATATCCTGTTAAAATACTTGTTACTAATACTAACAACAAATTTAAGGCAGGAATGTCTGCACAAGTAAACTTAAGTGTTGAAAAAGAAAATGGAGCTGTTACAGTACCTAAAAAAGCAATATTTGAAGAAAATGGAAAAAAATATATATACATAGCAACTAAAGATAACATAGCAAAGAAAACATTAGTTCAAACTGGAATTGTAACAGAGGATAAAATAGCAATCAAAAGTGGTGTAAGTGAAAAAGATACAGTGGTTATTGGAGGGATAAGTCTTATTTCTGATGGAACTAAGATATTTCCTGTAGAAAAGGAGAAATAGTATTATGAATTTAACACATACTTCCGTTAAGCGTCCTCTCACAATCATAATGGTCTTCTTAGTTTTAATAGTTTTTGGTGGTATTGGATATAAAAAAATGTCAATAAATCTAATGCCTGATATAGAAATACCTGTTGTAATGGTTATGACTACTTGGACAGGTGCAGGTCCTCAGGACGTTGACGAACAAGTTAGCCAAAAAGTTGATGAAAGTTTATCAGCTGTTTCAAATGTAAGCTCTACTATATCAAGTTCACAAGAAAGTGTTTCTATGGTCGTAGCTCAATTTGAATTTGGAACCAACTTGGATGAAATAATGAACGATGTTAGGTCTAAAGTAGATGCATTACAAACTAGCTTACCAGATGATGCAGCTAAGCCAACAGTACTAAAATTAGATATGAATGCACAAGCTATAGGTCAGCTTGTTATATCTGGTGGAAACAATAATGCACAAGCACTAAGAAAATACGCTGAAGATGTAATTCAGCCTAAAATAGAATCTATAGATGGTACTACATCAGCAGACATTAAAGGTGGAGAAAAAGCTCAAGTTAATGTAATAGCTGACCCATCAATTCTTTCAAATTATGGAGTTAGTTTGTCAACTATAAAAGGTATTTTATCATCTAGTAATAAAACATTCCCTTATGGTTCAATTACTCAAGGTGAGGATAAGATAGTACTAAGATCAATTGATAAATTAGAATCTTTAGATGATATAAAACAGATTCAAATTCCTGTAAAAGGAGGAAACACAGTTAACTTAGATACTCTTTGTAGTGTAGATTATGGATTTGCAGACAAAGATAGTATTTATAGATACAACGGAAAAAGCAGTTTAGTAATAGATATTTCTAAGCAACAAGATGCAAATACTGTAAAAGTTATGCAAGATGCATATAAATATGTAGATGAATTGAATAAAGAAAACCCACAATTTAAAATTAAAATTGCTAATGATACAAGTGCTTACATAAGCGAATCAATAAACAGTGTAATGAGCAATTTACTTATAAGTGCAGTTATTGCGTTTATAGTAATCTTTGCTTTCTTAAAAAGTGTAAGGGCTTCATTAGTTGTTGCAGTTGCAATACCAATTTCTATAATAGGAGCAATAGCTGTTCTCTATTTTACAGGTGAAAGTTTAAACCTTATCACTGCAAGTTCATTGGTAATTTCAGTTGGTATGGTTGTTGATAATGCTACAGTTGTAATTGAAAACATATTTAAATACAGGAAAAGTGGCCGTTTGAGTATTGATGATTGTGCTATTGAAGGTACAAGAACTGTTACCAATGCAATATTAGCATCAACATTGACCACTATAGCTATCTTCTTACCTATTATGTTTACAGAAGGTATAGCCAAAATAACATTTGGGGCTTTAGGTAAAACACTTATAGCTTCCCTAGCCTTCTCTTTTATAGGCGCAATTACTCTTGTTCCTAGTGTATTTGCAAAACTAAGTAGAGGTAAAAGTAGTGAAAAAATGAAGGAAAAAGATAGCCCTATATTTGATAAGGTAAGTGAAGGATATAAAAGATTACTAAGTGTATGTTTAAGACATCAGAAATTAGTAGTAATATCAAGTTTACTTATATTTGTAGCTTCTCTATTTGGAATGAGCTTTATAGGTATGGACTTTATGCCTGCAGCAGATAAAGGAGAATTGGCTATTTCTATAGAACTTCCAAAGGGTCTTAGCTTAGAGGCTAATGATTATTATGTGTCTATGACAGAGAAAAAAGTTTCAGATATTCCAGAAGTCAAGACATTAATAACAAGTTTGACATCAGACTCAAATAATAATGGTGCAAATATAGCAATTGAATTGGAATCTCAAAAAAATAGAAAGAGAACTACTGATGAAATAGAAAAAGAAATAATTGATAGAGTTGCTACTGTTCCAGATTGTAAAATAAATGTAAGTCAAAATAGTAGTGTTATGGGCGGAACTTCAGGAGCAGACTTCACATTAGAGATGAAGGGCCCTGATTTGGATGTATTAAAGATATTAGGAAAAGAAGTTGAAAAAGAATTCAGTTCTATAAAAGGATTTAGAAATGTAGAGACTTCTCTTGCAGATACAACACAAGAAGCTCAATTTACAATAGACAAACATAGGGCTCAAGAATACGGTGTAAATACAGCAGAAATTGCAGGATTATTACGTACTGCAATAAATGGTGATTCAGTCACTACTGCCACTATTGATGACTATAAAGTCGATGTAAATCTAAAGTTTAAAGCAGATAGTATTGATAATCTAGAGGATATAAAACAGTTAAAAGTAAATTCTGCGACTGGAAATGAAGTACCTCTTGGAGCTTTCTCAGACATAAAAATGGTAGATGGTTTACAGTCTATATCAAGAACTGATGGTGATTTTTCTGTAAATATAACTGCAACACTTGATAATTTAGATGCTGGTACTGCTACAAAATTAGCATTAGAAAAAACTAACAAGATGCTAATCCCTAAAGACTACTCTATTGGTGTTGGTGGAGAAACAGAAATGATGAATGAATCTATGGCCAGTCTTGGATTCTCAATGGTTATAGCCATAGCACTTGTTTATATGGTAATGGTAGCCCAATTTGAATCATTTAGTAAACCATTTATAATAATGTTCTGTGTTCCATTTGCATTTGTTGGAGTTGTACTTTCTCTTTTGGTAACTGGTCAAAGTTTAAGTACTGTAGGTATGTTAGGTATAATCTTACTTATTGGTATCGTTGTTAACAATGGTATAGTTCTTATTGACTACATAGAGCAACTTAGAAAAGCAAATCGTAGCAATGATTTAATTGGATTGGTTTCAATTGGTTGTGCTGCAAGACTAAGACCCGTTTTAATGACAACAGCAACAACAATCTTAGGTATGTTACCAACAGCATTATCTCTTGGTGAAGGTGGAGAAACAATGCAACCACTAGCCGTAGTTATAATGGGTGGTCTTACTGTATCTACACTAATAACCCTAGTACTTATCCCTACTATATATTTAATATTTGATAAGTGGGAAAATAAGTTTTCAGATAAGATGCCTAAAATATTTGGTAAAATAACAGATAAAATAGGAGATTTAAAAGGAAAGATATTCAAAAAACCAAAATTAAAAGCTAAAATTTAAATATAAATGGAGGGCGATTGTATTGAATAAAAAAGTTAGTAAAATAATTGCAATTGGATGTGGTGTTGGTATAATAACAGCTAATTTAATGCCAGCCTATGCAAATGATAATACTTCTTCTATAAATAAAGTTGATAATGCTACCTTAAGTGACTCGACTAAAAGAACAGCTGAAAAAGAACTTTTAACTGCTAGAGATGCTGTTAGTGCTGCACTTAAAAATAGCGAAAAATTAAAGATGAAATCAGAAGAAATAAAAATGTTAAAAGAAAAACTAGAAGTACAGGATGAATTTGATAGTTTTACTGGAAGCGATAACTCATTTCCATATGACCAAATTGGACTTCTTAAAAATCAAAGCGAACAGGCCAAATATTTTATGGAAGACCAAATAGCTAATGATATTACTAATAAGTACAATGACTTAGTCTCAAGAGAAAATGAGTTAGATAAAATAAAAAATAATCTTGAGATAAAAGCTAAAGAAATTAAAGATATGAAACTAAAAAAGGATTTAGGTCTAGTGACATCATTAGAAACTGAATCAGCTGAGCTTGAACTTCAGACATTGCAAAATAATCAAAAAGCTAAACTTCAAGAACTAAAAAACAATCAAGATTATTTTAAGTTGTTGACTAATATAAATTTAGACAACTATCAATTAGATAAAGAATACCGTTTTGAGTCTTTTAGAGTGGGTGGTTCAGTTGATTCATACATGGAAGGTAAGGTTAATGAATACTTAAAGTATGACCAATTGATTTTAGAACGTACAGAAGAAAGTTTTAATGATGATGATGAAAATAAGGCAGATTTACCAGATAGACCTAACCTTACAAGACCAGTTGCTCCTACAAAACCAGAACAAGGTAGTCTAACTGATGATGAATATAAGGTTCTTATGGAGAAATATGCAAAAGATTTAGAGCAATATAAAATAGATGTTGCTGAGTATAACAACGAAAGACAGACTTATGCTGCTGGACTTACTACATATGCAAATTATCTTCAACAAAAATATAATACTGAAAATGGCTTAGTTACACTAGAGGATAGTAAAAAAGCTCTAAAAAAAGGCTTGATTGATAGCTATGCACAATTACTTGCTTTAGAAGATACAATTGGAACAACTAAAAAACAGCTTGAATTATCGGAAAAACAATTAAAAAATACTAAGTTAAGATATGATTTAGGATTGATTACTCTAACTGACTATAAAAAACAAGTAGTAAGCAATGAAGATGCCAAAAATAGCTATGATACACTTATTGTAAACTACAATTCATTAAAAAATGGTATAGAAAAACCTTGGATACTTAGTGATGGAAGTAAAAAGTAATACTGTTGTATAGAAACATTTATTTACTAAAATAAATTTGCTCAATAAAATAGAAAAAGAGTTGGCTTATTATTAGTTCAACTCTTTTTCTATTTACTAAAATATCATTGATTCTAAGAACACATATATTCTTCACCACAAAATAAAGTCTAAAGCTGAATTTAATTACTTTTTATCAAATGTTTCATCTATTTTACATCTGACCATGTTAACAAATTCTGAAATATTATATCCTTTCAGCTTACATCCACATTTAGGACAATAGTCTAACTTCCTAGATACTAATGCTCTACAGCTAGGTTCTGGGCATCTCATTTTAAGACTCTCTTCTACTACTTTAAATCCACATCGTGGGCATATACTACCTGGACGTGATGATACTTCTTTTCCACATTTAGGACACTTTGTCAACTTTATCCCCTCCAGTAAACTCAATTTAATTATTAGTTGAAATTTCTCTCTTACAATAATATATGCAACATAATTAAATAACGTTTCACCTACTATAATATAAATTATATTTTTTATAATAATATAAAATAAAAATCCCCTATACTCAATTTACAAATACTCTATTTGATACATTGATGTATAGGGGATATAATATTTTAGTTTAATTATATATTTATAATATATTATTATCTAGGATTTTTTATAGATGCTTGAGCTGCTGCAAGTCTAGCAATTGGCACTCTAAATGGTGAACAAGATACATAGTTAAGTCCTACACTATAACAGAACTCCACTGAAGATGGTTCTCCACCATGCTCTCCACATATTCCTAGTTTTAATTCTGGTTTAACTTCTCTACCTAATTTAGCTCCCATCTTAACTAACTTACCAACACCATTTTGGTCTAGTACTTGGAATGGGTCTTTTTCTAATATTTCTTCATCTACATATTGGCCTAAGAATTTACCAGCATCATCTCTTGAATATCCAAATGCCATTTGAGTTAAGTCGTTAGTACCAAAACTGAAGAAGTCTGCTTCTTGTGCTATTTCATCAGCTGTTAAACAAGCTCTAGGTATTTCTATCATAGTACCTACAGTATAAGGAACTTCTACTCCTTCTTCTTTTATTATAGCATCAACAGTTTCCACTATCATTTTTCTTATTATCTTTAACTCATTTACTTCTCCAACTAATGGAACCATTATTTCTGGAGATACTTTAACACCTGCTCTTATTGCTTCTATAGCACCTTGTATTATTGCCTTAGATTGCATTACACATATTTCAGGATAAGTTATTGCAAGTCTACATCCTCTGTGTCCAAGCATTGGGTTAAATTCATCTAAGTCAACTATTCTCTTCTTAATATCACTTACTTTTATTCCCATAGATTTTGAAAGCTCTTCTATAGTTTCATCATCATGAGGTAAGAATTCATGTAGCGGTGGGTCTAGTAATCTTATATTAACTGGCTTTCCATCCATAACTTTGAATAACTCTACAAAATCTTCTCTTTGCATTGGTAATATTTTTTCAAGAGCTTTTTCTCTTTGCTCTACTGTATTAGATAATATCATTTCCCTAACTGCTGGTAATCTTTCTTCATCAAAGAACATATGCTCAGTTCTACATAAACCTATACCTTCAGCACCAAATTCTATAGCTGCACGAGCATCTCTAGGATTATCTGCGTTAGTTCTAACCATCATACATTTATGCTTATCTACCCATTGCATTAGTTTTTCAAAGTTTCCAGTTAAAGAAACTTCTGTTTTCTTAACATCTCCTAAGTAAACATTTCCTGTAGAACCATCTATAGAAATGTACTCTCCTTCTTTTATAACTATATCATCAAGAGCTCTTACTTCTTTGTTAAACTCATCAACTTTTATTTCTCCACATCCAGCAACACAACATTTACCCATACCTCTAGCAACAACTGCTGCATGTGATGTCATTCCACCTCTAGCTGTAAGAATTCCTTCAGCCTTAACCATACCTTCTATATCTTCTGGAGATGTTTCTAGTCTAACTAAAACTACTTTTTCTCCCTTTTCATTTGCTTTTACTACATCATCAGCATTGAAGTAAACTCTACCACTTGCTGCACCTGGTGATGCTGGTAAACCTTTTGCTATAACTTTAGCTTCTTTTAAAGCTTTATCTTCAAATTTTGGATGTAATAACTGGTCTAATTGATTAGGCTCAATTCTCATTATAGCTTCTTTTTCATCTATTATTCCAGCTTCAACTAAATCAACTACTACATTTATTGCTGCTGCTGCTGTTCTTTTACCATTTCTAGTTTGTAATATATATAATCTTTCATTTTCTATAGTAAACTCTATATCTTGCATATCTTTATAGTGACCTTCAAGTATATGAGTAATTTTTACGAATTCATCAAATACAGCTGGCATTACTTCAGCAAGAGTTGATATATTTTGAGGAGTTCTTATACCTGCAACAACATCTTCACCTTGAGCATTCATTAAGAATTCACCAAACAATTTATTTTCTCCTGTAGCTGGATTTCTAGTAAATGCAACACCTGTACCACTAGTTTCTCCCATATTACCAAATACCATTGATTGAATATTTACTGCTGTTCCTAAATTATGAGCTATATCATTCAATCTACGGTATACGATTGCACGAGGGTTATTCCATGATCTAAACACTGCCTCTATAGCAAGCATTAATTGCTCTTTTGGGTCTTGTGGAAAATCACTTTTTATTTCTTTTTTGTATATTGCCTTAAATTCTTTTACTATTTCTTTTAAGTCATCAGTTGTAAGTTCTGTATCAACTGTGTATCCTTTTGCCTCTTTTATTCTATCTAGTACATTTTCAAATTTGTATTTTGGCACTTCCATAGCAACATCAGAAAACATCTGTATGAATCTTCTGTAACTATCATATGCAAATCTTTCATTTTGTGTAGCTTCTGCTAGACCAATGACACTATTGTCATTAAGACCTAAGTTAAGTATTGTATCCATCATTCCTGGCATAGAGAATACTGCACCAGAACGAACTGATACTAATAGTGGGTTCTTATTACATCCTAATGTTTTGTTTAAATCTTTTTCTAAAGTAGCTAAATGTGCTTCTATTTCTTTTATTATTTCTGCTCTTATACTTTCATTATTAACATAGTAGTCATTACATGCCTCTGTTGTTATAGTGAACCCAGGAGGGACAGGTAAGCCTATCTTAGTCATTTCTGCTAAATTGGCACCTTTACCTCCTAGTAAAGATTTCATGTCTTTGCTTCCTTCACCAAAACTATAAACATACTTAGTTTCCATTGTTAAATCCCCCATTAATCTTTTTTATTTTAATTTATATCATTTTTATTATTAGACATTTTATTAAATTTCTATTTCTTTATATATTTTTAGACCATTTTCTTTCATTATGTCTAAAATTATACCTGCAGTTTCTTCAATTGCTTTATTTGAAACATTTATTACTGGGCATCCAATTTTCTTCATTATCTCTTCTGAATAGTCTAACTCTTGAAGTATTCTTTCTAAGTTAGCATAATTAGCTTTACTAGATAGCCCTAAAGCTTTTAATCTTTGAGTTCTTATTTCATTCAACTTTTCAGGTGAATTAGTAAGACCTATTATCTTCTTAGTTTCTATTTCAAATACTTCTTTAGGAATTGGTATTTCTGGAACTAATGGTACATTAGCTACTTTTATATTTTTATTAGCTAAATACATACTTAAAGGGGTTTTAGATGTTCTTGATATTCCCACTAAAATTATGTCTGCTTGAAGAACTCCTCTAGGGTCCTTTCCATCATCATATTTTACTGCAAATTCTATAGCCTCAACTCTCTTAAAGTAAGATTCATCTAATTTTCTGATTATACCAGCTTCTCTTTTAGGTTTTCTTCCAGTTCTTTTACTTATTTCTCTTAATATATCAGTCATCAAGTCTATACAACTAAGACCTTCTCTTTCGCAATATCTTTCAACAATACTGCATAATTCTTCATCAACTAATGTATATACAATCAAAGCGTTTTCAGCTTTTGCATTTTCTAACGTTTCAAGTAATACTCCCTTATTAATCATATATGGAAATCTTTTTATTTCATAAGTTTCATTTACATAAAATTGTGACATACATGCTTTTGCAACTTGTTGTGCAGTCTCCCCTACTGAGTCTGATACTGCATATATAATTAGGTTTTTCACCAGCATACCTCCTTAATTGTCAACTATTTCTAAAAATAGCTTAGTTATGTTGGTTTTTGATATTCTCCCAACAACCTTCATATGATTTTTGTCTTCTTCTTTATATTCAACAATTGGAATCGAATCTACTTCATGTTCTATTATTTTTTTTGAAGCCAATAAAACACTCGCTCCCTTATTCAAAGTAACTACGTTTGGGGTTCTTGTCATTATCATACCTATTGGCATCTTATTTATATCAGAACCTCCTATAGTTGCTTTTAATAAGTCCTTTCTAGAGACAACTCCACATAATTCTTCATTTTCATCTATAATAACTATACTCCCTACATCAGATAAAAACATAGTGACTATTACATCATATATACTTTCATCTTTCTTAGCTAGTACAGGCATGCTCATTATATCTTCTACTGTTTTTTCTTTTATACTTTTACCAATTAGATTAATTTCACTAACTCCTGAATAAAAATATCCAACTTTTGGTCTTGCATCTAGTATTCCTGTCATTGTTAATATAGCTAAATCAGATCTAAGTGTAGCACGAGTCACATTCAAGCTGGAGGCAATACTTTCACTCGTTATTGGTTCATTTTCCTTAACTATATCTATTATTTTTAGTTGTCTTTCATTAAGCTGAATAATAATCACCTTCTTTCATTGTGCTATACTTTTTATCTTTTTGTATCTTATATAGTATATTATATAACTATATATACCATTCTGTAAACAGATTTTTTACTGAATACGATATATTTTTTACTAAGTTCTTTTGCTTAAAGATATTTATTATATATTAATGGGGGATATTTCTTTAATTAATAGAACTATATTAGTATTACAGTTAATATTATAATACATAATTGGCTAATTTAATTCATTTTATATTAAAATTTTTAATTATATTGTCTTAAATATGAATATAAAATTGCAGAATTAATTTAAATTAAACCTACTAGTAAGATTTGCAACTGTAAACAAACTATAAAATAAGATTTAGTAAAACACCCTCTCAAAAAATATAAAAAAATTTAAAAGGGCTGATTTTAAAATAACCATCAACCCTCTTTTAAATAACATCATCTATATTATATTATTCTGCAATAAATTTTATCCAAATATTTTTTCTTGTAATTGTCTTAAATGATATAAAGTAGTATCTTTTTCTATCTCTACCATATCATATGTTATAACTTCACCCTTTTTAATATCTTTAATAACCTTAGTCTTTTTACTAATTAAACCAATAGGCACAGCATTCATTTCTTTTGCAACATCATATTTTTCTATAGTACCATAGCATGTATATGCACCATATCCATCCATATACTCACCTTTTTTCAAGTCTTTCTTAGCTATAGTCATAACTTCTGCAACTAATCCAGCTTTAGGCACTATTGTAGCCTTATGCTCTAAAACTGCCATTGCTGCTGATAAAGGAGTTTCTAAACTGCATAAATGATATGGTCTATATAATATGTAATTAGGTCCATCACCCATACTTAAGTATTTTAATTCATCATTAACTGCTTTTAATTTATGAGCAACTACAACGAAAACACCAGGTGCTATACCATTTACAAAATCAACTACACCATAATTATCTAATACTCCACCCTCGCTCTTTAATGCATATTTCTTAGGTACTTCATTAACTGTAGCTTCAATACCATGTCCACCTCTTACATCAGGTACAAATCCAGTTGCATTACACATTAAAGCCATTTCTACCATTGTTTTAGTACCTTCTTTAAAAGAAGCTATCATATGAGGTGAAGCTCCTTTTCTTTCTGCTTCTTCTTTAACAGTATCAGGATTACAGTCTAAATCTAATTTATTGTTTTTACCTTTACCTACTACTCTAACTTCAAATCCCATTGCATCTGCAAAATCAAATAGACCCATTACTGCCCCTGGTTCATCTCCTGCAGAACCTGTAAATATTACTCCTGCGTCATCTGCTAATTTTTTAAGTATTGGCCCAACAACACAATCAGTTTCAGCGTTTAACATTACTATGTGTTTTTTATTTAAAATAGCATTTAGTGCTATTTCTGCACCAATTGCAATACCTCCTGTTGCATCTATAACTACATCTATTGACTTTGTTTTACAAGCTACAAGAAAGTCATTACATGTTAATACTTTTCCTTCTTGTAATTTTAATTCTGCATCTGTTTCATTTGTTACATTATCTATAATTTCTTCTTCTATACCTGCATCAGTAAATGCTTTACGAGCTAATTCTAGATTTATATCTACAACAATAGATGCTTCCATTCCTTTCATATTTGCCATTTGACTTACCATTCCATTACCCATATGACCAGCACCTATAAGAGCTACTTTTATTTTTTTACCTTCTTCTTCTAACTTTGCAAGTTTTCTGTTTAAATCTAACATATCAATTCCTCCTGTTATAATAATTTTATTTTTTCAAATTAATAAATAGTTATTAAATCTCCAATCTTTATATCTGGTTTTCCAATTTCTACATGTATTTCTCCAGGTAAATTTACTTTATCTTCTCCATCAAATTTAATTGTACAGTGACCAATTTCTCTAAGAGTATTTTGAGCAATATCACCAACTGAAACTATACAATAATCTCGATTTCCTATTGTAAGTGTATCCCCTATTTCAACATCACTTTTTAATGTTGATATTGAATGAATTACAGATATATCTTTCAAATCTTCATCATTAATAGTTTCATTGTATATAATAAGACAGTTGCTTTCATTTATTAATTCTTCAACTAAACTGCCTATCCCACTTATCTTAACTTCATATTTCATGATATCCCTCCTGATAATTTATATTAGATTAATTAAAAGAAATATTTATTTTTTCTTTTATAAATTTTATAGCTTGTACAATACTTTCTTCATCTTTAAATTTTTGCTCTGCACTATATATATCTAATCCTTTTATATCTTCAATCTCTTTAAACTTAGCCATTACTGTGCGACCTTTTAAAATTTCTCCACACTTTATAAATCCCTCTGAATCTGAAGATATAATAGCTATACTTCCTTTAGAAAAATAACTTTTCTTTTTTCCTGTAGACACTATATCGCCCATTTTTTTAGCTTTATTTAAAGCTTTGAAATATAGTTTATTTTGTTTCATTACAAATAAAGTATTTAAAACATAAACAACAAATAAAATTATAAGTAGTTTCATATTTACACACCTTTCATAAATTAATTTGTTTTTTAAATCCTATACAAAACCTATATAATATTCTCAATCAATACTTTTTTAAATTCTACAAAGCTTCTACATTTACTTATCTTATTTGTTAATTTTACATTTTGTCCTATTTTTAAAACTTCTTCATAAATCTTTACCAATAAATCTGAATCCACCTTGTCCTCACATGGAAACATCGTCATAAGTATTATTTTTATACTTCTATTTGCATAAACTATTGGCTCTTCTAAAATCCCAACTGCCATTAAAAATTTATCTGACTTTTCATTTACAGCATGAGGAAATAACAAACCTTTATCAAAAACTGTAGGAGATTTTTCTTCTCTTTTGATTATATTTTTTCTAAAATTATCATCAATACATCCTAAATCCATAAGATTGTCCATCATTTTCTCTAAGGAAGCAAGTATCGTTTTTTCATTTAATATCATAAAGTTATTTTCATTTAATAAATTATTTATTAGTAAATTTGGAGAATCAGTAGTATCTATGTTGCCTTCTCTTAGGCATAATACTGTTTTTAATTCTTCCCTCAATTTATTTTCATCAAATATTGTATTGATTTTTAATACTATTGTATTTATATTTGATGTATCTAAATCAATAGTTGTAAAAACTATATCGTATTCATCTAAATTAATATTTCTCAAGTTAAAACTTGAAAGAGTATCAATTTTAGGATTATTTCCTATCAACTTTTCAACTCTTATTTTTAATAGTTTTGCTGTTCCAAGACCTGTCCCACATATAATTGCTATTTTCTTAATTGAATAAAATCTACTACTATTTCTTTCTAAATATCCACTGAAATGAATTGCTATATAACCAATTTCATCCTCTGAGACTTCTAGATTATATTTTTTCTCTATTACTTTTCCTGCTATTTGTGCCAGCTTAAATGGAAGTATATAGTTTTGTTTGATTTCTTCTAACAAGACATTTTTTAATTTTATATTAAATAATAGCCTATTTAGTGTAAAACTAAGATGATATCCAAGTCCTACCCTTAATTCATCCTCATTTATAAAAATACCCATATCAACATATATCTGATTAAATATGCTTTCCATTAAATCATCAATATTTTTATTAATTCTACTACTATTTAAAGCGCATTCTGATGCTGGTGCATTTCCACTTACTAATGGTATAGTTAAATAAATAATTTCTTCATCATTTAAAATATGTTCAAATTTTTCTGATAAAATATTCTTTATTTCCCTAGCAATAAGATACTCATCATATGACTTAAGTAAATCAAATTTTACATCGTACTCTTTTATTATCTTCTGTTCTTTTACTCTATACATCAAAACTACTATATAATTAAAAATTTCTCTGAGCATTTCATCTGTAACATAAAAATTATTATTTTTAAATAAAGTCAATAATTCTTCTTCTAAATTTACAATTTCTTCTTTTTTAATACATTTAAAGTACTTAGAATTATTTAAATCTTTTCTTGAGTCTTTATACAACTGATTTAATATAAGTAACCTAATATCAAGTTCACTGCCATGTAATTTCATTCCTGTATTTTGCTTTTTTACTAAATTCAAATTATAAGAATTTAATACCTTTTCTACATATTGAAAGTCATTTACCAAGGTAGTTCTTCCTATACACATCTCATCTGCTAGACTATCCAGTGTAATAAATCCATCTAGTTCTATCAAATAATTTAGTATAAACTCTGCCCTATCTTCCTTTGAATTTAATGAAAATACACTTTTTTTATTCACATCAATAATCTTATTGAGTATTCGCTTATCTTTTATCTCTAATTTATAGCCTTGACCTTTTATATATTTTATTATTGCTATGTCACTTCCTAAATCTTTATTCAATTGCTTTATATATGTTCTTACACTTCTAGTTGTAACATTCAATTCGTCTGCTATTGAATTAATACTTACAAACTCTTTTTTACTACACATAATCAATATCTTAAATATTTTGCGGTCAATAGAAGGAATTTTCTCAGTTACATTCATTTTGTATCTCCTCCTTGATTTCATTCTAGTACAAACTTGAAACCAAATTAATACATAAAATTTCACTTTGCTAGAGGAAAATTTAGTATTAATCTAAATCAATAATCACTCCTAATTAATAATACAAAAGCTAGTCTTTCATTAACTAAAATTTTGACTAGCTTAAGTTTGTATTTACAATTTTATTAATCAAGTTTAAATCTTATAGTAATGTTAAATACTATCTCAATGCAAATACTGCGACTCCATACGCAATAATGACAGATATTGGCCCAGTTATTAAACGAGAGTAAAATAATGCTGGTACACCATATTCCACGGTTTCTGGTTCTGCTTCTCCTAAACTTAATCCTACTGGGACAAAGTCACAACCAGCTTGCCCATTTATTGCAAATAAAGCAGGAAGTGCTAAATATGCTGGTATTGCACCAAGACCAATTTGTGTTCCTACAAGAGTACCTACTACCTGTGCTATAACTGCTCCAGGGCCTAATATAGGTGATAAAAATGGAAGTGTACAAATTATTGATATAACTAACAAGCCACCAATATTTCCTGCAAGTGGTGATATTACCTTTGCAATCCAATCACCTAACCCAGATGCCAATATAATTCCCATAAGCATACTTACAAATGCCATAAATGGTATTACGTTATTCATTATCATTTGGATAGTATCTCTACCTGCATCATAAAACTTTGATACTACCTGTCCTGCTCCTTGTCCAATAGAAAGTATTATGTTTTTCTTCGCATATTCTTCTTGAGCTTTTGATTTTACTTCATTATAATTATCAGGCTTTCTAATAGAGCTTTGACTTTCTTTTTTATTTTCTTGAGATTTTTTTGGTGTTTCTTCCCCATCTACAATACTTATGCAATTAGTATTAACATCTGATACATAGTATTCTTCAGTTATAAATTTTGCTAAAGGGCCTGTTTTTCCCACTGGATTTACATTAATTGTAGGTATTTTCTTCTTTGGATAAACCCCACATCTTGCTGTTCCCCCACAATCAATAATAACTACTGCCACCTCTTCATCAGGAATTCCAGTTTTAAATCCATCTATAACCTCACAATCCAATAATTCTTTTATTTTTAATGTCACTTCATGAATACCACCAGCAGTCATTGACAATATTTTATTTCTAGTTGCTTCTTTTTTTATGTACAAAGGTCCTCCCCAACCAGAAGTTCCCTTTTCTATTTTTAATATTCTATTTTCATCCATTTTAAATCCCTCCTAAGCCTTATTTGTTACTTTATTTTTTCTTGTTAAAAATGCATACATTTTTTCTGTTACTACACCTCTTATAAAAATCACAATTAGACCAACTATAAAATACCATAATGCTAATGTAGTTGTTTCCTTACCTAATGTAGTTAAACCTGCTGAAATACCTAGCCATACAAAAAGTTCTCCTGCATTTGCATGTGGGAAAAGTCCTGTAATTGGATGTACAAATGAAACAGCTGCATCATAAAATCCTGCTTTATGTTCCTCTTTTAGAAATCTACCAAATGTATAACACATAGGATTTCCTAAGAAAAATACTGACACTAATGGAAGTAAAGTATACCTTGTAAAAGCATTTCTTCCAAGTTTAGAAGCCCATTTATTTACTCTTTCTTCACCAACTATTTTAATCAATGAGTTAATAGCTACCATTAAAACAATTAAGGTTGGAAGAGTGCCTGAAATAAGACCTACAAATTGTTCTCCTCCCTTTTGAAATAAACCAATAAACCACTCTGCACCTTTACTTAGACCTGTAATAACGTTTTCCATAAGATTATAACCTCCCTATAATTTCTTTAAATTTTTAATTTGATTAACCAGCTTTAATTCTACAAATTACATTCTTTTTCTGTAAGATATACTATTATTATAAATGTTTTTGTTTGATTAATATCATTTTAATATAATATTTTTGATAAATTAATACATCTTTTTTCAACTTTGCAAAGGAAAAAGTTGTACTAATTAGAATTTTCAGAAATATACAAATTTTATTTCGACTATATTTTAAATTTTTCTTAAAAATTTAAGAACTTGTTTTTATTTATTTTATTATCAAAATCGTCTATAGCTGATATAAATAAAAAAATAGATGCCCTTTTCTGAGCATCTATTTTCTATTTCAATTTATTTTTAGTTTTATTTACAGTTATTTTATAGGTATACAAATATCAATCTGTGAATCTACATTATCAGGTCCTAAAAATCTTTCATCATATATTTCGAAATCATCTCTTATATCAATTTCTTCCTTTGTGCTTAAGAACCAAGTTCCCCATATATATTCATAAGTTTTATCTAGCTTGTCCAAGCTACCAGTATGAGTGAATACAGCGTATTTTCCTCCATCAATATTTTTTGAAACAAATAAACTTGGTATACTTTCATAGCTACTAACTTCAAGCCCTATTATTTCGTTAAATTCCATAGTTTCACTAAGTAGATGTATTTGTGGAGCTGCTTCACAAATTCCAAATGCTCTATTTGATGGCAAAGTGTTTGGTACCATATGATGTATTTCTCTAAATCTTTCCCATAAGCTAGGTAATGAGTCATCTTCTAATATTACTTTATCTCTTATACCAATTACTTTTATTGAATCTATCTTTTTTATAACTGGTTTGATTGTTACATTCTCGACTAAGTGTTTCATAAAATCTAATTCTAGCTTTTTCTTCTTCCCAACAAATACATCTATTCTATTTTTTCTATATTCTATAGGGCTGACCTTGTATATAGCTTTAAATGCTCTACTAAATGCTTCTGAAGATTCAAAACCACTATCAATTGCTATATCTATTACCTTTTTATCACTATATAAAAGTTCTTTTGAGCTATTAACTAATCTTCTTTTTTTTATATAGCTTCCTACACTCTCACCAAACATGGACTTAAATAAACGTGTTAAATGATAATACGAGTATCCAGATTCTTTTGCTACATCATTTACACTTATATCTTCTTTTAAGTTATTTTCAATATATATTATAGCTTTTTCAAAATATTTTAAGTAATCCAATATTATACCTCTATCCTCTTTAATATTCTCAAATATTATAATATTTCAAGTAATACTATTTTGTTTACTATACTAAAATATAATAAACAATTCAACATAATACAGCACTTTTATTTTGTATACTATAACTATCTAAGATAATTAGAATATTTCTTATTCAATTAATTTAAAAAAATCAGCTGGTACTTTCTCTATATTTATATTTATAAGTTGCGTTGTACACTTAAAATTGTCATTTAGATAGTAACTATTCCATCCATTATCTTCTAATCCCCCCCATAAGATATTAAATTTTCCCGTATTTAAGTCCATAACTATACTTTTTAAAGTTCCAAAAAAATCATTATAATAATTACAAGATAGACCCTGTGGATATTTTGAAGTCAATAAATTCATTAAATCTCTCTCACCAATCTTTTTAGAACTCTCTATATATTCTTTAATTAATTTGTATCTATGAATAGAATTGCTCATTGATTGTGGCTCAAATTTATGAAGTTCATCAATATGGACATGATTTGTAGAATGTAAAAATGATTCTCTTTTGTCTTCTGCCTTATTTATTCTATTTACTTCTTTTCTTCCATCTAAAGTTTCTACAAGTGCAATATTTCCAGACTTATCTGCAATCAATAAATTAATATTATATGCTATTGGCATATCTTCTATATACACCAATGCTTCATCTACATCCTTACAGTTTTCCAACAAATATCTAATAACAGCCCAAAATTGTAAACCTACAATAGCTGGCTTTCTCAGTCCTTCTGAATTACCTACAGGTAAACCACAAGATGACTGACTTACACCTAAACCACATTCATTCATTCCCTCAGTTCTACCAAACTGCATTACTGTAGTCCCAATATGTGCATATTTCCCAGTTACCTTAGTTTCGCATAACACAAAATCCTCCATCTTGTGTGAAAAGTCAAAATTACGTGCAAATAGTACATGACCACTTTCAGTTAATTCTGGTGCTAGTGCAACTTGACTACAACCGGGTCTAAGATATGTCATAGTATAGTATAAAATTTGATTCTGATTTACATGAATAGCATCAGCAAAACCTTGTAATTCTTCATTAAGACCTGGGCAGTATTTATCAAATATCTCTTTCATATACTTTTCTTCTTCTTTAGTTAAAACATTAGGTTTACCAATTTGACTTCCTATTAATTCTGGTATATCTACAATTGATTTTCCAAGTTCATATCCTATTTCATAATTCGTTCCACATAATTCAATATTTCTTACTTTTAAAGTTTCCATATATCTTCCTCCTCTAGTATCTATGTATATTTGATTTTAGCACCTAAAATATATCTTTTCATGATATTTTTTGCTATAACAAATTTATAAATAATAAATGAACTTATTTCTGAATTAATAGACATTACTAAACTAGTCAAAGTTATAAATACACATTTAAATAAAAAATAGTAAACTAAAACGGTGAACTTTACAAAGTTCACCGTTTATTTTCGAGATTCTATTTAATTTAAATTTAGCAAAATATATTTTAATTTAAAAGACTCAACTTTTAATATATTCTTTCTTTAAAGCCTCTATAAAAATATTTATTATCTAAAAAGGACCTAAATTAATTTGTACTGCAATCATCAAAAATACAAACCCTAAAACTAATTCCATAAGTATTATCTTTGATGCAAATTTAAACCATCTTGTATAAGGGATATGAGCAATAGATATTCCAGCCATAAGAACTCCTAGTGTTGGTACTATTCCATTTGCAAATCCATCACCCATTTGATAAGCTAAAACTGCAACTTGTCTAGGTATTCCAATAACATCTGCAAGTGGAGCCATAAGTGGCATAGTTACCATAGCTTGACCTGTACCTGAAGGTATAAAGAAATTGATTACAGACTGCATAATCATCATTGCTCCTCCACTAAAAATCCTAGGAACATAATTTAATACTAATGACAATCCATGAACTATCGAATCTAAAATTACTCCTTGCTCTAATATAACTACTATACTAGATGCAAATCCTATCAAAATAGCTGGATAGACCATCTCTTGCATTCCTTTTACAAATCCAGAAGCAATTTTATTTGGACTCATACCATAGACTATTCCACATAAAATTCCTAGAGCAAAGAAATAAGCTGATAAATCTGACATTCCTAAAGAAAATTTTATAATCAATATCATCAGAACGAGTATCCCTCCAAAGAATGTAACTAATACTCTAATATTTCCAGAAGACAACTTATCCCCAACAGAAGACTCATCAATTTGCCAGTGACTATAATCAATATCTGATACTAAGCTTTTACTTGGGTCTTTTTTTATCTTTTTACAATAAGAAATTATATATGCAGAAAGTAAAATCATTGTACAAATCCAAAATATCCATCTAAACCACATTCCTGAAAAAAGTGGTAATCCAGAAATACCTTGAGCTAATCCTACTGTAAAAGGATTAATTGTAGCTGAACCATATCCTGATGCAAGTCCCAATAAGAGAATAGCCGCAGCCACTAAAGCATCATAACCTAAAGCTATACATAATGTCATCAAAATTGGTAAAAATGCTATGCATTCTTCATACATACCTACAACTCCACCAGCTAATCAAAAAGTAAGTACTAAGCAAGTAATAATAATTTCCCCTCTTTTACTTCCCTGACTCTTAGAGATAACCCTTCCAATTAATGCGTCCAATGAACCTGTAGAATTTACTATACCAAATGCACCACCAATAATAAGTACAAAGAAAACTGTTACAGAATTTTTTCCAAGCCCACTTGGTATAGCTCTAAACAAGTCTATTAAACTAACTGGATGTTGTTCTCCATATGTAAAGCTTCCCGCTTGTACAATCATATTTCCATTATTTAAATCTTCTATTCTGTTATAGGTTCCAGAGGGAACAATATAGGTCATAATTGCTGCAAATATAATTAAACCTATCATCAAAACATATGCATCTGGGAATGCTAATTTTTTCTTTTTGCTCTCACTCTTATTAGTCATAGCCTAATCCCCTTTGTTAGAATTTACTCTTCTTTCATTTTTTTTAGTGTTTCTGGTTCTTCAAATAAACGTAATCCTGTCAAAGCTAATACTTTTATTCCATCAATTACTCTATTTTTTGCATATGGCTTTATAGCTGCTTCTAAAAATTCTTTTGTATGTAGTTCTTCACCATTTTCAGAGAATTTTATCAAAGGATGTATACATGGCATAATTTGACTGAGATTTCCCATATCAGTAGAACCAAGCATTACTTGTTCTTCTTCATCAACAATCCCAAATTCTTGCATTATATCTTTAAATATATTTATTAAAACTTTATTTTCATTCAACCCTTGACATGTAGGTTCAAAATGGTAAAAATCTAGTTCACATCCAGTTGCTATTGCTGCTCCTTTAGCACAGTTCTTTACTTTTTCTACAACCTCATCAAAATAGTCTTGTTCTTTTGCTCTTATTTCTAATCTAACTTTTCCTCTATCAGGTATTACATTTGCAGCGGTTCCTGCTTCTAATATTATACCATGGATTCTAGTTCCATCTACTAACTGTTGTCTTAGCGCATTAACATTGTTATATAATAGTACAACTGCATCTAGTGCATTTATTCCATTATATGGCTTAGCTCCTGCATGAGATGCTTTACCAGTAAATACAAAATCTAATCCACCAATAGCTATAATTTCTGGACTTACACAAGTTTTTGAATTTGGATGTATCATCATTGCAGCATCATAACCATCGAATACACCATGTTCTATTAAGTAAGGTTTTCCATCCCCAGTTTCTTCAGCAGGAGTTCCAATTATACTCACTTCTCCCTCATAAGTATCTAATATACTTGAAAGAGCTATTCCAGCTCCAACTCCCATAGATGCTATCAGATGATGACCACATGCGTGACCATTTCCTGGAAGAGCATCATATTCTGCTATAAAAACTATTCTTGGACCATCACCATTTTTCTTAGTTGCTTTAAAAGCTGTAGCCATACCTGCTAAATTTTCTTCAACCTCAAAACCTTCTTCTCTTAAAAATTCTGATATTTTTTTAGCAGATTTATACTCTTGTAGAGCAATTTCTGGTTCATCATACAAAGATTGACATAGCTCCAAAACTTTTTCTTTCTTTAAATCCGCCACTTGTATTATTTTTTCCTTCATATCAACCTTACCTCCCATTAAAATTAATTTATATATTTATTCATATAAGATAGAACAAATTTATATTTACTGCATTAAAACGATTTCTACACTTATTGTAAAACCTAACGACTTATTCAACAGTATAAATTTTTCTATCTATTATTTTATCTATTAAAATAAACAATCTTACTATATATACTATCCTTTAAAATAACAGTTTTAAATATAAATATATATTTCTACATGTATAAATCAAACATTTAATAAGTAAAAATATAAACATATCAATCAAAACTTATAATTCTACTATTATGTATTATATTGAACTTATATATCTGTGATATCTATTTTGAAAATTTAATTAAAATATCTATATAAAATACTTCACAAATAATTAATTTAATTTATGCTCACTCTCTTTTAAGCATCTATTTTCCCAAAATTCAGCATTTTTTATATCTAATTCAACAGGATTAAAAATCCTATCAGCTCTCTTTATTCCTAATTTTTTCTGTCTTAGGTAATCATAATATGCTTTTATAGCTGGCTTTTGCAGTGTAAAGATAGCAATTAAATTTATATATGTTAAAACACCTATACATATATCGCCTAATGCCCAACTTGTAAGTGGTTCTATAAAACAACACATTGCTGCACATATTATAAGCATAAATCTACAGACATTTATTATGTGCTTTTCATGTTTTTGTGCTTTAATTCTAGTTACCAAATAAGATACATTGGTCTCCATCATATATGAGAATGCTAATAATGTTGTGAAGGTAAATAATAATAAAACTATTGCTATAAAAATATCACCCAATTGAGGATGTAATGTATTTATTGCACTCTGCACATATTGTGGACCTGGCTCTACACCTGGTAGTGCAGTTAAAACTCCTGTAACATTGTATTTTCCTGTTATTATAATCATAATACCTGTAGCCATACATATTAATAATGTATCCACATAAACAGAGAAAGCTTGAACCAATCCTTGTTTAGCTGGATGACTTACTTCTGCTGCCGCTGCACCATAAGTTCCAGAACCTTCGCCTGCTTCATTTGAATATATACCTCTTTTAACTCCCCAAGATATTGCTGCACCTAACATGCCTCCAAACATTGAACCAAACCCGAATGCAGATTTAAACATCGTTATAATAGCATCTGGAACTAAATTTATATTTACTATGATTATCACTATTGTCATGATAAGATATGCTCCACCCATTATAGGTACTACTTTTTCAGCAAATAAACCAATTCTTTTAATTCCTCCAAAAATTATTATTCCCAATGCAATAGAAGATGCAACTGCAATTGTCATTCTTGAAAATCCAAATGCTTGATTCATTGCTAAGTATAGAGTATTTGATTGCGTCCCAGGCATAAAAAATGTATAACTTATAATTGCAACTACTGAAAATAAAATTGAACATCTTTTCCATCCAAGACCTTTTTCAAAGTAATATGGAGGACCACCTCTGTACTGCCCATCATGTTCATCTTTATATATTTGAGCTAGAGTAGATTCTACAAATGCAGTTGCCGAGCCTAATGTAGCCATTATACACATCCATACTAATGCTCCTGGACCTCCCATTGCTATTGCTACAGCCACACCAGCTATATTACCAGTTCCAATTCTACCAGCCATTGATGTAGCAAACCCTTGAAACGATGATATACCAACTTGAGAACTATCTCCTTCAAGTAAAAGAGTAAACATCTCTTTTATGTCTTTTATTTGGAAAAATTTTAATTTCAGTGAAAAATACAATCCTATGCATAAGCACATTGCAACTAATACAGGTGACCAAACAATTCCATTAATGGTGTTAACTAAATCGGTCACTCAACTCACCACCATTCATTTTAATTTATAGACAATAATTTAAACAGCTATGTATTAATATTTTGTATAAACTTTATTTAACTCAACATATCTTATAGACTTATTTTTTATTTTATTTATCTTATTTCTATCTTCTAATATGTAAACTACAGCAATTATTACCAAAATTAAGAATATCAATTGATACATGAACATAAGTATATAAATTTTTTAACGATATGTGTTTGAAAAACAATCAAACAATATAAATTGAAATACATATAAGGAAAGCCCAATTCTACTACATAAATAGCATAAACAGTACACTATTAATACGTGGTTAGATAATATATAGTTAGATTTCATAATTTTCTTATTCATTATTAGATATAAAATTGAGTGCAAATATCATCTATTACTAAAATCCATGTAAAATTTATATTAAACAAGCTTATGTAAATATACAAATAGGTGATAATTGCTACTCAATCTTATACTTTTAGGGGTAACTTTATGCTAAAACTATATTAAAAACACTTGATAACATTTTAATTTTTCCACACTTTATTCATTAAATATAACTATAAATTTTAATTTAGTATTACTTTTTATACAGTATTTATGTCAGTAGATTATACTGAAAAAAATACTCTATTATCAAATGAAACTTTTAAACTTTTAACTTATCCAATCTTCTCTTTTTAACTTTTAATATATATAAACAAGATAATATTCCTATTACTAAAATAGCTATTTGGAATATAAATGTATACGTGTATCCTTTGTTACCATAAGTATCTATCCAATGCCCTATTAATGCAAATTGGAATACATCTGGTGAAAAACCTAAAGCTGCTGCTATACCTATAGTAGTAGCTGAATATTTAACTGGAACATTTACTTCCTCTTGAACTGCATAGTATATACCTTTTCCCATATAACCTAATATACCTACTACAAATGTTAATGCTATAAATAAAGTCATTGGCGTTGATGAAGGCAATACTAAGAATAAAATTATTACTGCTATACCAAGTACATATATTGGTAAAAGCACTTTAGTAGGTGATTTTACTTTGTCTGCACAGTACCCTCCAAATGGAGCACCAAATAGTTTTAATCCATGTTGTCTTATTATAGCTAATGCTCCAGATAGTGCGACTGAACCTCCAAGTACTGAGGTTATATAAGGTGTAAAGTAAGACATTGTAACTGTAAATGAATATACACAGAATATACTTATACCTACTAACCAAGTATTTGGTGATTTTAAAACTACCATAAAGTCACTAGCAGCCATTTTTTCATTTTTACCTTCTTCTTTTTCTTCGCTAATATCTACATCTTTAATGACAAACCATAATACTGGACACATCACTATAGATAATATTCCTAAAGATATCATTACCCATCTCATACCTAAAACAGGAGTTGAAAATAATGTATAAATATATAAGAATATAGCTCCCATTACTACTCCAGAAACTCCAACCATAGCTTCATTAAATCCATAAACTTTACCTTGATTTTCTTTTCCTATAACTCTAAGTATCTTTACCATAGAAGGATAGTTCATAACTAATGATGTAATTGCACAACCTACCCAAGTTATAACAGCAAATGTATAGTTCATGTTAAATGCAAATAAAAATGATACTATTCCATTAAGAAATACAGAACCTAAAATTATCTTTCTATAATCAAATCTATCTGCTAACCATCCTCCTATAGGAGCTCCAAATATATTACCTAAACCATAAATAGTAAGTAAAAAACCTAGTTGAGTATTTGAACACTGTAATGCTTTTAAAATTGGATCATACAATGTGTATTGGATAAATGGTATAATATAAACTAATTCCCAACATATAGCTATGATAACAAGTTGAATCATTAACTTTCCAAACTTTAGCCCGTTCCCTTTTTCTCCCATAATTAAGCCCTCACTTTTAATATTTATTCACAAGCATAATTGAGTTCTTTTTTTATAACTTCTGCAAGTATTTTAATCCCTTCAACTATTTGCTCTTCTGACATTGTTGTATAATTAAGTCTCATAGTATTTTTTGGACCATTATTTGCAAAGAATGATTCTCCAGAAACATAGGCAACTCCAGCATCAATAGCTTTATCTAGTAAATTATCTACATTTATACTTTCAGGAAGTTCAACCCATATAAACATACCTCCATCTGGCTCTGTATATTTAGCTTCTTCTGGAAAATATTTTTTCATAGTTTCTAGCATCAAGAAGCATCTTTTTTTATACTCAGCTCTTATTTTTTCTACATGTTCATTTAAATTATATTTCTTTAAGAATTCTATTACTTGTACTTGAGAAAATTGATTTGATTGTAAGTCGATACCTTGCTTTAAAAGTTCTGCTTTATCTATAATATCTATATTCCCACACATCCAAGCAACTCTAAATCCTGGACATAACACTTTTGAAAATGACCCTAGATATAGTACTTTATCTTTAGTATCAAGTGATTTAAGTGTAGGTAGTGGTTCTTGTGTAAATCTTATCTCTCCATAAGGATTATCTTCTATTACTATGACATCATACTTGTTTACAACTTCCATAAAATCTTTTCTTCTTTGTAGAGACCATGTTTTTCCTGTAGGATTTTGGAATGTTGGTATTACATATATCACCTTTATGTTTGAATTTTCAGATAATAATTTATCTAAATCTTCTGTTACCATTCCTTCTTCATCTGTATCTACTCCTAAAAAATCACATTCATAAGGTCTAAATGCATTTATTGCACCCAAGTAACTTGGATTTTCTGTAACTACTATATCTCCTTTTTCTAATAAAATCATAGCACTAAGAGCTATACCTTGTTGTGAACCAGTAGTTATTATAATATTTTCTGGTTTTGTGTCAATATTTTCTTCTTCTTTCATTCTCTTAGCTATTATTTCTAACAACTCATCTTCACCTTTAGTAGGTCCATAAGCTAAAGCAAATTTTCCTCTTTCATCAAGTACTTGCTTAGTTACTTCACTTATTTCTTTTATTGGAAATAAGTTTGGGTCAGGAAGTCCTGCTGCAAAAGATATAACAGTTCCACCACTTGCCACTTTTTGAGCTATCTTCTTTTGAGAGTCTCTTATAGCTGAAGCCTTTACCATATCCATTCTTTTTGCATATTTCATAATAATTCATCCCCTTTTAAATAATTTCTTATTGTGATGCTAAGCAGGCTAATGCTATTGAATTTATTTTAATTTCGGCTGTATCAGAACGTGAACCTAAAATTATTGGATTTGTTGCCCCCAAAACTATCCCTGCCCACTTAGCTTTATTGAATCTAAGCCATGACTTTCCTAATATGTTTCCTGCCTCTATATTTGGAAATACAAGTAAGTCAACATCGCCAGCAATATTACTTTTGATACCTTTATGCTTTGCTGCATATGCATCAAATGCAACATCAAAGGCTATTGGACCTTCTACTATACAATTTGGTATTTCTCCTGATTTTACCATCTCTACAAGTGAATTAGCATCTACTGTAGATTGTATTTTGGGGTCTACCATTTCATTTGCAGTGAGTATTGCAGTTTTAGGATTTTCCATACCTATACTCTTCATAGTAAGAAGTGAATTTATCATTATATCCTTTTTCTGATTTAAATTTGGAGATACATTTATCCCACTATCTGTACAATAAAGAAGTTTATGGTATTGAGGTAATTCATATACTGCAAGTAAACTTAAAAGCCTTCCTGTTCTAAGACCAAACTCTTTATTTAATATAGCTCTCATATAAACACTTGTATTTACTAACCCCTTCATAAGAACTTTAGCATCCTTATTTTTAACTACCTCTACAGCTTTTTTAACTGATTCATCAGGATTTTGACATCCTATTATTTCATATGCTTTTAGTCCAATCTCTTTTGATATATTTTCTATTTTATCTTTATCCCCTACGAGAATTGGCTTTATAAGATTTAAATCTGTTGCTGATTTGACAGCTTTTAACACTTCTTCATCTTCTGCAACAGCAACACTTACAATAACAGGTTCAAGCTTTTTAGCTTCTTCTAATAAATTATTAAAATCTTTTAACATATTTTTTCTCCTAAATATTAATAAGTTTTTGCCATTTCTTCTCCATTAAGAACTCTAAGAGCTCCAAGAGCAAGTGCTTCCATTTCCATCTCACCTGCCACTATCTCTACTGGTGCTAAATATGAAACTTTTTCTATTATTCCTTTAGTTACCATTTCCGAATGTGATATTCCCCCTGTTAAAATAATCCTATCTATATCTCCAGAAAGTGAGGCTCCATACATAGAAATTTCTTTAGCTGTTTGATAGATAAACGCATCCATTATAAGTTTAGCTTTTTCATCACCATCTTTAATTCTATTTTCGATTTCTATCATATCTTTTGTTCCTAAATAATCGTACATACCTCCAATTGAACTTACTTTTGCAACCATTTCATCATGAGTATATTTTCCTGAGTAACATAATTCTATAAGAGGGTATGCAAGTAATCCTCCACTTCTTTCTGGCGAAAATGGACCATCAGACCTTCCACCACTTCCATCTATCATTTTTCCTTTTTTATGTGCTACAATTGATATTCCAGAACCTAGATGTGCTACAATAAAATTGTAATCTTCATATTTTCCACCTAGTTTTTGTGCTATTTTTCTTGAGACAGCTTTATGATTTAGTGCATGCAACCAGCTAGCTTTTTCTATATCTGATATACCTGTAATCCTTGATACATCATCAAATTCATCTACAGAAACTGGGTCTACTACAAATGATTGAACTCCTATTTCATCTGCTATAGTCTTAGCTAACAAGGCACCTAAGTTTGATGCATGTTCTCCATTTATTTCATTTCTCATATCCTCAATCATTTCTTTACTTACGATATAAGTACCACCTTTTATAGCCTTCATAAGTCCACCACGACCTACTACTGCGTCAAAAGAATTTATATCGTGATTTTCACTACTTAAAACATCCACTATTAATTGCTTTCTATAATCGTATTCATCAAATACCTTAGAAAAATTTTTTAAATCTTCTCTTGTATGAGTTATATTTTTCTTCAAAACTTCATCTTTATCTTGAAATACAGAAATCTTTGTAGATGTACCACCAGGATTAATTACTAAAATTTTCACTTCAACGCCTCCTCGGTTTCATACTGTAGAACGTCGTTCTGTTATTTTTTTAAAAATTTTGTCGTCCTATCACTCAGAACGACGTTCTATATTTTATTAATTAAATACTAACACATAAAAATGAGTATTTCAATAATAATTTTAAATATTTAAAATATTCACTCATAATCATATCCAGCTTCAAATGCTTCCACATTTTTTGCATTAAACTTTCCTTTACCTTGATTTTCAAAGTACTCACACATACCACTTTCAAATTCTTCTTTTGTAAATAAATCTAAATTCTTCACCATAGCACCCAACATACAAATATTAGCAGATTTTTCATTGCCTAAATTTTGAGCTATTTCAGTAACAGGTACTTTTATAACATTAATATCTTCTCTATATTTTCTATCCTTATTTACTAGTGATTCATTGACAAACATATAACCATTTGCTTTCATTAAACTTTCATACTTATCTATTGATACACTATTCATTCCCAATAATATATCTGGATTTTTTACACAAGGATTTGCAATTTTCTCATCACTTACAACAACATTACAATTTGCACTTCCTCCTCTCATCTCATTTCCATAAGATGGGAACCATGTAATCTTCTTTTCTGCCTTATATGCAACATACATTATAATTTTTCCTGCTGTAAGAACTCCCTGTCCTCCAAAACCAGCACATATAATTTCATTTAACATATTATTTCCTCCCTAATCAATAAATTCTCCAAGTGGATACTTTGGAACAAGTTCGTTTTCTATTCTCTTCATAGCATCTACTGGCTTTAATCCCCAGTTTGTTGGACATGGTACAAGTATTTCTATTAAGCAAAAGCCTTTCTTATCTTTTTGTTTTTCAAGTGCTTTTTTGATATATCTTTTTGTTGTATTTATTTCTTTAGGGTTAGTTATTGTTCCTCTTGCCAAATATGCTATATCTAAATTTCCCATAACTTTTACAACATCAAATGTTGAACCATGGTCTTCATATGTTCTACCTGCTGGAGTAGAAGCTGTATGTTGACCTTGTACAGTAGTTGGAGCCATTTGCCCACCTGTCATTGCAAACATATTATTATTCATAACTAAAAATATTACATTATCATTTCTAGTAGCAGCTGACATAGTTTCTCCAAGCCCTATTGCATAAGCTCCACCATCTCCAGCTATTGTAAATATATATTTATCTGGTCTAACTCTTTTCATAGCTGCCATAGCTGCACCCATTTTACCATGAGGAGGAACAACAACATCTACATTCATACTAAATTGAAACATATGATTACAGCCTATATCTGAGCATATAATCGTATCTTGACATATATTCATTTCTGTTAATACTTCTCCAATAATTCTATCGACTATAGAGTGTCCACAGCCTCCACAGAACATATTTTCACACATCATTATTGCTGGTGCTTTTTTAGCCATAATTAAAATACCTCCTCTTGCTTAGCTTTTCCATCTATAATCTCTTGAGCAAAATCTATTAATTGATTTACTTCTGCCATATATTGAGCTGTTGCTACTGAATATACTGGGAATCTATTATTACATGCTATAATGACATCTTCCTTCATTTGTGCCATCATGTTCATTTCAACTGTTACAAGCCCTTTTAATGAATCTTTTAATTTTTTGAAAGCTTTTCTTGGGTAAGGCCACAATGTTTTGGGTCTTATTAATCCAAGTTTTATACCTCTTGCTCTTGCATCTCTAACTGCACCTTCTGCTATTCTTGAAGAAATTCCATATGCAACAAATACCACATCTGCATCTTCTATCTCTATTTCTTCCCATCTTTGTTCATTTTCTTGAACTTTTCTCATTTTTTCTATATAACCTTTTTGCCATGTATCTTGGTCTTCAAAATATGTTATATCAGTTATTACTTTATTTTTTTCTCCAACAGGAGTTCCTTTTGCTGCCCATGGAGCTTTATCCTTATCATATTCTTTCATTGGTGGTGCCATACAAGGTTCTACCATTTGACCTATTGTAGCATCAGAAAGTATAAGTACTGGATGCATATATTTTTCAGCTAATTCAAAAGACTCATATGCCATATCCATATTTTCTTGAACACTATTAGGTGCCAATACAATTAAATGATAATCTCCATTTCCTCCACCTTTTACAGCTTGCCAGTAATTATCTTGACCAGCTCCTATAAATCCATCTCCTATACCATATCTTTGTACACATGCTACAACTGCTGGTAAACCAGCTGATACCCAATATGCAATTCCTTCTTGTTTTAATGAAAATCCAGGTCCAGATGAAGACGTCATAGCTCTTGCTCCAAGTGCACTTGCCCCCATAACCATATTTACGCTGGCTATTTCAGATTCACCTTGAATAAATACTCCTCCAACCTCTTTTTGTCTCCAAGCCATCATTTCTAATATTTCTGATTGTGGTGTTATTGGATAACCTGCATAAAATCTACATCCACCACGTATAGCTCCTTCTGCTAAGGCTTCATTTCCCTTAATTAATAAACTTTGCATACGTTTTCTCCCTTCCAATAAAAAGTTATTTATAATATCTCAAATACTAAATCAGGACACATTGTATAACAAGCGCCACATTGAACACACTTTTCTTCATCGACTTTGACTGTTACAAAACCTTTTTTATTTGTGTAATCAGAAAGACTTATTGCTTCTTTTTTGCAAGCTTCAATACAAAGATAACACCCCTTACATCTTTCAACACTCAACTTGACTTTTTCCATTTTTCAAATCTCCTCTTTTATGTAGTAATTTTTTTACTTAATTTTAAATATATAATATTTATGTGGGTTTATTATATATATTTCATTGTTGTTCTATTCTTTAGAACGCTGTTCTGTTTTGTATTGCTTAATTAAAAGATATCACATTCGCTTATATATTTCAATAATTTTTTCAATTTTAAAAATATTTAATTTTTATATTCAATAAAAAAGAGACCCTATCTAAACTGGCATTTACAAATAACAATTTAAATTTAGTCCCTTTTTATTATTCAAATTTATTTTTTAAAATTATCTAAAAAGTTCAGATATACTCTTTGCAGTTTCTATAACTCTTTTAATCTTATATTCAAGGTCTCCTTCTTGCATTCTTATAGTAGGACCTGATAGACTTATTGCTGCTATAGCTCTATTATTTTTATCCAAAATAGGTGCTCCAATACAAGTTAAACCATGTTCTAGTTCTTGGTCATCTAGAGCATATCCTTGCTCTTTTATTTTTGCCAAAAAAATCATCATATCATCCCAATTATCAATTGTATGCTCTGTATATTTGTGTATTGGAGTTTTTCTGTACTTTTCAAAATCTATAGAATCATTAAATGCCATAAGACATTTTCCAACTGCTGAACAATAACATTCACTACTGGAGCCAACTGACGGATTTACTGAGAGTAATTGATTTGAACCATATTCTTTATGTATTATGATACTTCTTGGAGAATCTTGAGCTCTTTCTTCTAGTATAGACACATTCACCACTTCGTTAAATTCTTGATTTAATTTTTTCGTATATGGTTTTACTATTTCAGTCAAAGACATTTGTTCTCCCACAACCATACCTATTGCATATAAATTTATTCCCAACCAATACTTACCATTTTCAGTGTTTTGTATAACAAAACCTTTGTTTTCAAGAGTTACTAAAGTTCTATGTACAGTACTCTTATATACTCCCATAACCTTACTTATTTCAGTTATTCCCATCTCTCTCTTTTCATGATATAATAGCAAAATTATGTCTAGGGCTCTATCTAATGCATTTATTATTTCTCCCATATACAAATACTCCTCCTGCGAATATTAAGCGTTTATTCAACACTATACTAAATATTATATATTAAAATCACAAAATTATCTATTTATCTTAATTATATTTTATAAAACAAAAATATTATACTTATTTAACAAAATAAAGAGTCATACTCAGTATATCTTCCTTATTTTGACTTTTGATAGTATTCTACTGTTATATTTTTACCATATCTAGATAATAATATATATATAATTATACAGTATATTTATTTTTATACAAGTCTAATAACGAGGTGAAATAATGGATAATTTAAAAGAGACATTGTTAAATGAACTACATAATTTTAAAGAATATTCTTTAAAATTATTGAATGGAGAAATAAATAAAATGCAATACAAAGGATTTTCTGGTGGATATGGAGTTTATGCTCAAAGAGACAAAAAATCATTTATGATAAGACTTCGAGTATCTGCTGGAGTATTGTCGAAATCTCAACTTGAAAAAATTTACCAAATGGCTACCAAACATAAGCTAGATAAGATACATTTAACAACTAGACAAGCTATACAATTACATGACTTGTCTATAGACTCTATAGTTGATGTTATGGAAGAGGGAATAAAAAATGATATCTTCACTAGAGGCGGTGGTGGTAACTATCCTAGAAATGTAGGTTTATCTCCATTATCAGGAGTTGACCCTGACGAAGCTTTTGATGTTACTCCTTATGCAGTTGCTACTGATAAATATTTTATCAAAAATGCTACTACATATCACTTGCCTAGGAAACTAAAAGTTTCTTATTCTAGTTGTTATACAGATGCTGCCCATTGTAGTATACAGGACTTAGGATTTGTAGCTACTCTAAAAAATGGCGAACCATATTTTAGAGTTTTCTTAGGCGGAGGTTTAGGTAAACAACCTAAAGTTGCTTTAGAACTTGATGAATTTATAAAACCTAAAGATGCATTATATTGTGTAGAAGGAATGATTAAATTCTTTATGGCTTATGGTAATTATGAAAATAAAAACAAAGCTAGAGTTAGATATATGGTTGAAACTCTTGGAGAGGAGATGTTTTTAGAAAAATTTAAAGAATACTATAAATTAGAAAAAGAAAAAGGTAATCTTGAACTTAATGTTGAACAAATTGATTATTCTAAGCCTGGAATTAAGATAGATTTACATGACTCTAGATTAATCCATCAAAAACAATCTGGCTTATACACTGTATATATACATCCAATAGGAGGTCTATTATTGACTAAAGATTTAAAAATTTTACTTCAAGAGTTAGATAATATTAAAAATCCTATGATTAGATTAGGTATGACAGAAGGATTGTACATCTTAAATTTAGATGGAAATGAAGCAAAAAGAATATTAGAAATAAGCAAGACTATTAGTTGCAACTCTCAATTAGAACAGAGTATCTCCTGCATAGGTGTTCCTATTTGTCAGATGGGTATACAAAATAGCCAAAAAATGTTGCATGAGATAATAGATTATTTTAGATTACAAAACAATGAAGAAATTTTAAACAAAGCTCCTAAATTATATATTTCAGGATGTCTAAATTCATGTGGTGTTCACCAAATTGGTAGTATAGGATTATGTGGTAAAAAGAAGAATGTCAATGGTGTATCTACTGATGCATTTGAATTATTTGTTGGAGGTAGTTTTGAAATAGGTAAGACTAAACTAGGAAAATCTCTAGGAGATTTTAAAGCTAGTGACCTTCCAAAGATGCTTTATGAAATAGTTGAGGTTTCATCAGGAAATTTTTATGAATGGATAAATTTAAATGATGATTTATTAAATAACATAACTGATAAATATAAAATATAAATTGATTAAAAAAATGAGATAGCTTATCGCTATCTCATTTTTTATAATCAATTGTATTTTATTTATAAACTATTTTAGATAAATCGCAAATTTCTAGCATAGTATCATATATTTGTTTAAGTAAACCAAGTCTGTTATTTTTAATAGATTCATCATTATCCATAACCATAACTGAATCAAATAGGTTATCAACTACAGGTCTTAAAGATGCAAACTCATCTAAAGCAGTACCGTATTTCTTGTCTTTTAATAATTCTTTTACTCTTACTTTTACTTGCTTAAATTCATTATAGAGCTTAATTTCAGCATCTTCTTTTAATAGATTTTCATCAATTCTATCACATTCTGCTTTTTGAGCCAAAGTAGAAACCCTATTAAATGCAGTAAGCATTTCCACTAATTCATCTTTTTCTAGCCAATTATTAAGCTCTAAAGCTCTCATATGCATATCAGAAATATCATTTATATCAGAGCTTAAAACAGCATCAACAACATCATATCTTATCCCTAAATCTTTAAATAGATTTTTTACTCTTTCATTAAAGAAGTTCATTATTTGCTCAACAACTTCCTCTTTATTAAAATCTAACTCAGAATAATTATCTAAAGCATGTTCAATAAGTACTTTTAAGTCTACAGCTACTTTTCTATCCATAAGTATACTAAGTATACCTAAAGCTTGTCTTCTTAAAGCATATGGGTCTTGAGAACCTGTTGGTTGTATTCCTATGGCAAAAAATCCTGCTATTGAATCTAATTTATCAGCTATTGATAAAGCTACTCCTGCATTAGTTTTAGGAAGAATATCTCCTGCAAATCTTGGTAAATAATGTTCAAAAATAGCCTCACTTACAACATCATTTTCTCCTCCAACCTTCGCGTATTCTTTTCCCATAAAACCTTGTAATTCGTCAAACTCTCCTACCATTCCAGTAACTAAATCTGCTTTAGATAATTTAGCAGCTCTTATAGTGTCTGCCTTTTCATCTGCTAATCCTAAACTATCAAGTATATCAGCACTTAGTTTCTCAAGTCTTAAAGTTTTGTCATAAATAGTACCCAATTTTACTTGGAAAACAACAGTTTTTAATTTTTCTATGTAGCTTTCCAAGTTTCTCTTAGTATCTTCTCTATAGAAAAATAAAGCATCAGCAAGTCTTGCTTCTAAAACTTTTTCATTTCCAGCTTTAACATTATCTATTCTGTAAGAGTCTCCATTTCTAACAGCTATAAAGTTAGGTAACAGTTTTCCTTCTTTAAGTACTGGGAAATATCTTTGATGTTGTTTCATAGGAGTTATAATAACTTCTTTTGGTAGTTTTATATAGTCTGTATTAAATTCGCCATAAAAAGCAGTTGGATATTCAACTAAGTAAGTTACCTCTTCAAGTAAATCTTCATCAAACTCAACTTCGCCACCTAAAGAGTTGGCTACTTCTATACATTGTTTTCTTATAATTTCTTTTCTCTTATTTTGGTCTAAAACTATATAATTTTTCTCTAATTTTTCAAAATATTCTTCTATAGAATTAACTTCTATTGTACTTTCCCCTAAGAATCTATGTCCTTTTGTTACATTAGAAGATATTATTCCTTCTAAATCAAATTCTAATACCTTATCATTTAACAATGTAACTATCCATCTTATAGGTCTTGCAAATTTTAGGTTTTTTCCTCCCCAACGCATAGCTTTTGGGAATACTACAGATTTTATAGTTTCTGGTAATATCTCTTTTAACACTTCTGAAGTGTCTTTCCCTGCTTGCTTTATAGTAGCAAAAATATATTCATCTTTTCCAACTTGTTTAAAATATATGTCAGATTCTCTTAATCCTTTACTTTTTATAAATCCTAAAGCTGGTTTTGTGAAATTATTTTCTGCATCAACAGCAATCTTCTTGGCAGGACCTTTTATTTCTTCTTCTAAATCACTTTGCTTATCACTTAAGCCTTCAACTACTAAAGTCAATCTTCTTGGTGTTCCATAGGCATCTATTTTATTAAAAGATATTCTATTTTCCTCAAATAATTTATTAAGATTGTTTTTTAATTGTTCTAGTGTACTACCCATAAATCTTGATGGCATTTCTTCAACACCGATTTCAAATAAAAGATAATTTTTCATTATTTGTCACCGTCCTTTAAAAGAGGGAATCCCATTTCTTCTCTTTGTTTTACAAAAGTTTCTGCAACAGTTTTTGCCATATTTCTAACTCTACCTATAAATGAAGCTCTTTGACTAACACCTATTGCTCCTCTTGCATCCAATGTATTAAATGCATGAGAACATTTTAATACATAATCATATGAAGGTATTACAAGACCGCTTTCCATAAGTCTTAATGCTTCTTTTTCATATATATCAAACAGATTAAACAACATATCTGCATCACATAATTCAAACGCATACACTGAGTTTTCATACTCAGCTTTATTAAACACTTCGCCATAAGTTATTTTATCATTCCATTTTAAATCATAAACACTATCAACTTCTTGAATGTACATAGCTAATCTTTCTAATCCATATGTAATTTCTCCTGTCTCAAGCTCACATTCAATATTACCTACTTGTTGGAAGTATGTAAATTGAGTTATTTCCATACCATCTAACCAAACTTCCCATCCAAGTCCCCAAGCACCAACTGTAGCAGCTTCCCAGTTGTCTTCAACAAATCTTATATCATGTTCACTTGGGTCAATTCCAATTTCTTTTAAGCTCTCTAAATACAATTCTTGTATATTATCTGGAGATGGCTTTAGTATAACTTGGAATTGATGATGTTGATATAATCTGTTTGGGTTTTCACCATATCTTCCATCTGCTGGTCTTCTTGAAGGCTCTACATAGCATACTTGCCAAGGCTCAGGTCCTAATGATCTTAAAAAAGTATTAGGATTCATAGTTCCAGCACCTTTTTCAACATCGTAAGGTTGCATCATGATACAACCTTGCTTTGACCAGTATTTTTGCAATGCCAGTATCATTTCTTGAAAATTCATAAAAATCCCTCCTATAACAATAAAGCCTCTCGTCTACACGAAAGGCTATTTTAATAGTTCTTCTACAACTTTTAGAATATCAAATTCTATAAAATTTGTCAATGTTAGTGATAATTCTTATAATTATCTTCTTTTCATTTTTTAAAAGTCACTTTATATCTATTTATTTTCGTCTTCGTTTTCATTATTCTTTTCAGATTCTTCTTTCATAAGATCAGCAGTTACGTCTTTATCATCTTCTTTTTTATCAACTACTACATCTTTTACATCTTTAGCTGCATTAGTTATCATATTCTTCAAAGCATGAAGTTTTTCTTCATTTAATTCACCTAAGTCTACAACTTCACCATCTTCTTCATTTTGAACTTTTATACGATATTTACTTATAACAGCTGCTGATAAACCAACTAGAGTAGCTAATGGTACAAAAGCTAATCCAACAACTCCTACTGTTAAAGGAATATTCATCATAGTTTTTCCATCTTTTTCAACTATTACTCTTACAACACTACTTTTTTTAAGAAGTTCTTTTAATTGATATTTTATATTTTCTCCATCTTTACCAAATACTTCTTCCATAGTTTCTTTAGCAGATTTAGCTTTACAATTACAAGTATTCTTTTTATTTTCTAAATATATTACTGCCTCAATTACATCTCCATTACATTCCACTAATGCTTCTTTTGCTTCTGCATAAGTTGCTCCTGGAACTCTTTCAAAGACTGAATCAACCATTTCAATAGTTATATTACTACTCATTATTATCCACTCCCTTATTATTTTTTACACTTTGCAATACGTGTAATGATTTTAGATTAATATTATCAACATAAACCTTCAAATATTTTTCTAGTATATTTTCGAGTTCATGTGTTATATATTTTGATACTTTAGCTTTGCTACATGTTAAAATATCATTCCTTAATACATATTCCATTAGACTAACAGTTGTTAAATCCAATTTTATATTATTATCAAAAAGTGTATTACACTTACTACATAGTATACCACCTTCATAAATATTAAACATAGAATTTTGCAAAATTTTACTTCCGCAATTAATACATTTATTTACTATCGGTTTAAATCCTATATAGTCCAAGAACTTTAACTCAAATGCAGCTGTTACAAATCTATTATCTGTATTCTCTTGTGTATATAAATACAGCGTCTGTGCAAGTAATATAAATAACCTATTATTAGTTTGATTTTCAAGTATAGAATTTTCAACTAATTTTGTAATATATGTAGCATAAGAAAATGCCTCTATATCGTAGGATATATTATAAAAACTTTTTATGATTTCACTTTGGGTAACCTTGTACATATTTCCTTGTTTTTTTAAAGTAAAATTGCTATAAGAAAATAACTGTGATGATGAAAGTAAAGAGCTCTTATTTTTTTTGGCTCCTTTTGCTATTGCAGATACTTTTCCAAGCTTTCTCGTAAACAGAGTAAGTATTATATCACTTTCCTTGTACCTTATAGCTTTAAGTACTATCCCCTGGGTGTTCAGGATTATCATCGTCTTCTTTTTTCTCCCTTACTTCTTCGACTTCTTCACTTAGGTTTTTGCAATCACAGAAATATAGATATGCATCTACACTACCTGTTTTTTTAAAAACTTCCCAACTGATATTGTTCATTTTTAAAAAACCCCCTTCTTACATTTATACTTATATTTTTAGTAAGAAGAGGATAAATCATACATAAAGTTATTAAACAATTTTTGACAATAATGCTGTCGTTATTATAAAATAAACTGCTATACCAGTTATATCAAGCGCTGTAGATATAATTGGTGATGAAACTGTAGATGGATCTGCATCCATCTTTTTTAATAAAACAGGCATAAATGCACCTATCGTTGCACCCAAAACCATATTTATAAATAATGATATTGAAACAATTAATACAATATCTAATTTTTTCATGACAAAGTAAATTACAATACCTGTTATTATACTACACAAAAGGCCTGTAATAATTCCTACAATACCTTCTCTTACTACATTGCTAAAATTCAAATCTTTGTTAGACAATGTTATTACTGTAACAGATGATGATTGTGTTCCAATATTACCACCCATACCTATTACTACAGGTATAAAAAATACCAACGGAGCATATATAGGATTCATTATATAATCTAAATTAGAAAGTATTAAAGAAGCTAATAGACCTCCAATTAATGTAATAATTAACCATGGCAGTCTACCTCTAAGAGCTGATATTGTCTGCTCTTTTAATGTAGGATTGTCCTTTTCAGCCACTTCTCTTTCATGCTCTGAACTTCCTGCAAATTTATACATATCTTCAGTTGCTTCTTCTTCCATAACATCTATTATATCATCTACTGTTATTATCCCTTTTAGCTTTTCTTGTCTATCTACTACTGGAATTGCTATTAAATTGTATTTCGATACTAACCTAACTGCTTCTTCTCTATCTTCATCTACATAAACAGAGATTATATTTTCACTCATTAAGTCTTCTACTATATTTGCATCTCTCGCTATTATTAACTCTCTTAACGATAATACTCCAACTAGCTTTTCTTCATCATCAACTACATATATATAATAAATAGTCTCAGCTTCATCAGCTTCTTCTCTCATATGTTCTATTGCCTCAAGAGCTGTCATATCTTTATTTATAGAAATATATCCAGTGGTCATCGTTCCACCTGCAGAGTCTTCATCATAGAATAATAATTCTTTTACATAGTCAGCGTTTTCTTGATTTAAAAGATTTATTATATGTTCTCTTTCTTCTTCTTCAAGCTCACTAAGTTTGTCTGCCATATCTCCAAGAGACATAAGTTCAAGTATGTTTTTTGCGTGTTCTACATCTAACTTAGATAAAATACTAATAAAAAACTCTACACTACCTTCTTCTAATATAGAAGATGCCATATCCAGAGGAAGTACTTCAAACAGTTGAATTTTCATGTCTTCCTCTAAATTTTCCATTATATCGAATATATCAATTATATGATATTCCTCTATTAATTCTCTTAACTCCAATACTTTATTATTATCAATTAATGATTTTACTTCATATAATAAATCTTGGGAAGCATCCAGTTTCCTATCCATATAACCCACCTTTATTTATCATTATATCCAAAATTATTTATATAATTTTGTAAATTTCTCCAATTTTCTTTAACCTTAACCCATAATTGGAGATTTATTTGTGAACCTAAAAGTAATTCTATATCTTGTCTTGCTGATTTACCTATTCCTTTTAGCTTCCTACCATTCTTTCCTATTATTATTCCCTTATGTGAATCTCTTTCACAATATATTACAGCAGATACATCTACTATTTCTTTATCATTTCTTGCTTTCATTTTTTCAATTTCAACAGCTACACCATGAGGTATTTCATCATTAAGATAATGAAGAACTTTTTCTCTTATAAGTTCTGCTATTAATACTCTCTCTGGTTGGTCTGTAATCATATAATCTGGAAAATACTTTGGTCCTTCTTCTAAGTAATTTTGTATAACTTTTATTAAAGTATCTGTATTTTGCCCTTTTAATGCTGATATTGGTACTATCTCTTTGAAAATACCTTCTCTATCATACATTTTTATTATATCAAACAATTCATCTTTTTGGCCTAGTTGGTCTATTTTATTTACAACTAGAATTATTGGTGTCTTAACAGATTTTAAATCCTCTATTATTTTTCTGTCTCCAGGACCTATTTTTTTAGAGTCATCAACTACAAATAATATTAAGTCTACATTTTTAAAAGCTTCTGTTGCTGCCTTTACCATAAATTCACCTAATTTATTTTTAGGTTTGTGAATACCTGGTGTATCTAAAAATACTATTTGAGTTTCTTCATCTGTATAGACTGCTTGTATTGTATTTCTTGTAGTCTGAGGTTTATCACTCATTATAGCTATCTTTTCCCCTACTACATTATTCATTAAAGTAGATTTCCCTACATTTGGTCTACCTACTATACTGACAAATCCTGATTTGAACATTAACTGTCTCCTAACTTTTACCTTCTTGTATTTAACTACTTTAAATTCATTTTAATTTTTTAATTTATTTTAAATCATTTCCAGAGAAATAGTTTGGTAGCAAATCTTTTATATCATGCTCAAACACCTCTCCTTTAGTATATCCTGTTATTATTTTTATATCAGAACCAAACTCTATAATTACTTGTCTACATATTCCACAAGGATATGTTTGCTCATTATTTTCTGAGTTATCACTTGCTATAGCTATTTTATATATATCTTTGTCACCTTCTGATATAGCCTTAAAAATAGCTGTTCTTTCTGCGCAATTTGTTCCACCTAATGATGCACATTCTATATTACATCCAGTATAAACTTTTCCACTCTTAGTTAAAAGAGCTGCACCCACTCTAAAACTTGAGTAAGGAGCATAAGAATGTTGTCTAGCATCTTCTGCCAACTTTAACAATTCTATGTTGTCCACAACATCTCCTCCTGTATACACTTATTAGAATTTCTTTTTATTTAATACTCTACATTATATCATAAAAATTTAATTATCACAGATTTGTTTCATTTTAAATATTTTATGTACATTCATTTTAATTATAAAACATTCCAAGCTGAAATACTAATATTGCTATTAACACGCCTAACAAAGCTCCTGCTATAGTTTCCCAGAATGTATGTATTTTTCCCTCAATCCTACTTTGAGCAACCAATACAGCCATTATATATGCAAGAGTAGATGCAACTACTCTTTCTGTCATAAGCGTAATTGCAGTTGCTATAGCAAATGCTAAAGCAGCATGACCACTTGGCATACCTCCTTTTAAAGGTGTCCCTGTTGAAGTCAATGCTTTTACTACTACTACAGCTATAAGAACCAATAATATACATATCAAGGTTATATGCAGTTCTGATTCTCTTATCTTATAAATTAGAATCCCAGATATATCTGTCAATTTATCATAAAATAAAATATATCCAACCACCACTGAGTTTAATGCTGCTACTAGTACACCACCTGCTGCAACATCTTTTGCTATTTTTGCAAGTACATGATATTCATCAGTTACCAAGTCTACTGCTTTTTCTATAGCTGTATTAAACATCTCAGCAACTACAACTAAACAGATAGACATAAGTAACATTATCATTTCCAATTTTGAAAAGTTAAAAAATAAACTTATTATAAGCACAGCAACTGAACCTAAGTAATGTATTTTCATATTCCTTTCAAATTTAAATGTATATAATATTCCTTCTATAGCTGCGTTAAAAGCTTTAATTATACCTTGACGAGTTTTTCCTGTTTTCATAAGAATTACTCCCTTGTTATGTTTAACTTATTTAATATGTATTCTTCTTTTTCTCTCATTTCCTTTGTATTTTCATCTGTATCATGGTCATACCCTAAAAGATGAAACATACTATGACATATTAAAAAACATACTTCTCTTTCAAAACTATGATTATATTCTATGCTTTGCTCTAAAGCTCTCTCAAGAGATACTACTATATCTCCTAAAGATTCTTCTTCCAATTCAATATCTTCAAAATCATCACTTAAAAGAGGAAATGATAAAACATCAGTTGGTCTATCAACCCCTCTATATTCTCTATTTAATTCATGAATCTCTTTATTATCTACAAAAGAAAGACTCACTTCATAATTATCATCATATCCTTCATAATCCAAACACTCTAAAATTATATCTTTTATTTTTTCTATTAGTTCTTCATTTACTTCTAATTTATCTTGTCTATCATCTAATATCAAATCCATTAATTACACCTACTTTTTATTCATTAATAATGCTATACATCTATATTACTACACTTTTACTTTCTTTTGAAAGTCTTTTCCTGTATTTTCATTTTTTTGCGCTCTTCTTTTTTAAATTCTTCTTTTTTATCATGCTTCTCGTAAGCCCTTATTATTCTTTGTACTAACTCATGTCTTACAACGTCTCTGTCTGTTAACATTATAGAGCCTATCCCTTGAACGCCCTTAAGAATCTCTGTAGCTTGTATAAGACCACTTTTTTTATTTTGTGGCAAATCTGTTTGTGTTATATCACCTGTAACTACAGCCTTAGAACCAAATCCTAATCTAGTTAAAAACATTTTCATTTGCTCAGAAGTTGTATTTTGAGCTTCATCTAATATTATAAAAGAATTATCAAGAGTTCTACCTCTCATAAATGCAAGTGGTGCAACTTCTATAGTACCTCTTTCTAAATATTTATTAAACTTATCAGCACCCAACATTTCAAATAATGCATCATATAATGGTCTTAAATATGGGTCGACTTTATCTTTTAAATCTCCTGGTAAAAATCCTAAACTTTCTCCAGCTTCCACTGCTGGTCTTGTAAGTATAATTCTACTAACTTCATCTCTTTTAAAAGCTTTCACTGCCATAGCCACAGCAAGATAAGTCTTTCCTGTTCCAGCCGGTCCAACACCAAAAGTTATATCATTATTTTCTATAAGCTTTATATACTCTTTTTGCCCTAAAGTTTTAGGTTGAACAGCTTTACCTCTTTGAGTTATAACAATTGTACCTTCAAGTTCTTTTATCTTTTGCTCACTGCCTTCAAGTAAAAGAGATAATGAATAAGAAATGCTTTGTTTATCTAAATGCTTACCATTTGATACAGTTTGATGCAATTCATTCATAAGTTTTAATGCAGAATCTACATTTTTTTCCTCTCCTATTAAAATTATATTACCCTCTCTAAGTATTACATCTATATTTAAAGTTTTCTCTATTAATTTTACATTTTCATCAAAGTTGCCAAATAACTCTCTTTCAAAATTGCCATCTGCTATTGTAAATTTTTTTTGTATTATCAATTGAATTAATCCTCCTCAAGTTTTAGGTTAAATTTTATTAATTGTTGTTACTATTATTATTTTGACTATTGTTACTATTTTGATTGCTATTATTTCCATCAGAATTATTTTGGTCGTTATTATCTTTATTATCCTCATTAAACTCATTTCTTATATCATTTATGGGTCTTTTTTGTGGATTAGAAGGAACTTCCTCTTCTCCTTCTTTCGGTTTACTATCTTCCTTTATAAATCTTTCTGCCTCTGATTTACTAAGAGGATAAATTTTAGCGATATTTTCACTAGTTTGAACTGTTATTAAATATTCTAACATATTTTTATTAACCTTATAGCTATGTTTTACATCTATTATTCTAGCCGAAGCTGGTATTATGTATTCTAATTCTTTTAAAGCTTTTTCAGATAGTTCTTTTTTCAACTCTTCTTTATTCTTTTTCACTTCAACTTTTTTGGTTTCATAAAAAGTACTCGTCTTTATTTTTATAGGGAAAGTATAGTCTCCCATTGAAAGTCTTTTTTCTTTATTTTCAACAACATAATTCTTATATTTTATATTTTTTCTAATTGTAAATTCTTTATCATAAAAACTTATTGTGTGTACTTTTTTCTTTTCTCCAGTTTTTTTATTTACAGTATCTACATAGCTTGCCTTTTTAGTAGATTCATAGAAAGTACTTGCCCATACTTCTGGTATTGATTTTGTATTAGCACCATTTAGTAAGACATCTCCCTTTTGGACTATATCTCCAGATTTAACAACAGATTTACCACTTCTAGGGATTACCTTTTCTATTATACCATTTTTTAAAGCAATTACATTACAATAATTTGATTGGTCTGTAGATTTTAAGGATTCAGCCTTTTTTGTAACAGTAACAAATATATTGGTTCCCTTTACATTAATAGATAAATATGCAACATCATTAAATTTTGACATCATATGGTCTCTAACTTCTTTTCTATCAACACTCTTTTTGTATACTCCTGGTCTCACTCCAACTTTATAAAGTTCACTTCTAAGAGCTTCTTTTTTTATACCTTCTGGAGATTGTATATACACATCCGTTACAAATTGTGATGTTGACATCAATAAAAGTAAAGAAACAATAGCACAAATCCACATACCTTTGTGCTTATAAATTCTTTTAATAATAAAAGGAACTCCTGTTTTTTGTTTTACCTTAATATCAAACTTACTCCCTCTATAAATATTCTTAAATTCTTTTATATCTTGTCTATTTATATTAAACTCGATTTTAGTATTTTTTATTCTAGTTACATTGTAAACATTTATCCCGTTTCTTATAAGATGATTTAAAAATTGTTCAAGCCCTACTCCTTCCACAACTATAACATAGTATCCCCTTATAAAACTTATCAAGTGTATCTCCTCCTAATCAACATACTCCACATTGTATATAATTCCCTTTATACCTATCTCACTGTCAGTAATATACTTAAGTGAAAGTTTATCCCCAGATATTTTAATTGTTTTTACCTTAGTCTTTATTTTTATTAAATCAACTTCATATTCTAGTATTGATAGATAATTTTCTATACTCATAAAAGTATTACTTGTAACAGTAACAACTGGTTGATTTACTTGTAAATCAGTGGATATTTCTAACATGAGCATTACCCCCTTAATTAATTTTATGCTTAAAATAGGTATTTATGCACTTTATTGATACTATCATGGAGTAGTTTTAAAATTTTTTAGACAGTAAATACCTAATATTTAATATATTATTTAAACAAGAAAAAGGTAATCATATTGATAAAAATCAACATGATTACCTTTTTACTTTTTTTTATATAAAATCTAAAAAGTATACAATTTTTTTATTAGTCTTGCTCTATTAAACCATATCCACCTGCTTTACGCTTATATACTATATTTATTTCAAAATTATCTTGATTTCTAAACATATAGAAATTGTGTCCTACCAACTCCATCTGAAGAATTGCCTCTTCTGAACTCATAGGTTTTACATTAAATTTCTTTCTTCTTTCTATAACTATATTTTCATCTTCCTCATCATCATAATCATAATCATTAAATTCGCCACTATTATCTATAAAGTCAATATTTTCAAATCTTATGCTCTTATTATTTTGAACTTTGTCTTTAACCTTAGTCTTATACTTTACAACTTGTCTACTTAATTTGTCACAAACAATGTCAATTGCTGCATATAAATCTTCTTCTACGTCTTCTGCCCTTATTATTTGACCACTAATAGGAATTATTGTAACCTCCACTTTCTGTCTATCCTTTTTCGCACTTACTGTTACTTTCACTTCTGATTCAGGATCAAGGTATTTTTCTAACCTACTTAATTTTCCATCTACGTATCCTTTTATTCCGTCAGTTAATTTCATTTGTCTCCCAGATACTATTATTTGCATAAAAACCTCTCCCTTCGAGCCTTTCCAATTCTAATACTTTAATATGTTCATCTTTAAATATATTTTTGATACATTTATTATATTTAAATTAATATAATTGTATATGAAAATGATTATTTTTAATAGTCTATTTATTTTTTATTTGATATGATATTATTAAAAGTACGGGGTAATTTACAAAACCTTTACATTCTATTTATTAATAAACCATATAAAATAATTCAAAAATCCAGCATAAACCAACCACATTAGATAAACCAAATTTATATATCCAGCTCTCTTATCTATTTTAGAAAATTTCAAAATAACTACTATAGAAACCATAATCATTATTATGATGTCTATTAAAGCTGTAAATCTAAGTCCAAATCCAAAAAATAATATACTCCAGACAAAATTTAATGCAAGTTGTAATCCATAATAAAATACTGCATCTCTTACTTTAGGCAAGTTGTAACCTTTTTTTAATATTAGGTATGAAGATATACCCATCAATATGTACAATATAGTCCAAATTATAGGGAAGATAAAAGCTGGTGGTGCAAAACTTGGTTTTGTAAGTTGTAAATAGTACGTTGAAATATCTGTTCCACTAATCAACATGGTCAAAATACTACTTAAATAACCTATTATTAATGGTATTGATATGTTTATCAAAAAATTTCTAATTTCCTTTACCGATATAATCAAATTTTTCCCCTTCTTTCAAAATTTTCTTTGATTATAGATATGCTTAGATATGACTTGTTATTCTCAAAAATTATAAAAAGCCTAGAGATTTCTCTCTAGGCTATATCAATCTATTGTAAGTTTTGTTTTACCAACTTATTTATAAGTTTTCCATCAGCTCTACCCTTAACTTTTGGTTGAATAACTGACATTATTTTTCCCATATCTTTCATAGATGTTGCTCCTACTTCAGATATAGTACATTTTACAATTTCTTCTAACTCTTCTTCGCTTAATTGTTGAGGTAGGTACTCTTTTAAAACTTCAATTTCAGCTTCTGTTTCTTTTATTAAGTCTTCTCTTCCAGCTTTTTCAAATTCAACTAATGCATCTCTACGTTGCTTTAATTGTTTTGCTATTACATCGATAATTCCATCTTCATTAAGTTCAGTTCTATTATCAACTTCATACTGCTTTATGGAAGCTCTTATTAAAGTTACTACAGATTTTCTCACTGTATCTTTGTTTTTCATCGAAGATTTCAAATCCTCTTGTAACTTTTGCTTAAGGGACATCCCCTTCACCTCTTTATTCTTATTTACTACTATTTTTTAGCGTTTTTTCTTCTTGCTGCTTCAGCTTTTTTCTTACGCTTAACGCTTGGCTTATCATAGTGCTCTCTTTTTCTTACTTCTGACATGATGCCAGACATTGCACATTGACGCTTAAATCTTCTTAAAGCGCTGTCTAATGTTTCATTTTCTCTAACTCTTACTTCTGACATTTCTTTTTCCCTCCCTCCAATAGCGCAATTATGCTGGGACTGTAACTATGTTCTTTTTGCATAATATGCATTACAACCTAACACTTTGTTTATTATAAACTAAATTTTTACTTTTATCAAGTATTTTTATCAAGAAGGAACTCAATTTTTCAATAATTTAGTTTAGTTTTGTTCTGCTTCGTAATTAGGAAGCTTTTTACCTGCTAAAATATGATAGTGCAAATGCTTAACTTCTTGCCCTCCATCGCTTCCACAATTATTTATGATTCTGAATCCAGTTTGGTCAAAACCTTTCTCTTTAGCTATTTTATTAATAACAACATGAATATGTGACACAATATCCATTTCTATATCAGGAATATCAATTACACTATCATAATGTTTTTTAGGTACAACTAATATATGATATGGAGCAACTGGGTTCAAATCATTAAATGCCAATACTCTTTCATCTTCATAAACTTTAGTTGAAGGTATTTCTCCGTTCGCTATTTTACAAAATATACAATCCATTTCCTTCCACCTCCTATCTTATAAATATTATAATTTCTACATGTTATAGCAAAATTCCTTCTACATATTCATTTTTTACATCATTTATTTTTACTTTTAATATCTGACCTTGTATGTTTTTGTCACTTTCAACAACAACTCTTATATAATTTGAAGTTAGTCCCTCAAACTTATTCCCCTCTATATTTTGTTCAAATAAAACATCTAATTCACTGCCAATAAATTTAGTTGCAAACTTATTAAAGTTTTCTTTGCTTAAATTTAAAAGTTGTTCACTTCTAAAGTGTTTTATTTGAGGGTCAATTTGATTTTCCATAGTTGCAGCTGGAGTTCCTTTTCTTGGCGAATATTTAAAAATGTGCATTTGTGAAAGCTCTATATCTTTTAAAAACTCGTATGTTTGTTTAAATTCCTCATTTGTTTCTCCTGGAAAACCTACTATTACATCTGTAGTTATTGCTACATTTGGCATTTTATCTCTTAATCTATCCACAATAGTCTTATACTCTAAAGTTGTATATCTTCTATTCATTCTTTTTAGAGTTTCATCACATCCACTTTGAAGTGATAGATGATAATGAGGACAAACCTTCTCCATCTTTAAAACTTCATTCACAAATTCATCAGTAAACAAAATTGGTTCAACAGAGCTAAGTCTAATTCTCTCTATTGCATCTATCTCATTTATTTGTTTTATTACATCAAGAAGTTTAATATTCTTATCTTTTAAATCTTTTCCATAAGATGCTACATGTATTCCTGTTAATACAATCTCTTTATAGCCATTTTTAGCCAATTTTTTCACTTCATCAACTATACTATCAATATCCCTACTTCTAACACGTCCTCGGGCATAAGGAATGATGCAATAGGTACAAAATCTGTCACATCCATCTTGAATTTTCATAAATGCTCTAGTCTTTCCATTAGTCTGACTAATTTCTATTTCTTCAAATGCCTTTACCTTCATTATATCATCAACTGTGCTAACTTTTTTACTTGCATCTATCTTTCTAATCTCTTCAACAATCTTTCTTCTATCATTTGTACCCATGACTAGGTTTACTTCTTCTATATCCAAAATTTCTTCTGGCGATACTTGCGAATAGCATCCCACAACAGCTATTATTGCATCTGGATTTTTCTTTTTAACTCGTCTTATATATTGACGAGATTTTCTATCACTCATATGAGTTACTGTACATGTATTTATAACATAAACGTCTGCATATTCTTCACTATTAACTTGTTCATATCCATCTTTTTCAAATAGTTCTAGCATAGCTTCAGTTTCGTATTGATTGACTTTACACCCAAGTGTATAAAAAGCTACTTTTTTCAATTTATTATTCTCCTCCTAAATCACTTAGCTCATACAAAGCTATTGTTGATGCTACAACAGAAGCTGTCTCAGTTCTCAATATTCTAGGTCCTAATGATACAATGCTGCAATTATTTTTTTGAACTTGTTCTATTTCTTCCTCAGCAAAACCACCCTCTGGACCTACAAAAATTCCAACCCTATCTATATTAGAATCACAATTTTTAAGTGCCTGTTTTATTGAGACAGTTCTTTCATTTTCATAAGGGCAGATATTTACATCATTTTTTTTCATATCTTCTAAAGCTTCTTTGAAACTTAAAACACCTCTTAAATTTGGGATTTTACCTCTTTTACTTTGCTTTGCGGCTTCATAAATTATTCTTTCCCAACGTTCAAATTTTTTATCTTCTTTTTTATCATCAACTTTAGCAACACTTCTCTTAGTTTGAACTAATATTATTTCATCTACACCAACTTCAGTTAATTTTTGAAGTATCATTTCCATCTTTGGAGCTTTTGGAAGACCTTGATATAACTTTACCCTAAGTTTAGATTCTCTATTTATATCAACTTCTTCTAAAATTTTTAAATTAACCATATTTTTTTCTATATTTGTTATCTCACAAATGTACTCATTATTATCTTTATCACATATCTCAAGTTTTTCTCCTAGTTTACACCTTAAAACTTTTGAAATATGTTTTACATCTTCACCTTCTATAATGCAGGCTTTGTCTTGTAAATTTATATTATTTTTTTCAACAAAAAATCTATCCATTACACTCCACCCTGCCTTTTACTTTTTAAGTTTAGAAACTATTGCCGACCATTCGCCTAGTTTTTGAACCTTAACTATTTCAAATCCATTTTCGATTAAACTTTCTTTAACTTCCTCTACTTTGTCCAAAATTATACCTGAAGATATAAATATAGCATCTTCTTTCATAAAATTTTGTACATCTTTTGCAAGTATTTTTATTATATCAGCTATTATATTTGCAACTATAACATCAGCTTTATCCTTTATTACATCTGTTAAATTACCATGCATTACAGATACATTCTCTTCAACTTTATTTTCAAGCACATTTTCTTTTGCAACTTTTACTGCAACTTCGTCTAAATCTACAGCTACAACTTCTTTTGCCCCTAATTTAGCTGCTGCTATTGCAAGAATTCCGCTACCACAGCCAATATCAAATACTTTAGAATCTTTATTTACATATTTCTCTAATTCTCTAATACACATACTAGTAGTCTCATGTGTTCCTGTACCAAAAGCCATACCAGGGTCAAGTTCTATTATCAAATCCCCTTCTTGCATATCATAATCTTCCCATGTAGGCTTTACTACCACCCTTTGTCCTACTTTTGTTGGTTTATAGTATGCTTTCCATGCATTTGCCCAATCAGCTTCATTTACTTGGTCTAGTGACACACTTCCTTCACCTATATCTATACCAAAATCTCTTAAGCCTAAAACTTTTTGTTTTATAATTTCGACAAATTCCATCACATTTTTTTCTTCTGAAACATAAGTCTTTATTAATACATCTTCTTCTTCGTTCTTTTTAAATACTTCTTCTTCTACATAATCCCAATCTAATTCATTTTTCTTTTGAAATAAGAAATCTTTTGGGTCTTCTATTACAGCTCCTCCAGCTCCTTGTTCATATAGTATATTTGTTATTGCTTCAACTGCTTCTGTTGTTGTTTTTATAGTTACTTCTATCCAATTATTCATAAGTTTACCTCTCTTTTCTATATTAATTTTCCTATTTTTCCATAACTTTTATTATATCATAAATATCATACTTTTTTGTTTTATAAATTTTTTATTAGTTTATATCTATATTATAGTAAATTTACTTAATTTATAATAAATTGTCTAGCTTATTTTTAGCACTTTATTTGATTATACTTTTTCCTAAATGCATTTTAAACAGTGAGCATTATATTTATTACATACAAATCACCAAAATGTACATTTTAAACAAAAATTTTTAGTTATTTTATATGTTTCCTACAATAAAATCATCTGATATTATATAATTAAAATTTAAATTATTAAGGAGAACTATAATGTCAGAAGTAATATTAAAAGATATATCAAAACTTTATTCTAATGGATTTAATGCAGTAAAAAATATAAATATAGATATTAAAGACAAGGAATTTATTGTTTTAGTAGGCCCATCTGGTTGTGGTAAATCGACAACGCTTAGAATGATTGCTGGTCTTGAAGAAATATCTTCTGGAGAATTATATATTGGAGATAAACTTGTCAATGATATAGAACCAAAGGATAGAGATATAGCAATGGTTTTTCAAAATTATGCTTTATACCCTCACTTATCTGTTTATGAAAATATGGCATTTGCACTTAAACTTAGAAAAATGCCAAAAGATGAAATAGATAAAAAAGTTAAAGAAGCTGCTAAAATATTGGATTTAGTTCCTCTTTTAGATAAAAAACCTAAAACATTATCTGGAGGTCAGAGACAAAGGGTTGCTCTAGGACGTGCAATAGTTAGAAACCCTAAGGTATTCTTAATGGATGAACCTCTATCTAACTTGGATGCAAAACTGAGAACTGCCATGAGAACAGAAATAACTAAGTTACATCAACAACTTGGAACTACATTCATCTATGTAACACATGACCAAGTTGAAGCTATGACTATGGCCGATAGAATAGTGGTAATGAAAGATGGAGTGGTACAACAGATTGCAACTCCACAAGATGTATACGACTATCCAGCTAATGTGTTTGTTGCAGGATTTATTGGAGCTCCACAGATGAATTTTATTGATGTGACATTGATAGAAGAGAATGAAGAAATATATGCTAAAAACGAATACATTAAGATAAAATTAAATAGAGAAAAACACTATGATTTAATAAAAGACAACTATATTGGAAAAGAAGTTATTATGGGTATTAGACCAGAGGATATACATATAGAAGATACTTTTATTAAAGCTAATCAAGATACTTGCTTTAAGTCAACAGTTGAAATAAAAGAACTTATGGGAGCAGAGACTTATGCTCATTTAAAATTAGATGTAAATACAATAACAATTCGATTTGACAGCAAAAATAGAGTTGATGTTGGTGATAACTTAACACTTTCAGTTGATAATAATAGAATACACTTATTTGACAAAGAAACTGACTTAGCTATAAGATAAGAGTATAATCTTATTTCTAAGGAGACTTTATGGAAGACTTGAAAAGTTTTTTTGAAAAACAACTCAATAAAAAAATAAATATTTACCCTTATAAAAATCAAAGTTTAGATGCCAATAGTCATTTAGTTACTTTTAATGATACTGTTTATGTTATTGATTTTTTAGATGAAAATAACTTAGATAATCTAAATGGTCACTTTTATTTAATTTATCAGCCACATATAGATTTTGAATATTTAAAAGGTATTTTTTATAACTTATATGATGATATAAATATAATGCAACATAGTAGTTTTTTTGTAGTAAACTCTAAATATAACTTAGATATTAATGTAACTACACAAAATATAATTGAAACTGAAACTTATCAAAGTACTTATATTTTTTATCTTGGTGAGTTAGATAACAAATCTGATTTTAATTTTAGATTACAGTTATGCTCTGATTTACTATCTCATATTGTAAAAGATAATGCTAAAGATAAATTTTTAAATTTATTTGACCTTATTAGATATAAAACTTTAGACTTAATTAACAAGGACGATGTACTTAATAGACTGATAGACTTCAATAAGATAAAATCTATTGATGAAGAGCTTCTATCTACAGGAATAAAATTTATAAATAATGACTTAAACATCTCTAAAACATCTAGTGATATGTTTTTACATAGAAATACACTGGTGTATAGGCTAGAAAAAATTAATGAAATACTCAACCTTGATTTAAAAAACTTTGAGAATGCAATGATTTTTTATCTAAGTGTAAAATCTTATTTTCTATATAAAAAAATTTAACTACTAAATTAAGCAGAAATTTTGTATATTAGTTCAAATTTCTGCTTAATTTTAATTCAAAATATTGTATACCTATAAAGTATTCTGTACTTCAAGTTTATGAATATCCAATCAGTCATATTTTGCAAATAGTATTTTTAAATTTATTAAATACTAGACCTATTAAATAAATCCACTATCTTACTTTTCCTAATTCTTTCTTTAAAACAAAATTCAATAAAAAACTTATTGTACCTAAAATCACCATAACATATCCTAATATTTTAAATTGTCCTGATGTTATGGTTGCTTCAAATACCATTCCAAGTAGTACAGTAGCAAAAATAGAACCTAAATAACGGCTAGTTTGAAACAGACCAGAGGCTGTACCTATGCTCTCAGGAGGACTTTCTTTAAACATTGAAGATTGTAATGCTACATTACCAATTCCATAACTAACACCTGCTAATGATAAAATAATTCCCTTACCTATTACTGGTATATAAACAAAAATTACTGAAAGAAGTACTGCACTAATCAGCATAAAAATTGATGACATCATAAGAGGCAATCTAGTTCCAGATTTGTCTATCCATCTTCCAGTCAATGGAGATATAAATATACCTATACCAGACATGAACAACATAAATAGACCAGTTGCTTTTGCACTATAATGTAATGCATCTTGAAAATAACTAGGAAGACCAAAAAACAAAATATAATTAAAGAAATTTAATATAATAAACTGTAAGTAAACCTTTGACAATTTAGGGTTATTTACAAATAGTTTAATATCTATAAATGGTAATTTTGTTCTCAGCTCATGCCAAATAAAAAGACATATCAATATTACACCTAATACAAGTTGTTCTAAATTAAAAGACTCTTTCATAGATAGCAAGAATAGTAATAAAAAAATCATAGCAATTGAAAATAGAAGTATACCAATAATATCTAATCTTGATAAAACATTTTTTAAAGTCTCCTTTACACCTTTTTTCTCTTTTGCTTCTTTTGGAAATAAAAAATATCCTAAACATATAGAAACCACAACAATAGGTATATTTATGAGAAATATAGCATGCCATCCTCCTAAATCCAACAATAATCCCCCAAGTGTTGGACCTAATCCTGCTGTAGTTGAAGCAAAAATGGTTAGGACTGCTAAGGCAGAAGATTGTCTTTCCTTTATATTATTTTGTATAAGAGCAACCCCAGATGGATATAGAGTACTTGTTCCAATTGCCTGAATTACTCTTATAAAAATCAATATAAAGAATGATTGAACAAATGGTACTATAGATGCTGATAAAATTACCAGTATCAAACCACTCAAAAATAAGATTTTTCTACCTATTAAGTCTCCTATCTTACCTGAAACTGGTTGTGCAATAGCACTAGCTAAATAAAATGCTGAAACAATCCAAGATACAGTTGTAAAACTAATATGAAAATCATTTTGTATACTATGTAAAGCAAGTGAAATCATAGAAGAATTAAGAGGATTCAGCATAGTTCCTGAACCTATTGCTATCAAAAAAAGTGTTCTTCTAGTGTTTGTTTTACCCATATATCACGCCTCCAATAAGCAATTCATTTCCCTTATAAAAAAGCAGCTCCTATAATCCCTGCGTCTGAACCTAAAGTTGCACATACAATTTTTGCTATATCTTCTTTTTTGTACAATATGTATTTTCTTACCAAATCTTCTATCCCATCAAGTATTATATCACTTGCTTTAGAAACGCCTCCTCCAATTGATATAATTTCTGGGTCTAATGTATTTATTGTATTTGCAAATGTTTTTGCTAAATAAGATTTAAATCTAGTTATTACTTCAATTGCAACTATGTCGTTTTCTCTATATGCATCAAACACCATCTTTGCATTTATTTTTTCTAAATCTCCTTCTGCTAAATCTAAAATCCTGCTTTTTCTACCTTCTTGTATAAGTTTTTGAGAATATTTTATAATGGCAGTTGCTGAACAAAAAGTTTCCACACAACCATTATTTCCACAATTGCAATCAAAATAGTTTTCTCCTATTACTTGATGACCTATTTCTGAGCCTAATCCATGTGCTCCAGAAAAAACTTTTTGATTAATTACTATTCCTCCACCTACTCCAGTTCCTAAAGTATATAAAACTCCAACATCTGCACCTTTCATACTTCCAAACTTTGATTCTCCAAGTGCTGCTACTGTTGCATCATTTTCTCCATGAATTTCAACATTTGGAAACCTTCTTTTTAGTTCATTCTCAAAACTTTCTCCATCCCATTTTAAGTTTACACAAGTTACTAAACCTTTTTTATTTATAAACCCAGGTACTCCAAATCCAATAGACTTTATCTCTTTCATATTTAGATTGTTTTCTTCTAACAGTTTATCAATCATTATTTTTATATCATCTAGTATTCCTTCAAAGCCCTTTTTAACCACAGTTTTACATTCTGTTCTAAAAAGTATCTTTCCTTGATTATCAACCACACCTGCTTGTATGCCTGTTCCTCCAATGTCTACACCTATATAATACATCTTTTTCACCTTTCTCTTTTAAATTTTATTAATATATATATTTTATCATGTTTATATTATATTAAAATGTAAAACCATGCAAATTTTTAATAATATCTTTAATACAAAACAAAAGCACCTTCCCATAGTATATTTTCACTATGAGAAGGTGTCTATTTTTATAAATTATTTCAATTTATTAGATGTCAAAACAAACTATATTTAAATCAATTATTTTAAACTCTTATCTTGACTTATTTTTTTGTACTAAACAATATTTTTGCAACTATATATCAACCAAATCTTAAATATATTTTTTACAAACATAAATTAGTTTTCCATAACATAATAAGTTGCTTTTATTATTCACCAATCTATACTAAAAATCTTATACACATAATATATATTTCTTTACATATACATATATTTGACTAAATACATATTTCTTTACATACATATCTAGCCTATTACCTAACCATACATACATATTTCTTTACACATGCACATATCGAAAGCAATTTTTTACGTAAATTTTTCTAACTAAATTATAAGCAAATATGCAATTTGCAAAAGTTTTAATTCTTACAAATAACTTTAAAACTTAGATGCTTTGGCTATACAATATGACTACTTTACTACCAAAATTTTAAGTCTAGGCAATTCCAATAATTATCCCAGCTTTTGAGTTTTTCCAGTACTTAATATAGCACTAAAAGCATCTAACTTTATTTCATAGATTATAATTGAGTTTTCTTCATCATTTGGCTGTGCCACATCCGTTCCCACTGGAATCACCCCTTTCTCTTATTTGATTATATTATAGCATATTATATATGTAGGGACAAGAATTTTTCAGAAAATTACTTATATTCAGTTTTATTTTTTTTAATAAAAACTATTTTTATATATTTATAAAATTAAAAATAGCCAATATAAAAATCATATTATATTAATTCAAAATCTTATAACTAAATAATTTAGATTCTAAAGAATATGATTACATTATATTGGCTATTTTAACTACTTTTTCTTAAACATATCTTCTATTTTCTGTCCGAATGTTTTTTTCTTTTCGTGGACGTTCGACCCGCACTCCTTCGCAAATTCTCTTAATAGATCTTTTTGCTTATCATTTAATTTTTTAGGAATCTCGACTACAACTTTAACATATTGGTCTCCTCTTGAATTACCTCTAATTCTAGGAATTCCTTTTTCTTTAAGTCTAAATACAGTTCCAGTTTGTGTTCCTTCTGGCACACTATACTTAACTTTTCCATCCAAAGTAGGTACTTCTATCTCATCACCTAAAGTTGCTTGAACAAATGTAATTGGCATTTCAAAGTAAATATCATTTCCATCTCTAGTAAACAGTGGATGAGACTTTACATTAACTACAATGTACAAGTCTCCTCTTGGAGCACCTTTTTCTCCCACTTCACCTTGACCAGCAAGTTTTATCATTTGACCATCATCTATACCTGCAGGTATATCTACTTCTATAGTCTTAACTTTTCTTGTATTTCCAGTTCCATGACATTTGCTACAAGGAGATTCAATTACTTCTCCAGTTCCATTACAAGTACTACAAGGTCTTGAGCTTGCTATATTTCCAAATGGAGTTCTTTGAACAGTTCTAACTTGACCAGTTCCATTACAAGTTGAACAAGTTTTCTTTGATGTTCCTGGTTTTGCTCCAGTTCCATCACACTCATCACATTCTTCACTTCTATTTAACTTTATAGACATTTTTTTACCAAATGCAGCTTCTTCAAAAGATATAGTAACATTTTGTCTTATATCTGCACCACGTTGAGGACCTCTTCTTCTTTGTCTTCCACCTCCGAAGCCTCCTCCAAACATGTCGCCAAATATATCTCCAAACATATCTTCAAATCCACCAAAGCCTTGGCCATTAAATCCACCTTGGCCTCCAAAGCCTCCTTGACCATTTAGCCCATCATGTCCAAATTGGTCATAAGTCTTTCTCTTTGTATCATCTGAAAGTACTTCATAAGCTTCATTTATTTCTTTAAACTTTTCCTCAGCCTCTTCATCACCAGGGTTTCTATCTGGATGGTACTTCATTGCTAACTTTCTGTAAGCTTTTTTTATCTCTTGAGCTTCTGCACCTTTACTGATACCTAAGACTTCATAATAATCCCTTTTTGTACTCAAAAATTGACACCACCTTCATTTTACAAAATGATAGCTTGTAGAATAATAAACTACAAGCTATCATTAATTCTTATATTCTACTTTAAGTTATATAATCTATGATATATTATATTCTTTATGATGTATATTGTCCATATATCTTTAATATCTATATGATTTTCATAAATAATCTATTCTTCAATTATCATTTGATGTTATATTATATAGCTTATTTATCTTCATCTACTTCTTTAAAGTCAGCATCTACTACATTGTCATCTTTAGGTCCATTATCTTGAGCTTGCTCTGCACCTTGGGCTGCTTGCTGTTCTTGTGCTGCATTTTGGTACATTTCTTGAGATACTTTTTGGAACTTAGTCATTACTTCTTCTGTAGCTTTCTTAAGCTCTTCTGCTGTAGCATCTTGATTGTCTTTTACAACTTTTAAGTCTGCTATTGCTTTTTCTATATCTTCTTTATCACTTGCACTTATTTTATCTCCAAGTTCATTTAAAGTTTTTTCAGTTTGATATATAGTAGATTCAGCTTGGTTAAATGCTTCTATTTTCTCTTTCTTTTGTTTGTCAGCTTCTGCATTCATTTCAGCTTCTTTTATTTTTTGTTCTATATCTGCTTCTGATAAATTAGTGTTTGACGTTATAGTTATTTTTTGTTCTTTTCCTGTACCTAAATCTTTAGCTGAAACATTAACTATACCATTTGCATCTATATCAAATGTAACTTCTATTTGAGGTATTCCTCTTTGTGCTGGTGGTATATCAGTTAATTGGAATCTTCCTAAAGTTGTGTTGTCATAAGCCATACTTCTTTCACCTTGAAGTACATGTATATCAACAGCTGTTTGATTATCAGCAGCAGTTGAGAATACTTGTGACTTCTTAGTTGGTATTGTAGTGTTTCTTTCTATTATCTTAGTCATTACATTACCCATAGTTTCTATACCAAGAGATAATGGAGTAACGTCTAGTAGTAATAAGTCTTTAACATCTCCTGCTAAAACGCCTGCTTGTATAGAAGCTCCTGCTGCAACACATTCATCTGGGTTTATACCTTTATGAGGATCTTTTCCTATAAATTTCTTAACAGCATCTTGAACTGCTGGTATTCTTGTAGAACCACCAACTAGTAATACATCATCTATTTCACTTGTAGAAAGTCCTGCATCTTGTAAAGCTCTCTTAGTTGGTTCCATAGTTTTTTCAACTAAACCTCTAGTTAATTCTTCAAATTTAGCTCTTGATAAATCTATATTCAAATGTTTTGGACCTTCTGCTGTAGCAGTTATGAAAGGTAAGTTTATGTTTGAATTCATTGTTGATGATAATTCTTTCTTAGCCTTTTCTGCTGCTTCTTTTAATCTTTGAAGAGCCATCTTATCATTTCTTAAATCTACACCTTCAGCCTTTTTGAATTCATCTGCTAAATAGTCTATTACTATTTGGTCGAAGTCATCTCCACCTAATCTATTGTTACCAGCTGTAGCTAAAACTTCAAAAGTACCATCACCTATTTCAAGTATAGATACGTCAAAAGTTCCTCCACCTAAGTCAAATACTAATATTTTCTTTTCTTGGTCTAATTTGTCCATACCATAAGCAAGTGCAGCTGCTGTTGGCTCGTTTATTATTCTCTTAACATCTAACCCTGCTATTCTACCAGCATCTTTAGTAGCTTGTCTTTGAGCATCTGTAAAGTACGCTGGAACTGTTATAACTGCTTCTGTTACTGTTTGTCCTAAGTAACTTTCTGCATCTGATTTTAATTTTTGTAATATTATTGCTGATATTTCTTGTGGAGTATATGATTTTCCATCTATATTTACTTTGTAATCAGTTCCCATGTGAGTTTTTATTGAAGTTATTGTTTTATCTGCATTTGTAACTGCTTGTCTTTTTGCAGGTTCTCCAACTATTCTTTCACCATCTTTTGTAAATGCCACTACTGATGGAGTAGTTCTCATACCTTCATTATTTGCTATTATTTGTGCTTCTCCACCTTCTAATACTGCAACACATGAATTTGTTGTTCCTAAATCTATTCCTATTATTTTTCCCATGACTAAAAATCCTCCTTGAGTAATTGTATAATTAAATTTTACTTATTTGTGTATTTTATATTAGGCTAAATATTTTAACCTTAATTTATATACTTAGCAAGAAACTTTAACCATTGAAGGTCTTATAACTTTAGTTCCTAGTTTATATCCTTTTTGAAGTACCATCACTATTTGATTTGCTTCTACTCCATCTACACTCTCTTGCATAACTGCTAGATGTAAGTTTGGGTCAAATTCCTTAGATTCTGCTTCTATTTCTTCTACTCCAAATTTTACTAGAGTATCTATTAATTGCTTATGTACAAGGCTTATACCCTTATACATAGTATCTTCCTTATCTTCACATGCATCTAAGGCTCTTTCCATACTATCTATAACTGGTATTAACTCAGTTATTATTTTCTCATTTGCAAACACACCAATTGTTTCTTTTTCTTGTTGAGTTCTTCTTCTATAGTTTGCATATTCGGCTTGAAGTCTTTGATATTTGTCATTTAATTCATCTACTTCATCTTTTAATTTTTTTTCTGCTAATTTAGAATTTATATCTGTTACATTTTCATCATCAGCTTTTTCTTCATCAGTTTTTTCGCTTGACTCTTCACATTCTTCATTAACAACTTCATCTTCTAACTCTACTTGAGTTTCAGATTCTTGGTTAATAGAAGTATCATTTTCTTCTTTTACTTCTTGTTGCTCATTTTTTTTATCCAAGACTTTACACCCCTCAATTTAAAATTTCTTTACTTTCTATTAATTAATAAACTCATATAATTTATTATAGAGTAAATTCTAGCGTAATCCATTCTTGTAGGTCCTATGAAGCTTATTCGCCCAACTAAGTCTCTGTCTACATTATAAGTTGCTGTAACTATACTACAATCCTGTGCCAATTTACAATCATTATCACTACCAATTATTATATTTAGATTTTCTTTTTGTATTCCCTTTGATTTAATTATGTCAGCTATTGTTTCCTTTCTTTCTAACATATTTAAAAATGACTTTGCTTTTAACACATCATTGAATTCTGGATAACTAAATATATTAGTGGCTCCATTTAATGATAGAGAAAAATCTTCTTCTTCCATATTTGAGTTTAGGGCATTTAAAAGTTCATCTATAAACCCTGAATACTCACTTATTTCATATTTAATAAAAGCAATCAGATTATCATCTAAATCTGTTATACTTTTTCCTGAGAGCTTCTTTGTAAGATTATCAGAAATCAAATTTAACTTAGATTGATCTAAATATACATTAGTTGTAAGGTTAGCTTTTTTTAAGTCCCCTTTATCTGTTACAACTATAAGTAAAATATTATTGTCATTCATAGCAACTAACTGTATATGCTTTATGACGCTTTGATTTATCAAACTCTTAGTAACTGCTACAGTTGTGTAGTTAGTTAATTGAGATAATAGCTTAGACGTTTCATGAATTAATTCTTTTATATGATTTATGTTATGATTCATACATTGTTCAATAAGAATCTTATCATTATCATCCAATTCACTTTTACTCATAAGAGAGTTTACATATAACTTATAGCCTTTTTCAGATGGTACTCTACCCGCAGAAGTATGTGGCTGAATTAAATATCCTAATTCTTCAAGGTCAGCCATTTCATTTCTTATGGTGGCAGCACTAACACCTAAATCATGCCTTTTAGATATTGTTCTAGAACCTATAGCTTCAGCTGTTTCTATATAATCTTTAACTATAGCTTTGAGGATATTTAATTTTCTTTCATTTAATTCCATATTATTATACCTCCTAGCTGTTAGCACTCACTAAGTTCGAGTGCTAAAAAGATTATATATATTATATACCATTATAAATTTATTTTGTCAACACCTTAAAAATCATTCCATAAATTCTATAAATATACTATTAGATATTTCTCTTCCCTTTTGAGTTAATTGTATGCCCTCAAAGCTTTGGTTTATAAGGTTTCTAGCTAGTAACATTTCTATCTGCTTACTGTATTTTTCTCTAAAATCTATTCCAAATTTTTTTTCAAAATCTTTAAATTTTATTCCCTTATTCATTCTAAGACCCATAAATATCTTTTCTTCTATCATATCTTTTATAGAAAGATTTTCACTATCTTCTATTGGCTTCTCTCTTTTAATCAGACTTAAATGATAATCCTCTAAAGATTCTAAATTATTATATCTATTATTATCAATATAACCAGAAGCTCCTGCTCCAAGACCTATATAATGTTCACATTCCCAATATAAAATATTATGTTTACAATTATAGCCTTCTTGTGAGTAATTTGATATTTCATATTGGTTGTATCCTTTTGACTTTAAATAGTTTATTGTATACTCATACATTTCTATATCTATATTTTCATCTATAAGGTCAAATTGATTATTTTCATACATATTATATAGTTCAGTACCTTCTTCTAATATAAGAGAATATGCTGATATATGTGTTGGATTTAAATCTGTAACTTTTTCAAGAGTTTCCTTCCAATCACATAGTGTCTGATTAGGAAGACTATACATTAAATCTACATTAATATTTTTAAATCCTACACTCAGTGCATCCATATAGTTTTTCTCAAATTCTTTATAACTATGTATTCTTCCTATAAAGTTCAAATGCTTTTCTTGGACAGCTTGTAACCCTATGCTAAGTCTATTGATACCAACTTCTTTCATAGTTTCTAATTTTTCTAGTGTAAGTGTACCAGGATTACATTCTATAGTTATTTCTGCATTTTTATCTATATTGAATTTTTCTTTTATACTTACAAATACTTCTCTTATTTCTTCAGATGTCAAAATACTAGGTGTTCCTCCACCTATAAATATACTTGTTATTATATTGTTTTTGTCTAAATTGAAATCTTCTTTATTTTTGTATTTATCATCTCTATTTAATTTATTGCTGTGTAACTCCATTTCTATTTTCAAATCTTCTATATATCTTTTTTTTGAATCTAGGTCCATTTTATAAGAATTAAAGTCACAATACTTACATTTTTTCACACAAAATGGTATATGTATATAAAGTCCTAACATTTTATATTCCTCATTTCTTAAAATTATCTTAAAGCATCAGTTATTAAATTATAAATCAAACAAAATAACTCATCAAGCCACATATAAAACATTTTCACTATGTAATATCATAAAAAATTTGGATAAAAGTAGATTTTTACTTTTATCCAAATTTTTTAACTTAAAACAAATGATTATCTTTTCTTCATATAATAATAAACTGGTAATCCAAGTATGGTTATGAATATACCACCTAAGGATATTGCTGTTGAAGTCAATATTTGATTTATTATTACAAATAACCCACCTAATATAGCTATAATTGGTATTATTGGATATAAAGGAACTTTATATGGTCTGTGTAAATCTGGTTGTTCTCTTCTAAGCCTTATAACCCCAACAAAAGTCAATACGTAAAATACCCATATTGAAAATATAGTTAAGTCTGTCAAAAGATTAAATTGACCAGATAAAGCATATATACATGCTAATACAGTTATAAGCAGTATTGAATTTACAGGAGACCCACCATAATTTACTTTTAATAAAACTTTAGAAGCTGGCAAAGTTCCTCTTTCAGCTAATGTATATGGTATTCTTGACCCTGTTAATAAATATCCATTTAATGTACCAAACACTGATATTAATATACCCACAGTTATTACTTTTCCACCTAAATTTCCAAATAATTTTGTTGCAACTAATGTTGCTGGTGAAGTAACAGTTGCTAATTCACTTGCTGGTACAACCCGAAGATATGCTACATTTATTATAATATAGACTGCCATAACTAATGATAACCCACCAACTATTGCTCTTGGTAAATCTTTTTCTGGCGATTTCATCTCGCCTGAGATAGCCCCAACATTTATCCATCCATCATATGCAAACAATGTTGCTATTAATACTTGTCCAAGTGCGCTTGATACATTAACTCCATCACCTACAAATGGATTTAATACTTCACTACTTTGACCTTTAATAAATCCAAAGATTATTATTAGAGCTAATGGTATCATTTTTCCAATAGTAGCTACAGTCTGAACTTTTCCTCCCAATGATGAACCTATTATGTTAAGTAATGATAAAAACAGTATTACTCCAATTGCTATTGGAAGCACAACTGACATATTGTTCGGACTCATATTTAAAAGTTCAGATGCTTGTTGGGCAAATATTACCCCTAATGCGGCTGATGTGCCTGGAAAAAATAATACAGTTTGCATCCATCCAGTTAAAAATCCTAGTTTTTCTCCATATATCTCTTCAATATAAATCATCATACCGCCAGTTTTTGGGATAGCAGCTGATATTTCTGTAGCTGTAAGTCCAGCAGTTATTGTTATAAATCCACCTAAAAGCCATGCTATAATACCTAGACCTGGAGCTCCATTAGTTGTAGTATATATTGCCTGTGGCTTAAAAAAAACTCCCGAACCTATAACCATACCTACAACAGTAGAAAGAGCTGCTGAAAGACCAATAGTCTTTTGTAGTTGAGTACGCATGATGTCCCTCCTCACTGTTTTATAAGTGCATAAAATATTAATTTTATAAATTTATGGTTTTAGTATTCCCAAAGTTTTTTTTTATATTAATTTACTAATTTTATATTAACTTACTAGTTTTATATTAATTTGCTATACATTTAAAATTATAGAATATCAATCTTTAAAGATTGTCTATTTTTTAAATGTGGATTATATTTTCTATCTTAAATTAAAGTTTAATCTTCTAGCTTAAAATGTGTATATATCTAATACTCTTTCTTTTAAAATTTCTTTTTCATTTAGTTCTGGATTATTGATGACAATTTCAAGCATCTTATTTAATAGATACCCTATATCTTTACCTGGTTTAACACCTATAGACATTAAATCGTTTCCATTAATAGCTAAGTCTTTAATATGAAAGCATTCATTTTGGCTTATTATATGTTTAAATTCCTTTTCACTCTCAATAAGGTTTAATATTTTCTGTTTTGCATATTTTGGGTTTTTAGCAAGTGTGTCAGCCCAATTAACTTTTATTAAATCTTCAAATAGTTCAATGTCTCCCAGTTTATTTAATAACTTTTTAATAATTTTTCTTTTTGGTTCTATTCTATAATCATGATATTGTATTAATATTAGAACTTTATTAATAGTATAATTATCATACTTAAGCCTCTTTAAAATTTGCTTTGCTATTTTAAAAGACTCCCTACTGTGACTATAAAAATGGTCAATTCCATTTTTATCAGTCGTTTTAGTAATTTTTTTACCCAAATCATGAAATAACATTGTAAGCTTTAGATATAATTCATCTTCAATTACTTCAGTAGCTATCAAAGTATGTTTCCCAACATTATAAATATGATATGGATTATGTTGAATAACATCTTCTAAATCACATATTTCAGGAATTATAAATTTCAATAATCCTGTTGAAATTAATAAATTTAACTTAGATGAATCAGATACTAGCATTTTATTGAATTCTACTTGAATTCTTTCCATAGACACACATTTTATTAAATCTGCTTTTTTGTATATGCTTTGTTTAGTACCTTCAGCTATTTTAAAATTAAGCTGTGCAGAAAACCTAATCGCTCTAAGCATTCTAAGTGCATCTTCTTCAAATCTGTCTATTGGATTTCCAACGCAACGAATACACTTATTTTGTATATCCTCACAGCCATTAAATGGGTCAACTAATCCAGTCTTTGAATTGTATGCAATTGCATTAACAGTAAAGTCTCTTCTTGACAAATCCTTAACTATATCATTTGTAAATTCTATTGAATCTGGATGTCTACCATCACTATAGCTTCCATCTATTCTATATGTTGTCACTTCAAATGGCTCATGTTCAATCATGACTGTTACAGTACCATGTTGTATACCAGTTGGAATAGTTCTTTCAAATATCTCTACTACTTTTTCAGGTCTTGCACTAGTTGTTATATCCCAGTCATTTGGAATTCTTTCTAATAAACAATCCCTCACACATCCTCCAACTACATATGCCTCATAACCATTTTTTTCTAATTCTTTAATTATATAATCCACTTTTTTAGGAATTTCTATATTAGTCATAAATATCACCTTTTTTTATTTTTTCTTTAATATACACTTACTTATATTCTCTATGTGTTTAATTAAAATATACCACAAAAAAACTAGATTAATTTAGAAATAATTCTAAATTCACTCTAGCTTTTAAGTATTTTTATCTAAATTTATAAAAATTTAATAAATTATTCATCCAACTTAAGTACAGACATAAATGCTTTTTGAGGAACTTCAACAGAGCCAATTTGTCTCATACGCTTCTTACCTTCTTTTTGTTTTTCAAGAAGTTTCTTCTTACGAGATATATCTCCACCATAACATTTAGCAAGTACATCTTTTCTTAAAGCACTTATTGTCTCTCTTGCAATAACTTTATTACCAACAGCAGCTTGTATAGGTATAGCAAATTGATGTCTTGGAATTTCTCCTTTTAATTTCTCACACATTGCCTTTCCTCTAGGGAAAGCACGAGTTTCATGTACAATAAAACTAAGAGCATCAACTTGCTCTTTATTAATTAAAACATCAAGTTTTACAAGAGTAGATGCAACATATCCCTTAATCTCATAATCAAGAGAACCATATCCTCTAGTTCTTGATTTTAAGGCATCAAAGAAATCATAAACAACTTCATTAAGAGGAAGGTCGTAATGAAGCATTACTCTTCTCTCATCTATATATTCCATGTTTAACATATTTCCACGTCTTTCCTGGCAAAGTTCCATAACAACACCTACATAATCTTTAGGAACTATTATATCTCCTTTTACTATAGGTTCTTCTATCATTCTTATCTCAGCTACTTCTGGTAAATTTGCAGGATTTTGTATCATTACAACTTCTCCATCAGTTTTTGTAACTCTGTATATAACAGATGGTGCTGTAGTGATTATATCAAGATTAAATTCTCTTTCAAGTCTTTCTTGCATTATTTCCATATGTAAAAGACCTAAAAATCCACATCTAAACCCAAACCCTAGTGCTGCTGAAGTTTCAGCCTCATATTCAAGAGCAGCATCATTTACTTGTAATTTTTCAAGAGCATCTCTTACATTTTCATACTTTTCACCTTCTCCTGGATATATACCACAATATACCATTGGAGTAGCTTTTTTATATCCTGGTAAAGGTTCTTCTGTAGGATTATTTGAATCTGTTATTGTATCCCCTACACGACAACTTCTTATATCTTTTATACTAGCAGCAACATAACCAACATCACCTGCTGATAATTCACTAAGTTCAGTTTGCCCTGGAGCCATAACACCAACTTCAGTTACTTCAAACTTTTTCTTAGTATTCATCATTTTTATTGTCATACCTTTTTTAACAGTTCCTTCAAACACTCTAACATAGGCTACAACACCTTTATAAGCATCGTAATAAGAGTCAAATATTAACGCCTTTAATGGAGCTTCATTATCTCCTTTAGGTGCAGGAACATTTTTTACAATATCTTCTAAAACATCTTCTATATTTAAACCTGTTTTAGCTGAAATAAGAGGTGCTTCACTTGCATCAAGCCCTATTATATCTTCAATTTCATGTTTTACTTCATCTGGTCTTGCACTTGGTAAATCTATTTTATTTATTATTGGTAATATTTCTAAATCTTGGTCTATTGCAAGATACACATTAGCTAAAGTCTGTGCCTCAACACCTTGTGCTGCATCAACTACCAATAATGCTCCCTCACACGCAACTAAACTTCTTGATACCTCGTAATTGAAGTCTACATGTCCTGGTGTATCTATAAGATTTAAATAATATTCATTTCCATCCTTCGCCTTATACATTAATCTTATATTTTGGAGCTTTATAGTGATTCCTCTTTCTCTTTCAAGATCCATGTTATCGAGTAATTGACTCTTCATGTCTCTTTCACTGACAAGCCCCGTTTGTTGTATTAATCTATCAGCTAAGGTAGACTTTCCATGGTCTATATGTGCAATTATACTAAAATTTCTAGTTCTACTTTGTTTATTGTCCACCTTAAATTCCCTCCTCTTGATTATTCTTATAGTTATCATTTTATATTATATAAAAACTTTTTATATATCAAATTTTAAATTTTTGAATATAAACTAATTGGCATTAAACAAAATTATCCACATTATATGTGGATTATCAAGCCTAACACTAAATATTATATAATATCATAAACTTAAAGTAAATCCTATAAAAGATAGTTAATGTATTTTTATTTTATACAATTAAAGATACATAACTAAAATAAGGCTTATTTTAATCAATAAACCTTATTCACTTATTTACTACTTATTAAATTTTTCAACAATTTTGTGTATATCAAAATTTGGTATATCAAGCTTTGGTATATCAAGCTTTGTAATATCAAATTTAATACTTGAGAAATAATTATGTTGTTTTATTCCCAACATACTTTTAGCATTACTGTCAACTATAAATACACAAACTGATGTACCTATAATCATAATAACTAAAAATATAATTCTCATAATATACTTATATTTTCTTTGTTTACTTTTACCTTCTATATTTCTTTCTAATCGGCTCATTCAACATGCTCCTAATTATACTAAACAATCTAATTTTTTTGTTTAAAATATTCATCTAAAATTTCAGCAAGATACTTTGTAGTAGCCTTAGATTCTTCTATACTTGTTGCATTATTTCCAATTTCTATTAACATGTGATTTTTAACTGCAAATTGATTAAATCTAGCATAATCTTTTTCTACTATTGGAGACACCAAGCCTGGATATTTCTTTTCAGCAAAAGCAGTTATATCATCTGCTAAAGCTCTAAGCTGTGCTTTATTTTCATTTTTTCCTCCTACAACAAAGAAGAATTTAGATACTCTCTCTCCATTTATCATAGTTGTATATTTTAAATGGTCTTTTTCTTTAGTGGCTGGATTAGTTAAATCCCTAGCATCCCTATGTAAATCTATTGCTATGTCCACTGTATTATATTTAGGGAGTATACTTTTTATTGTTTTTAAACTACTTGCATAAGAGTTATTATAAGATGGATAGTCATGGTATTTAGTAGTATGGACTACACCCCATCCCTTACTGTCTAAAGCACTAGTTAATGCATTTCCTACTTCCATTACTGAATTTTTCTTATCTCTTGAATGATAATTTCCATCAGGTGAATTTGAATAAGTTTCACATCCATGAGTATGATATATCAAGATTCTTGGATTTTCTTTAGTCACTCTTAAATCATCTTTATAATCTTCACTAGATGCAGTACTAGTTTCAGTTGTATCTGAGTTTTTTGACTCAATGTCTGGAACATTTTCTTTACCAACATAAAGTTTTATATATTCTTTTTCACTTTCTTTCTTATTATCAGCTTTACTTACATCCTCAGATTTTTTATTTTCATCTTTACTTTCTTTACTTGTTTCTTTATTTTTATCACTCTTTTTATTTTCTGTATTATTTCCTTCGACTTTAGCTTCTGGATAAGATGAATTTACTAAAAATTTCAAAAAGTCATCTTGATTTAAAGCCAATGATTTTCCTGGTAAAATGCATGCTAATATAAAAGTCAAGGTTACTACTTTAATGCATTTTTTAAACATATTTGCTCCTCCTTATTTTACAATCTACCTGGATGTAAAGACCTATTTAGACCTTCACTTATTATTATAGATAGATTTTCAATTGTATCATCTATATCTTTTGGTGTTACGATTAAATTCTTATCATATGGGTCTAATGAATCTTTTATTAGATGATATTTTTCTTCTTCTTTAAGTTTTTTCAACATATTATAAAAACTTTCTGTTTCTTCTGACTGAGATATTAAATTATCTATTGCCATATCCAAAACATCTATAGTAAGAGTTGCTGCGTCAACCACAGTTGGAACTCCTATTGCAATAACATCCACTCCTAAAGTTTCTTTAGTGAGAGATTTTCTTGTATTACCAACACCTCCACCAGGTGATATTCCTGCTGTTGATATTTGTATAGTAGAGTTTACTCTTTCCATTTTTCTTGATGCTAGTGCATCTATTGCTACTACTCTATCTGGCTTCACTTTCTCAACTAATGACTTCACTACTTCACTAGTTTCTATCCCAGTAACACCCATAACCCCTGGGCTTAAAGCTGATACCTCAGTAAAATCATCATCATAATCCTTGTTATAATTTTTAAAGAGATGTCTAGTTACCAGTGTTTTAGATACACTTTTTGGACCCAATGCATCAGAAGTAATATTTCTATTTCCAAGACCAATTACTAGTGTCTTTTTGTTTTTGTCTTGTCCAAACACATCTACCAATTCATCTTTTAAATAACTTATCATTTCTTCTCTTGACTCATCATCATCAAACTTCATAAGATTACTTTCTAGGGTTATATATTTTCCTATATCTTTGTTCATTATCTCTGAACCTTGTTCATCTATTACTTCAACTTTTGTTACAATACAATTTTCTAATTCTTTAGTTTCTATTTCTACCCCAGGAATACTACTTCCTTCTTGAGACTTTTCACACATTTCACTAGCTTCTAAAGCTAAATCTGTTCTTACATTAATCATATAAACCTCCAGTATAAATTAAATGCTAATTATAATTGTTAACAAAATTTAGTATTTTATAACAAAAAACTATAAATTTATTTAAAACAAGTAAAATTAAGGCTTTCAATGTAAGAAAATCGAGTTTGGTCAGTAAATGGTCAGTAAACTTCCTTATCTATCATTTATTTACAAATATAAAAAGGTAGCAACTATTTACATAGGCGCTACCTTTTAATCTATTTATCACTTTCTTCCCAAGATTTCATTCATTATATATTTCCTCTAAAACAATTAAATGATAAACATATTTTTGAAAGTGTTTATTCAACTTTTTGAAGGGTTTAAAAATGTTCAATCATAAAAAAGGCTCTCTAAAGTACCTTTCTTGTTTTATTGGTTGAAGCCTAATACAGATAATATTTTAGCATCATAGTAAATAGGCATGTTCTTTGTTGCATCTTCTAAACTTTATGTTCATAGTAGAATGACTTGTTCACTTCATTTATTTCTGTTGAAAGAATGGTTCAGCAATTGCTAGCCACTCATTTGGAAGATAAAGAGAGAGATAACCATGATTATAACCTTTAGCTTCATAAATCCTACATGAGGCCACATAAGACTGAAACATTTTCGCAGAGCTTTTGACACACTTCATTTCTTTTTCTCCATACCAGTACATCACTTGTGCTGTGGTTTTTTTGACGCTATCCTTAAGTGTATATTGCATCATATAAGTACGATACATATTATATAATGTTTCTTTTCTGACATGTGGCATATCCTGCATATAATATGCTTTGATTTCATCTGGGTACTGCATATTTTTAGGTAATAGCTTTGGCATCATAGCAATTTGAAAACGACAGGCCTTCTCACTAAATAGAAGTCCTCCACAAAAACGAATACCAGCAATACAAAACCTTGCCATAGTAGGTCTTGGGTAGCATATACTACCATCAATAATTGCCTTTTGGGTAATATCAGGTTTTCGAGATAAAAGCTCCATCACAATTTGACCACCAAGTGACACACCACACAAAGCAAAAATATGACCACCACATTCTTTATCTATATATTCTACTAACTTGTCTGCTGTATCCTCTGTGGAAATATATGTATTCTCATATTCTTCTCCATGACCATCCAATGTAGGAAGTATTACATAATAGTTTTCAGACAAAACCTGTGCTTGTCGTAAATAGTTCCACCATGCGTTCCCACCTCCATGAATCAACATTATATGTGGACTTTTTTTATTTCCAAATTCATGAAATTTCATATGTCACCTCTCCTTATAAAAATAAAATGAATGTTATTTCTTCTTGTCATCATCCACTACAGGTGGAGAAGATATAATTGAGAGTTTTCGAAGCCTTAGATTCGATTTAGGTTTTTGATCTACATATGGTTTCAATAAATTAGCTATATTTTGAAGAAGATCTTTATATTCATTATCAGTCATATATAACAATGCTGAAGTAAAAAGTACATTATCTTTTTTATGGTCTTGATTTTTCCTGCTAAAATACTCATTCATTTCCTGCATTAATCCTATATGAAATGCTGTAGAAAGTGCAACAAATGTATCACCTTCCATTGGCACTTCATCTTCCTTTAGTGCATAAACCTTTTCAATCGTACCACGCACACGATTTTCTTTGACTACTTCAATCATATTATTCTCTTCTAAAATTTTGACATGATGATAAACCGTTGCGCGAGGAATATCATTCAAATACTTCACTATATCAGATGTACGAACACTGCCATGAAGTCGAATATACTGTAAAATACGAAGTCTAGCAGGATTTAGAATCAATTTTACTACATCCATCTTATCATCCCTTTCTTTAATCTATAAAAATATTATAGTCTATTTTTTTAGACTATTCAACTGTTCACTGTAAAAACGTTAAAAATCATGTTAGTTTTTCGATATTTATTTTATTGTTAATAATACATTTATAAAATCCATCATATATGTACATGTTTTTTCAATATAAATAATTAAATGATAAACATATTTTTGAAAGTGTTTATCCAACTTTTTGAAGAGTTTAAAGATATTCAATCATAAAAAAGGCTCCCTAAAGAACCTTTCTTGTTTTATTGGTTGAAGCCTAATACAGATAATGCCTTAGCATCATAGTACTTAGGCATAGTTTTTGTTGCATTTTCTAGTCTAGAAAAATTAAACTCTGCTGAAGTTCTATATAATACAACTTCAGAACCATCAAATTCATACCACTTACCGTCAATTTGCACATAGTTCCAAGCATGGTTTAAGGCTCCATCTTCCTGATATATCGAATTCATTCCCATTAGCCTTGTCAATACATGAAAGCTACTTGCAAAACTTCCACATGAACCACGTTTTTCAACAAGATTTCCATATACATTTGTATCATGTGCTATCCCACTCACATATTTTGACTCTATTACCAGTTTTGCAGCTCTATTCGCCTTTTCCATATCAGATGCATTTCTCCAATCGAAACTATTTAGGAAATTTCTAATTACTACAAGTTCATTTTTAGTCTGCTCATAAGTAAGCAACTCTTTGCCTGCTATAATTTTTATAGGGTCAAGATTTTTAAATATTACACTCTTGTATGGTTCACCTGCAAATGCAGCAGCGTATGCACCTAATCCTGCATATCCTTTATTTATATAATAATATTTGCCATCTGCTCTAAGTTCATTCCCATTTTCATTTCCACCATAATTAATGTCCCATCCAAATTTTCCTGTTGTATTAAGACCAAACTGCTCTAACATTCCTTTTAAAGGATACTCCTCGTTTGTATTGTTTTTGACTACGCCTGTATTAGTGTCACCTACATTATTAGTTACATTCAAACATTGTGTTATTATAGAAGCATCAATATTCCCTATTGATGTTATTTTAGTAGCACCTTTAAGTATACTTTTGTTACTTCCATTTCCAACTAATACAATTGGTTTACTTTCAGCTAGAGTTGAGCCAATTAGCGGATAAACTAGGTCACTGCCACTAGCTACATAAAATTCTTTAGCACCACCATAAAACTGTTGAACTATCTTTTTATTAGTCTCATATCTATCAATTCCACCTAATCTAGTTGCTCCTAATTTTTCTACAAGTTGATTACTCATAGTATTTGTTGAACCAAATGCAAATATTTTATCTCCTTTAATTTTAAGCTCAGGCATATCTGAGCCATTAGTAAGTAATACAGGTATCTCATTTTTAAATGCAACTGAAGCTGCACTTATAGCATCAGCTTCACCTTTAAATCCATTTGCTACCAGTACATTACCTGAAGTACCTTTTAATTCTAAAATCTTGTCACTTACCTTATAACTTGTACTAAGTCTATCTTTTCCTTCAATTCTTTCAACGTCAATATTTTTTTCCTTTAATAAATTCTCTACTTTGCTTCCTATAGAATTATTTCCTCCTATTATGTACACTTTTTTAACATTATTAAGTCTTTTTAATGTTGAGTCTGGTATCTCATCTTTCTTAGTCAATAATATTGGTGCGTTTTCAACTCCAGCCAATCCACTTGCTGATAATCCATCTGCTAAACTATTATCCACATTGATAAGGATGGCTTTAGTATAATTCTGCCTATCTGCAATAATAGCTGAAGTTTCATACTTATCTTTACCATTTATACTATCAATCGAACTTAGTGCATTTGATACTATTGGAAAAGTAGAAATCACTAACAAGAATGAAATTCCCATAGTTAATAATTTTTTACATATTTTCATAATATAAATACCTCCTAAATATTATAGTTCTACTTAAATAATATACTATAAAATGAAAAAAACATCTCAATTATTAGAAAAATTATCTTAATTAAACATATAAATTTATATTTTTATAAATTTTTTATTAAATTTACAAAAATGAGTAATTTCTTGCATTATCTTATAATTATTGGAAATACTATCAAAATGTATGTAAATAGTTTGTATTATATCAAAATATTTGTTACAAAAATGAAATATTAATTTATATATATTAAAATATTTAAAACACAAAATATACCAACCTAAAAACAAGATATTGCAAATTATTTATACACAATCTATAGTCTAAAAAATCAAAATAAAAAACATTATTAAAATATATAAATAATAATCCTTGATTTTTAGATTTATTTCTGTTAAAATCTAATATGTTGACGATGAATATGAGAAAAAAATACAGGGAGGTGAACACGGTGGCAAATATAAAATCAGCTAAGAAAAGAATAAGTGTTATCGAAAAGAAAACTGCTTTAAATAGAGTTAGAAAATCTCAAATAAAAACTGCAATAAGAAGATTCGAAGATGCTGTTGCAGCTGGAAACAGAGAGGATGCTGTTGTTAAGTTCCAATACGCTCAAAAGAGAATATACCAAGTAGCTTCTAAAGGAACTATACATAAGAATGCTGCAGCTAGAAAAGTAGCTAAATTAGCTCAAAAGTTAAACGGTATGAACGCTTAATTACCAGTTTATATTTCTTATATATAATAACCCCTATGTAGGGGTTTTTTATTTTGGAAATTTATACAATAAAAAATAAATAGTTAGACATATTATAGTGGATTATATACTCTTAGACTCAATTTAGCCTACTTGTACTTTGAACTATAACATATCTTGCTATTTATTTTTTATTAATATATAAGTTTTTTACATTGCTTGCCTTTTACAGTATCTACTAACCAACATTTCTACTGCTAAAGTATCCCTTATAAGTCCTGTTTTTATTTTATAATCGCTTTCTAATATATAATTTAAAATTTCTATGATTATATCATCAGAGAAGTTTTTAGTCTGTTTTAATGCTTTTCCTATTACAAATTGATGCATTTTTAATTTATCTGCTATAAGTTTTGCTGAGTATCCCTCTAGTTGTAATTGTCTTACTTGCATAACTATTTTAAATTGTCTAGCTATCATAGAAAATATACCTAAAACAGATTCGCCTTCTTGTATCATATCATTCAATATTTTCATTGCATTAGAAGCACTTTGCTCTCCAATATAATCAATTAACTTAAATATATCATTTTCAACCTTTTTAGGAGATAATTTATCTATTACATCATTAGTTACACTATTTCCCTTTCCAACAAATGAACTAATTTTATTTATCTCGTTTTCTAAGTCTGATAAAGTCTTTTCACTACTTTTATCTCTATATCCTTCTTGTTCAATAAAATACATTATTTGAGAGTTTTCTATTATAACTTCATTTAGAGCAAAAGATTTTTTTATCCACTTAAATAAGTCCATATCAGAAAGCTTGTCACAATTAAAAACAATTCCATTATTACCTATCTTTTTAACTAAAGATTTTCTTTTGTCAATATCTCCATATACAACAAAAACTATAGTGGTAGTGTCTGGAGTATTATCTAAATGCTCTATCAAGTATTTTTCGTCGCTATCTGTAAAATTCTTTTTCTTTCCTTTTAGTAACTCAAAGTCTTTTACTATTACTATTTTTCTATCATCCATAAAAGGAAGTGTCTCTATAGAGCTTATAAGCTGATTTAAGACTATTTCCTTTCCATCTATTATATCTAAGTTAAAATCGAGCATTCCTTCGTTTAAATTCTCTTTAAAGACTTTTATTGCATTTTCTATTAAATAATACTCTCTGCCATAAAAAAGATACATTTTCTCAAGTTTTTTATCTTTTATATTCCTTATAATATCCTTGTAATCCATTTTCTTGCTCCTTTATCTCTTTTCCTTCTATATAAAATATGTAAAAAAATACTCCTATGTAATAAATCACTACAATATAAAGTTTAGGGTTATCTATATCAATATATGCAAAATTTAAATTGCTGAGTTTATCTAGTAAAAAAAATATGATTTCTATCAATGTGCTGTTGAATAAAGCTATTATTTTAGCTATTACTACACTTATTTTAAATATTATTAAACTTGCAATACTCAAATACATTATTATACCTATAAATGGTACTATTATTAAATTTCCTATGATTGAAACCAATGGTATACCTTTAAATGTATAATATATTATAGGCAAGGTTAATATATTTGACGATATTGTCAATGATACCATACTTAATTTTATAATACTATTTATTTTATTGTAAAATATTAGTATAGAGAATGTAGCTAAAAAAGATAATTGAAAACTTACATTATATATAACATAGGGGTTATTTATAATTAAAACTATCCCTATTAGAGACAGTGTTGATATTCCATCCTTTTTTCTATTAATAAAGACTGATAAATAGAAAACCATAACAAATGCTATAGACCTAATTATAGATGGAGACGCACCTACCATTATACAATATAAAGATATAAAAATCGACAATATTAATAATTTATACAATTTATTTATACCTCTTAATAGAAAAGCAATTACAACACATAGTATGCTTGTATGAAGACCAGATATAGATATTACATGACTAGTTCCTGTCCTAGTGAACATTTCTTTTTGTTCATCTGTCAAATTTTCAACCTCTGCTAACAATATAGAATTTATAAAATCTGAATTTTTCTTATATAAATATCTATAAGTTTTATTTATGTAAAGCTTTATTTTACCTATTAAGTCATATATTTTATTTTTACCAATAATTTTATAACTATTTATATATATTATACCTTTATATCCAGTACTTTTTATATATCTTCCATAATCAAAATCTTCATATTTCATTTTACCTAAACTTTTAAATTTACCTGTAACATTAACTTTCTGACCAATTTTCAAATTTTTAGTTCTTGTGTAATCATTTATTAGGAAAGCTCCTACTTTATACTGATTATATCTAGGCTTTTCAAATCTTCCTTTGACTGTTCCTTGTATAGTTATTATCTTATCATTAAATTTTTCATCCTCTTTCTTCTTATTTGTGATAATAAAAGATACAGCTATCACAAATATTAATATAATTAGTAAAGGTCTTCTTATTTGAATCATAATCACTCCTCTATAAAACATATTATTTAGATTATTTTCAAATAAAGATTTTTTAAACAAAAGAAATTATTCTATAAACAAAAGAATACGTCAAAAGATTTATTAAAATCTTTTGACGTATTTTCACTTCTATATATATTCATTTATATAATTGTCTTTTTTAGAAAAAATGCAATTAAGTATTTCTATTGTTTCTTTTGAAATACCTTCTATATTATTTAATAAAAGTGCTTCTTCAACGTCTGTATAAGAAAATGCCAATTGTGTTAAAGCATTTATATCTAATTTAATATCAAAACACTCTTGAAGCCCTTCTGTGCATTCTTTATTTAATTTTTCCACTATTACTTTCTTATTTTGTATAGAGACTTTGAATAGTCCATTATTTTCTTCTATAAATTTATCTTCTATATATAATTTTATAGAACTATTAATATCCTTATCAATATCTATATCTTCAATAAATTGCTTTACATTTATAACTCTTCCCATCATAAAAGGTTTTATTTTTATCTCACAATCTTTAGGGTTGTCTAATATAAACCTTATCTTATCTATTGTAGGAGTAGCTATAGAAGCTATCTTACATTGAGTATTGTGATTATATATAAATTTAAGCATTGATTTAAGAGCATCTATGTTTTTATAAAATAGCTCTCTGACAAACATTTTATCTCCTTGAAGAAAATAAATTATATATCCATCTTTTTCATTACCTTCATGGATATATAAATGTCCGTCTTCACTTTGGATTTCTTTAAATAAGTTTTCATAATAATGTTCATCTTTTAACACATTACCATTAACCTCATTTAAAAATACTTTATCTATTTTAATTAAATCATCAATTTGTGATAAATCAGCTTTTATCATTTTTCCATTTGCCTTGAAATTTTTTAAATCATCTGTTTTGATAGTATATTCAATTTGGTCATAACAGTGCTCATATCCAAATCTTCTATAAAGTCTATAGTCAATTGGCATTAATATAGATACTAGTTGTCCTTTCTTATACAACTCATTTAAAGTAAATTTAATAACTTTACTCATATAACCAGTTCCTCTCCCCTCAGGAAGTGTAGAAACCCCTACTACATACGATGTATTGTATACCTTACTATTTAAGCTTAATTTATACTGGTTTAGCTGAAGAGAGGAAACAATTTTTCCTTCATCTAAAGCTATTACAGTATTTTCATATTTATATTTATCATTAAAATAGTATTTCATGAAACTTTCACTGTCATTAAAGCAATAACTCCATATTTCTTTTATACTTTCTATTTCTTCGTCTTTAGCATACCTAATCTCCATATAGTTTATTAAGCCTCCCTAACACTGTACTTTTCAACAAATCTACAAGGGTGGTAAGAAAGTTTAGCTTTTCTCAGACCTTCAATACCTAAGTCTTCTTCTCTATTTACAAATTCAACATCTTCAAATTCACTTACTAAAAATTGTTGGTTTATAAATGGATATAAACCTCTTATATCAGGATTGGCTTTTTCTATATGAATTAATGCCATGTTTTTATTTAAAAGCTCTCCGATACTAAATGCTTCTAATTTTCCATCCACATATACACCAAACACTTTTACTTTATCTTTTAAAATATCGTAATTGTTAAATATCTTTTTGATACCAACCAATTCATCATCCATACTTTCATCAAATTCGTTATTTTCTTCTTTGTTACTTTCCCATTCTTTCATTAATACTAAACATTCATTGAAGTTTTCTTTATCTAATAATCTTGCTTCATATCTACCTGCATATTCTTTTAAGAAATAATTTATGTGATTTCTCTTCTTTTGATTCTTTTTACCAGCTAATGTTCTTAAACTTTCTGCATCATAGATATAGTCAAATAAATCTCTTTCTTCTATATACTCAAATCTATTTGGGTATTTTTCTTTTAGAAATTCTACCACTTCAGTAGTAATACCCCTTAAGTATATTTTTTTGTTGTTATGTGAAAAATACTCAAGTACAAAATCTACAACTTCTGGAAGTTTGTCTTTTTTAGCAAGTGGTAATATTGAGAAACTATCTCCTTCGTATTCACCAACTAAAACAGCAAAATCTTCACCTATATAATATCCTGTCTTATAAACATGTTGCCACATATATAAAGTACTAAAACAGTACTCACAAGCTTCATAATCTACTAAATCAAAATAAGGGTCTAGCTCCTTTTTTGAATTTAGTTCAATATCTTTGAAAAACATAAAATCCTCCTACCTTTTTATTGCTTAATTTTTTAAAATTTTATTTTGTATCTATAAAAACTCCAATTTAGTTATGGTATTAATTTCACTTATATTGTCTAAAATATAAAATAGGATAGTTCCCATATATCTTATATTACCCATCATAAAATTATATAAACATGTAATGACTGGAGTGATTTTTTATTGAGAAATAAAATTTTTTTATTAACACTTATTATAATATCACTTTTAAGTGGTTGTGACAAAAAATCTCTACTATCTATACATATGATAGATGTTGGACAAGGTGATAGTCTTTTAGTACAAACACCTACAAAGAAAAATATATTAATTGATGGAGGTGATGAAGATAGTGGAAATATAGTTACTAGTTACTTGAAACAAAAAAGAATAAAAACCATCGATATAATAATAGCCACACACCCAGATTCCGACCATATAGGTAGTCTTGATAATGTCATAAAAAAATTTAATGTAAACTCCATCTATATGCCTGAACAATCAACAGAAAGTGAAGCTTATCAAAACCTAATAAGTTCTTGTAATGATAAAAACCTATCTATTCAGTATCTATACAGAGATGATGTTTTAAATATTGATAACAATATAAATATATATGTATTAAGTCCTTCATATATACAAGAAGAATCTAATTTAAATTCAATAGTTTTTAAATTAAACTTTAATGACACCTCATTTTTATTTATGGGCGATGCTGAAGAACCAATTGAAAAAGAAATTTTACATTATTTTAAATTAGATAATATCAATTTTATAAAAATAGGTCATCATGGAAGCAATTCATCAACTACTTCAGAATTTATTGAAAAAATTCATCCAGATATAGCCGCAATATCATGTGGATATAAAAATCAATACGGTCATCCTCATAAGGAAGTTATCAATAATTTAAAACAAAACAATATATCAATTTATAGGACAGATAAAATAGGTGATATTGTTTTTTATAGTGATGGTAAAATGATATTTACAAAACACAAATATAAAATAGACACTTAACATAAGAAATAAAACTGTAACTACATAACAGAACTAGGCTAAAAGTATCAACATAAAATGGTTTTATATTGATGCTTTTAGCCTTTAAAATGTGTCTATAAAATTTATAAATAAAACATTTAACATTTATTCCCCTAATAATTCATTAACTATTACAGATGCAATTACTAGTCCTCCAACAGATGGCACAAATGATACACTACCTGGTGTTACCTTTTTCCCATTCATAACTTTCTTTTTAAGTTCTATTGGTTGTTCAGTTGAATATACCACCTTTAATTTTTTAATTCCTCTATCTCTAAGCTCTTTTCTCATGACTTTAGCTAGAGGACAAGTGCTTGTTTTGTGTATATCAGTAACAACTATTTTAGTTGGGTCTAATTTATTTCCCATCCCCATAGAGCTTATTATTTTTAAACCTTTTTTTTCACATGTTTCAATTAAATGTATCTTTGAGCTTACCATATCTATTGCATCCACAACATAATCATATTTTTCAATTAATATTTCACTGCTAGTATCTTTATTATAAAGATTTCTTATTTTTTTTATATTAATATTAGGATTTATATCTAAAATTCTTTCTTCCATAACATCAACTTTATATTTTCCCACAGTTGAATGTAATGCTGGTATTTGTCTATTTATATTTGTTATATCTACATCATCAAAATCGACAATAGTGAGATTACCCACTCCAGCTCTTGCTAAAGCTTCAACAGTAAAACTACCGACTCCTCCAACTCCAAATACTATTACATTTGAATTTTTAAGTTTTTCTATTCCATCATCTCCAACTAGAAAACTAGTTCTCGTTGTAAAGTTATTTTCCATTTTTCCACTCTCCTACACTTTTATATACATAATATTAGTATTAGAAAATTTCCATTATATAATACTAAATATTATATATCACTAAAAGTAAATTATCTCAAAATAATTTTTAAATTTAAAAAGGTATCTTTTAATATTAAAAGATACCTTTTATACTGGCGGGAATGCGTGGGAATCGAACCCACCTAAGAGGCTCTTAACCCCTCATACTAGTTTTGAAGACTAGAGGGCACACCGGCACCCATCCACTCCCATAACGAAACGTTTCTCAACGAAATCTATAATATCATATATTTTGACTCTTTGCAACAATTTTTATAGATTAATTTGATAGTAAATCATATTTTAAATAGTTTTTATCTATAGCAATTAATATTTATATATCTTCTTATTATATTTATAAACTTAAAAACTGGAAAGCATATTTTAATTATCTATAAAGAATTTTCCTCTATTTAATCAAAATATAATTTCCAGTATAAATACAAATTATTTAATTATTTTAATATACGTATATCTATAGTTTTTCTTCCCCAGTTATAAACTGTCTTTGAATCATTCATAAATATATCAATTTTATTTCCTTTTATTGCACCACCACAGTCTTCAGCAGTAAATACCATATCAAATTGAGGTATATATACTTTCGTTCCATATGGTATAACCTTAGGGTCTACAGCTATTGTTCCCCACTTAGGCTTTGTTCCTGTTGCAGTTATACTATGACCAGAATATGCAGTTGCTACAACTCTCATACTTCTACCATTGTTACTACTACTGCTACTTGAAGAAGATGAAGCCATCCTTCTTGAACTTTCTCCCCTTGATGAAGCTACTTGCATTTCTACTTTTGTTCCTTTATTTACAACTTTATTAACTGGCTCAGATGTAACAACTTTTTTCACAAATTCCTTTTCTACTTTCTTACCATTGTGATAAGTTTCTTTATATACTAATTCACTTTTACCAGATTTTCCTTCTTCTTTAACTTTAGAATCTCCTTTTGACAAAGAGTTATCTTCAACAACTGTAACTTCAAATGGAATGTCTTTAGTCTCTACAACTGTTTTTTCCTTAACATCAATTACTTCTATTTTATCTCCATTAGATAACTTTGAATTTACATCCAAACTAACTATATCATTTCCATCATAGCTAATGTTTTGAGCTTCCAAAAGGTCTCCTACATTAGATCTAAATGTAGATACAGTTCTCTCTTCTCCTTTTACTACCAATGTTACTTGTTTATTAAGTGCAGAGTATCCTGATAAAATTCCAACTGATAAAACAACCGCCATTGCCGAGACTTTAACATTACTCAATTTCTTTAAATTCATATAAAATTTCCTCCCTCAAATTTTTTACACTATATATTTTGCTTCGTAATATTCTGCTTCGTAAATTTCTTTTTTGTTTTTTGTGTAACTAAATTGTAACTATTTTTTCAAGAGTTGTCAACTTGACAAAAAAATAGAAATATGCATATATAGTATTTTCAACTATTAAAGCATATTTCTATTAGTTACAACAATGTCATTGTTTATTGTTGTTTTGTTATCGTTTTGTTACCTTTTATCTTTATATATTTTCTATCTGCCAATTGATAGGTTCTTTTCCTAGCTTTTCGAGAATTTCATTTATCTTAGAGAAGTGATTACATCCAAAAAAACCTTTACTTGCTGATAATGGACTTGGATGAGGTGCTTCCAAAATATAATGCTTACTTGTATCAATCAATTCTACTTTTTTACGTGCATTACTTCCCCACAATACAAAAATTACTGGGTCTTCACGGTCACTTAAAATAGAAATTACTCTATCTGTGAAAATTTCCCACCCTTTATTTTTATGAGAATTAGCTTCATGTGCTCTAACAGTAAGTGCTGTATTTAAAAGTAAAACACCTTGGTCTGCCCAAGGCATTAAGTATCCATTATTAGGTATAAAGCATCCTAAATCTTCTTTTAACTCTTTGTACATATTTAATAGAGATGGTGGAGTTTTTACTTGTGGTTGAACTGAAAAAGCTAAACCATGAGCTTGATTATCTCCATGGTAGGGGTCTTGTCCTAGTATTAAAACTTTTGTATCTTTATATGAAGTGTGTTTTAAAGCTTCATATATGTTATGCATATTAGGAAAAATTTGACGTGTCTTATATTCATCTATAAGGAATTTTCTTAAATTCAAATAATATTCTTTTTCAAATTCTTCTTTTAATAATTCATTCCAATCGTTTCCTAAATTAACCATAGTTATCACCAATTCCTTTCAGCTATTTTTATTTATTGTTTTATTTAGAAATTATGTCCTCTTGATTGTCATTTTTTTCATTAGTATTTATTTTTATGCTCACTCTGTTAGGTATACAAACTATACTTTGACTTGGTTTGTTTATAAAACCTGTATGTACACACACCTTATCAGGACATGAAGCATCTATTATCTCTACACCTTTGTCGTGAATTTTAACTATATTGTACCCTCCTCTATTTTCTATTTTAAATTCTTCTTTGGCATTTATTGAAACAGTCTTATACAATTTATTATCTACATAAATTTCAATACTTCCAGCATTTTTAGAATTTATAACAGTTATTATTCCATAACATGCTGTAATAACAATCAAAACACCTAAAACAAGAAGAATGTCTTTTTTCTTCATTTTTTGTCCTCCTATGAAATTATGCTATAATAAGATAATAACACAATTTCATAGGAGGAATATACCATGAATAAGAAAAAAATCACATTTATTTTTGTGATATTGATTTTAGCATTAATTTTATTTTCATTTTTTAGGAGTTCAAGTCAAAATACTAAATATAGTAAGACAAGCTATTACCTTGGTACAGTAAATGAAGTTACTATATTTAATACAAAAGAATCAAAAAGTGATAAAATTTTAAATGAATGTGATTCAATTTTAAGATATATTGATAACAAGATGAGTACTCATATACCAGGAAGCGATGTTTCTAAAATAAATGATAATGCTGGTAAAGATTTTGTCAAAGTTTCTGATGATACATTTTTTGTTGTACAAGAGGCTATAGAATACTCTAAGTTGTCAAATGGATACTTTGATATAACAATTGGTCCACTATCCAATCTATGGGCAATTGGAACAGACAAGGCTAAAGTCCCAAATGACTCTGAGATAAACGAACTTCTTCCTCTCATTGATTACAAAAATATTATATTAGATGAAAAAAATAAATCTATAAAATTAGCTAAAGAAGATATGAAAATTGATTTAGGGGCAATAGCTAAAGGATATGCTGCTGATAAAATCGTAGGCTATTTGAAATTAGAAGGTGTAAAAAAAGCTTTAGTAAACTTGGGAGGTAATATATTTACTCTAGAAGATAGCAAAAATAACAAACCTTTTAAAATTGGTATTCAAGACCCAACTAGCAAAAATGGAGAATCTATAGGAAATATAGAAACTACAAATAAATCTGTTGTTACATCTGGAATTTATGAGAGATTTATAGAAAAAGATGGCAAAATATATCACCATATGTTAAATCCATTTACAGGGTATCCTTTTGAGAACAACTTAAGTAGTGTTACAATAATATCTGATAAATCTATTAATTGTGATGCTTTATCCACTTCTACATTTGGACTTGGACTTGAAAAAGGCATGGATTTAATTAATAGTATTGATAATGTAGATGCTATATTTATAACCAAAGATAAAAAAGTATATTTAACTAATGGCATACAAAATAATTTTAAACTTACAGACAAGGCTTTTTCTATTGAAAAGTTCAATAAATAGTGAGTTTAAATAATGTCAATGTCTATATACATACAAAATACATAAGAACTTAAATAGTTATCATACAACTAATGAAAATTTAAGTTTTATATAAAATATGGTATATACTAAGTAATCTAAAACAAATTGTACTTATGTATATACCATATTTATAGTTTAATTTATATAAAACACTACCCATTATTCTTTAACTTTCGATAATAAATAACACCTACAACATACAAAACAATCCATAAAACAGATAGATATATAATGATTACCAATGAGTTGTATATATCTAAGGCATGTAGTACAGAGAAAACAAAAGCAGATATAGGAATTATTATCATACACACAATATAAGCATATCTTCCTGCTTTATCTCTATACATAACATTCCTTTCATCATGAAGATTGATGTCTTCTGCTTCAAGCTTTTCTTTGTATTCCTCTTTATGCTTATTCCAGTAAAAATATCGATAAATTGCAGAAATTCCACCAAATCCAAATCCTCCTGCTAATCCAGCAAACAAAGAACCTAACTTATTACCAGTCATTAAACAAAGAAACAAGAAAGTAACACCTAAAACTACAAATACAATTCCTATTCTTAAATTTCTCTTTTCCATGAACTATATCTCCTTCCATAAAAATATTTCTTCAATCGACATTTCAAAAAAATCAGATATTTGAAATGCAAGTTCTAAAGATGGATTATATTTTCCATTTTCAATAGAACTAATCGTCTGCCTTGAAACCTTAAGAATTTTTGCAAAGTCCTCTTGATTAAGACCTTTTTTCTTTCTTAAATCTTCTACACGGTTTTTCAAAAATATTTCCTCCTTTTTGTAAAGTTTCCTTTACATATATAATATAGCACTTGCTTTTATTTTTGTAAAGGAAACTTTACAAAACATATATAAAAATAGACATTTCATCAGAAATGCCTATCATTAAATATATTTACTTTTACAATTGAATTACATCTTGTTGTCTATAAACCTTATTTTTTGATGTTTTTTAGTATATCCCTACAACAACCTACATTTTTATATTTTCAATAAATAATACAACTAACTTTTTATAGTGACTTTACAAACAAATCCATTCTATTTAAAGCTTCAATTACGTTTTCTTTTTGAGTTCCTAAATTTATTCTAACATAGTTCTCACCATCTTTTACAAAATGACTTCCATCTTCTAACAATACTCCCGTATCTATAGCCAACTTATCTGTAAACTCACTTGCACTTATACCTAATCCACTTATATCCATCCAAGCTAAGTAAGATGATTCCATCTTCATCAATTTTATCTTACTATATTTATTTACCCAAGTTTCTAAAAGTTCATAATTTGATTTTATATATTTATTTACACCACTTAACCACTCTCTACACTCATCATAAGCTGTTATTAATCCTATTATTCCAAACACATTTGGAGAAGTTATAGAATTTTGTTTTAATTTATTTCTAAAAATATCTCTTATATCCTTATTTATGACTATTGAATAAGAAGTCTTTAATCCTCCAAGATTAAAACCTTTATTTGGTGATGTCAATAGGATAATATTTTCTAAAAGTTCCCTTTCAAGCTTAAGAATAGAATTAAATTCTCCATAATGAATATGCTCTGCATGTACTTCATCTGCAACTAAAATAACATTATTTTCTTTACATATAATTGCTACTTTCGTCATTTCTTCAATTGACCAAATTCTTCCTGATGGATTATGTGGTGTACAAAACATCATTAGCTTAGGTTTATTTTCTTTAATTTGAGATTCTAATCTATCAAAATTTATATAATATCTATCATTTATCACATCTAATGTATTACAAACTACATTTACACCCTGCTTTTTAGCTGATGATTCAAATGGGTCATAAACTGGTGTATTTAATATTATACTATCTCCTTTTTTACAAAAAGCTTGTACTACATAGTGAAGTGTTGACACAGTTCCATAAGTCAATGTAATCCATTCTCTTTCTACATTTACTTTATGCATATCTTTTTGCCATCCAATAACTGAATCATAGAATTCGTCATAACAGTATGTATATCCAAATACACCTCTTTTTACAGCTTCAATAAATTTATTTTCTATTTCTGTTGGTATTTTAAAATCCATATCAGCAATCCACATTGGCACAAAATCTTCTTTAATATCTCCAAATTTATCTCTTATAATGTTCAAATCCCACTTTCTACACTTTTCACTTACTCTATTTGGTCTATCATCAAAATTATACATTTAAATTTACCTCGTCTTTTCTTATTATTATAAAAATACTTAGCTACAATTTATTTTTAATTTACAACTATTAAATCTTTGGTAGATGTAGTCAATCTCATACAGCCATCTTGAGTTATAAGTACATCATCTTCAATTCTTACTCCTCCAAGTTCTGGTACATATATACCAGGCTCTATAGTTACAACCATACCTTCTTTTAATACTTCATTTGATTCTGGAGCTAATGCTGGATACTCATGAACCATAATACCTACACCATGACCTAGATTGTGTCCAAAATTATCACCATATCCATATGAACTAATTATATCTCTTGCAACCTTATCTATTTCACCAGTAGTCATACCTGACTTTAAAACTTTTATACACTCTTCATTAGCTTTCTTTACTATATTATATATTTTTTCCAGCTCCTTATTTGTAGTTCCCATACAAATAGTTCTAGTAATGTCTGAACAATAATTATTGTACTTTGCTCCAAAATCGAATGTAACAAAATCTCCATACTCTATAATTTTTTCACTTGCTTTTCCATGAGGTAAGGCTCCTCTCAAACCAGATGCAACTATAGTATCAAATGACTCTTTTTGTCCACCTAATTCTTTTATAAATCGTACAATTTCATTTTCTACTTGCATTTCACTCATACCAACTTTTATAAAGTCAATTATATGATAAAATGTAGCATCTACTATTTCACAAGCTTTTTTTATATATTTTATTTCATCTTCATCTTTCTCTTTTCTTAGAGTAGATAAATCAACTGATTTTAAAGTTACATTTAATTTGTTACTCATACTTTTATATGAGTCAAAAGATACTTCACTTCCTTCAAAGCCAATTTCTTTTATATTTTGATTTCTACAAATATCATTAATTATGTCAAAATACCTTCTATTTTTATCCATTAATATAACATCAAATAAATCTGATTTTCTTTTAACTTCTTCAAAGTATCTAAAATCTACTATTATATATTGTTTATCTTTTGTTATAAAAACATAGCCTGATGAACTAAATAAATTTCCAATATAAAACTTATTGGTAGAACTATTAATAAGAATTCCATCTATATTATACTCTTTAAGATACTTTCTTATTTTTTCTATTTTATTCATAATTTTATCTTCACCACCCTTAATTAGTCATATAGGTAAGGCTGGTAATATTGATTGAAACAATATTACCAGCCAAGGTTATTCTAGATAGTAAAATTTATAAATTAATCAATATAATCTACAACAAGTTTACCATCTTTTATTAATTTATTTCTGTAAAATACATTTCCTACAGCTATGAATATAGCACCAACTGCTATACCTATTATATATCCAAATAAGTTATCTACTAGAGGCCATGCCCATATAGCTGATTCTGGGAACCACTGAATTGCCCCTAAAATTATACCTGTAATAGCTCCTATTATACTTCCTACTATATTTAAAGGTATAACAAAACCTGGTCTCTCAAGTGCAAATGGTATTGCTCCCTCTGATATACCCATAAATGATAGGAATATAGAAGTTTTTCCTGCTTGATAGAATTGTCTATCATATACTCTTCTTCCTACTAATCTTTTATCTAATAAAGTTGTAAGTCCTAATCCAATTGGAGGAACAACTATAGCTATTGTTCTTGCTGTTATTGGTAATACATTTTCTGTAGTCAAACCAAGTGCAACGAATCCTGCTGCTTTATTTATTGGTCCACCTAAGTCAAATGCTGTAGCTGCTGCTAAAGCTGTTGCATATACATACTCTCCTGCTGCTCCTGCTGCTGTTAAGAAGTTTTTCATACTTTCATTAATTAATCCACCAAATGGAGTTATTATAAATATCATCAATACCATACAAGTTAATGATGCTATTAGTGGTATTAAAAATGTTGTTTTGAAAGCTAACCAGTTATGAGAAACTTTTATAGATTTATTTAACCATTTTACAAAATATCCTATTATAAATGCGATTAATATTGCACCTAAGAATCCTGATGCAACTGGTACAACTTCTGTCCATTGTCCATCTACGAATTGTGGTACCCCTACAGGTTTATTAGCTACATATCCTCCTATAAATCCTGCGATTAAGGCTGTTTTTCCACCTATAGAATTTGCACAGAATGCTGCAAATAGTGGTATTGCAAATCCAAACAGAGTAAATCCGAAGTTTGACATTAATTGTGCCATGTTTAAAAGACTAAGCTTAAATCCTGTAAATTCACCTGAGTTCATAGCATCAACTATACCTACAGATGGGTCAAGTCCTAATATTGCATATGGTATTAATTGAGATAAAGCTCCTATAAGTCCACCCATTACTAAGACTGGTATCATATACGATATACCTGTCATTATATGTTTACTAACTTCTTTCCACTTTCCATTTCCCTTTGATTGAGTTGGATTAGATGAAGTAGTTTTTCCTGCGTTATTGCCTCCTGTTGTAGAAGCACCTGAACTGTTTATAACTTTTTTCTTGATTGCCATTCTATTTCCTCCACAGTAAATTTATTATATTCCTAAATCCTCTTCTATTTCCTTTATAACACCTTCTGCATTCTTTATAGCTTCTTGTAATTCAACCTCATAAACTTCACAACCATCAAATCTTTCCATACCTTCTGGTGTTATTGCTACTGCATGTATTATCATAGTTGCTCCTAATATGTCTTCTCTTGTTAATTCATTTTGCACACCATCTGCACCTTGAGTTTCAACTTTTGCTTCATAACCTAATGCCTTTGCAGCTTGCTCTATTGCTTCTGCTGCCATAAAAGTGTGAGCTAGTCCCATTGGACAAGCACATAATGCTACTAATTTTTTATTCATTTTAAATTCCTCCTATTTACTTTAATTATTTTTTTATTTTAACCTTAGTATTTATCTATAAACCTAAAGCTTCATTTATTAAATTAGCGATTTCTTCCACATTATCACTCTTTAAAAGAGAATCTTTAAAATCTTTATTTATTAATTTTCTTGAAAGAGATGATAATAATTTAAGGTGTATGTTTTCTTTACTTTTTCCTGGCATAAGTAAACTTATTGCCAATTTGACATTGTCCTCACCTTCGTTCCAAACAACATCATCATTAAACTTTAGTACCACTACTGCTGGATTTTCAATTGCATCATTTTTAGTATGAGGTATTGCTATAGATTCTCCTAGATTTGTAGTAAATTGCTCTTCTCTAGCTATTAAACCTTCATATACTAGATTTTCATCTTCTGTTAAATTTAATTCTTTAGCTTTCTTTGCTATAAATTTTAAAACCTCAACCTTAGACTTAGCCTCAGTATTTAAAAATACATATTCTTTGTTAAATATGTTTGTTCCCATTGTTAATTTCCTCCTTAGTTACCTATTAGTGCCATTAATTTATCAAAGTCACATATTTTAATAATTCCTCTTACACCACCCTCATCTTTTATAAAATTGTAAAGGTATTTAAATATTGAAAAATTATGTTTTTCTTTAGTATTAAAAAATACCATAAATACTAGTTGAACTTCTTGTTTATCCCAAATTATTGGATTTTCAAGTATTCCAACTCCGATTATAGATTTTTTATCTCCCTTCACTATTGTGTGAGGTATAGCTACTAGATTTCCTATTTCAGTTGATGAAATATTTTCTCTTTCTATTATGCTTTTTATTGAACTTTCTTCTATAAAGTCTCTTTCTTTTAACTTGTTTGAAAGCGAAAGTATAACTTCTTCTTTTGTATTTGCTTTTATACTGAAAAAAGCTCTTTCATCAAACATATTACTTATTATTTTTCTTCTTTCTTCCTTTTCATAAAAGGCTTTGTTTACGTTTTCAATTACGCTATCATCAAAAATATTTTCTATATATAGTACTGGCTTTTCATATCCTTTTAATTCAACCGTCGATACTACCAAATCAACATCTTGACTTATTGCCATATCAAGATATCTAAATGGATAAACACCTACAACATTTAAATCACTTATATTTTGCTTTAATTTTTCAGAAAGAAGCTGACCTGTACCTATACCATAGTGACAAACTATACAAATTTTCTTACTTGTATTTTTTTTCATTCTTTCATTTGAAGCAGCAAAATGAATAGCTATATATCCAAGTTCATCCTCATCTAATTTTAAATTAAATTCAGTTTCTATCTTATTTGATAAAAACACAGCTAAGTTAAAAGCTATTGGAAATTTCTCTTTTATTTGATGAAGTAGTGGATTATTAGATTTTATATTAGCTTTTGCTCTATTTAAAAACCTCTTTATATGGTCAGATATCGCTATCATAAACTCTTCATCTTTTGTATAATCACTTCCTGAGATAAGTAGTATATCTTGAAGAGCACTACTTATAACACAACTTATTCTTTCTTCAATTTCACTTGCATTTTTTATTCCCTGTGCACCTCTATATGCTATTACACCAGAATAATTTGAAATATAAATTACTTCATCTTCAATAAGTTTAAATCCAACCTTATCAGATATTTCTTTCATAAGCTTTTCTATAAAACTGTAATTATGAAATCTATATCCTGTATCTATTAAATTTATATTTTTACTATGACCTCTCTTACTTCTAAACACAGAAACTATTATTTTTGAAAGTAAAAGATTAAAATCTTTATCTGAAATTATTGTTTCTTTTTCTCTTAAATGCTTTTCTAAAATACTTTCTATGGAATTTATATCGTTTTCACTGATATCATCCAAAAATACTTTGATTTTACTCTTCTCATCCAACTTTATTGCATAATCAGTAATCAACTGTCTTATATTAATTTCTTCACCATATATATAGCTTCCATAATAAGGTTTAGATTTTATAACTAAGTCATACTTTTCAAGTTTTCTTTTAAGCTTACTAGACAATTTATTTATGGCTGCTATACTTAGATTTAATTCTTCTGCCATTACTTCTATACTCATATAATTTCTGTTAATCAGCATACATATTATATTTGATATCCTTGCTTCTTCAGAATCATCCAAGAAACCATTTATATATTTATTTGCTTCTTTAACAGCCTTTGCTATGTTAGTTTTAGAGCCACTTAACTTATATCCTATGCCTCTTGAAGAATCGATTTCTAAATCATACTTACTCAAAATACCATTTAAATCTGCTATATATCTTTTAATAGTTTTAGTAGATACATCTAATTTAATAGCTAGTTCATTTGATGTCATATATCCATCTTTATTGCTTAAACTTTTTACTATTACTGCATGTTTCTTAGTTATCATTGTATCACCTTCTCTTTGATTTCAATTATATATCAAATAAAATTTTAGTTGTATATATAATATGTCTATATAAGGGACATTTTGTATTTATATATTATTACATAATGTAACTATTGCCTCCGCATAGATACCTATTGCAGTTATAAATCTATCTAAGCTAGCAAATTCATTTGCACTATGAACATTTCCAAAACTACCATCAGGAAATTCACACCCAAATATTACTGAGTTCTTCATTTCAGCTGCATAGCTTCCTGCACTGGTTACTCTAACAACACTTTTTGAGTCTCCAGAATACTTTACATATATCTCATGTAAACTCTCTACAAGTTTTGAATTCTCATCTATATAATTTGCTTGCTTTAAATTTTCCCCAATAAACTCAAATTTATTAATATTATTTCTTTTTATATACAAATCAAATTTTTCTATTATCTCTTCAACTGTCAATACTTCAGGATATCTAACACTTAAAATTACTTCAAGCTTTCCATCTTTTATATTTATTATTGTCGGAACCATTGATAGAATTCCACATTTCCCTTCAACATTTAAGCCAAACAGTTTTCCATCTATATTATCTTTATTTATTAGCTTATACAAGTCTTTTGCCCAATCCTCATCAAGATTTTCTGCTAAAACTTTAATTGTATCTAATATGGGGTTTATTGCTTTTTCAGGTTTAGATGAGTGTCCACCTTTCCCATTCACAATATACTTACCATCATTAAAACTTATTGAAACATTATTAAAATCAGAATTTATATAGTCATTACTTAAATTTTTAATATTTTTTATATACACTTTATCTGGAATTGTATTAAACTCTATTCCACCACTTAAATCTAGATATTTATCATCTATATCCAGCATTAGCTTTATTATTGCTCCACCCTTTTCTCCATTTAGTACAGGAAATTTAGCATCTGGGGTAAATCCATATACACCATGTGGTTCTTTGCTATAATAGTGCTTTATGCACTTAAATCCACTTTCTTCATTTCCTCCAGCAATTAATCTAACTTTTCTCTTTAAATCTATATTTAGACTTTTTATCATTTTTAATGCCAAAAAATTTGCTATCATAGGACCCTTATTATCTGAAACACCTCTAGCAACTAATTTATCACCTATAATATCTAGCTTAAATGGCTCACTATCCCATCCTTCTCCTGGATTTACAACATCACAATGTCCAAATATATCTATATAATCTTTACCATCTCCATATTCAATATAAACAGCATGATTATCTATATTTTTAACAGTGAAATTGTTTTCTCTACCTAAATTTTCAAACCAGTTTAATGCATCATATACACCTTTTCCAAAAGGCATATCTTTAGATACAGTATTTTTATCATAAAAGGAAGGTATACTTACCCATTCCTCCAACAATTTCAAGAATTCTTTTTTATATTTTTGATTTTCTTCTTTAAATCTCTCCATGATTATCACTCCAATTTAAACCTTTATATTATATATCATAGTTTATCTTGTTTCATAACTCCTTATACTTTATGTCATTTCAAGGGACAAAACTTTTTTACTATTGATTTTATAATCTATTTATATATAATTATTTGTAGGATAAATTTAATATCATAGGAGGAACAATATTATGGAACCATTATTTTTAAAACCTATTTTTATGGATAGAATATGGGGTGGCACTGCACTTAGAGATAAATTTAACTATGAGATAAAATCACCAACAACAGGTGAATGTTGGGCTATAAGTTCTCATAAAAATGGAGATTGTCTGATAGAGAATGGAGAATATAAAGATAAAAAGCTATCTGAATTATGGGAGAAAAATAGAGAATTGTTTGGTAATACACCTGGAGATAAATTCCCTTTACTTACAAAAATACTAGATGCCAATGACAATTTATCGGTTCAAGTTCATCCAAATGATGAATATGCTCAAAAAAATGAAAATGGAGAATTAGGTAAAACAGAGTGTTGGTATGTAATAGACTGTTCTGAGGATGCAGAAATTATAATAGGTCACAATGCAAAATCTCGTGAAGAATTTATAGAAATGATAAATAATAATGAGTGGGACAAACTGCTTAGAAAAGTTAATATAAAAAAAGGTGACTTTTTCTATGTTCCAAGCGGAACTATACATGCTATATGTAAAGGAACATTAATTTTAGAAACTCAACAAAATTCAGATACCACTTATAGAGTTTATGATTATGATAGAACCGATAACTTAGGAAATAAACGTGAACTTCATGTTCAAAAATCAATAGAAGTTACAAATGTTCCTCATACAAATTTTGATACTGATTATAAAACTGTATCAACACCAAGCTTTAAATGTACAACATTTGTATCAAATGAATTTTTTAGTGTTTATAAATTAGACATTTTTGGAAAATGTAATTTTACTCACAACACACCTTTTTCTTTGTACAGTGTACTGGATGGAGCTGGTAAATTGATACACAATTCTATAGAATATGATTTAAAAAAAGGTATGCATTTTATATTACCAAATAGCTTTGGAGATTTTGGATTTGAAGGTAATTTAGAAATTATATGCTCCCACATATAGATACAAAATACATTTAACTTTAACAAAAGCTAGACTAACATAAAAACTCCTTTTTATGATAGTCTAGCTTTTATAGTATACTATACTAAATATAGAATATGTTATTTTTACAATTATAATAAATTTTTAATAATATATATCAGAAAATTCTATTTTTATTTTTTCCTGAAGATTATATATTCTCTTATCTTCTGTATAGTACTCATTACTAAAACTTTTCATTGGCAGTGAAATTAAGAATTCTGTACCCTTATTAACTTCACTTATTACTTCTATATCTCCACCATGAAGACTTACTAGGTTCTTAACTATAGCAAGTCCTATTCCACTTCCTTCAGTGTTTCTAGATAAAGTCTTGTCAACTTGTGAAAACTCTTCAAAAATCAACTCCAATTTATCTTGAGGTATACCAACGCCAGTATCTTTAACACTTATGATTACTTTATCTATTTTATAATAAATGTTTACGTATATCCATCCTCCATTATCAGTAAATTTAATACAGTTTGATAATAGATTTAGCATAATTCTCTCAATTTCAGCCTTGTCTACATAAACATTGATTTCTTCAAGCTCTGTATCAAATAGAATTCTTATATCTTTTCTACTTGCATACTCTTCTATATTCATAAACAAATCTTCTATTACAGATACAATATTGTATTTTGCAAGTTTAAGTGTATAAAACCCTGACTCCATCTTTGTCAAATCTATAATATTATTTATCAATCTTTGAAGTCTATAAGAACTTTGTCTAACTAAATCAACATGAGATTTAATATTATTATTATAATCTTTTATTTTTTCGCTTCTATAAAAAGAATCTACCAATTGATTTGAACTTGATATAACATTTAATGGTGTTTTTAACTCATGAGACATATTTGCGAAAAACTCAGTTTTTATTTTATCTGTTTTAAATCTTTCAAGCAACTCTTTTTCAGCTTGTTCAGAGTATTTTTTATGTGCTAAATCTTTTATAATAAGCATTATATATCTAGTGTTATATATCGCAAAAGGTAATGCACTTAATTCTACTTCTACTATATCATCATAATTATTTATTAATTCATATTCTAGTAGAAGTATACTTTTATTTTCATTTAAAACTTTAGTCATATTTTCAGTAAATTTTATTTTTTCTTCAGTATTTGCATTCATTAATATCTTAATATTAGAATCTTTTACATCATCTATACTTGTAAAAGATAGCATATCTAAAAATGACTTATTTGCATAATTTACACTTAAGTCTTCTCTTAACAAGCATATACCATCAGGTAGTATATCTATAAATCTTGAATAAGATGATTGACTTTCTTCAAGTTTTATTTGTGATATCTTTCGAGAAGTTGTATCACGTATTACAATAATAGTTTTATAAGTTCCTTCATTATTATAATGAGAAAAACTCATCTCTACATATTTTACTTCACCCTCTATTACATACCTTTTTTCTATACTTTCTTCACTTTTACATATTGATGAAAAATCGATATTTTCTAACGTCTCTTTAAATATTTGTCTACATGCATTATTTACATATATTTTATTACTACCTTCAAGTACTACTATACCATCTCCAACACTTTCTAAAAAGTCTTCACTTCTCTTATTTGCTTCAATAAATTTTCGTTCATATTCCTTTTTCTTAGTTTTATCCTTTAATACACATAAGACTCCTTCTATTTGTGTAGCTATGATTAAAGGAGCAAATATAGCTTGGTAAACCTTATTATCACTTGTATCAATAAATTTTTCTATATTTTTTTTATTGATAAATACATAATTAATGCTTTCTATTAAGTCATTAAAATTTTTAACTTTATTACTTAATTTACCTTGTTCTTTATAATCTCCAAAAATATTTCTAAAACTTTTATTTGCATATGTAATTTCTCCATCCTTACTAAACACAACTATACTATTTACAGCAACATCTAAAGTAGACTGTAATCGTAATTCTCTTTTTATAAGTATTTCTTTAAGTTCTTCTATTTTTTCTGTTTCATATATTAATTTTTTGTTTTTTTCTTTCAAACTTTCCGTTTTTATTGTTAATTCTTCATTTGTATCATGTAATTCCAATGCTGTTTTCTTAATATTCTTAGATACTATATAATTATATAAATAGTATAATGATACATTTATTATTATTTGTGATAACATACCTTCTATATGCCTATTACCAATTACTATATGTAGTAAATTTGGAACTCTTGATAAGATTGTTATTATTATTATTCTATTAAAAAACTTTTTTTCACTATATTCCCATTTATTTACGTTTGAACTTGAGTTTAGTTCAATTCCACTCATAATAGAGGCAATTATCATAAATATAGATGTAACAACCCCTAAGGTATAGTGTAATGTCCCTCTGTCTAAAGAGTTACAAATTCCAGATATTATGAATAAAGATGATGTTGTCAAAACTACAGCTACTACAAATAAAATTATGCTCGAATGAATTTGTTTATTATCCTTAACAAATTTAAAACTTAAATACACACCTAGTATAGGAAATAAATCTGTTATTGCTGATATTGTAATGTTAGTTCCAATTATAACTTCTTCTCTAGCACCTAAACAATTAAATAAATATATACACTCCAATACTCCAGTTGCTGCAAATACTAACCCCAAAAATGTAGAAAATGAATCTACCTTAAATTTTGTAGTATTAAATATAATCATCCCTGTAGCTATTAAGAATGTAGCATATACAGCATGCAGTAAAATTTCATATTTATTTGTATCTTTTATAATAAATAACAAAAGCACTGAGCCCATTATTATAAATAAAAGGCTCATGTCTTCTCTTTCTTTTATATCTGGTTTCACAGCAGGTATTATATTCTTCAATACTTTACACTTCCTCTTAATTAATATTTTATACTAATTAATTTATACGATACTCGACATTATAATTCCTTCTTTATACCTCAAAGCAAAAACAGACATTTTCCGCTAAAACAAAATTCTTTTGTTTTCTATTCTCTTAGTTATTTTATTTCTATCAAAGTTTTCTAATATAATCATACAATTTTTTCTACTAGAATCTATCAAATCTCTGTATTCTCCTAGTGTTATTTCCTTATTTTCTTTTATATAATTTATTAAAGTATTCTTTGCATCTTCATAAATATCTTTATCCATTATATACAAATCATCCAATTTCTCTACTTTGTTACCTATCATTGACTCTAATACTTCAGCATAGTTATGATTTCCTTCAGAAACTTCATCTATTGTCAATATTGAAGAAACTCCACATGATTTTAGCCTTTTTTCTATTTTTTTTGCTATTTCTCTTTGTTTGTCATTTAAGATAACTTCAAAATCAAATAATGATATTATATTATTTTCTATTTTTATAATATTTTCTGTAGATAATTTTTCTAGTAAAATATCCATTTCTCTAGTCTTAAAATTACTTTCTACCTTGGACCTTACTTCTTCTTTTAACATACCTTTTCTCAATCTATACTTCTTATGGTACTCACTTAAAAGATTTATCGTGCTTTCCTTCAGTTTATTATATTGATTTATATGCATGTACATGTTTCCAATAGGCAATACTTTATTTTCTGATATAAGTATCTCAATAGCTCTTTTTACATGTTCTTCATGAGCACCACTATAGCTCATTATTGCTTTTATATTTGGATAATTTTTTAGGTTTCTCTTTAAGTATTCTTCTATTATATCTTTAAGTTCACCTTTTTCTTTTATTTTTAATGCCTCTATAGCTTTTTCATCAAATCTCTTATGCTTTTTAGGAGATGGGTCAATTATCACACCTCCACCTATAGTTTCCATTGGAGAATAGCGTCTGACAACAAAAGTATCACCCTTCTTAGATACTATACTTTCTTCAAGTCTTAGCTGAACATATCCATTCTCTCCATTTTCAATTAAATCTTTATCTAGTGGAACTACTCTACAAAGTATTTCTCTAGTACCATGATACAATCTCAATCTATCCCAATGTCTTATCCCTTTTTCTAAATGATTTACTAATGATAATTTTACATCTAACATCATTGATTCTTCTAATGAATTTGGAGCCGCCAAGACATCTCCTCTTTTTATATCATCTACCTTTACATTTGATATGTTGATTGCTGTCCTTTGTCCTGCATAAGCTGTATCTTTATTTTCCCCATGAACTTGTATACTTCTTATCTTTGTTTTTAATACTTGTGGATATATAACCAAATCATCCTCTATACTTATCTTTCCTTCTATTAAGGTACCTGTTATTACAGTACCAAATCCCTTTATAGAAAATACTCTATCTATATTAAGTCTTGCTGGAGAATTTTCGTTTTTATCTTCTATTGCCTCACTCATCTTATCTATTTTTTCAATAAGAGTATTTATTCCTTTTTTAGATACAGAATCAACTTCAATTATTTCTGCACTTTCAAGAAAAGTACCTTTTATTTTTTCACAAATATCTTCTTTTACTAGTTCTCTAAATTCTTCGTCTACAGTATCAGATTTAGTCAAAACTACTATTCCATTTTTTATATTTAAAAAACTTAAAATATCTAAGTGTTCAACTGTCTGTGGCATAACGCCCTCATCTGCTGCTACAACAAGTAAAACTATATCAAGTCCTGATGCTCCAGCTAGCATGTTTTTTATAAATTTTTCATGTCCTGGTACATCTACGATACCAGCTCTTCTATTATTTGGTAAATCAAAATAAGTAAACCCTAGATTTATTGATATACCTCTCTTTTTTTCTTCGTCTAATGTATCAGTTTCTCTTCCAGTCAATGCTTTTATAAGAGTTGTTTTTCCATGGTCTATATGACCTGCTGTTCCAATTACTACGTTTTTCATTTTTTGCCCCCTATCAAAGCTTAAATGCTTCTAATTTTCAATTAAAATTAACAGTATTACTATCTCAAATTTAGTTAATTAAAGGCTTTTCTTAATTCCTCAACTACTACATCAAATTCATCATCAAATATAGTTCTTACATCTAAAACATATTTATTATCATATACTCTAGCTATTATATGAGCTTCACTGAGTCTTAATTTTTTTTCTAAAGACGAAACATTCATATGCTCAGGAGTTATTGTTATTACCTTTGTGGCTATCGTTTCAAGAGGCATAGACCCTCCTCCCACCTGAGAAAATCCATCTTCTATGTTTATTTTAGCATTTAGATTCAAGGTAGTTATTTTTTCAAATAATTTGTTTGCCTTTGCTTCTAATTCTTCAATGGTATATGTCAACATTTTTAAAGTAGGTATGTTTTCCACAGCTTTTGTTTCATCTAGGTACATTCTTAAAGTTGCTTCAAGGGCACATATTGTAAGCTTATCGACCCTAAGAGCTCTAGTAAGTTGATTTTTCTTCATTTTTTCTATATACTCTTTTTTCCCAACTATAATACCTGCTTGTGGTCCACCAAGCATTTTATCTCCACTAAAAGTAACTACATCCGCACCTTGTCTTATAGAATCTAATACAGTTGGTTCATAAGATAATCCATATTTTGATAAATCTATAAATACTCCACTTCCTAAGTCTTCTATTACAGGTAACTTATATTTTTTACCCAAATTAACTAGCTCTTCTATAGATACACTCTCTGTAAATCCCATAATTCTATAGTTACTTGTATGAACTTTCATCAATACATTAGTTTCTTCTGTAATAGCTTCTTTATAATCTTTTAAGTGTGTCTTATTAGTTGAACCTATTTCCACTAATTCTGCACCACTAAGAGCCATTATACTTGGAATTCGGAAAGAACCTCCTACTTCCACTAGCTCTCCACGTGATACAATTGCTTCTCCTCCTTTGGCCATTGTACTAAGTACAAGAAGCACTGCTGCTGCATTATTATTAACAACTAGTACATCTTCTGCACCAGTAAGTCTTTTTATTGTATTAGTTAAATGAGAATATCTTGAGCCTCTTTCTCCATTATCCAAATCATATTCTAAGTTTGAATATCTTGAAGCAGCACACCATAATTCATCTTTTATATCTTCACTAAGTAAAGACCTCCCCAAGTTTGTATGAATAACTGTACCAGTTGCATTTATAACTTTTTTTAATGATAATGAGTAATTTAATTTAACTCTCTCTATTGAAGATTCTATTATTTCATCAAATTCTATTGTTACAGAATTAGATGCATCTTCTTTTAATCTTAATATAAATTGTCTCTTAAAATCTATCACTTCTCTTACAGATTCTAAAACTAAACTTCTAGGATATTCCTCTATTATTTCTACTATTCTATTATCACTTAATACTTCATCAACTGAAGGTAACATTGCAAATAATTCTCTTTTGCTCAAAATAATCACTCTTTCTCTATATATAATATTTTATAAAACTGTAATATATTTTTCCCCTTTTGTCACTACAGAACCTATGATTTTTGCTTCTATTGCTCCATTTAACTTCATATCTCTTACAAGCTCTTCTGCTAGTTCTTCTTTTACAGAAATCAATAACCCTCCAGAAGTTTGTGGGTCATATAGAATATCTTGAACTGCAACTTTTACATCTCCTACAACTTCTACATCCTTTGATACATAATGCATGTTTTTATACATTCCAGCAGGTATGATTCCCATTTCTGCCATTTCTATAGCACCCTCGATAATTGGAACATGCTTTGAATCAATTTCAAGACTTACCTCAGAAGCTTTAGCCATTTCTAAGGCATGCCCAAGTAAACCAAATCCAGTGATATCTGTAACTGAATTTACATCAATTCTATCAAAACTCATTGCTGCATATTTATTTAAATGTATCATTATTTCTACTACTTTATCACATATATGTTGTTCTACCATACCTTCTTTCATGGCTGTATTTAATACACCCACACCGATTGGCTTTGTTATAACTAACTTGTCACCAGGCTTTGCAGTGGCATTTGATAAAACTTTATTTGGATTTACAATTCCAGAAACTGAAAGACCATATTTAGGTTCTTGGTCATCTACAGTATGACCTCCAACTAATAGGGCACCACTTTCTTTTACCTTATCAAATCCACCTTTTAATATTTCTGCAAGTACATCCATATCATGACATGATGGAAAACAAACAATATTCATTGCAACTAAAGGCTTTCCTCCCATAGCATATACATCTGATAGTGAATTTGATGCAGCAATTTGACCAAACACAAACGGGTCATCTACCATTGGTGTAAAGAAATCCAGTGTTTGAATAAGTGCCATATCATCATTTAATTTATACACAGCAGCATCATCTGCTGTATCTAATCCTACTAATAAATTTTCTATATTATCATTTTTAGGCAGTTGAGATAAAACTGATGCCAGAACCTCTGGCCCTATTTTAGCTGCTCATCCACCTGCTGTTGTCATCTCTGTAAGTTTTTTTTGTTCCTTCTTCATAAAAGTACCTCCTTTACTAAATTTCCACATATACACACATATACATACATATTTATAATACCATATCTATAAGTGAGTTTTGTATTATATTTTTAGTCTGTACAAATTAAATCTTTTAGATTTTCGTATTTTTTATCTCCTATACCATTCACATTTTTTATATCTTCAATTGAAGCAAACTGTCCATTTTCTTCTCTATGTTGTAAAATTTTATTAGCTGTAGCCTCTCCAATTCCAGGTAAAGCATCCAGTTCTTCTAATGTCGCTGTATTTATATTTATTTTTGATTTATCAGATAGATTTTTACTATTTTTACTTTCAGATTCATTTTTAGGTTCTTTTTTTAGACTTAATTTATTAGAATCACTACTACTTGTAACAGATATTGTTTCTCCTATTTTAGGTATTATGTAATGTTGTTCATCTTCTAACTTTAGTGATAAATTAATTCCATTTAAATCAGCTTCTTTTGTTGTTCCACCTAATAATTCTACAGCATCATAAAGTCTCTTATCTGATTCTATAGTTACAATCCCCGGTCTATTTACTGCTCCACTTATGTATATAGTTATTTTATTAATTTGAATATTTTTATCTATTTTCCCCTCATCTTTATTATGCTGATTACCTTCATTTTTAACTATTTTGTCTACCTTATCTGTTTTTTCATTATGTGAATTATTTTTACTTACAACATAAATATCTTCTTTAAAGATATCTAGCCGATTAATGATTATTGCTGATAATGTTAAAAAACATATGATGGAAAACAAAATAATTTTTACCTTTTTTTTCATATATTAATCACTCCTTTATTTTAATTATTGACAAAAATATGCTATACTAAAAGATGAATTTAAATTTTGGAGGCTCACAATGAAAAGAAATTTATCACTTTTATTAATCTGTTTCTTGATATTTGCTTCATTTTTAGGAAGTTCTGATATATCTTTTGCAGATGATGAACCAGCTATAGTTGCCAAACATGCCGTTTTAATGGACTATGAAACTGGAAAAATATTATATAATAAATCTGGAGATTCTAAGCTTTATCCAGCTTCAACAACTAAGGCATGGACAGCTTGTTTAGTTTTGAAAAAGGTTAAGGATTTAAATCAAGTAATAGAAATTAAAAACCTACCTCAGATAGAGGGTTCTAGTATGTACCTGAAAGAAGGAGAAGCTTTCACTGTAAGACAATTATTAAACGCTCTTTTAATTCATTCTTCTAATGATGCTGCATTTGTATTAGCTAGATATGTTGGTGGAGGAGATGTACAAAAATTTGTTGACCTTATGAATTCTGAGGCAAAAAATATTGGAGCTACTGGCACTCATTTTAACAATCCTCATGGATTACCAGACCCAAATCATTACACTACAGCTCATGATATGGCTCTTATGGCTAGAGAAGCTATGAATAATGATGTTTTTAGACAAATTGTAAAAACTAAGTCACTTAAGTTTGATGCTACAAAAGCATACCCTTATGAAAGATATTTTGTAAATACTAATAAATTTTTAACATCACATGATAAGATTACATATAAAGGTCAATCTATAGATATAAAATACGACATAGTTGATGGCATAAAAACAGGATATACTGATGCTGCTGGTAAATGTCTTTTATCTAGTGCAGTAAAAGATGGAAGAAGAGTCATTGCTGCTGTATTTAATTCAACTAATTACGATTTATATTTAGATTCACGCATCTTAATTGATTATGGATTTGATAATTTTAAATGTGCTACTATTGTTGATAAAGAAAAATATACTGATACTAAAAAAGTATTATTTACAAAACAGCATGAATTAATTTATGAACCAAAACATAGTTATAAGATAACTTTAGGACAAAATGAATCTCAAGGTGACTACAATACTAAAACTGAACTAGATAAAATTGATTTGCCTGTAAAAAAAGGTACTAAGGTTGGTACTTTAAATATATATAATAGTGGTAAACTAGAAAAGAGTATAGATTTAGTTGCAAAAAACAATCTTGATAGTAGTCTTCCATTTATAACTGAAAATAAAACTTTGATGATTTTTATTAAAATTATTATAGCTATTTTAGTACTCTTAGTTATATTTATAATAGCTTCAAATATTAAAAAGAATAATAAAAAAAAGTCTAGAGGAAAAAGAAATATGAGAAAATAACAATTATTAATGATAAAACTTAAGTGTATTTCTTATTATAAAAATAGACGATATATTTATTTGATTTTTAAAGTTTTTAAATTGAAAATATAAATTCTAAAATAAAAAAATTTAATTAGAAATAGATTAGGGGTTCTTAAGAACCTCTTTTCTTTTTTTATACAAAAAAGGAGATACCCAAATTTTTATTTTGAGACATCCCCATATAATTACAACTAATCATAATCTTAAACGAATCTGATTTTTAAATTTTCCTTTTTATAAAATATCATTTTTTAAATCATCTATACTGTATAAAATAACAGCCTATATATCAAATTGAAATGTAAAGTTATCAATTAATCTAGTTTTTCCTATGAAAACAGCACTTGCTACAAGTACAGAATTTTCTATATGTTCAACAGGTTGTAATGTCTCACTATCTACAATTTCAACATAATCTATTTTTGTTGAATCTTCAGAATTTATTTTAGATGTTATTAATTCTTTTATTTTTTTTACATCTAGATTTCCTTTTGCCAGTTCTTTTTTTGCTAAGCTTAAACTTTCATTTAAAACTAAAGCAGTTTTTCTTTCTTCTTTTGAAAGATATGTATTTCTTGAGCTTTTTGCTAAACCATCATTTTCACGAACTATAGGGCAACCTATTATTTTTGTGTCTATATTCAAATCTTTAACCATCCTTTTAATTACTGCTAGTTGTTGAGCATCTTTCTCTCCAAAATAAGCTTTATCAGGAGTTACTATATTCAGAAGTTTTGAAACAACTAGACAGACACCACCAAAATGAACAGGTCTTTTAGAACCACAAAGAAAATCTGTAAGTCCAGACACATTTATGGTAGTACAATGGCCTTTCAAATACATTTCTTCTGATGATGGATTAAAGACTACTGATGCACCACTATCTATACAGTATTTAAAATCTTTTTCTATATCTCTCGGATAGCTGTTAAAATCTTCGTTTGGTCCAAACTGAGTTGGATTTACAAATACACTTACTACTACCTTATCATTTTCTTTTACAGCTTTTTTGATAAGGCTTTGATGTCCTTCATGTAAAAATCCCATAGTAGGAACAAGGCCTATAGAATAGCCAGCTTTTTTCCAATCTTTAACTATATTCCTTAGTGATTTTATTTCTTTTATAAGCATTTTGTACCATCCTTAATCTTAGTATAATTTTTCTAATTCAGATTCATTTATTGAAAAGCTATGCTTTTCTTGTGGAAATGCACCAGTTTCAACTTCTAGTATGTAATTTTTAATTGAATCTTTCATTATATCTCCTATATTTGCGTATTGCTTTACAAATTTAGGTACAAAATCTCCAAACATCCCCAACATATCTTGATAAACTAAAATTTGACCATCACAATTAATTCCTGCTCCTATCCCTATTGTAGGAATTGAAATAGAATTAGTCACCATCTCAGCTATTTTAGCAGGAACTCCTTCAAGGACAATAGAAAAGGCTCCTGCTTTTTCTATTAATTTAGCATCTTCAATAAGTTGTTTTGCTGTTTCACTAGTATTTCCTTGAACCTTAAATCCACCAAATGAATTTACAGATTGAGGTGTTAGTCCTAAATGGCCCATTACAGGTATTTGAGCATTTACAATGTTTTTTATTTGTTCTATAACGTTTGAGCCACCCTCTAATTTTACAGCATGTGCCCCACCTTCTTTTACAAGTCTGCCAGCATTTTTAACAGCATCTTCTATAGAAACATGGTAAGATAGAAATGGCATATCACTTACGATTAAGGCATTTTTTGCACCATTTTTTACAGCTTTTGTGTGATATATAATTTCATCTATAGTAACAGATAGAGTGTTTTCTTCACCTTTTACTACCATTCCTAATGAATCTCCTATTAAAATACCATTTATGTTACATTCATCCATTATTTTTGCCATTGAGTAATCATAAGCTGTAAGCATAGACAGCTTCCTTCCTTCACTTTTAGCATTTTTAAAAGTCAGTATAGTATTTTTCATTGTTTTTTCCTCCTAAAATTTTGTAAATCTCTTTGTATTTTTCAGATTTACTTATTAAATTTTCGACTGCATTTTCTATAGAAATATTTTTTGTACATTTTAATGAATCTTCATTTTCCAAGGCAATTATTTTTAGTAGATTTAAGGAGAGTATTTTGTAAATATCTTCATCTTTTTTATCTAATGCTGATAAATGTTTTTTTATTGGTGTTATATCCCCACGAACAACAGGTCCAGTAAGGGATTTAGTAAATCCATTATCAAGTATGTTTTCTATATTTATTTTGACCAAAGGATTTATAGCTTTTAAAGCTTCTTCTTCAGATAAACCCAATTTAATAAAGTAACTTACTCCTACATCTAGTAAAGATAACACTAAATTTGAAACTAAAACATTAGCTACATGATAAGTGGATGAAGTATTTTTATCTCTTATAAAAAACTGATTTCCTAAGCTATTTATAAAATTTTGAATAAATAAATCATCTTTTTCATTATCACCTTCTATGGAAAAACAAATGTCTTTCATTTTTTTAATATCAGTATTTCTATTGGAAAATGCAAATATAGGATGGACAGAATAAATTAATGCACCTGCTTTTTTTGAACAGAACAATATACTAGATTTTAAAGAACCACTTGTGTGGCAAATGTATTTATGTTTTAAATTAAATTTGGAAAGTTTTTTGTCTATGATTTCAATAGAATCATCTGATGTTGTAATAAATAATATATCATTTTCATAAATAATGTCTTTCAAGTTACTATAAATCTTTGTTTTTGTTAAATCTGTTGATTCTAATAAAGATAATTGATTTCTTCCATAAAAGCCTGTTACACAATAATCTTTTGACAAAAAATAATTTGCTAAAGATGTACCAACTTTTCCAGAACCAATAAATCCTATTTTAATAGTATCACCTCCAACTTGTGATACAACATCTTAATTTCCAATCTCATTCATGAAGATATGAGTTATATAAGACAAAATAATTAAAAACATTTAAAGTATAGTTCTTATAACAAGATACCATCCATGAATATTCTACCATTTAAATAAAAAACTGACAATTAATTCTACAAAAATTAAGTAAATGTGTTTTTATTTATATTTTCTTATTTTACTAAAAATGTACTTAACTTAAAAATAATTAAAATAATATTTTTATCATATTCTTCCATAATCTCTTTAACATTTTAGTTTTGTTAAAAATTAAAAATGTGCTCCTTCCCAAAAGTTGTGATATTTTAATTATCACAACTTTTGGGAAGAATACACACTTTATTTTACACACTCAATTTATATTGAGTATGTATTCTCAAACTTATTAAATTATATATTTATGTATTTTTCTGTTTTTGCTTATCATTAAGTTTACATTTTGAACAGTTTCCTAGACATTCATCAACCATATCTAGACATTCATTAAATGCTACTTTACTACTATTTTTATGTCTTACGATTAATATATCTTGTTTTTTAGCCTGAGACTCAACTGTTCTAGACATCTTATGTGAAACTGTTGATGTAAGTATAACAACGGCATCAGGTTTTCCTATAGAGTTATTTAATTTAGATGACATAGTAGTGTATACTTTTGTTTTATAACCTTTTTTCTTGGCCATAACCATATAATCTTTTTCCATTCTTTCATGGCCACCAATCACTAATAAGTTCATTAGACTGCCTCCCGCCTTATTTGATATCGATTTTCATTATTATTTATATTATATATAATAATATCTAGAAATAAATTTGTCAACACTTATTGATATTAATTATCATTTTAATAATAGAAGGTTTTATTTTTAGTAACTTTTCAGTGTTAATAAATTTAAATTTATTGACACTAAAAAGTTATTGATATTGCATTATAAATAATGTTTTATATAATAAAAAGCTGTGAAATTTGATGATATCACTCATCAAATTCACAGCTTTTAAAAACTTAATCTATTACTATTATTTTAAATTCTTTTTTATTCCTTTGTTTAATATACTTTCATAATCGATAAAGTCATAAATATCTTCCTTAAATACAGCTGAAAACTTATGTAATTCTTCTAGTGTTAAATCTTCTATTGCTTTTTTATTGTCTTCACAATATATCACAATACTTCCAACTATTCCATGTGCATCTCTAAAGGCAACATTATTTTTAACTAGATAGTCAGCAACTTCTGTGGCATTTAAAAAACCATTTTTAACTGCTTGTTTCATTTTATCTTCATTTACCTTTAATGTAGCTATCATTCTTTCCATTATTTGTATACACATTTCAAGAGTGTGTACACTATCAAAGAATCCTTCCTTATCTTCTTGCATATCTTTATTATAAGCTAGTGGTATACCTTTCATAACTGTAAAAAGACCAAATAAATTTCCATATACTCTACCAGTCTTACCTCTTATAAGTTCTGCACCATCAGGATTTTTCTTTTGAGGCATTATACTACTTCCAGTAGTATATAAATCATCTATTTCAACAAACCCAAATTCTTGTGAACTCCAAAGTATCAATTCTTCACTAAGTCTACTTAAATGCATCATTATGATTGAAAAATCACTCATTAGTTCTAATAAATAGTCCCTATCACTTACACCATCCATAAAATTATCTACAACTTTTTTAAACCCTAATTGCTCACAAGTTATATTTCTATCTATATCATGTGTAGTTCCTGCCAAAGCTCCACAACCTAAAGGTGACTCGTCCAATATCTCTATAGCATTTTTTATTCTTTTTTCATCTCTATCAAACATACTATAATATGCCATCAAGTGATGTTTAAAAGTTACCACTTGTGCTCTTTGAAGATGAGTATATCCTGGCATCATTACTGAATTTTTATCAGCAACATCTTTTATAGTTTCTTTAAATCCAGATATTAACTCCACTAAATCGCTTGCCTTTTCTTTCGCATATAATCTCATATCAACTGCAACTTGGTCATTTCTACTACGTGCTGTATGAAGTTTCTTCCCAACATCACCTATTCTTTGAATTAAGTTTATCTCAGTAAAACTATGTATATCTTCATAATCTCCATCTAATGCCAATTTTCCATTTTCAATATCTTCAAGTATTCCATTTAGACCTTCTGTTATAGCTTTTCCCTCTTCATCTGTTAAAAGCCCACATTTTACTTGCATATAGACATGTGCTATACTTCCTTCAATATCTTTTTTGTACAGCACACAGTCATACCCAAAAGATTTATTAAATTCTTCCATAAGTTGATTTTCAGCTTTTCTAAAGCGTCCACCCCATAATTTCATATTTTTCACCTCATATTTTAATTTTTTATATTTTAATTGTAATATTTTTACTTTAGCTAAAAATAAAAAATCTCTTGGTCAAAAAGACCAAGAGACGAAATATTCCGTGTTACCACTCTAGTTGATAAACAATGTTTACCCACTCTATTCTCTTAAGGCGAGATTACCTATTACCATACTGAATTTCAAGTAATATTCTCCAAAGCTCTCTTCAATATAAAGTATTATCATTAGGCTTACACCATCCCTAACTCGCTGAGACTTGCTTTATATCTACTCTCTTCTTCACTGAATCTAAATTTTTATATTTTACCTATTTGTATTATAATTACTATCTATAAAATAGTCAACCTATTTTTTCCTTTAAATGCCTTTTTTAAGAACTAAGTGACTCTTCTAACTCAAAAAACTTATAAATTGCTTTTGCAACTCCACTCTCTTGGTTGCTGTCTGTCACATAATCGGCCTCTTGTTTAATCAATTCTTCTGCATTTCCCATAGCTACACCAAGACCAGCAAATTTTATCATTTCTATATCATTGTAATTATCTCCAAATGCAATTATATCTTCTCTATCTATGTTCATTTTTTCAGCTAAAATTTTAACCGCATTGCCTTTATCAACACCAATATTCATAACTTCAATATTATTTGGCCAAGAAGAAGTTATTTTTATGCCTTGAACTTTTTTTAATTCTTTTCTTATTTCGTCTAAAATAGCTGGATTTTTTTCTTCTATTATTACAAACTTTAATATGTCATTTTTAGAAATCTCTTCTCTTAAATCATCTCTTACAATGACTTCTGTTTCAGAACCCAAAAACACACTTATTCTATCTTCACGTCCTTCTATTTTTTTTGAAAGCATAGAATCTATACTATTACATTGATAGTAAATATTGTATTTGTCTAGCACATCTAAAATATCTAGACATGTTTTTGTATCAATTTTATTTGAATATATTATATTTCCATTTTGTTCCCTTATCAATGAACCATTACAAGCTATTATTGGCATATCTTCTTTAAGAAAATCTACATTGCATTTAGCTGAATCGAAAGCTCTCCCTGTTGCTAAAGTTACATTAATACCACTTTTAATAACTTTTTGTAGTGCAGTTTTATTTTCATCAGTAACTTTATGGTTATTTCCCAATAAAGTTCCATCCATATCTGTTACAATCAATTTATATCCCATCATCCAACTCCATAACATTTTATTGTATACTTATATTTCCTTAATCTAATTTAAAGAATTACCCTTATTAAATTATATCATAACTTTACACTTAAACTATTCCAATTTATAAAATTAATAACATTCCTATACCTCCATATCAAAGCAAAATAAATCGTTTCTTGTAGTATTTTTCTGAATATTTTCAATTTATAGTCTTATAATGCTAGAAATTTTACAATATATGATATATAATCATATTAAATAAAGTGAGCTATTATAATATTTATATTCGTTTTTTACTATCATGTATTTTCACAATATTTTAAATCTAGCAACTTTTTTAACATTTATTATTGACTAAATAAGGAGTGATAAACTATGAAATTAAAAATTAACAAAGCTATTGAAATGCAGTTGAAAAAAAGTTATGCCATAGAATCTGGTCATTGCGAAAATGTATTCGAGATAGATTGTGGCGAAGGTATAAACACAGTATCTTTCTCAAATAAAGCTGTAGAAGCTTTTAATGCTTTAGAATTTGATATGATAAGAGGATACCCGCATTCAATTAGTCTAAAAGACAATATAGTTGATTATTGGAAAGACTTTACAACACTAACTACTGATAGAATTTGTCTAGCGGATGGTTCTATACATGTTATTTATCTTTTAAATAGATTATTTATTGAAAAAGGAGATAAAGTTTTAGGATGTTCACCTCAATTTTCAGAATATGAAACAGATATAAAAATGCATGGTGCTACTTATGACTATGTTCTTTTAAAGAAAGAAAATAACTTCAAGTTTAATGAAAAAGAATTTATTGAAAAAATAAATTCAGAATATAAAGTAATTTACATAGATAACCCAAATAATCCTACTGGACAAATTATACCTCTATCATCAATTGAAAATATAGTAAAAGAGGCAGAAAAATATGATATAGCTGTTATGGTAGATGAGGCTTATGGTGAATATATGCCAAAAGAAAATTCAGCTGTAAAACTTTTAAATGATTATGACAATGTAATTGTTTTAAAAACATTCTCAAAAGGTTTTGGTTTAGCAGGACTAAGAGCAGGATATGCAGTCCTTCCTGAACAACTTGTTAATCCTATTAAAAAGATATCTACTCCTTACGAAATATCTGAAATCTCTCGTAGTATTGCAGCTAATTTATTAGACGATGTTCAATTTATAGAAGAATTAAAAGAAAAAACAAAAGCTATAAAAAATCAACTATTGATTCCATGGAAAAACCTTAACATAGCTGAGACTAGTGATACTGTATCTATAATGACAGTTGAACATAAAAACAAAGATATGGATTTACAACAAGAATTTGCAAAATTAAAAATAAGAGTTATATCTGGTAGCGATTTTACTGGACTTGATAAAAACTTTATAAGATTTAGAATGCCTGAAGAAAAAGAACTTCCTAAAGTTATAAAAGCATTCCAAATAATCGATAACTTAGAATAAATCTAACTATATAAGGGACATATTGATTTTATCAATATGTCCCTTTAGTTTAGTATTTTTAATTATTTTACAGTATTTCTATTCATTAATTTATTAAGTTCCATCAATATTGATGAAAGTAATGCTAAACCTAAACAAATTCCTAATTCATATAAACCAAATACTGTTGGAATAGAGAATATTCCTCTCAAAACTGGCATTAATGTTAAAGAGTAAAGTCCAAAACATATTAAAACTGCTCCTATAACATATTTATTACTAAAAAATCCTAGTTTTACTATTGTCTGATTATTAGAACGTGCAGGCAATGTTTGCATTATTCTCGCTAATATTAAAGTTGAAAATGCCATCGCTACACCAAGTTCTGTTGATACTTGTAGCCCTATATATTGTGCAATTATTGTAACTATACCAATTATACAACCTCTTATAGCCACTGCTTTTAATGTTCCTCCTGCCAGTATACTTTCATCTGGATGTCTAGGAGGTTTATTCATTATATTTTTTTCTGATTTTTCAAACCCTAATGCTATTGCTGGTAAGGAGTCATTTACTAGGTTTATAAATAAAAGTTGTAAAGCTGTAAATGGATTTGGCCATCCTGCAAATACTGCAAATAAGATAGCCACTATGGCACCCAAGTTTCCTGCAAATAAATAAGTTATTGCTTTTATTATATTGCTATATACTGTTCTACCAACTTCAACAGCATTTACTATACTTGCAAAGTTATCATCAACTAATACCATAGCAGAAGCATCTTTTGCTACATCAGTACCACTTCCCATACCTATACCTATATCTGCTTGTTTTAAAGCTGGTGCATCATTGACACCATCACCAGTCATAGCAGTTATGTTATTCTTATGTTGCCATGCTTTTACTATACGAATTTTGTTTTCTGGGGAAACTCTGGCATATACACTTATATCTTCTAATTTTTTATTTAATTCTTCTTCACTTAATGCATCTAACTCTTTCCCTGTAAGTGCTAAATCTCCATCTTCCATTATACCTATTTCTTTTGCAATTGCTGCTGCTGTTGTTTTGTGGTCTCCAGTTATCATAACGGTTTTTATACCAGCACTCTTCGCTTCTTTTACTGCATCCATTACTTCTTCTCTTGGTGGGTCTATCATTGCCATTATACCAACCAATGTCATATCATGTTCATCATCAATTGAAGGTGTAAAACCTTCTTCTGGGACATCTTTTATTGCAAATGCTAATACTCTAAGTGCTCTATTTGAAAACTCTTCATTTCTCTTCTTGTATTCTTCTATTATCTCATCTGTTATGTCTACTTTTGAGCCATTTTTTAAAGCATATTTACATCTACTAAATACAATATCTGGAGCACCTTTTGTAAACATTATATAATCTCCATATATACTATTTACTGTAGACATAAGCTTTCTATCTGAATCAAATGGTATTTCATTTATTCTAATATATTTACTTCTTAATTTATCATAATCTAAATCGTTTTTGCTTGAATAATTTATTAATGCAACTTCTGTTGGGTCACCAACTTCTTTTCCATCACTAGTTATATGAGAATCATTACATAATGTAGAAACCATAGTCAACAATTTAGCATGGTAAGAATAATTTATATTTTCTTTATTAAGCTCATCATTGTTAGTTCCATACATATAACAGTCCACAACTGTCATTTTATTTTGTGTAAGAGTACCTGTTTTATCAGTACATATAACACTTGTTGAACCTAAAGTCTCTACAGCTGGTAATTTCCTTATTATAGCTTGTTTCTTTGCCATACTATTTGTTCCAACAGCCAGTACTATAGTAACTATTGATGATAAAGCTTCTGGTATTGCTGCTACTGCTACTGCTACAGAAAACATGAATGAATCGAGAATAATTTGTGTCATTTCTCCATTCCCAGCCATCATGTAATTTCTTGCTACCTGAATTATAAATATTAAGAGTGCAAGTACTACAATACCTACACCAAGCTTTTTACTGAAAGCTTCTATTTTTTGTTGTAATGGTGTCAACTTATTTTCGGCAGTTTCTAAAAGACCAGCTATTTTACCCATTTCAGTCTCCATACCTGTTCCAGTTACTACAAATGAACCTCTACCATAAACTACTACAGCACCACTAAATACCATGTTTTTTTGGTCACCTAAACTTACATCTTCGTTTATTTTTTCTGTATGTTTTAGAACTGGTTCTGATTCACCAGTTAACATCCCTTCTACAACCTTTAATGATTGTGCTTCTATAAGTCTTCCGTCTGCTGGTATGTAATCACCAGCTTCTAAAAATACGATATCTCCAACTACTAAATTTTTTGCTGGAATTGTCATTTTCTTATTGTCTCTTATTACCTTTGCATTTGGTGCAGATAAATTTTTCAAACTTTCTAATGAACTTTCTGCTTTTTTTGTTTGTACAACACCTAAAACAGAGTTGATAATAATAACTGCAAAAATTATTATGGACTCTACAGTTTCACCTAAAAATATTTGTACTAAAGCAGCTATCAATAGAATTATTACCAGTGGGTCTTTAAAACTTTCTAAGAAAAGCTTATACGTAGGAACCTTATCTGCTTCCTTTAATTCGTTAGTTCCATTTTTTTCTAATAGCTCTTCTGCTCTTTCTTTGCTCAAACCATTTAAGCTTGAGTCTAAATTTTTAATTATTTCTTGATAAGTACTTTTGTAAGACATTTGTTGCCCTCCTCTTTAATAAATTTATTTTATGTTTGGGGACTCTTATGTATACTTGAAATTTGAAATTTTTCAAATAAAAAATTCCTTGAATAAAAAAAGCCCCCAAAACAAACATACTTAATGCTTATTTTGAAGGTCTTGCTATCAAGGAATTCCTTGCTAATTAACCGAGTATTTCTACTGTCCTGACGATTAATTACCACTTTCGTGTAAGCTACTCCCCTTCGAGTAGTTATCTTTAATTGTATTTACATTATAACACTTTACACAATTAATAGTCTAGCTTATTTTTTATTTTAACCTAAATTTAACAAATTATGGCTTAATCTATATGCAAATATTCTTCTAGTGTTAAATTGTTCATTGCAAAGTTTTTACTGTGTTCAGTTCCAACATATCTATAGTGCCATGATTCATACATGTATCCTGTTATATTTTCTTTTCCCTCTGGATATCTAAGTATAAATCCATACTTATATGCATTTTCATACAGCCACTTAGCTTCTTTTGTATTATTAAATTTTTTATTTGCCCAACAAGATTGGTCGTCTCCTCCAATATCAAATGCAAGTCCAGTTTGATGTTCACTTTCTCCTGGCTTAGCTGAAAATCTGTTTGCTTCCTTCTCACCATTTTTTTCTGCATATGAGTTAAATAATTTTTCTTGATATTTGTAACTTCTATATGTACTAAAGGCTTTTAGATTTAATCCTGCTTTTTGAGCCTCTTTATTCATTTTATAAAAAGCATCTTTTGCTTCATTACTTTCTTGTGGAGAATAGTCTTCAGGTAAACTATACTTTTTGTTTGCTACTACAATATTATTTATTGATAAAACGTTCACACCTTTTCTATACTTACTTATTTCATATGCCATGATTTTATTTTCTCCACTAGAGATATTAATAAACATTTTTGCGAAAACTAGAAAAAATGCAAAAGCTATAATCAAACCTCTTTTCTTTTTCATATACTACACCCCCATAATTTAGATTTAATACCTAAAAAATTTAAAGACATTTTACTTCATAGTATAATCATATCATTAATTTATTGCAAATTCTTTAAACAATTCTTAAGAAACTCTTAAATTCTTCTTTGTATTACTAAAACTAACAATATTTTTTTCAAATTTTTTATATCACAGGTCCAGATATTGATTTTTTTTCCAAATGATGTATAATGTATTTATGGAAACTTTAAAGTACTATTTAGTACTTATCGTTTTTATATGAAAGGAGATAGCCAATTGACTGACAAGCAAAAACTTATTATAACTATTGCTCAAAGAATCTTTGACCAAAAAGGTTTTCAAAATACTTCAATACTAGATATTGTAAAAGAATGTAAAATGTCTAAAGCTACTTTTTATAAACATTTTGAAACTAAAGAAAGTTTTATCTGTGAAATAATTAATTATTATGATGAAAAATTTTTAGAAATTATACATTCTATTAATGAAAATAAAGATATCCATCCATCTGAAAAATTAAAAAGAAAAATAATAGCTGTATGGGGAAATATTTTTTCTAGAACTACTATAAATACTTATGTGAGGGAAAATTTCTCTGAAGTGCAACGTAAAACGACAAGTAAGTTACAAAAAAAATCTCGTGCTAATTTATTAAATGAATATAAGTTGAGTTTATTTGATAATTATGGCAACAAAATAGAAAACATTCTATTTGATTTAGTTTTCTTACTAGATGCTCTAATTCACCAGTTTACATATATTATTCATATACAAAAAAGAGAAATAAATGTATACTTTATTGCTGAATTTACTATCCAAATACTCGATTTAGTTGTAGAAAATGCTGATAACCTAAATCCTTTAATTGAAAAATCAATGTTTTTATATGAACAAGAAGATGAAGCTTACTCTTCTCTTTATAGTAAATCATTATTTTTTAAAACAATACAGGATATAGAAGAGCTAATCAAAACAAACACTTCTCTTATTGAAAACCCTAAGTTACTAGAAGCATCAAAAAAATTATATGAAGAAGGAAAAAATCAACTATACGATTCTTTAATTATGGATGCAATGATTACATATCTAGAAAAAGAAGACATTTTGAGACCAAAAGTACTTTTATTGAATAGTATTAAAAATCAGTTAAAAAAGGAGACGTTATAAACTATGGAAATACAAAGTAATAGCAAAAACAATAAAAAAGGAAATTTGATAATAGCAATCGTAATGACTGGTGCTTTTATAAGCTCTCTTAGTCAAACATTACTGGCAACTGCACTTCCCAATATAATGTCAGATTTTAAAATTACTGCTGATGTTGGTCAGTGGTTAACTACAATTTATCTACTTATTGCAGGTATCATTATTCCTACAACAGCTTACTTGATAAATAGATTTAGTACTCGAAAATTATTTATTACATCAATGACTATCTTTTCTTTAGGATGCATTATTGCGCTTTTCTCTCGTGATTTTTCAACTATGTTGATTGCTCGTGTATTACAAGCAGTAGGTTCTGGCTCTTTAATGCCACTTTTACAAGTTATTATATTATATTTATGCCCTATAGAAAAACGTGGTACAGCTATGAGTCTAGTCGGTATTACAGTAGGATTTGCTCCAGCAATAGGACCAACTTTATCTGGATGGTTAGTAGATTCATTTGGTTGGCATAGTTTATTTTTACTACTTTCACCTATAGCTATACTAGATGTTATACTTTCATTTATATTATTAAAGAATGTTGGAGAAGCCCAAAAACTAAAACTGGATATACCTTCAATAATACTATCTTCTTTAGGCTTTGGTGGTTTATTGATTGGGTTTACTAATCAAGGTAATTATGGGTGGACTAATAGTGCCACATATTTACCAATAATATTAGGAATTGTATCATTAATTTTATTTACATGGCGTCAATTAAAATCTAAAGAACCATTCTTAGAATTAAGAGTTTTTAAAAATAAACCATTTCTTATTTCTACATTATTAATTATGATTGTATATGCTTCAATGATGTCTGCTACATTAATGATACCTCTATATATTCAATCTGTAAGGGGATTCTCTGCACTTGCTTCAGGTTCTTTAATGATGCCTGGTGCTATACTAATGGTTGCATTAAATCCAGTCGCAGGACGTCATCTAGATAAATATGGTCCTCACGCTCTATCAATATTAGGAACTGGATGTTTATTTTTAGGAACTTTATCTTTTGCGTTTTTAGGCAAGGATACATCTTTAATTCATGTATCATTAATGTATTGTATTCGTATGATTGGTATTTCAATGGTTCTAATGCCATTAACTACATGGGGAATTAAAACACTAGATAGAGAACTTATATCTCATGCTACAGCAATTAATAGTACACTTCGTCAAATATCTGGTGCTATAGGCTCTGCTATACTTATTACTATAATGACAACTGCTACTAAAAAAGCTCACATGAGTTCAGCTATCCTGTCTAATATCCATGGAATAGATGTAGCATTTTCAATAGCAGCCACACTTGCATTTATTGGATTAGTTATATCAATATGTTTTATAAAAGAACGACAAACTATTAGAAGTTAATATAAAAAAAGGAGGTATCTTAAAATGAACTTTTTAGTTTATGAGGCACTCTTTTTTTGTATGAAATCAAATATATTTTCATCATTTCAACAATGAAAAAAAGGCTTATCTCTATTTTGAGACAGCCCCTTTTTTTCAGTTTGAAAAATATTGTAATCTTATAATACAGCTATTACTTCTATTTCAACTTTAACGTCTTTTGGTAATCTAGCAACTTCTACACAAGCTCTTGCTGGTTTATTTTCTCCAAAATACTCAGCATAAACTTCGTTTATAGCACCAAATTCATTCATATCTTTTATAAATACTGTAGTTTTAACTACATTTGAAAAATCAGCTCCACTTTCAGCTAATATTGCTTTAAGATTTTTTAGAGATTGAGCAGTTTGAGCTTGTACATCTCCTTCAACTACTTCCATAGTTTCTGGTACAAGTGGAACTTGTCCAGATACAAATAATAAGTTTCCAGCTTTTATAGCTTGAGAATATGGTCCTAAAGCTGCTGGTGCATCATTAGTATGCAATACTTCATGTTTCATATTAAAATCCTCCTAATTGGTTAATCTACTATACATAAAATGTATCTTCATACACTATTATACTATTTTTCTTGTATATTATATACACTTTTTATTATAATTCTATAATTTTAAAACCTTTTTCTTCTATTGCTTTCTTTATTTTCGCTATATGGTCATAATCTATTGTTTCTAATATAAATTCCGCACTTTGTTTTCCTAGAGCTTCACCTGCTGATAATTTACCTTGATTAGCACTTAAAATATTTCCACCATTCTCACTTATTATTCTAGTTAATTCAGCAAAGTTTCCTGGCTTATCTTCCATAATTGTGCTAAATGAATATCTTCTTCCTTCTTTAGCTAGAGCAACACCTATTATTCTATATAATGTATTTATATCTATATTACCACCAGATATTATACACACTACATTTTCGTCTTTTGCTGGTACATATTTACCACTTAATATTGCAGCTGTACACACAGCCCCTGCACCTTCTGAAACTATCTTTTGACTTTCCATCATAAATAATATTGATTCAGCTATTTCTGTTTCTTCAACTACTACTATTTCATCAACTAATTCATTTATTATTTCAAAAGTTAAGTCTCCAGGAGTTTTAACAGCTATACCATCAGCTATTGTACTATCATTAAATGCTGTTGTTACTTTGCCGTTTTTAATTGACTCTTTCATTGAAGGTATATTTGCAGTTTGAACACCAACTATTTTTACATTAGGATTTAATGCCTTTGCTGCAACAGCAACACCAGATATTATTCCTCCACCACCAACTGGGCATAGTATAGTATCAACCTTATTATTTAATTGTTCGAAAATTTCAAGAGATATAGTTCCTTGCCCTGCTATAACATATTTATCATTGAATGGATGTAAGAAAGTTGCTCCTGTTTCTTTTTGTATTTCAACAGCTTTTGAATATGCATCATCATAAACTGCACCATTTAAAACTACTTCTGCTCCATAACCTTTAGTTGCACTAACTTTTGCTAATGGTGCAGTTGCTGGCATTACTATTGTAGATTTTATACCAGTCATTTTTGCGCCTAATGCTACACCTTGTGCATGATTCCCTGCACTTGAAGCTATTACTCCACTTGCTTTTTCTTCGTCTGTTAAACTTGCTATTTTATTACAAGCTCCTCTTAATTTAAAAGACCCTGTTTTTTGAAGGTTTTCACATTTATAAAAAACCTTTGCGCCTGTTTTTTCGCTAAGTTTAACGCTTTCAAGTAAATCAGTTTTTTTAACTATGTCTTTAATGGTCTCTCTAGCTTCTTTCACATCTGTTAAGGTAACATTTATCATTTTATTCCACTCCCGTAAATCCAATTTTTATTTATTACTTTCTATATAATTCTATATCTTTTTTTTTTAAAAATCAACATGTAAACGATTTTTATAATTTTTTAATTAATCACAAAAAAACTAAAAATACAACAATTGAATACAATAAACATATATATTCAATTGAGTTACATTACACTAAATGATAATATTAAAATAATTTTTACTTTTTTATCAAAATAACAGTTTATTCTTTATTATTTTTACTAAAATTTATATTTATATTATTTTGTTTAATTAAAAATTGTTTTTTTAATTTTCTTTAATAACATTAATATTACCAATCTAACCTAAAATATTTTTATAAACAACTTTAAACAAAAAGAAAGTTTTATTTTATACATTTTCATAATAATAAAACTATACCTTTTACAACAAATAAAATAAAAAAAATAAAATGCAAGTTAAATTAGAGTTTTATTTTATATAGTAATCATTTTTTATTAAAAGGTATTTTATCTTTTAACATACATTTTATAAAGCTAAATAGAGTTATTATTTTAATTTTATACTTTACTTTTTCTATAAACCTATTATAATTAAAGTATAATCATTTTAGGAACTTGTTTATTTTATTATAAAAATGTGAAACTTATTACATAAGGAGGAATTAAACATGAAAAATAATACTTATAAAGAAATCAAAAACATATATGGAAAAATAAGTCCTTTTGAATTTAAGGACAAATTAATAGATATTGCGAAACATACTGCAAATGAAAATCATAGAGAATTGCTTGATGCAGGTCGTGGAAATCCAAATTGGACTTGTTCAACTGCTAGAGAAGCTTTTTTCACTTTTGGTCATTTTGCGATTACTGAAACCCGTTCTAATTGGGATTTAGGTCATTTAGCTGGTATGCCTCAAAAAAAGGGCATTAAGGAAAGATTCTTTAAATATATAAATGAAAATATAGATATGCCTGGAGCGTACTTAGCTAGAGATATTATAAATTTTGGTATAAATGAACTTGGATTTGATGGTGATGAATTTGTTCATGAACTAGCCGATGGGATTATTGGTGATAATTATCCACTTCCAGATAGAATGTTACCTCATATGGAAAAAATAGTACATGATTATCTAGTTCAAGAAATGAAATATGATATATCAGGTAAATATGGTGATGTAGAAATATTCGCTGTTGAAGGTGCTACAGCTGCTATGTGTTATATATTTGATTCATTAATGGCAAATGAACTTCTAAAAAAGGGCGATACAATAGCTTTAATGACTCCTATATTTACACCTTATCTTGAGATACCTAATCTTCCTCGATATGATTTTAAAGTTGTAAATATAAACGCCAATGCGGTTGATGAAAAAGGTGCTCATACATGGCAGTATACTAAGAAAGAATTAGAAAAGCTTCGTGACAATTCTATTAAAGCTTTATTTGTTGTTAATCCTAACAACCCTGCATCTATAGCTATGGATGAGACATCTTGTAATAATCTAATAGATGTAATTGAAAATTATAATAAGGATTTAATGATAATATCAGATGATGTATATGGGACTTTTGTAGAAGATTTTTCATCATTAATGTCAAAACTTCCTTATAACACTGTTGGAGTTTATTCTTATTCAAAATATTTTGGAGTTACAGGATGGAGACTTGGTACATTCGCTCTTCATAAAAAGAATGTTTTTGATAAAAAAATAAATGATTTAACTGGAGAATTAAAGAAATCAGTAGATAAGCGTTACAGTGATATGAGTCTTAACCCTTCTAGCCTTTCATTTATGGAAAGAGTTGTTGCTGATAGTAGACTTGTTGCTCTCAATCATACTGCTGGTCTTTCAACTCCACAACAAGTTCAAATGTCATTTTTCTCTGCATTTGCATTAATTGATAAAGTTGATGCCTACAAAAAACTTAATATGAGTATATGTCATAGACGTCAAAAACTATTGTTTGAAGCTTTAGAGCTTCCAGTTAATAAAAATAAAAATAATGCTGCATATTATACTCAGTTTGATATTGAAGAATGGGCTAAAATAAACTATGGAGAAGATTTATTCAGATTTATAAGTAAGAATGCATCTCCAGTAGATATACTTTATAGATTGGCTAACGATTATTCAGTAGTCTTACTTAGTGGAAATGGATTCTACGGACCTGAATGGTCAATTAGAATATCTCTAGCAAATCTATATGATGAAGCCTACACTAAAATAGGGAAAGCCATAAGAGAGATATTGAATAGTTATATTGCTGAATGGGAAAAAACAAAGAAATAATTCTAGTACACTGAAATATCTAAATTATGCGAATAAAAGAATTTATATAGACCTAAATAAATTTTTTTGATATAATCCTATCGGAATTATAAATTTTATTTGTGAAAGGCAGAGAATATTATGAGTATTAAGAAAAAAGTTGCCATAGTTTTTACTGGTGGAACTATATCTATGACAGTAGATGATAAAGTAGGTGCTGCTATACCAACTTTATCTGGGGAACAAATATTATCCATGGTCACTAACATTGATAAAGTTGCAGATGTTGAAGTTTTTAATTTTGATGAAATTCCAGGACCTCACATAACACCTTATAGAATGATGGAATTAAAAAATTATGTAAATGATTTATTGGCAAGAAAAGATATCACAGGAGTTGTAATAACACATGGTACTGATAGTTTAGAGGAAACTGCTTATTTTCTAGACCTTACAATTGACAACATTAAGCCTGTAATAGTTACAGGTGCTATGAGAAGTAGCTCTGAACTTGGTTATGATGGTTCAAGCAACTTATCTGCATCAGTTTGTACTGCTGTATCTAAAGATGCTATGGGTAAAGGAGTTCTTGTAGTTTTAAATAATGAAGTACTATTGGCTTCTGAAGCTACTAAAACAAATACACTTTCTTTAAATACATTTAAATCTTTAACTAGTGGTCCATTGGGAATAATCGACTGTAACGAACTTGTCCTTACAAGAGATATTGTAAATAGAACAATTATAGATACTGATAAGGTAGAATCTAAAGTTGCACTATTTAAAGCATATGTTGGAGAAAATGCAGATTTTATAAGATTTGCTGTTGATAGTGGATATAAAGGTATAGTTATTGAGGCTATGGGTAGAGGTAATATTCCTCCTCAGATGCTTTCTGGTGTTGAATATGCAAGGGAAAAAGGGCTTCCTGTTGTTATAGTTTCTAGATGCCATTCAGGTAGAGTATTTGATAGTTATGGTTACTTTGGTTCTGGTAGAGATTTAAAAAATATAGGATGTATATTTGGTGGAGACCTTCCAGGGCAAAAAGCTAGAATAAAACTTATTTTAGCTCTTGGAAAGACTAATAATATTGATGAAATCAAAGACTTCTTTGAAAAAGGAATCTATTGTTAATTATATTATTGCGTTTAGAATTTAAAATAAATTATATCATAGAGTTTAAAATAAAATTTCCCCCTACTGCAATTTTTTAATTATATTGCAATAAGGGGATTTTATTTTATAGCTTTATTTTTTTATTTATTTCACAACTATATTAACTAATTTCTTAGGAACTGCAACAACTTTAACTATAGTTTTATCTTCAACTAGAGCTTTAATTTTTTCATCTTCTAAAGCCACTTTTTCCATATCTTCTTTAGATATATTTGAGCTAACAGTTAACTTTCCTCTGACCTTTCCATTAACTTGTACAACAACTTCTATTTCATCTTTTACTAGTGCTGTTTCATCATATTTAGGCCAATCTATATCAAAGACACTTCCTTCTTGACCTATCATAGTCCATAATTCTTCACCTAAATGAGGTGCAAATGGTGAAATTATAGTTACTATTGTTTGTACACCTTCTTTTATAACTGCTTCATTTATATTATCTAGCTCCTTATATTTGTACATATCATTTATTAATTCCATAAGAGCTGATATAGCAGTGTTAAATCCAAATTTCTCACTTAAATCTACAGTAACTTTTTTAAGTGTAGAATGTATAGTATATCTCATATCTTTATCTTGAGAACTTAACTCGCCAAACTCAACATCTTTTTTGAAGACATATGCTAACTCATCAACTAATCTATATACTCTATTTAAGAATCTAAAGCATCCATCCACACCTTGTTCTGACCAGTCTAAATCTCTTTCTGGTGGTGCTGCAAATAATACGAAAAGTCTTGCAGTATCTGCTCCATATTCATCAATTATATCCATAGGAGATACTGTATTGCCTTTAGACTTACTCATCTTAGAACCGTCCATAAGAACCATACCTTGAGTAAGTAAGTTTTTAAATGGTTCATCAAAGTCTACCATGCCCATACTCTTAAATGCTTTTACAAACCATCTAGCATAAAGTAAATGCATTATAGCATGTTCTACTCCACCTATATATTGGTCTACCGGATGCCATCTGTTAACTAAGTCTTTACTAAATGGTTCATCTTCATTTTTATTGTCTACATATCTTAAGAAATACCAAGAAGAATCAACAAATGTATCCATAGTGTCAACTTCTCTTCTAGCTGGTTTTCCACAGTGAGGACAAGTTGCTGACATAAACTGTTTTGAAGTAGTAAGTGGAGACTCTCCTTTTCCAGTAAATTCAACATCTGTTGGTAAAAGAACTGGTAAATCTTCTTTCTTAACTGGAACTATTCCACACTCATCACAATAAACTACAGGTATAGGACAACCCCAATATCTTTGTCTTGAAACTAACCAGTCTCTTAATCTATAATTAATTGTTCTCTTTCCTCTACCTTCTTTTTCTAATTTATTTATTATTCCTTCAAATCCTTCTGAAGCATCTAATCCATCAAATTCTTCTGAATTTATCATTTTATTATCTTCTGTTATTACATCTATTATATCTAGATTATATTTTTCAGCAAAATCTCTATCTCTTTCATCATGTGCAGGAACTGCCATTATAGCACCTGTTCCATATTCAACTAATACATAGTTTGCTATCCATAGAGGAACTTTTTTTCCATTTAAAGGATTTATAACATATCTACCTATAAACATACCTTCTTTTTCTACATCAGCTGCTGTTCTCTCTATTTCTGTCATAGTATGCATTTTTTGAACAAAAGCTTCAACATCTGCTTCATACTCAGTACCAGCAACCAATTCTTTAACTAGTTCATGTTCTGGAGCAAGTACCATATAAGTAACTCCATAAGTTGTATCTGGTCTAGTTGTAAATACTGTCATAGATTTGTCAGTTCCATCTATATCAAATACTAAATCTGCTCCTGTACTTTTTCCTATCCAGTTTCTTTGCATTATTTTAACTTTTTCTGGCCATCCATCTAATGTATCTAAATCATTAAGTAATTCTTCTGCAAATTCAGTAGTTTTAAAATACCATTGTTCTAAGTCTTTCTTTAATACTGTTGATTTACATCTTTCACATGCTCCTTGAACAACTTGTTCATTTGCAAGAACAGTCTCACAAGAAGGACACCAGTTAACATAAGATTTTTTCTTATATGCAAGACCATGTTCTAAAAATTTCAAAAATATTTCTTGAGTAAATCTATAGTATTCTGGAGTTGAAGTTGCTACTTCTTTATCCCAATCATAGCTAAGCCCTAATAAATTTAATTGTTCTTTCATTTCTTCTATATTTTCCATTGTCCATTTATGTGGATGTATTCCATGTTTTATAGCTGCATTTTCAGCTGGCAAACCAAAAGAATCCCATCCCATTGGATGAAGTACATTATAACCTTCCATTTTTTTGAATCTTGCGACAACATCACCTATAGAATAGTTTCTAACATGTCCCATGTGTATCTTTCCAGACGGATAAGGGAACATTTCTAATGTGTAATAATTAGGTTTTTCAGTTTGTGCTGTATCCATTTTGTATTGGTTATTATCTTTCCAAATTTTTTGCCATTTCGATTCTACTTGTTTAAAATTATATACGCTCATATTTTGCCTCCTATTTTTAGTTGCGTTCAACTACTTTGTTTAATATTATTTACTTATAATTTCCAAATAATTCTTTGAAAATAAAAAATCCTCGTCACTAAACTTACGTTTAGGGACGAGGATAAATCTTCGCGGTACCACCCTAATTAGCCTACTTTTATAGACTCTCTTAGATAGCTTTTAATCCAGCCATGGAGAATAGGTTTTAATCTAGTAAGTTCAAAGTTATATAATATTAGTTCTCACCTTACACTAACTCTCTGAAAAAATATAATCTTTTACTGCTCTAGTCTATTCAATTCAATACAATTTTTCAAATTTTCTAACTATAATAACATATATTATCATGTTTATGCTAATGTGTCAATATCTATATAAGGTGCATCTTTCCATAATTTTTCTAAATTATAAAATCCTCTATTTTCCTCATTAAATACATGAACCATTATATCCCCATAGTCAAGAAGTACCCAAGTTTGAGTTCCTTGTCCTTCTTTTCCTCTTGGCTCTAATCCTAGTTTTGCTAATTCATCTTCAACATTACCAGCTATAGCTTTTACTTGTCTTTGAGAAGATGCTGTAGTAATAACAAAATAATCACATAAACTAGAAACTTTTCCTATATTTATTATAACTGTATCTTGACCCAGCTTATCTTCTATGGCATCATATGCTATTTTTGTCATTTGTTCCACTGTCATATAAAATTTCCTCACTTTCCTAATTTAAATACACTTAGTTATTCTAACATATTAATACGATTTTGTAACATAGTCAACTTTAATTTTATTAATATGTTTGCCTTTATATAAGATTTTTATAATAACTTTTCTTTAATTAGGTAGTTTCTTGCCATAACAGTTCTTGGATGTATTTCTTCTTTTTTATTAATGACAAACATTAAAGTATTATTAAATGAAGTTAAAAGTGCTTCGTCAAGCTTACCTTCATAGGCTAATTCTCTCAATGTATCTACAACTGGAAATTTTCTTCCTTCTTCAATTAAATCTGCTATGTAAATTATTTTTTCTAAAAGAGACATATCTTCTCTTCCTGTTGTATGGTATTTAATTGCATTTATAATATCTTCATCTTCTATACCAAACTCATATTCACATATGTATGACCCTATCACACTATGAGATAGAGAGCGGTTTCCATCTTCTATTGGGTCTAAGTATATTTCATACTTATTAACATAATCCTCTACTTCTTTATCACTTAAGTATTTCGCACAATCATGAATCATCCCCGCTATATAAGCTTTTTCTTTGTCACATCCATAAATTTCACACAATTTTACAGCACATTCTGCAACATTTTTTGAGTGACTAAGCCTCCCTACTGGTAGCATTTGATTTAATCTTTGGTTAATATTCTCTAAGTTCATTTAATCATCTCCATATTGATATAGTTTATTTTCATACAAATAATTTTCTACATTTTCGGGTACTAAGTAACGTATAGACTTGCCTTCATTTAGCTGTTCCCTTATATATGTGGATGATATATCCAATGATGGAACATAAACTGTTATAATGTCAGCATTATATTTTTTAGTCAGTTTCTCTATAGTTTCTTGTGACCTTAATAAGCTAATACCTGGTCTAGTCGCAGCTATAAAAGTAGCTAACTCAAAGTTTTGCTTTACATCTTTCCACTCTTCAACACTACAAATAGCATCTGCCCCTGTTATAAAGTAAATATCAGCATTTTTGTATTTTTTCTTTAAATATTTTAATGTATCGATTGTATAAGTCCTTTTATTTCTTTCGATTTCTATTTTTGAAACTAAAAAATCTTCATTGCTTTCAGTTGCTAGAAGTGTCATATTGTATCTATCATACTTATTTGTAGTGATACCTAATTTATGTGGTGGATTTCCTGATGGTATAAAGATAATTTTGTCAATTTCATACTTATCTCTAATAAACTCTGCTGTTGCTAAATGAGCATAGTGTATAGGGTCAAAAGTACCTCCTAATATACCTATTTTGATTTTGCCTTTATGGCGATTAAATTTCTCTAGTTTTTCAGTATTTTTCAATTCTGCCTTCTGAACTAGATTTTTACTTCTCATATTTTGTCTCCTTTTAATGTTATAATACTATTGTACCATTATTTTTTATTTCTTAAAGCTTATAAATTATTTTTTTTGGTATATAATCATATTTATATGGTAAAAAACACTTTAAAAAATAATTATTTAACATAGTTTCACTTAACTTTTTAATAAAAATAACTTTTTATTATTTTGTCTTAATTTAGATTAAATATAACGTATAATTATAAGTTTTTTATTAAATTTTATTAGTTACTTTTGTTAATATAATTACATATAAAAAAGGAGGTTATCTTTAGTTAATAAAAACATAGACAAATATAGTTATTTATAGTAAATCATAGTCAAGAGGTGATTATATGAAAAACAATAACTATAAACCAAAAAAGTTTGCAGAGTTAATTAATATTTCAGTCAGAACTCTGCAACGTTGGGATGTTGAAGGGAAGTTAAAGGCTTTTAAAACTCCAACAGATAGAAGATACTATACTTATGAACAATATTTAGAATATAAAGGAATACATAAAGAACAGGTAAATAGAAAAATTGTTATTTATACAAGAACTTCAACTTCTAATCAAAAAGATGATTTGAAAAATCAAGTGGAGTTTCTTAGACAATATGCAAATGCTAAAGGAATAATAGTAGATGAAGTTATTGAAGATTGTGGAAATGGACTAAATTATAATCGTAAAAAGTGGAATAAACTAATTGATAGTTGTATGACTAATGAGGTAAATACGATTATTGTAACTCATAAAGATAGATTCATTCGATTTGGATATGAATGGTTTGAGAGATTTTTAGGTAAATTCAATGTAGATATTATAGTTGTAAATAATTAAAGTCTTTCACCACAAGAAGAATTAGTTCAAGATATAATATCAATACTTCATAGTTTTAGTTGTCGCATATATGGATTAAGAAAATACAAGAAAAAGATTAGAGAGGATGAAGAAGTTGAAAAGAGCATACAAAATAGAAATTAATCCTACTACTGAACAAAAATCTAAAATACATCAAACGACTGGTGTTAGTAGATTTATATATAACTTCTATATTGCTCACAATAAAGAAGTTTATGAGAGTAAAAGTAAATTTATAAGCGGTATGGATTTTTCTAAATGGTTAAACAATGAATATATTCCTAATAATCAAGATATGAAATGGATTAAAGATGTATCTTCTAAGGCTACAAAACAAGCTATTATGAATGGAGATAAAGCCTTTAAAAATTTCTTTAAAAAAACTAAAAGTTTTCCTAAATTCAAGAAAAAGAAAAATCAAGATGTTAAAGCATATTTTCCAAAGAATAACAAAACTGATTGGACTATTGAAAGGCATAGGGTCAAAATACCTACTCTTGGTTGGGTAAGACTAAAAGAATTTGGATATATACCAACAAATTCAATAGTTAAAAGTGGTACAGTAAGTCAAAAATCTAATAGATACTATGTATCTATATTAGTTGAGGAAGATGATATTCAAGTATCTAAATGTACTAATGAAGGAATAGGTTTTGACTTAGGAATTAAAGATTTTGCAATATGTTCAAATGGAAGTAAATTTAAAAATATAAATAAGACTTCAACTATCAAAAAAGTTGAAAAGAAATTAAAAAGAGAGCAAAGAAAACTTTCAAGAAAATATGAGAGTTTAAAAGTAAGAAATAAAAATATAAAAGAAGGAGTAGCTACTCGTCAAAATATCCAAAAACAGATAGCCAAAGTACAAAAAATTCATCAAAGATTAGTTAATATAAGAACTGATTATATTAATAAAACAGTATTTCAGGTAACAGAGCAAAAGCCAAGCTATATAACTATTGAAGATTTAAATGTTAGTGGAATGATGAAGAATAAGCATTTATCAAAGGCTATATCAAGTCAAAAGTTCTTTGAATTTAGAACTAAACTAACTGCTAAGTGCAAACAAAATAATATAGAACTTAGAGTAGCTGATAGATGGTATCCATCATCAAAGACTTGTAGCCAATGTGGAGAGGTTAATAAAGGTTTAAAACTTAAAGATAGAGTGTACAAATGTGAATGTGGATTATCTATTGATAGAGATTTAAATGCAAGTCTTAATCTTAAAAATGCTAAAAAATATAAGATAGCTTAAAATCAAAGTGATTCGCCCACACGTGGCTTAAAAGTACTTATATATGTACGGAGGGCTAACTTCGGAATTTAAGCCTTTGGAGAACTATACCAAATCGTAGTAGCTTAGGCAAGGCGAGGTTCAGTGAAGAAGGAAAAATCTCGATATGGATATATTTGACCATATTTTGAGTAGCAGGAATTATGAGTATAATTACAAAAATAGAACAACAAAAAAGAAATGATGATAGAGTAAATATTTATGTTGATGATAAATTTTTTATTGCTATATTTAAAGAACTTGTTTATACATTTAATTTAAAAAAAGGAAATGAAGTAAATGAAGAGGAATTAAAATCTATTTTAGATGATGAGATGTATATAAAAGCTAAAAATAAAGCATTAAATATTTTATCTCGTGCTGACCAGTCTGAAAAAAAAATGAAAGAAAAACTATCAGCAGATTTTGAGGAAGATACAATTGATAGAGTTATAGATTTTCTTAAAAATTATAATCTTGTAAATGACAATATATTAGCTCAGAAAATAGTTAATACCAACGTTAATTTAAACAAATGTGGTAAAAACAGAATTAAACAAAATTTATACAATAAAGGTATTGAGAGAAGTGCAATTGATGAAGCAGTATCAGAATTAGACAAAGATACTGAATTTGAAAATGCCATGTATCTAGCAAAAAAAAGATATGAGAGAGTAAAAAAAGAAGATAAAAAGAAAATATATCAAAAAATTTCTCAACATCTTTCCTATAAAGGCTTTGATTATGATATTATTAAAAGAGTTTTAAATAAACTTTTAAATTTTGATGAATCTGATATATAAGTATATTTTTAAATATACTAAGGAGGTAAATTATGAAACTAATTATTGGTGGTTTAAGCTTTTTATTAGGATTATATAATATATATCAATTATATAGAGAAGATAGTATGAGATAAGTATTATTTTATTAAAATATAATATTTATTATGGAGGGGAAATCAAATGAAAAGTCAAAAAAGATTTAAAATTTTAGATGTTGATATTTACCTACAACCATTCGAGTCTGACATAAAAAAAAGAATGAAACACTATGAAGATGTAAAAGCAAAAATATTAACTAACTGTGAAAATTTTAGTTCTTTTGCAAATGGTCATCTTTATTATGGATTCCATCAAACAAATGATGGATGGTTTTATAGAGAGTGGGCTCCAAATGCAGATAGTTTATCATTAATTGGTGACTTTAATAATTGGAGTAGAAAATCCCATCCTCTAAAAAAAATAGATTCTGGTAATTGGGAAATTTTCATACCTGATAAAAACAGCTTACCTCATAAATCCGAGGTGAAGGTACAGGTCACTGCAAATGGTGAAATATTTGACCGTATACCATTATACATAAAGAGGGTAATACAAAAAGATTCTGGTAACTTTAATGGGCAGATATGGCAACCAAAAACTCGATTTAGTTGGACTGATAATGAATTTGACTTAAAAAACATAACTTCTCCTTTAATCTACGAATGTCACATAGGTATGGCTACTGAAAAAGAATCTATTGGAACTTATAATGAATTTACTGAAAACATACTTCCTAGGATAAAGAAAGCTGGATACAATACTATTCAACTTATGGCTATCATGGAACATCCATATTATGCTTCTTTTGGATACCAAGTTTCAAACTTTTATGCAATTTCATCTAGGTTTGGTACACCTGAAGACTTAAAAAATCTTATAAATACGGCTCATTCAATGGGAATTGCTGTTTTGTTAGATTTAGTTCACTCTCATGCTGTAAAAAATACTTTAGAGGGAATAAATGAATTTGATGGAAGTGAGCATCAATTTTTCCATTCAGGTTCAAAAGGTAATCACCCTGCTTGGGGAACAAAGCTCTTTAACTACGGTAAACCTGAGGTAATTCATTTTTTACTTTCAAATATAAAATTTTGGCTAAATGAGTATCATTTTGATGGTTTTAGATTTGATGGTGTAACCTCAATGCTATATCATAACCATGGTCTTGGAGTTTCATTTGACAGCTATAAAAAGTATTTCAGTACAAACACAGATATGGAAGCTATAACATACCTTCAATTTGCAAATGAACTAATAAAAGAAATCAAACCTAATTCAATAAGCATTGCAGAAGATATGAGTGGAATGCCTGGAATGTGTATACCTATAAGAGATGGTGGAATTGGCTTTGACTATAGATTAGCAATGGGAGTACCTGATTTTTGGATAAAGACTATTTCAAATTCTTATGATGAAAATTGGGATTTAGGCAAAATGTGGCACGAGCTTACTACTAGACGCCCTGGTGAAAAAAACATTGGATATTGTGAATCTCATGACCAAGCATTAGTTGGTGACAAGACAATTATATTTTGGTTAGCAGATAAAGAAATGTACTGGAATATGGAAATAAACTCAAATAATCATATTATTAATAGAGCTATGGCTCTAAACAAACTAATTAAATTAGCAACATTTTCTCTAGCTGGTGAAGGATACCTAAATTTTATGGGAAATGAATTTGGACACCCTGAATGGATTGATTTTCCACGTGAAGGAAACAATTGGAGTTATAAATATGCTAGAAGACAATGGAGTCTTTCAGAAAATGATAACTTAAAATATAAACAACTATTAAACTTTGATAAATCTATGCTTGAACTTACAAAATACAGTGATATTTTTACACAGAATAGCTATGAACTTGTACATATGGATAATGAGAAAAAACTTTTAATATACAGTAAGGATAAATATTTATTTATATTTAATTTTCATCCTAATCTGATGCAATCAGTAGACATATCAAAGTTCCAAGACAAAAAATACAAGACAGTATTAAGTACTGATATGATAGAATTTGGAGGAAAAACAAGACCAGAAAACTTAATAGACTACGATATCTATTTTACTTCTACTCCTCCATCTTCTAAAATACCTATTGCATCTCGCACAGCAATAGTACTTTTAAATAATACTATCTAGATAAATAACTACTAAAAGCCAAATAACAATTTTGATTTTGATACAAAATGTTATTTGGCTAATTTATTTTCTTGCTACTTAATTATTTTTTACATCTGACATTATAACTTCCAATTTTTAATTTGTGGCATTATATTCATCTTAACAGTCTGTGTCTTTAAAGCATTTCTAAATTTTTCAGTAGATATATTTTTAAACATTTTACTAGAAGCACTTTTAAGATTTTCCATAGAATCCCAGTGTTGTATCATAATCCATTTTTGATTTTTTTCGTCATATAAAAGCTCAGTATCAATAAATCCCGATTGAACAGAGTGAAAATTTATTTCTAAATCATTTACAATCTCTACAAATGCATCTTTTGATAAATGCTCTTCCACATTAAATTCTACTATTTCTGTAATAATTTTCATATACAAACCCTCCAATTTATATTTCTTACATCATAACAAGAAGTAAATTAAAGGTATTGTAAAAAATCGACAATATAATTATAAATAGTTATACTTTGTATTTTCTTTAATAGTTTTATGCTCATTAATAAATTTAATTGGCGATACTCCTGAAAACTGTTTAAATTCTTTAATAAAATGAGCTTGGTCATAATATTCATTTTCATAAATCAGGTCAATTAAGTCATTATTTTTAGAGTTATAAATGAGCTGATTGCTTGCCATTTTAAATCTATATATTTTCCTTAGTGTTTTAGGTGTATATCCAGTATATTTTAAACAAGCTCTTTCTAACGTTTTAATATTTATGTTCATATCATCACAAAACAATTTTATAGTGCTATATTGATTATTATATATAAATAAATCCAGAAGATTTACCATCTTATTTGCAACTAAATCTTCATCTAGTACAGATACTAATATTTTTTCTAAATGTAAAACTATATCTTCTATTGATGATATTTGATTTAATGTACTTTCCAATTTCCCAACAAAACCTTCTGATACTTGTTTTAAATCAACAATTTGACTCTTAAACTCTGAAATTGGTATCTTTAAAAATGGATAAAGCCCAAATGGATAAAAAGAAATACCCATAACACGTATATTTCCACGTTGAATAACAAATCCATGTTTATCTCTTATTCCATTAAAATGTATATTACTTGCATTATAATTTTTATTTTCAATCTTATATTCCATAACATCAGAAAGATTAATGATAATATCTACACTATCTGTAGGCAATAACTTATTATTTAGCAATATATTTGATTTTGTCTCAAGATACCAAATAAACTTTACCCAGGGTTTTAAACGAGCATTTCTAACTGCATACCTTGTAACTGATAACATCGTAATTAACCTCTATCCTAAATTTTTTTATCATTATATACTCTATCTTAATATTATACAATATAATTTATCCTATCAAAAACTTAATCTATTCTATATCTATCTTATACATTTTTTTAATGCTTTAGAAATAGGAAGTGCTATTATAAGACCTATTAATACCTGCATTAAATTGCCTGGTATTGAAGTAAGTGGAGTTATAAAATTACCATAAAGTATAACCTCTGTTACATAATATCCAAACAACATCCAAATTGATGAAACTACTACTCCTATTACATTAATCAAAAAATTTTCTCCATTCTTGCCATTTGCCCATACAATCTTTCCAAGTAAATACCCCATGACACCTCTGACTATAAATGTAAATGGAGCCCATAGAGTCCACCCAGATATCAAATCAAAGAGAGCCATCCCAATAGCACCAGATAAAGCACCTTTTTTACTTCCAAATACTATTGCTGATATAAATAACATTGCTGTTCCTAAATGTACAAGACCTCCATTTATAGATATTGGCAATCTTATATTTATAAATTTAGTTGCAACAAATACCAACGCTATTAATAGTGAAGTTTCCACCAAATCTTTTGTTGTAAACTTCTGTTTAGCTGTAGCTTCCATACCGTATCCCCCTTTTATATTGTGACTAAAAATAATATTTATTAAATAAATCTATTAAACTTCCATTTGCATCAAATTCTAGTTCTTTTAAACTTTTATCTAATACATTTAATATGTGAACTATTTTATCAAGATTAGCATTTTCCCCCATATGACCTATTCTCAAAATAGTATCCATATATTGATTTAACGATGTTGCAACAAGTGTATTGTAATTTTCAAGCATATAATCAGTAAGTTTTAATGCTCCTATACTTTCAGGTATTTTTATTGCTGTCACTGTATTAGAATATCCTTCTTCTAAAAATAATTCTAAACCATATTCCTTAACAGCTTGTCTTACACTAGAAGCTATTTTCTCATGTCTACTTAATACCTTTTCTACACCCTCTTCTAGTATATTGTCTAATGCTCTATCAAGACCCATTATGTCACTTATTGGCATTGTATAAGGGAAATATTTTTTTTCATAATATCCTTCCCATATACTTAAATTACAATAAAAACCTACTATGTCTGTTTTTCTATTTTTTATACAATTCTTTGCATCTTGACTTATACCAACTATAGTAAGACCCGCAGGTGCAGAAATAGCTTTTTGAGAACCTCCTAATATTACATCTATTTTAGATTCATCTACATTTAACCTTTCTCCCACCATACCTGCTACAGAATCAACTACAGTTAAGATTCCATATTCCTTCAATAGCGGACATATCTTACTTACATCATTTAATACACCTGTTGGAGTATCACAATGAACCACTGTTGCATATTTAAAATCATTATCCTTTTCTAAAAACTTTCTTAGCTCATCAACATCTATACTTTTTGTATATTCACTTGAAAAAAGCACATACTCCCCACCATACATCTTTACAAAGTCTTTAAATCCCTCTCCATATATACCATTGTCAATTACAAGAACTCTATCACCCTTCTCAGTCAGTGATGCACAAGCTGCTTCAAGTCCCAATATTCCTTCACCACTTAATATGTAAATATCGTTCTTTGTACCAACTATATTTCCAAATTTTTCACATGTCTTCTTATAAAATTCAACAAAATCAACATCTATATCTGGGTTAGTTGTTTTCTCTGCTCTTATTAATCTTACATTTTCTCTAGTTTCTGTTGGCCCTGGTGCATAATTGATTTTATTATTCATATATATCAGCTCCTTTTTATTTTCTATACGATTATTATACAAAATTTTCATTTTTTAGGGTACAATTTTAAGTTTTTTTAAAATTGTACCGATACATTTTTTTCTAATAACAATCTTCTGAATATTAAACATACTCTTATTTACTACTTAAATCTATACATTTTTTCTGATAACAATCTTCTGAACGTTAAACACACTATCACTTACCACTTAAATTGATAAGTTATATTAATAAAAATTTTATAACAATAAAAACGACAAAAAACAGGACATATGAACATTTAAGCCACTTGCCCTGTATTTGTATATATTATCAACCTAATTTAATTCTATTTTTATATTTTCTCTAATTCTGTTTAAAAATTAAATATAGCTTTCTATACATTTTTATTCACTATATCTTACTCTATCAATAAGAGATTCTTTGTTAAAACTTCTTCCTATTAAGTAAGTTGTTATAAATTGAGCTATAAGGATAAATACAACCATAAATAAAATTGGTACTATTGGTAAAGCGTATGTTGCATATGATAATCCAGTTTTTCTTAAAAATACAACTGCAAAGTATCCTAACGTACCTCCAAAGACGATACTTCCTATCATCATTCTAGAAGTGTAATATATAGCTTCTGAATTAAGCATTTTTACTAATTGCTTATTAGTAAGTCCAATTGCTTGAAGCATCCCAAGTTCTTTTTTTCTAGTAACTATACTAGTTATCATTGTATTTACAAGATTCATAAATCCAATAACACCTATTATACCAGTTAAAGTATAGCCCATTATTTTTATAAATGAGATTGTAGCCTTATTTGATTCGATTCTACTATCTATAAAATCCGTTTCTAAATATCCGTTAGATTTAGCAATTTTCTTTATAGTGTCTTTAACTTCTTGATACTTTCCTTCTTCAGTATATATTCCAATGGTACTTGTTGTGTCATATTTCAAAGTTCTATCTATAAAATCTTTTCCTATCCCAAAACTTGGAGTTCCCATAGCTATTGCTTGAACTTTAAATTCTTTTTTTATCTCTTTATCTCCATCATATAGAGTTAATTTTATTTTATCTCCAGCCTTTACACCCATTTCTTTTGCTGTATCAAGGTGAGTAATGACTATTTCATCTCCTGTTTGTAACCTTTCAAAATTTATTTTTCCATCTATTAGATTTTTATTTAATGAATTCACATCATTTTCGTTTATGCTCTGTAAAAGGTCATGTTCAAATTCAACATTATAATCTTCCATTCCAATTTTTACAGAGTTTCCTAATTCAGTTTTTTTGACTCCCTCTATACTCTTTATTTGATTTAAAAAATCTTTACCTAATGGATTATTCATTTGTAGAATATTCAAATTATTTTCAGGATTCTTGTCGCTATTCATTTCATATCCAGTAAATCTAACTTCTATATCATAAGGGAAATGCTCTCTAGCCATCTTCTCAGCGTTAAAACTTTCTAAAGCAGTCGATACTGTTATAAATATAGTTCCACTTAATATAAGAGATGTCAATGTCATATAAGTACGCTTTTTATTTCTTTCTAAATTCGCTTTTGATAAGTTCTTTAAATTTATATTTTTATGCCCTTTTCTATTCTTTTTACCACTTATTTCATTTCCAGTATATCTTACTGCATCAACTATAGATACTTTTGAAGCTACTTTCATTGGTTTCAAAAGTGATAAAACAACAGATATAAAACTTATTACCACAACTAATAATAACACTGGTAATTGTGATGATTTTACATCTACATCCATAAATGATTTTATTATAATATTTGCAAGTGCATAGCCTAAAATTATTCCTACTGGTATTGCTATCCCAGCTAATATAAAGCCTTCCTTAAACACTATCGTTTTTACTTGTTTTTTAGTTGCACCAATTGCTCTAAGTTTTCCAAATTCTTGAACTTTGGTAACTATTGAGATGTAAAATATATTATATATTACCAAAATACTAGATAATACAATTACTAAGCCTATAAAAACTCCACCCATAATTGTTTCCATATCTGGTTTTAAAGCATTTATATAATTTTCATTTACAAGTACATTATTAGTATCTAATCCTATATCATTAGCAATCTTATTTAATTTTTCTTTTGCCTGTTCTATAGATAAATCGCTCTTATCTTTTAATCTAACATATATATTGAAATCTTCTTGTGACATATCTCTAGTATTTTTCATATATGTTTCTGATATAATAGCAGAATAATACTTTCCTGCTTCATATATTTCACTAGTTTCTAAGATTCCAGTTATTATAAATTCTTTTTCCATTCTTTTGTCGCTTTTATAATCATCATAAGCTACTTTTATTTTTTCACCTAATTTTTGACCATGACCTAATGCTTTTAAAGCTCCACTATCTAGTACTATTTCATTTTCTTTTGTTGGTAATTTTCCTTTTATAAATTCAAAATTATTTAATTTTAAGCCCTCTTCATTCATATATGATAATGAAATAGTTGTATCATCTTCTAGTTTCTCAACACCTACTCCATTCATTTTTCCAGTTAGCTCAATATCTGCGTGATTACTTAATATGTCAGCTTGTTTTTCATTTACATTTGCTAATACTCCTTGATAATTTCCTGCATACTTTATTGTATTTTCCTTTTGATATTCTCTTGTATCGACAATATAAATACCTATAGATGAAAGCATCAATGTTGAAAGTATTATAGTGATTATTATTAATATACTTTTTGATTTATTTTGTTTTACATTATTTTTTGCTATTTTAGTAGTATTAATCATTTTTGTCACCAACCTTTGATACCTTGCCGTCCTCTATAAATATAACTCTATCAGCCATTTGAGCTATACTATCATCATGAGTTATCATAACTAAAGTTTGACTATATTTCTTAGACATGGACTTTAGTATACTCATAACTTCATCTGATGTTTTAGAATCTAAGTTTCCAGTCGGTTCATCAGCAAGTATTATAGCTGGTCTTGTTGCCAAAGCTCTTGCTATTGCTACTCTTTGTTGTTGACCTCCTGATAATGTATTTGGTAAAACATCATGTTTATTTTCAAGTCCCAAAGATTTTAAAAGGTCTCTTATAAAGTTTTCATCCACAGCTCTTCCATCTAGACCTATTGGTAATACTACATTTTCCCACACATTAAGAGATGGAATCAAATTGTAACTTTGAAATATAAAGCCTATTTTTCTTCTTCTAAATACGGCAAGTTCTTCTTCTTTCAATGTAAATATGTTTTTATTATCAATGTATACCTTGCCAGATGTAGGTATATCAAGACCACCTATCATATGTAATAATGTACTTTTTCCAGAACCAGATTTACCTATTATAGCTACAAATTCACCTTCATTTATTTCTAAATTTACATCATCTAAAGCTTTTACTAGGCTTTCTCCTTTTCCATAATGTTTTGATAAACTTTCAGTATATAATATTTTCATAAAATTATCCCCTCACTCTAAGTTATGTTGCTCCTTAATCATTTACTTTTAATTTGTGGAGCTGTTTATACTTATATAATATATGTAGAGGATTACATTCTCCTTTCAGTAAACATTACATAGTTGTAAGAAACAAAGAAAATTTACTTCCTTTTCCTAGGTTAGAAGATACCATAATATTACCACCTTGTTCTTCTAAAATTTTTCTACTCAAATACAATCCTACACCACTACCTTCTATGGATTCAATTTCTTCATCTATTCCTCTATAAAAACGTTTAAATATATTATTAAATTCGTTTTTTACAATTCCTCTACCATTATCCTCTATTATGATTTTAAAATAGTTTACAGTCTCTTCTATAGATATATTTACTTCTCCATTTCTTTCTGTATACTTAACAGCATTATCTAGTACATTAAAAATACTTTCCTCAGTCCATTTTTTATCATGAGGTATAATTCTACTATTAAATTCACTTAATTTTAATGTTATATTTTTACTTCTTGCTTTAGGAGTTACACTTTCTATAGCATTTAAAATAGTACTTTTTATGTCATTATCTTCTTTTTTTATGCTTATCATACTAATCTCTAACCTTGATATGTTGACTAAAGAATTTATTAAATTTTCCAATTTATTTATAGAATTTTTATTAGTCAATAAAAATTCCTGTGCTTCATCTTCGTCTAAATCTTCTTCTATAAGTAATGTATTGTATAATTTTAATGATGCTAAAGGAGTTTTTAATTGGTGGGAAATATCTGTTACCAATGATTTTACACTTTCTTTTTCTTTTTCTAATTTAATAAACTTTATCTTTAAGCTCCTATTTAACTCATACAGACAGTTGTTAATCTTACTAAATGTACCCTCTTTAAAATATTCATTGTATTCTACTAAATATCCAGAACTATCTAACTTGGTACCTTCTTTTAAATAATTCTCTTGTGACATTTGCTCCACTATAAAATAAATCTTGCTTAATCTTTTGTTTATATATCTTATAAAATAATATATTATTCCTGTAACAGCTATAAACATTATTAAAAAAACAAAAATTGATTCTTTAAAAAAAGATTTTAAATATATGCCAAAGTTTTTATCATTTGACATTTTATTTTCTAGCCCATATCCGAATTTTTCAAGTGCTTTTTCTCCAACCTCTGCCTTGCTATAGTCAAAGTTATAAATAGACTTTATTATATCTACCTCATCATCTGGATATTTTTCAATCAACATACCTGCAATACTTTGAGTATTTTTTATTTGATATTCATATAAGTCATATAGTCTATTGTATTCAAAAAATATAAATACAAGTGTTACTACAAGCATAGATAAAATAGAATATATAACAACCTTTTTCATTATATAATCTTCTTTAATGCTCAAATTATCTTTGATATTTATATCTTTTAACATTTTTTTATACTCCTTTCTCCCCATATATATCCCACTCCTCTTACTGTTTTTATATACTTAGGTTCAGAAGGATTTTTTTCTACTTTTTGTCTAAGTCTTCTTATATTTACTGCGACTGTATTATCATCTACAAAATTACCACTACTATCCCATAAAGATTCTAATAGTTGTTCTTTAGTCAAAGCTTGCATTGAATTTTCCATCAAATATCTTAATAGTTTAGTTTCCGTTTTACTTAAAATTATTTCTTCTTCTTTGTCATCATTTTTTATAACCAATTTATTTTCTATATAATAAAAAAACAAATCATCACAAACCAATAAAGTATAATTCTTTACTGTGTTTACCCTTTTCATAAATGCATTTACTTTTGAGATTAACACCATCAAACTAAATGGCTTTGTAATATAATCATCTGCTCCTAAATCATAACCTGTAACAATATCCACTTCTTCATCAAGCGCTGTAAGCATTATTATGTAAACATCACTTTTCTTTCTAATCTCCTCACAAAAATCAAACCCACTTCCATCTGGTAGACCTATATCAGAAATAATTAAATTTATATCCTCCTTAAAAAAAATACCTCTTGCCTCTTCTATACTAAATGTATTAAAAACATTGTATCCTTCTTTTTTTAATTTAAAGCTAATCCCTCTATTTAAAGATTTATCATCTTCTAAAAGTAATATATTATTCATGCTTTTCCCCTCCATTATTATGTATACTAGCTAAATTATATCATACTAACTAAGCCATTTTATTTGACAATTTATAAATATTTTTTAATCACCAAGAAGATTTTACACACTTAGATAATAAAATAAACATACCAATAATAAGTTAATAATATATTTATTTTTAATCAAGAGTACAATTATTGATTGGATATTACTATACTAAATATAAAAAAACAAAGATAATCCAGTATTTAAACATCCAATTACCTTTGCTTAAGTTTATATTTTATCTAAGACTCAATATCTATTTATTAATAAATAGATATTGAGTCTATTTTATTATTTATTTCATTTTAATTTTTTCTTTTTTAAATTTATCTGGTTAGTGTTAAATAAGTAAATTAAAACACTTGAAGCTGCAAATATAAACATACTATCTTTTATACCTAAATCGCCTGTTTTAGGAGATTTCTCTTTAATTTCTGCTTTGGATGCTTTTATATTAGAACTTTCTCTAGCTTTCATTTTGTCTAAATTTTTACGTTTATTCTCATTTGAGTTTTTAGTATCCTCATTATTTATACTGTCTTCACTATCATTTAAATTGTCTTCATCACCATTTAATACTAAGTTACTCTCATTACTTTTAATTATCAATTCTTCCTTGGTTTTAATGCTAATTCTTCCATCTACACTCTTACAGATTTCTTTTTTATACTCTATATACTCAATTACTGCGCTTTCTAAACTTCCAAAATCTTTTAACATTGGCTCTTTTGATAAACAAGGAAATTCATCTCCACCTAGTGCTATATAATCATTAGTTGCAACTGTATACCCTTTATTCATGTCTAGAGATTTTCCATCTTTCATAATACCAGTTATTTTTTCTCCTTCTTTCTGCTTTGGGTCAAAATAGTATGAGATTCCACCCACTTGTAAAAAGGCTGAATTTTTTTCTGGATAAAGTTTTACTCCATGTTCTAAAACACTTTTAATTTGTTCTCCTGTAAGTTTTTTAGTAACTATAGTGTTTCTAAAAGGGAATACATCTGCAATACTTCCTATTGTTATATCCCCTTTTTCAATTGTATCTCTTATATTCCCCCCGTTAAATAGCGAAATATCTGCTTTAGTTTTATCTAATAAGATATCATTTATTAAATTTCCTAGATTCGTTTCTTTTGTCCTTACATTTTCATATGAGCCATCTAGAGTATTTTTTGTTACTCCTATCACTTTATCTAAAACTTTTTCCTGCTGTTTCTTTATTTCACCAATCTTTTCACTTACGTTAGAATCAAGCTTATACTCTAATGCTTCTTCTTTTTCAATTAATCTTGCTGATTTATTTTCTATTTTTATATGTTCTGTATCATTAGTATCCAATGTTAACTTTACTTCACCAATATGTTCTAGGTATTGCCCTGTACTTACAATCAGTGTATCACCAACCTGTTTACCATTTTCAAACTTAGTATGGCTATGACCATCAATAATTAAATCAATACCATGAACTTTATTTGCTATATCTATACTATTTGGCTTACTTAAACTATTAGTTCCAATATGTGATATTGCAACTATTACATCAGCTCCTTTTCTTTTTAATTCATTTACTTGCTCTTTTGCACTTTCTATAGGATTTCTAAACTCTAATCCTTCTACATTTTTAGAGCCTGTCTTACTTTTTGTTTCTTGAGTTGTAAGCCCAAAAAATCCTATTTTTATACCATCTATTTCTTTTATATCATTACTGTCAAATATGCTCTTATCATCTTCAAATATATTTGATGCTAAAAATTTTAAAGTTTTATCTCCTGAATTAGCAATTTTGGATAGCTCTAATAATCTATCCTTTCCATAATTGAAGTCATGATTTCCTGGAGTAATATAGTCATATCCAACACTTTTAATTAATTCAATTGCATCTTCACCTTTATTCATATTTACTATTGGTAACCCATGTAAGCAATCTCCTGCATCTACTAAAATTGAATTTGGAGTTTCCTTTTTTAATGTAGCTAGATTACCTATTTGTATATACTCATCACCTTCAGCATATCTTCCATGTATGTCATTAGTGTGAAAAATAGTTATTTCTTCAAAGCTCTCTAGTCCATAAGAAATAAAACTCTGGCCTGTTGTAATTAGAATTATAATTACTAAAATTAAATATCTTCTAATTTTCAATATAAGTTATCCTCCTAAAATTAGTTTCAGCTTTAAAATAAGACTCTTATTTTAAGATAAAGCTTTTTAGATAAATATTTAAATATACAAAGTTAATCATTTCGATTTTTAATATTTATCTATCAATTTAATTTTGTCCATATCCAACAGGTTTTAATCTAATTACATTTTTTCACACTTATATTTTTCATTTATTTTATATGTATTTTTTTAGAACCTTTTTAGCTGGTCTCTTTTAAAAGTCCATTGAGGAATTGTTAAATCCCCCTCAAAATTCAAGTTATACCAAGGACTTAAATTTGGTTGTTTACGATTAATAAGAAGCTGAGTTTGTTGAGCAGGCATATAACTTTGAGCTATCATAAAGACCTTTTCTCCAGTTTTTTCATTTTCTGCCATATCCATAATTATACTTGCATGTCCTGGACTGCCTCCAACTATAAAAACATCCCCTATTTTCATATCATCAAGTTGTACAGGTTTTAATTCTTTTTCAAGCGATAAAGTACCTGAATAAGCAAATACTATATCCATAAATTTTCTAAAACTCTCATATGATGTTGAATATTCACTTGCTTTATACCAACTTGAACCACTATCTTTTACTGAAATCCTATAACCTTCTGCCCATTTTGAATACTTAGCCTTAAAACCATCCACAAAGTCAAAACTTATTTCATCATATCTCTTATTCTGATACAGGTATTCTGCTCTCATAAGCATAATTGCATCTGCACATTGATGCAAATCTCTATCGCCAATATCGACATCGAATACACTATCATAGATGCCTTTTGATTCCTTAGTCCTACCATCGTAATACTTGACTTTCTCACCATAATTTTTCAACTTAGTATTCCTCAAAAAACTTTCAAAACTACCTTTTTCTACCTCAACCCTTTTAAATCCTTTTGGTGGTTCATACCTATCTTTTAATATATTTTCATCTTTATGTACTACAATAGCTTGCTCTTCTTTTTTAGAACCTTGAATTTTGTTAGAACCTTCAACTGTTTTTTTACTTTCCCCATTACTACATCCTACTAAAGTCAGTATCATCAATGATAAAATAATAATTCTCTTTGACAGTTTCATTAGACTTACCTCCTATAAATTTTTCAAAAATAAATGTAAAGTTATACTTATAGAGTTTTTGTATATTATTATACAAAATTTCTATTTACTAATATTTCTTGACTCAAATACACATTTATTGTTGTATTTAATGTTAAAATAATTATAATAGGATATCATAATAAAAACAAACAACAGATTTGTGTTAATTTTAGAAAGGGGAAAAAATGATAGATTTAACTTTACTTGGATGTGGTGGAAATGTACCCATGCCACATAGATTTCTATCTTCTGTATTTATGAATTATAAAGGTAGAAAAATACTAATTGACTGTGGTGAAGGCACTCAAGTATCTATGAAGTTGAAAAAATGTGGCTTTAAAGATATAGACTTGATTTGTATAACACATTTACATGGTGACCATATATTCGGACTTTTAGGGCTTCTATCAACGATTGGAAATAGCGGTCGTACAAGTGATTTAACTATAGTTGGCCCTATTGGAATAATTGATTGTATTCGTTCTATGAGAAATTTAGTAGAATATATACCCTATACTTTAAAAATTATAGAAAATCCTCAAGGTAGTTTTTCTTTAGATAATGAGTATTTAAAAAACATAGAGATTTCAACAATTCCTTTAGAACATTCTATAGAGTGTATAGGATATAGTTTTAATTTTAAAAGAAATCCTAAATTTGATATAAATAAAGCAACTCAAAATAAAGTTCCTAAAACAATATGGAAAAAGCTTCAAAATGGTCAAAGTATTGTTTTAAATTCAAAAAAATACACTCCAGACATGGTTTTAGGAGAATCAAGAAAAGGAGTTAAAATAAGTCTTACAACAGACACAAGACCTATAGACTCAATACCTAACTTTATAAAAGATAGTGATTTATTTATATGTGAAGCTATGTATGGTGATGATTTAGATATTTCAAAAGCTGTCAAAAACAAGCATATGACTTTTAGAGAAGCTGCAAATCTTGCAAAACTAGGAAATGTTAAGCAACTTTTATTGACACACTTTAGCCCATCATTAGATATGCCTAACATGTACTTAGAAAATGCTACTAATGTTTTTGAAAATACGATTATTGGTGAAGATAGACTTAGTTTACACTTAAACTTTGATGAATAATTAATTTTATAGCTTTAGTAAAAATTATCCGTAATAAAAATTTAGGAATGAGCTTACCTTAGATAAAATTATTTTAGGGTAAACTCATTCCTTTAATATTTATTACTATTATTTAATTATTAATAGTTGCTTAGATAAAATTATTTAGATACATTTCCAGCTACATTTAATACATCCCATGTTCTTGCAAATGGTGGAGCATAACATAAATCTAACATACCAAGTTGACTTGTAGTCATTTTTCCAAAGATAGCAGCTGCTAACACATTAGTTCTTTGAACAGCATCTTTAAAACCAGCTACTTGCCCACCTAAAATAACTTTTGTATCTGCATCATAAATAAGTTTTACATATATTTTATTTCTTCCAGGATAATAATGAGTTTGATTATAATCAGAAATAAATTTGGATTTGAAGTTTAATCCCAAAGCATTAGCTTGTTTCTCTGTAATTCCAGTTGAGGCAGCCTCCATATCCATAACCTTTATACAACTTGAAGATAGAGAACCTTGATAAGAGACTTCTTTACCTGCTAGATTTTCTCCTACTATCCTACCTAATTTATTTGCTCCAGTTGCTAAAGGTATATATGCGTTTTCATTGCTTACTATATTCTTTATAGTCGCACAATCGCCAGCAGAATATATATCTTCAACAGAAGTTCTTCCATATTCATCAACTATTATAGCTCCATTTTTTAATGTTTTTATATTTGTGTTTTGTAAAAATTCCGTGTTTGGTTTTACACCAGTAGCAATTATCACAACATCTGTATCTATTTCACCTTTATTTGTTATTACTTTTTCCACTCTATCTTTTCCAGACAATTCTACAACTATCTCATTCAAATGCAATTTGACATCGTGATTCCTTATTTCATCCTCTAAGACATCTGTAATTTCCTTATCAAATACTTGTGGTAATATTCTCTCTTCCAATTGAACTACTTGTACATCTTTACCCAATTTCTTGCATGCTTCAACTGCTTCTAATCCTATAAATCCAGCACCTATTATAGTTATTTTTTTTATTTCTTTTCCACTTAATAATTTTTTTAGATATTCTCCATCATATAAGCTTTTTAGTGTAGAAACATTTTTTAAATTTATATTTTTTATAGGAGGCATTATGCTTCTTGCCCCAGTTGCTATCATCAATTTATCATAGTAATCTTCGTATATCTCATCTGTTTTTACATTTTTTATTTTTATTTTCTTAGACTCAGTATCAACTGCAATAACTTCTCTAAATATGTTTAAATCAATACCAGATTCTCTAAGTTTTTCAGGTGTTCTTGCCAATAAATCATTAGCATCATCAAAAAAACCACCTACAAAATATGGCAATCCACAAGCTCCAAAAGACACTATTTCAGTTTTTTCATAAACTACAACCTCATATTCAGGTTTAATTCTTTTTAATTTCGCTGCAGCACTCATACCAGCTGCAACACCACCAATTATTATTACTCTCATTTTATCTCTCCTTAGACGTCTAATTAATTTCTCTACTTATTTTAAACTTTTCATTTGATATCTATTCTATGTATATATTTTCATGGTAATTTTTAGTTATTTTTTTAACATTTTTTTATTTGAAATCAAATTTTATAAAAGTTATTCTTACATCTATTACCCTAATCCAAAGTCTTTAAACATATATTATACCCCATTTCCATCTATTTAATCACATTTTGATAAATTAAATCATTTTATTCTATCTCGGTAAATTGTGATATAATATTGACATTTTTTTAATATATTGATATCATTTAAACTTAGAAAAATTTATTTTTAGACAAAGGAGAAAAAATATTGGAAAGCTCATTCTTATCACAATTTCTTATGATTACAGATTTTAAAACGATTTTTTTCATAGTATTACTTATAGGTATATTTTTTATTGTTAGACAATTTGAAAAGAAAAAAATCAAATTTTCATTGAGAACAATATATGCTACAATAATTGGTCTTATATTAGGAATTATTATTCAAGCTTTTGCTGGTTTTCCTACTGATACAACTCAAATTACTTGGTTGCAAGAAGTAAGCAAATGGTATAGTTTATTTGGTTCTGGATTTATGGACTTATTAAAAATGTTAGTAATACCTTTGGTTTTCTTATCAATTATAAAAGTAATTATTAACATGAAAGATAATAATCTTGGAACTTTAACATTTAAATCTCTAGGAATGCTCCTTATTACTACGGCTATAGCAGCAATTGTTGGAATTGTTGTTGCAAACACAATGAAATTAGGAGTAGGAGCTGATTTATCTAGTTTAGGTGGAAATCAAGAACTTAAGGAAATAAACTCTCTTGTAGATACTTTAAGAGGATTATTGCCATCAAACCCTGTAATGGCTATGGCAAATGGAAATATTGTAGCTACAATAATATTTGCTACATTTATAGGTACCTCAATAAAGAGATTAAGTAAAAAACATTTTGAAACTATAAAGCCATTTATAGATTTTATAGAAGCATCTTACAAAATAATTGTTAGTGTCTCTATGACTGTTATCAAATTTATGCCTTATGCTGTAGTTGCACTACTTGCAAATACAATAACTTCACAAGGTATTAGTTCAATAATTTCTGTTTTATATTTTATATTAGCTCTTTATATATCAGTTGCAATATTATTTGTTATACATTTAATTTTTATAACTTTAAATGGTCTAAATCCTATTACTTATATAAAAAATTCAACTGAAGCTCTACTTCTAGCATTTACTTCACGTTCTAGTTTGGGAACATTGCCTGTTACGATAGAAAGTTTAGTACAAAATCACGGAGTTGATGAGGGTGTATCAAGCTTTACAGCAAGTTTAGGTGCAAATATGGGTATGAATGGTTGTGCTGGCATATATCCTGCTTTAATGGCTGTTACTCTTGCTAATATGGCTGGAGTAAATATGGATATCAGTTTTTATGTTATGCTGTTAATTGTTATAACAATTAGTTCACTTGGGATAGCAGGACTTCCAGGGACTGCTACAATAGCTGTTTCGGTTGTTATTTCTGGAGTAGGTCTTGGTTCTTATTTCCCACTAGTTGGTGGAATACTTGCAATAGACCCTATACTAGATATGGGACGTACAATGATAAATGTCAATGGAGCTATGGTATCTTCAATTACTGTAGGTAAATCACTTGGAAAAGTTGATAAAGAAGTATTCAATAAGAAAAATATTTCTTAAAAGGAATCATAAAAAATAAATGGCTGACATAGTACAAAGTTAGCCATTTATTTTTTATTTTATTTACAAAATGGAAAAAATTCTTTTGTAAGGTTTTGAGGATATACAGATATAAAAACAAAGTCATAATCTTGAGACTTTGCATATTCTAATATATCTCCATCATAATATCTAGGGTCTATCATATCCATAGTTGAACAAACAGAAGAAAAGAATGCTGCTGTTGGTACAATTAATGAGTCCTTAACAAATAACACTTTTAATCCTTCTGGATTTTCTATATTTTTAATTTTAACTAGTGGACGATTCCCCAATAAATATGTAAAATATTTATCTGATTGTCCATCCATTAAATTAAGGTCAGCATTAAAAGGGTATGATAATATCAAACTCTCTTCAAATCTTCCTTTTAATTCAAATTTTTGAGATTTAGAATCTGTATAGTATGTATAATTTGTCTTAAATTTAGGATAAATTAGTGTAAAATCATCTATCCCGCCATATAAAACTCCTGTCTTTCTTCCCATAGAACCAAGAAATGACCTAGGATATACAATCGAATTATAGTTCTCCTTATCTCTATAATAATAATTTTCATCTAATTTCATATTATATTTTTTATTAAGCTGTTCAATTAATTCTCCAAATGCCCAAAAAGAAGTCTCTACTTTCCAATGGTGGTCTGTTTTAAAGAATAAATCATCTTTTGAAATACCACTTTTTAAAATATTTTCTCTAAAATCTATATAGTCAACATTATCCTTTTTTAGCTCATTTAAAAAATTATCTGCTGTCTCATTACTATAGGAATAAGGTATGCCTTTAGGAAACTGTGTCACTCCTTTTATATATTTATCTGGAGTCATTAAATAAACCAATTTAGTATTTTGTTTATCCATTTCCTTAGAGAACTTACTTACTCTATCTACCAATACATCAACTTGATTTGGAGATTTAGCAAAATATGTGTAATGCATTTTTCCAGAAGTATCTTTCACAACACTAAACTTTGAAAATTCATTTTTACCCATTAGTTTTTGTAAATATCCATAAGTTTCAATAAAAGTATTTTTATATATCACTTTGTCATTTACTGTATTATCAATAGACGATATAGTATCCTTTAAACTATTCTTATCATTAATTGAATTTTTTATTTCTTGTATCATATCCTTTCCAGAATAACAGATATTAGAGATAGAGAAGGTGAATAAAACAACTAAGAATATAATTGTAGTTATTAGCCTTACTTTAAAAAATCTATTCATACTTTTCCTCCTCAGCTAAAAATTAAAGTAAATAAATGGATTATAACTTCCAGTTACTAAATATGTCACAGAAATAAAGAACAATAAAATAGAACAAATTGGATAAAATAAATTAAATAATGTACTGTATTTAGCTTGTTCAACAACAAATTTATTAACTTTCTTTGCAATAGGTACACTAAAAATAAATGCAAATATAAAGAAAATCAAATATTCTTTCAAGAACATATATGTATAATCACTCCATATAACTCCACTTGCACCAAACATAGCTTTAAAATAGTTATATGCTTCATTTAAATTTGGAGCTCTGAACAGTACCCATCCAAAGTTTACTACTAGTAAAGTATAGATATGTTTTATGAGATTATAATTTTCAATCTTTTCAAACATTATGAATCTCTCTATAATTAAAAAAACAAAATTCAAAATCCCCCAAATCACAAATGTCCATTCTGCACCATGCCATATTCCAGTAAATAACCATACTATAAACATATTTCTAATCATAATGTCTTTATTTAAAACTCTAGAACCACCAAGTGGAAAGTATATATAACTCTTAAACCACATTCCTAAAGAAATATGCCATCTTCTCCAAAACTCGGAAATTGATTTTGAAATATATGGATAATTAAAGTTTTCTTCAAATTTAAAACCAAACATAAGACCTAAACCTATGGCCATATCCGAATACGCAGAAAAGTCAAAAAATATTTGTAAAGTATAAGCTATTGAACCAAGCCAAGCCAACGATGTAGCTATTGAACCTTGACTATTCATAGTGTAAATATAATCTGCTACTATTGCCATATTATTAGAAATTAATACTTTTTTACCTAAACCAGTTATAAACCTACAGGTTCCAATAGAAAATTTATTCCATGTTTCTTTTCTGTTATGAATTTGTTCTGCAACACTTTCATATCTAACTATAGGTCCTGCTATTAATTGTGGGAAAAAAGCTATATATAATCCTACATAAAAAGGGTTCTTTTGAACTTCTCCATGTCTACGATAAACATCTATAACATAAGACATTCCTTGGAAGGTAAAAAATGAAATACCTATAGGTAAAACAATACTTGGAATGGCAAGTTCTGTATTAATAAGTGAACTAATATTTCTTAATGCAAAAGCTAGATATTTAAATATAAATAGAACACCTATATTATATATACACATCAAAATCAAAATAAGCCTTACTTTTCCTTTACTTTTTCTGTATCTATCTACTAGTAAACCAAATATATAGTTCATTATTATCGAAGCTATCATAATAACAACAAATTTCGGTTCTCCCCATGCATAAAAAAATAAACTAACAATAAGTAATATCATATTTTGGATTGTCCGATTAAATCTAAATAAATAATATAATACCAGAGTTGTTGGCAAAAAATAAAATAAAAAAATCAAACTTGAAAATAACATGCTATACCTCCTCTCTTTACTCAGTTTTTGAGTATTTTTTCCAATATAAGTATATACCTAAACATATTACTACTAAGGATATAAATAAAATGCGAATAAAATTTAAACTGTTATTTATAAAATTTACTGTTTTCATATTTTGTACTGTTGGTGATTGTTTAGGAGCTACTAAAGTATATGGAACACCATCTTTATCTTTTTGATTAATACTCCAAGACTGAGTCAATGCTATCTTCTTTCCAACTTTAAATTTGTCATCAACATTAACTTGTAAAATAATTTCTCCAGGTTGTACTTCATTATTTAATGTTAATTTACCTTCTTGAGATATATTTACATTGTTTTGTTTTTCTACAAATGAGTACTTAATTTTTGAACTATTTTCTAGTCCTGACACTTTATATTGACTTATACTTTGACCCAATACAGGTATTTGTACTTCTTCATCACCAATTATTTTAATATTATGCAAGGATTCAAGTTGCTCCTCTAAAAGTAAAGATACTTTTCTTATTGTAATAACATTATGTTCTTCATTAGATGGAATAAATGTAATTCCCCACCCATTAATATCTGATAGCACATTTGAATCTAACACGACATTATTTTTATCATTTATAAAACTGCTAAAATTTACATAAATTTTTCCCTCAAACTCACCTGGTATATCTATGCATCCATCTTTTATTTTATCTGAATATATTATATTTTGATTTTCAATAAATATTTCGCTACCTTCTTTTAACTTAAAGTTAAGCATATCCTTACTTTGTATATTTAAATTAATTCGCTGAGAACTTTTATTTTTATTTTGAATCTCAATATAAAAATTATGGAATCCATTCCAGTCCTCTTTTATATTTTTATAAATATATAGATAACGTTCTTTATTATTTTTAGAACTCTCTGTCTCTATTTTTATGCTTGTATTTTCATGTATAATGTTAGCACTTAAATTACTTTCCACCTTTTTAAAAGATAAATCTAAATTTTTATTACTTATTGCTGAACTTATAAAAATACTGTTTATAAAAAAAATAAACACTAAAATAAAATATTTTAAATAACACAAAAACACTTTTAAAATTTTCATTTTATCTCTCCTAAATATATTTCATGGGCTCAAACTCATCTGTGCATTCGTCTTTCTTTTCATTAGGTTTTGAAATTATAATTGTTTTATGTTGTAATATCCACTCCATCATTTCCTCTCTTAAAAATAAATTTTGCATTATACTATCAATATTATTTACCTTGTATAGAACACCTCTCACATCAGCTTTACCTTCACATAAATCACATTCAAGTATAATATCTTCATTAAGTTCTATTTCTATTTTTTGAGGATAAATATTTTTATTTTCAAAACTTAGTAATACATACTGATAATTAAAATTTACCAGTTTTACCTTACCTATATTTTCTATAGTGCGTTCAAAATCTGTATTAATTCTTGGACTTCTTCGCGATAAAGTTTTGGATTTTTCAATACGTTTTTTTACATTAATTTGCAAGTCATCAAAAAAACCTAATTGATTAGATATTGTCATTGGCAAAGTAGGTACCCTATCATGAACAATACACATCCAATTATCAAATTGATTATCTTCAATGTGTGTAATGTAACATGCATACTTCCATTTCGAGTTTATTTCCACAACATTAACTATTTTTGCCTTCATACTAGCTATATATATTTCATTTCCTGATTTTTCTCTAAACTCTATCTCAAATTCTTCTGGAGAAATATACTCTGGATTTTCCAACAAAAATGCAAATCCATTTTCTGATATATCAATCGTTTTTGAAGAAAGAATGTACGAATTTTGCTTTAGTTTAAAATCAATTTCAGCAACATAACGCTCAGATTTTCTCAATTGCTGTCTTCCTGATATAAACAACATTGCCATAATAAGGTTAAAAAGATTTCCAATTAACCAAAACAGTACAACTGAGTATGTCATTGAATTCATTTTAAATATTGATATAAACATCTTTAAGATTCCTATTATAGATAACACTATATAGATAAAATATGGTGCTCCCTGCAAGACCTTATATATTATTTTTTCTTCTGCTTTATTTTTATTAGTCACTGAAAACTTATTCTTAGATATTGCAAATGTTTCAAGTATTACTGCTGGCATTAAAGACTGAAACATTATAGTTTCATATATGTTAGTCCATCTTGTATTTCTTATATTTTGAGAAAATATTTTAAGAGATAGACTACTTAAAATATACATAGGCAACCAAAATATCAATACTTGAAGTAATGTGCATTTTACAACAATTACATTAAAGACTGAAAATAAAATGGGAGCCATTATATAAGTAAAGCGCTTTATACTTGCATACCAATAAGTAATTGAAGAAATATAACTTATTTTCTGCCAAAATCCTAAACCTTTTCTAAACAAAATATTTAATCGTCTGCCCGTCTGTATACATCCACGTGCCCATCTTTCACGTTGTTTAATAAGGCTTTTTAAATCTGTTGGAGACAATCCTGATGCATATACCTCTGGAATAGCATAGCATCTATATCCTTTACTTTGGATTAAAATCCCTGTTGCAAAATCTTCTGTGATAGAAAAAGTATAAAATCCTCCAACTTCGTTTAAAGCTTCTCTTGAAATAACTGTATTACTACCACCATAAATTACAGAATTGGTTTTATTTCTAGCTAACTGAATATCTCTATAAAAATAATCTTGTTCATTTGGAATTCTACCTTCAGAGTGTAAATTAAATTGAAATAAATCTGGATTATAGAAACTTTGTGGTGTTTGCACAAAACCAATCTTTTCGTATTGTTCTTTTTCTCCATCTTTTTTAGCTTGCTCATTTTTTAAAAAGTATGGTACTGTATCAATTAAAAAATCATGCATAGGTATCATATCTGCGTCAAACGTAGCAATTAAAGGAGAGTTTGTCTGTTGCATTGCATTATTTAGGTTTCCAGCTTTAGCGCCTTCTCTTTCTGTTCGAGTTATATAATTGACACCCATTTTTTCTGACAGAAGACGCATTTCCTCACGATTACCATCATCACATATGTATATATGCACCTTTTTCTTATCAGGATATTGCATATGAAGACATCCATTTATTGTTTTTCTCACCAAATCAACAGACTCATTATATGTTGCAATAAATACATCTACATGTGGATAAAGTTCTTCACTTATAATTGGCTTTTCAGGATACTCAATATTAGACATTCCATAATAATGTACAAACATTTCCATCATTCCTATTAGCTCCACTGAAAGTAGTATTATCGCACAGATTAATGCAAACGCCCCTTCTTCTTTGGGTATTGTATAAAAAATTCTCCACAATATATATATGATATTAGTAATAATAGTTAAGGTTATAAGTACCTTTTTTGAATTTTTCTTCACCAAATCACCTCTTTCCTATTAGTGCATTCAATATATCTTCATCCCAAGTACCTTCAACTTGATTATATATTCCAAATCCAGAAGCAAGTTCCCAATAAGCCCATGAAAAATTTCGTTTTTCAGCCTCTTCTCTTACTGCTTTTATCCAAGCTACTCTTGAAGCTTCTGGTGCCTCTTTTGTTATTCCAAACTCTCCCAAGAAAACTTTTACATTATTTTTATTAGCCCACTTCTCTACTGTATCAAATCTTTTCTTTAGATACTCAAGTTGTTCATTTGTTCCTTCCCAAGTAATATTACTTAAGTGCTCAAACCCTTTATGATAAATATTTCCTTGGAATGCAAAATCATTTGGTTCATAATAGTGAAATGAAACTACTATATTAGAATTTTTAGGAATATTCAAATCCTTTAAATAGTCAATTTGATAGTAATTGTATGGACCTACTATAATTGTCCTTTTATGGTTAGTTTTTCTAATTATATTTATAGCTTCTTCAAAGTATTCATTTAGTAATTGTGAAGACAAACTTTCTTTAGGTTCATTTAATAATTCAAATACCAAGTTTTTATCATAGTTTTTGTACCTACTAGCTATTTGCTGCCATATTTTTAAAAACTTTTCTTTATTAGTTTGTGGTTCTTGCATAATTTCTTCAAAGTGATGTAAATCTAGCACAACTACTAAATCCTTATCCAATGCATACTTTATATGCCCATCAATCTTTTTGAAGAATTCTTCATCAATTTTATAATCATTAGAATCTGAGGTGTAATCAGAAAATCTTACTGGTATACGAACTGTATCAAAACCTGCCTTTTTTATATCATCAAAATATTTATTTGACATTTTAACATCCCAAGGAAAATCTTTTGGTGATTCCAATGAATTTCCTATATTTATTCCTCGTTGCATTGTAACTGTATCACTATTTCCCCTTATTACAAAACAAACGCCAACAAAAACTATACTTAAAAAAGCTGTTATACTAATACCTATTCTTTTTATATTACTCTCCTCCTAACAATTTCATTTTTGTATGATACATTTTAATAAGTTTATTCTATCCGCAGTAGCCTTAATATAATTAATACCCTATTATAACAATTTAAATTATATCATGTCATGTCTAATTATGCTTCTTTATAAATTTTTTCTCAAATATTCTTTAAAAAATAAGGGCAGTATATCTTAAAATAATTAAAATTATTTTAAGATATACTGCCCTTATTTTTTTTACAATTTATCTAACAAATCTAAAACTTGTTTTTTTATCTTATCATATCCACAATTATCTAGTGAATATCCAAGCTCTATATTTCCAAAACCTTTAATCTCAGCATTTTCTTTTTTATTTAACAAAGTTTGCATAAGCTCAACTTCTATATATTCTCTTCCCTTTTCTTTTTCTAACATGGTGAATAACTCAAAATCTTGTATGCCAAATCTTAAGTTTTCCATTCTAACACTTCTAACAGGCTTTAAGTCTTTTCCAGGATAAACAAAGAACATGTCTCCAGCTTTCCAAATAGGGAATTTATAACTTGCGTCTTTCCAAGGGTCTTCTGTCCATAAATTATAATCCCATCTTAAAAATCCATCAAGACCAAAACAATAAGTATACCACCCTATTATTCTATTTTCTACAAAAGGAGAACTTATAAAACTATTTGGTTTTTCTGGGAAACAACAAACAAACCAAGTCAATATTCCGCCTTTATCATGCATTTTTTTCTTTAGATTTTCTATATCTTTATAATTTTGAATAGTAAGTTTTAAATTTATTGACATATCATCAACTTCATCTTTGGCTCTATCTAAAAAATTTTGGTCATGAGTTGCTGATTTATATTTAACTTGATGAGTACTTACAGTAGAGTTTATAAATTCGATACACTCTTTTACGACCTCTGGATTATTTGGTTCATCAGCTATAATTCTGACGCTATCCCATAGATCACATTCTATTAAATGATTTAATACTAACCCTATATACGCTTTTAAATCATCTGTATTATTTATAAATTTAAACACTTTGTCTTTTTCATCAAAGTATCTTACTCTTATAGGGTCTTTGTAGCCCTCTATCGGGTTTCCAAACTCTCCAGCACACCAATTACCCAACAGACCAAATAAATCTATCTCCTGAGCCATTTTGTACTTACTAGCTATACTTATATATTTGTCCATGCTTTCAAAATTACACTTGATATTTCCATCTAAATCTTTTGATACACCCACCATATTGTATTCGTATAAGTTTGATGGATTTTTATAAACTTTATAACAACTTTGACCTGCCCATGGATAATCTGAAACTATAACTGTTGCAACTTTTTCTCCTAAAGATGCTAGTTCTTTGAGATAATTATCTATTATCTCAAAATGTATATCAGACCACAATTCAACTTTATACATTCTAGCTAGACAACTTGGATGTTGCCATAAATCTAAAAAGAATTTACTTTCGTCTAAAGGCTTTAACACAACATTTTTTACTTCTATTGGCACATCAACTGTACAAACTTTTTCTTCATCTTCATATCCAAAGCTTTTAAATATATCAATACTTATATTAAAGTTATTTCCTAAAAAAGCCTCAGGTACTTGCCCTTCAATCCAAAACGTTTGAGGCAAATATTGTTCCACTAGCACATCTTTATCTCTCAAAATAGCATCATTTACAAATGCTTTTGTATCATCTTGAACATACCCTAATATATTTATACTAAAATTGTTTTCTAATCCATCAGACACATTTAGTTCTAATCTTACTCTATTTCCCAAGCCTTTCCATGATATAGCACTACTACCATCAATTGTGCAATTAAATTCTTCTGTAGCTTTCAACATAATTTGAAAGGCAAATTTTTCACCTCTAGCTACTACAATATTTAAATCCTTATGTTCCCAAGTTTCAGCTTCTATAACTGAGTATTTATTGTGTTTAAATGTGCAATCTTTCAATACATATGAAATTTCCATGTTTTAATTTCCTCCGCATCTATAAATTTTATTTTGTATTTTTAAAATAGACTATTTAACCTTTTATACCAGATAAAGATACACCTTCAACAAATTTACTTTGTAAAATTAAATAGAAAATAAATGGAGGTAAAAATGTTATTGTTGCTCCTGCCATCATTTGTCCATAATTCGTTATCTGGAATGTCTTAAGAGTGGATAGCCCTACTGTTAATGTCCTCATTGCATCTTTAGTTGTTGCTATAAGAGGCCACATAAACTCATTCCATGCTCCCATAAAAGTAAATATAGCTAGTGTAATTAATGCTGGTTTGATTAGAGGTAACACTATTTGTACTAAAATTCTAAGGTCTGAACAACCATCTATTTTTGCTGATTCTAAGAGTTCTTTTGGTACTCCTAAAATAGCTTGTCTCATTATAAATACACCAAATGCAGTTGGTATTGGCATAATAAGAGCCAAATAACTATTTATCCATCCTAAGTGTTTCATTATTATATAAAGTGGTATCATTGTAACTTGAGATGGTATAATTAAAGTCATTATCATAAATAAAAATAACTTATCACTACCTTTAAAATCCATCTTCGCAAAAGAATACCCTGCTAATGTACTAAATACTAAATTTAACAGTACTCCTGAAAAAGATACTATAGTTGTGTTTAAAAAATATTGCATAAATCCTTTTTTGGTAAATATATCTATATAGTTTTGAAGTGTTACTGTTGAAAAAGATATATCCAAATTGTACGAATTATATGTTACCTTTAATGATATTATCAACATATATATAAATGGTACTAAGCTTGCACATGCTATAAATAACAGCAACCCATCACTCAATAATCTCTTTGTTGTTTTCATATTATACCTACCTTTCTAAAAATCTGAACTGTCTCGTTTTACAAGCTTATTTTGTAAAATTGAAACTACTGCTATCAACAAAAATAATACATTTGCTACAGTCATTGCATATCCAGAATTGAAATTTTTAAAGTTTAAGTTAAATGCGTGCATAACTATACTCATAGTAGATATACCTGGACCTCCACCTGTCACAGTATAAACCAAGTCAAACACTTGTAACGACCATATTGTTCCTAAAAACACAACCATTATTGTAGTTGGCTTTAGTAATGGAACTGTTATTTTCATAAATTCTTGAAGTTTTGTAGCTCCATCAACCTTTGCCACCTCATAACAATGTTTTGGTAAATTCATTATAGCTGAAATATAAATTACCATAAAATATCCTATGTTTTTCCACATAGATATAAACATAAGTGTAGGAAGTGCTGTCTTACTATCACCCAAAAGTTTAGATGATTCTATTCCAAAAGCACCTAATAATTGATATATAATTGAACCTTCTCCATTTAATAAAGCTCTCCATACCATACCAATCAAAACCATAGATGATAATACAGGTATAAATATAGCTCCTTTAGCAAATGAAGCTATTTTACTATTTCCTTTTCCTGTAATCCAAACTGCCAAAATCAATGATAAAATAGTCTGGCAAGGTACTACTACAACAGCAAATTTAATTGTATTTATAATAGATACTTTTAATGTTTCATCTGTGAATAATTTTTTATAATTTTCTAAACCTATAAATGTTGCTGGACTAATAATATTGTACTTTGTAAAACTAAAGTATATTGACATTATTATTGGTAATACATAAAATGTCACTAAAATTATGCCCAATGGTAATATGTATATATATGGTTTAATATTTAGTTTTAATTTTTTTCTTGTTGAATTTTCTTCAAACTCTCTAACTAAGTTATTCATTTTTATCCTCTCCAATATAAATATTAGCATTGTACTTATAAATACAATGCTAATTTTAATCTGTAAAGTATTTTATAACATCTTACAGCCTTAAACTTTTATTGTGCTAATAAATCATTTGAATATTTTGCAGCATCATCTAATGCTTGTTTTGGAGTTTTATCTCCTGAAATCATAGTTTGAAGTTCTTTCCATAAATATTCATATATTTCAACACCATGTGGTCCTACTACTAATGGTCTATATACATCCTTATCATTTTCAACCATTTCTTTAAATCTTTCATCACCTTGATATGGTTCACCTTTTGTTATTGGTGCTCTTGGTATTGCTTTATGGAATTCTGTCATTGATTCAACACTTAACATATGTTGTATTAATTTATATGCAAGTTTTTTATCTTTTGCTGATGACATTAAAGATAAATGGTCTACTGCTCCAAAAGTTGCAGCTTTCTTATCTTCTAAACCAGTTACAAATCCCCAATTTAAATCTGGAAATGACTTATCAAATACACTTGTTGCAGCAGAAGACAACATTATAGTAAATGCTGCTTTTCCTGGTCCAAATACACTTTCTATCATTTCATTACTATCTTTAGATAAAGAATCTTCAGGTACATATGCTTGTAATTCTTTTAAGAAATTAGCCGCGTCTAAACCACTCTTATCATTAAATTTAACTGATTTTAAATCGTCATTAAATATGTCTCCACCAGCTTGCCATAAATATGGATACCAGTTCCAGTTCATGTTACCAAAAGTTTTAGCTCCCCATCCTTGAGCTAATCCCCATTGGTCTACTTTTCCATCGCCATCAGTATCCTTTGTTGCTTTTTGGCAGATTCTTTTAAAATCTTCCCATGTTTTAGGAGGTTTTTCTCCTATCTTATCTAGAATATCTTTGTTATAGTATAATACACCTGGATTTGCTGCTTGGAATGGCATTCCATACATTCCACCCATCATTTCAGATGTTTTTATGTAAATAGATTGTTCTTTATCTTCTTTAGTTGCATAGTTAGTTAAATCTTCTACTGCTCCACTTTGTATAAACTGAGGATACATTTCTGCATACATATACCCAACATCAGGGCCTTCATCAGCACTTATGGCTGTTGCAAATTTTTCTGAATAATTTTCCCAAGGAATTATCTGTAAATCTACTTCACAGTTATTTTTTTCCTCAAATTTATCTAAAATAGGGTCCCAAACTTCCTTCATATTATCTTCTACTGGTGGCATCCAAAGAACTAGCTTTTCTTTTTCTCCATCCTTTTTTGCATCTTTTCCACTACCACTTGAACACCCTGTTATAAGTGTTGTAGTCATAATTACCACCATAGCTAGTGAACACAATTTTTTCAACATACTCACTTTAATTCCCTCCATCTTGTTTGGTTTTTCTTTTTTCATTGTAATTCTACATAATTTTACTCCATTTAAAATATTATCAAAGCATGTATTTCTTGTCTAATCAGTTTTTTCTATATATATTTTTCTATTATAGTTTTTTTCTATAGCAACGTTGCTATTTTTATTTTTTATAGTAATTAATATAGTTAAGATAAACTAGAATTTTTTAGTGAAATTTTTGATTTTAAAATCTCTTTTATTAAATTGCTCCATAAAAAACAGACCATATAATTATATGGTCTGTTTTTATCTACTTAAAAAAATTTATTTTTTAGGTCTAAGTTCAGCTTTATCTCTTTTTATTTCTTCTAATATTTCTTTTAAATTATACTCAACACTAGAAAGTACATCTTCTGCATATTCAATTGAACCAATTCTTATCTCATTGGCTATTCTTTCAGCTCTGTCAACTATATCCTTAGCTCTTTGGTCTGCTTGAACAACAGGTTCGCTTGACTCTACATATGCTTTTACTACATCTTCAGAATTTTTCTTTAATTCTTCTATATTTTCCTGATATTCTTGTTGTATTCTTTCAGCTTCTTTTTGTGCTTGTTCAACTATGTTTGTAGCATCTTGTTTAGCTTGGCTTATTATTTTATTTCTTTCTTTATTTATCCAAACTGCCTGTGTTACTTCTTCTGGTATTAAAGTTCTTATATCATTAACTATTGCTAGAACTTCATCCTTATCTACAGTACATTTATGTGAAAAAGGAATTGTAGAAGCACTTCTAATTATCTCCTCTAATTGATCAAATAGTTCAATCATTTCTAAATCTATCTTCATATATCAATTACCCCCAGTAGTTTTTTTCTTTAATTCTTCCAAAACAATTTTTGGAACCAAATTTTTTATATCAGCATCAAAGAGCAAAACCTCTTTTATTAAAGATGAACTTATAAATGAATATTTTGTACAACTTGGTAAAATTATAGTCTCTATATCTGGATTAAGCTCTCTATTCATATGAGCCATTTGAAGCTCATAATCAACATCAGCACCACTTCTTACACCTCTAACTAATGCTCCAATTCCATTTTCTTGACAGTAACTTATTAATAGCCCATCAAAAGTTACAACTTTTATATTCTCTAGATGGCTTGTACTTTTTTTTATAAGTTCTACTCTTTCATCAAAGCTAAATAGACCTTTTTTATTAGGATTATTTAGGACTCCTATTTGTAATTCGTCAAATAACTTCGAAGCCCTGCAAATAATATCTAAATGTCCATTAGTAATTGGGTCAAAGCTTCCTGCAAATATAGCTTTTCTAGGTTTATTTTCCATTTTATGCCTCCACCTTATAAAAAGTTAATGTAGTATTTCCATATTTTTTATCTTTAGTTTTTTGTAACTTACATATTTTATCTGGAAATAAATCATTAGTATCATGCTCTACAACTATTATTCCATCTTCATTCAATAAATTGGAATTATCAATTTTTTCAATAGCTTCTATAAACATATTTTTATAATATGGAGGGTCCATAAAAATTATGTCAAATTTACTATTTTGTAACTTAAGCTTATCTATAGCAGTTTTAAAATCAAGGTTTAAAATAAAACTCTCATTTTCAACCCTTGCTTTTTTTATATTAGATTTAACAATTTCTATGCTTTCTTTACTAATATCTACAAAAGTACATGCTTTTGCACCTCTGGACAAACACTCTATCCCTAAAGAACCAGTTCCAGCAAACAAATCTAGAACTTCACTTTCCATTATATATGAATTTATTATATTAAATAAAGATTCTTTTACTCTGTCTGTTGTTGGCCTTACATCTTCATTTTTTGGAGTATTTAATTTTAATCCTCTTGCTTTTCCTGAAATTACTCTCAATATGACAATCTCCCTTCAGCACATTCTTACATCAATAATATTTTAACATAAATTAAAATTAATTTAATGAAATTTCTTCCAATGTATCTTTAAATTTATCTATAATTTCATTTTTAAGTGGAATATTCTCTTTCAATTGTAGATTATTATCTTCACCTAATATATATCGTGCTTCCTGCTGTGCTAACTTTAATATTTTTATATGCTTAAACAAATTTGCTACTTTTAATTCTGGAAGTCCATGTTGTCTAGTCCCAAAAAACTCTCCAGGGCCTCTTATTTCTAAATCCTTTTCTGAAATTCTAAATCCATCATTTGTTTCTTCCATTATAGACATTCTCTGCCTGCATACATCTGTTTTAGAGTCATAAATTAGTACACAATATGACTTATGGCTTCCTCTCCCAACTCTACCTCGAAGCTGATGTAATTGTGCAAGACCAAACCTTTCAGCATTCTCTATTATCATTAGAGTTGCATTTGGCACATTGACACCAACTTCTATAACTGTTGTTGAAACCAGAATATCTATTTCTTTATTCTTAAAGTTACTCATTACTTCATCTTTTTCACTTGATTTCATTTTCCCATGAAGAAGTCCAAGTCTTAAATCTGAGAAGTATTCAGCTCTTAATTCCTCTACTAATTCAACAGCTGACTTAGCTTCTATTGCTTCACTTTCTTCCACTAATGGACATACAATATATACTTGCCTTCCCGATTCAACTTCTCTTCTTACTAGGTTATTATAAGCTCTATCTCTCTTGCTCTTTTCAATAGCAAGTGTTTCTATTGGCTGTCTCCCTGGTGGGAGTTCATCTATAATAGAAATATCTAAATCTCCATAAAGTATAAGTGCTAATGTTCTTGGTATTGGTGTTGCTGTCATTACTAGTATATCTGGATTTATTCCTTTTAATGAAAGTCTACTTCTTTGCATAACTCCAAATCTATGCTGCTCATCTGTTATAACTAGACCAATATTATTAAATTCAACTTTATCTTCAATTAACGCATGTGTTCCTATCAATATATCAATTTCATTATTTTTAATTTGTTCTAATACCGTATCTTTTTGTTTTTTTGTAAGGCTACCTATTAATAAGCCTACATTTATGCCAAAATCTTTTAAGGTTTCAGTAAGTGAAATATAATGCTGTCCTGCTAATATCTCTGTAGGTGCCATCAAAGCGCCTTGATAACCATTTAAGACACAATTTGCAAGTGCTAAGAGAGCAACTACTGTTTTACCACTACCTACATCACCTTGAAGCAATCTATTCATTATTTTATCGGAATTCATATCATTTATAATTTCATCTAATGCTCTATTCTGAGCTTTAGTTAATTTAAATGGTAAAGAACTTATTATATTTTTTAAACTTTCACTTATTGTAAATTTTATTCCATTTTCTTTATTTCTTCCACTTTTAAATACAAACAGTCCCAACTGTAATATAAGTAATTCTTCAAATACAATTCTATATAAAGCTATTTTTAACGATTCCTTATTGCTTGGTGAATGAATGTTTCTAACTGCAAAATCTATGTTACATAATCTATATTTTTCTATAATTCTTTGTGGCATGTATTCTTGTATAATTAATTCCTTATCTTCAAGTACAGTCTTAATTATACTCATAATCTCTTTATTTGTAACACCATATGTAAGTTGATACACAGGCATAAATCTACATGTATTTTTAGGTGAATTAGTAAGATATTCTAATTCACATGATGTAAGTTCTAAGTTATTAAATCTTTTCTTAACTTTTCCAAAAACTAATATTGAATCTCCAGGTCTAAATGTATTTTTTATATAAGTTTTATTAAAAAATACTAACTTAGCCGAACCAGTTTCATCTTTTACATCAATCTTTGTTAAAGTCATTCCTTCTTTTGGACTAAATGTATTTATACTTGATATTACTGCTTTTATTGTAGCTTTTTCATCATTCTCCAATTGTGCTATTTTCTTAAGATTGTTTCTATCTTCAAATTGCCTTGGAAAATAATACAATAGGTCCTTTAATGTGAATATACCCAACTTATTTAGCTTACATGCTTTTTTAGGGCCTATTCCTTTAACATATTGAACATCTTTATATAAATCCAACAAATATATCACCTACTACACAAAAATCCTGTACAACCAACTTTATAAAAGCTACATGGTCATACAGGTTCTTATAATCATTATTCAACTGAAATTAAGTAATAATAAAGAGGTTGTCCTCCATAATATAATTCCACATCTACATCTTCAAATTTTTCTTCTAAAGAAGTACGAAGTTCATTTGCCTGAGATTCTGTAACATCTTCACCAAAGAATAAAGTTATTATAGCAGTATCCTCATCAACCAATTTTTCAATAAGATTTGATGTTACTTCATCTACATAATCCCCTGCTGATAATAATTTACCTTCTGCAATTCCAATTATATTACCTTCTTTAACATCAATTTCATTCATTACTGTATCCCTAACAGCAAAAGTTACCTGACCTGATTTAACTGAATTTAAAGCATTCATCATAGCTTCTTCATTTTCATCTTCACTTAATTCTCCATTAAATGTTACTAATGCAGCAAATCCTTGAGGTGTGTTTTTTGTAGGTATAACTATTATATTTTTATCACTCAATTCTTTAGCTTGGTTAGCAGCCATTATTATATTGCTGTTATTTGGGAAAATAAATATATTTTTAGCATTTATATCCCTTATGGCATTCATAAAGTCTTCAGTACTTGGATTCATAGTTTGACCACCTTCTATTATATGGTCAACACCAAAATCTTTAAATATATTTGCTAATCCTTCACCCATAGAAGTCGCTATGAATCCAAATTCTCTTTCTTCTTCTAAAGGCTCACTATCATTTTCTTTTTTTTCTTCTACTTCCAATATTGTATTTTCATGTTGTAACTTCATATTTTCTATTTTTATAGTTAATAATTGACCATACTTTAGAGCTTCTTGAAGCACGTCTCCTGGGTCATTAGTGTGTACATGTACCTTTATGACTCCATCATCTCCAACTACTGCTAGACTATCACCATAAGCCATCATTATATCTCGTATTTTCGTATCTTCTACTTTAGAACTTTCTAGTATAAATTCTGTACAATAACAGTATTTTATATCATCTGTGCTAGTGCTATTCTTTGGGAAGTCTATATTTGTTGCAACATTAGTGTCTAGGCTAACACTTTTTATTTCTATATTGTTACCCTTTATAGAAGCTAACATACCTTCATATATAAGTACAAGCCCTTTTCCTCCAGAATCAACTACACCAGCATCCTTTAGATTTTTTAGGAGGTCTGGAGTTCTTTCTAGTGAAGCATTTGACTCCTTTACAAGCATACTTAAAAACTTTACTACATCTTTTTCTTTTTTAGCAGCTTTTACTGCAAACTCTCCGCTCTCTCTAACTACAGTAAGTATAGTTCCTTCAATTGGTTTTATTACAGCTTTATAAGCTGTATCAGCACCATTTTTAAAAGCTTTTGCTAAATCATCTGTCGATAATTTACTTTTTCCCTCTATAGACTTAGCTATACCTCTAATTATTTGTGAAAGTATAACTCCTGAGTTTCCTCTCGCACCCATTAAAGAGCCTTTAGATAATGCTTTTCCGATGTCTGATATATTATCATTGTCTACTTTCGCTAACTCTTTTAAGGCATAAGATATAGTTAAGGACATATTGGTCCCTGTATCTCCATCTGGTACAGGGAATACATTTAATTTGTCAACTAAATCTTTATTGTTTTGGAGATTGTTTGCACCTGAAATGAACATCTCTCTTAACCTTTTACCATCTATATACTGAATCATTTCTTTCCTCCTATAAAATTACTTAACTCTTATTCCTTGTACATTAATATCAATTTTAGTGACTCTTACGCCAGTCATCTTTTCAACTACATATTTAACTCTATCTATTATGTTATTTGCAACTGTAGATATATTTGTACCATATTGTATTATAACATAAAGTTCTATTGCTATGGCATCTTCTTCTACTTCTTCTACTCTAACACCTTTAGTAGCATTTTCACCTTTTAATAATTCTACTATTCCTTTAGATTTAGATGCTAAACCTACTAGACCATAACTTTCCATTGCAGCTCTATATGTGACTTGAGCTATTACTTGATTATCTATTTCTATACTTCCATATTGATTCATTACCTTTGCACTCATGGTTGACCCCCTTAAGTTTATTTTTATTAAAAATGGTTCTTAATTTATTTTTTACTATTTTTACTTATTTATTATATAAAATTATAATCATATCATACTATAAATATGGTATAATTTAAACCTAGAAAAGTTTTTGGATAAAATTTCTTGTATTGTCTATATATTTAAAGAAAAATAATAATTATTTTTCAAATATATTTACTTTATATAAAATTATATATATAATTTTATATGATAATAAGAAATTCTTCAATATATGTAAGGCAAATATATATTTCTATTGCAAATTTTTGTTATTTATGATAATATAAATATGTTTTTAGTCTTTAAATAGTTATCATTTTAAGGAGGTGTGCGTAGATGGCAAAAGTATGTAGCGTATGTGGTAAAGGTAAGGTTTCTGGAAACCAAGTATCACACTCAAATAAACATAATAAAAGAACATGGTCAGCTAATTTAAGAAGCGTAAGAGCGATTATAGATGGAGCTCCTAAGAGAGTAAAAGTTTGTACTAGATGTTTACGTTCTGGTAAAATTGAAAGAGCTTAATAGCCACGTTTAAAAGCCTACTTCCGAAAGTAGGCTTTTTAAATTTAATCATTTTTACTCTTTCTCATAAATTTTAAAACTATGTTTGAAATCCATTTTGGTAACTTTATTGTTACTACTTTCATCAATACTCACCCCACACTTTATAGTTAAAATTATTTTAACAAAAAAATAATAATGCTCCACATCCAATAAGTATTAATGCGGTAAGTGCTGACCAAATCCAGCCAGGAAGCAACATAGATAAAATTACTGCCATTCCTGTTGCTAGACACAGTATTCCTAGCAATACCTTAGACTTGTTATTTCTCATGGAACACCTCCACATAGAACTTGTATCTACAAATATTTTCATATTTAAGTTTATGCGATAAGTTCCCATTTTAGACCGATAAACACATTATGTAATTTTAATTTTTTATACTGGAATTATTACTATCTTCTGATGCAGATTCTATAATATCTAAAATACCTCTTTTTTTACTTAACCTTTCAGGTCCACTATATAAAACTACTGGTATAACTTTTGGGAGTTTAAAATCTTTGCGCTCTATTTCTTCAAGACTCTTTTTCATTATAAAGCTTTTCCAAATTTGCTCTCTGTATGATTTTAACCTTGGTACAATCTCTGTATCCATTTCTGTTTGAAACTCCAACACTATATAGTGTGAAATTTTACGATTTTTAGAAAAAACTTTATAAATTATATCTACCTCCTTTCCTTTATATTCACATATGAAAGATGTTTCTAACTCTATATTTTTAAGAGTTAATTCCTTTGCTATTGAGACGCTTGTAAAATTTTGAATCAAACTTAAAAAACTTTCTTTATCTGAATACAGCCTTCTATATTCTTCACGTTTTTCTTTGCTTCTTTTTAAATTCATACAATTCCTCCCAGGTTATAGATTCTCTATCTTTTGATAAAAATAATCTATAAATTTTATTTTTTAATTTTCACTAGTGATTATTGACACTTATGATTAAAATATCCAATAAAGATATTTTTTTATATTTTTATTAAAAGATATAAATTTTTATATTTTAATGTATTGACATTGACGTTACGTAAAAGTGTATATTTAATTTATAGGAGGTATTACTTATGGAATATACAGTTCAGAAATTAAGTAAAATAGCTGGTATAAGTACTAGAACCCTTAGATACTATGATGAAATCGAGCTTCTTAAGCCACTTAAAATAAATTCCTCAGGTTATCGTATATATGGTCAAAATGAAGTTAATAAGCTACAACAAATACTTTTTTATAGAGAATTAGGCATCAGCTTAGAAGATATAAAAAGAATTATAAATTCACCAACTTTTGACAGTCTAAGTGCATTAAAACAACATCATAGCAAATTACTAGCTAAAAGAAAACAAATTGACTTACTGATAGAAAATGTAACTAAAACTATAGCATTAAAGGAAGGAAAATATATTATGACAGATTTAGAAAAATTTGAAGGTTTTAAAGAAAAGATGATTGATGAAAATGAAAAAAATTATGGAACTGAAATTAGAGAAAAATATGGTGAAGATGTAATCAATCAATCAAATAAAAAATTTAAAAATATGTCTAAAAAAGATTATGAGGATTGGCAAGATTTAAGTGCTGAGATAATTAGTAAACTCAAACAAGCTTTTGAAACTGGTGATGCATCTAATGAACTTTCTCAAGAAGTTGCAATATTACATCAAAAATGGTTGAGTTACACTTGGAATACGTACTCTAAGGAGGCTCATGCTACTTTAGCGCAGATGTATGTAGATGATGAACGTTTTACATCATATTATGATAAAGAACAACCTGGGCTGGCAAAGTTTCTGAGAGATTCCATAGTATTCTATACAAGATAATACTCAATGTAAAGCAATAAAAAGAGTGCTACTTTAAAATAGCACTCTTAAAAAATTTTATTTTGCAAATTCTATAGTTATAATCTGTGATAAAAATCTAACTTAGTTTTTATTAAAAGTAATTGTAACTTTAAATAAATCTCCATCTATATCTATCTTCATTTTACCACCTTGTAGCTCTACAAAACTTTTTGCTATTGCTAGACCAAGTCCAGAACCTTCTGTATTACGTGATTTATCTCCTCTTACAAATCTCTCCATTATATCATCTACACTAAAATCAATTTCAGTTGCTGACATATTTTTAAGCATGATATTTACTTGTCTATCTGTTTCTAAAATATCAACATATACTCTTGAATTTGGCATTGCGTATTTACTTATATTTATTATAAGATTCTCAAATACTCTAAATGTGCGTTGACTATCTAATGGTAATATTATTTTTTCACTTGAAAAATTATTTCTTACCTTCAGTGATGACTCTGCTATTTTATCATCTAATTCCAGTAATGTCTGTTTCATTAGAGATATAATATCTACATTTACTATATTTAAATGCACATCTCCACTATTTACCTTGCTCACTTCAAATAAATCTTCTATTAAGTGTTGTAGTCTTTGTGACTTTCTATCCAATGTATCAATATATATTTTACGATTTTCATCTGTTATATTTTCATCCTTTAGTAAATCTATATAAGTGATTATAGATGTCAAAGGTGTTTTTAAGTCATGTGATACATTTGATATAAGCTCTGTTTTCATCTTTTGACTTTTAACTTCTTCATCGACAGCTTTTTTAAATCCAGATTGAATATTTCCAAGCTCATCTTTGATAGGATTAAAGAACCCTAAATCATCTTCCATATTTACTTCTAAATTTCCATCTGAAATTTTCTTTGTAACATCTAAAAGTTGATTGTATTCACATATTGTTTTCTTAGAGTAGTCTGACAATAACTTAAATAAAACTACTGAGTAAATTAATGCAAGTATTATTCCAAAGAACCACATACTACACATTATAACTATAATTAATAAGTTTACTGATAGAATTATAGCTATAGTTTTATTTGGCTTTTCTTTTAAATTTGTCATTCTAACTTGATTAATAACTACCTTACTTGATTTTTTAAACCATTTTAAAAACATTCCTGTCAAAGTATTTTTTACAAAGTATTCTTTTATTCCAAAGTTTAAAATATGTTTTAAAAGTGCTATAAATACAAATATTATTGAGAAGACTACAAACCAATAAATTAAATTCATTGAGCTTACTAATATATTTGCCATTTTACTACTTATATCATTATTTATTAGATACTTTACATAATTTCCATTCAATGTGTTACTTATTATACCAGTAGGATATAAATCTACAATACCCTGTATAATAGCAATAGCAATAAAAAGTATCTCTAATGGTATTCTTGTGATTATCTCAAACCCTAATAACTCTTTAAATTTTCTATATGGAAATACTACAGCTACAATTACAACTATAGATACTATGATTTTTATAATCATTGCAGAAATCTTATAATACGAATTATTCTCTACATTATTTATATATCCACTTATATCATCACTACTATAAATCATTCCATAATCATTATATGAGCTATATGAACTATCTTGGCTTATTACTTTAGGTACAGCATATACTAATGTTTTATTTTTTATTGGAGATAATTTATATGAGATTGAATTCCCACCTAAATCTGTATCCATCAAATCTTCTCTAGATTTAGATAATAACATTTGGCTGATAATGTTTTGATTTACTCCATAAGAGTCTACAATATTTACTTTTCCATCTTTATCAAAATTCATTACAAGATAAAATCTATAATTTGCTTTTATATTTTTAATCTTTTCTTGTCTTTCTTCATCATTCATAGTTGTATCTTGAGGCTGATTTTTATCAGACTCTTCTTTTGATACATCATTTTTTGTTGTATCAAGTGCTTTTAATTCTTTATTTTCATTAAAAAGCTCAAAGTTATTTTCTTTATCAACTAAATAATATTTTAAATTTTTACTTGAATTATTAATAAAAGATTCCCATTCATCAAAGTTTTCATTAAAATCTGCATTAATACTATCATCAGAATAATAGTTCTCTGAACCTTCATATGTGCTTTTTTCTTTACTAGCATTTTTTATATAATTTATAGTTTCTTCACTTAAAAAAAGCTTCGAAGGTTGTATCATCTTACCTTCTTGTTCTTCTTTCATATTGTGATATAAAACATAACTTCCTTTATATATGTCATCTACAAATCCTTCTTGCTCAAATGGATTTTTAGCTCCACCTTTAGCAGCTGCCTGTATAGTTGGATATTGACTAATCATACCTAATGATGCTAATAACATAAGTATAAAAACTATCACACTAATTATATATTTTTCCTTAAATTTTTTCAATTTTGTATCCAACACCCCACACCACCTTTAAATATTTTGGATTTTTTGGGTCGATTTCTATCTTCTCCCTTATATTTCTAACATGCACCATGACTGTATCTGTATTTACAGCATTTTCATTCCAAACTCTTTCATATATTTCGTCTGCAGAAAAGACCCTTCCTGCATTTCTCATAAGTAAACTTAATATCTTAAATTCTATAGGAGTTGTTTTTATATAATTTCCATCAATACTAACTTCTTTTGTATTTTCATTTAATTCTAATCCACCTATTACAAATACACCTTCATTACTTTCTGAACTTTCTTCTTTATTTTTTATCATATTTAGATACTTAGTATATCTTCTAAGTTGAGAATTAACTCTAGCCAATAACTCTAATGGCTTAAAGGGTTTTGTTACATAATCATCCGCGCCTATGTTAAGCCCCATTATTTTATCAACTTCTTCTGATTTTGCAGATAGCATTATCACTGGAAAATTATGATTTTCTCTAAGCTTCATTGTAAGCGTTATTCCATCCATTTGAGGCATCATTATATCAACTATAGCTAAGTGTATTTCTTGGCTTTCTATAATTTTAAGACCTTCCAATCCATTGTAACCTTTAAAAACATTATACCCTTGATTTAAAAGGTATATTTCTATAGCATCTGCTATTTCCTTTTCATCTTCTACCACCAAAATATTATATGAATTCATTTTAATCTCCTTTATATCAATTAATTTATAAACTACCTTTACATATATGATTATACAATATGATAGAAGTTTTTCCATTTTTTTATAAATTTATAGTGGTCTATTCTAATTATTTATCTTTAATGTCCATTTCAGAACCCTCCCTTTAATTTAACTTCAATACTGTTTTACCTTATTTATATATCTAATATTAAAGCTAAAAACTTAAGATATTATAGATACTTTTCTAAAGATTTTCTAAAGATTTAAATTTACTTGTTTTAATATACACAAAAAAAGTAGGCCTTATTGTATTAATTAAATCAACAACCTGAAATATAAATTTAATATCAATAAAATCTACTTTTTAATTTTTGCATATTTATTTTTAATTTATTTATTTTTTATAAAAATTTTTGTTTTTATTTTATAAATGTACATATGTCTTCTACTGGTTTTTTAGATGGACTTCTTAAGTTATCTTCTGGTACTCCAAGTGCCAACATTGCTCCCAAGAAATATTCGCCTTTTTCAAATCCTGTTTCTTTCTCTAAAACAGCTTCTATCTCATCTGCTGCATAGTTCTGGCTTGTCAACCAACAAGAACCATACCCAAGTTCAATTGCTGATAATGTAAAGTTTTCAATTGCTGCTCCTAAACTTTGCATGCCTGGATTTCTTACAAACAACTTATCTATAGTCTCTTTAGGTGCATTTATAAGTTCTAACTCATAATAGCCAGATGGATTGTATACCTTTGTAAAAACTAATACCAAAACTGGAGCTTTTAAATAAAATAAAGTAAAGTTTGGCACAAATTTTCTAAATCTATTAGCTTTTTCTACTGATATTTTATCCATCTCTACAAGTATTTCTTGCTGTTTTTTAGTTATCACATCTGCTATCTTTTCCATTAAATCACGACGCTTTATAACTACAAAATGCCAGTTTTGAATGTTTTTACCTGATGGAGCTGCCCCTGCAGCTTTTACCATTTTCAAAATATCTTCATCTAAAACATCTTGTTCTTTAAATTTTCTTACACTTTGTCTTTTGTAAATAGTATCTTGTAATTCCATTTTAAGTCCCCCTGTAGATTATTTTTGTTATTTAAAAACAAACTTTATACTTCTCTTATTTTAATATATCATGTTCTAACAAATCTTTAAATGACTCTATAGAATAATCATATTCATCCACATTTCCAAAACCATATTTTGCATATACAAAAGGAATCCCAGCAAATTTAGCACTATTTGCATCCCCTTGAGTGTCTCCAATATAGATTGGGTTAGTTAGTTTATTTCTATCAATTATGAGTTTATTATTTTCACCTTTATGCAATCCAGTATTGCCAGGACACTCAAAATCTATAAAGTACTTTTCTAGCTTGTGTGCTTTTAAAAAAGATTCTATATATCCTTTTTGACAATTACTTACTATAAATAATTTATATTTTTCAGATAATTTCTCAAGAGTATTTTCTATATCTTCAAATAATTTACCTCCATGTTCAGATAAGTAATCACATTCTCCTGCAGAACATTCATCTAATAGATTCATTCTTTGTTCTTCATCTAAATCTGGAAATAAACGCTTTGCTATTTCATCAAATGAAAGACCCATAACACTTCTAAATAATTCTACTGTAACATTTAAACCTATATCCTCACGTTTATCTAAGACCTCTTGCCATACCTTACATACTCCTTCAGTTGAATCCCATAGAGTTCCATCTAAATCGAAAATAATACTGTCTATCACAAAAAATCCCCCTTGCGTCAAAAGTTATTATATATTTATAATTATATACTAAAAAGCAGATACAATTATAAATATATTTTACTTGATTGTATCTGCTCTGTAATATAAAATCAATTATTAAAGTCCATTTTTATAAATTTCTAACTACAAGTACACATCCTTGCTCTACTTTAATTTTACAAGAATTCCCTAACATAACATTGGATATTCCAATAGGTACTGAATACTTCATATAATAATCATCCAAAGGATATTCTAAACCAGTAAGTGTTACTCCTTTAGCATCTCCTTTTACAGCTATTACAGAAATAGTATCTCCTTTGTTTCCAAACAAGGTAAATTCTTCATTTTCAACTATATACATCTCTTCTTTATCTGAGAGTATCCTAGAATATATTCCATCTTCTTTTAAATAATATAATAGCTTTATATTTGCAAGGGTATGGTCAATTCTTCCACCTAAGGCACCAAAAAAATCAATATGGTTAGCTTTAATAGTTTTAGCTAAAAAGAGACATAGCTCTGTATCAGTTTCATCCTTTTTAGATGGAAATTTTTCAAATTTAACACCTTGATTTATATAGAAATTTATCTTCTCTTCTTCTACTGAATCTAAATCTCCTAAGATATAATCTGGTATTATATCCATTTTATAGGTGTGATTTGCGCCTCCATCTGCACATATTATGCAGTCATAACATTCTTTAAGTATAATATCTCTTGTAATTTTATAGTCTTCAATTTCACCATTTAAAACAATACAGATTTTCATACCTAAGTCTAAACTAATTCTTCAAGAGAAGCATTCTTTCTAAATAAATTAACTGTTTCTTGAATGTCATCACTTCCAAATATTGCAGAGCCTGCTACTATTACGTTAGCTCCTGCTTGTACAACTTCAGCTACATTTTTAGGACTTATACCACCATCAACTTCTATATCAATATTTAATCCTTTACTATCTATAAGTGTTTTTAACTCTTTAATTTTATCTAGCACACAAGGTATGAATGATTGTCCTCCAAATCCAGGATTAACAGACATTAAAAGCACCATATCTAAATCAGATAGTACATGTTTAATAGTATCTATTGGTGTTGCTGGATTAAGTACTACACCTGCCTTTATTCCATGTGATTTTATATTTTGTATAGTTCTATGTAGATGTGTACAAGCTTCCTGATGAACAGTTATTATATCACATCCTGCTTTTACGAAATCTTCAATATATTGGTCTGGATTTTCTATCATAAGATGAGCATCAAATACCATATTTATATTCTCTTTTTTTAAACTTTTAACTACAAGTGGTCCTAGTGTAATATTTGGTACAAAATGTCCATCCATTACATCGATATGAAGATATTCACATCCTGCACTTTCCACTTTTCTTACATCCTCTAATAATTTTGCAAAATCTGCTGATAATATTGATGGTGCTAATTTAATCATGTTTCTAATACCTCCTACTGTTATTTTGTCTTATTTCATTTAGTAGCTGTATATAACTATCATATCTTTCTTTAGATATTTCTCCATTTGCAACAGCTTCTTTTATAGCACAATTAGGTTCATTTTCATGAATACATTTTGAACCAAACTTACAATCATTAAATTTATCAAATTCTATAAAATAATCTTTAAGTTCAACTTCTTCTATGTCTTCAAGTGCAAGTGAACTAAAACCTGGTGTATCTGCAACCATTCCACCAAACTCTAACTTTAAAAGTTCAGCATGACGAGTGGTATGTTTTCCTCTTTTTATTTTATCACTTACTACACCTGTTTGCAGTTTAAAATTTTCATCTATTTCATTTAATAAGCTTGATTTTCCAACTCCAGATGGTCCTGCAAATACTACTACATTTTCTTTTAATTCATCTTTTACTTTATCTATATTTAACTTAGTGACATTGCTTACAGGAATAACCTTATATCCACTAAGCTCGTATATATTTTTAACATGCTCTAATATGTTATCATCATCTAAATCTGCTTTTGTAAGGATTATTACAGTTTCTAAATTTTCTTTTTCTGCCAAAACTATAAATCTATCTAAAAGAGATAAGTTTGGTTTAGGATTTTTTATTGCAAATACTATTAGTGCCTTATCTACATTTGCTATAGGTGGTCTTATAAGTTCTGTATCTCTACTATCTATTTCTTCCACAATTCCCTTTTTTTCATCTTCATCAACAACACTTATTTTAACTCTGTCACCAACTAAAGGTGTTACTTTTTGCTTTCTAAATATACCTCTAGCCTTACATTCATAAAGACCTTTCTCTGTATCTACATAATAAAATCCACTAATCCCTTTTATAATTTTTCCTTCTAGCATCAAATACCTCCCTTTATAAAATTATATAAACATATGCTGTTTATGAGTAGTATATAGTGTTATTCTTTCCTATTTTTATATAATACCACATTTTTTTTAAATAACAAATCCTCCGTTTGGACTAATTACCTGACCAGTAATAAAACTTGATTTATCAGATGCTAAAAAAATAGCACAATTTGCTATATCTTCTGGTGTTCCTAATCTCATTAAAGGAGTTTCCTCTACAAGAGCATCTATCTCATCTTCATTATATTCAGATAACATATCTGTATTAATAACTCCTGGTGCTATGCTATTTACTCTAATATTTGATGGAGCAACTTCTTTAGCTAATGCCTTTGTCATTCCTATTATACCTGCTTTTGATACAGAATAATGTACCTCACAAGAAGCACCTGATATACCCCAAATTGAAGATATATTAATTATGTTTCCTTTTTTTTCTGATATCATGTATTTTAAAGCAATTTGTGAACAATAAAAACTTCCTTTTAAGTTAATATTCATCATATTATCCCAATCTTCATCAGTTATATCTGTAAATAACTTATCTTGACTTATACCAGCATTATTTATAAGTACATCCAATCCTCCAAACTCCTTTATGCAATAATCTATCATATTTTCAACTTCTTCTCTATTTGAAATATTAGCTTTAAATAATTTTACAGAAAAACCTTTTTCATTTAATACAGTGTATAGTTCTTTAGCCTCATTTTCTGATTTATTAAAGTTTATCAATACATTATACCCATCTTTTGCAAATGTTTTAGATATTGCTCTTCCAATTCCTCTAGAGCCTCCTGTGACCAAAACTGTTTTATTATTTTTATTCATAAATATTTATCTCCCTTATAATTAATCTAATATTTTATACAAAACAAACTGCCCCTTTAAAGAAAATAATTTCTATAAAAGGACAGCTTTTTATTTTTAGCTAATATTTATTCTGATTTGCCAATATTTCCACCAGTTCCTGATGGAGTTTCTCCAGTATTTCCTGAGTTTGAACCTCCTGAGTTATCTCCACTATTTCCTGAGTTTGAGCCTCCTGAATTATCTCCATTATTTCCTGAGTTTCCTCCACTATTTCCTGAGTTATCTCCACTATTTCCTGAATTATCTCCATTATTTCCTGAATTACCTCCATTATTTCCTGAGTTTGAACCTCCTGAGCTTCCTCCACTATTTCCTGAGTTTGAACCTCCTGAATTTCCTCCACTATTTCCTGAGTTTGAACCAGGTGTTGTTGTATCATCCTCGTTTGGTGTTGTTGGAGTCTTATTTGGTGTTGTTGGCGTTGGCGTATTTGATTTTTCTGGGCCTTTGCTAACATATAGGTCTATTTCATCACCTTCTTGAACACTTGATGAACCAGAACTAGGGCTCTGACTTAAAACTGTACCTTCTTTATATACTGAACTATATTCGTACTTGACAGTACCAACTTTCAATTTATTTTCCTCTATAACTTTTTTTGCATTAGTTAAAGTAATACCTACTACATTGGGAACTGAAGCTTCATTTGCACCTTTACTTACAACGACATTTATAGTGTCACCTTTTTTAATATTTGTACTTCCACCTTCAGGTGTTTGCGATATTATACAATTTTTGTCAACCTCACTGCTATACTCTTCACTTTTTACACTTAAGGACAATCCTTCTTTTTCAACTTCACTTTGTGCTTCCTCTAATGTCATATTCACAAGATTAGGAACAGTTAAATCTTTACTACCAAATCCTCCAGCAAATAAAAATTTATATGCTAAGAATACTTGTGCACATAAGATTACTATCAAAACTGCTGCGACTACCTTTAGTCTTTTTCTAGCTTTAGGACTTTCTTGTTTTTTCTTCTTTTTCTTAGCCCTCTTACTTTGAGTATTCTTAGGTTTTTGATTCTTTTTAGCTCTCATTATCTCTTCCTCATCTTCATCTTCTTCATAAAAATCATCATCTTCATCTAAATCAGCAACTTCTATAGGTTTAACTACTTTTTCTGGAACTGGCTTTGCAAGTACTGGATTTACAGCTTTACTAATTTCTTTTTCATCAATTTTCTTCGTTGCAAAATCATCATATTCCTTTATAAAATCTAAGTCAATATTTTTTTCTATATAATCTATATCTTCTATTAACTCTTCAGCAGTTTGGTATCTATCTGCACTAGATTTTTCTGTAAGCTTTTTTATTGTAGTTCTTACACTTTGAGGAATCCTAACTTTTTCTTCTGATGTAAAATCTATATCATCATTAATATGTTGAAGTGCGATAGAAATTGGACTATCTCCTCTAAATGGTACTTTTCCTATCAGCATTTCATATAAAACTATACCTAAAGAATACAAGTCTGCATTATTAGTTACAAACTTTCCTTTAGCTTGCTCTGGTGAAAAATAGTGTACTGAACCTATTATACTACCAATATTAGTCATTGTTGAATTTGAGACAGCTTTGGCTATACCAAAATCAGCTACTTTTACTACTCTTCCTTCATTGGATATGAGAATATTATGAGGTTTTATATCTCTATGTATAATCCCCTTTTTATGTGCAGCACTAAGTGCCATAGCTATTTGTTTTGTTATATCTAGTGCAGTATATTCGTCTAATATCCCTTCATCCTGTATAATTTCCTTTAAATTTTTTCCATCTACAAATTCCATTACAATGTAGTGAACTTTTCCATCTTCCCCAACATCATATACATTTACTATATTTGGATGTGAAAGGCTTGCTACTGCTTCTGCTTCTCTTTTAAATTTTGTTAAAAATTCATCATCATCTACAAATTCAGGTCTGAGTACTTTAAGTGCAACAGTCCTGTTTAATAATCTGTCTTTAGCCTCATATACAAAGGCCATTCCTCCATCACCAATCTTCCTGATGATTTCATATCTATTTCCTAAAATTGTATCTCCCACAATATCACCGTCCTAATTATACTTTTATTACTATCACCGAAACATTATCTTTACCAGAAACATCATTGGCCATGCTTATCAATTCATCACTTATATCACTAATTCTCTCATATTCATAATCTAATATTAAACTTCTTATATCTTCGTCATAAATAAACCCGGTTAATCCATCTGTTGCAAGAAGTATTATATCACTTTTTTTGATTTCCTTCTTAAAAATATCTACAACAACCATATCATCTGTTCCAATTGCTCTAGTTATTCTATTTCTCTGTGGATGTCTTCTCGCTTCTTCTTCTGTAATAACATGAGCCATCATAAGTTCTTCAACCACAGAATGGTCTATAGTTATTTTATCAAATTTTTCATCTGTTAACAAATAACATCTGCTATCTCCAACATTTGCCACATACAAGACATTATTATACACTATCGCTGTAACTAATGTAGTTCCCATTCCTTCAAATGCTATATCTTCCATAGATTTCTTGTGCACAATTGAGTTTACATTATTATAAGCCTGTTTTAGTATATCATCTATATAGTCTATTTTTACATTATCATGCTGTAATAAGTTTTCTTTTAGAAAATCAATTATATTTTCTACTGCTAACTTACTGGCGACTTCCCCTTTTTTATGTCCACCCATTCCATCAGCTATGGCAAATATTCCTATTGGACCATGTTCTGTATCTATAACTTCTCCCTCACAATAGTCTTCATTGTTTTTTCTTACTTTTCCTATATGGGAGGCACAACTATAAACCATACGACTTCCTCCTTACATATTACTTGTATTTTCTTCTCAATTGGCCACAAGCTCCACTAATATCAGAACCCATAGACATTCTAACTGTAGCAGGTATATTGTTTTTCTCTAAACTATCTCTAAACTTATAAATAAATGCCTTGTCTGGCTTTTCATATTCTCTTTCTTCAACCTTATTTATTGGTATTAAATTTACATGGCATAGCATACCTTTTAAAAGCTTTGCTAGTGCCTTTGCCTCATTTTCTGAGTCATTTACACCTTTTATAAGAGAGTATTCAAATGTAACCCTTCTATTTGTCTTTTTTATATAATATCTACATGCATCTAGTATTTCTTTAATAGAATAGGCATTTGCTACAGGCATAATCTTTCTTCTTTCTTCATCATATGGTGAATGAAGTGATAAAGCCAAATTTATAGCTATTTTCAAATCAGCCAACTCGTACATTTTTGGCACTATCCCACAAGTTGAAAGAGTTATATGTCTATACCCTATATTAAGACCATTTTTTTCATTAATTATTTTTAAAAATTGTTTTGTATTTTCAAAATTGTCAAGTGGTTCACCACTTCCCATTAAGACAAGATTTGATACTCTTTTGCCAGTATCTTCTTGAATCTTAATAACTTGGTCTAAAATCTCCCATGGTTCTAAATTTCTAATCAGTCCATCCATTGTAGATGCACAGAAGTTACATCCCATTCTACATCCTACTTGATTAGAAACACAAACAGTAACCCTACTGTCATAATCCATCATCACAGTTTCTATTATATTTCCATCATCTAATAAAAACAAATATTTTTTTGTCCCATCTACCTTAGATTCTAACTTTAATTCTATATCTATATGACCTATACATGAAACTTCTTCTAATTTATTTCTCAAACTTTTTGGTATATTATTCATGTCATCGAAAGTTTTTGCACCTTTATATATCCAAGAAAATATTTGGCTCCCTCTAAAAGGTTTTTCATCTATAGTTTTCATAAATTCCTTGAGTTCATCTTCAGTCAAGTTTTTTAATACTATTTTTTTCTCTTCCATTCTATTCACTACCTTATTCTCTTTAATTTTGCTATAAAAAAACCATCTATACCATGAATATTGGGATATATTTTTAAATATCCTTTATCTTGATTGTCTAAATCTACATTTATTGTATCAATTGGAGTCAATTCAAAATTATTGTTTTCTTCAATAAAAGAATTAATTATATTTATGTTTTCCATGTCTTGAACTGTACATGTACTATATACTAAAGTTCCTCCAATTTTAACATACTTTGATGCATTTTCTAATATTTTCTTTTGTATAGAAGTAATATCTTCTAACTCTTCTTCTTTCTTGTATTTAATTTCTGGTTTACGTCTTATTATACCAAGGCCAGAACAAGGAACATCTGCTAAAACATAATCAAATTTATTTATGCTATTTTCATCAATTTCAGAAGCATCAAATCCTTCTACACATACATTTTTAAGACCAAGTCTATTTACAGTAACTTTTATAAGCTTTAGTTTATGCTCAAAAATATCTCTAGCTATTACTTGACCTGTATTATTCATTAAAGTGGCTAAGTGAGTAGATTTTCCACCAGGAGCACTACATACATCCAAAATCAATGAATCTTCCTTTGGATTAATTACTTTCCCTACTATCATAGAACTTATATCTTGAATTGTAAATAAACCAGCCTTAAATAACTCATTATTTTCTATATTTTTTAATTTTTCGACTTTTATAGCTTCTTCCACCATAGGGACTTTCAAACACATAATACCCTCTTGATTTAATTTTTCAATAAGCTCTTCTCTGCTGATTTTAAGTGTATTTGTTCTTATATAAATACTAGGCTTTTCATTGTTTGCTTCTAATAAATCTTCAGTAAATTCTTGTCCAAAATTATCTATCCAATTTTTTATAATCCAAGAGTTGTAAGAATACTTTATAGATAAGTATTTTACACTATCTTCCTCAGTTATGTCCATTATAGTATCTTTATTTCTTATTTCATTTCTAAGAATAGCATTTATAAAACCAGAAGATTTTTTATCATATTTTTTAGATAATTTTACAGTTTCATTAACTGCTGCATAATCTGATATACTATTTAAAAATAAAATTTGATATGTTCCCATTCTTAAAAAGATTTTAACATAAGTTGACATTTTTTTTACTTTTATTTTTGAAAGTTTATTAATTATATAATCTAAGTAATATTTATTTTCTACTACTCCATAGATTAACTCTGTTGCAAGTCCTCTATCCATGTCGCTTATTTCTAAGTTTTTAAAATGCTTATTTATTGCAATATTTGAATAGTTATTATTTTTCTCTATATCGCATAATACTTTAAATCCAATTTCTCTTGCATCCATATAAATTTCTCCCTTTTATTAAACATAAAAAAGGGTTGTTTCTAAACAACCCACTTTATTTTTAGTCATCTCTTCTTTGAGCTATTAGTAACAATCTAAGTAATTGAAGTATTGAAACTAGTGCTGCTGCAACATATGTTAAGGCTGCTGCTGAAAGCACTTTTCTACTTTGTCTTACCTCACCCTCATCTATAATACCTAGATTTCCAAGTTGAACAATTGCTCTGCTAGAAGCATTAAATTCTACAGGCAATGTTATTATTTGGAATAGTACTGAAGCTGAAAACAATAATATCCCAATTTTTAGAAATGGTCCAGCCATAATAAATCCTAGAAATATTAAAAACCAAGAAATGCTTGAAGCAAAGTTTACTACTGGCACCAAACTACTTCTTATTTGAAGAGGTGCATAACCTTTAGCATGTTGCATTGCATGACCACATTCATGTGCAGCTACTGCAACAGAAGTTATTGATGTTCCATAATATACATCCTCTGATAATCTTACAGTTTTTCTTCTTGGGTCATAGTGGTCACTTAAATGCCCTCTAACCATTTCTATCCTTACATCATACAAACCATTTGAATCAAGTACTCTTCTTGCTGTCTGTTCTCCAGTATATCCTCTACGTGTACTTACTCTTAAATACTTATTTGTTGTTGAGCTCACTTTAAATTGAGCATATGCAGTGAATAATATAGCTGGAATTAATATAATCATCGTTGGGTCAAATCCCCAAAAACCGCCATATACAGGGTACATAAATAACACTCTCCTAAAATATATTTTTATTATACATCCTCTTTAATATTCACATAACTTAAAAACAGTTTAATTACAAGCTAATATACTTTTCCTGTTAAAAAACTTATAGCTTTTTTAATATCCACTATATCTACATTAGTATTTATACAAGGTCCATTAGGTCTTTTGTTAAATACCCCTAAAACAGGAATTTTTTTAATGTCTTGTATTCCAGATGTTAAATCTCTCTCACATGCAACAGCTATAACAGCTTTAGGTTTATTGTCAATTATAATTTTTCTAGCTAGAGTCCCTCCTGTAGCTACAAATACTTTTACTTTAACACTTTTATTTAGCTCAGCTAATTCTCCTATATTGCATTTTCCACATTTCTTACAATTATCTATATCATTAGTAACTTTTAGTTTGCAACTATTCTCTTGAATACAATGAGGTATTAAAATTATTATATCCTCTGGATTAAAATTATATTTATTACTGTATATATATTCATTATTTAACTTTATATATATTCTTCTAATTTCACTTTTTGACATACCAAATGATGATGCAATAAAAGATATAATGGGAAATAATACACTAACAATTTTAAAATTTATTTTCATTATATTTGAGTTAACATTTTTTCCTTTAATTACTCTATACGTAACTATTGTTGAGCATAGTATTATAAGTATTAGTGATATTACTACAGTATTTATTCCTAAGGAAAATATTTGAGTCAAACTAATTATAAAAAAGTTTGTAACTCCCATTAAAATCCCTAATATTAAGACTAAAATACCAACACTTGTTAAATACTTTTTTATATCTGTCATATTTTTCACCTAACTCAATACTACACCAATTTCTATAGTATTTCCTTTTATATATTCTCCAACCAGCATTTTCTTCTTATTTGGCATCTGAATTTCTTCAATTAAAAGTACCTTATCTTTAGTACTTACTTTTATGCCATCTTTATTTACCTCAATTATTGTACCTGCATCTTTGGTACTTTCTTCCTCTAATACTTTAGTTTTCCAAATTTTCATTGTTACACCATTATAAGTAGTATAAGCACTTGGCCATGGATTTACACCTCTAACTAGATTGTGTATTTCCTTAGCATTTTTTGAAAAGTCTATATTACCTAGTGATTTATTCATTATTGGTGCATAAGAAAATTCCTCATGATTTTGTACTTCTCTTGGGGCAGTTCCTTCTTCTATCAACTTTAATGTTTCTTTTAAAGTTTCTGCTCCTATATTCATCATTTTATCATGAAGTTCTCCTGCTGTTATATTTTCATCAAGATTTACTTCTGTCTTTAATATCATATCTCCAGTGTCTAAGCCTTCATCCATATACATAGTTGTAACACCAGTTTTTTCTTCGCCATTGATTATTACCCAATTTATAGGTGCCGCACCTCTATATTTTGGAAGTAAAGAAACATGTACATTTATACATCCAAACTTAGGAATTTCTAATATTTCTTTTGGAAGTATCTGCCCAAAAGCCACTACTACCATTACATCTGGATTTAAAGATTTCATTGTGTCTATAAAATCTTTGTCTCTAGCTTTAATTGGTTGATATACAGGTATATTATTTTCAATTGCAAGCTCTTTTACTGGACTCATGCCAAGTTTTTTACCTCTTCCTTTTGGTTTATCTGGCTGAGTTACAACTCCTAGTATTTCATACTTTTCATCTATTATTTTTTGTAAACAAGGAACTGCTATATCAGGAGTTCCCATAAATACTATATTCATCAAATCAACCCCTACTATTTTTCTATTTTATCAACAAATAGTATTCCATCTAGATGGTCTATTTCATGACAAAATGCTCTAGCTAAAAGTTCTTCCCCTTCTAACTCTATTGTTTCTCCATTTCTATTTAAAGCTCTAACTTTTACATAGTTTGGTCTTTTAACCTCTCCAGATTCTCCAACAACACTTAAACAACCTTCATCATCTATTTGTTCTCCAGATGTTTCTATTATTTCTGGATTTATAAGTTCTATAAGTTCTTCTCCAATATCAATTACTACCACTCTTTTTAAAATTCCAACTTGAGGTGCAGCCAGTCCAACACCATCTGCATCGTACATAGTTTCTGCCATATCGTCTAACAATTGTATTATTTTTGCATCAATTTTTTCAACTTTTTTTGATTTCTTTCTTAGTACTGGTTCTCCTATTTGAACTATTTGTCTTAAAGCCATTACACTTCCTCCTAAATTTATAATACACTATTTGGATTAATATCTATAGATACATTAATATTCTTATCAAATATCAAATCTCGTTTTGTTATACATATATATTTTATTATACCCTTTAAGAGATTAATTTCAATATTTTCATCTTTAAAGAGTATCTGCCATCTATAATTTTGATTTATTTTTGATATTGAGCATGGATTGGGTCCTAATATAAACTCTAAGTCATTTATACTCCTTTTTTCTAATAAATAAATCAAAGATGCATGCATATTTTTTATATTTTTTATAACTAATCTTTCATCTTCGCCACTAACAACTACACTTAACATGTTATTAAAAGGAGAATATCCAAATGCCCTTCTTATCTTTATCTCATCTTCATAAAAACCTTCATAATTGTACTCTATGGCATGTTTAATAGCATAATGCTCAGTATCATATGTTTGAAGTACTACTTTACCTTCTTTATCTGCTCTTCCTGCCCTTCCAGAAACTTGAGTTATCAACTGAAAGGTTGTTTCAAAACTTTTAAAATCAGGAAAATTTAGTATCATGTCTGCTGATAAAATGCCTACCAAAGTTACATTGTCAAAATCCAATCCTTTACTTAACATCTGCGTTCCTATCAATACATCTGCTTCTTTATCTTTGAACTTATTTAGTATTTCCTCTAATGAACCCTTTTTTGAGGTTGTATCTTTATCCATTCGCAAAGTTTTTATATTTGGAAAAATACATTTTAACTCTTCCTCGATTTTTTGAGTTCCTACTCCAAATGGCTTGACATAATGACTTCCACATTCTGGACATTCTTTTGGAATTTCTCTTTCATATCCACAATAATGGCATCTTCCAATATTACTTTTTTTATGATATGTCAAAGATATATCGCAATTTTCACATTGAAACACATAACCACACTTTCTACATGATACAAAATTTGCATAACCTCTTCTATTTAAAAATAGTATTACCTGACTATTTTCTTCAATCGCCCAACTTATTTCTCTTTGAAGTTTTAAGCTAAATATACTTCTATTACCTCTATCTAATTCATCTTTCATGTCTACAACTTCAATATTTGGAAGTGGTTTATTGTTTGCTCTATTTTTTATATTTATAAGTTTATATTCACCAGTTTTTGCTCTATAATACTCTTCAATTGAAGGTGTTGCTGAACCTAAAATAAGAGTTAGATTATTTTTTAATGCCATAAATCTAGCTACTTCTATAGCGTTAAACTTAGGATTTTTTTCAGACTTATATGATGACTCATGAAATTCATCAATTATTATCAATCCTAAAGAATTAAAAGGAGCAAATAGTGCTGACCTAGCACCAATTAAAACTCTTATCTTTCCAGCTTTAACAGCTTTATAAACATCGTGTTTTTCTCCTTCAGATAGTTTACTGTGAAACACTCCAACTAAATCCCCAAACCTACTCTTTAATCTATCTATAGTTTGGGGAGTTAATGCTATCTCAGGAACCAAAAATATACTATCTAAACCTTGGCTTAATGCAAATTCTATTATTTCCATATAAACTTCAGTCTTTCCACTTCCAGTTATACCATGAATTAAATATGGCTTTTTATCATCTATAAACATACTTGAATTTATCTCATCAACCGCTTGTTGTTGCTCATTGTTTAATTTTATACTTTTTGATATAGATTTGTAAATACTTTTTGGCTCTCTATAATAATCTTTAAATTCTAAAGTTACTAACTCTTTCTTACTTAAAGAATTTATACTCTGCTTTGAAGCATTTAATAAATCCAATAAATCATTTATCTCTACATTTTCATTGTTTTTAAGAAAATTTAATATCTCTTTTTGCTTGCTTCCTATGCTTATTTTATTTTGTTCTATATAATCATCAATTTTATCATTTTCTAAACTCAAAGATACATAGCATACTTTCTTCTCATTTTTATGATTTTTGTATTCCCAGCATAATTTTATAATTCCATTTTTATTCATTGTATATAGAGAATTATTTAGATTCGGTATATATTTTAACTTATCAACCTTAATTTTTCCTTTACTCTCAACTACTTTTTCTACTATCTCTTTATTTTTATCACTCAGCTTCGATATCTTTTCATCTAATTCAGTCTCACTTAATCCATTTAGCTTTTCACCTAGTAAAACTACTTTGTAATTATTTAGTTTATATCCTTTTGGATATATCAAATTTATACACTCTATATAAGTACACAAATATCTATTTTTCATCCAGTAAACCAACTCTAAATCTTCTTCTCTAAATATTGGATTTTCATCTAATATATCTATGATTTCTTTAGTCTTTATTTTTTCATCTAAATTATCTGTAAGTTGAAATACAAAGGCTTCTGTTGGTTTATTACCTCTTCCAAATGGCACTAATATTCTATGCCCAACACTTATAACTTCCTCTAAAAATACAGGAATTTGATATGTAAATAAATTGTCTGTGTATATAGTATTACTTCTAACTATTACCTTTGCATATTTTTTCATTGTAAAACCCCTACTTAAAATTAATCTACTGCTCATATTTTAACACATTTTATAATATATCAAAAAATCTCAGCATACCTAAAAAGTTTCAAGTTATTACTAATATTAGATATATCTTAATAATTAACTATTAATCATATTTTATACTTTATGGCAAAATAAATGCTGAAAACCACAATTTAACTGACATTTGCGAGTTTTTACTCGCTAAAAGTAAATTGTAGCTTTCAGCCACTTTAGCTGTGATAAAATACACAAATATCATATTTAAAAAAGTTCTTATTTCTCAAGTAACACTTTAATCTTATTTAAGATAACATTAGCTACTTCTTCCTTTTTCATTTTAGGGTACTCAGTAATATTTCCTTCTGTATCTATTATTTTTACAATATTAGTATCAGTTCTAAAACCAGCTCCCTCTTTAGTTAAATCATTTGCCACAATAAAATCTAAATTTTTCTTTTCAATTTTTCCTTTGGCATGTTCTATTAGGTCGTTAGTTTCAGCAGCAAATCCAACTAATATCCTATCTTCCTTTATTTTTCCTATTTCATAAGCAATGTCATAATTCCTACTTAATTCTATTGATAAATCATCATTATTCTTTTTAATCTTTTTGTCAGAATAAGTTTTTGGCTTATAATCTGCAACTGCTGCACTTTGAATTACTATTTTATTTTCGTTTAAATTTGATACTACTGCCTCATACAAATCTTGTGCTGATTCTATTTGTACAAATTTTTTAAGGTTTTGTGGAATAGAGAGATTTGTAGGACCTGATATTAATGTTACATCAGCACCTCTAGATATAGCCTCTTTAGCTATAGAATATCCCATTTTACCAGAAGACCTATTAGTTAAATACCTTACTGGGTCTATACTTTCTACAGTTGGTCCAGCTGTAACTATTATACTTTGACCTTTTAAATCTTGCTCTTTCGTAAGATTAGCTAAAACTGCCTCTACTATTACATCTGATTTAGCTAGTTTTCCTGCTCCAATATCTCCACATGCAAGTCTTCCACTTTCTGGTTCTATAAATTTATATCCAAATTCCTCTAAAGTTTTTATATTTTTTTGGACAATTGTATTTTCATACATATTAGTATTCATAGCTGGTGCTATTAAAACTTGTGCTTTTGTTGCCATAACAGTAGTTGTTAGCATATCATCAGCTATACCATTTGCAATTTTTCCTATAACATTTGCACTTGCTGGTACTATTAAAAACAAATCTGCTTTTTTCGCTAATGATATATGTTCAACTTCCCAAGATTTTGGTTCTTCAAACATATCCTCTACTACATAATTTTGACTTAGTGATTGAAGTGTAAGTGGTCTAACAAATTCTGTTGCTGATTTTGTCATTATAACATGGATATTTGCATTTAACTTTTTTAATTTACTTACAACATCACAAGCCTTGTATGCAGCTATTCCGCCGCTTATGCCAATTACAACAGTCTTATTTTTTAGCATTACCTTACTCCTCTTCTGAAATTTGTTGGTGTTGCTCAGCGTAGTGTCTAGCTTCTTCTATCTCTATTTCTTCTTCTGTTAATAATCTATATGTTATCTTTCCACTTGCAACTTCTTTAGTAGCTACACATACAGGCTTTTCTTTATCTTTGTTTGGAACATATGGCTCTTCTCCATCAATTAATTTTCTTGCTCTCTTTGAAACAGTCCCTACTAAATAATATCTGTTGTCTATTTTTTCTAGTACCTCATTGATAGATGGTTTTAACATAATTATAATTCCTCCTTGAATTTCTCTATTATAATATTTTTATATCTGCTAACTTTATTCTTTTCAGATGATATTATACCTTCTATTTCTTTAGCAGATATTTTTACATCTTCATTAAATATAAAATAATCATAATCCTTAATCATTTTTATTTCTTCATATGCACAACTAAATCTCTTTTCTATTTCTTCTTCTGTCTCTGTACCTCTTCCAACAATCCTATTTTTTAATTCTTTAAGTGATGGAGGTAGGACAAATATAAATACGCCTTCTGGACAAACCTCTTTTATTTGTTTTGCTCCTTGCATTTCAATTTCTAGTAGCACATCCTGTCCTTTTTCTAAACATTCCATTATTGCTGCTTTTGGAGTTCCATAAAAATTATCATAAATTTGAGCATACTCCAAAAACTCACCTTTTCCTATCATATCTTCAAACTTTTCTTTACTTATGAAGAAATAATTTACTCCATCAACTTCTCCTGCTCTTGGTTTTCTTGTAGTAGCTGATACAGAAAGTTTTATTGTATCATTCTCTCTAAGTAGTTCTTTGCAAATAGTACCTTTTCCTGCACCTGATGGACCTGATACAACTAGCAATAATCCTTTTTTTGTAAACATTTAAATATTCCCCTTCTAATATTGTATTCTTACTCTATATTTTGTATTTGTTCTCTTATTTTTTCTAACTCACTTTTCACTTCTACTACTAAATTAGTTATATTTATATCAGATGATTTTGAACCTATTGTATTAGTTTCTCTGTTCATCTCTTGTATTAAGAAATCAATTTTTCTACCTATAGAATCGTCTTTAAATATAGTTTTTTTAAGCTGACCAATATGACTTTTAAATCTAACTATCTCTTCTGTTATACTACTTTTATCTGCATATATTGCAACTTCTTGTGCTAACCTATTTTCATCTATTATACTTGGGTCTTCTAGCATTTCACTTATTCTTGAATTTAGTTTTTCTCTATAGTCTTCTACAACACTATTTGAATGTTTTTCAATTTCTTCTATATGATTTTTTAATAAGTCACATCTCATTGTAATATCTTCAGCTAGTTTTTTACCTTCTTCACTTCTCATTTCTCTTAGTTTTATCATTGCATCTTCTACAGCTTGATTCAACATCGACCATAATAAATCTTCATCTTCATCTTTTTCTTCTATTTTTATAATATCAGGAAATCTTGCAACATTCATAACACTAATATCATCTATAATATCAAATTTGTTTTTTATTTCTTTTAATATATCTATATATTGAGATGCTAATCCTTCATCGAAATTTAAGTTTACATCTTCTTTGCCTAGTAAGTCAAATTTTATGTATAAATCAACTCTTCCTCTTTTTACATAGTTTTTTACTAAATTTCTAACTTTATCCTCTAAAAATGAAATTTTTCTTGGAAGACGTATATTTATATCTGAATATTTATGATTTATTGTTTTACATTCTACTAAAAAATAATAGTTGTCGTCTTTGTATTCTCCTCTTCCAAAACCAGTCATACTTATAGCCATTACCTAAACCTCCAAAACACCTTCACATATTTTTACTGCTGGACCTGTCATATAAGAAAAATCTCCTATATCTATACGTACTGTTCCTCCTTGAGAAGTCACATTTACACTATTTTCTACCATATTAAGTAGATTACATACTATTGCTGATGCAGTCATACCTGTTCCACATCCTAAAGTATATCCACAACCTCTTTCCCAAGTATAGACATGTATATTATACTTATCTTCTACTTTTACAAAATTTACATTCGTTTTTTTAGGAAATATTTTATTATTTTCAATCTCTTTTCCATATTTACAAACTTCATCTACATTTAATTCATCCACTATAACCACAGTGTGAGGAACCCCCATCAACATAGATGTAATCTTAAACTCTTTATCTAAAACTTTTATATTTTCTTGTACAAAATGTTCTTTATCAGTTAACACAGGAACATCTTTAGCTAAAAAACTTCCTTTTCCCATATTAACTTTTATAGTATTTATTTCTCCATTTATAGTGTTTATTTTTATATTTTTTATACCATCTAGTGTATCTACTGTAAAGTTTTCTTTTTTAACTATGCCATTATCATAAACAAACTTACAAAAACATCTAAGTCCATTTCCACACATAGCTGCTCTTGAACCATCAGAATTATAATACACCATTTCTACATCTGCAATTTCTGAATTTTTCACAACTAGTAACCCATCCGCTCCTACAGAAAATCTTCTATGGCATACTTTTTTTGCTAAAACAGTATAATTTGATGAATCTATTTGGTCAAATCTTCCATCTATTGCAATAAAATCATTGCCTATTCCATGTAGTTTCCAAAATTTCATAAGTATCGCTCCTTTGTAAATTAACACTTAAACTATTATAACATAAAAAAATTCCCATAAACTTATAATTTATGGGAAAAGTTTTGTAATGACAACTATAATTTGAGGATGTGAGGGAGAGTTGCCATTACAATTAGGGTAATTATATTATGTTTTTAAGCTAGTTCTTTCTATGTTTATATAATAATATTTCTATATGAATTTTATGTATAGTTTATTTAAACTGTATATGAATTTTTAAAATAAAATATTTAACATATGCTATTTAGTTTTTTTGAACATACCTAATTAGCATACACCTATTAATTCTTTAAGTGTTTTTAAAACATAATCTAAATCTTCTCTAGTAATATCTACATGAGTTACAAATCTATACTCCCCATTTTCCATTTTATTGATTTTTATATTTCTTTCAAAAAACTCTTTTATTAAAACATCTTCTTTTATTACATCTTCACTCATTTTAAAGAATACCATACTCAGGTCTGGATTAGTGTTATTTACTTCAATGCCTTCAATTTTATCCAACTCACAAGCTAAATATTTTGCATTATCATGGTCTTCATTTAATCTCAGTGTCATTTTTTCAATAGCAATTATACCAGCTGCTGCAACTATACCAACTTGTCTCATTCCACCACCCATAACTTTTTGCTTTCTTCTAGCTTTTGCTATAAATTCTTTACTTCCAGCAAGAATAGAACCCATTGGTGCAGCTAAACCTTTTGATACACAGAACATAACACTGTCACAACATTGTGCAATTTCTTTAGCTTCTACACCTAAAGTTAATGCTGCATTAAATAATCTCGCTCCATCTAAATGCACTGGTAAATTGTGTTTTTCAGCTATTTTTTTAATTTCTTTTAAATTGTCAAGACTTACAACAGTTCCACCTGAGTATGCATTTTCTACACATATAAGACCTGTTTGTGGTTCATGTATATCATCTCTCCTAATTGCCTTCTCAACAAGCTCAGGATTAAGAGCTCCACTTTCATCTTCATCTATAGTTCTAAGTTGAACTCCAGCTATTACAGCAGGTGCTCCAACTTCATGAGTCACAATATGATATCCTTTACCAATAATGATTTCTTGACCTCTTAGGCAGTGAGTAAACAAAGCTAATTGATTTCCAAAGGTTCCACTTGGAAGGAAAATAGCATCTTCTTTTCCAACTTTAGCAGCTGCTAATTCTTCAAGTTTATTTACAGTAGGGTCATCTCTAAAGATTGAATCTCCAACAGGAGCCTTTGCCATGGCTTCTCTCATTTCATCAGTAGGCATAGTAACAGTATCACTTCTTAAATCAATAAATTTCATTTTTTCAACCTTCTTTCATATTTATATATTATACAGCTTTAATATTTATTTAGTTTTGTAAAGTTTATATACTCTTATAAGTTATTCTTTACACACTAATTATACTACATTTGTTTTATATTTAAGCAAATTTAAATTATTAATTTGAAAATATAATGCTGATTCTATTGTGAGTATATCCTGTAAGTATAAATAATTATAAAATTTATACATTAATCCATGTTGTTTAAATTCCCCCTAGTCATAGAGCATATATTATGTGTATAATTAATTTACTGACTTATTTTGGTCAAAGAAAGGGGTGCTATATATGGCATTAGATGGATTAGTTATACATTCAATAGTAGATGAATTATCATCAAAACTTACAGGTGGAAAAATAGATAAGATTCATCAACCTGAAGATGATGAGGTAATTTTTAATATAAGAAACAACAAAGAAAATTTTAGATTGGTTTTAAGTGCAAGTGCTTCAAATCCTAGGGTTTATTTAACAAGCAATTATAAAAAAGAAAATCCCCTAAAGGCTCCTATGTTTTGTATGTTGCTTAGAAAATATATACAAGGTGGAAATATTATAGAAATTTCTCAAATTGGTTTTGAAAGAATAATAAAAATCAGTGTTGAGTCTTTAGATGAATTAAAAGAAAAGACAATCAAAAATATTATAATTGAAATTATGGGAAGACATAGTAATATAATAGTAACTCATAATGAAGATGATAAAATTATAGATTCTATAAAAAGAGTGCCTTTTAGTATAAGTAGAGTTCGTCAGGTTTTACCTGGTCATAGTTACTCATTGCCACCAAAGCAAGATAAACTTAACCCTCTTGATAATATATCTAAAGATTCATTTATTGGCAATCTAAATGAATTTGACGGCCCTATTTTTAAGTCCATATATTCTAAATTTTTAGGTATAAGCCCTACTATCGCCAAAGAAATTTGTTATAGGGCAGATGTAAATCAAAATGATATTATCAAAGATATATCTAGTCAGCAGTTTGATTCTTTATACAAGGAATTTTGTAGTTTATTTAATGATATAAACTCTAATAAATTTTCACCTTGTATTGTTATAGATAAAAAATTAGATAAAGTGGTTGATTTCAGTTGTGTCAATCTTACATTGTTTAATGATTTATCATATATCAATAAGGAAAGTATGTCTACTATACTAGAAGATTTCTACAGAAATAAAGATATTAAAGATAGAATCAATCAACGTTCATCTGACTTAAAGAAAAGCATATCTGTTAAACTGGATAGACTTTATAACAAACTTAGAAAGCAAGAAGAAGAATTGTTAGAGTCTGAAAATGCAGCTATTTATAAAGTAAAGGGTGAACTAATTACGTCTTATATATATATGGTAGAGAAAGGGATGGAAAGTGTTGAGGTTGCCAATTTCTATGATGAAGAGTGTAAAAATGTAACAATAGAATTAAATAAAAACTTGACTCCATCTGAAAACGCTCAAAAATATTTTAAAAAGTATACTAAAATGAAACATGCCAAAGTTGAAATATCTCACCAAATTTCATTGAACAAAGAAGAAATAGATTACTTAGAAAACATAATTTTGAGTATTGAAAACTGTGAAAATTTGGCTGAATTACAAGATATAAAAGAAGAACTTGGTAAAGTTGGATATATCAAAGCACAAAAGAAAAGTAGTAAAAAAGACACTATGCCTTCTACAAAACCTCATGAATTTATTTCTTCTGATGGATTTAAAATCTTAGTTGGAAAAAACAACAAACAAAATGATTATCTTACACTAAGACTTGCTGATAATGATGATTTATGGATGCATACAAAAAATATTCCAGGTTCTCATGTAATAATAAAATCTGCTGGTAAAGAAGTCCCTGATAACACTATATTTGAGGGAGCTATGTTAGCTGCATTTTTTAGCAAGTCAAAGCTTTCTTCTCAAGTACCTGTAGATTATACAAAGAAAAAAAATGTAAAAAAACCTAGTGGCTCTAAACCTGGTATGGTTATCTATGAAACTAATAGTACTATTTATGTTACTCCTGAAGAAGAAATGGTAGCTAAACTTAAGATTAAATCTGAATAAAGTATATCTCATAAATATAAAAATTACTGACTGATAAATAATAATATATTTATCATATTAACTAAAAGTAGTGGCATTCTTATTATATAAGAATGCCACTTTTAATTTTATTTATTTTTAGCTCTTTAATAACTAATGTATATATTTAAATCAATTAATTTCTGTTTTTATAAAAATCCAACAATTAGTTTAATTTTGAGAACTATTTTTTATACTTCTAATTTGTTTTAATAACTCATTATATTCTAATTCATAACACTCTTTTTTTAAGTTATCTTTTTCTATTGACAGCATAGATATAATGTTTGTAAGTCTGTTTTCTAATACTAAAAGTTTTTCTTGTTTAACTTTACTTTCTCTACTAGGAGTTTTTTTATTTCTACTAATGATATAATCATTATAATTACAATCAAACTCCTTTATATGCCTATCTTTTATTTCTAAAAAATAGTCACAAATATGAGATATAAATACTCTATCATGAGACACTATAAGCACAGTTTTATCAGTATTTATCAATGCTTTTTCCAATGCTTCCATAGATTTTATATCCAAGTAATTAGTTGGCTCATCAAGAACTAAAAAATTATTATCTTCTAGTATTATTTTACATAGAGCTATCTTTACCGTTTCTCCTCCACTAAGAACCTTAACTTTTTTATAAACAGTATCACCTTTAAATCCAAATAAACTTAAGTTTATTCTTATAAAAGACTCATCAAATGAACTATTTGATTTGATATTGTACAAAATACTCTTTTCCTTATCTAATGAATCTTGGTTTTGGTCAAAATAACCTATCTTTACCTTGTTATTTATCTTTATACAATCGTTTTTATTACTAAGTATTTCTCTTATCAGAGTACTTTTTCCACATCCATTATCACCTAATAAAGCTATTTTCTTCCCTCTTTTTACCTTGAAAGAAATATTATCCAATAAAAGCTTATTTCCTACCTTTAAAGTTAAATCCTTTAATTCCACTAAGTTTTTGCTGATTATTTCCATACCATCCTGTATTTTAATATTCATATCTGCAGAGACCTTAGGTTTATCTTTCACTTCCAATTTTTCAATTCTACCTTCTAATGCTTTTACACTTGAGTCTACTTTTTTCTTATTTTTTTGACCACCCATTTTATGCAATCTAGCTTCTGAATTCCCCATTCGTTTTGGAGTCTTCCTTATACCATCACTTAAAGATTTTTTACCTAAAAGAGCCTTCTCCAATCTTTTTTTCTCATTTATATATTCATGATATTCAAAGTCAGCTCTTTTTATTTCTTCATCCTTTTGTTCTAAATAATCAGTGTAATTACCTTTATAAGCTTTTAATTTCCCACTTTCCAGCTCCAATATAGTTGTACATAATTCATCTAAAAAACGTCTGTCATGAGATATTAATAATAATGCTCCTTTATGTCTTTTAAACATATTTTCCAAAATATCTATACCCTTTTTATCTAAATTTGAAGTTGGTTCATCTGCTATTATTATATTTTTCTTATTATTCAGTGCATCTGCTATCTTTAGCTTAACTTTTTCTCCACCAGATAAATAATCTTCAAATTTATCTGGTGCATTTAATAGACTCTTTTCTTTACTATCATTACATTTTTCAATATTATTTTCACTCTGACTTATATATGAATAGCTATCTGTAAGATAGACACAACCTTCATCAATTTCTATTTCACCTAATATTGCTTTTAATAAAGTTGTTTTTCCTTGACCATTTGAACCAACTAAACCTATTCTCTCATTCTCTAATATTTCAAGTTTATCTATATCCAAAATTAATTTATCAGCATAATATTTTTTTAAATTTTCTACTTTTACTAACATCATAAAAAAATCCCTCCCTGGTATACTTAAATATAAGGAGAGATTTACATAAATAGGCACAATAACTAAACGTATAGACTATAATCTACTCTCCTTAATTTAAGCATCATAAATAAAGCCACCAATATAGGCTTTTCAAAATTTACAATACTTTAAATTATAAAAAATAGATTATATTCTCATCTTCCCAGTTACCTTACCCTTTCTTTTATTTATTTTTAATCATTATATCAACATTAGTTACTAATGTCTATATAAAATTAATTATTTAAAATAATATATACTTAATTAATTATTATTTTTCAACTTTAAAATCTTGATTATTCAATATTCTATTTAGTACAATACCGACAATTGCAGCCAAACTAAGACCAGTTATCTTTACAGTACTTGTTATAGGAATTCCTATAGAAATCCCTTTATTAGATAAGTAAGTTGTTCCAAGACCTATCAATAATATAACTGCTATTATCAATATATTTACTTTACTTTCTACACAAGAGCTATCTCTTATAGTTTTTAATCCAACATAAGTTATCATTGAAAATAACATTATACTGATTCCACCCATAACTGAACCTGGTATACTTTGAAGAAATCCTCCAAACTTCCCTACACATGCAAGCAATATAGCAAATACTGCTGTACGTCTAAGTATTGAAGGGTCATAGTTTTTAGTTATGGCAAGTACTGCTGTATTTTCTCCATAAGTTGTGTTAGCTGGTCCACCTAAGCAACCTGCTACTATAGTTGCAAATCCATCACCAAGTAACGTTCTGTTTAATCCTGGATTCTCTATAAAGTTTTTTCCTACAACGGCACCATTAGTAGTCATATCTCCTATATGCTCCATAAATACAGCTAAAACAACTGGAGATATAATCACAATTGCACCTAAACTAAACTTAGGAATTGTAAAGTTAGGTATCGCAAGTAAACTTGCTTCTGTAATTGTAGTTATATCTACTAATCCCAGTACCAAACATATTATATATCCAGAAAAAACGGCTATTAATATACCTAATTGTTTTATAAATCCTCTACCAAACTTATTAGTCAAAATTGCTATTGCTAAGGTCATGAATGCTATTATAAAATTAGCTGAAGCCATATTAAAAGCTGTTGGCAATAAGTTTAAACCTATAACTGCTATCATAGCTCCTGTAACTTGTGCTGGAAAATATAACTTAATTTTATCCACCCCAACTACTTTCACTATAATTGACATTATAATATAAATTAATCCTGCTACTATTATACCACCCTGAGCATATGCTAAATCTCCTCCATAAGCTTCTTTAGCTGCTAGTATAACAGGAATAAAAGCAAAACTTGAACCTAAAAATGCAGGTACTTTTCCTTCTGTGCAAAAATGAAATATCAATGTACCAACACCAGCGCAAAAAATTGCAACTGATGGGTTAAAGCCTGTTAAAATGGGAACTAATACTGTCGCTCCAAACATGGCCAATAAATGTTGTAAAGACATTATCGTTTTTTTCATAAAAACCTCCAAAAATTATTATATATGAATAAATCCTTTGTTCAATTAATATATTTTAATTAATTATAATTCCCTAGATTCTATTTTTTAATCTCTATATACTTATTATGCAAATCATCATTTTTTTACATTTTACGACATTGAAAGCCCAAATAAAGGAGAATAGAAACTACATTAATCTACACATTAATAAACTTGTATTATTTATTTTGTGCAATATATGTAAGCTTTATCCTCCTCCATGACTATACAATGCTGAGCTTTTATATAATATTAAAAAATCACTATTCTTTGATTGTAACTGAATCTTCTCCATCAATTTCTAATAAACTAACAGATATAATTTCATGTCTTGAAGTAGGGACATTTTTTCCTACATAATCTGCTCTTATAGGCAACTCTCTATGTCCTCTGTCCACTAATACTGCTAATTGTATTGATTTAGGTCTTCCTATATCAATAATAGCGTCAAGTGCTGCTCTTACAGTTCTTCCTGTATATAACACATCATCAACTAAAACTACTGTTTTATCATCTACATTAAAGTCTAGATATGTTCCCTTGACTACTGGTTCAACATTAACTTTTTCTAAGTCATCTCTATAAAGTGTTATATCAATATCTCCAGTGTCTACTTTTGTTCCTTCTATTTGTTCTATTCTTTTAGAGATTCTATTTGCAATTGGTACACCTCTAGTCTTTATTCCAACTAATACTAGGTTTTCTACACCTTTATTTCTTTCAATTATCTCATGACTTATCCTAGTAATTGCTCTTGCTATAGCCTTTTCATCCATTAATTGAGCTTTTTCTACCATATCATAACTATTGTCAAAAAAATATACTCTCTTTTATTTTGACAAATCTACTCCTCTCTCTTAAATTTTTACAACACCACTTTATTAAAATTTTCAATTTAAACAACAAAAAACTTCTCATCACAAGACAAGAAGCTTTTATATAAAAAATATATAGTCTAATTCAGCAATTGTCTTACGATATCTCTGTATCGTTTAAAGATAATTTTTATACTCCATTAACTCAAATTATATATTTATATTTCAAATTTTTCAAGCTTTTTTAATCAAAATACTTTAATATAAAATATTTTAGCTAAACTTCACTAATTTTATGACTTGTATAAATCTAATTAGATGATTTATAATATCATATAAATTTTTATTTAATTTTTCTAAGAACTTCCTTAAAGTATTCTGGTAATTCTGAATCAAATTCAATATATTCCTTAGTGGTAGGATGTATAAATCCCAATTTCTTAGCATGTAAAGTTTGTCCCTTTAGTTTAAACTTATTTTCTTTAGGTCCATATACACTATCACCTAAAAGTGGATGATTTATAGATAAAGCATGCACTCTTATTTGATGAGTTCTACCAGTTTCAAGTCTAGCTCTCATATGAGTAAATTTATCAAACCTATCTACCACTTCAAAATGAGTTACTGCATTTCTTCCATCTTTTACTACAGCCATTTTTAATCTATCCTTAGGATTTCTTCCTATAGGTTTGTCTACAGTTATTTTATCTTCTTTAACTACACCATAACATATAAATTCATACTCCCTAGTTATAGAATGCTCTTTTAATTGTTCTGCTAAAAAATTATGTGCATAATTATTTTTAGCTACCATAAGAAGACCAGAAGTATCTTTGTCTATTCTATGAACTATGCCAGGTCTAATAACACCATTTATTGATGATAACTTATCTTTACAATGATACAAAATTCCATTTACCAATGTATTTTCATAATTTCCAGGAGCAGGGTGAACAACCATATCCTGAGATTTATTAATTATTAAAATATCATCATCTTCATATACAATATTTATTGGTATATCTTGAGCTACAACCTCTAAAACTTTAGGTTCTGGTATTTCTATAATAATCTTATCTTCTTCTTTAACTAAATATTTTGCTTTTTCTACTTTATTATTAACTTTTACTTTACCATCTTTTATAATTTTTTGTATGTAGCTTCTTGACATATCTCCTAATTGTTCTGCTAGATAAACATCAAGTCTAACCTCTTCTTCCTCTTCAAGCACTAAAAACTCTCTTACATTCTCCATCAAATCACCTACTTTTACTTTCAAAAAATAAAACATATATACATAAAAATACAGTTCCTACAACTACAAATACATCTGCTACATTAAATACATACTCCCATATAATCCTAAAGTCAAAATAATCTACTACAAACCCTAATCTAACTCTATCAATTAGATTTCCTAATGCACCAGATATTATTAATATGATTCCCAACTTCCCAGATGTATGTACTTTTCTTGTATTGAGATAGTATAACCCAAACACTGTTGCAAGTAATGCAACTATTATAAATATCCATTGATTATTTTGTAATAGTCCAAATGCTGCACCTCTATTTTCAACGTAAGTTAGATGAAATACATTCTTTATTATTGGTATTGTAGATACATTAACCAAATTGTTTAACACCCATAGTTTAGACAATTGGTCTAATCCTATAAGCAGAATTATTATTAACACATATAACAATGATTTTTCCCCCTATAAATTATTTAAAAATCAATTTTGATTTAAATTCACTATTACCATTATACAAAAAAAATACTATAAAGAGCAACTCTGTTAAAATTGAATTTTTTAGTGAAACTAATCAAAAATAATATTAACCTTTCTGTATTATAAACCGTTACACATTTAAAATTGTATTATTATATATAAAAGATTTAAAAGTACTCTATTATTCAATACTTTTGTGTATTTTATAGCTTAAAGATTAATGATGCTTGTATTTTAAATTTACAAGCATCATTAATCTTTAAACAAATATCCTTTATTTTTGCACTTGTTCATTTTTATCTAAATGTTGTATAAGTTCAGATACTGTTACAAATTTATACCCTTTTTCTTTTAACTTGGGAATTACTACTTCCAAAGCCTGTATAGTCTGAGATTTATTATTTCTCTTATTATTGTAATCATGTAAAAGTATTATATTTCCGTTTTGTACTTTTGTAAGAATAGTATTAATAATACTATCAACACCAGGATTTGACCAGTCTCTAGGGTCTAAGTTTGACCAAAGAATTATATTCATACGTTTAGAAACTATAATATCACAAACACTTTTGCTCATGGCTCTATATGGAGGTCTAAATATTTTTGGCTCTACTCCAATTACACTCTTTACAGCATTTTGTGTATCTGTTATTTCTTTTTCTACTTTATTATAGCTATTTTTTTCAACATTTATATGTGTAAATGTATGATTTCCTATCTCATGACCTTCTTCATACTGTCTTTTTAGCAATTCTTTGTTATATTCAACTTTTTCTCCAACTACAAAAAAAGTTGCCTTTACATCATTTTTCTTTAATATATCAAGTACTTGTGGTGTAAAGTCCTCATCTGGTCCATCATCAAAAGTCAATGCTAGAATTTTTTCGTCATCATTTCCTTTCTTGATTATTACATCTTCATAATCGTCCTTTATATTGTCATTTAAACTATAGGCTTCTTTTGAGATATTTTGATTATATGTATATACACCTACTATTGATAATACGAATATACATATACCCCACATTGCTTTTTTCATGTCATTACCTCTTTTCTTAATTCATTCTAACAATATATGATGTCAATTTTTTAATCTCTTAATGTTCCATTTTTGTTTAAATCAGTTAAATTTGTTAAGTCTGTTGAATAAAAATTAGAATCCTCCACATCAGGATTTTCACTTGCATCTCCTAATAAATCCTCTTCTTTTTTTGCACACTCATTACATAAATTTGTATCAGGTAGTATATCCAATCTTTCTAAATCTATTTGATTATGACATAAATCACAAAGTCCGTATGTTCCATTTTCTATTTTAGATAATGCCAAATCTATTTGATATAATCTGCCTTCTTCATGATTTATTAAACTATTTTGCATATTTTGCATATATAAATCTGTTCCCATATCTCCTATATGATTATCATAACTAGATAACTCTCCTGATGAATACTTTTCACTGGTATGTTTAGTTGTATCTCCAAATAAAGTATTGTCTTTCATATCTCCCACTAAATTAGTCAAATTTTCTCTTTCTTTCAATAATTTATCTTTGTATTTGTTAGTATCCATTTTCAACACCTCTAATTTTAATATTTATATTGTAAAAATAGTATGTGGAAAACTAAATTAAAAATACAATAAAAAGTAAGATTTGATTTTTTCAAAAAAAATTTGTAGGCAAATTTTAAATTCACCTACAAATTTTTAAAACATAATTTAAATTTTATATTTTTTATTTTTTGTAATGATTGTATTAACTTGCTAATTTATGAGTATTTTGTTCTTTTATATCTTTAGCTTTTTTAAAGAATAAAATACCAAGAATTATTGCAACAGCAATACCTATTCCATTAGATATATTTACTGGTAGTCTAAAACCTTCTTTTGCTTGCATTATATAACTAAATGTCACTACAGTCATAAAAAGTGCTGGCAATGTAGTTATGTAGTGATTTTTATTTGCTTTAACCAAATATGCAGAACCAGTCCACAACATTATCATAGCAAGTGTTTGATTTGCCCAAGAGAAGTATCTCCAGATTATATTAAAATCTATAAACGTAAGAGCAACACCTACTGCAAACAATGGTAAAGCTATTAAAAATCTATTTTTAACTGCATCTTGATTGTAGTTCATTGCATCAGCTATTGTTAATCTGGCACTCCTAAATGCTGTATCACCTGAAGTTATAGGACATGCTACAACACCAAGTATAGCCAAAGCTCCTCCAATAGGTCCCATTAATCCAACAGACACTGTATTTACAACAGTAGCTGCTCCACCATCATTAAATATTACATTAAGTTGAGGTATACCATGGAAATATGACATAGCTGCTGCTGCCCAAACTAAAGCTATTATTCCTTCTGCAACCATTGAACCATAAAATACTGGTCTTGCTTCACTCTCTCTTTCAACACATCTTGCCATAAGTGGTGATTGTGTTGCATGAAAACCTGATATTGCCCCACATGCTATTGTTATAAATAAATATGGGAATAGAGGTGTTCCATTTGGATTCATATTTTGTAAATTTATATTTGGTATGTTATAACCCTTTATTATTAATCCTCCTGCTACACCTACTGCCATAATTAATAAAGCAGCTCCAAATAAAGGATATATTTTTCCAATTAACTTATCTATTGGTAAAACAGTAGCCATTATATAATAAAGAATTATTACTCCAACCCATATTTGTGTATTTACTCCTGTTAATGTTTTTAGTAATCCTGCTGGACCTGTTACAAAAACAACTCCAACCAATACCAAAAGAATAACACTAAATATTCTCATTGCTATTTTTGCACTATTACCTAAGTAAAGACCTACTAATTCTGACGCAGATGTACCTTTATTCTTCATTGATAAATATCCAGAAGCAAAGTCATGTACACCACCTGCAAAAATTGTCCCAAATACTATCCATAAAAATGCTGATGGCCCAAATAATGCACCTTGTATAGCACCAAATATAGGACCTAAACCTGCGATATTTAAGAATTGAATTAAGAAAATTCTTTTCCATTTCATTGGAACATAATCTACACCATCTCTACAAGCTATAGCTGGAGTTTGATTTTTATCATTAATTCCAAAAACCTTTTCTACAAATGTACCATAAATAAAATAACCTACTATAAGTACCACTATTGAACCTAAAAAACTTACCATAAATTCATCCCCTTAGTTTTTTATATAATTGCTTTATAAATTTTTATAAGTTTAAGAAAACTATTTCCAGTTCAAATAGTAATACTTTTTTGTACTAATATAAATGTTAATCACATTAAGTGCATATTTAAGTACATGAAATGACTTTATATATGCATTAATAGCCTGAATTCTTTTATTTTACTTCTACTTACAGTTACTTCATAATTGCTATCTTTTAACTTCAATATGTATGTATTATTAAACCATGGGATAATTTCTTTTACTTTAGTTAAATTTACTATGTAAGACCTATGTGTTCTAAAAAAAGTTTTATCATTTATTATATTTTCTACTTCTGATATGCCCTCTTTCAGTATAAAAGTTTCCTTTTCAGTATATATAAATGTCTGTCTTTCATTAGCCTCACAGTAGTATATATCATCAATATCTATTACAACCAATTTATCACCTTTCCAAAGGCTAATTTTATGTGTTATTTCCTCTATATTTTGATTTATTGTACCTTTTTTATCACTAGATACATAATTATTATCACTAGATATTTCACTACTATTTGTTTCACTTTTCTCTAACTTATCCAACATTGATGTAATTCTATCCTCAGAATAAGGCTTAAGTACATAGTCAAATACACCTAATGAAAAAGCATCTACTGCATAATTTTCATATGCCGTTATAAAAACTATTTTGGGTCTTGCTTTAAATTGATTTAATGTTTTTGCAAGTAACATTCCATCAAGATGAGGTATATTTATGTCCAAAAAAATTACATCTATTTTATTTTCTTGAATAAAATCTAGTACCTCTATACCATTAGTAAATTCACTTACTACCTCAATCTTGCTTTTATTTTCAATAAAATATCTTAATTCCTTTCTTGCTGGAAACTCATCCTCAACTATTATCGCTTTCATCTTCCTACTCCTTTACATAAAACATAATTAAAGTTCCTTTATCAGTTCTTCTCATATTAAGACCACTTCCATACATTAGCTTAAGTCTTAAATGAACATTATAAAGGCCAATCTTATTTTCTGGCATATTATCTTGATATACATTATTTATAACTTCTTCACTTATACCTATACCATCATCCTCAATCGATATTCTCACAGTATTTTCTAATGAATGTTGTAACTTTTTTATAGATATTTTTACTACACCAGCTCTTCCACTTTCCAAAATCCCATGTATTATTGCATTCTCTACTATTGGCTGTATAATTAAGCTTGGAATTTTTATATTTACATCATCTATATCATAAATTATAGTCAATAAATCTCCAAATCTAGCCTTTTCTATTTCTACAAAAGATTTAACTTGCTCAATCTCTTTATTTATGTCTATCAAGTTATCACTATATTCAAGATTGTATCTCAAATAAGTTGATAAATTTATTATGAGTTCTCTAGCTTTATCTGGATTAAATCTTATAAAGGATGCTATCGTATTTAAAGAATTAAATAAAAAATGTGGATTAATTTGCCTTTGAAGTGCTTTTATTTCCGCTTTATTTCTTGCTTCTATATCCTTTTTATCTTTTTCAATTCCCTCAACTATAGATATAACAAACCCTATACCAATTTGTCCGACAATTAAAGGTAAATATATCACATTAATTATTTTAATTGCCAGAGAATGAGGCTGTGATATTAAATATATAAGTAATATAGTAAAACTTTCAGAAATCATACCTACTAGTATTCCATATATCACTCTATGCTTTTTTGGTATCTTTTTATATAAAAACCCTGATAACACACCTGCTAGTATGCTTGATAAAAGGCAGGGCATGGATGTTATACCTCCAATATCCATAAAATACCTATGTATACCTGACAGCAACCCTGCTGTAATACCTACAATTGGTCCAAATAAAACACCACCTGATACTATAGATATTATTCGAGTATTTACTATTGACCCCATATAATTTATACCATTGTAAGTACCAAATATAGCTAGAAAAGTAAAAACTAAAGATATACAAATCAAATCATTCAAGCTATATTCTTCTTTTTGAAATATTTGTTTAAATGTTTTTAGCTTTGTTATTAGAAGAAATAATACTACAATAAGACTTGTTTTTTCTATTAATGCTATTAAAATTGATGTTTTCATGTTTTTCCCTCTTATTTTCCCTGTTAAAAATAATTTTTACATATGTTATTGGTATTATTTTTATGGTTTATTAAATACATAAAAAATAATTGCCTTAATTATTGTATCATATCAGTTAAACATAAAATCAAACTCATTTAATTATATATATAAATTTTTTAAAACGTTTTTTTGATATATTATTGACAATTTTCTTTATAAGAGTTAAAATTAATTCATAAATTACATATTGAGTATAAAGTATAATGGATGTATGTTCAAGGTTAGTTCAGAAGGCTCTGGTTTTCTGATTTTTTTATGCTCAGTAGTGATATGCAAAAAAGAACAAAGTTAACGTCAGTTAACTTTTACCTTTATTCTACTTTCCCCAAAGTAAGAATAATCTAACCCCTTTGAGATGAGCAAAAGCTCATCTTTTTTTATTACAAAACTAAAGAGGATATTATCTTAATAATATCCTCTCTATTTCCTATAATATACTTTTTTAATAACTTTAAAATTTGTTTACTAAAGAAGATATATAATATAATTAATATCTTCTCTCTATAAATCCAACTTTTTTATAAACTTTTCTAAGAGTTTTTCTAGCTTGTTTTTCAGCCTTTTCAGCTCCCATAGTATATATTTTTTCTAAATAATCTTTATTATTAAGAAGGTCAACGTATTTTTCTCTTATCGGTCTTAAAGCTTCTGATACTACTTCAGCTACATCTTCTTTAAATACTCCATAACCTTTACCTTCATACATATTTACAATTTCTTCTACACTCTTTTTGCTTAAATTAGAATATATATCAAGTAAGTTTTTAATACCAGGTTGTTCGTCAGTGTACTTTACAACACCTAAAGAATCAGTAACACTTCTCTTAATCTTTCTCTTTATAGTATCTGAATCATCTGCCAATAATATAAATGCATTGTCATTTGAATCAGATTTACTCATTTTCTTAGTTGGTTCTTGTAAACTCATTACTCTTGCTCCACCTTTTGGATAGTATCCTTCTGGAACTACAAATGTAGGTGAAAATCTATTGTTAAATCTATTTGCTAAATCACGAGATAATTCTAAATGCTGTTTTTGGTCATCTCCAACTGGAACCAAATCAGCTTGATATAATAGTATATCAGCAGCCATAAGAACTGGATACGTAAATAATCCTGCATTTAGATTTGCTTCACTCTTTTGTGATTTATCTTTAAATTGAGTCATTCTACTTAATTCACCCATATAAGTCATTGTATTTAATATCCACATAAGTTCAACATGTTCTTTAACATGTGATTGTATAAATATAGTATTTTTTTCTGGGTCTAATCCACAAGCTAGATATTGAGCAAGTAATTCTATAGTATTGGCTCTCAAAACTTTAGGGTCTTGAGGTACTGTTATTGCATGTAAATCAACAATACTATAATAACAATTATAATTTTCTTGAAGTTCAGTCCAGTTTTTTATAGCTCCTAAATAGTTTCCTAGAGTCATCTTACCTGATGGTTGTGCACCACTAAATATAACCTTTTTTTCACTCATATGATTTGTACCTCCTTATATATTTATATTGATTTTAACATGCTTAATACGATATCTTTAGAATTGTTGGCTGCCTCATGTACAAATACTTCATATGCAACACCAGCACTTCCATCTGCTTTATCAGACATCGCTCTTATTATAACAAATGGAACATTATTTAAGTAACATACATGAGCTATAGCTCCACCTTCCATCTCTCCACAATACCCGCCAAAATCATTTACTAATTCTTCTTTTAATTCTTTAGAGTTTATAAATATATCTCCTGTTACTACTCTTCCTTTTAATACTTTATGAGTTTTTGTTTCTTCTACAGAAGATTTATAGGCAGCTTCTACGAGTCTTTCATCTGCTTTAAATACAGATGTTTCCATTCTTGGTATAACACCTTTAGGGTCTCCAAATGCAGTAGTATCTATATCGTATTGTATCGCATCAGTTGAAATTACTATATCATTGACATCAAGATTTTCATTTAAAGCCCCTGCAACACCTGTATTAACAATAGCATCAACTTTAAATTCACTTATTAATATTTGTGCACAAAGAGCAGAGTTAACTTTTCCTATACCACATTTTACTAATACAACATTTTTTCCTTCTAAAGTTCCTTTATGAAATTCTAAGCTAGCTTTTTTTACAATTTCTTTAATATCCATTAAATTTACTAATATACTTACTTCTTCATCCATTGCACCTATAATTCCTATTACGTTCATTTTGCCTCCTAAATTTTCTATATTAAAAAATCCGTCCTAAATCAATAGGACGGATATATTTTCCGTGGTACCACCTAAATTTATATATACTCAAATCTGAATATATATATCTTAATATATGCTATAACGTGCACACACGATATCAGATAATCTACAGTCTTAAACTGCATTTCACCTTACTCCTCAAAGACCCATTCAATAAACACTTTTTATTAAGCTCTCAGCACCCTTAATTCTCTGTGTAAAAGTCTATTTATTTACTCTTTCTTATCTCAGGATTTAATTTATTAATTTCTTTATTTTATAATATTCCTTATGATATAAATTGTCAACTATATATATAATAATATCCAAAATATATATTTAAAATACATTTTTATTTAGCTGATCTCTTTTCGTATCTATTCCATAACCATAGACCAGATAAGATAACTAGAAGACCTCCACCAATCATTTCTATTTCATATATGATATTTTCAGCAAATGTAGGCATAACTGGTGCTGCTGATAACAATATACCAACTACAGTTACAGTTAAAACCATTTTAGCTAAACCTATACAAGTACTTGTTGATTTTGCCATAGTATATGGTCTAATTTCATCTGGTCTCTCTTTTCTTAGTTTAATATAAGAAGCATATAACAACACATATGGGAATAATGCAGTTAATGCTGTCATAGTTACAAGAACATTGTATATAGCATCAACAGAAGGCATTAATGTAGTCACCAATAATATTATAGTAACTATTATTGCTTGAAGTATAACTGCTTTAGAAGGTATCTTATGTTTATTTACTTCTACCAAACTATCTGGAAATACTCCTTTTTTAACACTACCAAATAACATTTTTATTGGTGATGCTATATAAAGAACTATTGCTCCTAATATTGAAAAAGCTATACCAAAAGCTATCAATTGAACTAACCAAGAACCTATTCCTAAAGATTCACAAACAGCTGCAAGTGCATCTAATACACCTTTAGAAGCAGTAATTTGGTCTGGTGGTATTATCATTGTTATTGCAATAGAACCTAATACATATAATGAAGCAACTATTCCAGCTGATATTAATATAGCTTTAGGGAAGTTCTTTTCAGGCTTATCTATTTCTGTTATAAAGTTAGCTGCAGTTTCTGCTCCTGCTAAACCAAACATTATAGCTGATATAGCAACAAATGCATCCATATTAAGTTTTGGAGTCATTGAAGCTATTGTATATGTTGAAGCTATATCATGTTTTTTCAATACTAATACTGCTAAAAATGAAAATATTATAAGTATAGCACTTGGTATTGTTGAACCTAATGCACCTGTATTAGTGAATATTTTTGTAAAACTTATTCCTTTAGTTGCTATAATAGATAATACCCAGAATATTACTAAAGATAATATAAGTACAAATATCTTATTATCTGCAAGTGCTGGATTTCCTATTGTATAAGAAACATTTACTGCTAAAAAAGTTAGGAATGAAGAATACCAAAATATTTTAGCTGTCCAGTTTAACCAAGAAACTAAAAATCCATATTTTTCTCCAAAGGCTTCCTTAACCCAATCATATAAACCTCCATCACCTTTTTGGTATGTAGAAGCTAATTCAGCACAAATTAAAGCTCCTGGTACGAAATATATAAATGAGAATAATAACCACATAGGTATTGCACCTAATCCTAAACCGAAGCTTGACGCTGTCGACTTAGCTATCCATCTTATACCATATAAAGCTGATACATTCATAAATACCAAACTCCATAGGCCTATTTTTTTCTTTTCCATCCTATTATAATTTCCCCTCTCTTTATTAATTAAAAATTGATTTCATAACTGTTAAAATAGATTCAGCCTATAAAATACTTCAATTTAACCTATAAAATACTTTAAATAGAAATATTTATACTTCAAATTTAGATATTTTGAAATCAAAATTTACTAAAAGTGATAAATTTTGAAAGTTCCATCACTTTCTCTTTAATGATACTAAATTTTTAAAATTGTTTCAATATTATTTTAATATAAAAATTTTTTTATTAATTTTCATAATTATATAACTATCTCAAATATATATTTTTACTTATTCAAGTTATTATTTTTATAAAATTTTCACAATATAAACTGATTTTACTTTTCTTTTAATGTAAAATGAGGAATTAAATTTAATATAAAAGATATATGTTAAAAATTTTTTATATTTCTAGAAGAAAAGTATACTAATTTTTGTTTAATAGTGCTAAAATTGATTTGTATCGAATTTTGATTAGGAGGAAATTATTATGAAGACTCAAAGATTAAATGCTGTACTTGAACAAATGAAAAAAGATGATATTTCTCAAATGTTGGTAAGTGATCCTACTTCAATATTTTATTTAACAGGATTACTAATCCACCCAGGTGAAAGACTACTAGCTTTATACCTAAATTTAAATGGTAATAATAAATTATTTATAAATGAATTATTCCCAGTTGCAGAAGATTTAGGTGTTGAAATGGTTTGGTTTAATGATACTCAAAATCCAATAGAAATAGTAACTGAACATGTAGACAAAAATGCTACTATGGGTGTTGACAAAAACTGGCCAGCTAGATTCTTATTAAGCTTAATAGAATCAGGTGGAGGAAGCAAATTTGTAAACTCATCTTATATAATAGATACTTTAAGAATGTGTAAAGATGAAGAAGAAAAAGAATTAATGAGAATAGCTTCAAGATTAAATGACAAAGGTATGGAACAACTTAAAGCTACTGTTTCTGGTGAACTTACAGAAAAACAACTTGTTGGTAAATTATCTAAAATATATGAAGACTTAGGTGCTGATGGATTTTCATTTGACCCTATCATAGGATTTGGTCCTAATGGAGCCAATCCACATGGAGAACCAGGAAATGCTCTTGTAAAACCAGGTGACGCAATAATATTAGATATAGGTTGCATAAAAGATAACTATTGTGCTGATATGACAAGAACTGTATTCTATAAAGAAATACCTGAAAAAGGTAGAGAAATATTTGAAATAGTTCTTGAAGCCAATAAGAGAGCTGAAGCTATTGTAAAACCAGGAGTTAGATTCTGTGATATAGATGCAGCTGCTCGTGATTACATAACTGAAAAAGGATATGGACAATACTTCACTCATAGAACAGGTCACTCTATAGGACTTGAAGTTCATGATAAGGGAGATGTATCTTCTATAAATACAGATACTGTACAACCAGGAATGATATTCTCTATAGAACCAGGTATATATTTACCAGGAGAGTTTGGAGTTAGAATAGAAGATTTAGTACTAGTTACTGAAGATGGTTGCGAAATACTAAACAAATATGACAAAGAAATATGTGTAGTTGGTTAATTATAAGATTAACTTAGTAACATCAAAATAAGCTGTATAAAAATGATTTTATTCATTTTTATACAGCTTTAACTTTTTAATTTATTATTTATATTGCAGTTATCAAAATTGCACCTTTTGAAGTATATGTTCCCATTACTGAACCAACTTCACAGATTACAACATCTTTATATTTAACATCCTTTTCCATAGCTTCTCTTACTTTTTGAGCCTTTTCAGGGCAGTTAGCATGTCCTATAAATAAAACCTTATCTTCTTTATCTATAATTTTTGATTCTACTAACTGAATCAGTTTTTTCAAGCTATTCCCTTCACCTCTTGCCTTATCTATTGGAGTTACAATCCCATCTGCAACTTGTATTATAGCCTTAAAATTTAATGTATTTATAATTTTTCCTGCTATTGGATTTATTCGCCCTCCTTTGATAGCGTTTTCTAGCGTCTCTAGAGTTCCATAAAATGGTGGATTGTCTTTATATCTATCTATTATTGAAACAATTTCTTCAAGTTCTTTTCCTTCTTTTATTAATATTGCCGCTTTTAATATTAATTGTCCTATGCCAATTGACCCACTAAGTGAATCTATAATTTCGATTTTTTTATTATTTCCTTCTTTTTCGAACATATCTTTTGCCAAAAGTGCACTATTATAAGTTCCAGATAATCCTGAACTTATATTAATTACTAATATACTTTCCTCTTCACATTGATATGCCTCTAAAAACTTATCTGGCGAAGGACATGATGTTTTTGGCAATAATTTACTTTCATCCATTTTTCTGTAGAAAGTTTCATTATCTATTTCCTTCCCAGATATATAGCTCTCTTCTCCAAAAGATACATTTAAACCAATAACTTCAATATTGTATTTCTCTATTATATGATTAGGTAAGTCACATGCACTGTCTACTATCAATTTTATTTTATCCATATTAACCTCACTATAATATATTGTTTTTGTTTATTCAGTCGGTCGTACGACCGATTTAATTATTATTTTATATTTTGAATTAAAAAAAGTCAATAGATATAGATTCTTGCTTTATTGACAATAATTTTCTATAAGCTTATAATGTTATTAATTTGTTATAAATATACATAGAAAGGTAGGTTTTATGAAAACAAATAATATGAAACAGGCTATTTTATTATCTGCTACTAATTTAATAGCCAAAAATGGAGTTCAAAATACTAGTCTTGCTGATATTGCAAAAGATGTGAATATAAGTAAGGGTACATTGTATTATCACTACTCATCTAAAAATGATATTATATATGACATTGCCGATACTCATTTAGAAGTTATAACTAGTGCTATATTAAACTGTGTAAAAAATGTCAAATCCAAAAATTCTCAAATAGAAATGGTCAACTTAATACTAGAAAAAATATCTACTATAGAAAGTCGTGGTAGAGTACATATGTATCTTATTTGTGAGGCTATTACTTCAAATGATGATTTGAAAGAAAGAATGAGATTAAAATATATTGAATGGCGAACTACCCTTAAATCTGAAATTATTGAATCCCTTGAAAAATATAGTGGTGATGAAAATGAACAGGATGCTGAATCTTTTTCTTTTTTACTTATGTCTATAGTTGATGGTTTGGTTGTCCAAAGCTTGTTAAAAACAGAAAAAATACCTTATGAAAATATTGCTTCTTTTTTAGTTAATCATTGGATTTAAACTTAATATTTTAATAATTAATAAAAGTGAACCATTAAAGTTTTTTACTTTAAACAGTTCACTTTTTTATTTGCTATGAATAATTTTTATTTAAACCTTCATGGAATCACAAAATAAAAATCATTTTATTAATTTAAAATATTTCTATTTATGTTGATGTGTATGCCCATCTAAATGTTCATGCCCATGTGTATGTGTATGTTCATGCCCATGCTCATGAGTCCCTGAAAATCCATCATCATGATTATGGTCATGCCCTACACCGTTTACGTGCTCATGTTCATGCCCATGACTGTGAGAATGTTCATGTGAATGTTGATTGCTATCTCCTCCACAACATCCTTCTCCTCCAGTTCCACAGCATCCATTTGCATGTGGATTATGATGATTTCTTACTACAAATCTTTCTCTTAACATATTATTATACCTCCTAGTATATTATTGAGCACTTCATGTGCCCCATTAGTTACAGTATACATCTAACTAGGTACAATAACAAGATATATGGTATTTTTTAACACTTATATCTTATAGAAATTTATCTTTAAAACCTCCACCTTTTACTTCTTCTACATTGTTTACAGAAATAAAAGCTTCACTATCCATATCATAAATTAAATCCTTAAATTTACCTACTTCATTTGCAGATATGATACAGTAAATCATTTTTTTCTTATTCTGCGTATATGCTCCTTCTGCTTCTAAAAAAGTTACGCCTCTACCCATCTTATTCATTATTACTTTTGATATTTCTTCATATCTATTTGATATTAAGAGTATAGATTTTTTTCTATCGAAGCAATCTTTTGCTATATCCATTGTAAAAGAAATTATATACATAGTAATTAGAGTGTACATTACCAATTTTGCTCCAAATAAAAATGCACCTGCACATACTACAAAAAAATTAATAAATAAAAATGTATTTTTCATTGGTATATCATACTTTCTTTTCATTATAGCTGCTATTATATCAAGTCCTCCAGCAGTAGCTCTTGCTTTAAATGTTAACCCCATACCTATACCAGTTAAAACACCACCATAAATACACTGCAGCATAGTATCATTTATAGGAAAATATTTAGCAATATCTTGTGTTACCCCAAGTGCAACAGAAAATAGCAACATATTGACAAAACTTATTAACAAAAATTTATTATCAAAATACTTTTTAGCTATAATAAATATCGGTATGTTCATCAAAAAACTAGATAATCCCTGATTTATACCAAATAACTTATATAATATAACACAAATTCCAGCTACTCCTCCACTTAACAACTTGGCTGGTGCTAGATATAAATTTATTCCTATGGTTGATAAAATCATTCCCAATATAATAAGACCATATTGCAAAAATATGTTATTATCAATACTTAGTTTTTTGCTTTCACCATACATCAAAACGCACCCCTTTGCATAATAAATAAACTACCCTGCATAATGCACAATAAATTCAAAAATAAATTTACCAGAAGTAGTTAACTCTAAAATATTATTCATCCTCACTTAAACGTTTATTCACTAACATTTTATCATATGCTATAAATAATTTATATGATTTATATAAATTTATTTATTGTAAATTTTGGAATATTAAAACATTTAATTATTAGTCTACTAAAGCAATTAATTAAATAAAGAAATAAGCTATCTTTTTAAAAAAAGCCCTATAGAAATTTACAAATAAATTTCTATAGGGCTCTTAATTAACAACTTATTATTTTTTATTTTCTTGTAACTTTTATACCTGTCATATGGTCATTTAAGTTTTGTTCTTCTAAAGATTTATCATCCACTCTATTTATTTCTAAAGCTAAAGTCTCAGACTTGATGTATTCATTAAAATGCTCAACAGCCTTAGCAATTTCATCATCACCACAGTAATCTATTACTATGTTGTCTAATACTTCAAAATTGCTAGATTTTCTCAATTGTTGTACTTTAGATATAAATTCTCTAGCATATCCTTCATCAATTAACTCATCAGTTAATTTAGTATCTAATATAACGAAAAGATTATTTTCAACAGATACATTAAATCCTTCTTTAGCAGTTATACCTATTAATACTAAGTCTTTATTAAACTCAAAAGCTTCACCATTTAAATCAACTGTTAAAGTTTCACCATTTTCAAGTTTATTAGCAGTTTCATGTGCATTTAATTTATTTAATGCTCCTACAAATAAGTTCATCTTAGCACCTAATACTGGTCCTGCTTCTTTAAAGTTTGGTTTTAAGCTAAAGTTCATATATTCATCCAAATCTTTAGCAAATACTACTTCTTTAACATTAAGTTCTTCTTTTATTAAATCAACTACATCACTTATTGTATCTTCAAACTTACCATCTACTAATACTTTTTGTAACGGTTGACGAACTTTTATTCTCTCAACTTCTCTTGAAGCTCTACCTAAAGTAACTAGATTCTTAGCTAAATCCATTTTTTCTTCTAATTTAGTATCAATTAGACTCTCATTAAACTTAGGATATTCAGCTAAATGAACAGATACTTCTCCAGTTAGATTTCTATACATTTCTTCTGACATATATGGAGCAAATGGTGCTATAGCTCTGCAAAGTCCATGTAATAATTCATAAGTTGTATTGTATACAGCTTTTTTATCTTCTGTTAATTCAGTTGCCCAGAATCTTCTTCTTGAACGTCTTATATACCAGTTAGATAAATCATCATTTATGAAATCTTGTATCATTCTTAAAGTTTTATTTAATTCAAATATCTCTAAGTTTTCTTCTACATCTTTCATTAAATTATTGAATTTAGATAGTATCCATCTGTCAAGTTCTGGTCTATCTTTGTATTCTACAAAGAATTCAGTTGGATTTATATCATCTGTATTTGCATATAAAGTAAAGAAGTTATATACATTCTTCATAGTACCTATAAATTTACTTTGGATTTCTTTTAATCCATCCATATCAAATTTAGTTGGAGTCCATGGTGGAGAAACATATAGTAAATACCATCTTAGTGCATCTGCTCCATATTGGTCAAACAACTGCATAGGATTTACTGTATTTCCTCTTGATTTACTCATTTTCTTTCCATCTTTATCAAGTACAAGGTCTGGAACTAAGACACTCTTATATGGTGCTTTTCCTAATACAAATGTTGATACTGCAAGTAATGAGTAGAACCAACCTCTAGTTTGGTCTATACCTTCTGATATATAATCAGCTGGGAATAGTTTATCAAAGTTTTCTTTGTTTTCAAATGGATAGTGGTGTTGTGCAAATGGCATAGCTCCACTATCAAACCAGCAGTCTATAACTTCTGTTACTCTTGTCATTGGTTTTCCACATTTTTCACACTTTAAGTGTATATCATCTACATATGGTCTATGAAGTTCTACAGTTTCTGGGTTTACATCTTCTACAGCTTTTTCAGCTAATTCTGCTCTTGAACCAACTGAATCTGTATGGCCACATTCACATCTCCATATAGGAAGTGGAGTTCCCCAATATCTAGTTCTTGATATTGCCCAATCATTTAGATTTTCTAACCAGTTTCCAAATCTCTTTTCACCTACAAAGCTTGGGAACCATTTTACACCATTATTATTTTCTATTAATTTATCTTTAAGCTTAGTCATTTCTATATACCAGCTTGGTTTTGCATAGTACACAAGTGGAGTTTGACATCTCCAACAATGTGGATAATTATGAACTACTTTTTCCTTACTATATAGTTTATTTTCAGAAGCTAGCCATTTTATTATTTCAACATCTAGCCCATCTTCCATTACAAATCTACCTTCCCAAGGAGTAGCTGTAAATTTACCAGTTTCATCTACTGGCTGTACAACTGGTAAATCGTATCTTTTACCTGTATTGTAGTCATCTTCACCAAATGCTGGTGCTGTATGAACTATTCCAGTACCATCTTCAGTAGTTACATAATCTCCTACTGTAATGAAAAATGCTTTTTTATCAACTTCTACAAAAGGCATTAATTGTTCATATTCTAATCCTTCTAAATCTTTACCTTTCATTTCTTCTAAAACTTCATAGTCTTCACCTAATACTTTATTAGCTAAAGGTTTAGATACATAATATACCTCATCACCTTTTTTAACTTTTAAGTAATCAACATCAGCATTTACTGTTAATGAAACATTTGATGGTAAAGTCCATGGAGTAGTCGTCCATGCTAAGAAGTATTCATTAGCATCTTTTTTCTTAAATTTAGCTACAACTGTATTTGTCTTTACCTCTTTATATCCTTGTGCAACCTCATGACTAGCAAGACCAGTTCCACATCTTGGGCAATAAGGAAGTATTTTATGCCCTTCATAGATATATCCTTCTTTATTGAATTTATTAAGTATCCACCATACAGATTCTATATAGTTATTATCTAAAGTTATATATGGATTATCTAAGTCAACTTCATAAGCCATTCTCTCAGTCATTATTCTCCATTGTTTTTCAAATGAGAAAACTGACTCTCTACATTTTTGGTTAAATTCAGCTATTCCATATTCTTCTATTTGTTGCTTGCTAGTAAGACCTAATTCTTTTTCTACTTGTATTTCAACTGGTAATCCGTGTGTATCCCAACCAGCTTTTCTCTTTACTTGATAACCAGACATTGTCTTATATCTACAAACAGAATCTTTAAGTGTTCTAGATAAAACATGATGTACTCCAGGATTTCCATTAGCTGTTGGAGGTCCTTCATAAAATACAAAACTTGGGTCGTCTTTACCTTTTTCTAGAGTTTTTTCAAGTATATCTATGTCTTTCCAATAGTCAAAAACTTGTGCTTCTGCTTGTTTTACAGAACTGTCCACCAATGGCTTAAATTTTGCCATATAAATCACCCTTTCTTACAGTTATTATAATTCCAAAGTTTTTATTCTTTTACATAAATTTGAATAATAAAAAACCCGTCCCCTTTAAACAAAGGGACGAGTTATCAATCGCGTTACCACCCTAATTCTATATGTGAACTTAACAATACTCACATATAACACTCTAATAGTATAACGGCACTAACCGGCACAGCTTAATAAAGTTTAATCGTTCAGCCTGCAGCTCAAGAGTGATTCTCATCTTTATAAATTCCTTGGTTCTCAGCATACCCAATTCTCTGTAAAATTATCTAAAGATAATTGTCTCTATCAACGCTTTTAAAAATTTATCTGTGTTTATATGAAATTCTATAACAAATAATTTGAATAGTCAATATATTTTTGAAAAATATAATAATTTATATTTTTCTTGTATTTTTATCCTATTTTTAGTTTTTGTTATAGTATTCTCAAACTTAAACAATAATTCTACCTAAAATCCAGTAAGATTATTGTTTATTCTAAAGTTGTAGCAGCTTCATCATTACTATAATTATACACTGATGTACCTTCAAATGCATTTACACATTTTTCATCTACATCATAAAAAATCTCATCGACACTTCTTATTTCATCTTCTAACAATGATTTAAATTTATTTCTAAATATCTTAAATTCTTTAACTAAAGCATCGTACTCTTTTCTTATCTCTATAACACGATTATTAGCCTGTTCTATAATTTGTCTAGCTTTTAAATCTGCTTCTTCAACGATTATCTTAGCTTTTTTATTTGCTGCACTACAAGTGTCTTCTGCTGCACTTTGAGCAGTTATTAAAGTAGCTTTTAGTGTTTCTTCAATATTTTCATATTTGTTTACTTGGTCTTGATATAATCCTAATTTTTCTTTAAGAGCTGTATTTTCTCTACACAGAGATTCATAATCTTCTTTGATGATATCTAAAAACTCATCAACTTCTTCATCTCTATAACCTCTTAAACCTTTTTTAAACTCTTTATTTTCTATCTCAATTGGAGTTAGCATTACATTTCCTCCCAGCTATAATTTTAATTAGTCCTTATACAATTAATTTTGCTTGAACTTTTATTCTTCCTTTTTTAGTAATATCTCCTATTTGTGTTACTTTAGCTCTTCCTTTACCTCTAATAGAAATTAAATCATCATTTTTAATTATTTTAGAAGTTGAAGTTATCTTTTCATAATTGACATGGACTTTTTCTCCATTTATGTATTTTGCACTATCTTGCCTAGATATATTGTAAAGACTACTTATGATACAATCTAACCTATCTGAAGATACTGTAAATGATACTTCCTTATATTTTGAAGAACTATTAACAATATTTTCTCTGGAAATTTCCTTTACAATTACACTATTTCTTGAAACTTTCTCTAAATTTATGATTATAAAATCACAAATATCACTACTTACAACTACTTGACAAAAACTATCATGTATAATTATATCTCCAATTTTTTCTCTTTTTATACCTAGATTCAAAATTGCTCCTAAATAATCTTTATGAGATATACTTTTAAATTTAAAATTTCCTTCTATCTGTAAAAATCTAAGAGTATCTTCTATATCCTCATATTCCATGTAAAATGGATAAATAAATACAGTGCTTCTTTCAGCTTGTTCGTAACCTCCATCCACACTGTATTTTATTTCATTAGTAGAATTTAATATATCTACAGCATTTCTCACTTCATATGGATTAAGAAACTCAGTAGACTTAACATCATAGTTTTTTATACAACTATTAGCCTTGTCTATTACTTTAAACATTTTATTTTTCAAGTCTATATCCTTTATGTGATTTGTCAATTTCAATTTGTCCATGTTATCACCTTAGAATATAACCAATACTAATTGTCTTAGGAACATCAATAATACTATTGCAATTAAAGGAGAAAAATCTATCGGCCCATTTGTGTATTTGTACATTATAGACCTTATTGGACCTTCTATTGGCTCTGTAAGATTTTCTAAAATCTCAAAAATTTTGCTTTGTCTTCCATTTGGAAACCAAGTCATCAAGCTTTTTATAACTATCATCCATGCTATTATGTCTAAAAGATAATACAGTGCAATTCTTATTGTTCCCATACATTAACCGCCTTTTTACTATTTATTTTGCCAAGGGAAGAATGCTTTGCTTTCTAATTCTTTTTTCATATTTGCATCTATATCTACATTATTAGGAGCTAGTATAAATATTGACTTAGAAACCTTTTGTATACTTCCATCTAAAACATAAACCGCTCCATTCATAAAATTAAATATAGATTTACGAACTTCAGAATTAGTCAATCCTTCCAAATTCACTATAACTGCCCTTCTTTGTTTTAGATGGTCTGCTATAGTTGCAGCTTCATCATAAACTTTAGGTTCAACTATTACAACTTTCATTTGAGAAGTTGTATGTAAATTTACAATTTTATTTGCTTTTGCAGCACTAAATCCTCCATTTATTTCTTCCTCTTGAACTATATCGTCCATACCACTTTCATATTCATCTTCAATATAATCTTCATCTTCATCAACTATCCAGTTCTTAAATTTAGATATTATTCCATTTGACATTATTAACTTCCTCCTTAGAATTTATTCAGATTTGAGTAATTATTTTTTATTGTAATTTCTTTCTCCAAAGATTGATGTTCCAACTCTAACAATGGTAGCCCCTTCCTCTATAGCAATTTCATAATCGTGACTCATTCCCATTGATAAAACATCCATACCTACATTAGATATGTTTAATTCTTTTATTTGTATTGATAAATCTTTAAGACCTTTAAATACACCTCTTATTTCATCTTCATCTGCTACAAAGGGTGCCATTGTCATTAGACCTTTTATTTTTATGTTTTTATATTTTTCTGACACTTCTTTGACAAAATCTATAACTTCTCCTTTGTCAAGTCCATGTTTAGATTCTTCTTTAGATATATTCACTTGTACTAAGCAATCTATTTCTCTATTTATTTGCTCAGCCCGTTTTTGAATTTCCTCGCATAACGCGATTCTATCTAAAGAATGTATCATACAGACTTTATCTATTATGTACTTGACTTTATTTGTTTGCAAAGTTCCTATTAAATGCCAATTTAGTTTGTCACCTATAATCTCATACTTTCTAGCTAATTCTTGAGGTTTATTTTCACCAACAGAAGTAATTCCTTCTTCCATTGCTTCACTAACTAAATCTACATCAACAGTTTTTGTAACTGCTAGAAGAGTAATCTCTTTACTATCTCTATTTACTTTTTTTGCGACTTCATCAATTTTACTTCTTACTTTAGATAAATTCTCTTTAACAGAACCCATTATTATCACCTACTTTATCCTTATATTTGTGTTTATTCTGTTAGGTCTTAAAATTATTTTGTCATATAGATTAACACTTTTAACTCCATTTATGTCATTTTTATAATAATCCACAAATACAGAAGATTCATTTTCATAAGTTATCCCTTCTAGTATGACAAATTTTACACTTTGTGATTGTTCATCAATTACATATACACCACGTTTATTGTCTTTTGTTTTTATAGAAGTTTTAGGTATTTTTAAACATTCCATCTGATTATATATTATATCAAATTCTTCGACACTTGTATCCTGATTTCCAATAATTTGGTTACTTATTTTTAATTTTACCATTATTTTATTATTATTTTTATATATTTTGTAAACTTTTGCATCTATTTTTTGTTTGTTATATTCAATTATGACATCTTGATTTTTTTTAAAGCTTTTAGAATCTTCTTTATCAACATATATTGATAAAAAACTACTCTGGTCATTAAAGTCTTTTTCTAAAGTACCTTCTGTACTAATTTTTGCATCGACTACTTCAGATTTTAATACTACTGTATCTACATTCTTACTAATAATCATTACTAAGATATTAAACACTAAATATATAAGAATACCAAGTATCACTAATCTGGTATATTTAACCTTTTTCAAATACTCTCCCCCTATAAAATTACTTTCATTATAAATACTTCTTCTAAAAAAGGTTTATTCCTTTTTTATATGATAATAATTGTTTTTTTTCATATTAAATTTATTTTTTATCAATCTTCCTATACAAGATTGTATTATTTATATATAATTATCTTATAAAGTATAAGTTTAACTTACATTTTAAACTTGCTTTATATACTTTTATAGTTATTTTTATTTTTAGATACAATATAAAACCAATTAAAATTTAAAATTACTTTTGTTCTGTTGTCATTAATTAGTTAATTATTTACACATTAGGATAACGTTATCATAAACAAAAGTTTATGTCCTAAAAAAAATACAAGGAGGATTTTCTTATGTCAGAAATTTTATTAGGAACAGGTTTACTTTTATTGGTTCTATGTTGTTTCACAATTTTTAGTTACAAAGCTCCATATGGTATGAAAGCTATGGGAGCTCTTGCAAGTGCTGCTTGTGCTACTTTCTTAGTCGAGGCATTCAACCTTTCTTTACTTGGCGACGTTTTAGGTATGGAATTTTTTAGAAGTGTTGGGGCCGCTAATGGTAGCCTTGGTGGAGTTGCTGCTGCTATACTTGTACCTTTAGCTCTTGGTGTATCTCCAGTTTATGCAGTTCTAATAGGATTATCGTGTTTAGATTTTTCTATATTATCTGGATTCGTTGCTGGGTACTTTGTTTCTTTCTTGATTAAGTTTATAGAGAAAAAGGTACCACCTGGAGTGGATTTAGTAGTAGTAATCCTTCTATGTGCACCACTATCTCGTCTTATAGCATCAAATGTAGACCCATTAGTTAATAGTACACTACTACAAATTGGACAAGTTTTAATAGAGGCTACTAATATTAGTCCTATAGTGATGGGAATTATATTAGGAGGCTTAATAACAGTAGTTGGTACATCTCCACTTAGTTCAATGGCGCTTACATCTATAATTGGTCTTACTGGTCTTCCTATGGCAATAGGAGCATTAGGTGCTTTTGGTTCAGCTTTTATGAACTCAACACTATTTGCAAGATTGAAGTTAGGATCTAAAAAAGATATTATATCTGTCGCTATTGAACCACTGACTCAATCAGATATAATTTCGGCAAATCCAATACCTATATATTGTACTAATTTCTTTGGAGGCGCTTTTTCTGGTATCGTTGTAGCTTTGATGGGGCTTGTAAATATGACACCAGGTACAGCTACTCCTGTAGCTGGATTTGCTATAATGTTTGCCTATAATCCAGTTAATCAAGTACTTATAACAGCTGGATTGTGTGCCTTATTTAATGTAGTCGCAGGATTTTTAGGCTCAAAAATATTCAGTACTTTTAAAGTTCTTACTGCTGATGAAATACGTGGTACTGATATAGAAGAAGAAATTGCTTAAAAACAATAAGATTTATAAATTAATATTTTAAGTTGATATTTTAAATGATAGAGTTTTATATTGTAGGCAATTTTATTAATTGCAAGCGTTTTATTTTTATATTTGTTTATGATTATTATGTGTGTTAAATATTTAGATAGATTTTTATTTTTTTAAATTTAGTTTTTTATTTGGTTGATATAACTTATTAATATTTAAATATAATAACTTTTAAATTTTTTAAAATGTTTTACTTAATTACTTGAAAATATTATTAAATTTAAAATTCAAAATAAAAGGGGTTTTCTCAAAATTGATTTTTTCTAATCAAATTTTAAGTTTAACTCCTTTTTTGAATTTTTATATGTTATTTTTTATTACTTCTTTTTAATTAATATCTTAAACTTTAATATTGAGGAAATTTGGGCAAAAGAAATAAAGCATATGTATCTTAAAAAAATTTAATTACATAGCTATTTCAAATAAGTATTTTCCAAATTTTCTTTTCTGTATTCGATTATGCAATTTATCAATATCATATGCTAACGCCAATAGATAATATTAAGTTCTTACATTTGTAGTATTATTTTGTAACGCCGAAATGTCCTTCTACTTGAATAGAGTGATTCATTCTAAGCAAAATTCCTACTTTATTTTTAATATTATCTTGACTACGCTTCCTAAGTTTAGTTAAAACTTTAGAACATTCAATCTTTTTATTATTCTTACCTTTAAAGCATTTTCCACGTAAAAAGCAATTATTATAGCTTTCACATTTATACACTTGTACTTCATATGTATCCATTTTTATTTGTTTTCTTTTTAGATATGTAACTTTAATAAGTCTCTTATTAGCACAAGTATATACATCTGATTCAGAATCATATTTCATATTTATTTTCTATATTTTTCAAAATAGATGGAAAATAGAGTAGTTTCAAACTGCTCTACTTTTTTATCTAAAATAAAAAGTGTATATATAATTTATTATATAAGTTATTTTATTTATTCAATAAATGGAAAATTTTTTCAATATAAGATATGTTATAATAAATATTTAGTGTATGATATTTAAGAAAATAATGATTTTAAATTAGGGTTTTATATTAACTAAGTGATATGTAAATAAATTATTAGCATATGCTTGTTGTAAAGCCTATCCAAGTTTTATATTAACTAAGTGGTATGTAAATTCACCAGGTAAGATAAATTCATTAAATTTACCTGGAAGGTTTTATGTTAACTAAGTAGTATGTAAATGAAGGTCTTTCTATTGTTTTATTTAAAGAGTATTCTTTTTATATTAACTAAGTAGTATGTGAGTAGTTTCTTCCCTCCATTACTTTTTCTTCTTTCTACTCTAGTCTTATAGTGAATACGTACAAAACAAAATAGTTTCAAATTTCTCTGTTTCTTTATCTAAAACTAAATAAAAAATGTATATATAAATTTAAATAATTTTAGTTCTTTATATTTAGTTTATTTAATAAATCTAGATTTTTGCTAGATAAAATACGATATAATGAATATATAATATGCAGTGTGCAATATTTTGAAAATAAACGCTGTACGAATTGGAAATACTGTTTTACAAGGTGTTTTTTTAAATATCAAAAACACTACTCATAATTCAGTGCTTTGTGTGATTGAAAGTTTTGAAAATACTAGATTTGAATTAGTGTTTTATATTAACTAAGTGGAAAACAGGAGTTATCTCAAAATTGATTTTTTTCTAATCAAATTTTAAGTTTAACTCCTTTTTTAATTAGTATCTTAAATTTTAATACTGAGTAAATTTGAGAACAAGAAATAAAGCATATGTATAAAAAATTAACTACATAGCTATTTCAAATAAGTGTTTTCTGAATCTATATTTTTGTATTCGATTATGCAATTTATAAATATCAAAGGCTAACGCCAATAGATAATATTAATTTCTTACATTTATAGTCTTGTTTTGTAACACCGAAAGTTTCTTCTACTTGAATAGAGTAATTCATTCTAAGCAAAATTCCTACTTTATTTTTAATATTATCTTGACTACGCTTCCTAAGTTTAGTTAAATTCAAGAATATTCAATCTTTTTATTATTCTTACCTTTAAAGCATTTGCTACATAAAAAGCAGTCATTGCAGCTTTCACATTCATACACCTGTACTTCAGATGTATATCCACTTTTATTCGTTCTCTTTTTCAGATATATAGGTCTAAGAAGTCTCTTATTAGCACAAGTATATACATCTGATTCAGAATCATATTTCATCTTCTCTTTTCTTCCTACTATAGGATTTAAAGCTATGCTTTTTAATTTGTTTGTAATTTGCAGGTTTAATATATGAATTAAGGTTTTGATCTTCTAAATACTTATAGTTTTCTTAACTTTCATATCCAGCATCACATACAATATTTTTAAATTGCTTTTCTCTGTTTTTTTACAAAAAAAGAGATGATTCAAATTTTTATTTTGAGACATCCCCTTTATTATTGCTTTAATTCAAATAATTAATTTTAAATTTATATTCTTAGTTATAATTTTTTAATCTAGACTTTGTTCTAAATAGAAAACTATTTTTTCTTAAATTACACTAGATATGTAAATGTACTTAGTTTTTAAATGAATGTATAGGAGCTGGAATTCTTCCTCCTCTTTGGGTAAATAGTTCAGATGAATTTTTATTTATAGGCATTACTGGTGCTCGTCCTAAAAGACCTCCAAACTCGACCATATCACCTACATCGCATCCTGGTGCTGGTATAATTCTAACTGCTGTAGTCTTATTATTAATCATACCTATTGCTGCTTCATCAGCTATCATAGCTCCAAGTGTACCTGCTGTAGTGTCTCCTGGCACAGCTATCATATCAAGACCTACAGAACAAATTGCAGTCATAGCTTCAAGTTTATCTATACTTAAAGCACCCTTAATAACAGCATCAATCATACCTGCATCTTCAGATACTGGTATAAATGCTCCACTAAGTCCTCCAACATGTGAACATGCCATAACTCCACCTTTTTTAACAGCATCATTTAAAAGGGCTAATGCTGCTGTAGTACCATGAGTACCAACAACTTCAAGACCCATTTCCTCTAATATATTTGCTACAGAATCTCCAATTGCAGGTGTAGGAGCTAATGATAAGTCTATTATTCCAAATGGAACATCTAGTCTATTAGAAGCTTCTTTTGCTACAAGTTGTCCAACTCTTGTAATTTTAAATGCTGTCTTTTTAACAGTTTCTGCGACAACATCAAATGGCTCTCCTTTTACCTTTTCTAAAGCTCTCTTAACAACTCCAGGACCACTTACACCAACATTGATAATTCTATCTGCTTCACCAACACCATGGAATGCGCCTGCCATAAATGGATTATCTTCTACTGCATTACAAAATACTACTAGTTTTGCACAACCAAAACCTTTTGCATCTTTTGTCATTTCTGCAGTTTCTTTTATAATTTCTCCCATTTCTTTTACTGCATCCATGTTTATACCACATCTTGTAGAACCTACATTTACTGAAGCACATACCTTATTAGTACTTGCTAAAGCTTTTGGGATTGATTTAATTAATATCTTATCACCTTTTGTATATCCTTTTTGAACCAATGCTGAAAACCCACCAATAAAGTCTATCCCTAAATCCTCTGCTGCTCTATCTAATGTCTGTGCAAATTTCACATAATCTTCTTCATCTGTTGCACCTGCAATAATAGAGATTGGAGTTACTGATACTCTTTTATTTACAATTGGAATACCAAATTCACGTTCTATATCCTTACCAACTTTTACTAAGTTTTTAGCAGAATTCATAATTTTATTATATATTTTTTCTCTCGCTTTATCTCCATCAGGGTCTATACAATCTAGTAATGAAATCCCCATAGTTATAGTTCTTATATCTAACTGTTCTTCATCTATCATCTTGATTGTTTCAAGTATATTTCCTACATTCACTGTTATCACCTCTCCTTACTGTTTGCTACAGATTATGCATTGAATTAAATATTTCTTCTCTTTGAATTTTTACATCTACTGATAATTTCTTTCCTCTTTCAATTAAATCTTCAACTGTTTGCTCAAAAGAATTTAATGCTTTTTCTAAATCAACTACCATAATCATTGTAAAATATTCTTGAAGTATTTTTTGTGAAATATCTACTATGTTAATATTTTGTTTGTATAACTCATCACTAATGCCTGCTACTATACCTGGTTTATCCTTCCCAATTACTGTTAAAATTGCTCTCATAATAATATCCTCCCTTAATTTTTTTATAAATCTTACATTTTTACAAATTGAACTAGTTGTTAACATATATTTCATTTATTTGTTGGTAAATCACTTTTTATGTATATATTTAATATATTTTAATACCTATACATTCATTTGTCAATTTTTTTTCAATATTCTATTATTTTTATACTATTTAACGAAACTGTATATTATATATCCTTTTATTGATAGTAATATATAGTTTTCATAATACTGAAAGGTATTATTTATCAACTTTATAATTTACTAAATAATCCCTTTTTAAAAATTATTTTTTTATTTGTATGAATTCTATTACATTTTTTCTTACACTTGGATTTACAACTAATATAGAAACAATCATAGTTGGAGTTAATATACAAAGTAAAAAGAAAATCTCTCTATTTAAATTATATTTTTTAGATATAGATTTAAGATTCTCATTGTAATTTGCTATTTCATCATAATTATTTACTCCTAACTTTACATTATCTATTTCTTGATTTTTGTTTACAAAAACATTCCTATAGGAGAAATATTGATTATTATTGCTAAATACTGATTTTTGCTTTAAATTATAATTTCTATCATCTTCTGGCATTAAATTTTTACTATTAAATTTATTTTTATCCTCATAATCATTTTCTTTATCACTATTTATATTGGCATCTTCTTTATTATTTTGATGATTTTTATCATCAACACCACCAGCACTTGGTCCTATGTTATCTTCTGGAGCATTTGGTTTTCCTCCATTAGAATCATTATTTTCATTACTAGCACTGTCATTATTTTCTTTATTTTCGTCATTATTATTTTCTTTATTTTCGTCATTATTATCTTCTTTATTTTCATTGTTATTACCCTCATTTTTACTGCTACTGTCATCTCTATCTGGGTTATCTCTACCACCACCTCCACGGTCGCCTCCATCGATAATAACGTCTCGGTCATCTTCTGGTGTCATCTGGTCACTACCTCCACCTATCACAAATCCTGGTTTTAAAAATATATTTGAATATCCGTCTCTCAATCCACCCTCTACATTTACTCTGAAGCATCTCAACTTAAAATCTTCAAAATTAAGTGTAGCTTGGTTGCTAATATAATCTAATTCTTTGCTTACCCAATTTATACCATCATCAGAATATTCTACAAATACCTTCTTGGCATTATATGGCATACTATAATCGAAAAGAGCTGAATAACCCTTTCTTGAGTTTATAAAAAATACTTCTAAATCATTTATAGGTCCTTTATTTGTAATATGAACATATAAAATAGGAGCAACATTATCATTTAGCACTATATTCTTTTCATTTAGATGTTCTTCTTTAAATTTTCCTTTTATTATGAATTCTGTATCTTTATTTAAATCAGTATAGTAATTTGATAAATCCCAATCTACATCTAACGTTACAAACTTTCCACTAGAAGTTTTTAAAGTTACAGTTTGAGGGAATTTTAAATCTTCTATTTTATCTTCTTTTGTTATCATTATTTCCTCTTCAAAGACTCCAATACCTCTACGATTACACCTTATAATATTATAATCATCATCTCGAGGTATACCTGGCATTATCATATTTTGGTCTCCTATAATATAGACATTCTTAGTCTCTGATACAATTGATTTTCCTTTTTTAGAGTTACTTCCTACTCCTATACTTTGTTGTTTATTATCATCATTAACAATTACTGAAGTATCCTCTATTTCGACTTCTCCCTTAGAATAAATTCCTATAGCATTTTCTCCATCAACTTCAATTGTTTTACAGTCTACTCTAACATCATTTTCCGAATAAATTCCTATAGCGTTTTCTCCACTTGATTTTATGTTTCCAACCTCACCATAATATGTATCTATAAATAAATCAGCTTCTTTTTCTGCATATAAAGCAGTCCCATTTAAAGCAGTTATATTGTCTATTCCTATCCTTAGCTTTCCTCCTCGTTCTACATGAATTACACCTTCAGTTTCACCTTCTCCAACTATATTTAGTTCATTCCCATTGATAAAAAAATTCCCTTTATCTTTTATGAGTATCTTATACTTATTAGTATCTATTGTAATCTTAGTTCCATATGGAATATTAAGTTCAAAATAATCATCTATTACCATATCACAAGGAAGAGTGTAAACTATTTTTTCACTGTTATCTTCATTTTTCAAAATCCAACTTTTAAAATCATTCAGACAATTACTTTCTTGTGAAAAACTCTTATTTGGGAAAAGTACAAAAATCACAATTAACAAATTTATAAAAATAAAAGCTTTATTTTTTTTATTCATATCTTTATCCTACTAATTCCTTTCTCAAATAACATCAATTTCTTTAAAATAGTTTCACTCATTTTATTATTTAAATTTTATAAATTTACGAATATATTTTATAATACTTGGATTTACTGCTATCATTGAGCCTATCATAATTAAAGTAACAATTCCAATACCAATAATAACTCCACTATGAGAGTTTTGAATTTTATTATAGGGTTTAGAAGTAAGATTTATCTTCTTATTAGTCTTGTCACCATTAGAAATATATTCTCTATTTGGTAGATTCTCATAATTAGATTCACTTTTAGAAGATTTCTCATTTTCACTATACGCATATATTAATTTTTCTTTTAAGCTATTTTCAAATTTGTTTTCTATAATTAAAGTATTATTTTTAATATTATTGTCTTTATTATTTATATTGTTTTTTTCTTTATCAATCTTAATATTTTTTTCGTCTTGATGTGGCTTATTATCTTTTTCCTTATCATTAGATTCAATGATTTTGTCAGAATCCTCAGGTCTTTGCTCATCAGCATCATCATTTTTATTATCATTATTTTTATCCATAATAAGCCCACTGTCATCTCTATCTGGGTCATCTCTACCTCCTCCTCCACGGTCACCATCGATATCTTCGTTTTCTTGTTCATCATCTGGTGTTATTTGTCCTTCTCCTCCATCCATTACAAATCCAGGCTTTAGTACTATATTTGAATATCCATCTCTAAATCCTCCTTCTACTTTTATCCTAAAACAACGTAATTTAAAATCCTCAAAGAAGAGAATTACCTGCTCACTGATATCTTCTTGTTCCTCACTTATCCAATTGACTCCATCTTCTGAGTATTCAACAAAAACTTTATTTGCATTATATGGCATATCATAGTCCAATATGGCTAAATATCCATAACGTGTATTTTGAAAATCAAAACTTAAATTATCTATTGGCTTTTTTTCCACAATATGTACATCCAAAGTAGGAACAACATCATCATTTAATATTATTTTTTTTAGATTTAAATCTTCATCTTTGAACTTACCTTTTATACTGAAGTCATACCCCTTTACTAAATTTTCATAATAATCAGAAATATCCCATTCCATATCTATCTTAACATTAGTGCCACTAGAAGTTTGTATCAAAACATCCTTCGGAAAATTTATATCTTCTATTTTATCTTCTTTGCATACTTGTATTTTCTTATCAAACACATAAATACCTCTGGCAGAACATTCTATAATATTGTAACCAGAATCGTTTGAGATAGCAGGTATTAACTCATTATCATCATTAATTATATAAATATTTTTACTTTCTGATACAATGGATTGCGCAGTTTTATATAAATTTTTTAATAATCTATTTTCGTTATCATTGCCATAAGCTCTTACTGATGTACTTTCCAACTCAACATCACCCTTACAATAGATTCCTATAGCATTTTCTCCTCTTACTTCTATATCTCTATATGGAACCCTAATATTATTTCCAGAATAAATTCCTATAGCATCATTTCCGTTTGCTTTTATCTTTCCAACATTTTGATAGTAACAACTAAAATTTAAAATACCTCCTTCTTCAACATACAAAGCAGTTCCATTAGTAGCAATTATATTGTCTATACCTATACCTAACTTTCCTCCCTCTTCCACATGTATTACTCCATCTTTTCCGCCCTCTCCTATTATATTCAATTCATTATCTTCAACTATAAAATTACCTTGGTCTTTTATTAGTACTTTATGCGTATTAGTGTCTATTGTAAAATTAGTTCCATATGGAATATAAAATCTAAACTCTTTATCTATTACCATATCGCAGGGTAGAGTATAAACAATATCTTCAGTACTGTTTTTATTTTCTTGAACCCATTTTTTAAAATCTTCTAGACAATTTTCTTCTTGTCCAAAAACTTTATTTGGAAAAATCATAAAACATATCACTATTAAATTTATAAAAATAAATATCTCCGATTTTTTCACCTTACACCTCTAGAATTTTTTTAGTTTTAGTATAGTAATGTTGAAAAATGTACTTTCTCAATATAATTTTTCCATAAATAGTGTTTATTGTCAATTTATATAAATATTTTTACCAACTTTTATAAATAAAAAGCTACTTGTTAAAGTAAACAAATCTTTTACTTTAACAAGTAGCTATATTTTTATAATAAAATAGTTATAATATTAGAGCTTCCTTCATTTACAATTTTTTGTAGAGTCTTTTGCATCTTGACTCTTATTTCCTCTGGCATAGTATATAATTTACTTTGAAGCTGCTCTTTTACTAAATCATGAAGTGACTTACCAAACATATTTGACTCCCACAAATCTGCTGGTTGTTCTTCAAATACCTCCATGAGATATTTTATCATCTCTTCACCTTGATTTTGATTTCCAACTATAGGAGAAACTTCTGTAGATATATCTGCTTTTATAATGTGAAGTGATGGTGCATTAGCTTTTAACTTAATACCATACTGTTTTCCTTGTTTCATTATTTCTGGCTCTTCCAAGCTAAGTTCCTCTAAAGAAGGTGCTACTACTCCATATCCTTTTATCTTAGCATCCATTAAAGCACTTTCTATCTTATCATACTCATTTTTAACTTTAGATAATCTAGTTATCAGGCTAAGCAATTGATAATCTCCTTCAATTTTAAATCCACTTTTTTCTTCAAGGACATTATAGAATAAATCTTGCTTTGTTTGTAAGTCAATGTTTATGACACCTTCACCTAACTCTACATGGTCAACACCTGTATCATCTAAAAACTCTAACTCAGAGAAACCTTGCATAATTCCTTCTATATCTCTTATTTTACCTATGTCTATAATGCTCTGTTTTAATGTTGTTATTATACTGCTTTTTATCCAGTGATTTCTCTCAAGACCTTCCACCCATTTAGGTAAGTTTATTCTTATTTCTGTAAGTGGGAAATCATATAGTACAGTTTCCATAACTTCTTCTATATCCTCATCTTCCATTTCAACTATATTCATTGGAAGAACTGGAACTTCATATTTTTCCTCTAATTCATTTCTAAGCAGACTTGTTTCTTCACTTCTAGGACTTAACGTATTTAAAACCACAGCAAATGGTTTTTTAAGATTTTTTAATTCTTGTATAACTCTCTCTTCTGGCTCTACATAGCTTTTTCTGTCAATACCAGTAACTGAACCATCTGTCAAGACAACTATTCCTATTGTAGAATGGTCTTTTATGACTTTTTTAGTCCCTATCTCTGCTGCTTTCTCAAATGTCATAGCTTCTTGTGACCAAGGAGTGGATACTAATCTTTGCTTTCCACCTTCCTCATGACCTAAAGCTCCTTCAACTATGTATCCAACACAATCTACCATTCTCACTTTTAAAGATACTGTGTCTTTTATTTTAATTTCTACACCATCTGCTGGTACAAATTTTGGTTCTACTGTCATTATAGTTTTGCCTGAACCACTTTGAGGTATCTCATCTCTTGTTCTATCTTTTTTGAACTCATTGTCTATATTTGGGATAACCAACTTTTCCATAAACTTTCTTATAAAAGTTGATTTTCCTGTTCTTACAGGTCCCACTACTCCAATATATATATCCCCCTGAGTCCTTTTGGATATATCTTCGTATATATTATTATTCATATTATTCCTCCTATACATCTAATCTTATTAAATTATATTTAGATTTCGAGGTTAATATTCTTAAAATAGAAAAATAAAGACCAGCAATATTAATTTAGTTTACATATAGAAATTTGCAAATTTCAATGTAAATTAAATTATAATGCTAGCCCAAATAGTAGTGTATTATATTAACTAACTTTAGTAGTATTTTCATTTGACTTACTATTCATTTCAATAAGCTCTTTACGTCTTTCTTTAGTCATATTCATCCATATAAATGTAAACACCAATCCAATTATGGCTACTATAGTAAGAACTATGAAGTAGTACTTATATCCAGTTACACCTGGAAATGCATCTAATATCTTTCCTGCTGCTAGAGGACAAAGTACTTCTGGAAGATATCCTAATGTAGCAACTATACCTATAGCAGTTCCTGATATCGATAGTGAATAATTACCTTCTTCAAGTAACGAATAGTGTAAACCTTGAATGGCATACATAGATACATATATTGCAACACATCCAATCAATAGTACATAAATCATAGAAGATTTTGTTGGTGTAAATATTACACCTAAAAGTCCTGCAATCATAAGTATAAATCCATAAGATATAATCTTTGATGAACCAACTTTATCTCCAAGTAATCCAGAGGCTGCTGATGCTACTGGTCTACAATACTGAGCTAATATTGATATTGCAGATGCAAATACTACAGTTGCTCCAAATGCTTCAGTTGAATATGGCGTAAAATAGTAAAATGACATATTAGCTGAATATGAACAAAACATTATTATTGTTATTATCCATGTATGAGGCATTTTTATTACTGTAAAGAAAGCTTCTTTATCAAATTTGGCTGATACCTCTTTTTCATTATCTTTTAACTTAAAAAATACTAATAATCCAACTATTACATTTATAGCTGAATACAACACTATAATAGCTGTAAGACCAGATTTATCACTTACTTTTGATGAAATGTATCCAAATAATATTAAGACTAGAGATAAATGAATTGCATTGGTAATTCCACGACCACTTTCCATAAATCCAAAAGCCTTTCCTTGTTCATTTTCAGAGGCTAACATCCTAACAGCTTTTACAAGCGCTGGCCAAAAAGTAAGTATTGTTGTTATTCCCCATAAAGCATGGATTAAAAATACAATAGTATATGGAGGATAAAGTGTTAATACAAGACCCAATACTCCTGTAATAATTAAAGAACCTGAAAGTAGCTTTCTGGCTGAAATACGATCTGCTAAGAAACCACCAAAAAGGTATGATACCATTGCAAGTAAACCATAAATACTTCCTAAACTACCCATTTGTGTATTTGTAAGATTAAATGCTTGTGCAAAAGTATCATAATAATAATTTTTTAAATATGGTAAAGCATATATAAAGGCTCCTGCTACAAAGAGTATTATTAAGACTTTGAAATTTTTCCAAATGCTTGGTTTATTTACTTCAACTGACATATTTCCTCCTTATGTAAATACTCATAAATTTTTACGATAGCTAATTATTGATTTTTCAACATCCCAACATATTATAGATTTATTAATATATTATGTTAATTTATCCATAATTTTTAGTGAACTAAAGACAAATGCTTTTAGCTCACTAAAATAATTATATTTTTATTTATAGGAATCCCCAGAATTATTAGATACCTTCCTTTCATAGATCTTCCATATCATTAAACCTGTTAATATAACAAAAAGACCTCCACCTATCATCTCAATCTCATAAACTATATTATCTTTTAAAGTCTCCATAACTGGTGCTGTTGAAAAAAGTATCCCCACTACAGTCACTACAAGTACCATTCTAGCTATATTGATACAAACTGAATCACTTTTTGCAATTGAGTATGGTCTTTCTTCGTTTGGTCTTGTCTTTCTAAGTCTTATATAAGACGTAAAAAGTAATACATATGGAAACAATGCCGTTAATGCTGTCATAGTAACAAGAACATTATATATATTATCTACTGATGGTAGTAAATTTGTTCCTATAAGAAGTAGACTCACTATTATAGCTTGAATCACTACAGCATTTGATGGTATATTGTGTTTATTTGTAACAGTTAATTGCTTAGGAAATACACCTTCTTTTACATTTCCAAAAAGCATCTTTACTGGACCTGCTATATAAAGTATTAGTGCTCCAAGTACCGATAAAGTTATCCCAAATGCTACTACTCTTATAAACCAGCTTCCTATTCCTAAATCTTGTGCAACTTTAGCTAGTGCATCTAGTATTCCTGTTGATGCTGCAATTTCATCTGGAGGAAGTATCATTGTTATTGCTACTGAACCTAGGATATAGATTCCTCCTATTAAAACAGCTACTGTCAATATAGCTTTAGGAAAGTTTTTCTTAGCATTATCCATTTCAGTTATAAAATTAGCAGTTGTTTCAGCTCCTGATAGTGCAAATATTATAGCAGATATAGAAACTAGTGAATTAGCATCTATCTTTGGTATTATATTTTGGATTGTATATACAGATGCTGATGGAGCTTTTTTGAGAATAACTACAGACATAAATGCCATCACTATAAGTAATATAGCCGGAATTGTAGAACCTAATGCTCCTGTATTTGTAAAGAATTTTCCAAATGCCATTCCACGAGTACTTACTAGGGATAACATCCAGAATATTATAAGTGAAAGCACTAAAATAAACATCTTATTGTTTGATAGAGCAGGATTTCCAAGCATATAAGCAATATTTATAGCTAAAAATGTCAAGAAGGAAGAATACCAAAATATCTTTGATGTCCAATTTAACCATGACACCATAAATCCCCACTTCTCTCCATAAGCCTGTTTAACCCATTCTCCAAGTCCACCATCTTTTGGATATGTTGCAGCCAACTCTGCACATATAAGTGATGCTGGAACAAAGAATATAAAAGCAAACAACAACCAAACTGGTATCGAACCAAGACCCAACCCAAAACTAGAGGCAGTAGATTTAGCTATCCATCTAATCCCAAATAGTGCTGATATATTCATAAATACTAAATCCCAAAATCCAATCTTCTTTTTCACTGTAATTCCTCCAATTTTAAATTTACTTAAATTCATACATATGTACTAATTTAAATATCAAGTATAAGCTCTTCAACACTTCTTGGATAATTAGTTATAATTGTAGCACTATTTTTACCTACTATTGCTGTATCTGAGTGTCTAAATCCTCCAACTCCAGGTATATATATTCCTGGTTCCATAGAAAATACCATTCCTTCTTCTAGTATTAATTCATTGTCAAATCTTAAATATGGCTCTTCATGTTCTGATAAACCTAAACCATGACCAATTCTGTGATTTGAATATAACTCTAGACCATGCTTTGCAACAACAGCTCTTGCTGCTTCATCCACCATTCTTGCTGGTATTCCAGCTTTTATTGTATCTAATCCAGCTTGTTGAGCTTCTACTGCAATCTTAAATACTTCCTTTTGTCTTTCTGTTGGCTTACCTATAATAAAAGTTCTTTCATTTTCTGCTCTATAGTTTTCATACCAAACCTGTCTACTATGTATTACTATATCTCCTCTTTGAAGTATTCTAGTATTTGAGTCTAAATGTGGTTGTGCTGTTCTATCGATGCCTGAACAAGTCCAGTTTGCAAATCCTATATATGTATCAGGATAATTTTCAGATACATATTTTAGTAAAGCATTATCCCCTGCAACGTCAAATTCCAATTCACTCATCCCAACTCTAACATTTTCCAAAGAACCTTTTATTCCTATATCAGATAAGTAACCAGCTATCTTTAAAAATTCTATCTCTCTTGCGTCTTTTACATATCTCATTTCAAATATTTTACTTCCAACATCTTTAATAGCAAATGATTTCTCAGTTATATATTCTGAAAAGCTTGCAGATACTATATCTTTTTCTATCCCAACAGTTATCCCTTTAGGATATCTATTTAAAATTATATCTAAGTAATGTTTATGTGATATTCCATGTTCTTTCATTTCTGGTATTTCATAATATACATATACATTATCAACTTTTGCAACTTCTTTAGCATGTAGCTCCTCTAATCCAGGCACTATTAATTCTATTTTATCTTGAGTTACTACTGTTACAATTGGTCTAGAATAAGTTATTGCTTTAAATCCACTAATATAAAATTGGTTGTCTGGTTCAAATATTAGGGAAATTTCAATATTTTTTTCATTCATATACTTTCTTAATCTTTCTAGTCTCATGTTATTTGACATAGTACACCTCTTTCTCAATATTCAAATAATTTATTCAATACAACAAGTATGAATATATCATTTCAAAATTCTTAATATTTTTAGTACTTGTTGTATTCGTATGTAAATTAAATTTATTTGTGATTATTTTATCATAATCATGATTATTTTGTCAATCACGATTTAATTTTTAAATATTTTTTATATTCTGCTGATATTAAATTATCTAAAATATAACAAATATATATTATATTTTGGAATATTATTCTTGATTTATGATAAATTTAATGATAAAATCACGATTATATAAACTATATTGATTATTTGTAGGTGAATAAAATGACAAATAAAGAATTACAAAAGAAAAGGATATTGATGTATTTCATAGAAGCTGCTCAAAACATTATGGAAAATGAAGGAATAGAAAATATTACACTTCGTAAGGTTGCAGATATGGCTGGCTATAACAGTTCAACCCTATACAACTACTTTAAAAATTTAGACCATCTAATATCATTTGCATCTATAAAATATTTTAAAGATTATAACTTAAATATTTCAAGGTGTATAGAGAATGTAAATGATGAATATAAGAAATATATAATTATGTGGAAATTATTTTGTAAACATTCTTTTGACAATGCCCAAGCTTTTTATCAGGTATTTTTTAACTTGTCCAGTGATGAACTTAGTTATATAACAAAACAATATTATGATATGTTTCCAGAAGACTTAGGTATTCATGACAGTGATATATCTCTAATGATTACAGGAAAAAGTATAAAAGAAAGAAATAAAATACTATTGAACAATCTTGTAGATACTGGATATATACCATCTAAAGATTTAGACATAATCAATGATATAATTATTTCTTTTTATCAAAATCTATTATTCTTAAAAAAGAACACAGGAAAAAATTCTAATGATGATGAGTTAACTATGAAAATGATTTCTTCTATTGAATACATAATAAAACATGCTAAGTAATATTAAAATAGCCCTCTTTATAAAAAGAGGGCTAAAACACATCTATTATTTTTTTATTTTATTGTGCAATAAGTTTATATATCATCACCTAAAACTACTTCTTCCATTTCGTGCTTTTTACTTCTCATCATTAGTTCTATTCCAACTTCTTTAGGATTTGCACCTTTAGTTATTACAGAGTATATAGCATTAGTTATTGGCATATCTATATTCAGCTTTTCAGCAACATCATGTGCTACTTCAGTAGCAGTTATTCCTTCTACAACCATCTTTACTTCTTTTAAGGTATCTTCTAAGCTCATCCCTTGACCTATAAGTATACCCGCTCTTCTATTTCTACTATGCATGCTTGTACAAGTAACTATTAAATCTCCAATGCCTGAAAGGCCTGCAAATGTAGACATATTAGCTCCCATAGCAGTACCAAGTCTACTCATTTCACTAATTCCTCTTGTCATAAGAGCTGCTTTTGCATTGTCACCATACCCTAATCCATCACATATACCAGCACCAAAAGCTATAATATTTTTCAATGCTCCTCCAAGTTCAACTCCAACTATATCTGGATTTGTATAAACTCTAAGTTTAGGACTCATAAATAAATCTTGTATACTCTGTGCTATTTTTAATTCTTTAGATGCTACTACTACTGTAGTAGGTATATTTCTTGCTACTTCTTCAGCATGAGATGGGCCAGATAGTATTACATATGGATTTTGTGGCAATTCTTCTTCACATACCTGAGACAATCTAAGTCCAGTGCCTTTTTCAAGACCTTTTGCTACATTAACAATAATTTGTCCAGCTTTTACAAAGGGTTTTATTTTTTCACAAGTACTTCTTACGGCTTGAGATGGAACTGCTAAAACTATTACTTTGCAATTTTCTATAGTTTTTTCTATATCAGTACTTATCGTTATATTATGTGGAAATAATACTCCTGGTAAATAGTCTGTATTTTCTTTAGTCCTGTTTATTTTTTTAGCTTGTTCTTCTTTTCGGGTCCACATGCTCACATCATTACCTTTATTTGCAAGACCTAAAGCTAATGCACTTCCCCAACTTCCAGTACCTAATACACATACTTTCTCCATATTTAACACCACCTGAGTATAATATATTTACTATTCTTTCTTTTGACCAATTTTTCTTTCTGTCCCATTTAATAATCGCTTTATATTTGCTCTGTGATTATATATTACTGATATGCTTAAAAACAAAGCTACAACTAGCCCAGCTTTATTTTTTGCTATAATCATAAATATTGGTGAACAACCTATCCCAACAACAGAACCTAATGAAACATATTTTGTTATAATTACCACCAATATAAATACGGCCAAACACATTAATGTTATTACTGGATTTACAGCAAGCATTGCACCTAATGAAGTTGCAACACCTTTACCCCCTCTAAATCCTAAAACTGCTGGCCAATTATGACCTGCTACAACACATATAACTGCTAGATATCCAGCTAAAAGAGTATCTATACCAACCAACTTTGCTGCAATTTCCGATATCAAAACAGCAATTACACCTTTAAAAACATCACCTAAAAAAGTCATTGCTCCTGCTTTTTTCCCAAGTGTTCTAAGTACATTTGTCGAGCCTGCATTACCCGAACCTTGAGTCCTTATATCAACCCCAGCAATTCGCTTTGCAACTATATACGAGGTTGATATATTGCCTAATAAATATGCAATTACAGCAATAATTATATAACTAAATATCTCCACTGAACTTACCTCCTTTAGTTATATTTTAGATATTTACTTTTTATTTTTTTGTCTATACTCAAATTTTATGGAAGTTCCTTCAAATCCAAAGTTTTCTCTTATCTTATTTTCAAGGTATCTTTGATATGAGAAGTGAGTTAAGTTCTTGTCATTTATAAATAAAGTAATTTTAGGAGGTCTAATGTCTGTTTGAGTTCCATAGTAAATTTTTAATCTTCTACCTTTATCAGATGGTGGCTGATTTAACATTACAGCTTCTCCAATTACTTCATTTAATGCTGAAGTTGATATTCTCTTAGAATGTTCATTTGATACATATTCAACTGTGTCTAATATTTTATTCATTCTTTGATTAGTCTTTGCAGAAACAAATACTATTGGAGCATACATCATAAATGGGAATTTTTCTTTTATATCTTTTGTGTAATTACTCATTGTCTTATTATCTTTTTCTATTAAGTCCCATTTATTGACTACAAATATACATCCCTTACCTTCATCATGTGCTATACCTGCAACTTTTGTATCCTGCTCTGTAACGCCTTCCAAAGCGTCTATAACTATCAACACTACATCTGCTCTATCTACAGCACTCATAGCTCTTATTACACTGTATTTTTCTATTGTCTCATATATTTTGCTTTTTCTTCTAAGCCCTGCTGTATCTATAAGAAGAAATTTCTGCCCATTTTTTTCAAAATAAGTATCTATTGCATCTCTAGTAGTTCCTGCAATTGGACTTACAATTACTCTTTCTTCTCCTAATATCTTATTAAGTATAGAACTCTTTCCTGCATTTGGCTTACCTGTTATAGCTACTCTTATTATATCTTCTTCATACTCTGTATCTAATCCTGCTGGAAAATTTTGAACTATCTCATCTAATAAATCTCCAAATCCCATACTATTGGCTCCTGACACTCCAAAAGGAGTTCCAAAACCTAATTCATAAAAATCGTATATATTGTCAAACTGACTTTGACTATCAATTTTATTAACCACTAGAATTACTGGTTTTTTTGTTTTTCTAAGTATCTGAGCAATTTCTTTATCAGCAGCTGTTATTCCAGCCTTACCATCAACTATAAAAAGTATTACATGTGACATGTCCATTGCAAGCATAGCTTGACTTCTCATTTGAGATAATATTATATCTTCGCTATCAGGTTCAATACCTCCTGTATCTACTAATGTAAAATATTTATCTAACCATTCTACTTCTGCAAATATTCTATCTCTTGTAACTCCTGGTGTATCTTCAACTATTGATATCCTTTTTCCTGCAAATTTATTAAATATTGTAGACTTACCAACATTTGGTCTCCCAACTACAGCTACAACTGGCCTACTTATACTCATGTTGTTTCTCCTTCCATCTTTTGTTTTCTATTTTAAAATTTTATCCACAAAATCTTTTCCTTCATTTAAGCATGGGATAATTTTTATTTTCATAAGTTCTTCTAACTGATTTAGTTCAATATTATCTAAGAAAATTTCTTCATCTGCTTTTAACATACTTCTTGTTATATAAAGAGCTTCTCCCAATTCCTTATGCTCAAGTTGCTCTTTTAAATCTTTCGCTGTTAAAAGGCCTGATACTGTTATTGTTTCTCCAAAAAACTTATTTTTTATTTCATAAACATCTATTTGAAGATTTTTAAACTTGTCCATCATAGCATCTGCCATACTTTGTATAAATTCATATGCAGAATGTCCAGTAGCTATTGATACCTTTTTGTCTCTTTTAAGACTATTCTCAGATAATGTTTTTAGATACTCTTCAATCTCTGTTTTTAACTTACGTATCATACCTACACCATCTTCAAACTGTAAAAATCCTTCATATTCTTCATATGCAGGCAATTCTCTACTAGATAATATATAAAATTCATCCGATAAAAATGCAAATCGAGTCCCTATTTTCTCAAGATATTTCTGTTGTATTTCATGAATTTGCTCTATAGTTTTACTTGCACCATTATTATTAAATATATTTAATTCTGCTAAATTTTCTCTATGCTTTGTAATTCCAACTGGAACTATAGCAACACTATTTACATATGGATAAAGTTGAGCTAATTCTTTTATTGTTCTATCCAATTCCTTTCCATCATTTATACCTGGACATAAAACAATTTGACAGTTCATTTCTATATGAGCATCTGCCAATCTCTTCATTATACCATATAATTTTCCTGCAAATTTATTGCTTATCATTTTTTGTCTTAATTCTGGATTAGTTGTATGCACAGATATATTTATAGGACTTATTCTGTATTTAATTATATTATTTATATCTTCTTCGCTCATATTTGTAAGTGTAACAAAATTTCCTTGTAAAAAAGACAATCTTGAGTCATCATCTTTAAAATAAAGAGTTTCTCTCATTCCTTCTGGCAACTGGTCTATAAAACAAAACATACATTTATTTCTACAACTTTTAGCTTGGTCAATTATTGGATTTGTAAATTCAACGCCCAAATCTTCATCATAGTCTTTTTCTATCTCATATATGTAGACTTCACCATCTTTTTTTTGTATTTCTACCTCTAAATACTCATCACTTAGTAAGAATCTATACTCTATTATATCATGTATTGGCTGTTCATTTACAGATATAAGTAAATCTCCTACTTCTATACCTATTTCTTCTGCAATACTATCTTTGTAAACTTTACTTATAATATTATTTATTTTTTTTACATTTACTTCCATTTTTTTCACCACTCTTTTATATTCATCAATATTTATTATAATATATTTTCATATACAGTTTATTACTTTATTATATTTTACAATAGCATTTTTAAACATTTCATGTCATAATAACACATTTTAATTCTAATAGTCAATATAAGTAAATAGCTATAAAAAGATTAAAACAAATAATATTCAAATTTAAATATTTTATAAATTTGAACATTATTTGCCCTTAAAAGTACCTTATAGTTTTAATGCTTTACTATTATTAATGTTCCATTAGTCATATCGTGAACCATTCCGCCTACACACTTTGACATGAGCATTGCCTTATTTTGCAAATCTTTTTCATCATTTGCATAAAATATCGGACAACCTCCACCATTTCTCATATTTTTATCTAGTGTAACTATTGCTAGGGTATATTCATTTAGACCTATATCCATTCCCATTTTATGCACTTCCTTTCTTTCCTGTTTTATAGTTTTTCAGTGATAAGTTTTTACCTTTAGAACTTGAAAGTATTGGACATGATTTTACAGCTTCCATTACCTTTTCAACATTCCTATCTATTGGTAAATAAGCAATCATTATACTTTCATCATCTTTATTTCGTCTAGGTAATGGTACAAATGCAGGTTCTCCATAATCTCCATATAAACCTAATCTCGAATATATATTGTATACTATCGCTTGTCTTTGACCCGAATCAAATAATATTCCTGCATTAGCATAATCTCTATCTTTAGGAATTATTTGTATCCCTACACCTCTATTAATATATACTTCTCTATCACTTTTTAGACCTATATTTGTTATCCCTTTTAAATCTCCCACCTTTAGTATAGATTCATTTACGAAGCTAATATCAGCAGGCATTACATCAGCTATATCTCCAATACTTTTTCTAGTAAGAAGTTTCTTAAGTATGAAAGCTAATAATAAACCACAAATTGAACTTATTATCAAACTCATGCCTTCACTTATTTTAGTTTCTTCAATAATTACATAATATAATCCTATTGTTAAAAAAGATGTAACTATGCACATATAATTTCTTACTTCATAAGTTCTAGCTATCTCTTCTATAAATGCAGCTCCTCTTTTTACAAGTTGAACTTCTTCTAAGTTTTGTAATGTATTCCTTCTATTTGCTCTTACTTGTCTAAACTGTTCTGCTGCCAAAGATAAAAATGTTATCGATGTATAAGAACGATTTATAAGAGCTGGAACTAGTAATGCTCCTAATGCCGAAGCAACAAAGGCTAATATAAGCTGAGATAGTAAAACATTTGGTTGTGTAGGGTACTGTTTTTGGTCTAAATTTAACATTATGACTCTTGATGTCATACCAATAATAACTGCAACAAAAAATACTCTATCCATTAAATCACTCCTAAAATATCTAATATAAAATGTTCACATATAAATCTACAAAGTCTTTCTAGAAAAATCACTCTGTTTTCCTTTTGATGTCTCTATGATAGGAGTGCTCTTTACTACATCTATCATTACATCTATATCCTTGATTATTGGTACATATGGTACAACCACAGTGCTTTTTTCTAAGTTAGTTTTAGATATAGCTACAATATCAACCTCATCTACATCCTTATCTATACCCATATGAATAAATAGATTATGTATTATAGCTTGTCTTTGCCCTATATCATTTACTATCCCAAATGCACCCAAATCTCTTGGTATAATCTCTATAGCTAGACATTCATTTTTATATTTTTCTCTTGTATTCTCTAAACCTATATTAGTTATTATTACACCATTTACTTTTAAAATAGGCCCTTCAAAGCTTACTTCAGCAGGAACTATATCTGCTATATCTGCTATACTATTTCGTCTTAGAAATCTTCTAAAAATTAAACCAACTAAAGCTCCTGCTATAACAGCTAGTATTGTACAATAAGCAAAACTAAGGTCATATCGTTTTGAAACAGTAATATAAACTATAGAAGATACTAGTGCAGAAAAAAGACTGATATAACTTCTAGATTCATACGTAGATGCTATTTCTTCTACATAAGCATCTCCTTTTGGTACTAATTCTTCATTGTCGATATTTTTTAATGTTATTCTTTCTTGCTCTGCAAGACCTTGAAATTGTTGTATTGCTACTGCAAAAAATGTTAATGCTGCAAACTCCTTATCTATAAGTGCAGGTAATGCTATAGCACCCAATGAAGCTGAAAGTCCTGATATTATTATTTGTTCTAAATAATCTTGTGGTCTCGATGGGTATTGCTTGTCTGTAACTCTTAAAACTAATCCTCTACACAATATTCCTATAATTACTGCTACTATAAAAGAGTGTCTAAATAAATTTGCACCTAATAAGCTTTCTTCCATTTTCTCAGCTCCTTCTATTATATAGTTTGTGCAAAAAACAAAAAAAATTTCCTTCTATTTAAGGAAATTTTTTTGTAGTATTGTAACAATAAATTCGCTACCAATACCAAGTTCACTTTTTACTTTTATACATCCATTTAATGATTTGACTATATGCTTCGTTATAGCCAATCCTAAGCCCGTTCCTCCTACATCTCTACTTCTTGCTTTATCCACTCTATAGAAGCGTTCAAAGATACGTTCTACATCTTCTTTTGGTATTCCAACGCCATTATCTATAACTTTGATTATTATTTTTTCTTCATCTTTTAAAACTACAACTTGTACAATACCATTATCTTGAGTGTATTTTATAGCATTATCAACTAAATTTAAAAACACTTGTTTGATATAATCTCTATTAGAAAGTATGTTTATTGATTTATCATCACATTTATATAAAACTTCTATATTTTTTTCACTAGCTGAACGTTGAGTTATTTCATATACTTCTCTAAATACATCATATATTACAACATCTTCCATTAGAAGAGTGTCTTTATTTTCTACAAATGATAATAATAATATGTCATCAATCAATCTTTTTAATCTGTCTGATTCACTTTCTATTATTTCCAAAAACCTATTTCTAGTATTTACATCTATATTTTCATTGGATTTTAACGTTTCAACAAATCCACTTATAGATGTAAGTGGTGTTTTAAGTTCATGACTTACATTAGCAACAAAATCACTTCTCATATTTTCAAGCTTCACCTTTTTAGTAATATCTTCTATGTTTACTATTGAGCCAATTATTACATTATTAGTATTTTGAAGATAAACTGGGTCCACTTTTATTTTGTATACTATATCATCTTTAATAGTAATCTTTGCAGTTTCATTTTCTTTAGAACCTATAAATTGAAGTATCTGCTTTAATATTTCTTCTTCTTTTATTACAGCATTGATATTATGACCTTCAACTAGTTTGTTGGGTTCGCTCTTTATCATTTCTTTAGCTTCATCATTTATCAATAATATGTTTCCATTTACATCTATAGCTAAAATTCCATGAGATATACTTTTTAATATAGACCTTAATTGTAAATGTTTATATTGTACTTCTTCTAATGTATCATCCATATTTTTTATCATATGATTAAAATTTCTGGCTAATTCTCCTAGTTCTCCTTTAGCTGATATATTCAGCCTAGCGTGAAACTCTTTGTTACTTACTTTTTTTGAAACGTATATAAACTCTTTTAAATATTTTCTTAGTGTTATTGTGTATCTTACAGACAATATCACAATGGCTATAGACAACATAACAATAAAAAAATATATGTTCTTTAATTCTTCCACAAGATAACACTCCTAAAATATAACTTTTTCTAATCTATTTTGTATCCTACACCTCTTATAGTTTCTATATATTTTTCTGATTTATCTTCATCTTCATCTTCTATTTTTTTTCTTAAATATCTTATATGGACATCTACTGTTCTAGTTTCTCCATAGTATTCATAGCCCCATATTTTATCTAAAAGATAGTTTCTTGAAAGTACCTTACCTTTATTCTGAATTAATAATTTTAACAGTTCAAACTCTTTAAGTGTTAACTCTATCTTTTCAGAACCTTTAGTAACTTCATGTTTTGATAAATCTAGTTTTAAATTACCTGTGGTAAGTATATTATTTTCTTCACCTGTACTAGTTAAGTTATATCTTCTCAAAACAGAGCTAACTCTAGCTAACAATTCTTTTATACTAAATGGCTTGGTTATATAATCATCAGCACCTACTTCAAGCCCTTCAACCTTGTCATTTTCCATATTTTTAGCAGTAAGCATTATAACAGGAATATTTTTCAAGTCTTTATCACTTCTTATTTTTCTAAGTACATCTATTCCACTTATATTTGGTAGCATCCAATCTAAAAGTATTAAATCTGGTTTAACTTCTTTAGCTTTTATAAATCCATCAAATCCATCATATGAATAACTAACTTCGTAGTTTGACACCTCCAAATTGAATTTTAATAGCTCAACTATATGCATTTCATCGTCTATAACAAGCACTTTAGTATTCATTAAAAAGCTCCTCTCTATTTTATCTGTAGTACCGTTCCTATTCGTTCTGATGCCTTATTATGTTTTCTATAAGAGTGGAATTCATCTGCTCTACAACTAGTGCATAGATTTAAATTTATTATATTTTCTTTTTTGACTCCACTACATCTCAGCATATACTCATTAATTTTCCATAAATCTAAATAGTAACTTCCCTCTTTTATTATATAGAACTTTTCATCATTATTTGTAAGAATTGTGTTAAATTTTTCTACCAAATCCTCAGACACTTCATAACAACAAGGTCCAATTGATGGTCCAATTATACATATCAAATCTTCAGGAACTGTTTTATAGGTCTCAGACATCAATTTTATTGTTTTGTGACCTATATTACTAAAAGTACCTTTCCAGCCCGCATGTGCTAGTCCTATGGCTTTATTTTTAGCATCTATAATTGATATAGGTACGCAATCTGCTGTAAACAATAAAAGTGGTACTTTCTCTAAGTTTGTTATAAGTGCATCGCCTTCTATTTTTTGTCCTATATTCTCTCTGTTAACTATGTTAACTATGTCTGAATGTATTTGAGAATTACTAGTTAAATTTTCAAACATTAAATCGCACTCCTTACAAACCCTTAACATGTCTTCTTTACTTTTTGCATCTATATTTTTGCAAGTTATAACTAGATTTATAGAATTTAATTTTTCATCAATTTCTTTACAGTTGCTACTTAAGTTAACATACTCTTTAATATCTTCTACACTTTTTAGATTTATATAATCTTTCATCATTTGTCTCCTTTTTCTATTAGTATACTTTTAAGTTCGTTTACAAAAGTATTTATATCTTTAAATTGTCTATACACAGAAGCAAATCTTACATAGGCGACTTCATCTAAATCTTTCAATTTATCCATTACCATTTCGCCAATTTTTTTGGTTTCGATTTCTTCTATAAAACATTTATTTATTTCATTTTCAATATGTACAACTATATTCTCAATATCTTCAACAGATACAGGTCTTTTTTCACATGCCTTTAATAGTCCGTATTTTATTTTTTCTCTATCAAAATATTCTCTACTATTATCTTTTTTAATAACCATTAAAGGAGTAGTTTCTATTTTTTCATAAGTAGTAAATCTCTTTTTACATAATTCACATTCACGTCTTCTTCTAATAGATTTTAAATCTGTATGTCTAGAATCTATTACCTTTGATTCTTTATAATTACAATAAGGACATTGCATCTGTATTCCTCCTTCGTTTAGCTATATATCAAATTCATCTAAGCTTAATTCTGAACCTATATTTACTATTATTGTATCACAACCTATTTTAAGTATATCATTCCAAAATATAACTTCTTCATCCCCTCCTCTTGAAAAAAAACTTCTACTTCCATCTCCAAAAATGGTAAATGAGACTACCTTTCCCTCATGGATATCCATATCTATGTCGATTATGAAACCCATCCTTTTTCCATTTTTTACATTTATAATTTCTTTTTCCATTATATCAGAAACTCTAATCATATTATACTCACCCTTTCTTTAAAAATAAATATGTATTTGGATAAAAAAAAATGACCTATATAGGTCATTTAAATTTAAAATTATGTTTACATTCCATGGATTACTTATACATACTTTCTCATATTTTTTAAAGCATTTTTTTCAATTCTTGATACTTGTGCTTGAGATATACCGATTTCATCAGCAACTTCTATCTGAGTTCTTCCTTTGTAAAATCTTAAATCTAATACCAACTTTTCTCTACTATTTAATTTTTTAATAGCTTCCTTAAGTGATATTTCTTGCAACCAGTTTTCATCAGTATCTTTTTTGTCTTGAACCTGATCCATTACAAATATCGCATCTCCATTATCTTGATATACTGGGTCAAATAAAGATATTGGGTCTTGTATAGCATCAAGTGCCATTACAACTGACTCTACTTCTAATTCTAATTCTTTTGCTATTTCTGATACTGTTGGTTCTTTTGAATTTGTTCTAATTAATCTTTCTCTGACTTGTAGTGCCTTATATGCTATATCTTTTAATGATCTACTTACTCTGATTGGATTATTATCTCTTAAGTATCTTCTAATTTCTCCTATAATCATAGGAACAGCATAAGTTGAAAATCTGACATTTTGACTTAAATCAAAATTATCTATAGCTTTTATAAGACCAATACAACCTATTTGAAATAAATCGTCTATATTTTCTCCTCTGTTGTTAAATTTTTTTATTACACTCAAGACTAACCTTAAATTTCCTCTTACAAATTGTTGTCTGGCTTCTTCATCACCACTTTTTATTTGTAATAAAAGTTCCTTCATTTGCTTATTTTTAAGAACTGGAAGTTCAGATGTATTAACACCACATATTTCAACCTTATTAACTTGCATACATTTCAGTCCTCTCTCAAAAAGTATTCATCTATTGAAATTATTTACATTTCCAATTTTTTTATACTTTTTAAGAAGAATTAATTTAGAATTATACAAATTTTTTCATTTCTTTTTGTAACCTTGAAATTATTTTCTTTTCAAGTCTAGATATGTAGGATTGAGATATTCCAAGCATTCCAGCAACTTCTTTTTGTGTTTTTTCAATACCTTTATCTATAAGTCCAAACCTTAATTCCATAATTTGCTTTTCTCTGTCACTTAATCTGTCAAGTGCCATAACTAATAAATCTCTATCTATCTCTTCTTCTATTATTTTATATATTTCATCATTTTCTGTACCTAAAACATCTGATAATAAAAGTTCGTTTCCATCTAAGTCTATATTTAAAGGTTCATCAAAAGACACCTCTGTTTTCTTTTTATTATTTTTTCTTAGATACATTAGTATTTCATTTTCTATACATCTTGAAGCATAAGTTGCTAATTTTATGTTTTTATTTAATTTAAAAGTATTGACTGCCTTTATCAAACCTATAGTTCCTATAGAAATTAAATCCTCTACATCTATACCTGTATTTTCAAATTTTCTTGATATGTAGACTACTAATCTCAAATTTCTTTCTATTAAAATTGATTTTACAGTTTCATCAGTTTCTAGTTTTTGCAAAAGTTCCATTTCTTCTTCTGGTTTTAGTGGAGGAGGAAGAATATTGGCCCCTCCCATATAGTATATTCCTTTTGGCTTTATTATTTTTAATTTAATACCTAACATCGTAATAAAGCTTATGATTCTTTCTTTTAATCGTAACATCCTTTGTCCCCCTTAAATTTTTAGCTAGAATCCAGGCAATATATTTGGATTCATTATTGCCCCGTATTCTCTATCATTAAAATTTGAAATACCAAGTATTATATTTCCTATCTTTTGCTCATCTACCTCTACATAATCAGCTTTTAGACCAATTATTATGCTTGTCTTATTACTTCCAGCATGTTTATAAGGTATTATTCTAACTCTCCCTGAAGTTCTGTCATCTAAACTACATATGATTTCCTGAGCTTTTTCCATATCTATATCTTCATAGTTAATATTTAATAGATTTTCTGGAATCAATCCTTCTAACACACTTGATTTGACTATTATTACATCACTTTGACTTATTGGGTCTTTTAATAAATTTCCACTATCCACTAAAGCCTTACAGCAAAAGCTTTTTTCTAATAAGTTTATATTTATAGTCTTTGTAAGCTCTTTGATGTATTTAAGCATCTTCAAGTCTTTGTAAATGTACTTTAATAGTTCACAACTTACATAAGTACATGCAATTAAAAAAGATATTTTTAAATGGCTTATTCCTGTAAAATAAATTACAAAATAAGTACTTCCAGAAATAAAAATATTTACTAAATAAAAAACTAATGCTACATGAGCATAATCTTTTTTACTCTTAGTCCTAAATGAAATTAAAGTTATAATACTCATGATTATTATTTTAAATGGCACTGTAAATAGTATATTCATTGACGGGTATAAATAAGCAACAGAGTAGGCTCCTCCTAAACTAGCCCCCAGCAACTTATTCTTTCTAGGATTATATTTTTTAGTAAGAATAGAAGTACAACTTATAATAATATAATTTATTACTAGGTTTTCTATAACATAGTACTCAATATACACCATGTATCCCCCCTTAAAACCTTTAAACATATTATAAGATAGTATGTACAAAATTTTATGTCACTTTTGACAGTCGAATCCAAAACAAATTCTATTTAAAAATAACAATGATATATGTCTTATACTTTATGTCGTCAAAAGATATTTTTTTAGTATCAAACAAATAGGCTTTTTTGTAGAATTCAATATATCTAGGTAGAAGTTATTCAACCCTACTTTTGGAATATTTCCATAAAAAAAGACTATGCGACTTAATAATATAGCAAGTAAATCTTTTACTTGTATAAAATTAAGTTGCATAGTCTATAAATTCAAATATAAACTTAAACTATTGTGCTAATAATTCATTTGCATATTTTGCAGATTCATTTAGTGCTTGTTCTGGAGTCTTATCTCCAGCTATCATCATTTGAAGTTGTTTCCATAAGTGTTCATATATTTCTACTCCATGAGGTCCAACTGTTAATGGTCTGTACATATTTTTATCTTTTGTTACCATTTCTTCAAATCTTGGGTCTCCTTGATATTTTTCACCTTTAGCAACTGGTGCTCTTGGTATCTCTTTATGGAAAGCTTCCATTGAGTCTTTACTTAACATATATTCAAGAAGTTTAAAGCCAAGTTCTTTGTTTTTACACGCTGACATTAAAGTTAAATCATCTACTGAAGCAAAACTACCAACTGTTTTATCTTCTAATGAAGTTACATATCCCCAGTTTAAGTCTGGGAATGATTTATCAAAAGTACTTGTAGCAGCAGAAGACAGCATTATAGTAAATGCAGCTTTTCCTGGTCCAAATACACTTTCAACCATTTCATTACTGTCTTTTGATAAAGCATTATCTGGTATATATTTTTTCATATCATTTATAAAGTTAGCAGCTTTTAATCCTTCTTCATTATTAAATTTAACTGATTTTAAATCATCATTATATATATCTCCACCAGCTTGCCATAGATATGGATACCAGTTCCAGTTTAAACTACCAAACACTTTAGAACCCCAACCTTGTGCAAGACCCCATTGGTCGATTTTTCCATCTCCATCAGTATCTTTTGTTGCTTTTTCACATATTCTTTTAAAATCTTCCCATGTTTTAGGAGGTTTTTCTCCCAATTTTTCTAGTATATCTTTATTATAGTATAATACACCTGGATTAGCAGCTTCTATAGGTAAACCGTAAATTCCACCCATCATTTTTGCATTATCTAAGTATAAATAATTGTCTGAAGTTCCTGATTTTTCTAAATAAGGAGTTAAATCTTCAACTGCTCCCATTTCTATAAATTGAGGAAACATTTCTGCATACATATATCCTATATCTGGCCCCTCACCTGCACTGATTGCAGTAGCATATTTTTCTGCATAATTATCCCATGGTACTATTTGAAATTCAATTTCACAGTTATTTTCCTTTTCAAATTTCTCAAGTATTGGTTTCCATGCATCTGCATCATGATCTGTTAATGGTGCAGACCATACAACTAATTTTTCTTTGCCATCTTTTCCTTTAGATTCTTCTTTTTTTGTACATCCAGCAAGAAGTGATGTTGACAAAACAGCAACCATGGCTAAAGAAAGAATTTTTTTTAGCTTAATCATACTTAATCCCCTTTCAGACTTTAATTTCTCTTTTTCCTCAAATTTTTACAATTCAATTCAGATTTAATATTACCAAATAAAAATATCATTGTCTAATTATAAAAAACTATAACCATTTGTATAATTATCATTTTTTTCTATACTTAATAAAAAAACTTTACTTTTTTATATTTTTTTGATACTAGAATATATTTTAAGAAATAATAGATTAAAATACAAAAAATAAAAAGAAGTCTATTGACTTCTTTATAAATTTACATATTATCTTCTTCTTCTTAAGAATGTAGGTATTTCCATGCTCTCATCATCGTCTTCTTCTATTATACTCGCCTTTTTAGGAGCTTCTATCTTTTCTTCAACGACAATTTCTTCTTCTTCTATTTCTTTTACAACTTGTTTTACGGTTGTATTCAAAGAAGATCTTATACTTGATTTAGGCTTAGTATCCAAATCTAAAATCCCACCTTGTAAGCCTTCAAATCCTGTTGCGATTACTGTAATCATTATTTCATCGCCTAAATCTTCTTTTATAGAAGCACCAAATATAACATTTGCTTCTGGGTCACATGATTCCATAACTAAAGTAGATGCTTCATTAACTTCAAATAATCCTAAGTTAGGACCACCTGTAACATTAAGAAGTACTCCTTTTGCTCCTTGTATTGATGTTTCTAAAAGTGGAGATTGGATAGCTTGTCTAGCAGCATCTATAGCTCTAGTTTCTCCACTAGCACTACCTATACCCATATGAGCAAGACCTTTATCTTTCATTATAGTAGTAACATCTGCAAAGTCTAAGTTTATTAATCCTTCAACTGCTATAAGGTCAGAAATTGATTGTATACCTTGTTTTAACACATCATCTGCAACTGCAAAAGCATCCAACATTGAAGTATTCTTTTGTACTATTTGTAAAAGTCTATCATTTGGTATTGTTATAAGAGTATCTACCTTTGACTTAAGCTCAGCTATTCCACCTTCAGCATTTTTCATTCTTATTTTACCTTCAAATGCAAAAGGTTTTGTAACTACACCTACTGTAAGGATACCCATTTCTTTAGCTAAGCCTGCAACTACTGGGGCAGCTCCTGTACCAGTACCACCACCCATTCCAGCTGTAACAAATACCATATCAGCTCCTTGAAGTAGTTTTACTATTTCATCTTTACTTTCTTCAGCAGCTCTTTTTCCTACTTCTGGATTAGCTCCTGCACCAAGTCCTCTAGTTAATTTTTCTCCTATTTGAACTTTATATTCAGCCTTTGATGTATATAAAGCTTGTTTATCTGTATTTACTGATATAAATTCAACACCTTTAAGTTGAGCTTCTACCATTCTATTGACAGCATTGTTTCCACCGCCACCTACACCTATTACTTTAATTTGTGCACATTCTTCTAATTCTACGTCAAAGTTTAGCATCATAAACCCCCTTATCTCATGATTCAAAGTTATCGTATGTATTAATTATATCATTTTCTTCTTTTATTTTGTTAACCTTTAACTAACATATTCCACAAAAACGTAAATTTTCCTTTTTAATTTTCTTACTTATATTGTCAAATATTACTCTTTAAGTATAAAATATTTTATGTATATATCAAAAGCTCTTTAATTTTTATGTTTTTTATTCATAATATTGGCAATGATATAACGTCTAATTATGGATAAATTATTAAATAGTCTCATACCAAAAACTAATACTGCTACATAATAAAGTGAAATTCCTAACTTTTCTCCTATATAAGTCAATAATATAGCCAAGATAGCATTCCCTATGAAACCAGTAACAAAAATTACATTATCATAGTTATCTTCAAAACTGGATTTTATCGCTCCAAATATAGAATCCATTATTGCAAGAATAGCTACTGACATATATATCGAATAATCCATAGAATATGTAAATGGAATGTAGTAACCTACTACCACACCAAATGCCAATCCTCCTAACACCCATATCATAAATCTTCACCTCTTTATTTTACTTTGAAACACAACTATATTACAATCCTTTTTATTAATTTTTTTTATTTTTTCTTTATTTTTTTGTATTTTTCGTTTTATTTTGCAAATAAATCCACCTTATTTCCATTATTTTCCTGTATTTTTATATTAATTCCATATATATCCTTTAGAGATTTAGCATATGATTCTGGAGAATTTATAGCTGCACTCAATAAATCTATATCTCCTATAGCTTTTATTATAAATGGTTGTCCATATGTAGTATCGTTCACTGTAATAGTTGCTCCTGAACATTTTATCTTACTTGTTGACAATACTCTTTCTCCATTTATAGATATTGCTTTTGCACCTGCTTTTTTCAAATCATTTAAAACTCTTAGAATGTCAATATCATGTATAATCAGGTCGTTTGGATTTTGTCCATCTTTTAATTCTCTTTCACTATCCTTCATAGTAATAGTTATTCCTGGACCTGTGACAGTTGAGTAGCCACTTAACTCTTTAACTTCTTCAAGTTCTTTTTTCATTAATGTTTGAATCGATTCATTTCCATTATTTTCTGCTTGCTTATATTCATCTAAAGTATTTTTATTACTTTTAAGAGCTTCTTTTAGATTTTTTATTTCCTTATTTGTATTTTCTATTTCACTTTCAATATTTTTAGTCTGACTCAATGTTATATACACTTTATTTGGGTTCAGTGATTTTATATAAGTTGATATGAAAATGCCTAATATGAATGCTCCTAATATAATCATTTTCTTTTTCATACTATTATTTCCTCTCTACTTTTTCTGTATCACCGTGTCCATTTATTTTTACATTATCTTCTTTAGCCACTTTTACCTTTGCATTATAATACGTTTCTATTTCCCAGACAATACCGTACTTTATATTGAGCGCAGAAGCTAATGTATCAGAATCACCAATTGCCTTTATTGTAATTGGCTCCTTTATAACAGTATCATTCATATAAAGTTTATCTTCTTTCAAATACATATATGTATTTGAAACTAATCTTTGATTATTTATAGATATGGCACTTGCTTGTGCTGAATTTAATTTATTTATCATTGACAGTAATAAATCATAATTATATAGTATACTGTCATTTTTATCAAAGCTTCCTAAGGTTTTTGTAGAATTTATTTCAACTTCAATACCTTTTCCTTCTACATCTGTATATCCAGCTAAGGTTTCATATTTTTCTATTTCTGATTTAAGTATATCTTGCTCTCCTTTTTCACTTTTACCTCTATAAGTATCTATATCTTTTTTTACACTATTAATTTCTGATTGAAGATTTTCCTTTTCTTTTTTTAGAGATTTAAGTTCTTCTGTAAGTTGCTCTCCTCTCTTAAAAGTCGTCATCCCTCTATTTTCTATATTAATAATTTTTAATTGTAAACTAACGAGAACTCCCAATACAATACTTCCTATGATTATACTCTTATTTATAAATCTTTTTTTCAAAATATCACTTCCTTACAATTGTCTATCCTTCTGGACTATATACAGCTAGCTTTCCATAATTTAGATTTATAGTCCCACCATTGGTATTTTTATTTTGCAGGTCAATCAAAATTTTATTTACCCTAGATATATTATAATCTAAGTTATCATCATTAGAAAGTAAGATTTTTATATTGCTTCTCGTAAGCATATCTACATTCCCTTCTTTTTTAAAGTTTACATAATTTATTTTTCTATAAATACCTTCTTCTTTTAAATAATTTAAAGTCTTAAATACATTCTCTTTAGTTTTATAATCTTTAAATTTTATTGATTTCGTATCATCAATACTATAATCTACTTCCACTATCAAATCATTTTTGCTTTCATTAGTACCTTTTAGTTCCTCTAATAAGTTCCCTTTTTTATCTATATAACAATAGTTATCTTCATCCTTTAATGCTGCAAAAATTTCTTTTTCCTTTAAGCTTATAATTATCTTATTTGGAAGTTTCCTTTTTATTTCTACATCTTCTATATATGGATTTTTCATAAGCTTACTTTTCATGTCTTTAAAATTGTATGCAAATATATTTTCATGTGAACTTACATTTAACTCTTTCATTATATTTGACTTGGTGACTCTTTTATTTCCAATCACATCTATCCTCTTTACATCAAATAAATCACTCCCTACAATAATACATATCCCAAAAGATAGCATAAGTATAAAAACCAAAACTATCATAACATTATTCGTATTTAGCTTCTTTCTCCTCTTCAAATACAATCAACCCCTTTGGTTAATAAATACACCTTTCGAGTTTATATTTCCTACAAAAAAAATATAATATTTAAAGTCAAATTTTCTCATTTTTTTACAAAACAATCTAATAAAACATTAAAAAAGAGGATTAAATTGATATTTCATCAAAATAAATATAAAATACTATATGTTTTTTATAACTTAAAACTTGTATACACACAAATAAACCCCTAATTTAGAATAATTTAGAAAATCTAATATATTATAAATTAGGGGTAAATATCTATTTATCTTTTCTTTATTCCTATTACTTTAGCCTGACCTTCTATACTTGGAGCTGCTTCTTTTTTTACTTCCTCAACAACTTTTTCTTTTTTTGATTTTTTAGCTGTTGATTTTTGTGTTGAGTTGTATACCTTTATTATCTCATCATATATAAGGTCTATCGCCTCAGGTCTACCTATAGTTTTACTTGCATTTGCCATGTCAACTAGAAGCTCTCTATCGCCTAAAAGTTTAAATACGGCTGTATTTAGGCTTTCTGGAGTTAAGTTTTTTTCTAGAATTGCAACCCCTGCACCTTGCTTCTCTATACTCTTAGCATTGTACTCTTGATGATTTTCAGCAGTATATGCTTTAGGTATTATTATAGAAGGTTTGCCAAGAGCTGTTATTTCAGCTAGTGAAATTGCTCCTGCACTACCTATAACTAAATCACTTGCTGCAAGTGCATTTGCCATATCTTCTAAATAAGGTACTACTTTTTGGTATGGTTTAAGATTTATATTACTGATACTTTCCATAAATTCTTCATAATAGCTTTTTCCTGTTGCAAATATAAAAGCTATATCTTCATTGACCATATTCTTTATGACAAGTCTCATTGCATCATTTATTTTTCTTGAACCTCCACTACCACCATAGCAAAGTACCATTTTTTTCTCTTCACTTATCCCTAAATTTTTTCTTGCGATATTTTTTCTTGATAACAAAATTTCTTTTCTAACTGGATTTCCTGTAAAAACTAATTTTTCTTCAGCTGCCTCAGGAAATCTTTTATGTGAATCTTCAAAACTTGTAAGTACCTTTGTAACTGTTTTGGATAAAATCTTATTAGTTACTCCAGGAAAAGAATTTTGCTCATGTATTATAGCTGGTATTTTTCCCATGGACGCATTAAATAAAACAGGTCCACTGACATATCCACCAGTTCCTATGACTACATCTGGCTTAAATTTTTTAACAATTTTTCTTGATTGTTCCAATCCTTTAAAAAGCTTAAAAACTCTTTTTACATTATCGAAGTCTATTTTTCTCTTAAATCCTTGTACTGTTACAGTTTTCAATTCAAATCCATACTTAGGAACTATTTCTGATTCTATTCCCTTTTCCGTCCCAACAAACATTATCTCGGCGTCTGGATGTTCATCTCTTATTTTGTTAGCAATAGCTATAGCTGGATATACGTGTCCTCCAGTTCCACCGCCCGATAATAAAACTTTCATCAAATCATCATCTCCTGTTAATTAATTTTGACATGCTTTGAGATGTTCAACACTATACCTACAGCCCCCATAAAGATGGTGAGTGAGGTACCCCCATAACTTATAAATGGTAGTGCTACACCTGTAGCTGGCATTGATGATGTTGCAACTGCTATATTTAAAGCTGCTTGTATTCCAATTTGTGCCCCTATACCTATGACAACCATACAAGCAAATACATTAGAAGTCTTCAGCGCTATTCTTACACATCTGTAGACTAAGGCTACAAATAGCATTATAACTATTATACAACCAATTAATCCTAACTCTTCTCCTATTATAGCAAATATAAAGTCATTTTGTGGCTCTGGTATATAAAAATACTTTTGCTTACTCTTTCCTAAGCCTAAACCAAACAGTCCTCCTGAGCCTAATGCATATAAACCTTGTATTACCTGATACCCCTTACCAAGTGGATCTTGAAATGGGTCTAAAAAAGATGTAACACGACTAAGTCTATACGGTTCAGCAATTACTAATGCAGCAAATAAAGCAGCCCCACTTCCTATCATAGCAAATACAATTTTCATATCCATCCCAGCAACAAATATCATTACAAATGTAACTAGAATTACAGTACCTGCTGTTGACAAATTTGGTTGAAGTATTATCAACGCAAAAAATATTCCTGGAACTACGAGAAGTGGTACAACACCTTTTGTCAAAGATTTTATTTTATCATAATTTTTCTCAATCAATTTTGCAGTTAATATTATTGTAGCAAACTTTGCAATTTCTGCAGGCTGAAATGTTAAAGCACCTATCCCTAACCATCTTTTTGCTCCATTTGCTTCTATTCCCAAAGGAGTTAAAACCAACAATAATAGTACTACTGCTATAGCTCCAATTGCTGTAGCATTTTTCTTCCAAAAATTATAGTCTATTCTAGATGTAATAATCATAACTATAAATCCCAGTATAGCATATATTACATTTTTCTTTAGAAAATAGTATGCATCATTATGTTTAAATGAAGATTGTATAAAACTTGCACTAAACACCATAACTATTCCTACAAATACTAAAAGCATAGTAGTATAAAATACTACTCCATCAAATTCAGTCTTCATCCTTATGTCAATTTGTTTTTTCAAATTTTCTTTAGGCATCCAACTAATCTACCTCCATTCTTCCATCTAAGTAAGTTTAGAGGTAAGAGATTATTTTAAATTGTTTACATTATCTTTGAAGTCTTTTCCTCTTACTTCAAAACTTTCATACATATCCCAACTTGCACAAGCTGGTGAAAGAAGCACTATATCTCCATTTTTTGAAATCTCATGAGAAGTCTTAACTGCTTCCTCCATATCTTTTACTATATGTATGTCATTAAATCCTTTATTTTTAGCACAACTTTCTATCTTTGGTGCAGTTTCTCCTAATAAGATTAATGATTTAACATATGACTTTGCAATTTCAAGAAGTTCATCAAAGTTGCTTCCCTTATCCATTCCTCCTGCTATAAGCACTATAGGTCTATTATAAGACTGTACAGCTTTTATAGTAGAATCTGGATTAGTTCCCTTTGAATCATTTACATACATTACATTATCTAAGTTTCTTACAAACTCTTGTCTGTGTTCAACTCCTTTAAATGTCATCAATACATCTTTTATTACTTCTAAATCTACTTTACAAACATATGCGATTGCTATTGCTGCCATACAATTTTCTAAATTATGGCCTCCAGGCAAACTTACATCATCTTTATTTAGAAACTTAATCTTATCCTCTATATCTATTATTATGTCATTATTTTCTAAATATACTCCTCCATTTACTCTATGAGTTCTTGAAAAGTAAATTATTTTGGCATTACATTTATCAGATAGACCTCTCACTATTTCATCATCATAATTTAATACACAAAAATCTTCAGCATTTTGATTCATAAATATTTTTGATTTAGCTTCTATGTACTTTTCCATAGTATGATGTCTATTTAAATGATCTTCTGTAATGTTTAATATTGCACTTACTTTAGGTCTAAATTCATCCACACTTTCAAGTTGGAAACTACTCAGTTCAGTTACAAGTATAGATTCTTCATTTGAAGTTTCTATAGTATCTATTACAGGATTCCCTATATTACCAACTACATATGTATCTTTTTTGGCACTTGAAAAAATTTCTCCTACTAAGCTAGTTGTAGTTGTCTTACCATTTGTACCTGTAATCCCTATAAAAGTTGGATTATTTGACAATTTAAAAGCTAATTCTACCTCACCAATTATACACTTGCCTGAATTCTTTAGTTCCAAAATAAATGGCAGGTCTAATGGTACCCCTGGAGATACTACAACCATATCTACATCGTCTACATCCTCTGGATGGCATCCTAATATGTATTCTATGTCATTTATAGATTTTAATTCATCAAGTATGTTTTTTAATTTATTTTCATCTTTAATATCATTTACAATTATACTTGCTCCTAATTTATCTAAATGTTTAATTGTAGATATACCAGTTTTTGCAAGCCCTACTAATAAAACTTTTTTTCCACTTAAGTCCATTTTTTATTCCCCCTAGGCCTAAAATACTGCTATTATACTTATCCAAGCTAAAACAACTGTAATAATCCAAAAAACAAATACAACTCTTGTTTCTGGCCAGCCACATTGTTCAAAATGATGGTGTATTGGAGCCATCTTAAAGAATCTCTTTCTAGTTGCTTTAAAATATCCAACTTGAATTAAAACTGATAGAGCTTCTGCAAAATAAATACCTCCAATTATAGGTATTATAAGCACAGAATTAGTTAAAACTGAAAATGCTACAACCGCACCTCCTAGTGCCATTGAACCTGTATCTCCCATAAACACTCTAGCTGGATATGAATTAAATCCTAAAAAGCCTAGACATGCTCCAACAGTTGCTGCTGCCAAAACTGCAACTTCTGTATTACCTGCAACTGAACTTGCAAACAACATAAAAAATACAGAAACAACTAAAGTCACTCCTGATGCTAGACCATCTAGACCATCAGTTAAATTTACAGCATTTACTATTGCTACTATTATAAACATCATTATTGGTATATATAGTATCCCAACATTTATTACAAAATCTGTAAATGGTATCATAAGTTGCGAAGCACTTGATGATGACGTATACTGATAAAAAGCAACATAAAAAGATAATGCAACTTGAAGGATTATTTTTTGATATGCTTTTAGTCCAAGTGACCTTTTTAGCTTTATTTTTATAAAGTCATCTAAAAAACCAATAAAACCAAAACCAGCAATACATATAAGACCTACTGCCATGTCATGACTAACTTTTACTCTTGTAAGTCCAGTTATTAGAATTGCAACAATCATTATAATTCCACCCATAGTAGGTGTTCCATTCTTAGCTAGATGTGTTTGAGGTCCATCATCTCTAACTGTCTGACCAAATTTAAATTTCCTAAGCATTGGTATAAATATTGGTCCTATTATAATTACTATCAAAAACGCAATCAATGCGGTGTACGTAAGCTCTGTTATTCCTAACATCATAAAACTCCTCTCCCTTGTCAATCAACTCATTAGTTTAAGCTTATTTATTTAGATATTCAACTATTTTTTCTAATTTCATGCCTCTTGAGCCTTTCACTAAAATAGTGTCTCCTGTTTTTATTAATTCATCTAATTGATTAAATACATCATCTCTATTTTTAAAGTGATATATATTGGATGAATCGAATCCTAATCGTTTTGCTTCGTCTCCAATAAACACTGAATTTTCACCTATAGTTATTATAATATCAGTATTATTCATAGATGATTTTCCAACTAATCTATGACCATACTCTGAAATTTCACCCATCTCAAGCATATCTCCAAGTATTGCTACTTTTCTACCTTTATATCTTCCAAGTATTTTTAAGGCTGCTTCCATAGAATCTGGACTGGCATTATATGAGTCATTAATTATTGTTAATCTTTCATTTTTTATTATGTCTAATCTCATTTTTGTCCCTTTGAAGTTTTTTAAACCTGTTTTTATATAATCCAAAGAAATATTTAAACTCATGCCAACTAATATAGCTGACATAGCATTATATATATTATGCTCTCCTATTGTTGGTATAAATATTTCCTCTTTTTTTCCATTTATGACACACGTAAATGTCAAACTACCTTCTTCCATAGTATAATCTTCACAATAAATGTCATTATCTTTATTAAATCCAAATGTTTTTAACTTATATATGTGCTCTTTTTCTTTTAGTGTAGATAAAAATTTATCATCACCATTCACAATCAAGGTATTTGTATCATCAAAGTTTGAAGCAATCTCCAGCTTTGCCTTTAAAATCCCTTCTTGTGAACCTAGGTTTTCTATGTGCGATAATCCTATATTTGATATGACTGCAATTTTAGGATTTACTATGTCCACCAAATACTTTATTTCATTAAATCCAGACATTCCCATTTCTATTACAGCACACTCATGTTCTTTATTTAAATTAAACAAAGTCAAAGGAACCCCAAAATGATTATTTAGGTTCTTTTCATTTTTCAAGATGTTTAATTTTGCAGAAATAGCTGCATATATCATATCTCTAGTAGTTGTTTTCCCTACACTACCTGTAACACCTATAAATGGAATGCCAAATTTTTCTTTATAGTATCTGGAAATATTTCCTAGAGCCAAAGTTGTATCTTTTACCTCTATTAAATTTATATCCGAACTTTCTAATTTTATTCCATTACTTTCATTTTTTATAAAAGTTTTACATCCACTATCATAGGCAGACTTTATAAATGTATGCCCATCTAAATTTTCTCCAACTATGGCTACAAATGCATTTTGTGCCTTTGCTTCCCTGCTATCTATAACTATATCACTTACACAGTCATTATAATCTCCATATATTAACTTTCCATTAGTTGCAAGTACTAACTCCTTTATTGTTAAGCACTCCATTCTCAAACTCCTCCTTATAAAACATTAGCTATATTATCTTAGCAACAAAAGGCAATGTATACCGTTACATATACATTGCCTACGATAACTCTTAACTTTATAATTATATACTATATTTCTGTTTTTTTGAAGATGTTTATGGATATATGTTAATTATCTGTTACTTTTTAGTTTTCAAAATATAGTGTTATACTTGAATCTTCATTAACTTTTATTCCAGGTTTTGGAAAAACATCCTTTACTTTTGTATCCTTGGGAATTTCTATATCTGTATCTAAATTTGGTTTTAACTTCGCATCTTCTAGTGCTTTCACTGCATCTCCAATTTTTAAATTTCTTACATCTGGTACTTTGACTTGTTTCTTTTCATATTCAGCTTTTTCTTCTTCTTTATATACTGGTTTAACCCCTAAATATTTTAGAGAATCATTCATTATTTCTTTTACTATAGGTCCTGCTGTAGTACTACCAAATGCACTTACTCCTGTTGGCTCATCAACAATAGCAAGAACTACAATTTGTGGGTCATCACAAGGTGCTATTCCCACGAATGAACATATATATTTTCCTTGAGCATATTTCCCATCTATAACCTTTTGAGCTGTACCTGTTTTACCACCTAGTCTATATCCTGGTATATATGCAATTTTTCCTCCACCATCAGTTACAACTGACTCTGCAATTTCTAACATTTTTTTGGATGTTTCTTTAGATATAACATTTCTTACTTTTTTTGGTTTTACTGTTTCAGTTATATTACCTTTATTGTCAGTATAAGATTTTACTACTCTTGGTTGCATTAAATCTCCACCATTTGCTATTGATGATATAGCTGTTATAAGTTGTATTGGAGTTACTGATATGGATTGACCAAATGATATTGTAGCTAACTCGACTGGACCTACATTTTTTTCATTATATAATATCCCCTTAGCTTCTCCTGGTAAATCTATACCTGTCTTATTCATAAGACCAAAAGATTCTATATAATCATACATTTTACCAACACCTAATCTACTTCCTAATTCAACAAACACAGGGTTACAAGAATTTTGTACTGCTTGTTTAAACTCTTGTGTTCCATGAGGTCTATAGTGTCTCCAACATTTAATCTTTCTTCCTCCTACAGTTACACTACCTGTACATGTGAATTTCTCACCATCTTTTATTACTCCTTCTTCAAGAGCACTAGAAGATGTAATAAGTTTAAATGTAGAACCTGGTTCATATGTATCACTTACTGCTGGATTTCTCCACATTTGATAATAGCCCTTTATTTTGTCTTTATCGCTATATTTTTCAAGTTCTTCTTGATAATATGGATATATTGGTGTTCTTGAGTCGTTAGGGTCATAATCTGGTTTTGATGCTAGAGCAAGTATATCACCAGTTTTAGGATTCATTGCTATTGCAGTGACTTTCTTTGCATTGTTTATTTCATAAGCTTTTTGTACTGCTTTTTCAGTATAATGTTGGATTACTTCATCTATAGACAATACAAGACCATTCCCTTGAACAGGTTCATAATATTTTTCCATACCTTGTGGAATTTCTCTACCTGAAGCATCAGTACTTACTATTAGTTTTCCAGCTTTCCCTTTTAATTTTTTATCATATTGCATCTCTATACCAGATATCCCTGTTGCATCTGAAGAAGTATGACCTATTACATATGGTGCAAAATTTCCATAAGGATAATATCTTTGATTGTCTTCTGCTACCCATATTCCACCTAATTTAGCATCCCTTATTTTACTTGCCTTATCATCATCTATCCATCTTTTGACCTTTACAAGAGCCATATTTTTTTTACTTATTAGAGAATAAATATCTTTATAGTCTTCGTCCAAAATTTCAGCAACTTTTTCAGCCGCTTCTTTTTTATCTTCAACTTCTACAGGTTTGCACCAAACTGTATATTTAGTTACACTTACTGCCAATTCTTTCATATTTCTATCATATATAGTTCCTCTTTTAGGCTCTATAGGTATATCTCTTGTTTGTTGTTCTAATGCTTTTGTACTCAACCAATTACCTTTCATAAGTTGTAAGTATCCAGTCCTAATAACAAGGCAAAAAAACAGTGCACATGCTAAAACAAGAACAAGTACCAGTCTTTTTTTGCTTATCCTTTTTACTTTTCTCAAACCTATTCCCCCTAGTTATCCACATTTATATACTTTATTTGTCCATCTTTTGGATAGTCCATATTGAGCAATTCCTTTGCTTTTAACTCAATTTCTTTTATTGATGTTTTTTCAGTTTCTTTTGCCTTTAGTTCCTCTAATACTATCTCTTTTTTTCTTAAATCTTTTTGTAAATAATAAATATCATATTTCATTTCTGAAATTTTTGAATAACCACATAGATTCAATATTATTACTACGAAAGTTGTAATCAATAAAATACATTTAGCCCCTATTTTTTTATTAATTCTCTTTTTATAATTATTCTTTTTTTTATTTTTATATTCATTTAGATTATGTATTTTATAATTTTTTTTCAAATTATCACCCCGATAATATAGATTTTTAGATTTTCCTCTATACTATATTTGTTATTAATCATATCTCTTCCTTTAAAATTTCATCGCTAAATTAATACACTATTACACAATCTATTTGTAATTTTTTCTATACACAACAAAAAATCTATAGATTCACTAATTCTTGAATATCGAACCTATAGATTATACACTAATTTTTATTTATTTTTATCACTATATATTTTCTTTAACATATAAATCAATACACTTAAAGCAAATAATATTAAAAGTCCTGTCATCATGACTTTAGCTCCACCAGTCAACATCCCACCAACATAAGAATATACAATGGTTGCTGGTAATTGTCCTACCCCAGTAGCTATAAAGAAAGATATAAAACTCATAGATGTTAGACCTGCTGCATAACTCACAAGGTCAAAAGATATAAAAGGAAGCAATCTTGCAATTAAAATTGTATGTTTTCCATATTTATCAAAAAAACCATCTATACTTTCTAGTGCAAATTTACTTGTAAGTTTTGCAACTACATCTCTACCTAAAAATCTCCCAATTACAAAACAGATTGCAGCACCTGCCATTGCACTAACCCATGACAGTATAGCACCATTTACCCATCCAAATAAGGCTGCATTTGCAAAAGTAATTAAAAATGCAGGAAGAGGTGCAGCTATTGATTGTAATATCATAAGTGCAAATGATATTATTGGTGCCCAAACTCCAAATGATAGTATGTACTCCTTAATTGCATCTAAATTTAACATACTCAGATAAAATATCATCTGATTTACCATTTTTTTAACAGGAGGTATAAAAAAGTAAATAGCAAGTACCCCCAATATAATACAAATTTTTATTAATAATTTTTTATGCTTATTCTCTATTTTTCTTCACTCCTAATATCTATTTTAGTTATATTATAACAGAAAATATTTTTCTATATTGTCGATTATATCATAGTTGTTTTCTATTCTAATAAAAACTATAATAGGTTTTAACTATCATTAAGAAGTTTATTATTTTATTACATAGCTAGCCCTTACTCTCAAACTATATAAATTATATTTTTTCAGCTACTCTCAATTTAGCACTTCTTGAACGTGGATTTACTTCTATTTCTTCAGCACTAGGTAATATTGGTTTTCTAGTTATTATTTTTACTTCAGATTCTTTGTCACATTGACATATTGGTAAATGTTGTGGACATATACAATCTGATGCAAGATATTTAAATGCATTCTTTACTATTCTATCTTCTAACGAATGAAATGTTATTATACAAATTCTACCTCCTTCATTCATTATAGAAGAAGCATCATTTATCATCTTTGTAATTACTCCAAGTTCATTATTTACTTCTATTCGTATAGCCTGAAAAGTCCTTTTAGCTGGATGAGGCCCATCTATTCTAGCTTTTTTAGGAATAGCTTTTTTAATTGTATCAACCAATTCACCTGTGGTTTCTATTGGTTTATTCACTCTTTCCTCAACTATAAATTTAGCTATACGTTTAGCCCAGTTATCTTCACCATAATCTTTAATTATCTTAGCTAGTTCATCTTCTGAATAAGTGTTTACAACATCATATGCTGAAAATTCACACCTAACATCCATCCTCATATCAAGTGGTGCATCTTGCATATAAGAAAATCCTCTCTCAGCTTCATCAAGTTGATGAGAGGAAACTCCTAAATCTGCTAATACACCATCTATCTTATAAACTCCTATTTTTTCCAATTCTTCTTTTATATTTTCAAAATTGCTATGAACAAATTTTACTCTGTTTTCATATTCACTTAGTCTTTCTCTTGCTGTATTTATAGCATTTTTATCTTGGTCAAACCCTATAAACAATCCTTTATCTGATAATTTTTTTACTATCTCTTTGGAATGTCCTGCACCCCCCATAGTACAGTCAACATATACTCCATCTGGTTTTATCTTTAAATTTTCTATACATTCATTTAAAAGAACTGATACATGATGAAATTCCATAACTACCTCCTTTAAACTCACTATTTAAATTATTTTTCAATACTGTTGTTTTTATTTCTCTTTGATAAATAAATATGTGCTATTATACCACCAACAACTCCAACTAAACTTATCACTTGAGCCATTCTAAGTGGCCCTAACATTAAACTATCTGTTCTTAATCCTTCTATAAAAAATCTTCCTATTGAATACAGGGTTATATAAGTTACTATAACCTGTCCTTCGTATTTTTTATTCTTTCTAAACAATAATAAAACTATAAATATTCCAAAATCCCATATAGACTCATATAGAAAAGTTGGATGAACCTTTACTCCATCAACCATTATTCCCCATGGTAAATTAGTTGTACCTCCATGAGCTTCTCCATTAATAAAGTTTCCCCATCTTCCTATAGCTTGTGCTAAAGGCATTCCAAGTATGACAGTATCAGCCATTTTTAAGAAATTAATATTTTTAACCTTAGTGTATATGTAACCAGCTAAGATTCCACCTATTAATCCTCCATGTATAGCAAGTCCACCACCTCTAAAATTAAGGATTTGAGATAGATTTTGAGCATAATAACTCCAATTAAATATAACATAATATATTCTTGCACATATTAATCCAACAGGAATTGCTATGATAGCTATATTTAATACATCATCTTCTTTAAGTCCTACTCTTTTTGACTCTTTTATTGCTATTAAAGTTCCCAAAATCATACCACTAGCCATGAGTATTCCATACCACATTATGTCTATCCCAAACAGTGTAAATGCAACTCTATCCATAACTCCACCTCTTTATCTTAATTAAAATATTTCCAAAGCAATACACCATATTTATAATTAATTGTAATTATACTAAATTATGATAACATATTAATGTTAATTCTACAAAACATATTGATGTTGATTCTACAAATACTCAAAATATATTATACACATCATCACAATAAAATCATTCATAAATTATTTGTAATCAAAGAAATTGGTGTATAATATACACCAATCTCTCTATAAGTTTTTATTAATAATATTTAATTTTTACTAACTTAATTTATATAAGTATATTCAACAAGCTCACTTGCTATCTAAATAAAATAAGTATCAAAATTAACTATTTGGCATTTAGCTACTCATTGTAATGTTCAAATTTTCTACTTAGGTTCTACAATAGAAATAACACAATACTCTTCTTTAAAGTGTTCTTTTAATCTTTCTTCAACTTCCTCAAAAGTAACATCTTTAATAATATCTAAATAATCCAAAATATTTATCTCTTTAAATATATAAGATATAAAACTATTTCCTATAAAGTTTATAGAATCAAAACACTTAATAAATGAACCAATTTTTTTCTTTTTAGTTCTTTCAAATTCCTCTTTAGATAATCCTTCTTTTTTAGCTTTTTCTATATATTCAAGAATTATCTCTTTTACTTTTTTAGGTTCCTTAGAATCTCCAGCAATTACACTGAAAGCATAGTCTACTTGAGATGAAAATCCAGCTCCAAAATTTTCATTTATCAGACCTTGCATATATAAATCTTCATAAAGTTTGCTACCCTTTTTAAATAACATACCTATAAGTATGTCAGTTACAATTTCTTTACATAAAAGTTCTTTTCCTTTTATACCTACATTATTATCTTTAAAACCTATGTTAAACATAGGTATAGATATAGGAAACTTTTCTATAACTTCTTTTTCCTTTACATTTGCTGGTTCTTCAGGATAAAATCGTTCTATATTCTTAGAAAGCTTATCTACATCATAATTATTTGCTTTTTTAGTTACATCTATGACTTTTTCTACATCTAAATCACCAACAACAAACAAAGCCATATTTCCTGGATTGTAGAAAGTATTATAGCATTTATACAGTTCTTCCTTAGTTATCTTATATATACTATCTACTGTACCAGCTATATCAATTCTAGCAGGATAATTTACATACATAGCCCTTAGACAATTAAAATATACATTCCAGTCTGGGTCATCATTGTACATTTTTATCTCTTGCGCTATTATACCTTTTTCCTTTTCAACATTTTCATCTGTAAAATAAGGTGTTTGAACATAATCAATTAAGTGTTCTAAACTCTCATAAAAATTTTCAGTAGCTGAAAATAAGTATGCTGTCATTGTAAAATTAGTAAATGCATTTGCACTTACACCCAATTTAGAAAACTTTTCAAATGCATCTCCTCCATCAGGTTGTTCAAACATCTTATGCTCTAGAAAATGTGCAATTCCTTCATTTACTCTAATCTTTTTATCTTCTCCTATTGGAACAAATTCTAAGTCATTTGAACCATAATTAGTAGCTAAAATAGCATATTTTTTTGTGAAGCCTCTCTTTGGCATAAAGTATACATCTAAGCCATTTTGTAATTTTTCATAATAAACTTCTTCTCTTAATATATCATTAACTATTTTTTCCATAGACATCTCCTCCATTAATTTCTTAAAAAGTATACAGTATCAAGTTCTATATCTTTTACAGCTTCGACTATATCTTTTTTAGTAACTTTTTCTATACTATATATTATGTCTTCTACTTCAGAATTTGTCTTTGCCATAGACTGAGAAAAAGCAAAATCAGACATTCCACCTATATTATCTGTTATAGATTTCATAGAGTTAACTAAAGCAAGCTTACTATTTTCTAACTCTTCATCAGATATATCTCCTGCTTTTAGACTTTCTAATTGTTCTTTTATTAATTTTACAGCTTTATCATAATCTTTAGTTTCTATTCCAGATGATATAAGCATAATGCTTTTATACTTCTCTATTGAAGAGAAAATATAATAGCATAAGCTTTCCTTTTCTCTTACATTCACAAACAGTTTAGAGTGTGGCCCACCACCTAATACATTACTTCCGACCACAAGAGCATAGTATTTATCATTATCTACATAATCTACATTTGCTCTATACCCCATAACTAACTTACCTTGAGTTATTTCCATTTTTTCGTCTACTACTTTTACTTCATCTACATGTTTTATGAAATCTTCTTTTGGTATATCTATAATATCTTCTCTTTCGAATTTTAAATTCTTGCTTATTATGTCTACAACCTTATCTTCATCAAAATCACCTTCTACAACTATGTCTATTGGAGATGTTTTAAGTATATTTCTATAATGTTCATATAGGTCTTTTGATGTTATATTATCTATTTCATCTTCATAACCAAACTCACTTATACTGTATTTTTCATTTTCACACATAGCTTCTATACATTTATCTTGTGCATATTCTTTTTTATCATTTATTATTGATTGTATCTTATCTCTTAAATTTTCTTTTTCAATATTTAAATATTCTTCTTTAAATCCACCATCCACAACAAGTGTATTATTTATTACTTCATTAAAAAATTCTACTACTTCTTCAAATATGTTTTCATCTAAATACTTTTCACTTATATTAATTATTTTAAAACTTAGTACTTGACGCTCTCCACGCTTTACAGCATCAGCTCCCATAGATGAACCATATAAATCATCTAGTTTATTGGATATTGCTCTAGCACTAGGATATTTTTCACTTCCGCTTGCTATTATTGATGGTATCAAAGCATTTTTTGTAGTTTCTTTTTTATCCAACAATCTCTGAACATACAAACTTATAAGATTTGATTTAAACTTTTCTGTTTTTATCAAAGTTAGATTAATATTATTACCCAAATTTATTATTTTCTTAGTATTAACCATATGTACCTCCTATTTTTTATTTAAACATCAATTTTAAAATTGAAATTTATTCATTTTTGATTGTATATACTTATATATAAAAACCTTCTATTTAATTATATCCTTTTTATTATTTTCTAAAAGTAATATTTTTATTTAAAAATTATTTAGACCATTCTGCTTTAAAGTCTAGTTTACAAGCTTCATATATATGATGTATAATCAATATGTATGTCTATAATTAAAACAATTTTACAATCCTATAGATTGATTGTTTAAAGTTATATAAAGAATATAAAAAGAATAAGAGAGAGGACGATTAATATGAAATTAGGTATAGTTGGTTTACCAAATGTAGGTAAAAGCACACTATTTAACGCAATAACTCAAGCAGGTGCAGAATCTGCAAATTACCCTTTTTGTACAATAGACCCAAATGTTGGAGTTGTATCTGTTCCAGATGAAAGATTAGATAAACTAAAAGAATTGTACAACTCTGAAAAAATAGTTCCTACTGCCATAGAATTTTGTGACATAGCTGGTTTAGTTAGAGGGGCTTCTAAAGGAGAAGGCTTAGGAAATAAATTTTTATCACATATAAGAGAAGTTGATGCAATCGTACATGTTGTCAGATGTTTTGAAGATGAAAATGTTATACATGTAGATGGTTCTGTTGAACCACTTCGCGATATAGAAACTATAAATTTAGAATTAATTTTCTCTGACATAGAGATTCTTGAAAGAAGAATTCATAAAACTCAAAAAGCCGCTAAAGCTGATAAAACTTTAGGTTCTGAACTTGATTTATTAAATTCAATCATGGCTACTCTAGAAAATAGTAAGTGTGTAAGAACTATGCAATTTACAGAAGATGAACAAATCTTTGTAAATTCATTAGATTTACTTACATCTAAACCTGTAATATACGCTGCAAATGTATCAGAAGATGATTTAGCAGATGACGGAGAGAGTAATAAGTATGTTCAACAAGTTAAGGTATTTGCAGAAACAGAAGATGCTGAAGTTGTTGTTGTATGTGCACAAATAGAAGCAGAAATTTCTGAACTTGATTCTGCTGAAGAAAAGAAAGAATTTTTAGAAACACTAGGGCTTGAACAATCAGGGCTTGATAAACTTATAAAATCATCTTATGCCTTACTTGGTCTAATTTCATTCTTAACAGCTGGTCCAAAAGAGGTTAGAGCATGGACTATAAAGCTTGGAAGTAAAGCACCTCAAGCAGGAGGAAAAATACATTCTGACATAGAAAGAGGATTTATCAGAGCTGAAACAATTGCTTTTAATGATTTAGTTGAACATGGTACTATGGCAGCTGCTAAAGAAAAAGGATTAGTTAAATTAGAAGGTAAAGAATACATAGTTAAAGATGGAGATGTAATATTATTTAGATTTAATGTTTAAAATGTTTATTTATCTACAATCTTAACTATTGTATTGTAATAAAGAAATTAGAATAATAGAAATTTCTATTATATTATAATAGCTATTTAGATTTTATAAAAAAGAGAGTTTTTCTAATTGATTTTTGAAAATCATAATAGAAACTCTCTTTTTTATAAAAATAAAATATTCTATATTTTAAATAAAAAAATATAGAATATTAAAAAATAAAACTTATAAAACTTCATTTTACTATTTCAAACTTTAAATTCATGTTTAACCAAAGGCTTGTTCCTTTTAAAAATTATATAGTATTCCTACAGAAATTATAATTGTCAACAATGAAAGTACTTTACTGTAATCCCAAATACGCTTTCCACCAAAACATCCAAATGGATAAAAAGGTATACTATGAAAAAGTAAAAAACTTATCCCAAAGGAAATAATATATTCATAAAATTCTGATTGTTTGTCAAATACTGCTACTACTAAAATAAAAAGTAGTACTCCTAACCACTCAAACAATCCTTCAATCCCCATACTACGTCTAAATGTAGTACTCCTCTTATACTCTGTTGGATAAAATCGACCTACCACTGGCCATATACCACCCAAAATTGTAATTAATAATGATATCAACAAACCACCTCTTGTAGCAATAAACTTCCATTTTTCAGATGAAATCAGGGTTGCAATTAATCCACTAAGTAAAGATACAATCAGTAATGAAAAAAACGCACCTACTCTGACAGCAAAATCATTAAAATTATTGCTAAAAAATAAAATAGGAAATGATATTAGTAAGTTTAAGACAATATAGATTCCTAATTGTTGAATTGATGAGCTATTTTTTCGTGATAATGTGCTCCATAAATGAAATCCAGAAGCAATAGCAAGTGTACTATTAAACCACAATCGTATTGTACTAATTAGCCCATAGTTTTGTAACATTTGTGTAAAGCTTATAATATGATATCCATTATTTTCAAACAACTTCCATGATGCAACATTATCGTCCTTCACAGTAGCAGTCGTAGTTTCACAACCTTGTTCTTTTAAAAATATGGTTACTTTTTTGTAAAGCTCACCTCCTATTCCCTTACCTTCATGTCCCATCTTTACATATGCTGTTTCTACATATCCAATTTTTTTGCCATTTTTTGCTGGAAAAATTTTATAGGAAGCCATACCAACAATATGACCATCTATTATAGCAAGAAAAGCATTTTGAGGCTTTTTAAATGCCATCCCTTCAACCAATCCAAAACTAGATTTACCAATTTTCCAAACAAGCGTTCTTTCATCATTTACCATTTCCCGAATTGTTATATTACTCAAAAATTTTCCTCCCTTAAGTACTTGAATAATTGCTGATATCCTTAGATTCACAAACTGTTATACTCAAATTAAAAACTTCTACCCATAGAAAAATTATATCTCTTTTAGAAAATATCATATGCTCCATATAATGTAAAGTAATACTCTAAACCTAGTTCATATTTTTATACTAAGGTGTTCTTACATAAATAAAGTGAACTTTGACTACACAAAGTTCACTTTCCTTACAAATCTTTATTTTATTTTGTACTAAGCTTTTTAATCTGTACTTATACCTTCAATATCATTCCTATTTAATATCAACTTTTCGTATTCTTCTATTGGCATTGGCTTTGCAAATAAAAATCCTTGAGCCATATCACATCCTATAAATCTTAAAAACTCTGCTTGCTCTAAGGTTTCAACTCCCTCTGAAACAACTTTTATATCAAGTTGCTTTGCCATCTGAACAATGCTTGAAACCACAATTTGACTCTTTTTTGTTTCTTCTACTGTTATAAAAAATTGTCTGTCTAATTTCAAGACATCAATTGGCATATCTTTAAGCATATTTAAAGAAGAATAACCTGAACCAAAATCATCCATAGATATTTTAAATCCTACAGACTTTAGATTTTGCATTATTTTAAACAACATTTTTGTATTATCAAATATTGCACTCTCTGTTAGTTCAATTTCAATTAAATTTGGTTCAATATCATATTCTTTTGCAATGTTTTCAAACTTCTCTATAAAGTCAGGATTTTCAAGATGTACTCTTGATAAATTTACTGATATAGGAAATCTAGGCAAACCTTCATTTTCCCAACGTTTAAAGTTTTTACAAACTTGAATAAATACAAACATATCTAATTCTGTTATAAAACCATTCTTTTCAAAAATAGGAATAAACACACCTGGACTTATTAATCCCTTTTTTGGATGTTGCCAACGTACAAGAGCTTCAGAACCTACTATTTTACCTGTTGATAATTCAATTTTAGGTTGAAAGTATACCTTAAATTGTTCATTTTTTAAAGCATCGTGCATCTCTTGCTCAATATCACGTTCTTCTATAAGAGTTTCCTTTAAATTCTCAGCATAAATTTCATACACTTTTAAGTATTTTCTTTTTACTGTAGTCTTTGCAATCATAGCTTTATCAAGACAAGTAGATATATTTGTTTCTCCATCTTCAATAAAATATACTCCTATAGATGGTATCAGATTAAGTTCCACCTCTAAGCTAGTTTTTATCATAGATAATTTTTTACGCATAATTTCACATATCTCTATAACTGATTCTTTATCCTTCTTTTTTTCAAATATTATAGCAAAATTATCATTTGAAATTCTTGAAAATACAGACTGTTCTTTAAACATATTTTCAATCATCTCTGCAATTTTTCTTAATACTCTATCTCCCTCTTCATATCCAAATCTATCATTTACTAACTTAAATTTATCTATATCAAAATAAATTAAAACTAGATTCTTTTTCTCATGAGTGGATAAAAATTTACCACCTTCCAGATTAAATTTATTTGAATTTCCAATTCCTGTAATGCTATCTTTAAATGCAAATTCTTCTAATCTTTCCTTGCCCTTTTTTTGCATAATCAAGATATAAATTATTAATGATGTAAATATCACAATTAAAACTATACATGCTGATAGTGTAAGTTTTATAATAGCATATGATTTTTCAGATACAGCAGTTCTAGGAACTTCAGAAAAAAGATACCAATCATTAATTCCTATTGGAGCATAACTTAAATAATATCCTTTTCCAGACATATTATAACTTAATGAACCTGATTTAGAATTTTTTATATTTAACTTCATATCATTAAGAGTAGATTTTGATAAGGCATTACTTTTATTTATATATGAAAATAAATTTTCCATATTAGAATTTGCGTTTTTACTACTTGGATTTAAAACAATATCACCACTACTATTAGCTATATAAGAATATCCTTTTCCATTAAACGTTGGTACAGAGAGTATCTTTTCATATAACTTTGTACTATGTGTAGCAAATATAACACCAATAATCTTGTTCCCCTTATAAATTGGTACAGAGTACACATTAATGTCTTTATAGTCTTTTATTACATCTTTTAACTTACCTGTTATGACTACTTCTCCTTGCATTGACTTGGAAAAATAATCTCTCTTAGAAAAATCTTCTACATAACCATCTGTAGTATATGCCATACCATCTGGTAGAATAACGCCCATTCTTTTAAAGGAGCTATTGACAGATTCTCTTTTAAGTATTGAAAGAATATTGTCCAATTCAAAAGATTCTTCTCCTTCAATACATATTGAAATTGATTGTAACAATTTTATATCGCCATTAATTTGTTTTTTTAACACATTGACACTTTGATTTGCTATTTCTGAAAGATATTGATTCGTTTCCTCACCCAGTGTCTTATTCAACTTCGAACCATAAATCAAACAGGAAATTGTAACTACTAAGATACTTATGATAGCAATTATGGATAAACCCTGCCTATTATTTTTTGCATCACCCAACATCATGCTTCCTGCCTTTCCGGAATCTATATGTATATAATTATTATTTTATATTAATTATTCTAACAAATTTACGACAATACTTATTTTTCCATATTTACTGTAATTATACAAAATTATCAACTTTATTACAATAAAAAATTAATTAATATAAGTAATACAATTTTAATAAATTATATTATTTATATTAAGGGTTACTAACATAATTTGTATTAATGTCCACTAACATAAAAAGAATATAATATCAAAATAATTTTGATATTATATTCTTAAAATATATATTTTATTAAATTTTTACCTTACATTTTACTTAAACATTCATTGGCAACCTCTTTATCATCAAAATGATGCTTAACTTTACCTATTATTTGGTAATTTTCATGCCCTTTACCTGTTATAATTACAACATCATCTTTTTTTGCCATACTTATAGCTTCTTCTATAGCTTGCTTTCTATCAGCAACAACATGATAATTTTCTTTTTCCTTATCTATTCCTTCAAGTATATCCTTTATTATTGCTTCTGGTTCTTCAGTTCTTGGATTATCAGAAGTTACAATACATATGTCAGAATATTTTTGTCCAATAGCACCCATTAAAGGTCTCTTTTCAGTATCTCTATCTCCACCACATCCAAATACAGAAATTATTTTTCCTTCTGCAAATTGTTGAGTTGTTTTTAATACATTTTCAAGTGCATCAGGAGTATGAGCATAATCAACAATTACACTTATACCTTTATCGTTTGGTACTGTTTCAAACCTTCCTGATACTCCACTAGAAAGTCTAAGACCTTCTTTATATACTGGTTTAGGTATGCCAAGTATATAACAAGCAGCTATAACAGCTAAGGTATTATATACTGTAAACATTCCTGGAACTGGTATAAATATAACTTCTTCATAAGAAGGAGTTATTAATCTATAAGATACACCATCTGAATCTGATTTTATATCTCTAGCCATAAAATCAGCATTATTTTCAACTCCATATGTGTAACAAGGAACATCTATACCTTTTATATTTTCGTATATCTTTTTACCACCCTCATCATCTATATTTATTATGTTTGCCATAGTAGTCTTAAAAAATAATTTTTCTTTAGCTTTTCTATAATCTTCTAAATCTTTGTGAAAGTCTAAATGGTCTGGTGTTAAGTTTGTGAATATTCCCAGTTTAAAGTCGGTTTCATCAACTCTATTTAATGCTAATGAGTGTGATGAAACTTCCATAGCACAGTAATCACATCCATTATTTAACATATTACTAAAATGATATTGTAAATCTATACTTTCTGGAGTTGTTGAATTAGAAATAATGTCTTTTTCACCATCAAATATTTTTATAGTACCGATAAGACCAACTTTATTTTTATTCAAAGTTAATATTTCGTTTAGTATAGTAGTTATACTAGTTTTTCCGTTAGTACCTGTAACTCCTATAACATTAAATTTTTGTGATGGATGATTATAAAAATTGTCAGCTATCTTTGCCATATCTTCTCTTGTATTTTTTACTTTTATAAACGTATATCCTTTTATGTCTACATCTTCTTCAACAATAAAAGCTTTTGCTCCTTTGTTTATAGCATCTTTTATATACTTATGACCATCTGACACAAATCCTTTTATACATACAAATAATGTACCTTCTGTAACCTTTCTTGAATCATATTGTACATTATTAATATCTATATTTAATTCACCTTTGACACTGATTATATCCAACCCCTGTATAATATCATTTAATTTCATAAATGCTTTCCTCCCTTTAAACTCTTTTTGCTAAAATTACACTTCATGTAATATTATATTAAGAATTTTTTACTATGTGAATGGTTAAAAATGCTTGAAATATTGCAAAAAATGCTCTATAATTCTCTATAATATAATCTAAGAGAGGTCTTTTATGAAAACTACAGACAATAAAATTGGATACTTAAATGATAATTTTAAAATATTTAGTATCAGAGATAAAAAAGACATAGAATTTGAATACCATAATCACGATTTTAATAAGATAATTATATTTATAGATGGAAATGTCACTTATTTTGTTGAAGGAATTCCATATAAACTAAAACCTTGGGACATACTTTTTATTAGCAATAATGAAATTCACAAGCCAGTTATTGATTCAAATGTATTTTATGAAAGAATCGCAATATGGGTTAGCCCAGAATTTATGAAAAAAAACAGTGATAATACTAGTGATTTAGAAAAATGTTTTAAGATAGCCACAGAAAATAAATGTAATCTACTACGTTTAAATATGCATGACATTGAATCACTCAAACTTTTTATTGAGCAAATAAATATTTCTGAATCTAGTAATGAATTTGGAAATGAAATACTAAGAAATACCTTGTTCATACAGCTTATGATATTTTTAAATAGAATTTTCTTAAAAAAAGAGAACATAGAATCTATAGAAGATGTATTTTACGATGAAACTATAAAAAAAATATTAAACTATATAAACTTAAATATAGAGAATAAACTTTCTATAGACAGCATTGCATCTGAATTTTTTATAAGCAAATATTATCTTATGAGAAGATTTAAATCTCATACTGGAACATCTATACACAATTATATAATTCAAAAAAGATTGATTTTAGCTAAGTCACTAATAATCAATGGTTATCTTATGAGTGAAGTTTGTAATAAATGTGGATTTAATGATTATTCTAGCTTCGTAAGGGCATTTAAAAAGTATTATGGCGTATCTCCTAAAAACTATACAAACAATAAAAGCCCTTTAGATAGTACTTTGTTAGATGAATAAATAATTATTATAAATTTTATTTCAAAAAAATTAGAGGTATTAGTATATCTATTTTACTAATACATCTAATTTATTGAAATATAAATCATATATTTTTATTAATTAAACTAAAATATATAACTTTAAATCATGCTTATATAATTACTCAACTTCATAATGTTTTAATTATACACATTAATATATCTATTCAGTTAATATGTCTATCCAATTTTTTCAATACTACCTTTTAATATACTTACACGATTACTTTCTTTTGCTGTAACTTTTCCCTTTTTAATATTTAACTTCTGATTTTGTTCTAAATTCGTAAACACTACTGGACTCATTGTTGATAAACCATTTTTTTCAATATATTCTAAATCCATCTTAATCAGTTTATCCCCTGACTTCACTTCATCTCCTACATTTACAAATACTTCAAACCCATTTCCCTCTAAGTTTACAGTCTCTATACCTAAATGTATAAGTATTTCTACTCCAGTTTTTTTAGATTTGATTATTATTGCATGTTTAGTTGGAAATACAACTCCAATAGTTCCATCTACTGGTGAATAAATTAATCCATCGTCAGATTTAATTGCAAATCCATCTCCCATTAATTTACTTGAAAATACAGAGTCTGGAACTTCTTCTATATCTAAGATTTCTCCATTTGTCAATGAATAAATTTCTTCTTCCACCAAAGTATCGCCTATATTAGTGTTTTCTATGTTATTATTTTTTTCCGTTTTCTTTTTATCTATATTTTTAATATCAGTCTTTTCAACCTTTACTTTTCCCTCTATTATATCTTTTATATTAGATTTTATTGCATCTGATTTTGGACCAAATATAGCTTGAACATTGTTTCCAATAACCATTACGCCTGCTGCTCCAAGTGATTTCAACTTTTCTTTATCCACTTTATCTATATCATTTACAACTAATCTAAGTCTTGTTATACAAGCATCTAAACTTTTTAAATTTTCTTTATTTCCTAAAGCTATTAGTATTTCTGATGCCAACTCATCTTTTGACATTTCACTAGTCTCCACACTAGACTCTGACTCATCTTCTCTTCCTGGTGTCTTTAGGTTAAACTTTCTTATCATAAATCTAAATACACTATAATATAATACTGCAAATCCAATACCTACTAAAATAGCTAGATACCATGGAGTTCTATTAGGAAGTACACCAAATAGTAAGAAGTCTATTAATCCGCCTGAAAATGTGAATCCGATTTTAACTCCTAATAGTTGCATTACTGCATATGATAAACCTGAAAATAAACAATGTACTACAAATAATGCTGGTGCAACAAATAAAAATGCAAACTCTATTGGTTCAGTTATTCCTGTTAAAAAAGATGTAAGTGCAGCTGATGCCATTATTCCTGCTACAAACTTTCTCTTTTCTGGCTTTGCTTCATGTACCATAGCAAGTGCTGCTGCCGGAAGACCAAACATCATAAATGGAAATGCACCTGTCATAAAAGTACCTGCTGTGAAATTTACCCCATCTTTAAGTTGAGCAAAAAATATCTTTTGGTCACCCATTACAAGTTCACCCGCTTTGTTTACATATTCTCCAAATTGATACCAGAATGGATTATGGAAAACATGATGTAAACCAAAAGGTATTAATAATCTTTCTAGAGACCCTTCCATAAATGCTGCTAATGTTTGATTTGCTTCTATAACATTTTTTGAAAAACTAAGTAACCCTTCTTGTATTGGTGGCCAAATAAATGATAATATGATTCCTATTACTATTGCGACTAATGATGTAACAATAGGCACAAATCTTTTACCTGCAAAAAAGCCTAAGTATTGAGGTAGTTCAATTTTATAAAACTTTTTATAAAGATAAGCAGCTACTATACCTATTATGATACCTCCAAATACACCTGTTTGAATTGTTGGTATTCCAACAATACTTGCATACATAGAATTATCTATCATATCTTCTGTGACACCTGCCATAACACCCATAGACGTATTAAGGATTAAAAAACCTACTATAGCTGCCAATGCTGCTACACCTTCGCCTTCAGTTAGACCCACAGCTACACCAACTGCAAATATAAGAGGCAAGTTATTGAATATAATTTGCCCTGAACTTTCCATTATACTTATTATAAGTTGAAATGTAGGATTTGCTAGTGCTGGAAAATGAGCAAGTAACGCATCTCCTGCTAAAGCATTACTTACACCAAGCAATATACCTGCTGCTGGAAGTAATGCAACTGGTAACATTAAAGATTTTCCTACTTTTTGTAAAACACCAAATATTTTTTTCATTTACTTCTCTCTCCTTATTATTTTATATTTTTTAAATAAAAAAGACTTAAGCTTATAAAAAATTACACTAGTAGTTTTAACCCTAAAAATAAATCTCATGTTAATATAAATAAACCTATATCAACCTAATTTTAGAATTAAAAATAAACTGTTATAATTTTTTTATAAACCTAAGTCTTGCCTGCATTATCAGTAACAACCTTAATGTTTTAAAATTATTATATTTCTATTAAATTTTACACAGTATCTTAAGTACCGATATTTAATTTATATTTATTTAGTAATATTATTATGAATTCAACACAGATATAACTCTTTTAATATGTAGTGTTAAATATAATAGTTCATCTTGACTTACATAGTAATCATAATTTTTCTCTACATGTGTCTTTATTTTATATGCACAATTATAATCTTTTTCATACTTTATCTTGATTATATCTACAATATCATTATTAGTATCATTGAGTTCCTCTCTTTTTACTAATCTATTTGCAAAAAACTTTAAGTGTGTAAGAAGTCTATCATAATTTATATCATCTTCTTTAAACTCAACTCTATAATAATATCTTATAATATTGAGTATGTCTTTTACAATTTTAGTAATTAACAGGGATTCCTTTGAACTGCCTTTATAGTTTGAATTTACTATGTGCATAGCTATAAATCCTGCCTCATCTAAAGGAAACTCTACATTAAATTCTTTATTTATATAATCTACAGCCCATTTTCCAATTTCGTATTCTTTTTTGTGAATTCTTTTTATTTCATGTAGTAAATCATTTTTTATAGTTATATTTTCATGATATCTTTTAATTGCAAATGCAATATGGTCAGTAAGTGCTACATATATGTACTCATAAAGCTCAGTATTTAAAATGCCTTCTGCATGAGCAATTACCTCTGTGCTCACCTCAAAAAACTTTTCATCAACCTGGCTTGCTAATTTTCCAATTTTATCTATAAAACTTTCATCTTGTGTTACAAAGGTTCTTTCAATTTTACTTTTATCTACTTCTTGACCCTTCTTTTTTTGAAATCCTATTCCACATCCTGTTAGTATTAATTCTTTTTTTTGGTTTTCATCTAAAACTAATACAACATTATTATTGTAAATTTGTTGAATAATCATAATCAATATCTCTCCCAAAATACAATTTCCCTTATTCATAAAAAAACACCTAAATTAAGATACAATTCACCTGTATATCTTAACTTAGGTATTGCCTGCTTCCCAGTAACAATCCAGTTTGTTAACGCTCATAAATATTGTATTCAATTTATAGCTTTATTCTATTATAAATGATTATATATGTCAAGCAAATTATTGAAAACTATTTCCTATTTTTTTAGTACCAATAAAATTTAAACATTATACAGTTTATAATTTTCATTCTATCATCATCATTTCATCATAAAGAATATTTTCCAATAATTCTTTAGCTACTTCTCTTGATATTTGTTTACTTTCAACTAATTGTTGAATACTATCTCTTTCACTTTGTATTGCCATTAATCTATAGTATCCTACTTTTGCTTCAAATTTATCATCATTATGAATTTTTCTAGTTAACCAATTTAAATAACGATTGTAAAATCTAATTACTATTAATGATTCATGCCTATTATCTTCATTAATATTTTTATTTATAAATGATATAGCTGTCTTTGTAGAAAGTGCATATGCATGGTGAAACTCTTTAATTAGCTCCTTATTTTCAGATATTATTTTTGTAATCTTTTCTTTTACTTCTGTTTTTACTTTTCTATCTATAATCCACATACTTACTTTTAATTTTACAATCTTAAATATTGATTTTTGGACAGATTTTCTCGACTTCGTAATATAAAATCTATATAATTCAAATGCTCTCCCAGAAATTTTTCCATCATTCAATAATTTATTAACAGCTATTAAACCTTGATTATCTTCCTCTGCAATCATCATATTTATGATTTTGTTATCTGGAGTATTTAATATCCCTTTTTCTAAATCTACTAACTGCTCATTTAAGTCATGTATTACTGGCTGTACCTCTTGAGCTTTTTCATTGCTAAGTTTTAAAATAGCCTCTTTTAAAATTAATTTATATGCCTCTCCATCAGACAATAAGTTTTCTGACTTTTGTACATTCTTTTTTAATAGTATTGGTAATAAAACTGTTGCTAGTAATAAACTTATAAGTATGACTTCTGATGATATAAACAAAACAATATCTCTCATTGGAAACATATCTTTATTGTCTAGGTAAAATGGTATAGACAGAGCAGTTGCAAGTGTAAATGTACCATGAACACCACAAGTAGCAACTATTAATGAATATTTCCATCTAGAAGTATCATCTTTTTCATCTTCTTCATTCTTAAATCCTAAAAAACCTATAAAGAAATTATTTAAAGGATTTTTCTTAGTTTTTATAAAAGAACTATGCTATAAATATACCCATATAAATCTTATAATAAATAAAATAACTACAATTAAAATAGCAATAAAAGTTAAATTTAATGCTATTTTTTCGTTTTTAGTAACAATTCCTTGATATATACCTGGTAACAAAAAACCAAGTAATGTAAAAACGAACCCATTTAATACATACTCTAAAACATACCATGTATTATCTGATATTATTCTCAATTTAGTGGTTGTATTTTGTAAATGTTCTTTTTCAATTCCATGGGCTATACCTGCCATTACAACCGTTAAAATTCCAGATATCCCCAACTCTTCTGACGCAAAATATACAAAAAGTGGAGTCATTATCTGTATAACTATTACCATTGGGATTTCTTCTAAATTCCACTTATGCAAACTAAGTCTTATGTTTATAATTACATATCCTAAGATACTTCCTACTATTATGCCTCCAAGTGCAGTAATCAAAAATTGAATACCTACTTCTTTTATTGAAAAAAAGCCTGTAACAGTAGCAAGTACTGCAACTTTAAATGCTACTACTCCTGCAACATCATTTAATAGCGATTCTCCTTCAAGTATATTCATCATATTTTTAAGAAAATCTAACTATTATTTTTATTATATATGTTAAATTTAATTTTGAAAACCTCTATACTAAGTGACATGCAACAAGATGATTTTTTGAGATTTCCTTTAAAGCTGGCACTTCTATTTTGCATATTTCCTTACAATAAGGACATCTTGTATGGAACTTACATCCAGAGGGTGGGTTTGTTGGAGACGGAATATCTCCCTTTAATATAATTCTATTTTTCTGGATTGTGGGGTCTTGTACTGGTACTGCACTCATAAGTGCTTTTGTATATGGGTGTTGAGAATACAAATAAAGTTCTTCTTTTGTCGCAATTTCTATTACAGAACCTAGATACATAACACAAACTCTATGTGCAATATGATTTACAACACTCAAATCATGAGATATAAACAAATATGAAAGTTTATATTTATCTTGTAAATCCATAAGTAAATTTATAATTTGTGATTGAATAGAAACATCCAAAGCAGAAACAGGCTCATCACAAACTATAAACTCTGGATTTAATGCTAAAGCTCTTGCTATACCTATTCTTTGTCTCTGACCACCTGAAAACTCTCCTGGTTTTCTATTTAAATGATACTTAGAAAGACCACAATTTTCTATGATATTTAATATATTCTCTTTTATCTCACTCTTTGGTACTAAATTATGTTCTATAACAGCCTCAGATACTATTTGTTCTACATTTAGTCTTGGATTTAACGAACTATATGGGTCTTGAAAAATCATCTGCATTTTTGGTCTTAACTTTCTAAGTTCTTCCTTTTCTAACTTATATATATCAATACCATTAAATTCAACTGTACCTTCCGTTTTTTCTATTAATCTAAGAATAGCTCTTCCTGTTGTTGATTTTCCACACCCAGATTCTCCAACTATAGCTAAAGTTTCTCCCTTTTTTAAATCAAAAGATACTCCATCCACAGCCTTTACATATTTGACTTCCTTATTAAATAATCCAGAATTAACTTCAAAATATTTTTTAAGACCTTCTACTTTTAATAAACTTTCTTCTTTTTTCATTTATATCTCCTCCTTTTTATATAACCAACATGCGATACTATGACCATTTTGTAGTTTTATTAAAGGAGGTATTTGAGTTCTACATTTGTCACGTACTTTTTCACATCTATCACTAAAATAACATGAATCTGGGATACCAATTGGATTGGGTACTTGTCCTGGAATTGAATATAATCTATTACCTACATTTTTACCAAGAATAGGCTTTGACTTTAAAAGTCCAATAGTATAAGGATGTTTTGGATTTTTAAACAACTCAACAACATCTGCTACTTCTATAATTTTACCCGCATACATTACAACTACTCTGTCACACATTTCTGCAACTACTCCCAAATCATGTGTAATCATCATTATAGATGTATTTAATTTTTCTTTTATATTTTTCATTATATCTAAAACTTGGGCTTGAATAGTAACATCTAGAGCTGTTGTAGGTTCATCGGCTATAAGTAATTTGGGGTTACAAGATAAAGCCATAGCTATCATTATTCTCTGTCTCATACCACCTGACAATTCATGTGGATAAGAATCATATATTTCTTTAGCTCTTGGTATCTCTACCAGTTTTATCATATCTATTACCTTTTTTTTAGCTTCTTCTTTTGATAAACCTTGATGTAGCATTACCCCTTCAATAATTTGATTTCCAACCGTAAATGCTGGATTTAGAGAAGACATTGGTTCTTGAAAAATCATAGATATTTCATTACCTCTTATTTGTCTAAGTTCATTTTCTTTCATTTTTAAAATATCTTTTCCTTGAAAAATTATTTCCCCACTTTCTATTTTTGATGTTGGAATTAGTTTCATCAAAGACATTGCTGTTACAGATTTACCACATCCAGATTCTCCAACTATCCCAACTGTTTCTCCTTCATTTATATCAAAACTTACTCCATTTACACTTTTCACAATACCTTTATCTGTATGAAAATACACTTTTAAATCTTTAAACTCAACTAGTGTTTTATTCATTATTTTCTCCTCTCAGCATAATTGCTTAAAATAACATACACTTTCTGATTTTATTTCATAAAATTTTAAAATACAACTTCTTTTTACATTTTATTGTTTTTTCTATCAATCAAATCGACACAATAGTTAATTTCTATACTTATTGATTTAATAATGATTATTATTATAAAATAAAGGATATGTGTTAAATATTATTTTAGGAGGTTTTATAAGATATGAAGTTCAAAAAATTGGCATCATTAATCTTAGTTTCATCATTAATGCTTACATTTACAGCTTGTAGTTCAAATGATAAAGACAAATCCAGTGCAGGAGAAAGTAAATCTGGTGGAACTGTTGTAATCCCTATGGCAAGTGACCCAGATATAATCAATGGTGCTTTTGCAAATGTTAAAGAAGATTCTCTTGCATCAAATATAGTTTATGCTCCTCTTTATACTTATGAAAAAGGAAATTTAGTAAATTATTTAGCAGAAAAAATAGATTTTAAAGATAGTAAAGAACTAACTATAAATTTAAAATCTGATTTAAAATGGCATGATGGAAAACCAATAACTGCTGATGATGTTTTATTTACATTTAATACAGTTTTAGATGAAAAACAAAATTCTCCATCAAGACAATACTTATTAGTAGGTGAAAAACCAGTTAAAGTAGAAAAAACTGATGATTTAACTGTTAAAATTACCTTACCTACTGCAAGTGACTCTTTCTTATATGGTATCTCTAAGATTGCTCCAATACCTAAACATGTATTTGAAGGTGAATCAAACATAGCTAAATCAGAAAAAAATAATAATCCAGTTGGTTCTGGTGCATTCAAATTTAAAGAATGGAAAAAAGGTGAAAGTATAGTATTTGAAAAAAATACAGATTACTTTGGTGGAGAAGCAAAAGCAGACTCTATAGCATTAAAAATAATACCTAATGAAGCATCTCAAGAAGCTGCTTTAAACAATGGTGAAATTTCACTTATGAAGACATCTGCTGAAGGATACGAAAAAGCAAAATCAAATTCAAACTTACAAACTTATACTTATAGTGAGGAAAGATTAAACTATATTGTATTTAACCAAAATATAACAAATATGGCTAATAAAGAAGTAAGACAAGCTTTATCATATGCTCTAAATAGAAATGAAATGATAGAATCAGCATATGGAAAAGAAGGTTCTGTTCCTGCAAAATCTATATTAGTTCCAGAAGCAGACTTCTATACAGAAGAAGGTGTTGAAGGATATGACCAAGATGCAAATAAAGCTAAAGACTTATTAGCTAAGAGTGGTGTTAAAATTGATAAACTAAAAATAGGTTATAACACAGGTAGATTTGGTCATAAAAACTATGCTCTAGTAGCTCAACAAGAGTTGAAAAAAATAGATATAGAAGCTGAAATAGTTCCTTATGAAAGTAAAGCTTTCTTCAATGTATTATTCAGTAATAGTACTGAGTGTGATATGTATGTAAATGGTTATGCTTGGGGATTAGAACCAAACCCATATAGAGGTATGTTTGAAACAGGACAATATTGTAATCAAACTAAATATTCTAACCCTGAAATAGATGCTTTATGGGAAAAAGGATTTACTGAATTAGATAAAGAAAAACGTAAAGAAATATACAAACAAATACAACAAGATGTATCTAAAGATGCTCCTATCTACACTATAGACTATGAGCAAAACTTAATGGCAGCTCAAAAGAATCTAAAGGGAATAGAAGAAGCTAAGCCATCTCCTGCAATATTGTTTGAAGATTGGTCTAAACTATATACAGAATAATTGTTGTAAAATTTTATATTATTAATTAGAAAAGGAGATGTCTAAAAATAATATGACAACTTTGAACTCATTGTCCATTGTTTTGTTATTTTAAAATAAGACATCTCTTTTAATTAGGAGAATTTGTTTATGTTGAAATTAATATTAAATAGAATAAAGGTTTTGATACCTATGTTAATCCTAATATCCATACTATCATTTGGTCTTTTGGAGTTAGCTCCTGGCGACCCAGCAGATGCCTATATAAACCCTTTAATGTCTGCACAAGATATTGAAAACATAAGAATTAACATGGGACTTGATAAGCCCGTTTATGTTAGATATCTAGGATGGCTAAAAAACACTTTAAGTGGAAATCTAGGTACTTCTTATATAAATTATATGCCTGTTACAGATCAAATTATTGAAAAAATGGGAAATACAGTTGTGCTTATGGGAACTGCTTTAGCATTTTCAATACTGGTGGCTGTTCCACTTGGAATATTTTTAGCTGTAAATAAAAATTCAATAACCAGTAAAATATCATCTATCTTTAATTATGTAGGTGTTTCTATTCCTTCTTTTTGGATAGGAATGATACTTATTTCAATTTTTTCAGTGAAATTTAATATTTTCCCATCTGGAGGTATGCATACAATTGGAAATGATAGCTTTGGAGATTTAGTAAAACATTTAGTCCTACCTGTCATAACTTTGGGACTATATAATACAGCTATTTTTACAAATTATGTAGAAGCTAGTGTAAGTGAACAATTAAAAAAGCAGTATGTTACAACAGCAAGGGCAAAAGGCCTATCAGAAAAAGTCATACTTTTTAAACATGTATTGAAAAATTCTCTGACATCATTAATTACAATCCTTGGTATGAGCATACAAAAATTAGTGACTGGTGCCTTTGTTACAGAAGTAGTTTTTTCTTGGCCAGGTATGGGTAGATTAATGATTGATTCAATTTTTTCAAGGGACTACACTATAATTATGGCAATAACTATGTTGTCAGCACTTTTCTTAATTTTAGGTAATTTAATTGCTGATATATTATATTTATTAATTGACCCTAAGATTAAATCTAGCAAAGGAGGATTTTAATTGTGTTTACAAACATATTGAAAGAGTTAAAAAAAGACAAATCCTTTTCATTTGCATGTACTACTCTTGGAATAATAATCGTTTTAATTATAGCTTCTTTTGTGTTAAATATAGACTCTAATGCAATTGATACTACTACTAAACTTCAAGAACCTAGCTTAAAACATATTTTTGGTACAGATGAACTAGGAAGAGATTACTTTGCTAGAGCACTTTATGGTGGACGAATTTCACTTAGTGTTGGTATCTTATCAATGCTTATTTCTATAGTATTTGGTACTGCTGTAGGTGTTATTAGCGGCTATATTGGTGGGAAACTAGACCAGTTCTTGATGAGATTAGTAGACATGCTTATGAGTATTCCAAGTTTTTTAGTTTTAATTGTATTAAATACTTATCTAGCTCCTAAGGTTTCTACTATTATATTGATTATTGGTTTTTTGAGTTGGATGGAAGTTTCAAGAATTGTTCGCGGAGAAACTTTAAAAATAAAGGAAAATGAATACTGCTTAGCTGCTAAAGCTACTGGAATTAAAACTAGAAATATTTTATTTAGACATATAGTTTTAAACTTAAATGAAACTATTGTAGTTGCTGGTTCATTAAATATTGCAAATGCTATCTTAACTGAATCTGCACTTAGTTTTTTAGGGCTTGGTATACAATTACCTCTTGCATCATGGGGTAATATGCTTCAAGATGCTCAAAGACATATTTTTGATAAGTTATATTTAGCTGTATTTCCTGGCTTACTTATCTTCTTAACAGTTATGAGTTTAACTATAATAAGTAAAAAGTTTTCTAGTAGCAATTGATAATAGCAATATTTTAAAATATATAAAAACAGTGAGTGTATAGCTACACTCACTGTTTTTATATATTTTAAAATAAAAATCGTATGTATTCTAGAGCTTAATAAACTTCTATATTATGCGAAATTTATTTCCCTTTAATTAATATGTAGTTGAAAAACTAATAGTTTACTGTAATTAAACTCAATTCTTTTATTTCTATTTGTTATTTAAATAACAATCTATAGATTCTTTTTACTAAAGAAATCTATAATAAATTTAAATACATGCTCATCTACATGACTGTAACGTTCTTTTTTAGGTCTACATAATACAACCTTCCATGTAATAGGGTCATTAAATGGTTTTTCTATAATTTGACTATTTTCAAAAAAATCATGTACTGGTGATGGTAAAATAGTTATAAAATCAGAATTTGTAGTTGATAACAACAAGAAATCCCAAGAACCAGACATAATATACCTCTTAAGTTTAACTTTTTCATCAGTAAATTTTTGCATTAATTTATGATGTATCATAAATGTAGGATTAAATATTGCAAGCAATTCTTCATTTAAATCCTTCCAATCTATTTTATTTTTCTTTGCAAGATGATGACTTGTATTTAAAAATGCAGTAAGTTCATCTTCTTGAAGTACATGTTCTGTTACTACACTCCTATCAATTTTATGTGGATGTAAAAGAACTGCATAATCTAATTCCTGTAAAATAAGCATTCTACTTAAATCATATGCCCCCTTCTCTACTATATCGAATTCTATATCTGGATTGTTTGCAACTAATTGTGCAACTACATCAGAAAAAGCTATTCCAAGTATAAGTGGTGGTATCCCTATTCTAACCTTCCCTTTAAACTGAACAGAGTCTTCTCTTAAATCCTCCATCATATTTTTATATTCATTTATAATATTTTCTGCATTTACATAAAATCGTTCTCCTGCTGGAGTTAATCCATTTAACCTGCCTTTATATCTCTCAAATAAATATACATTTTCATTTTCTTCAAAAGTTTTTATAATTTGACTTAAGGCTGGTTGAGATATGTGAAGAGTTTTTGATGCAATTGATAAATTAAAACCAGATTTCACTATTTCAACAAAATATTTTAACTGTTTTATATCCATTTCAAACCACCTTTCTTACAAGTATAGTTGATATTAATATTTTTGCTTATAAGAACATTTTATAAGAAAATCAAAATAATTTCATTAATATTTTAACAAAATATTCCTCTATATGTATTCTAAATTTTTATCCTATAAATTTTCCTTATATGTTGTATAAAAAATTAGACTTAGACAAAACTCATTTTTCGCCGTAATCTATAGTTAGAAAGAGGAAAACCTAAAGCATTAGGAATAAAAATAATTAAAATACTTAAAAACAAGCTTGTATTATAAGTAATTTATTATAGTGTTCTTCAATTTTTTTATTCAGAAAATTTTAAATAATCATTCAAGGAGGAACTATTAAACATGAAAGATGTAGTAATTGTATCAGCAGTAAGAACACCTATAGGAAACTTTGGTGGTGTATTTAAAAATACTTCTGCTGTTCAACTTGGAGTTGTGGCTGTTAAGGAAGCTATATCACGTATAAAACTTGATTTATCTGAAATAGATGAAGTGATAATTGGAAATGTTCTACAAGCAGGGCTTGGACAAAATGTTGCTAGACAAATTGCCATAAACTCAGATATACCAAGTTCTGTACCAAGTTACACAGTAAATAAATTATGTGGTTCAGGACTTAAAAGTATTCAACTAGCAGCTCAATCAATCATAGCTGGTGAAAATGATGTAGTAATTGCAGGTGGTACTGAAAATATGAGTCAATCACCTTACATTATTCCTACTGCTCGCTTTGGTAGTAAAATGGGCAATGTTACTATGGTAGATAGTATGCTAACAGATGGTCTTATAGATGCTTTCAATCAATACCATATGGGAATCACTGCCGAAAATGTTGCTGACAAATTTGGAATTACAAGAGAGATGCAAGATAAAATAGCACTAGAAAGCCAAAATAAAGCTGAAGAAGCTATAAAAAACAATCGTTTCAAAGATGAAATTGTTCCAGTAGAAGTTACAATAAATCGTAAAGAAATTAAAACTATTGATACAGATGAATATCCTAAATTAGGCATGACATCTGAAATACTAGCCAAACTTAAACCTGCATTTAAAAAAGAAGGTACTGTAACAGCTGGAAATGCATCAGGAATCAATGATGGCGCAGCAATGTTGATACTAATGAGTCAACAAAAAGCAGATGAACTTGGGCTTAAGCCACTTGCTACAATAAAATCATATGCATCATCTGGCGTAGAACCTGAAATCATGGGAACTGGCCCTATTCCTGCAACTAAAAAAGCACTAGAAAAAGCAGGTCTTAATATTAACGATATAGACTTAGTAGAAGCAAATGAAGCATTTGCAGCACAAGCACTTGCAGTTAAAAATGAACTTCAAATAGATTCGTCTAAGTTAAATGTAAATGGTGGTGCAATAGCACTAGGACATCCAATAGGAGCAAGTGGCGCTAGAGTACTTGTAACCCTAATTTATGAAATGCAAAAACGTAAAGTAGAAACTGGCCTTGCAACACTTTGTATTGGTGGTGGTCAAGGAATAGCAATGATAGTTTCACGATAGGAGGAAATATGAATAAAATAGTTAGCATTGATGAGGCTCTATCTTATATCAAAGATGGAGATACAGTAATGATTGGTGGATTCATGGCCAATGGTTCTCCAGAAAATTTAATTGATTATTTATGTGATAAAGGTATAAAAGATTTAACATTAGTTTGTAATGATACTGGTTTTATTGACAAAGGTGTTGGAAAGATGGTTGTTAATAAACAGTTTAAAAAGATAATTGCATCTCACATAGGATTAAACAAGGAAACAGGAAGACAGATGAATGATAATGAAACATGTGTCGAATTAGTTCCTCAAGGAACTCTTGCTGAACAAATTCGTGCAGCTGGTTATGGCTTAGGTGGAATACTAACACCAACTGGTATTGGTACTCTTGTTGAAGAAGGAAAGCAAAAGATTGTTGTCGATGGTAAAGAATATCTTCTTGAAAAACCAATTCATGCTGATATCGCTCTTTTATTTGCTTCAAAGGTAGATAAAGCAGGTAACTTAGTTTACAAAGGTTCTATGAATAACTTTAATAATTTAATGGCTTCAGCTGCTAATATTACAATAGTTGAAGCAGGTGAAATTGTTGAAATAGGCAATATCGACCCCAATGAAATTACTACACCAGGTATTTTTGTGAATTACATCGTTGAAGGAGGTAATTTATAATGGATAAATTAGAAATGCAAGAATACATTGCAAACAGGGTCTCTAAAGAATTAAAGGATGGAGCTGTTGTAAATCTTGGTATAGGCTTACCAACCAAAGTAGCAAATTATATTCCAGATGAGGTAAACGTTATTTTGCAATCTGAAAATGGATTTCTAGGTCTAGGCCCAGCTGAAAATGGAAATTTAAGTGATGAAACTATTGTAAATGCTGGTGGCCAGCCAGTTACTATTCTTCCTGGAGGTTGTTTTTTCGATAGTGCCACTTCTTTTGGAATCATCAGAGGAGGTCATGTAGATGTAACTGTTCTTGGAGCACTCCAAGTTGACAAATATGGTAACATAGCAAATTATATGATTCCAGGTAAAATGGTTCCAGGTATGGGTGGAGCTATGGATTTAGTGACTGGAGCAAAAAAAGTCATTGTAGCAATGGAACACACTTCAAAAGGTTCAGCAAAAATATTAAATAACTGTACTCTCCCACTTACTGCAACTAATGCTGTAGATTTAATTGTGACTGAGATGGGAGTTATAGAAGTAACAACAGATGGGCTTCTACTTATAGAAATAAATCCTATCTTCACATTAGATGAAGTTCTTTCTGCTACTGAAGCACCTTTAATATTATCAGATTCATTAAATAAAGAGACATCAATTATTTAAAATAAATCAAAATTACATCAGAAAATAAATTTAAAAGATGCAAAATATTAATACAAAAAATTAATATAAAAATAAAATTAAATTGGAGGAAATAAAAATGGTTAAAGACAAAGTTGTATTCGTAACAGGAGCTGCAAGTGGAATAGGCAAACAAATAGCTGAATCATTCTTGAAGAATGGTTCTAAGGTAGTCTTCTCTGATATAAATCAAGAAGCACTAGATAATGTTACATCAGAATTACAAAAAGAAGGTTATGATTGTGCAAATGTAAAGTGTGATGTAACTAAAGAAGAAGAAATTAACCATGCGATAGATAATACTCTAGAAAAATACGGAAGATTAGACATACTAATAAATAATGCTGGTCTTCAACACGTTGCTATGATAGAAGATTTTCCAACTGATAAATTTGAATTTATGATAAAAATAATGTTAACAGCACCTTTTATAGCTACTAAAAAAGTATTCCCTATAATGAAAAAACAAGGATTTGGTCGTATAATAAACATGGCTTCAATCAATGGTGTAATTGGATTTGCTGGTAAAGCTGCTTACAATTCAGCTAAGCATGGACTTATAGGACTAACAAAAGTTGCTGCACTTGAAGCTGCTGACTCAGGTATAACAGTTAATGCTATATGCCCTGGATATGTAGATACTCCACTTGTTAGAGGTCAATTTAATGACCTATCAAAAACTCGTAATGTACCACTAGAAAGTGTATTAGAAGAAGTTCTATATCCACTTGTACCTCAAAAACGTCTACTAGATGTTCAAGAAATTGCTGATTATGCAATGTTTTTAGCTAGTGATAAGGCCAAAGGAATTACAGGACAAGCTTGCCTACTAGATGGAGGATATACTGCACAGTAGTTATTACATATTTAGGACTTGAGGAATTTATTCTTCAGGTCCTTCTACTAAGGAGGGATATTTATGAGTATTATCGCACCAATTGGTATAATTATTGGTATTATAGCTATTATATATTTTTCAGTTAAAGAAATTCATATAACTATAGCTGCTCCAATAGCAACTTTAATAGTTGTTCTCTTAAATAAAATGGATGTTGTGACATCAATGCTAGGTGCTGACAAAAATAATTATATGGGAGCACTTGGAAACTATATAATGAGCTATTTTGCAATATTTTTGCTAGGTTCTATACTTGCCAAGTTTATGGAAGAAAGTGGAGCTACTGTATCTATAGCTGATTTTATTTTAAATAAATTTGGCTCTAACCACCCTTACAGAGTTTTAGTTGCTATATTTATAGTGAGTTTTATACTAACATATGGTGGAATAAGTTTATTTGTAGTTATGTTTGCAGTTATTCCACTTGCAAGAACTCTATTTAAAAAACTTGATATTTCTTGGAATCTTATTCAGATACCTCTTTGGCTTGGAATTGCAACAATTACTATGACTATGATTCCTGGTACACCAGCTATTCAAAATGTTATTCCTATTCAGTACCTAAACACATCTCTTACAGCAGCAGCTATACCAAGTATTGCAGGAAGTATAGGTTGTGCTGTATTTGGTCTGGTATACATGAAATATACTTTAAACAAAAGTCTTAGAAAAGGAGAAACTTATGCAACTTACACTTCAGATATAGAAGAAGAGTCTTTAGATAGAGAATTACCAGGATTTTTTTCAAGTATCTTTCCTCTATTATCACTTGTAGTCATAGCAATATCTGGAAGTACTTTTGGTTCAGAATTTATGAAAAAAAATGTAATTTACATAGCCTTAATAGTTGCAATTATTTTATCTGCTTTTCTATTCCGTAAATTTTTATCGTCAAAAATACAAACATTGAGTATTGGTGCTAGTGGTTCTATAGGACCTATTTTTGCAACATCTTCTGCTGTTGCATTTGGAGCTGTAATAATGGCTGCACCAGGCTTTGATATATTCAGTAAACTTATCATGTCAATACCAGGAAGTCCACTTATAAGCCTTACTGTTTTAACTTCAACGATGTCAGCAATAACAGGCTCCTCTTCGGGTGCTTTGGGAATAGTAATGCCAAACTTTGCAGATTATTATCTAAGTACTGGCATGAACCCAGAATTAATCCATCGTGTTGCTACAATTGCTTCAAACATATTAACAATCGTACCTCAAAGTGGTGTTTTTCTTACATTCTTGAGTTTATCTAAATTAACACATAAAAATGGTTTTAAAGAGACTTTTATTGTGGTTGCAGTTGGTTCATTAATAGCAGAAATCATTGTAATTACATTAGGATTACTAATGTATTAAACTAAATCAAATTACTATTTATTATATAAAAAGTCATCTATTTATGATAGATGGCTTTTTTATTTTCAAGAACTTAATTAAAGATACTTTTTTTACTTATTTTCAAAGTATATATTAAATAAATATCACTAACTATAAAAAAAATTTACCGCAAGCAGAATTTTACATCATAGAATTATTATAAAAACACTATTTCTTCTAAAGCAGCTATGCCATACTATGCAGATTAATGATGAAAATTATCAAACATCATAAAATATACCTATTTATTCCAGGTATATTTTATTTACATATCTTTACAGTAAAAAAACACTTGATTCTATGTTAGTATAAATGCACGGGTACCCCCTACACTAAAGGTTACAATTTAGTAACATTTTTAGAATTTTTAGATTGAGAGGTGTTTATAATGAGAAAAAATATACCAACAAAATTAAAAACTATACTAGCTTTAGGAGTGTTAACCTTAGCAACAGCTTCCAGTGCTGTTACTGCAAGTGCTTCGTCACTTGAAAACAATATGAATATAAGTAATAAAAATTTAGTATATACTAATGCTAAATTTAAGTTTTCAGCAAAACCAAATTGTTCTGTAAAGCCAGAACTTAAACCTGACAAGGATAATTCTTGTAAAGATAAGAATCATAATGACAAGAATTGTAATATTACTAACAGACCTAGCGACAACAATAATTCAGACTCTACTAATAAACCTGAGGATAATAATAACTCAGACTCTAGTAAGCCTGAAGATAACGACAATTCAGGTTCTACTAATAAGCCTGAAGATAGTAATAAACCAGAAGATAATAAACCTGAGGACAACAACAATTCAGGCTCTACTAATAAGCCTGAAGACAATAACAACTCAGACTCTACTAATAAACCTGAAGATAATAACAATTCAGGCTCTACAACTGGAAATTTTTCAGCTTACCAAAAAGAAGTCGTTGATTTAGTAAACGTAGAGAGATCTAAAGCTGGATTAAATCCACTTACTCTTGATGCTGATGTATCAAATGTAGCTACAAAGAAATCTCAAGATATGATTGACAACAACTACTTTGCACATAATTCGCCAACTTATGGTTCTCCATTTGATATGTTGAAAAAGTTTGGGATAAGCTATAAAACAGCTGGTGAAAATATAGCAATGGGACAGAAAACACCAAAAGAAGTTGTAAATGCTTGGATGAATTCTGAAGGTCATAGAAAAAATATATTAAATCCAAATTACAGTAAAATAGGTGTTGGAGTAGCACAAAAAAGTGGTGGTTCAATTTACTGGACACAAATCTTTGTAGGATAAAATACTCTTTTTCCATATATACAAAAAGAGTATCTCAAGATGATTTTTAAAAATCATAAGTGGGATACTCTTTTGTATCTATACTATATCATAGTATTTTATCTTTAATATATTTTTCATACTAAATATAAATTCCTATATTATAAATATTATTTAATAATTAAATAATTTAAAAATCCCTTATAAAAAAATCAAAACTTCCTTTCGGCGCCATTAGACTTCTTTCTAAAATCAAAGTTAATGCTTCTAATTTGCGTTTTTTCTCCTCTTTATTCCAAGAAAAAATACCTGGGTCAAGTAAAAAAGTGAAAATAGATAAAATTATCTCTGATACTTCTAAAGTATATTCACATTTAAATATCCCTTCTTCCACTCCTTGTTGAAATATTTCTGCAACAATATGAGAAAGTGAAGTAAGTATTTCTGCAAGAGATTTTTGATGGATTGAAGCATTAAATTGTTGGTGAAGATATTCATCAATTGAAGATTCAACTGTTGATGTTATATAACTTTGAAATAATAGCATCAGTTTTGAAATTGAATCCAATTTACTTTTCTCTACAATAACTTTACATTTATCTATAATCTGGCTATAAGTTCGTTCAACTACTGCATCAAATATTTCATCCTTAGATTTAAAATAATAATATATACTTCCTTTTCCAATACCTGCTCTTCTTGCAATATCACTAACTGAACAAGTTGCTCCTTTTTCTTCTCTTAATAATTCTTGCATGGCATTTAAAATCAACTCTTTTTTGTCCATATACTCACCATCCTTATTTTGTATTATAACACAGTATCAAAAAGTTGACCACTGGTCGAAAATATGATACAATACAAAAAACTCGACCAGTGGTCGAAAAATATTTTTAAATAATTTTTATTTATCGCAATATCTTTTTTATAATTACATAGCTGAAATCTACTTAGTTGTCTAAGATACATTTACATTAAAAATTATTTAAATTTGGGAGGATAATTTTATGAACGAAACAGCACTTTCGCACTATGGTAATTGGATTGGTGTAATTATCTGGATATTAATTTATGGAATTTTTCTATTTTTTCTACCTTTTTATAAAAAAAATCAAAGAAAGCCCACTACAGCCTATCTAGAATTTATAATAGCTTACGCCCTTGAAATGTTTGGTATACCAATGAGTATGTACTTTGTAGCATGTTTTTTTGGCAAACAACTACCAGATGGTGTATTGTGGGGACATACACTAAATCAATACATTGGTCATTTTGGAATGTATATATGTATAATTTTAAACATTATTGGTGCTTTACTAGTAGTTTTAGGTTGGAGAACAATATACAGAAACAAAATCTTAATTCTTACAGTTTGATATAAATAAAAAAGGGATACTATTTTTTAATAGTATCCCTAATTATTATCAAATTATATCTTAAATAAGCATTATAATATTCTAATTATTATTCAGCTAATTTTTTGTATCCTTCATATCTTTCTTTAGCATCAGCTTCAGCTTTTGCAAATAATCCATCAGCTTCTTCTGGGAATTGTTTAGCTATAGCAGAGTATCTTACTTGTGCAAGTATGAAATCTCTGAAGCTTGTAGTTGGTTCCTTAGAATCTAAAGTGAATGGGTTTTTACCTTCAGCTTTTACTTCTGGATTGAATCTGTATAAATGCCAGTATCCGCAAGCAACAGCTTGTGCTTCGTTAGCTACAGTTCTTCCCATACCTTCTTTTAATCCATGGTTTATACATGGAGCATAAGCTATTATTAAAGATGGTCCATCATGTTTTTCAGCTTCTAGAACAGCTTTGATAAATTGGTTTTTATCAGCACCCATAGCAACTTGAGCTACATATACGTTTCCGTAAGTCATAGCCATCATACCTAGGTCTTTCTTTCTAGATTGTTTACCTGCTGCAGCAAATTTAGCCATGGCAGCAGCTGGAGTAGCTTTAGAAGCTTGACCTCCTGTATTTGAATATACTTCTGTATCAAATACAAGTACATTTACATTTTCACCAGATGCAAGAACATGGTCTAATCCACCATAACCGATGTCATATGCCCAACCGTCTCCACCTAGTATCCATTGAGATCTCTTAACTAGATAATCTTTTCTATCTCTTATAGCTTTTACTAATTCTTTAGCTTTTTCATCTGTGCAATCACAAGCTGGTTTTTCTAATAATTCAACAACTTTAGCACTTGCTACTTTAGAAGCTTCTCCATCATTTCTAGAATCTAACCATTCTGTAAATACTGCTTTAGCATCTTCACAGATATCCATAGAAACTAATTCTGTCATAGCATCTACTATTTTTCCTCTTATTTGTTTAACAGCTGTGTACATACCAAATCCGTATTCAGCATTGTCTTCAAATAGAGAGTTTGCCCAAGATGGACCTTTGCCTTCATGGTTACAAGTATAAGGAGTTGAAGGTGCAGAAGCTCCCCATATAGAAGAACATCCAGTAGCATTAGCTATCATCATTCTATCTCCATATAATTGTGTAACTAACTTAATGTATGCAGTTTCTCCACATCCAGCACATGCTCCTGAGAATTCCATTAATGGTTGTCTAAATTGACTTCCTTTAACAGTGTTTGCAGGCATAACATCAACTTTTGGAGCTACATCTTCAGGATTTACTGCAAATGCCCAGTTATCTAACTCTGTATCAAGTTGAGTATCTATTGGTTTCATAACTAAAGCTTTTTCTTTAGCTGGACATATATCAGCACAGTTTCCACATCCTGTACAATCTAGTGGACTAACTTGAATTCTATATTTTAATCCTTCTAATCCTTTACCTAATGCTTTTTTAGCTTCAAATCCTTTTGGAGCATTAGCTAATTCTTCTTCTGTAACTAAAACTGGTCTTATACATGCATGAGGACATATAAAAGAACATTGGTTACATTGGATACAGTTATCCAATACCCATTCAGGAACATCAACAGCTATACCACGTTTTTCATAAGCTGAAGTACCACAAGGGAATGTTCCATCTTCTATACCATTGAATGTACTTACTGGTAAGTTATTACCTTCTTGCGCAGTCATTGGTCTTAATATATTTCTTATAAATTCTGGTTCTTTAACTTCTTCTTTATCTGCATCAACAGCATTTGCCCAAGAAGCTGGAACTTCAACTTTAACTAAAGCATTTATTCCTGCATCAACAGCAGCATAGTTCATGTTAACTATCTTTTCACCTTTTTTACCATAAGCTTTAACTATAGAATCTTTTAAGTATTTAACAGCATCTTCTTCTGGTATTATTTCAGCTAATTTAAAGAATGCAGATTGCATTATCATGTTTATTCTATTTCCAAGACCTATTTCTTGTCCTAGTTTAACAGCATTAACTGTATAGAATTTTATATCATTTTTAGCTATATATTGTTTCATGTGAGCTGGTAAGTTTTCTTCAATTCCTGCTTGATCCCATATAGTATTAAGTACAAATGTACCACCTTTTTTAAGACCTTTTAATAAATCATATTGATAAACATATGATTGTTTATGACAGGCAATATAGTCAGCTTCATCTATTAAATAAGTAGCTCTTATTGGAGTATCACCAAATCTTAAGTGAGACATAGTTATACCACCAGATTTTTTAGAGTCATAATCAAAGTAAGCTTGAGCATATTTTTCAGTATGGTCACCGATTATTTTTATAGCTTGTTTGTTAGCTCCAACAGTACCGTCAGAACCTAATCCCCAGAACTTACATCTTATAGTTCCTTTAGAAGCTATTTTAATTGATTCAGATGGAGTTAAAGAAGTATTAGTTACATCATCAACTATACCTACTGTAAATCCATTCTTAGGTTGTTCTGAAACTAAGTTATCAAAAACAGTTTTTATATCTGAAGGAGTAGTATCTTTTGAACCTAATCCGTATCTTCCACCTATTATCATAGGAGCATTTTCTTTTCCATAGAATACATCACGTACATCTAAGTATAATGGTTCACCAGTTGAACCTGGTTCTTTAGTTCTATCAAGTACACATATTCTTTCAACAGTAGATGGCACAGCATCTAAGAAATGTTTCATTGAGAATGGTCTGTATAAATGAACTTTAACTAAACCATATTTTTCTCCCTTAGCATTTAAGTAATCTATAGTTTCTTCTATTGTTTCTGTTACAGAACCCATAGCAATTAATATAGATTTAGCATCTTCTGCTCCATAGTAATCAAATAAACTATGTTTTCTACCTGTTAAATCACTCATTTTTTCCATGTATTTTTCAACTATACCTACTATATTTTGATAGTATTTGTTAGAAGCTTCTCTAGTTTGGAAATATATATCTGGGTTTTGAGCAGTACCACGAGTAACTGGATGATTTGGAGATAAAGCATTATCTCTAAATGCTTGAACTGCTTCAAAGTTTAATAAACTTGCATAATCTTCATTTTCTAATAATTCCACTTTTTGGATTTCATGTGAAGTTCTGAATCCATCAAAGAAATGTATAAATGGTAATTTACCTTCTATTGCAGCTAAATGTGCAACAGGTGCTATATCAGCTACTTCTTGAACTGAACCAGAAGCTAATAATACACATCCAGTTTGTCTAGCAGCCATAACGTCTTGATGATCCCCAAATATTGATAAAGCTTGAGATGCTAAAGCACGAGCACTTACATGGAATACTCCTGGTAATAACTCCCCTGCAACTTTATACATGTTAGGTATCATTAATAATAAACCTTGAGATGCTGTAAAAGTAGAAGTTAAAGCTCCACCTTGTAAAGAACCATGGAATGCTCCTGCTGCTCCTGCTTCTGATTGCATTTCAACAACATTAACTTTTTGTCCAAATACATTTTTTCTTCCTTGTGATGCCCACTCATCAACTACTTCAGCCATAGTTGAAGATGGTGTGATTGGGTATATAGCTGCTACATCTGTAAATGCATAGGCAACGTGAGCTGCAGCTGTATTCCCATCAAGTGTTTTCATAAACTTAGCCATAATATGTATCCTCCTTGATAGCTACAATTGTACTTGTTTATAACAAGTCTATTTTTTTATATTTACATATAATTTACACAACAAAAATATAAACACACATAGTCGCGCAAATACTCTATCTTCTAATATAATACTACAGATTGGATAAAATTCCTTTGAAAATTGTAAATTAATTACATATTTAAGTAGATTTTTTTTAAAATTAAATATGTTAAGTTTTTTTCATAATTTTGTATACAATATATAATAAATTAAGTTAGACTTTTCAAACTTTTTTATCTATTTGTATATATTAATATTAGGAGTAAGAGAACCTTCTTCATCATATATAAATTTTATATATTAATTTTACCATATTACATCATATTTTTGTAAGTTTTTATTATAATTTTCATAATACCCCTTTATATTATAAATTAATCTAATAGATTAAATTTATAATATAGAAATTTATTACAGTAAAAAATATGCTAGTAAACAAAATATTCACTAGCATTAATTTCATATATAAAATTAATCAACTATTAATTCTACTAAATCTCCATTTTTAACGCCTGCTGCATTTCCTTCTTCCATGTCAACATGCATTTCTAAATTAAAGCTATCACTAGCTCTTACTAATACATTTTCAAATACTAATGCTCTTGGTCCAGATGTTTTAACTTTTACTATTTGTTTATCAGTTACACCAAATTTAGCAGCGTCTTCATTGCTCATATGTATATGTCTAGAAGCAACTATAACTCCTTCTTTCATTTCAACTTCTCCAGCTGGTCCTACTAATTTAACCCCAGGAGTTCCAGCTATATCACCAGATTCTTTTATTGGAGCTTTTACTCCTAATGGGAATCCATCTGCTAAAGAAATCTCAACTTGAGTTTGAGCTCTAGCTGGCCCTAAAACTCTAACTCCTTTTAGAGTCCCCTTTGGACCGACTAAATCTACTTTTTCTTCACAGGCAAATTGTCCTGGTTGAGATAATGGTTTAAATTTAGTTAATTCATGACCTGCTCCAAATAATACGTCTATATCAGCTTGACTCAAATGAACATGTTTATTAGATAATGCTATTGGTAATTTCATTGAAATTCCCTCCTTTAATTATTTTTAAATTATTGCAATACAATTATACATAATATTACTTACAAAATCAAATTATATTGAATCAATATACGCTTTTAGACTCTTAGATATAGTGTCTTTAAATTCTTGATTATCTGTGTAAGGTATATTATCTGTATTGTTTAAATATATATTGTGTAAAAGTTTAGTATTTATACTCTTAAAGAAAAAGTCCATAACTATTTGCCCACCTTTAAATTGTGAATCATAAGGTTTACTACCTCCTACTGCAATATACATTCCTATACGCTTTTTATTCCTATCAATTGAAGGCTTATTTAATATATACTTGCTTGCATAGATAGCTTGAGTTCTATCAACAACAGTCTTTACTTTAGCTGATATTGAATCAAAATGTACAGGACTTATTACTATAGTCCCTTTTGATTCATCAAACATTTTATATAGAGGTTTCATATCATCATTAAATTTGCAATATCCTGTCTTATTACAAAATCCACATGCTGTACAATATTCAATATCCATATCATATATATTGAATATTTTACTACTAAGTCCACTATCTTCTAATTTAAGTTTTATTTCATTTGCTATAAAACTACAATTTTTATTATTTCTTGGACTTCCATTTATTATTATAATTTCTGGACTTTCAAGTTCTATTTTATTATTTAAACCCATAGTCAATCTACCTATCCTTTAACATAACGATTAAAATATCATCATCATAATTATCTTTTGATGAAAAGTTTCTTAAATCTAATTTTAAATTTTCTACTATCAGCTGATGATTTAATCTAAAATTTTCTTTTAAAAAGTTTTCTAATCTCTCTATACCATATTCTTCTTTTGATGTATTTTTTATTTCTAAAATTCCATCAGTATACATACATACCATTGCATAATCTTCCATTGAAAGAATATTATTTTCATATGTTGCATCTTCCATTACCCCAATAGGTATTCCCTTTTTACAATTTAAGTTAGTTTCTATTGTTCCATCTTTTTTTACAACTACAGGGCTATAGTGTCCTGCATTAGATACTGTAATCATATTTTCTTTAGTATCTATAAGACCAATCAAACAAGTTGTAAATACTCCCATTTTGTCAAACTCATCATATAACATCCTATTTAAATTTGTCATTATTTCTTGTGGTGTCTTATACTGATTACATAACACTTTAAAGGCACCCTTTATCATTGCAACAACATAATTCGAAACCATTCCATGCCCCATTACATCAGCAACAATATAAACTATGTGTTCAGCATCTACCTTTGTAGCATAATAAAAATCTCCACCTACTACTCTTGCTGGTTTATGATAAAAATAAAGTTCTTTTTCATCATTACAATCCATTTTACCTTTGTCCATAATAAGTTGTTGCTGTTTATTTAATATATTTAACTCATTCTCAAGAATCCTGTGCTTTACTTCTTTTTCATTGTGCTCATATAACTGCATACCAACTAAAACCTGTTTAGATAATATACTAAGGATATTTAAATCATCACTCGTGTAGTTTTTGCTGTTTGCACAAACAATGCATCCTATAGTCTCATTTTTATCTTGGAGTTTGTAATATATATAACTTTCCAAGTTTATCCCTTTTTGTGAGCATGGTTTTAAATTATTTAAATATCCTCCTAAGGATTCTTTATTTACAAACTTGTCCAACATAGGATATAAATTTGTTTTCTTTTTATGCTCAGTATTATAACAGCTAAATATTTTATCTTTATTACCATGACCTGTTATAATTATCAAAGCTTCTTTACTATTAGTAATGTTACACGCCTGTTTACTTAAGTTTTCTAAAAATCCATCTATACTTTTATTGAGATATAATTTTTTAGTAGCTTCATTTATAGCACTTATTGAACCTCTTAATTTATCAACCAAAATTTGTACATTATTATTTTTATTAGTTATTTCTATTGATAAACTTAAGAGAGATGCAACAGAAGATATAAAGTCTATATCTTGTTCTGTTAGAAAATCTTCTTCTGTCAAAAAGCAAGTCATAAATCCAACTACTTCATTATTTATGATAAAAGGAAAAACTATTCTACCAATGTAACCTTCAGATTTTGCTAAATCTCGTTCCCCTTCTGCTCTAGAATCTTCAAATACATTTTTCACATATATTATCTTTTTCTCATTTACAGCTTCATGGATATATTCTGGATATGTGTCAAAATCAATTTTTGCACCTTTAAGACTATTGATTGGAAAAATTTGAGGTACATACTCTAAGGTTTGTGAACATACTAAATAGGCATATTTAGAATCATTTTTATAAAATAGATTTACACATGCCTTTGTAGGGTGAACAACCTCTAACATTTTTTCTATTATTTTATCTTTTATATTAAAAAAATCTGTAGATTCAGTCACCATAGCAGATATTTCCACTAAATTCTTCATTTTATAATTGCCATTAGTCATACTCAATTTCTCCCCCTATATATTAAACTATTTATTAGTATTTTAACATACATTCTTTATAGTAAAAACAAAAACAACGACAAAACTAAGAACTAATATCCAGTTAAATCCTGTCAATATTCCTATAAGAAGTAATGTAATCAATGAATTTAGACCTGTTCTTCCCTTTTCATCCATAAAAGTTATCTTAGAGATGTCGATATTATTTTTTACATTGTTTATATGTTCCTTCACTTGTTCTTCCATATTTCTCTTATAAAGAATATACACCACTCCAACTAGAAATACTCCTATACCTAATATCCAATTTAGATTGAATGCTACAATAAGCAGTATTGAACCAAAAACTAACTTTAAAAGTTTAAAAAACACACTATCTATCTTTAAAGTTATATTTCTAATTTCTTTACATTCATCCCTTAATGAATATCCACTTGAATCTAAGTTATTAATCTTTGTTTTTACAATTTCAGAATAAAAAAGCTTTATTATCCCATTTAACATTTTCATCACTCCTAAATATTTTACATATATTTGTAAGTTTTACAATTATAATATTTTTTATACTTGGTAATAATAAAAAATAACAAATATTTTATAATTTAGTATTTATTGTAAATAAATTATTAAAACTTTATAGACTAAGTATAAATTTTTCAAAATAAATATTCTTACAATTAAAAGGAAGTGTTTTTGTGCAAATAGAACAGCTAGATTTAGAAACAAGAAATAAAATATACTGCTATACAAAAAAAATTCTTAGAAAATACCAAAAAGGTATTACATCTGGAAAATTAACAGCAGATAAATTTGCAGATAATATATTATCTCAAGATTTTATAAATAGTATACTTGATGAAAAAATAATAAATGAATATGAATTTAAGTTATCTTATATAGACTATATTGAAACTTTAATAAAGATACAAAATGAAAATTTGTCTAACTCAAGAAAAAAATCTACTAAATCTATAAAATGTTTTAATATCTCTCAGATAATTCAATTGAAAAATTTATTACATGATACTGGTTATAATCTATCAATTCCATATAAGTACCTGACTCCTAAGGATATAGAAGGTATTATTACACTTATCAATACTGGGTCTATTGAACTTGGAAACGAGAGAATATATAATTATATATCAAAAGCATAATAAAATAAATTTATTATAAAAAGGCAATTTATTTAATATAAAAACTATTTTTTTATATTAAACAAATTGCCTTTTTAATTTTTATTTCTATATGACATTACCCAAGAGCTTTTTCTAATTTAGATAAGTGTTGTATTGGATAATATTTCAATAGTTCTTTAAACTGTTCTACTGATAATCCTTCTGTTGTTGTATAGATTTTTATTTTTTCATCTAAATCACTATTAATAAATTTATTTTTTAAATCTTCAAAGTTTACACTACTCATTTTACATCACTCCTTATGTAATATATTCATTTGTACTATTTTATCCAGATTTCTAAAATTTATTACATAAAAATATCGACATATAAAACTTAATAAAAAAAAGCTATCTCAATTTAGAAATTACTTTCTATATTTGAGATAGCTCTAGCTATAACAATAGCCTAATAGTTATAAATAATTATTTATTAACTATCTGTTGTTTTTTCCAGCCATTTGTTGTTCAGCCATTTCAACTAATTTTTTAGTCATGTATCCACCTACATAACCATTTTCTCTTGCAGTAAGGTTTCCTTTATCAACTTGTTGATAATTACTCATACCAAGTTCATTAGCTATTTCTAATTTCATTTGGTTTAAAGCTTCTTTTGCTCCTGGTACTACTGTTTTGTTATTGTTATTGTTACTTGCCATGTTGATTACCTTCCTTCTGTTTAATTTATTTTGTGTTGCTGATAATATTATGTGATTTTAAACATTTTTAATTCAGGTAATTTTTAGCAATTAAAACCTGCCAAATATCCAGTTGAAAAAGCTATTTGCAAATTGAATCCTCCTGTGTATGCATCTATGTCTATTACTTCACCAGCAAAAAATAAACCTTCTACCAATTTTGATTCCATTGTACTTGAGTTTATCTCATTCACTTTTACTCCACCAGAAGTTATTATTGCTTCATCAATAGGTCTATATCTTTTTACTGTAAATTTTAAATTTTTTAGTAAATGAACTAAATTTTTTCTTTGTTCTCTAGAAACTTGATGAACAACTGTATCTGGAGAAATCTCACTTAAATTTATTATTATAGGTATAAGTTTTTTAGGAAGCAAATCATCCAATGCTTTTTCAAATTTTTTATTTGTATACTTTTGAAAATCTTTTTGAACTCTTTTATCTAATTTTTCTTCGTCTAATGCAGGTTTTAAATCCAACAGTATAGTATAATTTTCTTTAGTTGTATCTTTCATCCTACAACTTGCAGACTTTATTATAGGTCCATCTAAACCAAATTTAGTAAATTCAAGTTCTCCAAAATCATTATACACTTTCTTTTTTTTACTATTAAACACGTTTATCTCGACATTTCTTAATGATAATTTTTCTAAATCTTTTACAAAACCTTCTTGAACTTCTATACCAATCAAAGATGGTTTTGTATCTACAATAGTATGCCCCTGCGAAACAGCAAATTTATATCCATCACCAGTAGAACCAGTAAGTGGATAACTTAATCCACCAGTTGCTATTATGACTGAATCGCACTTGATTTCTTTTTTATTGTTTAGAATTACTTTTTCGATTTTATTATTTTTAGATATTATTTTTTCTACCCTAGAGTTTAATAATATATTTACTTTTTTGTTTTTTACTTGTTTTTCAAGAGCTTTTACAACATCAAAAGCTTTATCACTTTCTGGAAAAACTCTTTTTCCTCTTTCTGTTTTAGTTTTTACTCCAAGATTATTAAACATACTTATTACATCATCGTTTGTAAAAGTGTAAAAAGCACTATATAAGAATTTACCATTTGTAGGAACATTTTCTATTAATTCCTCTATATCACAATCATTAGTTATATTACATCTACCTTTTCCTGTTATTGCAAGCTTCTTACCTAACTTATGATTTTTTTCAATTAAAGTTACATCAAACCCTCTTTCAGATGCAGTTGATGCTGCTATCATCCCTGCTGGTCCACCGCCTATTACTACTATTTTCTTCAAATAATCACTCTTTTCTATCCTTAAATTTTCTTAAAATTAAATTAGTATCTATCAATAGTGCAAATTAAATTAATTTAATTTCAAAATTTTAAACAATGCAGGAGCTCCTGCTACTCCATAAAAAACAACCACTGTATACTTAATAAAATTCATAAAAATTATACTCATACTAGAGTCACTTATATTTAAAGTCGTTATTAATATTGAAATCAACACTTTAATAGCAACATATAAAATCCCTATTGTGACTATTCCAATCAAAAACCTACAAATTCTCGAAAATATCATGTTTTTACTCTTTTTATTTTTATTACTAAAATTAATTTTTTTATTATTATTTTCTGTAGTAAATTTAACAAATTTATCTTCAACTATATACCCAAATACAAACCCTACTAGAATACCAAATTTTTCAAAATATTCAGGGCTTTTTAGAAATATTGCTATTAATATAAATGGGATAAGTAATGCTACAAGAAAAATATATTTTTTATTATCATCGATATAGTCAAATATTTTTACAAATACAACTGTAAAAAATATGCCAAGTATCCAACCAGCAATTACATCTATAGGCCAATGAACAGCTAAATATAGTCGAGATAATCCTACTCCTAAAACCATCACTGCACCCAATAAACGTATATAGTTTCTTTTAAATATAGTCATAACACTAACCCAAAATGTAGTTGCAGTTTGAGTATGTGCACTTGGAAAAGAGTATCCTCCAGCGGTAGAAACTCTCAGTGATTCAAGACCTTTTATACCTATTGGTCTAGGAGCCTTTACAAATTCTTTGATACCTAGATTCACAACAAAATTTCCAACTATCGCGAACAACATTTTTTGTCCACATTTTTTATTTATACACCAATATATAACTGCTGTAATTAATATCAATAATGGTGCTTCTGTACTTACTGTAAATACAAGAAATATAAAGTTTAAAATTGGATTTCTTAAACTCTGGAAAAATAATAATATACTCAATTGAATATCCATACCGATGTCTCCTTTACTAAAATTTTATATACTTAATTAAAAAGCACTAACTCCTACAGAGATTAGTGCTTTTAATTCACATTTAAGTCTATTCTACATCCTCAACTATACCTATATAAGGTAAATTTCTATATTTTTCAGCATAATCTATTCCATAACCAACAATGAATTTATCTTCTATAACAAATCCAACATAGTCTACAGGTATATTAGCTTTTCTTCTTTGAGGTTTATCAAGTAGAGTACATAATTTTAGAGATTTTGGGTTTCTAGTTTTTAAAGCTGCAACTAGATTGCTTAATGTTAAACCAGAATCTATTATATCCTCTACAATTAACACATTCTTTCCTTCAATATCTACATCTAAATCTTTTAATATTTTAACTGTACCAGAAGATTCTGTTGAATTTCCATAACTTGTAACACTCATAAAATCTATATTTACATCTAAATCTATACATCTTATTAAATCTGAAACAAATACACTAGCTCCTTTAAGGATACCTACTACTAGTAAATCCTCACCTTTAAAATCTTCTTCTATTTTTTTACCTAATTCATAAACTTTTGCTTTTATCTGTTCTTCTGTCAACATTTTTCCTGTAACTTTGTACATCTTGAATCCTCCCGCTTTCCATCTATTAACCTATATATTATAGCATACTAAAATATCAATTAAAATATTTTTCATCATTTTTAAACCTAAATTAACAGCTTATCCATACTTTTTTGCTTTTTCTCTTAAAAATTTGGAATAAATATTCCTTTGTATTATAATCTATATGTAAATATATTAATCAGTTATTTTTATTAATTATATAATTTTATTATTGGAGGTACTTTTATGAGCACAAACCATGGAGCTAATTTATATAGTTTATCTAGTAAGTATGGCTTTTCAAAAGAAGAATTTATGGATTTTAGTTCTAATATAAATCCTTTTGGTACATCAGATTTAGCCAAACAATACATTGTAAACAATATAGATATAGTATCTATGTATCCTGACCCTGATTACATAGACTTAAAAACTTCTATATCTAACTACTGTAAGTGTTCTATAGATAATATAGTACTTGGTAGTGGAGCTACAGAATTAATTTCATCTTTTATACATACAATTAACCCTAAACAAGCTCTTTTACTTTCTCCTGCTTATTCAGAGTATGAAAAAGAACTATCTAAAATTAATTGTTCTATAGATAAATATTTTGCTAAAGAAGAATATGATTTTCATATAGAATTAGAAAATCTTATAAAGACTATTAATTCTAAAGACTATGATTTAGTTGTAATCTGCAATCCTAGTAATCCAACTGGATTTGCATTTACTAAAATAGAAATAATAGAACTATTAAAAAACACAGATAAGTTTTTAATGATTGATGAAACTTATGTAGAGTTTACTGATACAAACATATACTCTTCTACTCAATTAGTCGATGATTATTCTAATTTATTTGTTATAAGAGGAACATCAAAGTTTTTTTCAACACCAGGCATAAGACTTGGATATGGTCTTATATCTGATAATGATGTTAAGAATAAAATAAATAACAACTTAGATTTATGGAATATCAATATAGTGGCCTCTAAGATGGGAGAAATCATGTTTAGAGATTCAAACTTTATCTCTAATACTATTTCTTTAATGAATACTGAGAGAAATTACTTACTTAAGGAGCTTAAAAGCATAGACAATCTAGATGTATATGATACTCAAGGTAATTTTATATTATGTAAAATCAAAACTCATGAATTGACAGCTAAATCCCTTCGTGAAAAACTAATTCCACAAAAAATAATAATAAGAGATTGCTGCTCATTTGAAGGTTTAGATGAATATTTTTTTAGAGTATGTATACTAAAGCCTGATGAAAATAAATTACTAATATCATCTCTTAAAACAATTTTCAAATAGAAAAAGACTAGATACAGATTAGCACAAATAGTTCAAATAATACAATAATTAAGGGTTTATAATTATAAATTATAAAAAAATGAGCTATCTCTTTTTGAGATAACTCATTTTTATTTATTAAGAAATTAAGCACTTTGTTTTCCTTTTTTGCTCATTCCATCATTTATTTGGTCTACAACAACTGCTATTGCATTGTCTCCTGATACATTACATGCTGTACCAAAACTATCTTGAGTTAAGTATAAAGCTATCATTAAGCTCGCAAGACCACCATCTGATGGGATTCCAACCATTGGTAAGAAAGGAAGTGCACTCATTATAGCACCTCCTGGAGCTCCTGGTGCTGCAACCATTGCTATACCCAACATTGCAATGTAAGGGAATAATACATCGATTCCATGTGGCATACCATTCATCATTAAAACTGCTGTTGTAAATCCTGTTATAGATATCATACTACCTGATAAATGTATTGTTGCACAAAGAGGTACAACGAATTCTCTTATTTGCTTACTTACTCCATTGTTTTCTGCACAACCAACATTAACTGGTATAGTTGCTGCTGAAGATTGAGTACCTATAGCTGTTAAATATCCAGGTATTTGATTTTTTAACATTTTGATTGGATTCTTTCCTGAGAATGCTCCTGCTGCTGTGAATTGACATGCCATATATACAAAGTGTAATGGTATTACTACTAAATAAACTTTCCAGAATACTCCTAATATTGTCCATACTTGTCCTGCTATAGTTATATTCGCAAAAGTTCCTGCTATGTATAATGGTAGTAAAGGTATAATTACTGTTGACAACGTTTTCGTTACGATTTCTTGGAATTCTTGGAAGAAATTAAATAGAACTTCTCCTTTTCCATGATTTCTCAAAGCTGATATTCCAAGCCCCATTACAAATGCAAACACTATTGCTGCTGTTACATCTACCATAGGCTCTAGTGGAATTGTAAATATTGGTGCTAACATTCCTGCTTCTGGGTCTCCAATTTGACTTGCTACACTTGCATCAATAAAATTTGGAAATATTAACATAGATACTGCAAATGACAATACTCCTGCAATTAAAGTAGAACCATATGCTATTCCTGTAGTTATTCCTAATAACTTTCCTGCTCCTGTTGCTAAGTCAGCTATTCCTGCTGTTACAAATCCTATAATTATAAATGGTATAACAAACTTTAAGAATGCTGAGAATAAAGTACTAACTGTTACTAATATTTGAACTATTATTTCTGGTGCATAACTTCCGATTAAAATACCGACTATGATACCGATGATTAGTTTAGGCACTAAACCTATCTTTTTCTTACTCATAACTTTTACCCTCCATAAATTTTTTTAGATTAAGTATTCTTGTACATTGAATACTTTGTCAATCATTGAATCCCCACTTCTTATGATAATAGAGTTTTATCTCTCCGTCAACATTTTAACCATTTTTTGTTAATAAAAAAAAGAATAACAGTTATAAAATGTTATTCTTCTTCATCTTTTATAGAAAATTCTACATTTTCAATTATATTTGAATGTTTCTCCTTTTCTGCAATGATTCTGTATTTATTAATTTCTTCATCCACAATACCTATACTCCAAATTAATACTATAGCATCATCTATAAATCCAAATACTCCCGCGAGCATTTCAGGTATTATATCAATCCCAGATACAAAATAGGATACAGTAAAAACTAATACAGAAACTACTTTGACCTTATTAATTATATTTATTCTTTTGTCCGTCATAAAGTCTGGTAGTTTAAATAAATCAAATATAAAAAGTAATCCAAACTTAGCATTTTTAAATCTTACTAAAATTTTTTTTAAAGTATCTAAAATTATATCAATAGCTCTTTTTAAAAGTTCCATATTCATCACCTCTTATAATCATAGGTTACTCTACATTATAACCGATATAATTAATTTGATGAATATTTTAGATATAAATTTTATTAATTATTTTATATTTAAATTGTATTGCTTACATATAGAATGTTATATCATGACTTAAGTAGTTTAAATCATTTATAATCTTTACAATAATATTAATTTATTTTTTATTATAACAACTCAATTCCTGCGTTTCTAAAATTTTCAATCATATCTTGTGGCCATACTCCAACTTGCACTTCCCCTATATGTGCCTTTTGCAAGAAATACATACATATTCTTGATTGACCAATTCCTCCACCAATTGTATATGGAAGCTCACCATTTAAAAGCATTTTATGATAATCAAATTCTTTTCTATCTTCACATCCAGCAAGCTTTAACTGTCTATCTAGTGATTCTTCATCAACTCTAATTCCCATTGATGATAATTCTAATGCAGAATCTAGAACAGGGTTATAAAATAGTATATCTCCATTTAATTCCCAATCATCATAATCAGGGCTTCTTCCATCATGTTTTTCTCCTGATATTAATGTCTTTCCTATTTGTGTTATAAATACAGCTTTTTTATCTTTTACAATTTTATCTTCTCTCTCTTTTGGTGATAGCTCTGGATACATATCTTCTAATTCTTGTGATGTTATAAATGTTATTTCTTCTGGTAAAATTTCTTTTATACCTTCATACATACTACACACAAATATTTCAGTATCTTTAAATACTCCATATAATCTTTTTACAACATCTTCTAAAGTTTTTTCATTTCTGCTACTTTTTTCTATAACTAATTCCCAGTCCCATTGGTCTACATATAAAGAATGTATATTATCCAATTCTTCATTTTTTCTTATTGCATTCATATCTGTATATAAACCACTTCCAACTGCAAAACCATATTTTTTAAGAGCTAATCTCTTCCATTTTGCAAGTGATTGAACAATTTCTGCATTTTTATCCATAAATGGTATATCAAAACTTACTGCTTTTTCTCCATTTAAATTATCATTTGCCCCTGTCTCAGGCAATACAAATAATGGTGAAGAAACTCTTATTAGATTCAACTCATTACTCAATCTCATTTCAAAAAAATCTTTTAATTTTTTTATAGCTACTTGTGTATCAATTACATTTAGACTACTTTTATAATCTTTTGGTATTATTGTACTCATACTATTCACTCCCTATATTTTATATATTTTTCCATTAAAAAAACCTCTCATCCCTATAAAAAGGGACGAAAGGTTGCTTTTCCGCGGTACCACCCTGATTAGTTTGAAATAAATTCAAACCCAGCTCATAATGTACAGATATTACTCGATACATCCCAATATGATAACGGTTTGGTTCCGACTAAGCCTACTCTTTTAAAATTTCAGTTAGCAACTCCAGGATGTTCTTCACTATAGACTTCATATTGGTCTCACACCATCACCAACTCGCTTTAATTACATTCTATACCTACTCTTCCTTTCAACGTCTTTAAAGTTTTATCTTTACTTTAATAAAATTTTATCTTTACTTTAATAAAAGTTAACTTTTATGTTTTCTATTTATTCATAATAGTATGATAAGTGATTAGTTAAATTTTGTCAAGTTTATTATTTTTTATTTTTTTGTATACTTTATAAATTTTTACCTATGCTTTATAAGTTTTCAAATATAGTTTTTAATCTATTCATACATTCTTTTAATAGAGACTGTGGGCATGCTACATTTATTCTTTCAAACCCAATACCTTCTTTTCCAAATATATAACCCTCATCAAATAATACATTGGCTTTTTTAAACATTAAATCTTCAAGTTCTACTTCATTTAATCCATAAGCAGTAAAGTCTAACCAAGCTAGATATGTTCCTTCTGGATAAACAAGTTTAACTTTTGGTAAGTTTTCTTTTAAATACTCATCAATAAATTTTATATTATTATCTAGATATTCATTTAATTCATCAAGCCAATCTTCACTTTCATTATATGCTGCTATAGTAGCTACAATAGCAAAAGGATTTGGTGAAGTACCAACTCCAACAGCTGTAACTTCATCTTGATACTTCTTCTTTAACTCTTTATTATTCACTATTATATTGGATAATTGCATTCCAGCTAAATTAAATGTCTTACTTGGAGCTATACATGTAACTATTTTCTCTTTATATTCTGGGCATAATGATTGTAAAGGAGTATGTTTAAATCCTTTTCGAATTAAGTCAGAGTGTATTTCATCTGCTATTATCCATAAGTCATATTTTTTGCATATTTCTACAACTTTTTTTAATTCTTCTTCTCTCCATACTCTACCAACAGGATTGTGAGGGCTACAAAGAATAAGTACTTTATTATTGTCACACTTAGCTTTTTCTTCTAAATCAGCGTAATCCATTCTATAACTTCCATTTTCATATATTAGAGAATTGTTTACAACTTCCCTATTATTACTTTTTATCTTTGCTTCAAATGGATAATATACTGGTTTTTGAACTATTACTCCTTCTCCAAAGTCTGTTAATATTCTTACTAAAATAGCAACAGCAGGTACAACTCCAGGACTAAAAACAATATCGTCTCTATTTACTTCCCAGTTAAATCTTCTTTTATACCATCCACAAACTGCATCGAAGTATTTATCACTATTATTAGAACTATATCCAAATATTTTGTGGTCAATTTTTTTATGTAATGCTTCTATTATTGGTTCTGCACATTCAAAATCCATATCTGCAATCCAAAAAGGTAAACCATCTTTTTGCGATTTTGGTGAACAATTAGTTCTAAAATCCCACTTTACACAGTCTGTTCCGACTCTGTCTATAAGTCTATCAAAATTATATTTACTCATTTGAACCTCCTAAAAATATAAATTCTATAAATATTAAATTTGTCACTACTTGTAATCTAATGACATTTTACCACTCTACACACTATAATAATAACACTTTTTGCTTTAATAGATTTAAAATATACATATTTTTCCTGTAATAGATTTTTTCGATATTGTAAAAATAACTTCATTGCAACAAAATAAAAAGAGAATTTTTATGTCAATAATATTGCAAATAACATAAAAATTCTCTTTTCATAATTTTAAAAAACTTTTAAATACAAAGCAATTAATCTAAAACCTTATCCTAATCTCTTTTCAACTAGTCTGCACCAGATATCAACTCCATATTCTAAAGCTTTAGTATCAAATGTCACATTAGGATTATGAAATCCTGGTGTAGCATCAGCGCCCAGTCCAATATATGTAGTCTTACATTTTAGTTTTTGAGTATAATAGTGAAAATCTTCTCCACCAGAGTTTTTAAATATACCTATAGATGCATCTTCACCAAGTACATCTTTAATAGTCTCTTCAGCTAAACTTACAAGACCTTCATCAAACTCTGCTGCTGGAACTCCATCTTTTGAAAGTAGTATAGCCTCTGCGTTTATAGAACTTGCAGCGGTTTTTATAGCATGAATAGCTTTTTCTTTTAATTCTTCTATTATCTCATTACTCTCTGCTCTTATATCTAAAGCCATAAAAGCTTCATCTGGTATATTATTATATGTTTCCCCTTTAACTGATATATTTGTAACTTTAATAGAATTTGGAACAGCTGGATTTACTCTTATTGCATTTATTGCATTTACTGCTAAACAGACAGCATCTACTGCATTTACACCCAAGTGTGGCTTAGAACCATGACAAGTAATACCTTTAATACTAAATTCCATTATGCAACTGGCACAATGATACATTGCAGGTATGGCCTTTCCTAATCTACAATCTTGCCCAGGTCTTAAATGCATACCTACCATCTCTTCAACATCATCTAATAAACCAGAATCTATTACTCTTAATGCTCCATAAAGTTTTTCTTCACCTGGTTGAAAAATTATTTTTAGTTTTCCTTTTTTTACCAAATCCCTTTCTTTTATTAATCTTGCAGCTGTTAGAAGCATTGAAGTGTGACCATCATGACCACAAGCATGTATCATTTTCTTTTCTCCATCAATTATAAATTCTAATGCATCTATATCTGCTCTTATAGCAAATACTGGTCCTTCTTTTTTAGAGTCTATTGTTACTATAATACCAGTTCCTGCAACACCTTCATCTATATTTTCAAATCCCATTTTTTTAAGTTCTTCTAAAAGAAATGTAGATGTCTTGTATTCTTCAAATCCTTTTTCTGGAATTGTATGCAAATAATCATACACCTTATGTACATAGTCAATATAACTTTTATTATTTTCCATAATATAATACCTCCATAAATTTTAATTTTTATCCTATATTATTTTTTTCATATGTTATCTATACTATAAAATAATTCATTATAAGCATTGCAATACATCCATTTAAAGTTGCTATTATGAACATATGTGGATAGTATTTAGTTTTTAATTCAGCTGTTCCTAACAGTCTACCCATAAATTGTATCTGAGCTCCTGAAAGTAATAACATTGGTAAAAGTATTGCAACATGTGCTTGATTTATTTGACCTGCTGTAAACAAGCCAGCTATTACCCCAGAAGCTCCTCCCATTGATATAAATATCGTCATTATTGCAGTTGCTGCAACGCCTGGAAGCCCAAATATGCTCATTACAGGTGTGAAAATTGTTCCTATTATATCCAAAAGACCAGTTAAATTGAATATAGAAATTATAGCAAAACCAAATATAACATTTGGAGCCATTGAATTTGTACTTATTTGAAACCCATTTCTAGCTCCACCAATAAATGCATCTATAACATTTCCTTTTTTAACTTTTACCTCTTTTTTTGCTATATCACTCATATTAAGCTTCCTCCTTTTCGAATTTATTTAAGTATAATCTAAGTAAGTTTGCTCCAACAAATTTCATAATTAATATTAAGGCAAGTGGTATAAATATTGGAACATCGCCTATAAATGGGAACAATGCTGCTCCTGAAGCAAAGAAATTCGTGATTGCAGATGCGCCAGAAAATTGAAATGCACAGAAAACAGCTTTTTGCTTTTCATCTATATATCCATCATCTTTAAGTTCCTTAGTCATAGATGCAGCAGCATCTGTAGATTGTAAACTAGCTATTAAAGTTAATCCTGCAAATCCAGGTAATCCTAGTAATGGTTTTAATAGTGGACTAAGAAGTTTTTGTGCTGCTTTCATACCATCTAAGTGGTCTATAACTCTAACTATTCCAAGCGCAAACATAACTGATGGTATTAAAGTTAATGCATATAGCCATCCATCACGAGGACCAGTCCCTCCATCTCCTCTAAAGTTTGCAGCTAATGTACCTACACCATCATTAACTGTTCCCAATGAACCAAAGTTTCCTAATACATTATTAAAATCTAGTACCTTTAATGCTCCAGGTGCATCTTTAAATATTCCTGAAAAGAATAATGCTCCTAATATTAATGCTACATACCCATACCATTTAACTTCTATTTTTTCTGTTGTTGATTCTAGTTTGCTCATATAAATTCTCCCTCCTGCTTAAATAAATTTTATTAGTACACCTTTTTATTAAGCAAAACCCATGCCAATACTTTAATAATAATATTTTTTCATTTGTTTTTTTATTGTTAATTTTTTACATAACATGAACAGCTTGCAATTGCTAACTTTTTAAACTTCTATTTATGTACCTTTTATTGACATACAGTAGAAAAATCTTTATATTATAAATATTTTTCTATATAATTTTTAAAACTAATTTTATAAACAGGCTTTTATAGGATAAAAACCTACAAAAACCTATTATTTAGCTAAATGTATAAATTTATCATGTTATTTGTTGTATAATATAACTTGTTCTGCTCTTAAAAAAGCAAACTAAATATTACCTTAGTTAGGAGAAATAAAATGGACAGAAAAAAATTAATCCTTATAACATATGATAAATTAAATGCTGACCACTACAAAGAAGAGTTAATAAGCTTTTTTGGAGATGAAATAAGCATAGAAACACAAAATATACTTGATGGTATAAGAGAGAATTTAGAGGGTGATGTAGTTCTTTCTCTATCACCTTTAACTAGTAATTTTTTAATAAAGCATTTCAAGGAAGATATTGAAATTATCCATGGAACAAAAGCACTTTCAAAGCTTGGATATGAGAAAATGATGAAACTACCTCCAGGCACAAAATCATTACTTATGACTACCAATAAAACTTCAGCCTTTGAAATGGCTACTTATTTATATAAAATAGGAATAAATCATATTGATTTTGTACCAACATACCCAAACTGTGAAGAAATATATGATTTAGATACAGCTATAACACCAGGTCAGACCAGATTTATACCAAAATATATAAAAAACATCGTTGACTTAGGTTGGAGAAAAATTTCATTAGATACATATATGTCGTTACTAGTAGTATTAAAGCTAAAAAACGAGAAGTTTATAGAAAAACTATACAAGCTATCTAAGGAAACACTTAGTCATGATTTTTTAAATACATCATTAGATAATATATCTAAATTAAAAACTATACTCTATATGACTATTGATGAAATTGGAGATGGATTAATATTTTTCAATACATTTAACAAGGTCACATTTGTAAATAAATCTTTACTAAGCATGTTAGAATTAGATGAAAGACTCATAAAATCACCTTCTTTAATGGAATCTTTACCAAAGAGTTTTTTAGATAAAATCACGAAAAATCTAAACATAGATAATATGATTATATACATAGATGAAATAGACAAGAAATTTATACTATCAAAAAAACCATTTTATCTTTATAAAAATATAGAAGGTTGCTTAATTACATTAAAAGATGTAAGCAAGATAGAAATACTAGAGCAAAAAATAAGAAGTGACTCTGTTAAAAGAGGTTATATAGCCAAGTATAAGTTCAATAATATAATTGGAAATAGTGCTGTTATAAAAGACTGTATAAAAAAAGCAAAAAAAATGGCTCTTACAGATAACCCTATACTAATAACTGGCGAAACAGGTACTGGTAAAGAAGCTTTTACTCAATCAATACACAACCATTCTCATAGAAAAAATAAACCTTTTGTAGCAATAAATTGTGCTTCACTTCCAAGTGAGTTACTTGAAAGTGAACTGTTTGGATATGAAGATGGTTCTTTTACTGGAGCAAAAAAAGGTGGAAAGAAGGGATTATTTGAATTAGCTCATACTGGAACCATATTTTTAGATGAGATAGGAGATATGCCACATGATTTACAAGTAAAGCTCTTAAGAGTTTTACAAGAAAAAGAAATCAGAAAGATTGGTGGTACAAATATTATTCCAATTGATGTAAGAATACTGGCTGCTACAAATAAAAACCTAGAAAAATTAATTTTAGAAAATAAATTTAGAATGGATTTGTTTTACAGGATAAGTATGTTCACATTAGAGTTGCCTCCTCTTAGAAACAGATTAGAAGATATACCACTTCTTTTGGAATCATTTTTAAAAGAACTTCCCTATAAAAATATTAAACTTGATAAAAGTCTCTTAAGGGCTTTAAATTCTTATACTTGGATGGGAAATATCAGAGAATTGAGAAATTGTATTGAATATATGGCTTATATGGGTTCTAATCAACTTACGATAAATGACCTGCCACAAAATATATCTTCAAAATTAAATAATCATCATATGTTAGGAAATACATCTATATTTCATGATTTAAATCAATATGACAAAAATATATGTATTGCTATCCTAAAGTCACTATATATAAAACCTATGGGAAGAGCAAAACTCATGAAATTTATGGAGCATAATGTCACAGAATATGAAGTAAGAAATATGCTAGAATATTTGACATTTAATGAATATTTAACTCCTGGTAAAGGAAGAAAAGGTAGTTCTATCACCGAAAAAGGTATAAAAATTATAGAAAATAATATATTTTAGTTTTATAGTAATTCAAATTTACTACTTCAAAATTTATATTTATAATCATAAATTTTATTTTTACTATAACTGATTATAAAATAATAAAATATACTTTCAGCAAAAAAGCTATGAAATAATAATTTTTATTATTAATTTCATAGCTTTTAATATTAATATATTAATTGATTTAATATTACTGATTGATAATTATAAAGTGCCTCTGTTAAAGGTGTAAATTCTGAACCAATACCAAATTTTAATTCTGCAAACGCCTCTAGATAGTCTGGGTCACATACATCTTCTTGTGTAAAATCTTGAAGTACCATTTCAGTTGCAAGATAAGTTGCTAATGATGGTATAAAAGCATCCATTGGCATAGGATATCCACCAAGTCTATTTGACATGCCAGCAGCTTTAGCCTTTTCACTTATCACATCATTTATCTTATCATAATTTTGAGCATCTTTTTTAGATATTTTAAATCCCATAACGCTAGGGTATGTCTCCACTGGTGATGGATTACTTTGCTCTGCAACTATATATTTTAACTCTAAAGCTTTAGTTAATATAACTTCATCCATGTACTCATTTACACCAAATACATTTATATCTTTTCCATACTTCTTAACTTGTTTATCAATATCTTCATTTAAAAACTGTTTCATTTTACCTTTATCTTCTTCTGTATTTACATTTGGTGTATTAACTTGTACAAATTGCATTCCTAAATTTCTACAAGTCTCTTTAATTTTTTCCAGTCTTTTGGCGATATCAGCATCTTTCAAATCATCCTTAGATGCATAATGAATAAAAGCTTTTGCTCCCATTTCCTTTGAACGTTCAACTAATAACTTTCCTCTTTCCTCTGTGTCAATCCCTAGATTTACATCTACATATTGACTCAATTGGTTTTTGTCCTCTCCCATAGGAGCTGAGATAGTTATTATTTCTGGACGCTTTTCTTTTACCTTCTGTAATGCTGGTAAAAGACCTGCTTGGTCTGTTGATACTACAATTGCCTGAATTTCTTCATCATCAGTCAATTTTACTATTTCATTTATAGACTTATCTATATTAGAAGTAAAGTTTTCTGGCAACACAACATGTTTTATAGTTCGCTCAACTCTAGCTTCACCATCTTTTTCTTTATCAGTTTCATTAGCTTCCTTATACTCTTTGGCTAAATCTTCTACTATATTGTATTGTACTTTATTTTCAGATAATGGCTGAGTTACTACTGCAACTTTAAAATCATCAATGATTTTCTCTTTATCATTTTTGCCAGTAACTAAGCTACAGCCTGTAAGTCCAATGATTAAACATATAGATAGCATAAATGCTGTTATTTTTTTAAGCATTAGTTAAAACCTCCTAAATTTGTACTTTCTTATCACTATTACTAATTTTATCATACTTCAAAGAAAAATTATATTATAAAAAATTATATCCCAACTATTATAATCCAATCTAAAAAGTACTATGAGTAGATTAGATTTTAATTAAATCTACCCATAGTACTAAAAAAAATATATATTATAAAATTAAATTAATTATAAATTACTATGCTATTTGTTTGTTGCTTTTTATGAAGTTACCAACTATTCCACCCAATATAGCTGGTATTACCCAGTTAAAGCCCAAACCTGCAAGTGGTAAACTTTGTATAAATGGAACAGCTCCTGTCATTCCATTTACAGCTGATAATACACTAACTAGTAATGTAACATATGCTGCACCTTTAAATGCATTATCATTTTTTATATGTTTACCAGCCAATTCCATGATAACTATTGCCAATAAAACAGGATATATTGTTTGTAGAATTGGAACTGATATAGCTATTATAGCATCAACACCTAAATTAGATATAAGCATACTAGCCACACATATACCTATAACTAGTTGTTTATAAGTTGCTTTACTTATTCCTTCAAAATAAGTTGAAATTGATGCTGTTAGACCTGTAGAAGTAGTTAAACAGGCAAGTGCTACAATTACACCTAAAATTACCTTTCCTACTTGACCATATAATAGTATACTAGTTATCTCAACTAATAAAGATGCTTGAGGTATGCTAGTATCATATAAAGTTGAAGCTGTTGCTCCTAGATAAGTAAGACCACCATATACTAATGCCAAGAATACACAGGCTACAAAACCAGCTTTAATAGTCATGCCTATTTGGTCTTTATCTGATGTATATCCTTTAGCCACTATAGACATTAACATTATAGTAGCCATAGATGCTGCACCTAGAGCATCCATTGTTTGATAACCTTGTGATATCCCTTCACCAAATAGATTTTTATCTATCATATGTTCTGGACTCATAGGTCCTGCTGGAGAGATTATCCCTTTTACAATTAGAGCAAATAATACTAATAATAGCGCTGGAGTTAAATATTTACCTATTATGTCTATGACTTTAGAAGATCTAATCGTAAATGCTAAAGTTAAACCAAAGAATATTACTGAAAATACTGCTTTAGCTGCTGCTCCATGGTCTCCAAATATAGGTATAATACCCATTTCATATGTTGTTGCACAAGTTCTTGGTATAACAAGAAGTGCTAAACATGCTAGAGCAGCTACACTCATTACTCTTGCTAATCCTTTACCTGCTCTTCTAAGTACATCATCCATGCTTCCTTTACATCTTGCTGTTGCTATGATAACAAGCATTGCTATACCAGCATCTGCAACAACAAAGCCAACAAGAGGAATTAACCAGTCTTTACCGGATTCCATTCCTAAGAATGGAGGGAACATAAGATTTCCTGCGCCAAAGAACATAGAAAACAAAGCAAAACCAACTATAAAAATATCTCTCATCTGCTTACTCACACCAAACTACCCCCTTTGAAAATATTTTGAATATTAAGATAATCTTACTTTATTTTCATAAAAATGTCAATCTGGTAAAAATTCTCACATTGTTAACGTTTTCCCAATTTAATATTTGAATATAATTTTCATTTTATGATAATTCCCATCAGTTTTGTTAAATCGATTGCTTGTGACACATCAAAACACGCTCCTCTAATATCATCTATTCCTACTTCAATACCTTCAATATTATTAGTAGTAAAATCTACTCCAGAAAGTTTAGTTCCATTAAAATTCGCTTTTTTTAAATTTGTATACTCAAATACTAAATTTTCATTTTTTACTTCCTGAAACACAGAACTTTCAAAATTTGAATCTAAAATAGAAACTATCTTAAACTTAGAAAACGAGAAGTTAGAATATCTACCTAAAACATCCTTAAACAATACGTTTTTAAGTATACAATCATCCAATCTAACTCCTATTAATTTACTGTCTTTAAATTCAACTCTGTATATACTTCCTCCATCGAAAGATGTATTGGATAAATTACAGTTTTCAAATACTACATCAAGTAAGTCAATCTTTTTTAAATTACAATTTTCAAAGGATACATTTCTAAATATACAAGATTCAAAACTTGCTCTTGTAATATCCAAATCACTTATAACCTCATTTTCTATAGTTTTATTAAATATTTTTTCATCATTGAATATATCATCTAATACAGCTTCAATATTTTCAACATTTTCTAATTCCCCTGTAAATTTAGGATTTTGTACTTTAATAATTTTAGTCATTTTCTCCTCCACTATAAATTATATTATTTTTAAATTCATTTTTATTATTATATTAAACTATTATATGTACTTTCAATATATTAAAAAGTTTTTACGAAATATTCTTGTATTCAGTACATTTATAATTATATCACAAACTTATTTATAATGAATTTCCATTAATAGCATAAATGTTATAAAAGTATAACATTTATTATACTTCTGTAATATTTATCTTTAGAAATAATTATTTTTTATAAAAAATGACCTCAATTTTTTATAAAATCGACAAAAAAACGAATAATTTCTTTAAATTTATTGTAAATAATACAATATTACGATATAATACAACAGAAAAACAAATAGAAAATGTTCATATAATATTAGTAATATGGTCTAATAGTCTCTACAAACTCACCTTAAATGAGTTTTCTATGAATAGAATGTTAATTTTAATATATATTCTATTCTATCTATATGAATATATATTTTTTTGTTTATATTTTAAAGTTTTTTGGAGGTAAAAATGGTACCAAACACTAATAATGTACAACCAGGTGGAAATAATTCATCATTAAGCTTTTTAGACAAAATGTTTAAATTCAGCGAACGTGGCTCTAACCTTAAGACAGAAATAATAGGTGGAGTTACTACATTCTTAACAATGGCATACATAGTTTTCGTAAATCCAGCAATATTATCTGAGGCTGGTATGGATAAAGCAGCACTTATAACAGTTACTATATTAGCTACAGCCATTGGTACACTGATATTTGCAATTTTAGGAAATGCACCATTTGCACTAGCACCTGGTATGGGTCTAAATGCATTCTTCACATATTCATTGGTTATAGGAGCAGGAATTCCATGGCAAACAGGTCTTGGAGTTGTGTTCTTATCTGGATGTGTATTCTTCACACTCGCAGTAACAGGTCTACGAAAGACAATTGCTGATGCAATTCCTCGAGAATTAGCAGTAGCATCTTCAGCAGGTATAGGTCTTTTCCTTGCTTTTGTCGGTTTAAAAAACATGGGGGTTATAATTGCAAACCCAGATACAATAGTTTCACTTGCAGATTTTACACCAACAGTTTTAATAGCTCTTTTTGCACTTATCTTAATGGCGATATTAGAGTACAAAAAAATTAAAGGTGGAATATTAATAAGTATAGTCGTCGCAACAGTAATATCTATTATATGTGGATTTGTAGAATTACCAACAGCAATAATCTCAACACCACCAAGTATAGCACCAATTGCTTTTAAATTAGATATTGTAGGAGCACTAAAATTCTCATTAATTGGACCTATATTCTCTTTCATGTTTATAGACATGTTTGATTCATTAGCATTCCTTATCACTTGTTGCAAGCAGATGGGTCTTGAAGATGAAAATGGAGAAATAAAAGACCTTGGAAAAATGTTATATGCAGACGTTTCTTCTACTTTAATAGGTTCGTTTTTAGGAACTAGCACAGTTACAACATTTGGAGAATCAGCTTCTGGTATAGCAGCAGGTGCAAGAACTGGACTTGCTTCTGTAGTAACAGCAGCATTATTCTTAGCTACACTTATATTTACACCATTACTTGGTATAGTTCCTACTTATGCTGCAGCGCCTGCACTTGTTATGGTTGGGGTATTCATGTTTGAAAGTATAAAACAAATCGATTTTGCTGATAGTAAAATAGCAGTCCCTGCCTTTGTTACAGTTTTATTGATGCCTCTAACTTATAGTATAAGTATTGGTTTGTGTTTTGGATTTATTTCATATATAATAATGCATGTTGTAGCTAAAGAAACTGATAAAATTAGTATCACACTTTGGGTTATAGGAATACTTGCAGTTGTAAACTTAGTACTAAGTTAGTATTTTAATTTTGATATATTAAAAGCTTATTTATTTTTAATTTACAAATAGCAAAATCAATTTTATATCTAAATTGATTTTGCTATTAACTTTATATATAAAATTTATTATCATAATATATAGATAGATAAAAAAATACATAGAAAAGGGATGATATTTATGTCACAATTACTTATAAAAAATGCATATCTAATCACTATGAATACAGATAGAGAAGTATATGAGAATGGAAGTATACTTATTGAAGACAATATTATAAAAAAAGTTGGTAAATTTGATAATAATATTGTAGATAAAGATGCTGAAATATACGATGCTAATGGAAAAATATTAATGCCAGGGTTAGTCAATACACATGTTCACTTATCTCAACAATTAGGTCGTGGTCTTTCTGATGATGTTGTGCTTTTAACATGGCTTAGAGAAAGAATCTGGCCATATGAAAGTAGCTTTAATTACGAAGATTCTTTAATCTCATCTACTGCATGTTGTGTAGAACTAATAAAATCTGGTGTTACTACATTTTTAGAGTCTGGTGGTCAATATGTCGATGCTATGGTTGAAGCTGTTGATAAAACTGGAGTTAGAGCATGTCTAGCTAAGTCAGTTATGGATACAGGAGATGGTCTTCCTGAAGCATGGCAAAAAACTACTGATGAAGAAATCAACACTCAATTAGATTTATTCCATAAGTTTAATAATACATCTAATGAAAGAATTAAAATATGGTTTGCTTTAAGAACTATTTTTAATACAACTGAGGATTTACTTGTTAGAACTAAACAATTAGCTGACAAATACAACACAGGTATACACATGCATATAGCTGAAATAGCTGATGAAATTTCATTTGTAAAACAAAATACTGGAGTTGGAACAGTTGAATATCTTGATAAGTTAGGCGTTTTGGGGCCAAATCTTTTAGCTGCTCATACAGTTTGGCTTACTCATAAAGAAATTGATTTATTCAGATTGCATGATGTAAAAGTTTCCCATAACCCTGGTGCAGCTATGAAAGTAGTACTAGGTTTTGCATCAATTCCTGAAATGCTAGAAAAAGGAATTCCAGTCTCAATTGGTACGGATGGGGCCCCTTCAAATAATAGAATGGATTTAATGAGAGATATGTATTTAACTTCATTAATACATAAAGGAAGAACTTTAAATCCAACAGTTATTCCAGCTGAACAAATATTAGAAATGGCTACTATAAATGGAGCAAAATGTGCTTTACTTGAAAAAGAAATTGGTAGTCTTGAAGTTGGCAAAAAAGCAGATATGATTATTCTTAATCCAGATACAATTCATTGCTTACCAATGCATAATCCAATTGGAAACATAGTGTATTCTATGACTAGCGAAAATGTAGATTCTACAATTTGTGATGGAAAGTGGCTTATGAAAGAAAGAACGGTATTAGTTGTAAATGAATCTGAGTTATTGGAAAAAGTTAAAAAACAAGCTTCTAAAATAAAAGAAAAATCAGAAGTTAAAATTCCTTCTAAATTTAAAATTATAAAATAGCATAAAACCAATTGTTTTGTAGAGATACTGGTTCAAGTAAACTTGTATAGTCTACTTACAAAACAATTGGTTTTTTTATGCTATATTTTATTAAAATAAAAATAGTAGTAGTATTATACTATAAATATATCACTAACAATTAGGTTCAGGTTTAGATTCATTTTCTTTATATTTAGTTATATCATTACAGCACATTAGGCACGCACTTTTTTCTTCATTCCATTCAATATATGAAGCATTAGCACTAGTCCAAACATTAAGATTATCATTATACAATTCTATTGTACAAAAACTTTTTTCCTCGCTAAGTTCATTCATTGGACAAACTTCACATGGTTTATCTATATTCCAAAATGCTTTATAACATAATTGATTTATCTCTGTGTTTGGAGCTATACTTAATGTCTTTTGGTTTATAAATAAAAGCTCATATGTATTCTTGTTTATCACATAAGTCCATGAATTCAAATTATCCATAACTGCTTTTATAGTTTTATAAGATTTTATTAATTTATCTTCTTTACGCTTTTTAATTAAGAATATACTTAATATTTCTGATATAAATGTCAAGGATTCTATTTCCTCTTTTGTCCAAAATCTATTTCCATTACATTCGTCAAATCCTACATATCCACTAAATTCGCCCTCATCTAAGATTGCACATTGTAACATAGATACTATCCCTTGTACTTTCAAAATTTTATATAACTCATCATCAAGTGAAGATATATCCTTGCAGTAAAAAATTCCTCTATCATTAAAATTTTGTTTATAATCATCAAATAAACTATATGATACTTTTTTAAGATTACTTATCTCTGGGTTAATACCATCATTGCACCATTCGAATGTATTGTTACAGCAAAGATTATTATCTGAATTTTCAAATATATATGCACGACTTACATCATAAGTTTTACCAACTAATTCTAATATAAAATTTACTGCTGTATCAACATCTTTGGACTCATATAAAATTCTAAATATATATTCATAAAAATTCTGTCTAAATGTTGACTTAGTTTTGTATGCTTCATCAATATTTTCTTCTCCACCTAAGACAGAATTAAAGGTTTTGGTTTTTATTAATCCATTATCCATAATTTTGCTATTATTTTCATATATACAATAGCAATCTTTGCCTTTTCCCTTTGCAAAATAAAGTGCATTGTCTGCACATCTAAAAATCTCCTTGAAATTTTTACCATTATCAGGATAAATAGATATCCCTATACTTCCAAAAATCTTATAATCTTTATTTTTTCCTGTAAATGAACGTCTAAATAGATTTATTAATTCATCTGCCTTTTTCTTTAATACTTTTTCTGAATGTAAATCCTTTAAAAAAATTAAAAATTCATCTCCACCTATACGCCCAATAATATCATTTTCTCTAAATATATTTATAAATTTAGATGATATATCATTTAAAACTGCATCTCCAAATAAGTGGCCTAAATTATCATTAATTCCTTTAAAGTCATCAATATCGATTATAAATAATGCACTTTTAAGGTTTTTTCCTTCATTTTCTATGTATTTTCTAACTAAATCCTCTGCTGTGATTTTATTATACAGTCCTGTAAGCAAATCCCTTTGGGCTCTATTTTCAAGTTCTTCATTTTTTCGTTTTTCTTTATCTATATCTACAACGACACCAATAATACGTGTACATTGACTATACTTATCAATAATACTAGATAATCTAACTTTACACCAAATATATTTATCTTTTCCTTTTCTAAATCTAAGTTCTTTTTCATGATATGGGTTATCACCTTTTATAGCATTTGTAAAAAGGTCTAAATACTTCTGTATATCATCTTTATAGATGATTTCATTTTTCAATATACCTTCAATTAAATTACTTCTAACTAGTTTATATCCAAATTTCTTTTCCCAATTGTCAGAAATATTTACTGTATCTGTATTTAAGTTCCATTCAAAAACAATATTATTTTCTTGCTCCATAACAATTCTATAGCACTCTTCACTTATATCCAACTGCTCTTGAGCTGACTTACTTGATGTAATATCAATTACAACACAATAAACCCAAGGCTTCCCATATTTATCCTTTACTATTTGGCCTTTATCTAATAACCAAAGTATTTCTCCATCAGAGCGAACAACTCTATATTCAACTTCAAGTATATTGCTATTTTTTAATTGTTTTTCTAGTGCATTTTTAACCAGTTTACGATCACCTTCATATATAACATTTAACAATTTATTATCGAAAAATGATTCAAACTCTTCTTTTGTATATCCTAACAATTTTTGATATCCTTAATTTATAAAGCTAAATATGTAATTTCCATCACAACTATACTTATATACTCCTCCAGGAATATTTGCAGTCAACACTTCTAAGTCATCATTTATTCTTTTAAGTTCTTCAGAGTTACTTACCATTGTATCAATTAAATTATTAAAAGCGGTAGCAATTTCAGTATATTCATTATTTTTATCATTATTGAATCTTATACTTGTATCTCCATCTCTTATTTTCTCTATACTTTCAATTAATTTACCCATAGGATGTGAACTACCATCCACTTAACTACCTACGGTAATGTTTGAAGTGGTGGCTTCTTGGTCAAGATAACTATTGTTATCAGTATCTCCAAGCTATTAGGCTAGTTCCTAACCCTTATGATTACCATTTATATGGCTAAGTTTA